>JAUMXB010000003.1 GCA_030529365.1 Cardiobacteriaceae bacterium | reverse complement strand
GAGTAATACCCGGATCTTGCGGAGGCGGGGGGGTAATGCCTGGATCTTGCGAGGGTGGAGTGAGAGTGCCAGGATCTTGGGCCGGTGGAGCAGGTGTATCGTCACTATCTTTATTTTTAGAACTGGCTGCAATCACACCGCCAACCAGCCCCAAACCAGCGATTCCACCTATTACTGCAAAAGGACTGATCATTGCTGCACTGCCCGCAACCCATGGAACGATGGCAGCAAAAGACTCACCACCAAGCGCCTGTCCAGCAGCCACCTGTTCGGCAAGAAGGTGCACAGCATCAGCAGTTTGAGCACTCTCTGGTACATACGGATAAAAAGATCCGTTTTCATGCATACCAATAAGCAGGTTCTTATGCCCGTTAGGATTAAGCTGATAGTAATTTTCAATGACAAGATCAGGATTGGCGATATTTTCTCCTTCAAATGCTATATGGAGATCATTACCCACTCGCTGCGCCATGATGTTTTCTGGCGCAAAGGTAGTATTCACATCAGTAAGATGATAATAAATATCATCAACAGCTTGAATACGAACAGCACCACTTCCCGACTGGATATTGTACTGATTGATAATTTCCGCATTTGTCGGACTGTCTTTGATTTTTGCCAAAGTAACGACAATTTGTTTAGCCATGACTAATTCCTTCCATTAAATTCTGTATCCATTAAGCGGCAGCTTAGTGATGGTTTCTGCCATAAAGAGTAATTTCTACCCTGCGGTTGGGTTGATTGCATTGATTGAGTGCTTTGGTGCCAGCACGATGCTGGGTAAGGCAATCTGTAACTACGGGTTGTGTTTCGCCCTTGCCTTCTGCTTTGATCAAATTATGTGGAATACCACTTTCTGTAAAGATACGTTTTACTGTATCCGCACGACGTTGCGAAAGTGCGTTGTTATATGTGTCACTACCTTGTTGGTCCGTGTGCCCTTCAACATATATCACGCTTAGGTCAGACATATAATTATTGATGTCGCGGATAACTTCGGCAATTTGTTGTTTCCCTTGCGGCAAAATATTTGCGTAGTCAGATTTATCGAAGGCAAAAAGTGCTGAAGCTTCCAATACATATTTTTTCAGAACCTGCGGCGAGCAATCACGACCTACAACCCTTGAAAGTGTATGTTCCTGCTTTCTCAAACTGGCCATATCCTGACGCGCCGTGTTGGCATCAACGCTAAGCACGGTCGGCTTGCCGGATGAGTCTTCCATAATTTTGAAGAAACTTATTTTTCCAGCAGGCAAGTCATAATATTGACCAACGTTTTCTTTTTTGCGATATGCAGGATCATCCCTGGTAAATGCTGCGGCTAGGCGTTGGTTGTGCGGGCAAACTTCCGCATATTTATATCCTTGATGAAGCAAAGATCCCAAATATTCACCGTTCATATAAACGTTGACTGCCTCTGGCGAAACAGGAGCGTCTGTACGATAAACAACAGTACCCGCCATATTGGAAGAAACTTCTCCGAGAGAAGAAATAGGCCCACCAAAGTTTGTCCATTGCTCTGCAAATCCGCCGCGCTGTGCGCCTTGATTGCTGCAACCCGCCATTCCCAAAACTACTGTGCATGCGACAAAAATTTTGAGTGTTTTCATCTTTTTCATTCCTTCTCTCCGTGTGAAGCTTCATGTGATGCCCTCATCAATCCGCAAAGGCATTAACCCATTACCAAAAATATTACCGGCATTTTCAACAAACGCCAATAACATAAAGTTATCAATAACTTTATCAAAAATACAACATGTATTTTACTGACGATATTCCACTAAACCAGGGCATTTTTTGCTGAAAATCCCCTATATATAAACGTTTTTCTGTGGTTTTTTTACAACATCGACCGGTTCAAAATCATTCGAGATTTTGAACCTGTTCCCTGATTTGCTCGATCCAGACTTTCATGTTCACTACGCATTGCGAAATTTCCGCATCGGCAGATTTCGAGCCCAGCGTGTTTGTTTCCCTGTTGATTTCTTGCAGCAGAAAATCAATCCGCCGTCCGACGGAGCCTTCTTGCTGCAAGGTGCGCCGCAATTCATGCACGTGCAATGCCAAACGGTCAATTTCTTCATTGACATCATTGCGCGCCAGCAAATAAACCAGTTCCTGTTCAAAACGGCCAGCATCCAGTTCCACTTGCAGGTTCACCACGGCCTGGCGCAACTTTTCTTCCAGCTGCCGCCGCAGCAAAGGCTGTTTTTCCCGAACTACTCGCGTGGCTTCGTCCAGCGCATGACAGCGAGCAAGAATCCATTGCTCAATGGCCTCACCCTCGGTACTGCGCACTTGGCACAGC
The DNA here is from genome assembly GCA_030529365.1 of Cardiobacteriaceae bacterium. Lineage (GTDB taxonomy): Bacteria > Pseudomonadota > Gammaproteobacteria > Cardiobacteriales > Cardiobacteriaceae > JAUMXB01. The sequence goes on along the minus strand of JAUMXB010000003.1, from coordinate 153,540 downwards.
TCCTGAAGCGCCGCTGTTATCAGGGCGAGCACTTCTGCATCCGGCACATTTTTCTGTTCCTGCGCCTGCAAAACGCCGGGCAAGGACAGCATGTCCGCCCAAACGGGTTTTCCCAATACTGCTGATGCGCGGCTATTGCTGATAGCCTCCAGCCAACCTGACAAGGCATTTTCATTCAGCGTACTGGTCAGCCCGTTATCGACCGGCTTTGCCTCCAACCACAGATCCACTTTGCCCCGCGCCAGTCGCGACGAAAGCAATTGGCGGATTTCCGCTTCCAGATGGCGGTAAGCTTCCGGCAAGCGTATGTGCATATCGAGAAAGCGGTGATTGACCGATTTCATTTCCACCCGCAACATCATGTTGCCGTATTCGCCACTGGCGCGACCGAAACCGGTCATTCCCTTTCGCATCAAACAGTTCCTCAATTTCAAGCGCGCCTATTGTAACGAAAGCCCCGTCATTTGCAGCGTTTTTTGCTATCATCCCGCTTTTTCCGAGGAAATTATGCGCCCTAGCCAACGTCAACCCGATCAGCTTCGTCCCGTCATCATCGAACGCAACGTCAACAAATATGCCGAAGGTTCAGCGCTGATCAAATGTGGCGATACTCATGTCCTCTGCACTGCCAGTATTGACGAAAAACTCCCGCCTTTTTTGCGGGGCAAAAATCAGGGCTGGGTGACTGCCGAATACGCCATGCTTCCTCGTGCCACACACGATCGCAGCATTCGCGAAAGCGCCCGCGGCAAACAGAACGGACGCACAGTAGAAATCCAGCGCCTGATTGGCCGTTCCCTGCGCGCCGTAGTAGATCTCGAAGCGCTGGGCGAACGGGTCATCACCATTGATTGCGACGTGCTTCAGGCCGATGGCGGCACGCGTACTACTGCCATTACCGGTTCTTTCGTCGCATTGGCGGAAGCTGTGCGCACCCTTATCCGCCAGGGCCGCATCAAAAGCAATCCGCTGCATGGCCAGCTGGCTGCAATCTCGGTCGGCATTTATCGCGGCACCCCCATTCTCGATCTTGACTATGCCGAAGACAGCGATGCGGAAACCGATATGAACGTGGTCATGAACGATGCCGGTGCTCTCATCGAAATTCAGGGCACAGCCGAAGGCCACGCTTTCCGCCGCGAAGAGCTGGATGCCATGCTGGATCTCGCACAAAAGGGCATTCGCGAGCTCATGCAAATCCAGCAGCAGGCATTGGGATTGAGCGCCGGTTAACCCGTCTTCTGGCACTGTCTGCCCGCCCTTGCGCATTATCGCTCCCGCAAGGGCAAAATTGCCCTTTCACAATGCCCGACGGCTTTGTCATCAACCCGTGCGCGCCCGACGCTTTGCACTGGCACGACGGATGCGGAGAACCCTGAAATGCCCCATAACATTGTCCTTGCCAGCAGCAATGCAAAAAAAATCATCGAACTCAACGCCGTACTTGCCGACTTTGATCTTGTTGCCATCAGCCAGCAGACGCTTGGCGTTAATGATGCGGAAGAAACAGGCCTGAGTTTTATCGAAAATGCCCTGATCAAGGCACGCCATGCCGCAAAAGCCACCGGCAAACCTGCCATTGCCGACGATTCCGGCCTTTGCGTTCCGGCACTCGGCGGACAGCCCGGTATCTACTCCGCGCGCTATGGCGGCGCACACGGCAACGATGCCGCCAATAACGAAAAGTTATTGAAAATGCTCGCCGGAGAAAAACAGCGTCATGCGTACTATGTTTGTGCCATTGCCTACGTCCACCATGCGGACGATCCCCTGCCCATCATTGCCCAAGGGCTATGGCATGGTGAAATCCTGCATGAAGGTCGCGGAGAGAACGGGTTTGGCTACGATCCCCTGTTCTGGTTGCCTGATGTGGAGAAAACTGCCGCAGAACTCTCGCCGGAAGAGAAAAACCGCATCAGCCACCGCGCGCTGGCGCTGGCTGACTTTGTGCGGCAATATCGTGAACAGTATTCACGGTAAGCCATAATCATCCAACTCAAAAAATCTGCAACGACTCTCCAAAAGCAAACAGAGCGAAGGCGACCCGATGGTGAGCCGAAGGCAAACCTCAGTGCAGATGGCAAAATGTTGGGGTTCGGCAAAGCTTGCCATCTAACCTGCGCCTACTATCGCTGCGCAACGGCGTCACGATTGGCTGTAGGGACGTTGCCTGCAACGTCTGTGGTACATGTGCTTGCTCATTCAGGGACGTAGCAGGCTACGTCCCTACGTCTGCGTCTTCTGTTGTCAGAGATTTGTGTGAGGATAGGCTAAATGGATATACTGTTTTTTCTCACCAACAAGCGCTTATGCCGAGAAAATTTCTCATCAAAAGCGCTTTATAATGGTAAAAAACAACTATTTTTATCCAAAAAATATATCAGCCATGGGCTTTTTCATACGCCTCGATGGCTGCTTCGTGTTGCAGGGTCAGGCCGATGCTGTCAAGGCCGTTCAGCAAGCGGTAACGCCAGTTTTCCGCGATTTCAAAGGGATATGTACCCCCTGCGGTGATGACCCGGCATTGCTCGAGATCGACGGTAATCGTTTCATCGGCAGGAAGCGCGGCGAGTTTTTCGCGCACGTCGCGCGGCAGCACGATGGGCAGGTTGCCGTTATTGAGCCAGTTGTTGTAGAAAATATCGGAATAGCCGCCAGCGATGATGACGCGCAAGCCCGCATCCTGTAGCGCCCAGGCGGCGTGTTCGCGCGAGGAGCCGCAGCCGAAGTTGTCACCGGTAACGAGAATGCCCGCGCCCTGGTGCTCGGGGCGGTTCAGGGGGAAATCGGTGTTCAGGCTTCTGTCTTCATGGTAGCGCCACGGGTCGAAAGCGAATTCGCCGAAGCCGGTCTTGAAGATGCTTTTCAGATAGTTCTTGGGGATGATGATGTCGGTGTCGATGTTGTCGTTCATCACGGCAACGACGGTGGAAGTGTATTGGGTGAGTGGCGTCATGATGGATTTCCTGTGTTTTCAATGATGTTTTTTCTCAATTCCAAGCGCTTCAATAGTTGTTTTTTACCGCAATAAGCGCTTGCTGATGGTAAGAAATATCTATTTTTTGTCTTTTTGTAAAATCAAATAGCGAGCGACGGCAGGCATTGCCGGCATTACCAGAAAGTTATTTTTCATAATTTCTCCATTTATAATTATTTTTTATCACCAATAAGCGCTTATTTCGGTAAATTTTCACCATTAAAGCGCTTAATAATGATAAAAATTACCATCACAAGTCTTTATCCCAGTCCGGCTGGCTGATATCAACAAAATGGCCGGCAACGGCACAGGCAGCGGCCATCGCGGGGCTGACGAGATGGGTGCGCGCGTTTTTGCCCTGACGGCCTTCGAAGTTGCGGTTGGAAGTCGAGGCGCAATGTTCACCGGCGGGGATGAGATCGGGGTTCATGCCCAGGCACGTCGAGCAGCCCGGCTCGCGCCATTCGCAGCCCGCCTCGAGAAAGATTTTGTCGAGTCCTTCCGCTTCCGCTTCGTGTTTCACCTGCATGGAGCCGGGCACGATGACGGCGCTGATGTGCGGCGCGACTTTGCGCCCTTTCAGGTAAGCGGCGGCTTCGCGCAGGTCGGAGAGGCGCGCGTTGGTGCACGAGCCGATGAAGACGTGGCGCACGGGGATGTCGGCAATTTTCTGACCGCTTTTCAATCCCATGTATTGCAGGGCTTTTTCGATGTTGTGATCGCTTTCTGCCGGCACCGGCTGGGCAAAATCGCCGCCCATGCCGGGGTTGGTGCCCCAGGTGACTTGCGGGCGCAAGTCGCTCACGTCGATTTCGATCACGCGGTCGAAATCGGCTTCGCTGTCGGTTTTGAGCTGGCGCCATTCGGCGACTTTTGCCGCGAATGCCTCGCCCTTGGGCGCGTGCGGGCGGCCTTCGACGTAGGCAAAGGTGGTGTCATCCGGGGCGACGAGGCCGACTTTGGCGCCGCCTTCGATGGACATGTTGCAGAGCGTCATGCGCTCTTCCATGCTCATATTTTCGATGGTTTCGCCAAAAAATTCCATGGCATAGCCGCTGCCAACGGCCACACCGTGTTTGGCGAGAATATGGAGGATGACGTCTTTGGCATAGACGCCCGGGCGCAATTTGCCGGTGACTTTCACGCCGAGGTTGGCGAGCTTTTTCTGCCACAGGGTTTGCGTGGCCAAGACGTGCTCGACTTCGGAAGTGCCAATGCCGTGGGCAAGCGCGCCAAAGGCGCCGTGGGTGGCGGTGTGCGAATCGCCGCAGACGATGGTGCGTCCGGGCTGGGTGAGGCCCAGCTCGGGGCCGACCATGTGGACGATGCCGTTGCGATCGTCGAACATGTCGGCCAGTTCGATGCCGAACTCGGCGCAGTTTTTGGCGAGCGCTTCGAGCTGGGCGCGCGAGACTTCATCGGTGATGTGCTTGCGGTCTTCGAGGATGGTGGGCGTGTTGTGATCCATCACGGCGAAGGTTCTGTCGGGACGACGCACGCCGCGCCCGGCCTGGCGCAGGCCGTCAAATGCCTGCGGGGTGGTGACTTCATGGATGAAGTGCATGTCGATATAGAGGAGTTGCAGGGCTTCGCCTTCGCCGGCGATGACGTGGCTTTGCCACAGTTTGTCATAAAGTGTGCTCATGATGATGCCTCGTTCATGCAGGGATGTGCTGGATGAGTTTGTCGGTAAATGCTTTGGTGTTCAGGGGATTTTCGCGATTGAGATCGGCAGTGAGCCAGTCGTTTTCCATCATGGTGGCGATGCCTGCTTCGATGGCGCGCGCGGCATCGTCCGCCGCGCAGCTGTGGCGCAGCATCATCGCTGCCGAGAGAATCGTGGCAATCGGGTTGGCGATGCCTTTGCCGGCGATATCGGGAGCGCTGCCGTGGCTCGGTTCATAAAGGGCAATGCCAAGACTGCCGAAGCTCGCCGAGGCCAGTACGCCGAGGCTGCCGCCCAAAACACTCGCCTCATCGGAAAGAATGTCGCCAAAGAGGTTTTCGGTGACGATCACGTCGTAGGCGGTTGGCTGGGTGACCAGCGTCATCGCCATGGCATCGACCAGCATGTGCTCAAGCGCCACATCGGGATAGTCGGCGGCCATCTCGTTCACGACCTTGCGCCACAGTTTGGAGGTGGCAATCACGTTGGCCTTGTCCACCGAGGTGAGCTTTTTGCGCCGCGTGCGCGCCATCTCGAAGGCATAGCGCACCACGCGCTCGATTTCCGCGCGGGTGTAGGTAATCGAATCAAGTGCTTCTGTCTCGTCCAGACGGCGCGGTTCGCCGAAATAGGCGCCTGCGGAAAGTTCGCGCACAATCACCAAATCCGTGCCTTCGACGATCTCGCGCTTCAATGGCGAATGCGCGACCAGCGCACCGGAAACGGCAAGCGGACGCACATTGGCGAACAAATCCAGCGACTTGCGCAAGGCAAGCAAACCCGCTTCGGGGCGCACTGGCGCATCATCCCATTTCGGTCCGCCAACTGCGCCGAGAAAGACGGCATCGGATGCCAGCACCGCATCGCGCACTTCTGGCGCATAGGGCTCGCCGTAATGGTCTATCCCGGCGCCGCCAAAGGCAAAATCCTGAAAATTGAGCGCAAGGCCAAAACGCGGACATACCGCATCCAGCACGGCCTTGGCGCTCTCGACAATTTCCGGGCCAATGCCATCACCGGGCAGACAGACAATATTGAAAGTTTTCATAAATTTCCTGATGTCTTATAAATGATTGCGTTATCCGACAAGCGCACTTCGACAAGCTCAGCGCGCTTGTCGAAGCCACGCGGCAACACTGCCGTTACAGCCCGAAACGGTTGATACCCTGCACATAGGCCATCATCGAGGCGAAGATAATGTCCTTGTCCAGCCCCGAGGTGTTGATCACCTCATCGCCATGGCGCATGCGGATGCGCGCTTCGCCGAGCGCGTTGCTGTGGCTGGATACGGCATTGATCTGGTAATCCTCGATATCCAGCGCCGCGCCCACCATCTGGTTGATGGCATTGAAAGCGGCATCGACCTGGCCATTGCCACTGGCGGTTGCCGTGCGTTCGCGCCCTTCGCGGCTCATGGTCACGGTCACGCTTACCTTGCCCGCGCTGTCGTTCTGCGCGCTGTAGGAAATGAGGTGGTAATCGTCAAACGGCACATCCTGCTTGGCGATGAGGCCAGAGATGTCTTCGATGGTGATGTATTTCTTGCGATCGGTCAGTTTCTTGAATTCGGCGAAGACGGCATCAAGGCGCGCGTCGTCCAGATCGTAGCCGTGCGTGTGCACGAAATGGCGGAAAGCGCTTCTGCCCGAGTGCTTGCCGAGCACCAGTCCATCGTTGGGCGGAATGCCGATGCGCGCCGGATCCATGATTTCGTAGGTTTGCCGCGCTTTCAGAAAGCCGTCCTGATGGATGCCGGATTCGTGCAGGAAGCAGTTGGCGCCGGTAATCGCCTTCACCGGCGTGATTTCGATGCCGGAAATGGCGCTCACCAGTTTGGCGGTTTCATAGATTTTTTCGGTGACGATATTGGTTTTCGCCTGATAGAAATCCTGGCGCGTATCCAGCGCCATCACCACTTCTTCCAAAGAAGTATTGCCCGCGCGCTCGCCCAGGCCATTCATCGCCACTTCAATCTGCGTCGCGCCAGCGAGCACGCCGGAAAGCGCATTGGCCGTCGCCATGCCCAAATCATTGTGACCGTGCAGGGAAATATCCACTTTCTCCACGCCGCGCACGTTTTTCTTCAGGTAACTGATCAGATCGAAATATTCCTGCGGCAAGGTAAAGCCCACGGTATCAGGCACGTTGATCACTGTCGCGCCCGCTTCGATGACCGCCGAATAGACTTCTACGAGAAAATCCCAGTCGCTGCGCGTCGCGTCCTCGCAGGAAAATTCCACATCATCGACGAAGGTTTTCGCGTAAGCGACCATCTCCACCGCGCGCTGCAAACATTCCTCGCGCGAGATTTTCAGCTTGTGCTCCAGATGGATATCGCTCGTCGCGATAAACGTATGAATGCGCGGATGTTTGGCATTTTTGAGCGCTTCCGCCGCGCGTTCGATATCGCCTTTCACCGCGCGCGCCAGCGAACAGACGATCGGCTTTTCCACCGCTTCCGCCACCGCTTTTACCGCCTCGAAATCGCCTTCGGAAGCAATGGCAAAGCCCGCTTCGATCACGTCCACGCCCATCGCTTCGAGGTGTTTCGCGATCGCGATCTTGTCTTCCTTGTTCATGGAAACACGCGGGGTCTGCTCGCCGTCGCGCATGGTGGTGTCGAAAATTTTGATGGTTCTCATCGTCTGTCCTCAAAGATGGATAAAAAAAACTCCTGCGGGGATTGCCCTACAGGAGTTCTATGGCGATTCCGTGTGGCAACCCTTTTGTCTGCGGAGGGTTGCCCAAAATACCGGTCAGCCCTCCCTGCGGAGCAGGAGAAGGCTAAGAAGCTTATGAACGAAAATCGCTGTCATGGCTTGGCCGGTGAATGAAAGAAGGCTGCATTCTGGCACAGGCGAAAAAAAGCTGTCAACGGCTGGCTGAAAATTTATTCACGTCCGCAAAGAAGAAATGGTAAATTTTCTCATCAATAAGCGCTTATTGCGATAAATTTTCTCATACAAAGCGCTTATTAATGGTAAAAATAGACTATAAAATGACTATTTTTGATAAATATTGTTTTGCAACTGCAAACGCATTTGCATTTGCCATCATCCGTTTGCGCTGGAAACATGGCGCAAAGAATCCTGCAAACGCCCTGACGGCATGATAGATTTCGATTTCCATCTTCAACAGGAAATCACATGAAACAGCTGAACGAGCATCTGTACTTTGCCACACAAATCCAGCCGCAGGATGTGCCGCAACTCAGGGCGGCGGGCATCGAGCAGATCATATGCCACCGCCCCGATGGCGAAAGCCCGGAGCAGCCGGACTTTGCCGATATCACCCAGGCAGCGGCTGCGGAAAACATCACCGCCCTGCACTATCCCGTGGCCGGAGAATTTCCCGCCGCCATGGTTGATGGCACCTGGCAGGCGCTGCAAGGCGGCAAAACCACGCTGATGTACTGCCGCAGCGGTACCCGCAGCTGTATCATCTGGGCGCTGGGAGAAGCAGCGCATGGCGCGGATGCGCAACAGCTGATGACGCAGGCCGCAGCGATCGGCTATGATCTCTCTCCGGTCAAGGCCTTGCTGGAATCCGTCGCGCGCTGAAACCGCGCCCAACGCCCCGGCCTCACTCAAAAATGCATGAAAAAAGGGAGCCTGTGCTCCCTTTTTTCTCAATCATTCAAAAAGCTTTTCAGCAATTCCGAACGGTTGGGATGGCGCAGTTTGCGCAACGCCTTGGCCTCGATCTGGCGAATGCGCTCGCGCGTGACATCAAACTGGCGGCCCACTTCTTCCAGCGTGTGGTCGGTGTTCATGTCGATGCCAAAACGCATGCGCAGGACCCGCTCTTCGCGCGGCGTGAGCGTGGCCAGCACTTCGTTGGTCGCTTCGGAAAGCCCGCGCGTGGTAGCGGCATCGAGCGGCGACTGGATATTGGAATCCTCGATGAAATCGCCAAGATGCGAATCTTCGTCGTCACCGATTGGCGTTTCCATGGAAATCGGTTCCTTCGCGATTTTCAGCACCTTGCGGATTTTGTCTTCCGGCATTTCCATCGCTTCCGCCAATTCTTCCGGGGTGGGATCACGGCCGTTCTTCTGCACCAACGTGCGCGATACCCGATTGAGTTTGTTGATGGTTTCGATCATGTGCACGGGAATGCGAATGGTGCGCGCCTGATCCGCGATGGAGCGGGTAATCGCCTGGCGTATCCACCAGGTGGCATAGGTGGAAAACTTGAAGCCGCGCCGGTATTCGAACTTGTCCACCGCTTTCATCAGGCCGATATTGCCTTCCTGAATGAGATCCAGGAATTGCAGGCCACGGTTGGTATATTTCTTGGCGATGGAAATCACCAGACGCAGGTTGGCTTCCACCATTTCTTCCTTGGCACGCTTGGCCTGCGCCTTGCCGATGGTCAGCTGACGGTAGATTTCCTTGATTTCGCCCACCGGCATACCGTAGTGCTTTTCCAGCTCGAGGAATCTTTCCTGCTCGGCCTGCACCTCGGTAATCATGGTTTTCAATTTTTCCGCGTACTTGCGCCGTTCCTTGCTCTGCGCAACCACCCAGTTGAGATCGGTTTCAAATCCCGGAAATTCCTTGACGAAGCTCTTGCGCGGCATGCCCGCACGATCAATCACCAGGCGCATCAGTTTGCGCTCGATCTGGCGGATTTGCTCGATCGGCATTTCCAGCTGCGCTTCCATGAGATCAATGGTTTGTTGCGGGAAAGAAAACGCCGACATGATTTCTTTCACTTCTTCATGCAGCTGGCTGTTTTTCTTGGAAGAGAGCGCATGCCCCTTGGAAAGTCCGGCTTCCAGCTTGCGGTAAACGCCCGCCAGCTCAACCAGCTTCTCACGCGCCTCGTTCATGGTATCGGCATTGATGGCAGGGCTCGCAGCGCCCTCGCCTTCCTCGTCGAGATCCTCGTCATCCATGTCGGCAGTCAAGGACGCATCTTCTTCGTCGTCCCCATCGGTGGCGAGAATTTCCTCTTCCTTGCCGGCAAAGGGATCGCCATAACCATTGACCAGATCCGCCAGCTTGCCTTCGCCGCCTTCGATCTTCGCGAATTCGGCCAGCAGGGCCGCAACGGACAGAGGGAAATTGGCCAGCGTACGCTGAACCATGTCCAGCCCCGCTTCGATGCGCTTGGCGATGGCGATTTCCCCTTCCCGGGTCAGCAGGTCAACGGCACCCATCTCGCGCATATACATGCGCACCGGATCGGTGGTGCGGCCGATTTCGCTTTCGGGGAGCAGCACATTGCCCGGCACTTCCTCGTCTTCGCTGGCGACGACGTTATCACCGTCTTCCGGCGGCGCTTCCACCACGTCAATGCCCATTTCCACCAGCAACGCGACCACTTCTTCATATTTGTCGCCTTCCAGCACATGCTCGGGCAAAGTCTCGTGGATTTCCTCGTACGTCAGGAATCCCTGCTCACGCCCGCGCTCGATCAGTTCCTTGATATCGTCCTGATCGTCATCATCGTGTTCGCGTTCAAAATCGCTCATCCGCTTCCCCCCAAAAATAAAACCAACTGCCCCGAACCGGGATTCAAGGCAGGCTATATGCGGTCAGCCCCGCAATTTTTCAAGACGTCCGCTGCGCTGTTCACGCCGAACCAGCATTTGCGCCAGCGTATCTTCCAGCTCCAGCAGCAATTCTTTCTCGGAAAGCACGCCAAGCGTACGCGCCACCGGCTCGAGCCTGCCAGCAATATCATGTTCCGCCACAAACTGCGCCAATACCGCTTCGTTATCGCCACAGGCACAAATGCGGTAGGCCAGTTCGCTGCAAAGCGGCAACTCATCCTGCATGGCTTCCAGCGCGGCAGAAGCGGTAAATGCCCAGCGCGGACAAGTCTGCAAAATCGCGAGCAAACGCAAATCCGCGCCCGTCACCTGGCGTACCGATTCTCGTGCCCGTACCGGTTTGCGCGCCGAAGCCGGCGCCGGCAAACCATCCTGCAAGGCAGCGCCCAATGCAAAACGCTCCTGCACCGCTTGTGTCAGCAACTGGCGATACGCGCCTTGCGGCAATTTCTTCAGCCACTGGCGCGCATCCGCGATCAGCGCCGTGGTTCCTTCCACCGAGCGCGATTCGCCCGCGCCATCATCCAAAAGACGCAAAAGAAAACCGGAAGGCGTAATGCTCGCATCCAGCACATCCTGCATGGCATGAATGCCTTTTTTCGCCACCAGAGAATCAGGATCTTCACCGGGCGGCAGGAAGGCAAAACGCCACTCGCATTGCTCGTTGAGCTGGCCAAAAATGGCATCAAGCGCTTTCTCCGCCGCTTTTTCGCCAGCCTGGTCGCCATCAAAGGCAAAAGTGACTTTGCCGGCGCGCTTGCCCAGCTGGACAATGTGACTTTCGCCAATGGCCGTGCCGAGCGCCGCCACGGCATAATCCATGCCATGCTGCGCAAGCTTGACCACATCCATGTAACCTTCCGTGACCAAGAGCTTTTTGCCTCGATGCGCTGCCTTTATCGCCTGATACAGGCCGTACAGCTCATGCCGCTTGGAAAACCATGGCGTTTCCGGGGAGTTCAGGTATTTGGGCATGGCATTGCCCACTGCCCGGCCGCCAAAGGCAATCACCTGGCCTTTCACGTTATGGATGGGAAAAATGATGCGGTCGCGAAACCAGTCGTAAGTATGCCCGTCTTCTGCCTTGCCGATAAGCCCGGTTTCCAGCAGCAAGGCTTCTTCATACTGGCCGAGCAGATGCTCGCGCAAGGCATTGCCGGGTGGTGCATAACCCAGCATGAAATGCTCGAGCGTGGATTTTTTCAGGCCGCGTTCGCGCAGATAGGCGCGGCTTGCCTGCGCAGAATCTCCGTAAAGCTGGGCAACAAAAAATTCGGCTGCCGCTTGCAGGCACAGCAAGCCTTCATCGAAGCGCGCGCGGCTGCGTCTTTCATGGCCGTCATCGTGGCTGGCCTCGTATTCCACGGCAACGCCGTTGAAATCAGCCAGCTGTTCAATGGCTTCCACAAACGTCAAATTATCCAGATCCATGAGGAAACGGATGGCATCGCCGCCAACGCCGCAACCAAAGCAGTGATAAAACTGCTGCGCTTCATTCACGCTGAACGAGGGCGTCTTTTCCTCATGGAACGGGCAGCATGCCCAATGGTTGCTGCCACTTTTCTTGCGCAAAGGAACGCGCGCACCGACCAGTCTGACCAGGTCGGTGCGCGCGACAAGTTCATCAATGAACGTTTTGGCGATGCGCTTCACGGCATCCTGTTTCAGCCTTGCAAGCGGCTGCGCAGATATTTGCTGACTTGTGCCATGTCAGCCCGGCCTTCCAACTCGCTTTTGAGTTGCGCCATCAGGCTGCCCATGGATTTCATTTCCCGCGGCAGCTCGCTGTTTTCCAGCAATTGGTCAACATGCGCCTGCATATCGGCTTCGCTCATCGCTTCCGGCAGGAAACGCTGAATGACGGCAATTTCCCTGTCTTCCTGCAAGGCGAGGTCTTCGCGCCCCGCATTGCGGAACTGGCTTGCCGCATCCTGGCGCTGCTTGACCTGCCGCACCAGTTCGGTCAGGGCGATTTCATCGCTCACTTCCACACGGCGATCGACTTCGATCTGCTTGAATGCGGCACTGACCATGCGCAGGGTTTGCAAGGTATCCTTGTCTTTCGCCACCATCGCTTCCTTGATGGCAGCATTCACGGCGGCACGGATGCTCATGGGCGTGTATCAGTACAGACGCTCGAAACGGCCACGTTCTTTCTTGATGCGGCGGGCATTGCGCTTCACGGCCGCAGCCAGTTTGCGCTTGCGCTCCTGGGTCGGCTTTTCGTAAAACTCGCGGCTGCGCACTTCGGCGAGCACACCGGCTTTTTCACAAGAACGTTTGAAACGGCGCAGGGCGACGTCAAAAGGCTCGTTATCACGTACTTTTACACTTGGCATTCAAATCCTCGTTGTCTGGCTAAAAAGAAAGCGCGCATTCTAAGCCCGCATTTTGGAAAATGCAAATGGTTTCAGCCGGGTTTTGCCGCTTTTTGCGCGCATGAAGGGCAGGGAAGAAACGGGAAAACATTTTTCAGCCTCAAAGGCGCGCCCATGTGCAGATTTTGCCCGCATGGCAGATAGTTGTTATAAAATTTGATTTCTCAAAAATTTGATAAAAATAATGTATTTTTACCACCAATAAGCGCTTATCGTGAGAAATTTTATCACGATAAGCGCTTATTGGTGAGAAAATTTCTCATTCCATCATTTCTGCTTCCGGCGCGAGCGCATCGAGGTTGTCCGCTTCGTCGCCCTGGCGTTCCAGCCAATCGCGGCGGTCGGCGCTGCGTTTTTTTGCGAGCAGCATGTCGAGCATGGCATCCATGACGTCGCCTTCCTCATGCACGAGCTGCACAAGGCGACGGGTATCGGGATTCATGGTGGTTTCGCGCAATTGCGGCGGGTTCATTTCGCCCAAGCCCTTGAAGCGGGTGACGTTGATTTTGCCGGTAAAGCCGTCGCGGCGGATGGCGCGAATGAGTGCGTCGCGTTCGCTGTCGTCAAGCGCGTATTCCACGCGCTTGCCCGCGTCCAGGCGATACAGCGGCGGCATGGCGACGTACAAATGCCCGGCGCGCACCAGCGCGGGGAAATGGCGCACCATCAGCGCGCAGATAAGGGTCGCGATATGCAGGCCATCGGAATCGGCGTCGGCCAGAATGCAGACTTTGCCGTAGCGCAGCGCGGAGAGATCGTCGCTGCCCGGATCCATGCCGATGGCAACCGCGATATCATGCACTTCCTGGCTGGCCATGACTTCCGCCGAATCCACTTCCCAGGTATTCAGGATTTTGCCGCGCAGCGGCAGGATGGCCTGGGTTTGCCGGTCGCGCGCCTGCTTGGCGCTGCCGCCCGCAGAATCGCCCTCGACGAGGAAAAGTTCGCTTTCGCGGCTGTCCTGGCTCACGCAATCGGCGAGTTTGCCGGGCAGCGCCGGGCCGCTTACCGTTTTCTTGCGCACGACCTGCTTGCCGGCGCGCAGGCGTTTTTGCGCGTGGCTGATGGCAAGCTGGGCGATGCCCTCGCCGATTTCGGCGTGACGATTGAGATAAAGCGCAAACTGGTCCTTGACGAGATTGGCGACCCAGCCCGCGCAATGGCGCGAGGTGAGGCGTTCCTTGGTTTGGCTCGCGAATTGCGGCTCGGGGATTTTCACCGAGAGCACATACTGGCAGCCTTCCCAGACATCTTCCGGCCCGAGTTTGACGCCGCGCGGCAAAAGCTGGCGGAATTCGCAGAATTCGCGCAACGCTTCGACGAGGCCGCTGCGCAGGCCGTTCACATGCGTACCGCCGCCGGTGGTGGGAATAAGGTTGGCATAGCTTTCCGCGACGGCCTGCGGCACATATTCCCCCCAGGCGAGTGCGACATCGAGTTCGCCGTCTTCATCCTGATGGGTGAGCGTCCACGGCTCGGGCGGCAGCGTTTCCGCCTCTTGCAGCTGTTCGCCAAGATAGGCGGCAAGGCCTTCCTGATAATGCCATTCCAGCGTTTCTTCATTGATGTCGTTGATAAAAACGATATGCAGACCGCTGGCAAGCACTGCTTTCGCTTTCAGGCTTTGCGTAAGGCGCGAGACGGAAAAGGCGGCGCTGTCGAAATAGCTTGCTTCCGGCCAGAAGCGTACGAAGGTACTGTGGCGACGCTTGCCGATGGCTTCCACTGCATGCAAGGCATCGACGACGTTGCCATGTTCGCAGGCGAGTTGGTAACGCGCGCCGTCGCGCTCGATTTCCACTTCCAGCCGCTTGGAGAGCGCATTGACGACGGAAATCCCCACGCCATGCAAGCCACCGGAAAAGCTGTAATTCTTGCGCGAAAACTTGCCGCCGGCGTGCAGACGGGTGAGGATGAGTTCGGCGCCAGAGACGCCTTCTTCGGGATGGATATCGACGGGCATGCCGCGCCCGTCATCGCGCACCGAGAGCGAGCCGTCGCGGTAAAGCCGTACTTCGATGCGGCTCGCGTAGCCGGCAAGCGCTTCATCGACGCTGTTGTCGATGACTTCCTGGGCGAGATGGTTGGGGCGCGTGGTATCGGTGTACATACCGGGGCGGCGTTTGACCGGATCCAGGCCTTTCAGGAGTTCGAGGTCGGAGGCTTTGTAGTCGCTCATACAGGAATATCGGGACAGGCAGATATGATAAATTTTCTCACTAACAAGCGCTTATGCTAAGAAAATTTTTCACGAAAAGCGCTTCATGATGGTAAAAAATAACGATTTTAAAGGGTTTTATAAAAAACAGAGCCTGCCGATGTTGCCAGCGGCAGGCTTTGTGCATGCGGCGCGGCTCAGGTGCCAATGGCGCGCTTGCCGTCGCGGCGCTGCTGTTCGCGAGCCTCTCGTTCCTTGCGCAAGAGTTCGCGCTCGAGCGCATCATCACTTTGCACCGCGTAGATATCGCCGCTGCCTTGCAGTTCGGTGGGCAGACGACGCTTGGACATGGTGCGGATGCGGATGCGGAAGTTGTTCGGTGATTCGACGAATTCCAGCGCGTCGGCATAGCTGATGGTGCCCTGCTCGTAGAGGTCGAAAATGCAGCGGTCGAAGGTCATGAGGCCTTCTTCGGGGCGGCCGCGCTCGATGGCCTCGGGGATTTTCTCCAGATCACCGTCGGCCACAAGCGATTCGATGTACGGACTTTTGTACATCATTTCCATGGCCACCACGCGCCCGGAGCCGTCGGATTTCGGCAGGAGACGCTGGGTGATGAGGCAAACGAGGTTGTTGGCGAGTTCCGCCTGCAATGCCTTGCGCTGGTCACGCGGGAAGAAGTTGTAAATGCGGTCGAGCGCCTGCACGGAGTTGGTGGCGTGCAGGGTAGCCAGGCACAGGTGACCGGTTTCGGCAAAGTGCATGGCATATTGCATGGTATCGATATCGCGGATCTCGCCGATGAGGATGACGTCTGGCGCCTGGCGCAGCGAGTTTTTCAGCGCCGTGCCATAAGAATCGGTATCAATGCCCACTTCACGCTGGATGACGACCGAATTCTTGTTTTTGTGCATGAATTCGATGGGGTCTTCCACGGTGATGATGTGGTTCTGCCGCTCTTCGTTGCGGTAGTCGATCATTGACGCCAATGTGGTGGACTTACCGTTACCGGTCGCACCGACAACGATGATCAGACCACGGCGCACCAGAGCGAGGCGGCGCAGCACGTCGGGCTGCGGCAGGTTCAAATCCTCGAGACGGGGAATATCGGACGGAATCAGGCGCATGACCAGACCAGGCATGTTGCGCTGCATGTAAACGTTGACCCGCAGATAGGTCACATCCGGCACTTCCACCATCATGTTGAGCTCGTTGGTTTCCAGGAAAGTCTCATAGGCTTCCTTGCGTGCCACGGTTTCAATGAGGTTGTAAACATCCTCTTTTTCCATGAAGAGCTGCTTCACCGGATTGAGCACGCCGTTGGTTTTCACGGAAACGTACTGGTCGGTATTGATAAAGATATCCGATGCTTTCTGATCAGCAGCAAATTTGACCAGCCTGTTGAATACATTTCGTATTTCTGACTTCGGGATAGCCATGCGTCCTCCTTAGAATGCCTGCTTGTCGTGCGCCTTGGCACGCGCGGTTTCGCGATCGACCAGTCCCTGGTTGACCAGCCCTCTCAATGCCTGATCCAGCGTCTGCATGCCGTACTGGCCGCCCGTCTGGATCATGGAATAAATCTGCGCCACCTTGTCCTCGCGGATCAGGTTTTTCACCGCACTTGTCGCAACCAGCACTTCGTGCGCGGCCACCCGTCCGCTGCCGATTTTCTTCAGGAGCGTTTGTGCGATAACCGCGCGCAACGATTCGGACAGCATGGAACGCACCAGCTGCTTTTCCTCGCCGGGGAAGACGTCGATGATACGGTCTATGGTTTTCGCGGCGGACGAGGTGTGCAGCGTGCCGAACACCAGGTGCCCCGTTTCCGCGGCCGTCAGCGCCAGACGGATGGTTTCCAGGTCGCGCAGCTCGCCCACCAGAATGATATCCGGGTCTTCACGAAGGGCGGCGCGCAGCGCGTTGTTGAAGCTTTGCGTATCGCGGTGCACTTCGCGCTGGTTCACCAGGCATTTTTTCGACTCGTGCACGAATTCGATCGGATCTTCGATGGTAAGAATATGCTCGTGCTTGTTTTCGTTGATGTGATTGAGCATCGCCGCCAGCGTGGTTGATTTGCCCGAACCGGTCGGCCCGGTCACCAGCACCAGACCACGCGGCACATCAATAATCTCCTTGAATTTCTCTGGCGCCTGCAAATCCTCGAGCGACAGTACGCGGCTCGGAATCGTACGGAAAACCACAGCAGGGCCACGGTTCTGGTGGAACACGTTGACGCGAAAACGCGCCACGCCGCGCACCTCCGTGGAAAAGTCCGCCTCCCAGGTTTCCTCGAAATTTTTGACCTGCACATCATTCATGATCTCGTAAATCATCGAACGCAGATCATCCTTGTCAAGCGGCGGCACATTCAGACGCCGCACATCGCCATCCACGCGAATCATCGGCGGCAGCCCCGAACTCAGGTGCAAATCCGATGCGCCCTGCCGGTGGGCAAAGCGCAGCAAATCATCGAGTTTCATCTCCGTGGCCATAGTCAATCCTTTTGTTACAAATAATCCAGATCCATTCTATCGCAAAACGCCGCAAAATTCGTAGCCGCTCGTGATACCATCGCGGCGTTTTTCCTTCTGCCGGAGTCCTCCATGTCTTCTCCCACCATAGGCTTTCTCGGCGCAGGCCACCTGGCTGGCGCGCTCATTGCCGGTCTGCTTCAGCCCGAGGCCGGTTTCTCGCCGAAAAATCTCATCGCCAGCACGCACGACGCAAAAAGCGCCGCTGCCGTCAGCAAGCGCTTTGGCATCGATTGCCGCGCCGACAACCGCTGGCTTTGCGAAAATGCCGACTACCTCATCCTTGCCGTCAAGCCGCAGCAAATACGCGACGTGCTGGAAGAGATCCGCGAATATCCTTTCAACGCGCAGGTCGTCATTTCCGTTGCCGCCGGCATCCAGCTCGCCGACTACCGCAAGCTCCTTGGCGACGACATCACGCTGGTGCGCGCCATGCCCAACGTCGCCGCCAGCGTGCAGGCCGCGCTCACCGGCCTTTATACCGAAGACGAACTCGATGAGGCCGACGAAGCCGTCATCGAAGAAATCTTTTCCGCCGTCGGCTCCACCGCCTGGCTTGACGACGAAACGCAAATGGACGGCTTCATCGCCCTTTCCGGCTCCGGCATCGCCTATTTCTTCCGCTTCATGCAGGCGATGATGGCCGCGGGCGAAAGCTACGGCTTTGAAAAAGACGAACTCTACGACATCATCAGCCTCACCGCCCTTGGCGCGGCAACGCTTGCCATGGACGAAGAAAAACATACCGACTTCTCCGCCTTCGTCAAAGGCATTGCCGTTCCGCAGGGCACCACCGAACAGGCCATCAAAATTTTTGACGAACAACATCTTGACCAGCTCGTTGCCCGCGCCATGGACGCCGTGGTGAGCCGCAGCCGGGCCATCAACGACGAACTCACCGGAGACTGGCAATGAACTTCGACCCCATCCATTTTCTCGTCCAGCTCGTCATCGCCGTTTTCCTCATCCGTTTCCATGCCAATGCCTACCGCCTTGGCCGCAACCCCATCCTGGAAAAAATCAACCAGCTCACCAACCCCGTCGTGCTGCCGTTTTCCCGCCTCATTCCTGCGCGGCGCCGGGATATCGGTGCCCTCATCGTCGCGCTCATCATCGCCATTCTCGCCGCCTTTCTGCTGACCCGCCCGCTGCCCCTGCCTCTGCCGGCCGCACTCATCATCGGCACTCTGCAACTCTTCTTCGGCACCTGGCTCGATCTCGTCATGTATTCGCTCATCATCGTCGTCATCGGATCGTGGCTGCAAACCGACCCGCGCCAGCCGCTGATGCAGCTCATGCTCGCCTGCAACGAATGGATCATGGCCCCCTTGCGCCGCATCATCCCCTCCTTCGGCGGCCTCGATTTCAGCCCCATCATCGTGCTTTTTGGCGTGCAGTTCGGCAAATACGCGCTTGGCAAACTCTCCTTCCACATTGCTTTTGCCATGATCGGCGGCCACTTCTGACATGGACAATGATCATCCGGCGCGCTGGCAGGGCAACACCCTGATGCTCGCGGTGAAAATCACCGCGCGCGCCAGCCGTGACCAATATCAGGGCATCCACGACGGCCGCATCAAACTCGCCATCACGGCCGCACCGGAAGACGGCAAGGCCAACGCCTATCTGTGCAAATGGCTCGCGAAGCTCTTTGGCGTCGGCAAACGCGATGTCAGCGTTGAAAGCGGGGAACGCAGCCCCATGAAAATCATCGCCATCCATCATCCCGCGCAAATCCCGGCAGACTGGCAGATTCCTGAAAACTCATCACAATGAGAAATTTTCTCACCAATAAGCGCTTATCGTGCAAAAATTTCTCACGATAAGCGCTTATTGGTGATAAAAACACGCCATAAACGCGATTTTTATGAATTAGCCCAAAAACAAGCGCAACTCGCGGTCATCACGCCGCGCAGGCTTCTGAAGCGCGACCTGCGCGTCACACTTCGCCGCTTTCCAGCTGCATCCAGCGCTCCATCAGCGCATCGAGCGTTTGCTGCGCCTTTTCCAGTTCGGCAAAGGTTTGCGCCTGTTCTTCCGCGCTTTTTTCGTAAAAAGCGCTTTCCTGCACGTTTGCGGAAAGCGCGGCGACCGTCGCTTCCGCCGCCTCGATTTTCGCCGGCATTTCATCGAGTTCACGCTGGTATTTGTAGGAAAGGCGCACTTTTCCTTCCGTTTTGGTTTCAACCGCCGCTTTCGCCTGCGGCGCGGCCTGGGCGGGCTTTTCCGGCATCGCCTTTGCCGCTTCCAGTTGTTCAAGAGTGCCGCCCTGGCGCAACCAGTCGTCAAAGCCGCCATAGATGTGCTCTATACGGTTTTTCGCCTGGTTGAACACCCAAAGCCTTGTGACCACGGCATCAAGAAAGGCGCGATCGTGGCTGACCAAAAGCACCGTGCCCGGATAGTCGGCGAGCACTTCTTCCAGGAGTTCCAGGGTTTCGATATCGAGATCGTTGGTCGGCTCGTCAAGCACCAGGACGTTCGCCGGTTGCGCAAACAGGCGCGCCAAGAGAAGACGGGCGCGTTCTCCGCCGGAAAGCGCGGATACCGGCGTTTGCCAGCGTTCCGGCGGAAAGAGGAAGTCTTGCAGATAGCTTGCGATATGTTTGCGCACGCCGCCGATTTCCACATATTCGCTGCCTTCGCCCACGCTGTCGCGCAGGGTTGCGTTTTCATCGAGCTGCGCGCGCAGCTGGTCGAAATAGGCGACCTGCAACTGCGTGCCGTGGCGCAGCGTACCGCTTTGTGGAAGCAGTTCGCCTAGCAGCAGCTTCAGGAGCGTGGTCTTGCCGACGCCGTTGGCGCCCACGAGGCCGATCTTTTCGCCGCGCTCGATGATGTCCGTGAAATCGCGAATCAAATCCGGCGCGCCGGGATGGGCAAAGCGCACGTTTTCGGCGACGATCACCTGCTGGCCGCTGCGCTCTCCGGCATCGAGCCGCAAGGTGGCCTTGCCCTGGCGCGATACGCGCGCCGCGCGTTCGGCGCGCATGGCTTTCAGGGCGCGCACGCGCCCTTCGTTGCGGGTGCGCCGCGCCTTGATGCCCTGGCGTATCCATTTCTCTTCTTCGGCGAGCTTTTTGTCGAACCTCGCCTGCGCTTCCGCCTCGGCATGCTGCATTTCCTCGCGCGTTTGCAGGAAGCGGCGGTAATCGCTTTTCACGTCGAGCAGCCGCCCGCGATCGAGTTCCCAGATGCGGTTGGCGACGTTTTGCAAAAAGGCGCGATCGTGGGTGACGAAAATCACCGCGCCAGGAAAGCTTTTGAGCACGCCTTCCAGCCAGGCAATCGCGCCCATGTCGAGATGGTTGGTCGGCTCGTCCAGCAGCAGCACGTCGGGCCTGGCAATGAGCACGCGCGCAAGCCACACGCGCCGCCGCCAGCCACCGGAGAGATCAGCCATTTTCGCGTTGCCGTCCAGTTCGAAGCGGGTGAGCATTTGCGCCAAGCGCGCTTCGGCATTCCAGCCATCGGCAGCGCTGATCGCTGCTTCAAGCGCGGCAAGCGCCGCATCATCATGCGGGTGTTCAAGGAGCGCCTGATATTCGCCAAGCAGCTGAAAGACTTCGGCAATGCCGTCCGCCACCACATCGCGCACGGTGCGCGCGTCCGCCGCCGGCGGATCCTGCGGCAACCACGCCACCTGCACGCCGCTCTCTTTTTGCACTTCGCCATCATCCGGCGTTTGCGCGCCGCGCAGCACGTTGAGCAGCGTGGATTTGCCTTCGCCGTTGCGCCCCAGAAGCGCAACGCGGTCGCCGCGCTCGAGGGCAAAATTCACGTCGTCCAGCAGTGGACGGTGACCAAAGGCGAGAGAAAGTTGTCGTGCGACGAGCAATGCCATAGCTAACCTTTATAAATGAAAAATTTTCTCATCATGAAGCGCTTGTTGCGGTAAAAAGCGCTTGTTATTCATCAAAAAACGGGAATTTTTACCGGATGCGGCACAATCCCCATCAGCGGCCAGGGATTATCGTCCGTGATGTTGGGGATTTGCATGCTGAGGTAATTGTCGTAAGTAAACGGCGCGCCGGGCAGCCAGTCCCCCGCGCGTGCCTGCCATCTGGCAAGCATGTCCGGCAGGGGCACGATGCGCCGCCGCCAGCCGTTGGCCGCACAGATGCGCAGAAGTGCTTCGTGCAACGTCATTGTCTCCGGGCCTCCGAGGGCAAAGGCTTTCTGATCGACTGACGATTCCAGCGCCCAGTCAAAAGCCGCCGCCACATCTTCCACCGCTACCGGCTGGAACATCGCCTGCGCGCACGGCAGCGGCATCAGCGGCAATCTCTTCAGCCATTTGCCAAAAATATGAAAAAAGCCTTCGTCTTCCCCGAAAATCACCGACGGCCGCATCACCAC
Source organism: Cardiobacteriaceae bacterium (assembly GCA_030529365.1). Classification (GTDB taxonomy): domain Bacteria; phylum Pseudomonadota; class Gammaproteobacteria; order Cardiobacteriales; family Cardiobacteriaceae; genus JAUMXB01. The sequence goes on along the minus strand of JAUMXB010000003.1, from coordinate 131,908 downwards.
CACGCGCACGCCAAGACGCCGGCCTTCGGCAAACAGCGCGCGCTCGCCCGCCGCCTTGCTTTGCAGATAGGCGCTGGGCGCGGTCGGGCTTGCGCCCAATGCCGACATGTGCAGCATGTCGCGAATACCGGCGCGCGCCGCCTGCCGCAGCAGGCGCAGCGGCAATTGGTGATGCACGGCATCGAAAGTTGCCGCATCGCGTGCGTGCAAAATCCCGACGAGATTCACCAGCGCGTCCTTGCCCTGCAAGGCGGCGAAAAGGGATGCATCGTTCTCATAATCGACAGCCGTCACCCGCGCGTCTTCACCGGATGCCCGCGACAGGATGCCGATCCCGTGACCCTTGCCGGCCAGGCGTTGCGCCAGCGCACGGCCCACGAATCCGCGGCCGCCACTGATGGCAATGTGCATGGGAAAACCTCCTGCGATTACGGCGAACGTGGCAAAATACCACAATCCGCCCCCGGCACGCATGTTTCGCCATGCCCGGCCCCGTCAACAGCATGATCCGCAATGAACCAGCTCGAATATTTCGCCATCCAGAATCCCTGCCAACAGGTTTGCCGCTTTAGTCGCCAGAAAATTTGCCAGGTGTGCTTTCGCAGCATCGCCGAACGCTCGGCATGGGATGAGGCTGACGACGAGGGAAAACGCGCCATTCTGCGCCGTAGCCACAAACGTCGCCTGCTTTACCGTCGCGAAGCCTGGCTGCGGCAGCAAGGCGGCAAAAAGCGCCCCGTCCAGCAATTCGAGCTTTTCCCGCCCGCGCAGGATGCCGTGCCGCATTTTCTCCGCGCGCCCGCGACACCAGCGGATGACGACAATCCCCAGCTCGCCCTGTTCCCGGATATTCCTGCAATATCATAATGAGAAAATTTCTCATAAAAAAGCGCTTGTTACGATAAATTTTCTCATTATAAGCGCTTATTCATGGTAAAAAATAACTATTTTTGATCATTTTATAAAAAACGAACCTAACCAAAAGTGTTGCCCCCACTGCTGGCGCAGCGCCTATAATGTCGCCTTTCTTGTAATCTGCCTGGGATCATGACCTTCGTCTCCGACGGCTACCGTTTCAAGCCGCACGAACAGCCCATCATGTCCGGTTCGCCCGCCTCGCCCGACCATCCCGGTGTGCGGCGCGTGGCCTATCTGCTGGTCGGCCTTTTCCTGTCGCTGGTTGCCGGCCTGCAAAACGGCCTGCTCATGGCTGCCCTGCCCCAGTTGCGCGGCGAGCTGGGGCTTACCTTGCAGGAAGGCGGCTGGATTCAGGTCGCCTATTACATGACCTACGCCTGCATGAGCATCCTCTTTTTCAAGATCCGCCAGCATTTCGGCTTGCAGCGCTTCGTGCGCTGGGTGCTCGGTTTTCTGCTCCTCGGCAACGTGCTGCAACTCGTCTTTCCCGGCTATGTTGCCGAACTGCTCGCTCGCGGCTTTGCCGGCGTGGCGGCGAGCGGACTGATGGTGCTGTCGATGTTCTACATGATGCAGACCTTCAGCGGCCAGCAGAAACTTGCGGGCGTGCTCCTCGGGCTTGGCGTGATGCAGCTCGGCATGCCGCTGGCCCAGGCCATCCTGCCCGCGCTTTTTGCCGATGGCCATATCACCGCCATTTTCTGGCTGCTCCTCGGCCTCACCCTGCTTTCCATGGCTTTCGTCTATTGGCTGCCCATTCCGCCCGGCCCGCAGGAACCCGCGCTCACCGCGCTCGACTGGCTCAGCTTCACGCTGTTCGCCGGTGGCGCGGCGCTGCTTTGCGCCTTCATGGTGCAGGGGCGCATCGTCTGGTGGGATACGCCATGGCTGGGCTGGCTGCTGGCTGGCGGCATGGCGATGAGCGGCACGGCGCTGCTCATCGAAGCACACCGCAAAAATCCCATGCTGGACTGGCGCTGGATGTCGATGCCGCAGATTGCCGCCTTTGCGCTCACCAGCGCCGTCGTCCGCCTGCTCACTTCCGAGCACACCGTGGGCGCTGCCGGACTCATGGCCACGCTGGGCATGGGCAGCGCGCAAATGACCACGTTTTACGGAATCGTCTTTGCCGCCTCGGCGCTTGGCGTCGTCATGAGCCTGGTGCGCCTCGATGTGGACGACATCCGCCGCCCCGTGGTCGTTGCCCTGCTGGGCATTGCCGCCGGCGCGTGGCTGGACATGGATGTGGGCACGCAAACCCGCCCCGTGCAGCTCTATGCCAGCCAGGCCATCATCGCCTTTTCCACGCTGTACTTTCTTGGCCCCATGCTGCTGGAAGGGCTGGTGCGCGCGCTTGCCAAAGGCCCGCAATATCTCATGAGCTTTTCCGCCGTCTTCGGCATCGCGCAAACCCTGGGCGGCCTCGCGGGCGCCGCGATCTTCAGCGCCTTTCTTACCATCCGCACCCGCGTTCATCTGGCAGACATCACCCAGCACTTCACGCTCACCGACCCCGCTGTTGCCCAAACCCTGCAAGCATTTGCCTACCAGCATGCCGCCCACAGCAGCGATCCCGCCGTCCTGCAAGGCAAGGCAGCCAGCATGCTCACCTCGCAGGCCGTGCGCGAAGCCGCCGTGATGGCCTATCAGGACTTTTTCACCCTGATCGGCGCGCTGGCCTTTGCCGCCTTTCTCATTACCGCATCCCTCTGGGCATACCGCCGCTACCGGCGCATCGACATCATCGCCGAAGAGAAAAAACGGCTGTTTGCCATGCTCAACCTATAAAAACAACCAGGAATCCTCATGAGCCATACAGAAGACACTCCCGATCTTCCGCCCGAACCCGTAACGCCTGCAAGCGACAGCTGGCAACCACCAAAGCGCAGCCTGCTCGGCACTTTCCTGTTCGTCATCGCCCTGATTGCCGGCGTGCTCGCCGTGCTCTATGCCTGGAAGCTGCCGCCGTTTACCTCAAGCATCGTCTCCACCAACAACGCCTACGTCCGCGGCCATACCACGCCGATCAGCCCGAAAGTGAGCGGCTACGTGAAAGAAGTGCTGGTGGGCGACTTTGCCGACGTCAAGGCCGGGCAGGCGCTGGTGAAAATTGACGACGCGCCCTATGCCGCGCGCGTCGCGCAGGCCGAAGCCGGCGTCGCCGGACAGGAAAGCGGGCGCGACAAGATCGGGCAGAGCCGCGTCTCCGCACAGGCCGGCATCGATGCCCGCAAAACCGCCATTCATCTTGCCGAAGTGCAGCGCGACCTCGCCGCTGCCAACCTCGCCCGCATCAACAGCGTGCGCGGCAGCGCCGGCATTGCCAAACGCGAAATCGACCAGGCTGTCAGCGCCCTGGAGCAGGCCGAGGCTGCCCTTGCCCAGGCGAAAGCCCAGTACACCGCAGCCGAGCAGGACATTCTCGGCGTGGAAACCGGCAAAGCCGGCGTGGAAGCCGGTATCGACAACGCCCGCGCCATGCTGGCGCTCGCCCGCATCGATCTCGACAACACCACCGTGTTCGCGCCCGCCGACGGCAAGCTCGGCGAAATCGGCGTGAAAACCGGGCAATTCGTCACCGCGGGCAGCCAGCTCATGTTTATCGTGCCGCCGGAGCGCTGGATCATCGCCAACTTCAAGGAAGCCGACACCGCCAACATCCGCCGTGGCCAAACGGCCACCATCCGCGTCGATGCCCTGCCCGGCCTCGTCTTTCACGGCAAGGTCGGCGACATGGCGCCAGCCTCGACCGCCGAATTCAGCATCATCCGCGCCGACAGCGGCTCCGGCAATTTCGTCAAGGTCGCGCAGCGCATCGCGGTGAAAATCCTCCTCGACGACGGCCAGCCTGAAGCTGATCGCCTGTTGCCCGGCATGTCGGTGGAAGCCAGCGTGGAAACGCAGGCGGGAGTTGCGCCATGAAACGCCTGACCGCCTTGCTGCTCGCCCTCGTTATCGCCGGTTGCGCCACGCCGCCCCCGGAAAAGGAACTGGCGCAGCCCGTGGAAGCCGATGCCCTCGATCTTGCCCGCCACGTCGTGCCGCCCATCTCGCCCACCTGGTGGCAAGCGCTTGATGACGCCACCCTGAACCGCCTCATCGACACCACCCTGCAACAATCGCCCGACCTTGCCGCAGCGCTTGCCCGCCTGCAACAGGCCGAAGCGCAGAGCGGCTTCGCCGCCTCGCAGCTCGGCGTGCAAACCGGCTTTTCCACCACTGGCGCCGCCATTCATCACAATGCCCTGAACGAATACCCCATCCTTTCGCATATCGTCGGCGACACCATCGACTACGGCACCCTGCAACTCAAGGGTCAATGGCGCTGGGATCTCTGGGGCGAGCACAAAAACGAACTCGCTGCCGCCATCGGCAAAAAACAGGCCACTGCCTACGAAATCGCGCAAACCCGTCTCGTCCTCGCCCAGGCCGTCGCCACCCAGTACCTCCAGCTGCAAACCCTGGACGCGCAAAAAGCCCTGCTCGACAAGCGCCTTGCCATCAAGAAAAAGCAGGTGCCCCTGCTGCACGATCGCATCAAGGCCGGACTCATGCCGCCCAGCCAGCTCTATCCCCTGCAATCGGCCGAGCAGCAATTGCAGGCCGCCATCCGCGACCTCGAGCACAAAGGCGAACAAATCCGCCACGGCCTCGCCCTGATCAGCGGACAATCGCCGACCGCGCTCGCCGGATTACAGCCTGAACCCGCGCGCGCCCTGCCCGCGCCGCCCGTGCAGGCGCTCACTGCCGACCTTCTCGGCAAGCGTCCCGACCTCGCCGCGCAACGCGAAGGCATACTCGCGCGCGGCCATCTCGTCAAAGCCGCCGAAGCCAGGTTCTATCCCAACATCAAAATCAGCGCGCTGGCTGGCTGGTCGGTGCTGCAAATCGGCGACTTTCCCAACAGCCGCAACATGATCGGCGCACTGCTCCCCAGCATCAGCCTGCCCATCTTCACCGCAGGCGCGCTCGAAGCCAATCTCGAACACAAGCAGGCGGAATACAACGAACAAATCGCGCGCTACAACAAAAACGTCTATCAGGCGCTGCGCGAAGCGGCCGACGCGCTTTCCGCCTGGCAAGCCGCGGCAGATGCCGAGAAACGGCAACGCGACATCCTCGCCATCGCCCGCAAGCAGCACAAGGCCGTGCGCGAACGCATCCGCGCCGGTCTGGAAACCGAACTGGCCCTGCTCAACGCCGAAGATGAAATCGTGCAAACGCAAAGCCAGCTCCTGCAAGCCAGCCTGCAACAGCGCCTCGCCTGGGTCGCCCTCAATGTCGCCTTCGGCGGCGGCTTTACTTCTCCCGAGAAAAACCGCCATGATAAAATTTCTCATCAATAAACGCTTATTCCGATAAAATTTCTCACCATAAGCGCTTCATGATGGTAAAAAACAACCATTTTTAATTAAAAAATGAAAACCAAACCACAAAAGAATCTTTATCACGCGGTAATCTTTTCATCTCCCCGCCGCAGGCGCTTTTGTCATACCATAACGCCCCGCTGACGGCGCAACCAGCAGCAGATTCACGAAAACGAGGATACTCACATGCAAAAGAAACTGTGGTTGGGCCTGTCTGCCCTGCTACTGGGAGTTGCGTTCGCCGCCGGTTCCGGCAACAGCGGCCAGGTTCTGCCCGGCAACAACTACGCCTATCTCGAAAAACTCACCGATCCCGCCCATCAATCCCCGCGCATCGAAGCGAAACCCGCGCTGGTCAAGCTGTGGGCAAGCTGGTGCCCGCTCTGTCTCGCTGGTCTTCCCGAAGCCGCCGACTGGCAACAAGACAAGGATTTTGCCCACGTCAACGTACTGACCCTTGCCTCGCCCGGCGCCCTCGGCGAAATGGAAGACGCGGAATTCCGCCAGTGGTACCAGGGCATCAAAGAGAAAAAACCAAGCGTGCTCATCGACAACGGCGGCGAATGGGTCTCGCGCCTCGGCGTTGGCGTTTACCCGAGCTGGGTGCTGCTTGACAAAAAAGGCGACGTCGCGCGTATCGTCAAGGGCGACCTCTCGCGCGAACAGGCGCTGGCGCTGATTGCCAACCCCGAAGCGGATCTTGCCGCCGCGCACAAAACCTTCTACAAAAAATCCAAAGACAAGGCCAAAAGCATGAATCAAAAAACCATTTATCTCGCAGGCGGATGCTTCTGGGGCGTTGAAGCCTATTTCGAGCGCATCCCCGGCGTGCTCGATGCCGTCTCCGGCTACGCCAACGGCAACACCGAAAACCCGAGCTATGAAGACGTCGTGCGTCGCAATACCGGCCACGCGGAAACCGTGCGCGTCGATTACGATCCCGAGCAAATCACCCTGAGCGAAATCCTCCAGTACTACTTCCGCGTCATCGACCCCACCAGCCTCAACAAACAGGGCAACGACCGCGGCACGCAATACCGCACCGGCATCTACTACACCGACGACGCCGAAAAACCCGTCATCGCCCAGGCGCTTGCCGACCTTGCCCAGCAATACCGCAAGCCCGTCGTCGTCGAAAACGAACCGCTCAGGCAGTTCTTCATGGCTGAGGACTACCACCAGGATTACCTCACCAAAAACCCCAACGGCTATTGCCATATCGATGTAGCGCTCGCCAACAAACCCCTGTCAGCCGAAGAAAAAGCCAAGGCGGACAACAAAGGCGCGCCGCAAACCGCAGCCCCTGCCGCCAGCGGCAACAGCCTCGATCCCGCGCGCTACCACAAACCCGATGCCGCCACCATCAAATCGCGCCTGTCCGCCATGCAGTACAACGTCACCCAGCAAAGCGGCACCGAGCGCGCCTTCACCCACGAATACGACCATCTCTTCGAGCCCGGCATCTATGTCGACATCGTCAGCGGCGAACCGCTCTTCAGCTCTGCCGACAAATACAACTCCGGCTGCGGCTGGCCGAGCTTCACCCGCCCCATCGTGCAAGAAGTCATCACCGAGCATGAAGACAACTCCTACAACATGCGCCGCGTGGAAGTGAGAAGCCGCGTCGCCGACTCGCACCTGGGCCACGTCTTTCCCGACGGCCCGCGCGACAAGGGCGGCCTGCGCTACTGCATCAACGGCGCTTCCCTGCGCTTCATCCCCCTTGCCGACATGGACAAGGAAGGCTACGGCGACCTGAAAAACGCGGTACTGAACGGCCAGTAATCCCGCCCCGCAAGACAAAAGCCCGCAGAACCCCTGCGGGCTTTTTGTTTTTTGGGAAATTTTCCCATCATGAAGCGCCTGTCACGATAAAAAGAATTTATTTTCAGTATTTTTTACGATAAAAATAACCAAAAACACCCCATTTAAAACATCATTCAGGTCTATCACCCGGACGGCATTCTGTCCGGCAAGATTGCTATGCCGGAAAAAATCGGCAACCGCACCTTCGCCGGCGAGCACTCCGACACGCTCCATATCGTCGCCAGCACCCCGCCCTACCGCATTCGCCCCAATACGCGCACGACGGCGAGGCGCAACATCGCCGCCTGACGAAAACCGCGCACAAAAAAGCCGCGAAGATTTCCCCTCGCGGCTTTTTGATGTGCGGGCGGCAATCAGGAAGATTTGCCGGCCTCTTCCGCTTTGGCAGGTGCTTCCTCTGCCTTGCCTTCCGCCGGTTTTTCGCCGTTTTCCTGATGAGGCTTGTTCAGCGCCAGGGTTTGCAGCAAATCGAAAGTGCGCTCATAGGATTTGCCCACGCCCGCCACATAGCGGCCATTCACGAGGAAAGCCGGCACACCGTCCACGCCGGAATCATCAAAAATCTGGCGCGCGCGTTCCATTTTCTGCTTCACGGCAAAAGAATTCCATGCCTTTTCCACGGCAGCGGCATCCGCGCCATGCTTGACGAGGAAACCCTGTGCTTTCTTGGGATCGATGATCACGCCACGGTCCCTGTCCTTGTGAAAGGCATCGAATGCCGCTTTTTCAAACGCTGCCATATCCAGCCCCAACTGCTCGGCCGCATAAAAAAGCTGCGCGCCGGTTGCCCAGTTGTCGCTGGGAATGGCGGGCATTTTCTCAATGGTGACGCCTTCCGGCTTTTTCTCGTTGATCCACTGCTCAAATTCCGGATGCAGGGTGTAGCAGTGCGGGCAGCCGAACCAGAAAAACTCGATGACTGTCGGCTTTTCCACTGCTACCACCGCCTTGGGCAAAGTGTTGTAATCCTGGCCTTCGAGATATTTCATCTGCGCCTGCGCGGAAAGTGGCAATAAAGCAGCCAAAGCGGCGGTCATCAGCAATTTTTTCATGTATTTTTCCTTGATTGTTGAGAGAAGCGGACAATTATAGAGAATCGGCAGGGCAAATTCGCGCTTTTACGAGGATGTAATTCCCCTTGCGGCCAGAGCTGCAATGCCGCCCTTCCTGCCGGTCATGCGGCAAACGCACCATGCGCACTTTTGCCGGTTCCGTGCGCCGGTCCCCCATTCTGCGCGCATATGGCAACTGTTTTTGCATGACGAGAAAATTTCTCATTCACAAGCGCTTGTTGTGATAAAATTTCTCATGACAAGCGCTTGCTGATGAGAAAAAACAACTATTTTAAATCGTTATATAAAACATGATATTTCCCGATCCTTGCAGAAATATCACCCGTCGCCGCCTTTACAAAACACTTGCGACTCCATAAAATCGCCTTTGGTTTACAACACACTAACAGGAGCCCTTTGTGACTGATTTCAACATGCAAACCGTGCAGACCGCTTCCGGCGACAGCATCCTCGCCCGCAACAAGGTACTGCGCCAAACCTACATCCTGCTCGGCATGAACGTGCTGTTCAGCGCGCTCTGCGCCTATGTCGGCATGCACCTGAACGTGCAGCTTCCCTGGTTTGTCGCCCTCATCGGCATGTTCGGTCTTTCTTTCGCCATCCAGGCCAACCGCAACAGCGGCCTCGGCATCGTCTTCCTCTTTGCCCTCACCGGCCTGCTCGGTTTCTACATCTCCCACGCCCTGAACGTTTACGTCAGCCTGGGCATGGGCAGCGTCGTGGTTAAAGCATTGGTCGGCTCCGCCATCATCTTCTTCGGCCTGTCCGCCTACGTGCTGATGAGCGGCAAGAACTTCACCTTCCTCGGCGGCTTCCTGTTCGTCGGCGTACTGGTTGCCTTCCTGGCAGGCCTCGGCGCCATGTTCTTCAGCATGCCCGCCCTGAGCGTGGTGGTTTCCGCCGCTTTCCTGCTCATCTTCTCCGGCTATGTCCTTTACGACACTTCCAACATCATCCACGGCGAAGAAACCAACTACATCACCGCCACGCTGAACCTGTTCATGAACATCTTCAACATCTTCGTGAGCCTCTTGAACCTGCTCGGCGTCTTCAACAACGATTGACAACCGCACCGGCAAACCTGCAAATTGGCGGATTCATTCCGCCAATTTTTATATCCGCATGATCCGCAAAGATCTCATCGCCTGTCCTTACTGCGATACCCTGCACCGTCGCATTCCCATCCGCAAGGGGCAAAAACTGCGCTGCCGCTGCTGCGGCAGCGTGATCGACAGCGGCGTCGCCGACTTCCGCCGCGCCTTCATGCTGGCGCTCACCGCCTTCATCCTCTTCATCATCGCCAACAACTTCCCCTTCATCACCATGAACCTGCAAGGGGAAATCAATACCATCTCCGTCTTTTCCAGCATCAAGACCCTGTTTGCCAATGATCTGCCCGTCCTCGGCGTGCTCGTGCTCGTGGTCATCATCATCATGCCGCTGTGGTATCTGCTTGCCGTGCTCTGGGTCATCATCAGCTTCCGCCTGCGCTTCCTCAATTTCATCACCCGCCGCTTCCTGCACTGGATGGCGTGGATGTCGCCCTGGAACATGCTCGAGGTCTATCTCGTCGGCGTCATCGTCACCATGGTCAAAATCCTCACCATGGCGGAAATCCGCTTCGAAAGCGGCTTCTGGGCCTTCTGTGCGCTGATGATCTGCTCCATACTCGTCAACAGCTACTTCTTCCTCGATGACGCCATCTTCACCGCCTACGAGCATGACCCCGAATAACCCTCTCCCCACCAGCCGCGACCACGCTTTCGTCAGCTGCCTCGAATGCGGTTCGGTGGTCAACCAGCCCGGCAAGCGCTGCCCGCACTGCCATGCCCACCTGCACAGCCGCAAGCCGGATAGCCAGTACCGCACCTGGATGTACCTCATCACCGCCATCGTCCTCTTTTTCCCGGCCAACATGCTGCCAATCAGCGACACGCAATTCCTCGGCACGCCCCCGCAAAGCGACACCATCATCAGCAGCATCATCCTCCTCTGGCATCATGGTTCCTACGTCATCGCCGCCATCATCTTTATCGCGAGCATTGCCACTCCGCTCTTCAAGATTGCCGTGCTGCTCTATCTGCTGCTGCATCCCTATCCGCGCAAACCGCCAGTCCTGCAAACGCGCCTCTACCAGTTCATCCATTTTGTCGGGCGCTGGTCGATGATCGACGTCTTCGTCGTCGCCCTGCTGGGCGCCCTCATTCATGGTAGACTGGCGCAGATTTCGCCCGGCGTGGGCATATTTGCCTTCGCCGGCGTTGTCGTTTTTACCATGTTCGCCACTGAAACCTTTGATATCCGCCGTTTATGGGACAACTACCGCAAGACCTGCCCACCCCGGAACTGAATGAAAGAAGCCACAAAAACGGCTACGGCCTGCTCTGGCTTCTGCCGCTGCTGGCGCTGGCCATCGGCCTCTATCTCGCCTACCAGCGCCTGAACGACACCGGCGAACGCATCCAGCTCACCTTCCGCACCGCAGAAGGCCTGCAAGCCGGCAAAACCAAGGTGCGCTACAAGGAAGTCGATGTCGGCACCGTGACCGACGTCCATCTCGCGGACGATCTCACCCACATCATCGTCACCGCGCAAATGGTGCGCAGCGCCAATCCGCTGCTGCGCGAAGATTCCGTGTTCTGGGTGGTCAAGCCGGAAATATCGGCGACCGGCGTCTCCGGCCTCGGCACCCTGATTTCTGGCAGCTACATCGCCGTTGCCCCTGGCAGCAGCCCGGAACATCGCACCAAATTCACCGGCGCGGAAGAAACCCCCTTCATCCCGCCCAGTGAAAAAGGGCTGCGCATCCGCCTCATCACCGACAGCGCCGCCGGCGTCCACCAGGGCACCTCCATCTACTACCGCGGCATCAAGGTCGGCAGCGTTGACCAGGTCTGGTACAACGACCACGACGACCGCATCGAACTCTCTACCTACATCATCGCCCCCTACCACCAGCTCATCAACAGCAACACCAAATTCTGGAACGTCAGCGGCTTCAATTTCTCCCTCGGCGCCAGCGGCGCGGAGCTGCAAATGCAGTCGCTGGAATCCCTGCTGCTTGGCGGCATCACCTTCAGCACGCCCACCTCGCTCAATCCCAATATCCGGCCGGTGGAAGACAACGCCGTCTTCACCCTGTACGACTCCGAACGCGCCACCACGCAAGTTCCGAGCGGCAGCAAGCAGTATTACGTCGTCTATTTCGAAGACTCCGTACGCGGCCTGCGTGTTGGTGCCCCCGTCGCCTTCAACGGCATCGACATCGGCCAGGTCATCGACATCCGCCTCCTCTACGACGAAACCAGCAACAAGGCCGCCATCCCCGTTCTCATCGAAGTCGAGCCCGACCGCATCGAACGCCTGAACGGCCGGAGCGACAAGGAAGACATCATCGCCGCGCTGGTCGGCAAAGGCCTGCAAGCCTCGATGGAAACCGACAGCCTCATCACCGGCGACAAATACATCAAGCTCAGCGTATATCCCGACGACATCAAGCGCTTCGGCGAAGACCCGTACAGCGCTTATGCCGTCATGCCCTCGCGCAGCACCGGCATCACCCGTATCACCGACGGCGTCACCGAAATCGTTGACAAAGTTCGCAAGCTGCCGATCGACAGCCTTGCCGACAAAGCCGGCGCCACCCTGGACAGCGCCGCATCCGCCGCTGCCGCTGCCGACCGCCTCCTCTCCGCCAAAGATACCCAGGCGCTCGGCAAATCCCTGAACGACAGCGTCGTGCAATTCGGCCGCACCATGAAATCCGTGGAAAGCGCCGGCAACGGCGTGGGCAAAACGCTCGCCAACCTCGATCGCCAAATCGCCGCCCTTGCCAAACAGCTCGAAGAAACCCTGCACGGCATCGGCCCCGACTCGCCGCTCTACTGGACGCTGCGCGAAACCCTCAAGGACATGAGCGCCGCCGCCAACGCCATTGACGTCCTCTTCAAAAAACTCGACCACAAACCCAACTCGCTGGTCTTCGGAGAATAACCATGCCGCGCCTTGCCCTCCCCCTGCTTGCCCTGTTGCTCGCCGCCTGCGGTGCCCCCACGCGCTACCACATCGTCGATACCCCAGCGCTCGACAAGAACCCTTCTTTCCACGCCCCCGCCACGCGCCAATACGCCCTGCGCGAAACCGCGCTGCCCGACTACCTCTCCGCGCAATACCTCATCTACCGCAACGCAAACGGCGAAACTATCATCGACAAAACCCAGCTCTGGGGGCAGAAATTCCCGGAAAACCTGCGCCGCGTCCTCGGTGAAGCGCTGGCCCAGCGCACCGGCAGCGACAGGATCTACGTCTATCCCATTGCCAGCAACCTGCGCCCCGAGCGCCTCATCGACGTGCAAATCGGAGAAATGATCGCCGACTACCGCAGCGGCAACGTCATCTTCCGCAGCAAATGGCAAATCAGCGCGCCCGGCGAAGCCAGCCCGCCCAGCCACAGCCTCAATCGCGACTACCCCTTGCCAAGTCTTGACGCACAAGGCATCGTAGCCACCTACCGGCAAATCCTCACCGACCTCAGTACCGCCATCACCACCAGCCTGAACCCCTGATATCGCCGAGAACCACCATGCACAACGACGACGACTTCAACCCCCTGTTCCCCGGCAACACGCCCGACCGCAGCGAACTTTTCGACGATGCCCCCATCCCGCTCGCCTACCGCGAAAACCATCACCCCGACGCCGATCCCGTCCATTACACCCGCGACGAATACGACAAACTCTTCCGCCAGTACGATGCCTGGAAACGCCACGCCCAGATCCTCGAAGAAGGCTTCTTCGCCATCGCAGACATGATGTACGAAACGCTCGCCTTCCTGAACGGCACCCGCCTCTTCCAGGGCAAGACGCCGCTGATGATTACCGACATCAACGCCATCATCGAAAACAACGCCATCCTCTCCCAGCTCACCAACGACATCCGCCACGCCTCCATCGCCTCCGGCTACGGCCTTGTCAGCGAACTCGTGGAATCGCAAAACCATTTGCGCAACGGCATCCTCGCCGAATGGGCAAAAAAAATGCAGGACCCGGAACTGCGCCCGCAAATCGCCGAAGAACTGCTGGATCAACAGGATATCGACACCCTGCGCGTGCGCGGCGAACTCTTCGATGCCCCCGCAGCGGGAGAACCCTCCCGGCCTGAAGAAACCCCGGAAAACTCGGCCAACTCTTCCTGAGCCGGCAGATCGTTAGCGCAACGGACAAAGCCTGCTTCCCATGCAGCAGCCGCAAACAAGGCGGCAGCGCAGGATGGGTGCAAACCTGTCATTGACCCGCAGAGAAAAGCGGACAAGGTTGGGGGAAAGCCTCGCCGAACCCCAATATTTTTACCACCTGCGCTATGATATGGTAAAAAATTACTATTCTTGTTCAAGTTATAAAATATTATCGCCGCAGATCGGGCACTTTGTGCCCGACATCGAACGCTCGTCGGCCACAAAGTGGCCGACCTACGAAAGGTGGGCTAGAGCGAAATGGATTTATCTGTTTATACATGCAATGGCTACGAAGCGCCTCAACCCCCCTGGGCGCAGCTCCATCCCGTAGTAGGTCGGCCATTCATGGCCGACACCAGGGGCTGTTGACAATTCATGCTTTAACACAATGAAATCCAAATAAAGCAATGAACTAAAACCCTCCCACTCGAGGGGGAGGTTGTGGGAGAGAGGGATAGAGAAAATCGCACAGCGACAAAACCGTCAATATTTCAAACTACCTTCTGAAATCCCGTAAACTTCACTCGATAATTGCCAACAGCCTAGCATTTGATGTCGAGCAAGCATTGCCCGACCTTGTCCACGCCGCCTGTTATTGAAAGTTGTGCGCAGGTTTTCAGGCTGAATGGCTATAGTATTTTTTTCTCAACAACTGAATGGCTATAGTATTTTTTCTCACCAATAAGCGCTTGTCATGAGAAAATTTCTCATCATAAGCGCTTGCAATTGAGAAAATAACATCATTTTTCCCAACTTTATAAACAAAACCCAACCCTCCCATGCTCCGCACCCAACGCCTGCTCACACTCCTGCAAAGCCTGCGGCAAAAACGCCATCCCGTGACTGCCCACGCCCTTGCCGACGAACTGGGCGTCAGCCCGCGCACCATCTACCGCGACATCGACACCCTGCGCCAACAGGGCGCGGACATCCGCGGCGAAGCTGGACTCGGCTTCATCCTCCAGCACGATTTTCTCCTGCCGCCGCTCACCTTCAGCGAATACGAAATCGAAGCTCTCGTCCTTGGCATGCGCTGGGTGGCAAGGCGCGCCGAAAGTGAACTCGCGGCCTCTGCCAAAAGTGTGCTCGGGAAAATCAACGCCGTCCTCCCGCCAGCGCTTGCCGCCAGCCTGCAAAACCAGGCGCTCTACCCCGTCGGCAGCCATGATTATCCCGATAGCGAAAGCGCCAACCTCGCCCTCATCCGGCAAGCGCTGCGCGAAGAAAAACGCGTTCTCCTTGTTTACTGCGACGTCAACGGCACACCCAGCCAGCGCGCCGTCTGGCCGCTCGCCATCGGTTACTTCGACAGCTGCCGCCTGCTCGTTGCCTGGTGCGAATTGCGCGACGATTTCCGCCATTTCCGTACCGACCGCATCCAGGGAGCGCAAAGCGGCGCGCCATTTCCCGTACCGCGCCGCATCCTTCTCGAACGCTGGCAGCAGCAAGAAGGCATAGACCTGAGCCTTTTCGATTTCTGAAAAAGCCCCTAGCGCTTCCCGTCCAGCATCATCAGCACCGCGCCAGCGAAAATCAGGGCAATCCCGCACAGCTTCATCAAGCTCACCGGCCTGACCGGCATGGCAAACCATCCCGCCCGGTCGAGAAACACGGCAAAGAGCACCTGCCCGAGAAAAATCCACACCAACGTGCTCGCTGCCCCGATATGCGGCGCCGCCACAAACATCATCACCAGATGGCAAACTCCGAGCAAACCCGGCAGCCACATCCACCACGAGGTTTCACGCACCGTCGGCGGCACGATCCCGCCATCCATCCAGAAGCACAGCAACAGCGCCCCGAGCAGGCCGCCCACATAAAGATAAAACGTCGCCTGAAACTGCGACGCGCCTCCCGTATGGCGAAACGCGCTCACCAAGGCAATCTGTAGCGGCACAATCATCCCCGCCAGCACACTGATCAACACAAACGGCATTGCTTTCATCCTTCCTCCTGCCTGATGGTTTCCGCTTGGCGCGCCACATTGTCGCACAGCCGACACTCCTGACAGAAACTGGCAATCCTCTCCCCTATACTTGCCACTCCCGCGCACGATCCGCAAGAAAACGCATCCATATTCCCGAACTGCCACTTAAAATATCGCATGATAAATTTTCTCATAAATAAGCGCTTTTCGTGATAAAATTTCTCATCATAAGCGCTTATTGGTGGTAAAAAACTACTATAATCCGCAAAAGAAAGGAAAAATATGAAAACCCTCTTTCTCGCCGCCTCGTTTGCCGACGTCGCTCCGCATTTTCCCGCCTTCATCGGCGAACCACCTGCTGGCAAAAGCGTCGCCTTCATCCCCACTGCCTGCGATGTGGAAGACATCACCTTCTTCATGGATGACGACCGCAACGCCTTCAAAACACTCGGTATCCGCGTCGATGAACTCAATCTCTCCGCCATGAGCCACGCCGAACTTGCGCAGAAAATCGCCGCCAACGACTTCATCTTCATCGGCGGCGGCAACACCTTCTATCTCTTGCAGGAACTCAAGCGCAGCGGCCTGGATAGCGTCATCAAAGAAGCCGTCACCAACGGCAAACCCTATATAGCGACATCTGCGGGCAGCATGGTCGTCGCCCCCGACATCGCCTACGGCGCCGCCATGGATGCACCGGAAAAAGCGCCGCAACTTGAAAGTACAAAAGCCATGCACCTTGTCGATTTTTACCTGCTGCCCCATTATGGCAACCCGCCATTCAGCCGCGTCACCCGTGCCATCCACGCGCAATACCGCGACCAAATCGACATCCGCCCAGTCAGCAATGCACAATTCATCAGCGTACGTGGCGATGAAATCCACGAACACCCATAATTCCCATTTTCCAGAAAAAACATGAGTTACTGCCGTTTTGCCAACGCCCTGCCGCCCGGCAGCACCGACCCCAACAAGCATTATCACGACCACGAATACGGCTTCCCGCTCGAGGACGACAACGCCCTGTTCGGCCGTCTTCTCCTCGAAATCAACCAGGCCGGCCTGAGCTGGACACTGATGCTGAAAAAACAGGAAAATTTTCGCGCATCCTACAGCGGCTTCGATATCGCCGCCGTTGCCGCCTACGATGACAGCGACCGCGCGCGCCTCCTGGCCGATACCGGCATCGTGCGCAACCGCCTCAAAATCAACGCCGCCATCCACAACGCGCAACAAATCCTGCGCCTGCAACACGAATACGGCAGCTTCAAGGCCTGGCTGGATGCGCAACATCCCCTGCTACTGCCGCAATGGCTCAAGGCCTTCAAAAAACAGCAATTCAAGTTCATCGGCGGCGAAATCATCGGCGAATTCCTGATGAGCTGCGGCTATCTGCCAGGCGCGCACAGCGCCGATTGCCCGATGTATCCGCGCATTCTCGCGGCAAACCCGCCGTGGCTGGTTGCAACGCAAGAATATGGCCATATCCACAGATAAATGGCGCAGACGCGGAGCTTTTTTGGCGGAAATACGGGCTTGGGTGTTTGAGCGACAGCGAGTTTACAAGCCCGCCGCCAAAAGCCTTGGCGACTGCGGAAAACTGCGCCCGGCTCGTCTTTCTTTGGTTCCAAAAACAGGGACACGCCCTTTGACGAAGCAAAGAACGTGTTCCTGTTTTTGGAACCGGCTGCGCGGCTGCAAAGCGCAATCTCGACAAGAGAAAACCATGCAGAAAATCGCGTAGAACTTGTTGACGCAAATATTGTGGAAAACTTTGTTTCCCCCTTGCCCCAATTCCAATGCCATGCCAATCGAGCAATTCGCCTTTGAGTGTCGTCAATATTTAAACCAAAAGCGCTCTAAAAGATGGTGCACACCCCACCCGCGCTATAAAATACCGCCATTTTTTTAGCATTGAGGACGCCATGGCCGATACCCTATCCCCGCAAGCCATTCTCGATTACACCGCCGACAAAGGCGCAGCCAAAGCCGCTGCCGCCTGGCACACACTGGCTTTCCTCGGCTTTCTCGGCGGCGCCTTCATTTCCGTGGGCTATCTCGCCTATTTGCGCATCGCCGCGAGTTTTTCCCCCGAGCTGCTCGGCCTTGGCAAATTCATCGGCGCGGCCGTCTTTCCGGTCGGCCTCATCTGCATTCTCGTCGGCGGCGGCGAACTGATCACCGGCAACATGATGGTGTTGCCCGTCGCCTGGCTGAAACGCCGCGTCAACCTGCAAGGCTGGCTGCGCAACTGGTCCATCGTCACCGTTTTCAACGTGCTTGGCGCCTTCTTCGTCGCCTGGTTCTTTGGCCACGTCGTCGGCCTCACCGAAGGGCATTATCACGAACTCACGCTTGCCGTCGCCCGCGCCAAGGTCGAAGACAGCTTCCTGCAAGCCGTGGTTTCCGGCATCGGCTGCAACTGGCTGGTATGCATGGGCGTGTGGCTCTGCTACGCCTCCTCGTCCGCCGCCGGCAAAATGCTCGGCATCTGGTTTCCGGTGATGACCTTCGTCGCCATCGGCTTCCAGCACGTGGTGGCCAACATGTTCGTCATCCCGGCTGCCATCTGGGGCGGCGGCGACATCAGCTGGGCGCAGTTCGCCCACAACATGGTCTCCGTCTATCTCGGCAACGTGCTCGGTGGCGCGGGCATGGTCGGCATGCTTTACGGACTCGCCTATCGCGCCTAAAATTCCCGCACATTCAATTTCAAGGATACCCCATGCACCAGCCGCAAAGCGCCATCATTCCCGACCATTGCACCGCCGCCATCTTTATCGAAGCCGATCTGGCTGGCGACGCGCAATCCCTGAAAACCGCCTGCAAACAAAGCCTTGCCGAGCTTGCCACGTTGCAGGAAAAATATCCTGACGCCCGTCTCGGTCTTACCCTCGCCTTCGGCAGCGCCTGCTGGGCGCAATTCGGCCACAACGAAGAAGGCCGCGACATCAAACCCTTCCGCGCCCTTGGCAACGGCATGGCGCCCGCCACCCAGCACGATCTCCTGATCCACATCCAGTCCGTGCGCCCCGACGTCAACTTCTCGCTCGCCATGGCCGTCCTTGCCGCCTTTGGCGAGCACATCCGCGTTGCCGACGAAACCCACGGCTTCCGCTGGGTGGAAGAACGCGGCCTCGACGGCTTTGTCGATGGCACGGAAAACCCGCAGGGCGACGAGAAAATCCAGAGCGTCGGCGTCATTGCCGAAGGCGCGGACGCTGGCGGCAGCTACGTCCTCCTGCAAAAATACCGGCACGACCTCAAAAAATGGGACAAAGTCCCGCTTGCCGAACAGGAAGCCGCCATTGGCCGCACCAAGGCCGACAACCGCGAATTCTCGCGCGAAGAACGCCTGCCCGACTCGCACCTTGGCCGCGTCAACCTCAAAGAAAATGGCGTCGGCCTCAAAATCGTGCGCCGCAGCCTGCCCTTCGGCACTGCTTCTGGCGAGCACGGCCTGATGTTCATCGCCTACAGCGCCCGCCTCTACAACATCGAAGCGCAGCTATTGAGCATGTTCGGCGAAACCGACGGCAAAACCGACCTTATCCTCAAGCACGTCACCACCCCCGTCACCGGCGCTTACTACTACGCCCCCGGCGTGGAACGCCTGCAAAACCTGTAAATGGTAAAATTTCTCAGCAACAAGCGCTTATCATGATAAAAATTCTCATCATAAGCGCTTCATTATGGTAAAAAATCACTATAAACATCCATTTTATAAAATTAACGATGTAGGTTGGTGGTGAGCCGAAGGCGAACCCCAACAGACCTCTCACAGCCCCCAACCACGCTTTCCGCATGATCCAGCTCGCCACCATTCTCTCCCGCGCCCCGCTTGCCATGAGCGCCCCGCTCGTGCAGGTGGAAGTGCATCTTTCGCCGGGGCTGCCGTCCATGACGCTGGTCGGCTTGCCGGAAAAAGCCGTGAAAGAATCCAAGGATCGCGTACGCGCCGCGCTGCTCAACAGCGGCTTTGAATTCCCGCAAAAGCGCATCACCATCAACCTCGCGCCCGCCGACCTGCCCAAGGACGGCGCGCGCTACGACCTCGCCATCGCCCTTGGCATCCTCGCCGCCTCCGCACAAATCCCCGCCGCCAGCCTGCACGGCATCGAATGCCACGGCGAACTCGGCCTCGCTGGCGACATCCGCGCCGTCTCCGGTATCCTGCCCTGCGCCGTCGCCGCTGATGAAGCCGGCCATACCCTGCTCGTCCCCGAAGCCAACCTCGCCGAAGCCGCGCTCATCTCGCGCGACAACCTGCGCCACGCCCGAACCCTCGCCGAACTTGCCGCCATCCTCTTTGGCCGCGCCGCATGGCCGCCCTTGCCGGAAGCGCTGCCTGCCGCGCCGCCGCGCTATCCCGACTTTGCCGACGTCATCGGCCAGGAAGCGGCCAAACGCGCACTGCTCATCGCCGCCGCCGGCGGCCACCACATCCTCCTTTCGGGGCCGCCCGGCACCGGCAAATCCATGCTCGCCCAGCGCCTGCCCGGCATCCTGCCGCCGATGAGCCGCGAAGAAGCCATCGCCACCGCCACCATCCACTCCCTTGCAAGCCAGGGCTTTGCCATCGAACACTGGCAAAAGCGCCCCTACCGCGCCCCGCACCACAGCAGCTCCGCCGTTGCCCTCGTCGGCGGCGGCTCCATCCCCAGACCCGGTGAAATCTCGCTCGCCCACAACGGCATCCTCTTTCTCGACGAAATGCCCGAATTCGACCGCCGCGTCCTCGAAATGCTGCGCGAACCCCTGGAAAACGGCCACATATCCCTCTCGCGCGCCGCCATGAAATGCGACTATCCCGCCGCCTTCCAGCTCGTCGGCGCCATGAACCCCTGCCCCTGCGGCTACCACGGTGATCCTGACCGCCCCTGCACCGACACCCCTGACCAGGTCGCGCGCTACCGGCAAAAACTCTCCGGCCCGCTGCTCGACCGCATCGATCTCCACGTCACTGTCAACCGCATCCCGCCCGACAAGCTGCGCGACAGCCCGCAAAGCCACACCAGCAGCGCCGAACTGGCCGCCCGCGTCGCCGCCGCCCATGAACGGCAGCTTGCGCGCCAGGGCATGCGCAACAGCGCCCTGCCCCATACCCGCGACCTCGTGGCAACGCCTGCCGCCCTTGCCCTGCTCGACCGCGCCACCGCGCAAATGCACCTCTCCATGCGCGCCCACCAGCGCATCCTGAAAGTCGCGCGCACCATCGCCGACCTCGACGCCGCCTCCGCCATCGACCTCGCGCACATCGCCGAAGCCCTGCAATACCGGGGCTGGCAATAATGCACATCGCCACCCTGCACAGCGAAAACTTCCGCAACCTCGCCAGCCAAACCCTAGCCTTCCATCCGCACGTCAACCTCATCTGCGGCGACAACGGCGCGGGCAAAACCGCGCTGCTCGAAGCGCTTTACACGCTGGGGCGCGGCAAATCCTTCCGCGAAAACCAGACCCGCCACATCATCCGCCACGACGAAGCGCAATTCCGCCTCATCGCCACCCTCGCGCAAAACGGCCAGATGCGGCGTCTCGGCATGGAAAAAAGCGCCCGTGAACACCGCCTGCGCGTGGATGGCGAAGACCTGAAAAACCTGAGCCACCTCGCGCGCCTGCTCCCTGTGGAAATCATCAATGCCGACAACTTCGCCCTCATCGACCAGGGCCCCGAGCACCGAAGGCGCTTCGCCGACTACGGCCTCTTCTACGCCGAACCACGATTTCTCCCGGCCTGGCAGCGTTACCAGTATGCGCTGAAAAACCGCAACGCCGCCCTGCGCGCCGACTGGCCGGACGCGCAAATCCGTCCGTGGCACAAACTCATGGCCGAGCACGCCGACGCCATCGACCAATACCGCCGCGCCTACCTTGCCGACCTCGAACGAACCCTGAACCACTTCCACGCCGAACTTGGCGGCCTTGATACCATCCGCATCCACTACCAGCGCGGCTGGGCGCAGGACAGCCACCTCGCCGACCTCCTCGACCGCCATCTCGCCCGCGACCGCCACCTGAAGCACACGCGCGACGGCATCCACAGAAGCGATTTGCGCTTCTACGCGGGCGAACGCGACATCGCCCACCACTATTCGCGCGGCCAGCAAAAAACCCTGATGGCCGCCCTCATCCTCGCCCAGTCGCAGCACATCGCCCTCCATTTCGGCCACCATCCCGTCATGCTCGTCGATGACATCAGCGCCGAACTCGACCCCGAACGCCGCCATATGCTCCTCGGCTTCCTCATCGCGAGCGGCGCGCAAATCTTCATCACGCAAATCCGCGACAACAACCCCCTCGCCATCCCCTGCGCCCACCAGCGCTACCATATCGCGCACGGCCATATCACGGCGGACAGCGCGTAGCCCCGCAAACCCCAATTCATTACTCCATAAAAATCATAAAAATAAAGATTTTTTACCACACAGAAGCGCTTCCCATGATAAAAACATCGCAAAAAACCACCTCTAATAACATCCCGTCCGCCACCATGAACCCACGCACCCTCTGGCTCATCGTCCTTGCCGCCGCCTTCGTCCTCATGCTCACCATGGGCATGCGCATGTCGCTTGGCCTTTTCATGATCCCGCTGGTACGCGACACCACCATCAGCGTCAGCGCCTTCAGCTTCGCCATGGCCGTCAACCAGCTCATGTGGGGCGTCTCGCAACCGCTTACCGGCGCATTGGCCGACCGCTTCGGCGCCTGGCCCGTCATCTTCTGGGGCACGCTCCTCCTCATCGCCGGGTTTGCACTGATGCCGCTCATGATCAGCGACACCGGCCTCATCCTCACTCTCGGCCTCATGGTCGCCCTCGGTTCCGGCGCCGGCAGCCATTCCATCCTCATGAGCCAGGTCGCACAAAAAATCCCGCCGCGCCTGCGCGGCACCGCCTCCGGCATCGTCAACGCTGGCGGCTCCTTCGGGCAAACCGTCTTCGCGCCCCTGCTGCAAACCCTCATTCTCATGCCTGCCATCGCCTGGCAAGGCGCATTATGGGCGCTGGCCGCCATCAGCCTGCTGATTTTGCCCGTCGCCCGCCATGTCACGCGCGGCCATACGGATAGCGCACCCGCCGCCGGACATGTTCCCGAACAAACCCTGCGCCAGGCGCTCCGGGAAGCCTTCCGCGACAGAAGCTATATCCTTCTCCATCTCGGCTTTTTCACCTGCGGCTTCCACATCGCCTTCCTCGTCACCCACCTGCCGCAGGAAATCGCCCTCTGCGGCCTGCCGCCGGAAGTAGCCTCCTCCTCCATCGCCATCATCGGCATGGCCAACGTGCTGGGATGCCTCGCCGCTGGCTGGGGCATCGGACGCATGCGCAGCAAATACCTGCTCTTCTGGATGTATGCCTCGCGCACCGCGCTGATCGCCCTCTACCTCGTCTCGCCGCGCACCGATCTCGTCTTCTATCTCTTTGCCGCAGGCCTCGGCTTCACCTGGCTCGCCACCGTCCCGCCCACCGCCGCCATCGTCGGCAAACTCTTCGGTATCCGCTACCTCGCCACCCTCTTCGGCCTCACCCTGCTCTCGCACCAGATCGGCGCCTTCTTCGGCGCCTGGCTCGGCGGCAAGGCCTACATCCATTTCGCCAACTACCAATGGATGTGGTACGCCGACATGCTGCTGGCAAGCCTCGCCGCCCTGCTCAACCTGCCGATACGCGAAGCGCGGGTCAATCGCGCACAACCCGCATAAAAATAGTTGTTTTTTATCACCAACAAGCGCTTGTTATGAGAAAATTTTGCATATCAAGCGCTTATTGATGGGAAATTTTCTCATCAAATCATCAACCATGCCAAAGTCAGAAAACAAGCCCGTTCGTTGCAAGCAGTATGCGAATATGGCACGGATTCCTGCGATAAAACGCTTTTGCATTTTTCATGGGGTTCAGCAAGGCTAGCCCACAAGCGTAGGCTGTTTTTTGGAATGGCTACATCACAATCCCAGTGGCGAGCCGCTTTTTCAACCCTTTTCTCCCGCATTCATGCTCATGTTGGAGATGAACTGCTGGATGAGTTTCTCCAACACCATGGACGAGCTGGTGTACTGGATTTGGTCGCCGTCCTTGAGCGGAATGTCGTCGCCGCCCGGGGTGAGGCCGATGTATTTTTCGCCCAAAAGTCCGGCGGTCAGGATTTCCGCACTGGTATCAAGCGGCAATGCCTTGTATTCGCCGGAAATTTGCAGCGAGACCCTGGCCTGGTAGAACTGCGGATCATAGCTGATGCCGGTCACGCGCCCGACCTGCACGCCGGACATCGTTACCTTGGCATTTTTCGACAACCCGCTGACATCGTTGAACATCGCGGTGATTTCATAACTGTCCTTGGCGCGGAAGCCGCTCAAGTCGCTGACTTTCAGGCCGAGATAGACGAGGGCGAGCAATCCGGCAAGAACAAAAGCGCCGACAGCGGCATAGGTGATGCGACTCGATTGCATGGTTATTCTCCAAACATGATGGCAGTCAAAATAAAATCGAAACCGAGCACGGCGAGCGAGGCAAGCACCACGGTTTTCGTGGTGGCCGCGCCCATGCCGCGCACGGTGGGTGTGCTGGCAAATCCCTGATAGACGGCAATGGCAGCGGTCAGCCAGCCAAACACGAAGCTTTTGATGAGCATGCCTTCGACGATGTCATCATAAAAAGACACGCCGTTTTGCATTTGCGACCAAAAGACGCCGCCATCCACGCCCAGATAGACCACGCCGACGAGATAGGCGCCAACAATGGCCACCGCCACGAAAATCGTGGTCAACAGCGGCAACGCAAAGAGCGCGCCCCAGAAGCGCGGCACGCCAACCTGGCGCACCGGCTCGATCGCCATCATTTCCATGGCGGCGAGTTGCTCGGTGGTTTTCATCAGGCCGATTTCCGCGGTAATCGCCGAACCGGCGCGCCCGGCAAAGAGCAAGGCGCTCACCACCGATCCCAGCTCGCGCATGAGCGACAGCGCCACCATGATGCCAAGCGACTGTTCCGCCCCGAAATTCACCAGCGTGGTGTAGCCCTGAAAGGCGAGCACCATGCCGACAAAAAAGCCGGCCACCACAATGATCGGCAAGGAAAGCACGCCGGCAGAAAACAGCGCGCGCACCCAAAGATAGGCCTTGCGCACCAGCACATCGGAAAAGCGCAGCAAGGCGAGATTGAAGAGCGCGAACTGCCCGAGGCCAACCAGCGCATCCACGCTGGCGCGGCCGGTTTTTTCCAGAAAGGCAATCATCTTTCCTCCTGCCACAGGCTTTGCGGATAACGGCTGCCGGGGAAATGATAGGCCACCGGCCCGTCTGCTTCGGCGTGCATGAACTGGTGCACCAGCGGATGATCGCTTGCGAAAAGCGCTGCGGGCGTATCGATCGCCACCAGCCCGGCATTGGCAAGCAGCAGAATGCGGTCGGCAATGCGCGCCGCTTCTGCCACATCGTGCGAGACGACGAGGCTCGTCATCCCCAGCCCGTCATTGAGATCGCGAATCAGCTTGGCAAGCACGCCGAGCGAAATCGGATCCTGGCCGGTAAACGGTTCGTCGTAAATCATCAGTTCAGGATCCATCACGATTGCGCGCGCAAGCGCCGCGCGCCGCGCCATGCCGCCGGAAAGCTCAGCAGGCATCAACTGCCCCGCCGCTTCCAGCCCCACCACATGCAGCTTCATGCGCACGAGAATATCCAGCACCTCGCGATCGAGTCGATATTTTTCCGAAACCGGAAAAGCCACGTTCTCTGCTACCGTCATATCGGAAAACAACGCACCGCTCTGGAAAAGCATGCTCATGCGCATACGCAGGCGCATCAAATCGCGATGGGCGAGCCTGTCCACCCGTTCGCCGAGCACATGAATCTCGCCGCGCGCCGGTTTCAGCTGGCCGGTCAGCAGTTTCAAAAGCGTCGTCTTGCCCGTACCGCTCGGCCCCATGATGGCGAGCACCTCGCCGCGCGCAACCGAGAAAGACAAATCCTCGAAAATCGCGCGCTTGCCGCGATAAAACGAGACGCCCTCGACGCGAATCACCTCATCCATCGGCAAGCTCCAGAATGATTTGCCAATGCTCGGGCGCAACCGGCATTACGGAAAGCCGGCTGCCCTTCTGCACCAGCGGCATTCCGGCAAGCGCCGGCAGGTTTTTCAGGGTTTCCAGCGGAATCAGCGCAGGAAAGGCGCGCACAAAGCGCACGTCCACCAGATCCCAGCGCGGCTTGTCCGCCGTCGATTTGCCGTCAAAATACTTGCTCGCCGGATCAAACTGCGTGGGATCGGGGCGTGCCGCGCCGACGATTTCCGCAATGCCGGCAATGCCGGGCGGCGTCGCATTGGAGTGGTAGAAAAATACCTGGTCGCCCACCTGCATCTCGCGCATGAAATTGCGCGCCTGGTAATTGCGCACGCCATCCCACGGCTCGGTTTGCCCGGGACGCGCGCGCAAATCGTCGAGGGAAAAAACGTCCGGTTCGGATTTCATCAGCCAGTATTGCATTATTGCTCCGTGGTAAAAATTCTCACTATTAAGCGCTTATTGTGCTATTTTTTCTCACCATAAGCGCTTCATCATGATAAAAAATGACTATTTTTGTCATTTTTATAAAATACCCGCCAATCTACGGCAGGCATCCTCTCAATAACAATCCCAATTGAGCCAGGCCTTGTCAAAACGCCGCGCGGCCAAATCCTCGCGGGCAATGAAGAAATGGCCAATGCCGCTGTCGCCCCACATGATGCTGCCGTATTCGCCATCTACTTCCTGGCTATCGAGCTGGAAAAGGAGCACGTCGCCGTTGCCTTCACGCGGGTCTTCCTGCGTAAAGTACGGGTAGCCCATGAGGTGGCTTTCGTTTTGCAGGACGGCATCGACGAAATCACGTTTCACTGCCTCGTCGAGCGCGAGATCGCGCACCCAGTCGTAGAAGGGCTGGCCGAAGATGGCGGAAAATTCGTGATGATCTGCAAAGGGATAGTGTTTGTCCAGCATGGCGCTGACGGCATATTCGCCCGCGACCGGATGCCGCCATTCGGGCGCGGCGGCATCAAATTCCCCGCCAATACCGTACCATTCGCGCAACAGCGATTGCGCCACCGGATTGACCTTGCCCTGCCGCAGGAGATAGCGGGAAATCGTGCCGCCCGTGGTGAGAACCATGAACAGCTGGGCCTTGTCCTGCGGCGGATTGGCCGCGAGTTGCACGCGTTCCTCTGCCCAGAGGCGCGCGAGTTCAGCGTTGTTTTCATCCTCGACAAATGCATCGCTTTCCTCGAGATAGCGCGCGAAGATCGCGACGGTCTCGGCCGCGTCATCGCCATCCTCTTCTTCCGCATCGGGATCCGGCATTTCCTCATAAGCGGCAAGCTGCGCCAGCATGTCGCCAATCGGCGCGAGCGGATGATGGTCATCGCCCAAGCCATAGACTTCATCAAAATTGCGCACGGCATCGAGCGCGCTGGTCGGCGCTTCGCCTTCGGCAACAAAGCCTTGCGCAGCGAAATGCACGGCCAGGCGCTCCATGCGCTCGGCGAGCATTTGCTGTTCTTTCGCCATGATTTGCTGCTGGCGTGCGAAATCGGCTTCGGCAAAGTCCTGACGCAACCGCGTCATCACTGCTTCGACATGCCCTTCCAGCACCTGATCGAGATCGGAGGCACTCATCACTCGCGCGGCGTGCGCTTCGGCAACAATGGCATCGAGCTTGTCGCGCAGCTTGGGCAAAGTCTTGCGCCACAGCGCAATCAGCCTGTCATCACCATAAAAATCAATCAGTTCCCCCTGCATTTGCCAATCAACTTCGATCACTGCGCACGGATCATGCTGCCAGTATTGCCGCCAGCGCAAATCGCCGTTGGTGCGCAGTTGCCGGGTCAGCACCTGATGCATGTGCACGCTGTGTTCAATCTCTTCCTCGTCCATCTCGCTTTCGGCAAGCGTCCAATACATGCTGGCAGGATGATCGGCCAAGTCGTTCACGAGATATTCGCTGGTTTGCGGCAAGGCTTCTTCGAGATAGGTGGTGAGCAGATGCCAGTCGTTGGGGGCATCGTCGTTTTCGCGGTTGATGATGGCAGCAATATCGGCAAGCGCCGGCATAACCGCTTTTTCCTGTTGCCAGAGGCGGGTGAGCTCGGCGTCATTGCCTTTGGCGACCGCTTCCTCGTGCCGCGCCATCCATTCGGCAAGCATCTGCACCGGCTCCTCGCGCCAGCGCGCCTGAAAGGCGAGCTCTTCTTCGGAAGGCTCATAGACTTCGGGTTCGGGGAAAGCGTATTCCGGGAAGCGCTCGCGCTGCTGGTAGGCACTCAGCGAAGGCGCGCTGGTGTCGGCAAAATAGACGGCGCGATAGCCGCTTTCCTCATCCATGCCGTAATGCCAATGGAAGGGATTGATATAAAAAGCGAGGATGCCCTCGTGCGGCAAATCGGGATGCGGCGGCAATGCGCCGAGATTGAATTGCGCGAGCAGCGCCAAGGGCTGGCCGTCGGCGTTTTCCGGGTAGGGCCGGTTTTCCGGCCAATAGCCGAAGCCGCCCACGCGCGAGGCGGTCAGCGGCAAATCGTCCGCGGCGCGGGTGAGCGTGAGCGAGAGCACGGGGCGGGCGTGCTGCGCCAGCTTGGCGATAACGTCAGCGGGAAGATAGGGCTTCAGTTGGTCAAGCATGGTTTTCCTTGTAATAACTTGAATGCAAGACAAAGTGTTTTTGAATTACTGAAAGATTTTTCTATGAAATAACAAATATTCCCCTCTCCCGCTTGCGGGGGAAGGAACTGATTGGGAAACAACGCCATATCAGAGGATATATCCAATTTTATCTCACCTGAAATCATGAGAATATTTCTCACCAACAAGCGCTTATCATGCAAAAATTTCCCATAACAAGCGCTTCATGATGGTAAAAAACATCTATTTTTCTCAAAATTTTGGTTTTTCGCTTTGTTGTTTTTCCTGCCAGTCAATAATCGCCTGACGGTAGCGCGGATCTTCCAGCACGATCCGGGTCTGCGCAAGTTCCAGACGCGGCTCATCATGGCGATCGCAGCCAATGCCGGTGTTTTCATGGGGATGTTCGCACCAGTGCATAGGCAAGGTATTGGGCGAATTGGCGTTTTCGCCGTATTTGCCAAGCGCCGCCTCGCGCATGGCAACAACATTCTCCTCGGTATAGGGCATTTCGTACTCGATGCGCGTGACGGCGCGCGCGGGCTGCTTGCCGTCGCGCAGATTGGTGACATGGTGGATGAGGAGGCTGTGATTGCCGCTCTTTACGCTGAAATAAGACGGAATTTTTTCGCCAGTCACGGAATCCTTGCCCGGAAATTTGTCATCGACAATCGCCTCATCATCGACGCCAAAGCTGGCCTTGAGCGCGGCCTTGGCGTCTTCGGGCGTCATGCCCAGTTTGACGCCGGCGACATCGAAAGCCGTGACATCCACGCTGCGCGGCGCGGCATGAGCGCTGGCAGCCAGGGCCAGGATCATCAGGGCGGGGAAGATTTTTTTCATGGTGTCTCCTTTCAACATGGGGCGACGGGCGAACGCCGGCCTATCCTACGGCGTGGCCGCCCAAAAATCACGTATCGCGCGCGCAACGCTTTCCGGCGCATCCATGTGCAGATGATGCCCGCCAGGCAGCGATACCAGCTCCAGCCGCGGCGTTTTTTCGTAGCGCGCCCTGAAGTGCGGCCAGTGCGGCACAAAGCCCTGCTGCCCTTCGATCATGAGCACGGGCGCCTGAATGCGCTCGAGAAATTCCATTACCTGACTCTCGCTCATCATCAGCGGCTGGCCGAGAGTCAAGCGCTTGTCGCTTCTGAAACGCCAGCCGCCCGGCACTTCTTCCACATTGCGCGCCATCAACAGGCGCGCGCTTTCTTCGTCCATTTTGCCCGCCTGAATGCGCGCCTGTACCAGACTTTCCAGACGCGGATAGACCTTGCTGGCGCGGCTTTGCGTGTAATCCAGCTCGAGCAGGCGCTCCGCCATGGCCTGGGGCAGGTTGTGATGATCGGAAACATAGGGCGGGCCGTAGCACTCGATGCACACGAGGCGGCGGAAGCGCCCGGGATAGACGCCTGCGAGCATGCTGATGGCTATCGCGCCCAGGGAATGCCCAATGATATCAATCTTCTCGATACCCAAAGCCTCGACGGCAAACATCACGTCGCGCATATGGTCGGAAAAATGATAGCCGCTGTTGAGCGGCCGGTGTTCGCTGTGGCCGTGCCCGGCAAATTCCAGCGCAATCAGGCTGGTATTTTCATCGACGAGATAGGGCGCCAGCGGCGCAAAGCTCATCGCGTTATCCAGCCAGCCGTGCAGGGCAAGCACGATATGCCCGCCTTCGCCCCAGCGCAGGGCTTGCAGGCGGGTATGCGGCAGTTCGATGGTGATTTCTTTCATGGACATGGGTTGCAAATCTCGGCATGAACGGCATCAATCGCGGCAATGGTGTCGTCACTCAATGTTACATCAATACTGGCAATGTTTTCCGCGAGCTGCTCAAGCGTGGTGGCGCCGATGATGTTGCTGGTCACAAAGGCGCGCTGGTTGATGAAGGCCAGCGCCAGGGTGGCGAGGCTGATGCCGGCTGCTTCGGCAATGGCGGCGTAGCGCTCGACCGCTTCAAAGGCTTTCGGCCTGGTGTAGCGCGAAAAACGGGCATTCATGGTGATGCGCGCGTTCGCAGGCCACGGCTTGCTGCGGTATTTGCCGGTGAGCATGCCGAAGGCGAGCGGCGAATAGGCAAGAAGGCTCACCTGTTCGCGCAGGGAAATTTCGGCAAGCCCGATTTCGTAGGTGCGGTTCAGCAGATTGTAGGGATTCTGCACGCTTTGCACGCGCGGCAGCGCTTCGTTCGTGCTGGCAGCAGAAAGCGCCGTCATCACGCCCCACGGCGATTCGTTGGAAAGCCCGACATGGCGCACCTTGCCCGTGCGCACCAGGCCCGCCAGGCTTTCCAGCACGTCGGCAAGCGCATGATGTTCGGCTTCGCCGTCGAGGCTGTCCACCCCGAGACGACCAAAGCAGTTGACCTTGCGCTCCGGCCAATGCAATTGATATAAATCGAGATAATCAGTATTCAAGCGCTTGAGTGATGCATCGCAGGCGGCCTCGATTTGCGCGCGGGTAAAGCGCGAACCGCCGCGAATGTAATCCTGGGCATCGCCGGCGCGCGTGGGGCCCGCGATTTTGCTGGCAATGATGAGATCATCACGTTTGCCGCGCGCTTGCAGCCAGGATCCGATATAGCTTTCCGTGCGCGTGTAGGTCTCCGCTTTCGGCGGCACCGGATAAAGCTCTGCCGTATCAATAAAATTCACGCCCTGCGCAGTCGCATAATCGAGCTGCGCGTGCGCCTCGGCCTCGCTGTTCTGCTCGCCCCAGGTCATCGTGCCCAGGCAAATGGCGCTCACGTTCAGGTCGGTTCGCCCCAGTCTGCGGTATTCCATGGCTTGCCTCATGCTTTGAAAAACGCGCAGTATAAAGCAAAGCAGCAAGCAATGCGATTTTCACGTAAAAATAGTGATTTTTTACCATGATAAAGCGCTTAATGTGATAAATTTTCTCACCATAAGCGCTTATCAATGAGAAAATTTATCACGACATGCAAGCAATATCTCTCACTCCCCTGCAAAACTTCTCCTTCATCCGCCCTCCCGCTACAATACGCGCCCGCCCAAACGCCCCCACTTTCCCCATGCAGCATCTGAATCCGCAACAGCTTGAAGCTGTTACCCATCTTGGCTCACCCCTGCTCGTTATTGCTGGCGCGGGCAGCGGCAAGACGGGCGTCATCACCCAAAAAATCGCCTGGCTGATTCGCGATGCCGGTTATGCGGCGAAAAACGTCTTTGCCGTCACCTTTACCAACAAGGCTGCCAAGGAAATGGGCGAGCGCAGCCGCGCCCTCCTGGGCAAGGAAGCGCGCGGGCTTTCCATCTCCACCTTCCATCGCCTGGGGCTGACCATGCTGCAACAGGATCACGCGCGCTTGGGCCTGCGTCGGGGTTTCAGCATACTGGATGGCACGGACAGCACCGGCATCATCCGCGAACTGGGCAAAATGGCGGATGAAAAGGAAGCGCGCGCCGTGCGCCAGCAAATTTCCTGGTTCAAGAATGCCAACATCCCGCCGGAGCTCGTCGCGAGCCACGCCACCGACAGCACCCGCCAGCTCGCCGCCCAGATCTATCCGCACTACATCGAGCGCCTGCGCGCCTTCAATGCCGTCGATTTCGATGATCTTCTCCTCCTGCCGCAACAGCTCCTGCGCGAACACGCCGACCTGCGCGAAAAATGGCAAACCCGCATCCGCTACCTGCTCGTGGACGAATACCAGGACACCAACGACTGCCAGTACGCCCTCATGCGCCTGCTCACCGGCGCGGGCGAAGCCTTCACCGTGGTCGGCGACGATGATCAATCCATCTACGCCTTTCGCGGCGCGCAGCCGCAAAACCTCCTCCATCTGCATGAAGACTATCCGCGTCTCAAAACCGTCAAACTCGAGCAGAATTACCGCTGCGACCAGCGCATCCTCACTGCCGCCAACGCCCTCATTGCCAACAACGCCCACATCGTCGAAAAACGCCTGTGGAGCACGATAGACGACGGCGAAGGCATCCACGTCTATCGCCTGCGCAACGAAGAAGCGGAAGCCGAATTCATCGCCAGCGACATCCTCACCCGCAAAATCGCCCGCAACGCGCAAAACCGCGACTTCGCCATCCTCTACCGCAGCAACTTCCAGGCGCGCATCCTCGAACAGGCGCTGCGCGAACTCTCCATCCCCTACACTTTAAGCGGCGGGCAAAGCTTCTTCGATTACACCGAAATCCGCGATCTCCTTGCCTACCTGCGCCTCATCAACAACCCGGAAGACGACGCCGCCTTCCTGCGCATCTGCAACGTCCCCAAACGCGAACTCGGCGCGCAAACCATCGCCAAACTTGGGGCTTACGCCGGCGAACGGCAAAAAACGCTCACCCAGGCCGCAGGCGAACTGGCGCTTCATGAACAGCTCGGCGGCCGCGCCAGCCACAACCTCACCCACTTCCTCGACTGGCTCGCGCGCATGCAGCGCGACGCCGAGCACCTGAAAGCGAGCGAACTCCTCGCCCACATCCTGCACGACATCGAATACCACGAGCACCTGAAACAACTGCACAAAGACGACAAACGCGCCGAGAAAAGCATGGAACGCCTCGGGCAACTCAGCGCCTGGTTCAAAAAACTCGAAGAAGACGAAAAATTTCATACCCTTGCCGCCGTCATCCAGCAAATCACCCTCATGGACATTTTGGAAGGCCAGGAAAAGGAAGTAGATGCCGTGCAGCTCATGACCCTGCACTCCGCCAAAGGCCTTGAATTCCCTTACGTGTACATCGCAGGCTGCGAAGAAGACCTCCTCCCGCACCTGAACAGCACCATCGACGAAGACGGCATCGCCGAAGAACGCCGCCTCCTCTACGTCGGCATGACCCGCGCCAAGAAAACGCTCACCCTCACCTACGCCAAACAGCGCAAACGCGCGGGCGGCACGCAACCCAGCGACCCCAGCCGCTTTTTGGACGAACTGCCGGAAACCGGCATCCACTGGCACGACGGCCGCGTCGCCAAAGACCCTGAAGTGCAAAAAGAAAAACGCGCTACCCTGTTCTCGGCGCTACACAAAATGCTCGGCAACGAGCAGAATTGAAAAAAGTCAAAAATAGTACATTTTTACCAGAAATAAGCGCTTTTAGCGATAAATTTTCTCAAAAAACAATTTATTTTTGAGAAAATTTACAGAGCCGTTCAACCCGTCTCCGTATCAGGAAAGCATGGCGATTCTGCGCTTGGCGCAAGGATATGTGGACGCAGTCCACGCACGCGGGTTGCGATGCGGTTTTCCACCCTGCGTTTGCAGGGCGCAGGGTGGGTGCCAACCCACCATCCACGCGGGTCGGACACTTTTTGTGCCCGTCTTGGTTTGATGCTGGCCATAAATGGCCGACCTGCATGGAAAAAGCGCGTCAACTTTTATATCCCTGCGGGTTTTTCATCTGCCAGCGCCAGGTGTCGCGCACCATGTCGTCGAGCGTTTTTTCCGTGTGCCAGCCGAGTTCGCGCGCGGCCTTGTCGGCAACCGCCCAGAATTGCGCGAGATCACCGGCGCGGCGCGGCGCGAACTGATAGGGAATGGGTTTGCCGCAGGCTTTTTCGTAAGCCTGCACCACTTCCAGCACGGAAGCCGGTTTGCCGCAGCCGAGGTTCCAGATTTCCACGCCCGTTTTGCCGTGCATGTAGGCAAGCGCTTTCACATGCCCTTCGGCGAGGTCCATCACATGGATGTAATCGCGCAGGCAGGTGCCGTCCGGCGTGTCGTAGTCGTTGCCGTAGACGGAGAGTTTTTCCAGGCGACCAACGGCCACTTGCGAGATATAGGGCACGAGGTTGTTGGGAATGCCTTGCGGATCTTCGCCAATGTCGCCGCTTTCATGCGCGCCGACGGGGTTGAAATAGCGCAGCAGCGCCACCGACCAGGCGGGATCGGCGCGGTGCAGGTCTTTCAGGATCTGCTCTATCATCAGTTTGCTGCGCCCGTAGGGGTTGCTCGGTTCGCCGGTGGGCAGGGTTTCGACGAAGGCGGGCGTGCCCGGATCGCCGTACACGGTGGCCGACGAGCTGAAAATCATGTTTTTCACGCCATGGTCGCGCATCGCTTCGAGCAGGGTGATGGTGCCGCCGACGTTATTGTCGAAATATTCGAGCGGCTTGGCAACGCTTTCGCCAACGGCCTTGAGCCCGGCAAAATGGATGACCGACTCAATCGGATAGCTGGCAAAAAGCTGGTCAAGCACGGCGCGGTCGCGCATGTCGCCTTCCACGAAGGGCACGGGTTTGCCGGCAAGGCTCGCCACGCGCGTCAGCGCCTGCGCCGAGCTGTTGCAAAGGTTGTCGAGCACGACCACTTCATATCCCGCTTCGAGCAGGACGAGTACGGTATGCGAGCCGATATAGCCCGCGCCGCCGGTTACCAGAATCACGTTTGCTCCTGATGATAAAATTTCTCACGCATAAGCGCTTATCGTGATAAATTTTCTCATCACAAGCGCTTGTTGATGGTAAAAAACCACTATTTTTTAACCAATTGCAATATCATATTGCCCCAGTTCGTAGCTGGTATCGCTGACCAGGCTAATCGGCATTTTCAGCAGCACCTGCAAATCGGAAAAGGCGAGCGATTCTTCCTCGCGGATGAATTCGATCAGCGCCGGTTCGCCGATCACGGTGAGCGGACGCGGCGCATACTCGCGCGCCTCGTGCATCAAATCGCGAAAGATTTCATAGACAACCGTTTCCGTGGTTTTCACATACCCGCGCCCCATGCAGGTCGGGCAGGTTTCGCACATCACCTGGCGCAAACTCTCACGCGTGCGCTTGCGCGTCATTTCAATGATGCCGAGCGGCGAAATGGGGCTGATCGTGTATTTGCTCTTGTCGCCAGCCAGCGCCTGCATCAGCGCATCCATCACGCCCTGCTGGTGCTCGGGATTGGTCATGTCGATAAAATCGAGCATGATGATGCCGCCCAAGTTGCGCAGGCGCAGCTGGCGGGCAATGGCGCGCGCCGCTTCGAGATTGGTGCGGTAAATCGTGTCGTCCTGCGAGAGCTTGCCGACGAAAGCGCCGGTGTTGACGTCCACCGTGGTCATCGCTTCCGTCTGGTCTATCATCAGATAGCCGCCCGATTTCAGCTCCACGCGGCGCTTCAGCGCGCGCTCGATTTCCTCGTCGATGCCATAGCGTTTGAAAAGCGCCACATCGCCTTCGTAAAACTCCACCACGCTGTCCATTTCCACGAGGAAATTCGCTGCGAAACCGCGCATCTGCGTGAACGCGCCCGACTCATCGACCACGACGCGCGTCACCTGCGGCGAAATATAATCGCGCAACACCTTGAGATACAAAGGCAAATCGCCATAGACCAGCGTCCCTGGCTTCACCATGCGCTCATTCACGAGAATCGATTCCCACAGGCGCTGCAAATACTGCATATCGGCGCGCATCGCCCAGATATCGGCATTCTCGATTGCCGTGCGCACAATAAAACCGCCCTGCCGCCCCTGATGAAAGCCGAGCATCAAATCGCGCAACGACTGGCGCTGCGCCTCGCTCGCAATCTTGATTGACACGCCAATATCATCGGAATTGGGCAAAAACACGAGAAAGCGCGACGGAATGGAAATCTCCGTGGTGAGCTGCGCGCCCTTGCTGCCGATCGGATCCTTCAGCACCTGCACGAGAACGTTCTGCCCCTCATGCAGCACATCGCCGATGCGCTCCGGCAGCGCTCCGCCGCGCCGCACCGTATTCTTCACATGCAAAAAACCGGCGCGCTCCAGCCCGATATCCACAAACGCCGCATCCATCCCCGGCAGCACGCGCTGCACGCGTCCCTTGTAAATATTGCCGACGATGCCGCGCTTGCGCTCGCGCTCCACCATCACATCCTGCACCACCCCGCCTTCCATGATCGCCACCCGCGTCTCATACGGCGTGTGATTGACGAAAATCTCCGTCGCCTGATTCAGCGGTTCCATACATTCGCCTCAAAAGCCGGCAACAGCAGCTCCTCCATGCCCAGCGCGCGCAAACCGCGCCACAACGCA
Source organism: Cardiobacteriaceae bacterium (assembly GCA_030529365.1). Lineage (GTDB taxonomy): Bacteria > Pseudomonadota > Gammaproteobacteria > Cardiobacteriales > Cardiobacteriaceae > JAUMXB01. Next base: position 95,918 of record JAUMXB010000003.1, on the reverse strand, counting down.
TTGAGCGGCAGCCCCACCACATTGTAAAAATCGCCGTGAATCTCCTTCACCCAGCACGACCCGCGCCCCTGAATCGCATAAGCGCCCGCCTTGCCGAACGGCTCCTCGCTCGCCACATAAGCGGCAAGCCACGGCTCCGGCACCTCGTCGAACACAATCGTCGTCGTCACCGCTTCCGCCCACACCCGCCCCTGATGCAACAGCGCCACCGCCGTAATCACCTCATGCGTGCTCCCGGAAAGCGCGCGCAGCATACGCAGCGCATCCGCCTCATCCTCCGGCTTGCCGAACACCTCGCCGCCGCAAAGCACCACCGTATCCGCAGCCAGCACCAAACCTTCCACCTCGCTTGCCACTGCCTGCGCCTTTTCCAACGCCAAACGCGCCGCGAGCTCCCGCGCCGATTCGTTCCATTGCGGCGTCTCGTCAATATCGGCGGGAAACACCGTAAACGGCACCCCCAGCTGCGCCAGCAACTCCGCACGACGCGGCGAAGCCGAAGCGAGAACCAAAGCAACATCCTGCATCACGGGCATCCTTGTCAAAAATAAAGCGCTATCATGCCAAAAACTCGCCACCAGTGCGAATCCGAAAAGCATCAAAACTCATAAAAAACATAAAAATAGCTGTTTTTTACCGACACGAAGCGCTTATCATGAGAAAATTTATCGCAACAAGCGCTTGTAAATGGTAAAAAACAACCATTGCCATCATTGCCGATCCCCGTCTTCCCGCTACTGCAAGCCCCGCTATAATCCCCCCTTTTGCCGGAACCGCCCATGTCCACACGTCCTGAAGCCCTCGACACCGCCCTTATCTACCTCGAAATCCTGCGCCGCATCCCCAAAAACCAAAAAACCACCGCGCAAGACATCCACCAGCAGCTTGCCAGCATCGGCATCGAACGCGACGAACGCAGCATCCAGCGCTATCTGGAAAAACTCGCCGAGCGCTTTCGCGACGACATCGACATCGACGCCAGCAGCAAACCCTACGGCTACAAATGGAAACACGGCAGCAAAGGCCTCGCCATCCCCACCCTCGGCACCGAAGAATCCCTCCTCCTCAAACTCGCCGCCGAACACCTGCGCTACCTCCTGCCCGCCAACATCATGGCAGCGCTTGCTCCCTTCTTCGCCCAGGCCGACTACCACCTCGCCCACGGCGACAAACACAAACGCGGCCACGAATGGCTCGGCAAAGTCTGCACCGTCCCCACCAGCCAGCCCCTCATCCCTGCCGCCATCGACAGCGCCATCTTCCGCGAAGTCAGCCAGGCACTCTTTGAAAACCGCTGGCTCGACATCGACTACCAAAACCAGAACGGCCAGCGCAAAACCCATCGCGTCATGCCGCTTGCCCTCGCGCAACAAGGCCCCACCCTCTACCTCGTCGCCCGCCACGAGCACTACGACAACGAACGCCACTTCGCCCTGCACCGCATGCGCAGCGGCAAATGCAGCACCATGACCTTCACCCGCCCCGCCGACTTCAACTTGGAAAAGCACCTCTCGGATGGCCGCTTCGGCTTCGGCGAAGGCAAACGCATCACCCTCGCCTTCACCATCACGAAAACCGCCGGATTTCACTTGACCGAAACCCCGCTCTCCGCCGACCAGCGCATCCTCGAAGAAAGCGACATGCACTACCGCTTCCAGGCCACTGTCACCGACAGCGCCATGCTCGACTGGTGGCTCGCCAAATTCGGCGACGCCATCTCCGCCGTTGAAAAAACCCCTTGTTAACCATTGACAAAAAAGAGCAAGCACCTTATAAATTGCCGCCTTGTAATATTACGGCAACATTGCCAAACCATATCCGACAGATTCCGTCGCAAAGAACCATACACTGTCAGGGAAAGGTTGCACTTTCCCTGATTTTTTGTCTTCAAAGGATTTCCATGCAATCACCCAACCACCTTCCCTCCGAAATCTTGCTGGCCTACCGTGATGAGCTTATAAACAGGCTGCTTGACCAAATTGAGCTGATTGATGACATCCAAAATTCCGAACTCATGACGCAAGGCAGCGAAAGTGCAAACGACAGCAACAAACTGCTCACCCATGCAAATCTCGAAGAAAGCAAAGCCATTCTTAAAGGGGAAATTGCCAAGCTTGAGCACTTCGATGTGGTTCTCTCGGTTGTCGGCACCATGAAAGCCGGCAAATCCACCACTATCAACGCCATTGTCGGCCAGGAAATCCTGCCCAGCCGCAATCGGCCAATGACTACTTTACCTACCCTGATTCGCCACACTCCAGGACAAAATCATCCGGAGCTGACTTTTGACAGCACAGCAATCAACAGCTTTGCACAAAATATTCAAACACTTTTGCGCAACCACCCAGAATGCAAAAGCAATCCGGAAATAAGCGCCAATCCGAGCCTGCAAAAACTCTTGCACACCATTGAAACCGCAGAAAATACGGAAATATTCCAGAACGATTATCACGGCGAAGCAGAAATTTTCGCTTTTCTTGAATCCCTGAATGACATCGTGCGACTGTCCGAAATGCTCGGCCGTTCAGCCATAGATAATGATATTCCCCCTGATCATTTTGCATTTCCTTACGCGCAATACCGTAATTTCGACAGTTTGCCGCTGATCACGGTGGCTTTCTCCAACCTGAAAGATCACGAGCATTTGCCAGGTCGCCTTACCCTGCTTGATACGCCAGGCCCCAATGAATCCGGGCAGAACCATTTGCAGGCGATGCTGGATGCGCAACTGCGGCGTAGTTCCGCCGTCTTACTGATACTCGACTATACCCAGCTAAAATCCAATGCAGAAGCAGATGTTCGCGCTCAATTGGAACAACTGCCCCATATCGACAAAAAACGTCTTTTTGCGCTCGCCAACAAGTTCGATCAATACAAATCCAACTCCGACGACGCGGAACAAACGCGAGACATGATTTATGGCGATTTGCTGAAAGACAAAATTTTCCATGAAAACATCTTCGCCATCTCTGCGCAAAAAGCCTCCTTAGCACAGCGCATGGCCGCAGAAATTGATCGTACCGGTAACAAACCGGGCTACCAATGCAATAGTTGGATTGCAGATTTTGCCCACAGCATTTACCCCGACTACGATAAAGAAGAAGTAACAGAAGAATGGGAATCCACCGACCTTGCCAACATACTGAAAAGTATTGAAAGGATGAAAAAATCCAGCCGAATATCGCTTCCTGTAGAAAAAATCATCCTGCAAACACGTGTCGAAGCGCCTGTTATTTCCGCCCAATCCGCCCTGCTGCAAGTCAAAGCTTCGCTCGACAACATCCATAACGCTCTGGCAATTCATAACAAAGCTGCTGCCAGTAGCCGCGAAGAACTAGACAAGCTGAAAGCACTGGTTGCCAATTTAAAAGAAAAAACCAATCGCCTACATAGTCTGGAAAAATACATCAAGGACGATTTGCAAGAGATTGTCAAAAAAGAAAAAGCATTCGTTGATACCGGCATCCGAAAATTACAAACTGAAACGGAACAACTAGTTCATAACGCTTTTGACCAAATGATAAAAGAGCTTGAAGGCTTACTGGATGATGCAACTATCACTCGTAAGGAATTCTTTTTTAAATTTGATGCCAAAAGGCTATTTAGCTTTAAAGGGCGGAAGATCATTTCCGACGCTCAAAAAAAAGCCAAAAAAGATGATATCAAAGAGAGATTAGGAAAAAAGAAAATAACCATCAAAGGAGACAATGAAAAAGATTTATTTTTAAAGAGAATAAATGAAATATATCAACTTTCTATTAACAAGAATAATAACATCGCCAAAAATATAACTACAGAAAGCTTCCATAAGGTACGAAAAAATTTTAATCATGCGGAGCAGGAAATACAGCAAATCTTTCATTTTATCCAACAGGAATTTTCGAAAAACAATATCGATATAAAAATGGAGCCACTTTCGCATTATTGCATTGAATCCATTTCAGAAGATAGCGTGCAATATTCCAGGGAAATGATGAGAGAAGAAAAAACTGAGCGCGTAGCATCAGGAGGATTTTGGGCATGGTGTCAACGCAAATTGCATCTCGGCGGTTACGAAGACAAAGAAATACCTATTTACACAGATACCTTAAGAGAAATCGAAGAACACATAATAAATGACATTTCCCATAACATTTATCTGCCCACCAAAGATAAAGTAGAAATTTTTGTCACTCATTTGACAGAGCAAGTCATGCAATCCATCTCCACATTCAAATCCGGCATTGAAGTTCTTAACAACGAGTTCGTTGAAGCTATTGCACTGAACGAAAGCCAAATCACGGATAAAGAGAAGTTTTGCACTGTGGTTCGAAATCTTCGCCGGAGAAGCGCCATACTGAACGGCGACATTGAAGCCATACGAAAAGTGTTTGCACTACAGGAAACTAGAGCATGAATGCCCTTATCAATCTCGAAGCCAAGCATTCCTGGCATGACGCTGCCAAAATCAAGATGATTCTGGATCTCGTCAACGGCATGGATGCCGCCATGGAACTGAATACCGTCCAGCAACAGCGCTTGAAGCCTGTACAGCGTGCGCTCGACGCCATATCCGGACATGGGCACACCCGCAATATCCATATTCAGGATCATTTGATTCATGGTATTGAGGCTTGCCGGCACTTGATCGAAGAATTGAGCGCCAGCCAGACCTTACAGGGACGCGCCATGCTGAATATCCGCACAAGCCTGCAAAATACGCAAACAAACCTGGCCAATATGACCGAGGCAGTGGTCAACGAATTGGCAAGAATTGACAATGTGCTCAGCAATCATGCGGACAGGCTTGGCGAGCTGGAACTTATCAGCAAGGCCGAAGACGAATGGCAGCGTTGGCTGCGCAAATGGAAAAGCGGGGATTTGCAGACTTTGTCGCCCATGGCGCGCTGCTATAGCGTCCTTGAAGCACTTTATTGGGGCAATTTCGGCTTGTTTTTGCAGCAAAGCAATAACGCGCAAAAGAAATATGATTTATGCGACAAACTGGTCTTTGAAATCACTCAGCAATTGCAAATAGATTTCAATACTTCGCGCGATGAGGATATTGACCGTGACAAATGGCTGGCAATTCCCGATGGTTCACAGCAAGAAGAAATCACCCGCCTTTTGCAGTATCAGGGCGATTGGTCATTGAATGATCCCAAATCCGCCCGCCTCACATTTATGGCGACCCAATGGCCAGCAATGGATATGGATGAGCAGCATGCGCATGAGCGTAATACTTATCGACTGATTGATATCAACAGAGTCGGCGAAAGAATGGTGCAGGAAATGTTTGAGGTGCGGCAATGATAAAACGGGGATTGGTGTTATCGGGCGGCGGGGCCAAAGGCGCCTATCAGGTTGGCATGATGAAAGCGCTATTGGAAACTGGCGTGCAGATAGACATGATTGCCGGCGCAAGTATTGGTGCTTTGAATGGCGCGATACTCGCATCCGCACCGGATTTACAAACTGGCGTCGCCCGTCTTGAAAAGCTGTGGCTACGACTGCCGCAAATCAAGGTGTTACAACTGGATGCCACATCCACTTTCAGAAGCGCGGTTGAAATAGCCAGTTATCTCACGGTCTTGGTTTCTGCCGGATTACAGATGAACGCTTTGCCTGCGACTTTATTGGAGTCCACACTGGATTTTCGTAGCCAGATTTACAAGCTGGCTAAAAAAATAGGGCTCAAGCTTCCCCTGGATGAAAACGGATTCTCTATTTTTTCCGACAAACCATTGCAGCAATTGTTGCAAGAGTTTTTGGACATGGAATATCTGCAACAAGGAATTCCACTGTATGTCTCGGTTTACAAGTCCGGAAACTGGGTCGAGGAAGTATCCGATCTCATGACCGCACAATTTCTTGGCATTGAAAACAAACCATCGGAATTTTTGCACATCCAGTCTTTGCCACGAGCACGACAACAAGACGCTTTGCTCGCTTCTGCCGCACTTCCTTTGCTTTTCAAGCCCAAGTATGACGCAGAAGGCAATCGCATGACGGACGGCGGACAAGGCGGCTGGATAAAAGCGCAGGGCAATACGCCGGTGACGCCTCTTGTGCAAGCCGGTTGCGATCCTATTATCGTAAGCCATTTGAGCAATGGCTCTTTGTGGCACCGTCATGATTTTCCGGATGCGGCTTTCGTGGAAATTCGCCCCAATCCCGAACTGGATATGGGGATGGCATCCATGCTGGATTTTTCCGCAGACCACATCGATACACTGATGCAATATGGCTACGAAGATACTCTGAAAGCCGTAGGCAAAATCCGAAGCGCTTTGGATACCAGAGCAAAAATGCAAAATACAAATGCAGAACTCACTGACGACAGCGCCTTGCAGGCATCCGAACGCCTGATGGAAGAAAAAATGGCCTTGCTGACAAACCGCAAAAGGATAACCCCATGACCATGACGAGTGATGCCCTGCTCGCGCTTTTCAAAGCCGGTAAATCGCACTTCACGCCAGCTTTTGACTTGCGCCTTTACCGCGCCATCAGCTGGCTGAAAAAAGCGGAAAGCACGGAGGATCTGGATATCCGCTTCATCAGCTTGTGGATTGCTTTCAATGCAGCGTATGCCAAGGAGCTGGAAGCCGGCTCTCTCTCGGACAGAAGCGCTTTCCGCCAGTTTTTGCATACACTCTGCCATCTCGATAAATCACAGCAAATCTACCAGCTGGTTTGGGAGACTTTTCCCGGCAGCATCCGTATGCTTTTGGATAACCGATTCGTATTCCAGGCTTTTTGGGATTTCCAAAATGGCAAGATCAGCCAAAACGCATGGGTAGAAGATTTTGAGCGTGGCAAAAACAAGGCGCGCAAAGCGCTCGCCAATCGCGATACTGACAATGTACTGCTGATCGTGTTCGATCGTCTCTATACCCTGCGCAACCAGCTTGTGCACGGCGGCGCTACGCACGGCAGCGGCGTGAATCGCAGGCAGCTTGCCGATGCCTGCGCCATCCTGGGGCGCTTCTTGCCCCTCATGCTGCAGATCATGCTGGAAAATCACGCGCGCCCGGATTGGGGCAAGCCGTTTTATCCCGTCATCAAGGAAGAATAGTGCCTGTTGCCAGCCCTTATCCGCGCCATTGGCAATGCACGCAATGCCACTGGAAAGACCCTCTCTTGCAACGCGGCGATGCCCTCTTTGCCCCGTCTGACCGCCGTTGCCCGCGATGCGGCAGCAAAATTACATTGAAAAAGGCCGGACTTGTTGATCGCATAGTCTTCGAGTGGAAATCCAGAAAACACCGAAAATCATTCTGAAACACCTGTTTCTCTAACAGCTATGATAAAATTTCTCACCATCAAGCGCTTATAGTGAGAAAACTTCTCAATCCTGACAAGACATAGGCGCTTTCCCTTCTATCCCCATCCCGCCAATCATCACACCCGGATTCCATGCGGCAAATGCTGTCGCATGTATCGCTATCCTTGCAGCGAACCTTAACCGGAGAGCTGCATGACCAACCGACTCACGCCTTACAGCGAATGCCTCATCCTGCGCATTTTTCTCACCGAGAAACGCGTGCAGCATCCTCATGCCTTCTCCCCAAATCCACTGCCTGCAACCTTTGCCGATAGCGCGCGATGGATTGCCGCGTTGCGCAAAGCCAGCCAGCATTTTGTTTGAATCCACTTCACAAGGAGACCTTATGACAACATTTACCGACCAAATCCTTGCCCGCCTGCAAACGCTTGCCGCGCAGCATGATTGCGCCATACTCCGTGCCAACGCCCGGCGCGAGTCATATGAAGAAGTGCCTGTGCGCAGCATCGCCGCCGAAGACCTGAACGCCATCTTCCCGACCGAGCTTCCTGCCGACGTGCAGGCACGGCAAACCCGCAACAACCGGCTGCTCAAGGCCTTTCTCGAATACAGGCGTTACGGCGTCTATACCCTCATTGATCGCGACGGCGTGATTTGGTATGTCGCAACCAACCTCTGCCACGACGCCAATTTCCTGCTCACCATCGCCCGCCTCGGCGAATATTTTCAGCAATCCTGCATCGCCTTCCTGCCGCAGGATGGCACGCCCTTCACCGTGCGCACCGATCCTGCCGACGCCCAATTTGGCCGCTTCGATCCCCTGCGCAAAACGCTTGCCACTTATTTCCAGCGCGCGGGCGGCAACGGCGACCTGCGCGAATGGCGGGAAACTGCCGGAGAAATCGCGCAACGCGATGGCGTCTCCGGCAAACTGGGCGTGCGTGCCGTCTGCCGCACCATCGAGCGCGAACTCGCCGACATGCGCATCCGCATCGCCCCCGGTCTGCACCGCAGCGATGAAAACGGGGAAATATCCTTTGGTTTCAATGAACTTATATGAATCTATCAAAAATAGTTATTTTTTACCATGATGAAGCGCTTATCATGAGAAATTTTCTCATCATAAGCGCTTAATAGTGAGAAAATTTACCATTTATCGCCGCACATTCCTTCAGAAGACCGGGATATCACTCACCATGCCATTTATACCGGCATGGATTGTGTAGATATCTTGTCTCGCGGGGAAAATCCGAGCATAGAAATCACGAAGATTGACAAGCGCGGTGAATGCGAGAACACATAGCCGCATGTTGCACAGGATGGGTTCAGCCGCCTGGCAGCGTTTTGATTGACGCCACGGTGGCATCATTTCGCATGGTCAGCGCAAAGCCATCGCGCGATTTCGCGGCTGTACGGCGTTTCCTGCCAATCGGGTTCGGCTGATGCGGATGGCGATGCGGGAAGATTGGCCTGCATGCCGCTCGTGCAATCAATGAGCACCGGCCAGTGTTGCACGGGCGCGCGGCGCTCGAAGAAATAGAGCAGCGTTTGGCGCTGATGCGGATTGCCGCGAAAGGATTGGTGGTTGCGGCTGTCCACGGCGGCAAAACGCGAGATGGCCGGTTTGAAATGGCTCCACGGCTTGTACCACGCGCTTTCCGTCTGCTCGGCAATGACGACGGCGCCTTCCGGCAAACGCGCGCGGGTATGCTCGAACCATTGGTATTCGCTGGCAATCTGGAAAGCGAGCATGCCGAGGCCGCCCGCAGCGGGAATCAGGGTTTTCGGCAGGGTTTTGACGAGGCTGCGCGCCAGAAGGGCAAGGCCTGCCGCGCCGACGCCGGCAGCTAAGGTGGCGATCAGTTCCCAGAGCATATGGTATTTTTTCTCAATAAGAAGCGCTTATCATGCAAAATTTTTGCACGATAAGCGCTTTGGTTTGGTAAAAAACGATTATTTTTCGTTGTTTTTTTGTTTTCTTGGCAGACCAGGACAGTAGCCATGCCTGACCCGGTCTGCCCGTGAGCGGGATCAGTGCATCACAGCATGGCCAGCGCCGCGCGGATAGCGCACGCTTTCCACCAGATCCTGCACTTCCTGCGGCGGCACTTTGCCCATGGCAGAGACGGCAAAGGCGACGATGAAGTGGATGGCAGCGCCGATCGGGCCGATGCCGAGCGGGGAGATACCGAAGATCCAGTTGTCCGGCGTGTTGGCGTACAGGTTGGTGCCGGGGATGAAGAACCAGCCCATGTAGAGGAAGATATATACGCACGTCACGCCAAGGCCCGCAAGCATGCCGGCAATGGCGCCGGTATTGTTCACGCGCTTGGAGAAGATGCCCATCATCAGCGCCGGGAAGATGGAGGCGGCAGCGATGCCGAAGGCAAGCGCGACAACCTGCGCGGCAAAGCCGGGCGGGTTCATGCCAAGCCAGGTGGCAACGATGATGGCTATCGTCATCGAGATGCGCGCGGCAAGAAGTTCGCCTTTGTCCGTGATATCGGGCTTCAGCGTTTTCTTGATGAGGTCATGCGAGATGGCGGACGAGATGGCAAGCAACAGCCCTGCGGCAGTGGAGAGCGCTGCCGCCAAACCGCCTGCGGCAATCAGACCGATGACCCAGGCGGGCAAATTGGCGATTTCCGGGTTGGCGAGCACCATGATGTCGTTGTTGACGGAAAGCTCGTTGCCCGCCCAGCCGCGCTCTTGCGCAGTGGCTGCGAAAGATTCCGATTTGTCGTTGTAATACTGTATCTTGCCGTCGCCGTTTTTATCCTCGAATTTGAGAAGGCCAGTGCTTTCCCAGGTTTTCATCCAGTCGGGACGCGCTTCGAAATCGATCGGCGCTTCCTGCGTTCCCTGCGGATAAATGGTGTGCATCAGGTTCAGGCGCGACATGGAGCCGACTGCCGGCGCCGTGGTATAGAGCAGCGCGATGAAAACGAGCGCCCAGCCCGCCGATGAACGCGCATCCGAGACTTTCGGCACGGTGAAGAAGCGGATGATGACGTGCGGCAGCCCCGCCGTGCCGATCATGAGCGACAGGGTGAGCAGGAACATGTTGAGCTTGTCGGCCACATGGCTGGTGTAGGCGGTAAAGCCGAGATCGGTGATGATCTGGTCGAGCTTTTGCAGAAGCGGCGTGCCGCTGGTGACGTCATCGCCAAAAAGCCCCAGCGGCGGCAAGGGGTTGCCGGTCAACTGGAAGGAGATGAATACCGCCGGAATGGTATAGGCGATGATGAGCACGATATATTGCGCAACCTGCGTGTAGGTAATGCCTTTCATGCCGCCGAGTACCGCATAGAAGAGCACGACGACTGCGGCAATCATCAGGCCCATGTCCTTGTCGATTTCAAGGAAGCGCGAAAACGCCACGCCCGCGCCGGTCATCTGGCCGATGACGTAAGTGGTGGAGGCGATGATCAGGCACACCACGGCAATGAGGCGCGCGGTCTTGCTGTAGAAGCGGTCGCCGATGAAATCGGGCACGGTGAACTTACCGAATTTGCGCAGGTAGGGCGCGAGCAGAAGCGCAAGCAAGACATAACCGCCCGTCCAGCCCATGAGATAGGCGGAAGCGCCGTAGCCGTTCATGGCGAGCAAACCTGCCATGGAAATGAAGGACGCGGCGCTCATCCAGTCAGCGCCGGTCGCCATGCCGTTCAAAACGGGATGCACGCCGCCGCCCGCCACATAGAATTCCTTGGTGGAACCGGCGCGCGCCCAGATGGCGATGGCGAAATAGAGGGCAAACGAACCGCCGACGAAAATCAGGTTGATGGCAAACTGGCTCATCGCTTACTCCTCATGCACGCCAAATTTCTCGTCGAGCTTGTTCATGCGCCACGAGTAAAAAAAGATGATGGCGATAAAGCAGAGAATCGAGCCCTGCTGGCCAAACCAGAACCCGAGATCCTGCCCGCCGATTTTGATGCCGGCGAGCATGGGTCTCAAAACGATGGCGCAGCCGTAGGAGCATAGCGCCCAAACCACCAGACAGATGCTGATGATGCGGATATTGGCCTTCCAGTATGCGGCAGCATTGGAATCTGCGGACATGTGTGCCTCCTCTATATTTTGATGCATTGCTTTCGGCTTTTTTGCCTGCGGACAGGCCGGCCGGCAACCATTAACGGACTTTCATTCGCGAATGGCCACCCGAGAATAGCACAAACCACCATCCCCGCCGCAAGAGGGCAAGGCATCTTTTTTTCTGGTCAACCTCATGAAGCATCAGGAATTTTTATCATGCTGCAACGCAGCATTGCGGAAAATGGCACGGTCTGGCAGGCATTGAGAACAAGGGAAATGGCGGCATGCTGCAATGCAGCGGAGAGAAAGAAGACGGAAGATTGTTGGCAGGATTTGGCTGTTCTTTGTGTTTGAACATTCTCGCCCCAAAACAGGCGGAACAAACGCAGGCTGGCGCTGAACTGAAAGCGAACGCCAGCAAAAATGTTGGGGTTCGTGCTGCGCACCCACCACCGGAATCCCATGAAAATGCAGTGACATTTTCATGGAAATCCGCTGGCCTGCGTTCGCTCCGTCTGTTTACCGAAGATTCGGCATGGATTTTCAGGCTGAATAGCCATATCAAAAAATATGGAAAAATAGCTGTTTTTTACCATTATTAAGCGCTTATTATGATAGAAAACTACCATATAAAGCGCTTTATATGGTAGTTTTTACCATCTCATCTGCTGCGCGCCTTGAGCGCGAGATACATCATGGCGACGTTGATGGCATCGTTGAGCGCGTCATGGCGCGGCAGGTCAGGAATGCCGAGCGCCTTGATCATGCTGGCCATGCGCAGGTCGATATTCATGTCGTAGGGGCTTTTGCGACTTTCCCGCGCGTGATAGAGGCGCGAGACTTCGATTTGCCGTTGCGGCAGCTTGATGCCGAGCATGGGGTGCAGGAATTTGTTGATCATCGCCACGTCGTATTCGAGGTAATAGCCCAGAAGCGGTCGCCCGCCAACAAAATCCAGCAATTGCCGAATCCCTTCCTGAACAGGCAGCCCAGCAGAAAGATCCTTGGGACGCAGGCCGTGGATGGTGACGTTGGTCGCCTCCATCATGCCTTCCGGCTTGATCACCACATAAAACGCCTCGCTCGCAAGGATGGCGTTGCCGCGCACTTTCACCGCGCCGATGGAGATGATTTCCGCCTCTTTCACGTTGAGGCTGGTGGTTTCGCAGTCAATGCTGACGATTTCGTCCGGGTGCTCCTGATAAAGCATCTGGTATTTTTCTTCGCGCAACTGGCGGCGTTCGCGTGCGCGCAACAGGCGGCGCAACATCAGTGGCCTCCGAGGTGGAAATGCTGGCGCACACGATGCTTGAAGCGTTTGACCACTTGCAGCGCATCTTTCAGCAGATCGCGCTCCAGAGTGGAAAGTTCAGCGAAATCAACCTGGTTCGGCCTTTCCACGGTGGGATCATGCAGGGCGGAAAGCCCGGCATTCAGGCGCAGATCCATGAGGTAGGCCAGCGCTTCGCCGGCATCCTTGGCGAGCGCGGCATCGAGGATGTTCAGGCGCATCAGGCTTTGCAGGCGTTCGAAGGTGTTGTTTTCCGGGATGCCTGCTTCAAGAGCCAGCGCACGCGCGCCGTGCACGATGGGGAAAATGCCCATTTTTTTCAGATCCATCTTGCGGTTGTCGCCGCGCCCCAGCCATTGCGCGAAAAAGCCGCTGCTGTGGTGGTCGAAGAGTTCCACGGCGCGCGCGAAGGTCATCAGCATGGCGCTGTCCTTGTGCATGTTGGCGCGCAGGCGATGCTTGACCGCATCCAGCAAGGCGGCATCGCCGGCCACGGCGCGTGCATCAAGGAAGATGGCGAGGTTCATCATGGCTTCCGGTGTCGGCGTGCGGCACCAGCCGTCGAGCATGCGCGTGAAATTGTCTTCCGTTTTGCGCCATTGCGCGTTGCTGACCATGATATTGCCCTTGCACGGCGGATAGCCGAAGCGGGCGAGCGTGTCGGAAAAGCGCTCGGCCACGTCACGCGCCAGCGCTTCGTCCACGCCTTCGCGCAGGATGAGGCCGTTGTCCTGGTCGGTTTTCAGGATCTGCTCGCCGCGCCCTTCCGAGCCCATCACGATCAGGCACGAATGCTCATATAGCTCCGCAGGCGCCAGAATGCGCCAGGCCTTTTCAAAGAGAGCCGTGTTCAGCACCTGCGTCAGTTGCGCAAGCTGCGGCGCGCGCACGCCGTTGCCATGCAGAATGCGGATGGAATCGGTCATTTGCGCGGCAATGGTGGCGAGTTCGTCTATCGTGCCCGCCACTTCCAGACGCTGCGCCACCAGATGCGAATGGTTGGAAAAATAGGCCAGCACGTCGATCTGCTCCAGCGTGCCCACGGCGATGTCATTCTCAAGGACTACCACACGCTGGATCTGGTGCTGCATCATGCTGAGCAGGGCGTTGAAGAGAAAATCGTCCATTTCCACGCCGATCAGGCTGAACGTTGCCCAGCTGTGCAACGGCTCGTCGGCGCTGGCACCGGCAATGAGAATATCGCGGAAAACCGATTCGGTAAGCAGACCCGTTCTGCCTTCGTGGCGGATCAGCGCGGATTTGCTTTTGTGCGCCTTCATCGCAGCGGCCGCATCGGCAAGGCGGACATCGCCTTCCAGCCACAGCGTATCCTGGCGATAGGCATCGCGCACGGTGGCCGTGAACAGGCTTTCAAATTCGTGGGCATGCGCGCGTTCCGACAGGTTTGCGAGCTTTTCGGCAACACCGGCATAAAAATAGGCACTGAAGCGCGGATTGGATTCCATCACTTCCAGCACCGCCGCGCGCGGCAGACGATAGAGCAACGCCTGTTCCTCTACCGTGAAGCGGCTTTGCGTGCTGCCTTCCATCAGGGCGCGCGCATCGAAAGTGTCGCGGCTGCGATAGAGCGTCAGCACCTCGCCGTCCGCCGCCCTTTCCGCCACCAGCCCCTTGATCACCACATACAGATGGGAAATGGCCTGCTGCGGCTGAATCACTTCCTCGCCATCATCAAAAAAAACAATATCCACCGCCTTTTGCAGCACCATCTGCTCGGCGGCGGAAAGCTGCTCGTAGGGGGCATGATTGAAATCAAAGCGGTCCATGCGGGTCTCCTCGGTATTTTTATGATGCTTATCCCGGAATCCGGCATGCGCCAAAAGATTCCGTCAAATTGAAATCATGATGGAAAGCTGCCCTGCCCGGAAAAGGGCTTGCGGCTTTCCGCGCGCGAAGTTGCCGGCCATCCGCAAGCTCCGCAGCGCATCAAAAAAACAAGAAAAAATGATTGTTTTTTATCATAAATAAGCGCTTATTATGAGAAAATTTATCGGAACAAGCGCTTTGTAATGAGAATTTTTACCAATCTGTATAGATATGCCGGAATGCGGAATATACCCAGGCATTGTTGAGCGGCAACGCCCAAACCGCCACCACGGCAGCAAACGGCAACAACAGCAGCGGCACTGTCGTTGCCAACAATCCGGCCACCAGCCCGACGGCAAAATACACCAGCAGCATCAGCAGGGAGAGATAGAGCAGCGGGGCAATATTCTTGCGCAGGCCGTCGAAGTTGTAACGCAGCGCCTGAGCGAGCGGCACATCGGCAAACAGCGTCATCAGCGGCAGCACCGCCCAGGTCAGCACCGACATCAGCAGCGTATAGCCGGCAAACAGCATACCCATGCGCATCAGCAATTCCTGGTTGATGTTGAACGCCTTGCCATCCACCACATACGGCCCCCTGGCATCGGGCACGAGAATGTTCTGACCGGCAAAAAGACGCTCCTCCAACAGCGCATAGCCCAGGCTGCACACCGAGAGCAATATCGCCAGCGCCAGCAAATGGCGGCGCTGCACCGCAGAAAACAGCCAGTTCATGTCGTGAATGCGTACCGCGCCGCCCTGCACCACGCGCATCATGCCGAGAAACATCCCGCCATGCGTCGCAATCGTGGCCAGATTCATCAGAACCAGCTTGGCAAAGAGCGCCACATGGCCCAGCATCCCGCCGCCCGCCTTTTCCGTCGCCGCGATCAGGCTGTCGCCCACAAACGCGACCAGAATCAGCACGAAAACCGTCAGCACCGAATACGTCGTCCATTGCGCCAGGCGCATACGCAACAGGCGCAGCCCATCCTTGAACCACACCTGCGCCTCCTGCACCGGACGCGCCTCGGCCACCGGCAACAAAACCATTTTTGCATTCATTTCATCTTGTCTCCTGCCGCAGAAAAAGCGGCGGTTATCCGCAACATTTACGTTAAAATGCCCGTTTTTTCAGGCGGGCATCGAACATGTGGTGGCGGAATTTTCTCATCTTCATCGCTTTTTGCACAGCACAAGCTGTGTGGGCACAAGTCGCGCCCGACCCCGTCGCCCTGCCGCCCATCATGGCCAGCCATGATCTGGAAGAATTTTCCCGCGACCTCGACGGCCTTGAAAGCGACAACCAGCTGAAAAGCGCCAGACTGGAAACCCTGCGCGCGGAAAACCAGGCAGCGCTGCCGCCCGACCAGCCCGTGCGCCAGGAAGACCTGAGCGAAACCCGCAGCGCCCTTGAAAAAATCCAGCACAACATCAACGCCATCACCCTCGCCCTTGCTGACGGCAACAAAGAACTCGCCCAGGCCCAGCGCAATGCCGAACAGCTCCTTGCCGAACAGCAAAAGCGCGCCAACCCCCTCTCCGGCCACCGCGACGAAGAAGCCATCGCCCATGCCCGCACCCTTATCGAGCGCAACAGCCGCCACATCGCCCTACTGCAACGGCAAAAAGCCGCCCTGCAAGAATCCCTCAAACTCGCGAAACAGCACCACGCCCTGCTGGACGCGCGCTACCAGCGCTACAACGAACGCTACCTCGAAGCGCGCGAAAACGCCAATACCGGCAAAGCCCTGCCCAATGCCTACCTGCAAAACCAGAAACGCCTGCAAGGCGAACGCGAACAGCTCTCGCGCCAGCTCAACCAGGGCGACCTCTCCCGCGACACCCGCCTCACCACCAATACCGACATCGCCCTCATCGACAAACAAATCCTCTACAGCCAGCTCGCCCACGACATCGAAAGCCTCGACCTGCGCCTGCAAGACCTGCAATTTGCCGACTTCTCCAGCGTATCGCTCGACCGCATCGAGCGCGTGCAGGAAGAACTCCTGCACATGGAAACCCGCCTGAACAGCAGCAAAACCCTGCTGGAAAACAACTTCCGCACCATCACCGAACAATTCTCCCTCTACGCCCGGCAAATCGCGGCCATGCCCGCCAACATCACGCGCCGCCACAGCCAGATGAACGAGCAATACCACCACCTGCACCGCCAACTGGAAAACAACCTCCTGAACCTCAACCTCATCCGCAAAAACGCCGACAGCCAATACACCGCCCTTTCCAAAGACTATCTCAGCAAGCGCTTCCGCTTCGGCGGCAGCCTGTCGCGCCTGCCCGCGCTCGCCCTCTCCGTCGCCAAAGCGCCCGTCACCTTCCTCGGCCAGTACAGCGTTGCCGCGAGCACCTTTACCGACACCCTGAAAAACCAGAGCCGCAACCGCATCATCCTGCTCTCTGCGCTCGCCATCACCCTCATTGTCGCCACCGGCTTTCTCACCAGCCACGTAAACCACCTCGTGCGCCGCATGAGCGACGGCAAGCGCCTGTCATTCGCGCGGCGCATCCTCCTCTTCGTCTTCGGCATGCTGAAATACCTGCTGCCTTACCTCGGCCTCTTTGCCCTCGTCTGGGCCACCATCACCCTGCTCGGCATCCCCACGCCCAGCTACGGCCTCCTGCTGCTGCCCGCCGCCGCCCTGCTCTTTGTCGCCATCCCCTACTTCGCCGTGCGCATCCTCATCGACTCGCACCTCATGGAAGGCGCCGACGACCACCGCCTCATCCGCCCCGTCACCACCATCGCCCTCATCGGCACCCTGCTGTTCAGCCTCGTCATCCTCGCCACCAGCGTGCTCACCGACCAGAACACCATCGACGCCTACCGCTTCATCTTCTGCCTCTACATGCTGCTGGTGAGCTGGCCCATCTTCCGCCTCACGCGCCGCATCACCGCCTACCTCAATACCTACTACAGCGATTCCTACATCTACCGCATCCTGCGCCTGCTCGCCTACCTCATCTGCGCCGGCATCTTCCTCTTCGGCGCAACCGGCAGCGCCGGCTACCTCAACCTCGCCTGGAGCATCGCCGAACACCAGCTCTACATCTGGGCCTTCATCCTCATCTGGGTCGGCATCCTCGCCCTTGCCAAGGACGCCTCGCTGTGGGCCAAGCGCCATGCCCTCAAAAACACCAACAACGGCGTTTTCTGGGCGCAGGACGTCATCAACCCCCTGCACGCCCTCGTGCACTGGGGCAGCCTCGTCTTCCTCATTTATTTTCTTTTCCACATCTTCCACTGGAACGCCAATTCCCCCGGCATCCAGCCGCTGCTCGCCATCCTGAAAACCCCGATCTTCGGCGGCGAAGACGGCCAGTTCACCCTCATGAACCTGCTCCTCATGGGCTTGCTCATCTACGTCGTCTTCCGCATCGGGCGCTGGTCACGCTCCCTCGCCTACCGCTGGATATTCGCGAAAATCACCGACCTCGGCATCAGGAACAGCCTCTCCGTCTTCAGCCAGTACACCATCGTTACCCTTGGCTTCCTGCTCGCCCTGCGCATCATCGGCCTCGACCTCACCACCTTCACCGTCTTTGCCGGAGCGCTCGGCGTCGGTATCGGTTTCGGCCTGCAAACGATTGCCAACAACTTCATCAGCGGCCTCCTCCTCCTCATCGAACGCCCGCTGCGCAACGGCGACACCATCTCCGTCGGCAACTACGACGGCAAAGTCGAACGCATCGGCATGCGCTCGCTCACCATCACCACCTTCAACAACGAAAGCGTCATCCTGCCCAACTCCGACTTCGTCACCTCCGCCTTCAAGAACTGGTCACACAGCGACCAAATCCTGCGCACCGTCTTTTATCTGGACTTGAGCTACCGCCACAACCCCGACGAAGTCGTTGCCAACTTCATGAAAACCATGCAAAAGCTCGTGGACGAAGGCCTCATCATGAACGAACTGCCCGACTTCATCCCCGGCGTCTTCGCCTTCAACTACTCCGAACGCGGCATGACCTACCGCATCCAGTACTATTTCAACCTCGACCACCAGCAAATGTTCCCCACCAAGCACCGCGTCGTGCAAAGCATCTGGCAAACCTGCCACGACCACGGCTACGAAATCGCCTACCCCAAACAGGACATCTACTTCCCGCCCGCGCCGGAACAGGCCGCGCAACGCTTCCGCGACCTGCCCTTCTATCCCGACGCGCCGAAAGCGCCGTGACGCCGCACCGCGACGGCAAGTCGGCCATTCATGGTCGACGTTTTCAATGTCGGGCACAAAGTGCCCGACCTACTGCGTCCACACACCCTGCCGTCCGAAATCACCATTGACACCGTAGGGACGTAGGGTGGGTGTCAACCCACCGTCGCGCAGCGATTCCTCTTTTGCCCGGCGGGCACTCGATGCGCTGCGCAGCAAAAACGGTGGGCTAAAGCTCACCCTACGAGAAAACAGCCGATGCAATTCGCAGGTCGGCCATTCATGGCCGACATCAAACAATCGCCAAAGCGAAGTGTAGGGACGTAGCCTGCTACGTCCCTGAATAAGCCAGCACATGCGCACAGACGTTGCAGGCAACGTCCCTACACCGCCAATCCAACGCGGCGAATCACATCCGCATTCAGGCTTTGCTGCGCCATCCCAGCGGATCGGCGGGGTCCACGCCGTCCATGTACTGCTTGGTGCGGTCGTAGTGGGTGAGCTGGTAGATGAGGCCGAGCCAGTTGGCGAAAATGGCCTTGGCGGTGTCGCGCCAGG
The DNA here is from genome assembly GCA_030529365.1 of Cardiobacteriaceae bacterium. Lineage (GTDB taxonomy): Bacteria > Pseudomonadota > Gammaproteobacteria > Cardiobacteriales > Cardiobacteriaceae > JAUMXB01. Next base: position 76,762 of record JAUMXB010000003.1, on the reverse strand, counting down.
TGTTGTCGATATTGTCGTGCAGAGCGTCGTAGGGAAATTCGCCGCTTTCGCCGCGTTGCAGATATTGGCCGAGCAGCGCTTCGGCTTCTTCGGAAAAGTAGTGCGCGGGCACGTTGGGCGCGCGCGCGAGTCTGCCGTCGAGATGGGCGAGCAAATCGCGCTGGTATTCCTTGAGCAGGCTGAAATGGTCGTATTCCGGGTGGCCTTGCAGGTAAATGTGGCGAAAGCCGTCCGGCGAGGTGGCAAGCGCCACGCCGCTTTCCCGGCCTGCCACCAGCACCGGCAGGCCGTGCGCTTCCAGCGCTTGTTGCGAGACATCATTCTTGCGCGAATGCGGCATGTCGAAACGGGTATTGATGTTGGAAAGCAGCGGATGGCTGCGATCGAGCACGCGATGCTCGAAAACGCCGAAGAGTTTTTCCGGCAGGGCATGGCGCTCGATGCCGTAGAAGTGTTTGAAGGCCACGTGCGAGGCGAGGCAGGAGTAGAGCATGGAGGTGACGTGCTGGTCGGCCCAGCGCAGCACGTCCACCATGCCGGGCAAATAGGCTTCATCCTGCAAGTCGGCATGCACGGGATTGGTGCCGGTGATGATGAGGCCGTCCAGCCCCTGCGCGGCGATGTCTTCAAAACGCTCGTAATTGTCGTCGATATAGCGCTGCATCTCGCGGCTGCGCGGCACGCCATCCACCGTGAAGATATGCACGTAGAACTGGGCGATGCGGTTGGAGCTGCCGATCAGGCGCAGGAACTGGCGCTCGGTGGCTTGCAGGGCGCCATCCGGCATCATGTTGAGCAGGCCGATATGCAGTTCGCGAATGTCCTGATGCTCGGCGCGCTGCACATCCAGCACTTCCTGGCCTTCGGCACGGATGCGATCGAGCGATTCGAGCGGACGGTGGGCGACAAGCGGCATGCCTACCCCCTCTGCTCGCGCACAGCCTGCGCCAGCAATTCTTCAAATGCTTGCGGACTTTGCAACTGCCACACGGCGCGCGCATCAAGGGTGACGCCGTATTTGCGCGCCAGTTCGCTGAAGCGCTCGCGGCGGTGCGCCAGCATTTTCGGCGCGACATAGCGCAAGAAGGCGTCGGCATCGAACTGGTCGGGATCGCTTTCGCCCGTCATCTCGCCATAGGCGCGCACCGCTTCCGCCAGAAATTCCGGCGCATAGCAGATCGGCTTGGGATGGGCGATGGCGCGGCGCAGGATTTCTTCGTTGAGCGCATCATCGGCGTGGATGTAAACGAGCAGGGTGCGTTCGCTCAAATAGGCAAACAGCGCTTCGTCATCAATATATTCGCCGATGCTGCCGCCAGCGTCGTTGATGAAGGCCGTCTTGCCGTGGCGCTTTTCGGCGCGGGCAATGAAATCGCCCACGTCGTACATCGCCTGTTTTTCCGCGGCAATGAAGGCGCGCTGGCGTTCGCTGAAGGTCGCGAAATCGTAGCCACCGCGCCCGAGTTTGCCGACATAGGCGGAGAGAATGCGCAAGTTGTCAAACCTCGCCTTGCCCTGCAAGCGCAGGGCATCTTCCTCGACCAGCCGGGCAAACAGCGGATGCGCCTGCGCTTCTTCTTCCAGCCAGTCGGCAATGGCCTCGTTGAGATAGCGGGTGGCAATGCGGTAATCGCCGCTGTAGTGATACCAGTGGCCACGCGACAGACGTTCGGCCAGCGTGGTCTTGCCCACGCCCGATGTGCCAATCAGGGTAATGCGGCGGTATGCGCTCATGGTGTCCTCGTGTGAAAAATCCGTTGCGTCATGCTATCGGCAATCCGGTGCAAATGCCAGACAGCAAGGTTTATTATGAGAAAATTTCTCATGCTTAAGCGCTTATAGTGAGAAAATTTATCGCAATAAGCGCTTTATTATGGTAAAAAAATAACTATTTTTGGCTATTTTTTTAAAACTTCCAACACTTCCTCCACATGCCCCACCACTTTGACCTTGCGCCATTCGTGCACGACTTCGCCCTGCGGATTGAGCAAAAACGTGCTGCGTTCGATGCCGAAGCCGATCTTGCCGTAGAGGTTTTTTTCCTTGATCACGTCAAAGGCGCGGCAGAGGATTTCCTCGGGATCGCTCACCAGCGCGAAGGGAAAATCCTGCTTTTCGCAAAAGCGCTCGTGCGAGGCGAGGCTGTCGCGCGATACGCCAAAAATCTGCGCGCCCAGTTTCTGGAATTCGCCGTAATGGGCGCGGAAATCGAGACCCTGCATGGTGCAGCCGGGCGTGGCGTCCTTGGGGTAGAAATAGAGCACTGTCCACTGCCCTTGCAAATCGGCGGGCGTGAAAGTCCCGCCACCGGTAGTGAGCAGGGAAAGATCGGCAGGTAATAATGGCTTCATGGAAACGCTCCTTGAAATGAACTTTGCAAAAGGGCGGCAGGATAAACGCAATGCGCTTTCAGTGGTAGCCGTAAATCCGCGCGAAGGGATCGTGGGTGGCATCGTCCTGCCCGACATATGCGGGCAGACAGCAAACCTTCATCCTTCCTCTCCACCGCAACATTGCCCGGACGCATTCTGGCACAGCCACGCTTGATTTTGCACGGGCAAACGCCATACCATGCCCCGGCAAATCCACTGGAGGACAACATGTTTCATGGTTCCATCGTGGCACTCGTCACGCCCATGCTCGAAGACGGCACCATCGACTGGTACGCCCTGGAAAACCTCATCAACTGGCACATCGCCGAAGGCACCGACGCCATCGTCTCGGTTGGCACCACCGGCGAATCGGCAACGCTCTCTTACGACGAACACAAGGCCGTCACCCGCTTTACCGTGGAAATCGCGAAAAAACGCATCCCCGTCATTGCCGGCGCCGGCGCCAACTCCACGCACGAAGCCATCGAGCTCAGCTACTCCGCCTACCACAGCGGCTGCGACGCCACTCTGCAAGTCGCCCCCTATTACAACAAGCCACCGCAGCGCGGTCTTTATCGCCATTTCGAAAAAGTCGCCGCCGCCGTCCCCATGCCGCTGCTGCTCTATAACGTGCCTGGCCGCACCGCCGTTGACATCGCCCCGGAAACCGTGCAGGCGCTCGCCAAAATCGGCAACATCGTCGGCATCAAGGAAGCGAGCACCTTCGAACGCATGGTGGAACACGCGCGCCATTTCGGCACGCGCGGCGCACGCGATTTCACCCTCCTTTGCGGCAATGACGAAATGAGCGCCCGTGCCTTTGCCGAAGGCCATATCGACGGCATCATCTCGGTCACGGCCAACGTCGCCCCGAAAGCGCTTGCCGACATGTGCCGCGCAGGTCTTGCCGGCGACGGCGAACGCTGCCTTGCCATCGACGCCCCGCTCACAACCCTGCACGACGCCATGTTTGTCGAAGCCAATCCCATTCCCGTAAAATGGGCGCTCGCGCGCATGGGCAAAATCCATGGCGGCATCCGCCTTCCCCTGGTGCCGCTTGCCGAAGACATGCAAACCACCGTCGAACAAGCGCTTTTCGCCGCCAACCTGTTGTAACCATTCAAGGACATTCATCGTGAGACACATTACCCTTGTCACCACCGCCCTGTTGCTCACTGCCTGTTCCGGCGGCAACCTCACCGACCTCATCCCCGACCGTCGCCCCGACTACCGGCAAAGCCGCATGAACAACGCGCTCGAAATCCCGCCGGATCTCTCCGCCGCCTCGCTCGACGACAAGCTCACCATCCCTGACCTGAATCCCGCCACCACCGCCACCTACTCCGCCTACGCGCAGGACAACGCCGTGCGCGACCGTCGCGGCTACATCCAGGTATTGCCCGAATTGCAGGGCGTGCGCGTTGTCGAAAACGCGGGCGAACTGCCCTATCTCGTCGTCAACGCCGACGCCTCGACCGCCTGGCAGGCCGTCACCCGCTACTGGCACAACAACGGCATCCGCCTCAAAGTCAGCGATCCCGCCATCGGCCTCATGGAAACCGACTGGCTGGAAAACAAGGCCGATCTCCCCAGTACCGGCGTGAGTGGTCTGCTCAATAGCCTGTTAGGCTTTATCAGCGACTCCGGCAAGCGCGACCGCTACCGCATCCGCTTTGCCAAACTCGCCGACAACCAGACCAGCGTCACCCTCGTGTACAGCCAGGCTGAAGAACGCCCCGAAGGCAACCCCAAAGAGCCTTCCGGCTACCGCTGGACGCAAACCGACAACGACAACCCCGAACTGCAACTGGAAATGACGCGCCGCCTCGCCCTCTACATCGACGCCGAAATGCGCCGCGCGCAAAACATCCAGCAAAGCGGCAACAAAGCCGCCGCGCGCAGCACGCTCACCAGCGTTGCCGGCCAACCAGCCTTGGCCCTTGCCGGCAGCTACGAACAGGCCTGGCGCAACCTTGGCATCGGGCTTGACCGCGCCAGCTTCCGCATTCTCTCCGATACTTACGCCACCGGCACCTACGAAGTGCGCTACGAACCGCAAGCCGACGAAGCAAAAAAACAGGGCAGCTTCTGGTCGCGCCTCTGGGGCGGCAAAGCCGCGCCCAAAGGCAGTGAACGCCCGGTCTATCACGTGCGCCTGGCCAGCGACCAGGGCCGCAACCTCGCCGTCGTGCAAAACGCGAGCGGCCAGAACGCGCCCGACAAGGAAGCCCGCGCCGTCCTCGAAACCATCGCCAGCGTGCTTTGACCTGAATCAGCGCGTTGAATCGCAGGGTGGGCTTCAGCCAACCAAAAACCGTAGGGTGGGTGTCAACCCACCATCGCGAAGCGATTGGCAAACGGAATGAAATGATGGTTCACAAGCGCTTGATATGAGCAAAAACACATCAAAAACAGCAAGCCCAATCCACCAAAACCGTAGGGTGGGTGTCAACCCACCATCGCGAAGCGATTCAAACGGAATGAGATGATGATTAAACAAGCGCTTGAAACAACGCAGGTTGGTGGTGAGGCGAAACCGAACCCCAACATCACATCAACCATCATCATTTTTTCTCACCAACAAGCGCTTATAACAAGAATTTTTCTCACAATAAGCGCGGGGTGGGCTTCAGCCCACCAAAAACCGTAGGGTGGGTGTCAACCCACCATCGCGAAGCGATTGGCAACAGAATGAAATGATGGTTCAACAAGCGCTTGAAACAACGCAGGTTGGTGGTGAGGCGAAGCCGAACCCCAACACCACATCAACCATCATCATTTTTTCTCACCAACAAGCGCTTATAACGAGAATTTTTCTCAACATAAGCGCTTAATCATGATAAAAAACCACTATTTTTTAACCTTTTATAACATGCCCCGTATTGCCCAGCTCCCCGCCCACCTCATCAACCAGATCGCCGCTGGCGAAGTCATCGAACGCCCCGCTTCCGTCGTGAAAGAAGTGGTGGAAAACGCCATCGATGCCGGCGCGACAAACATCGATATCGACATCGAAGAAGCGGGCGGCAAGCGCATCACCGTGCGTGACGACGGCGCAGGCATTCACCCCGACGACCTCGCCCTCGCTTTCGCCACGCACGCCACCAGCAAAATCAAAACCTTCGACGACCTCGAACACGTCCTCACCCTCGGCTTTCGCGGCGAAGCGCTGCCGAGCATCGCCTCCATCGCCAAAACCACGCTCACCAGCCGCCAGGCGGAAAGCGAACACGGCTACCGCATCACCCCGCATCTCGGCATGGACATCGCCCCCGCGCCGCACCCCGTCGGCACCACCATCGACATCCGCGATCTGTTCTACAACACCCCGGCGCGCAAGAAATTCCTGAAAAGCGAACGCACCGAACGCCAGCACATCCAGCAACTCGTGCAGCATCTTGCCCTGAGCCACCCCGGCATCACCCTCACCCTCAGGGACAACGGCAAAATCCTCGCCCGCTACGGCGGCGACAGCGACGATGCGCGCATCGCAAGCGTCATGGGCGACGACATGCTCGAGCAATCCGTGCCCGTCGATGCGCAAAATGCCGACATGCGCCTCTGGGGCCGCGTGGGGCTGCCCACCTTCAGCCACAGCCAGGCCGACCGCCAGCACTTCTTCATCAACGGCCGCATGATCCGCGACAAAGTCATCGTCCACGCCATCAAGCAAGCCTATGAAGACGTGCTCTACGGCGGACGCCATCCCGTCTTCGTGCTCCATCTCGACATCAACCCCGAACTCGTTGACGTCAACGCCCACCCGGCCAAACACGAAGTGCGCTTCCGCGAAGCACGCATGACGCACGACTTCATCTACAGCACTCTGAACCACGCCCTGCGCGGCCACCGCATCGTCCCCAAAGCGCCCGAACCCCAGCCGCAAAACGCCCCGCGCGCTGCCGCGCCCTCGCCCATCCTGTCATCGCCGCCAAAGCAAACGCCCATCGCCTTTCCGCGCGCCAGTGCCCCGTCGCGCGGCAAAATCGCCGAAAGCGCCGCCTATTACCAATGGGCGAGCCAAATCCCCGCCGCGCCCCTGTCCGCCCGCGAACCCGAAGCACAGGAAGCAGACGAGCATCCGCTCGGCTACGCGCTCGGCCAGTTGCACGGCATCTACATCCTCGCGCAAAACGCCCACGGCCTCATCCTCATCGACATGCACGCCGCGCACGAACGCATCGTCTATGAACGCCTGAAAGCGCAGCACCACGCACAAACCGTGCCCGCGCAGCGCCTCCTCGTCCCGGAAAAGCTCGCCATCGATGCCGTCGATGCCGACAACCTCGAACAGCACGGCGCCTACCTCAGGCAACTCGGCTTCGACTGGCAGGCGGAAAAAGACCACATCCGCATCACCGCCCTGCCCAGCCTGCTGAAACGCGCACCCGCCGCCACCCTGCTCGGCGACGTGCTCGCCGAACTGCGCGACTACCCCGCCACCCGCCAGCTCGAGCGCCTGCACGAACGAATCCTCTCCACGCTCGCCTGCCACAAGGCAGTGCGCGCCCACGACGCCCTCTCCATCAACGAAATGAACCGCCTCCTGCGCGACATGGAAGCCACTCCATCCGCCAACCAGTGCAACCACGGCCGCCCCACCTGGACACAGCTCTCCCTCGCCGACCTCGACAAGCTTTTCATGCGCGGACAGTAGCTTGCAATCTTCTGCGCAAGTGCACGCTTCATCCACCATTTGGTAGGCAAGGTCTCAAACTGCGGTCGCGCAGCGATTGCAGGAATATTGCTTGCAATGTCCGCCAAAAAATAATCTGCGCTTGATATATCAAAAACGAGCTAACTCAAGCATCAGAAAGAAAAAATCCCCGTCAAGGCGGGGATTTTTGTGGACATTGTGCCATAGAAAGACATCAATAGCGCCAGGTGCGTACCGGGCCGGAATCCACGTGAATGAAATTGGAACCGCGATACACGCCCACGCCACCGGCATTCAGGTTCATGGCAATGGTGCGCAGCTCGCGCGAATTGAAGCCCTGGATGGAAATGTCGGCCGCCTGTGCCTTCATGTGGTAACTCTGCTTGCCCACGTTGCGCGAACGGCGCGACAGCATGGCGTTGGTAGAAGGCGAGCGGTAGCCGCTGTGCAGGGAAATGGTGCGGTTCATGCCCACATTGGACTGGATGTAATGCAGGATGTTCAACAGGTCGATATCCACGGAAACGATCTTGTTCTCGCGGAAATCGCGGAAGAAGGTATTGATCTGTTCCATCGCCGGCTGGATGTAGCCGTAATCGGGCGTCCAGAACACGGTGCGGATGTTCTCTCCGGTATGCGGATTGCTCATCTTGATCATGCGTTCACGGCTGGAAGCCGCTTGTGCCCACTGGGTAGGAAGGAGCAGGCCGGCAGTGCTGATGGCGGCAGCCTTGAGGAAGGTGCGGCGCGCAGTGCGGGTGCAGCAGGGGCAATTGGTGCCATGTTCAAAATCTTCGAACGTGACGGGGCGGTTTACAGAGTCTTTTTTCATGATTTCTTCACTGAAGAACGGGTAAACGCGGCGACTATAAATTATTCTTCATGAAGAATCAAGAAAATCTTTGCAAATAACGCGTTAAAAAACGCAGCAGGAAGACGCAAATGCGATAAGAGGTGGTGGCTACGCCCTGACTCGAACAGGGGACCCCATCATTATGAGTGATGTGCTCTAACCAACTGAGCTACGTAGCCTCCGTTTTGGAGCGGCGCATTATGCGGATTTGCCATGGGGGCGTCAAGAGGCATTTCCGATTTTTTTTACGACGGCGCTTGGCTACAATGGCGCGCTTTGTCGGTTTGAATAAAGGCGGATGGCTGATGGATGTCAGTACGATTTTGGCCGGGCTGAACGAGCGCCAGCGCGAAGCGGTCACGCATGATGCCCGTGCGGTGCGGGTCATTGCCGGTGCGGGCAGCGGCAAAACGCGGGTGCTGGTGCAGCGCATGCAATGGCTGATGGCGGTCGAGGGCCTGTCTCCTTTCGCGCTGCTGGCGCTCACCTTTACCAACAAGGCGGCGCGCGAAATGCGCGAGCGTCTCGAAGCGGCCCTGGAGCGGCCTTTGGGGCAATTGTGGGTAGGTACGTTCCACGGCATCTGCCATCGCATGTTGCGCCGTCACGCCGAAAGCATGGGCTGGCCGAGCCAATTCGTGATCATGGACAGCGAAGACCAGCTGCGCATGGTCAAGCGCATGATGCGCGAGCGCAACTGGGACGAGGATATTCTCGCGCCCAAGCAAATGTGCGCCCGAATCAATGCGTTCAAGGAAGACGGATTGCGCGCCGCCGATGTGCCTGCCAGCGTGCATCCCGCCGACAGCGCCATCCGCGAGTTTTATGCCGACTACGAAGCGCGCTGCCGCACCCAGGGCACGATGGATTTTGCCGAGCTGCTGCTGCTTACGGTGGAACTGCTGCAAACACAGGAAGCGGTTCGCGCGCATTACCAGTCGCGCTTCCAGGCCGTGCTCGTCGATGAATTCCAGGATACCAATGCCTTGCAGTTTCGCCTTGTGCAATTGCTGGTTGGCGGCGGCGCGGCGCTTTTTGTGGTGGGAGACGACGATCAGTCCATCTACGGCTGGCGCGGCGCGAAAGTGGAAAACATTCTCTCGCTGGACCGGCAATTTGCCGATCTGGCCACAGTGCGGCTGGAGCAGAATTACCGCTCGACCCAGCGCATTCTCGATGCCGCCAATGCGGTGATTGCCAAGAATGATCGCCGTCTCGGCAAGGCGCTTTGGAGCGACGGGCGGCAGGGCGAGCTGGTGCGTGTCTATCCGGCGCTCAATGAATACGATGAAGCGCGTTATGTGGTGGACGAAATCCGCGCCTGGGTGGACAAAGGCGGGCGTTTTTCCGATTGCGCCCTGCTCTACCGCTCCAATGCGCAATCGCGCGTTTTCGAGGAGCTGATGCTGCAGCAACGTGTGCCGTACCGCGTGTATGGCGGCCTGCGCTTTTTCGAACGCGCGGAAATCAAGGATGCGCTCGCCTATCTGCGCCTTACCCAGTATCCGCAGGACGACGGCGCGCTGGAGCGCGTCATCAATACGCCGCCGCGCGGCATCGGCGCAAAAACGCTCGCGCAATTACGCGAACTGGCGCGTGAGCATGGATTGTCGCTCTGGGAAGTGTTGCAGCAGGGCGATTTGCCGTCGCTGTTTTCCGCCCGCGCGGCAGGCGCTTTGACCGGCTTTGTCGCACTGGTCAGGCAGTTGACGGCAAACGTCAAGGCCGATCCATCGCTCAAAAAAGCGCTCCATACTGTCGTGCACGACTCCGGCCTCTATGCCATGCATGAAGACAGCGGCAAGGAGCAGGCCGAAGCGCGGCGCGAAAACCTGGACGAACTCATCAACGCCGGCACCTATGTGGACATGACCACTTCCCCGGAAGACGACCGCCTGATGAGCTTCCTCGCCGATGCCGCCCTCGATGCTGGCGACGGCCAGGCCGAAGAAGGCGTGGACGCCGTGCAGCTCATGACTCTGCACAGCGCCAAAGGGCTGGAATTTCCCAACGTGTTCATCGTCGGCATGGAAGAAGGACTCTTTCCAGGCAGCCGTTCCATCGAAGATGCCGACCGCCTCGAAGAAGAACGGCGTCTTGCCTACGTGGGCATGACCCGCGCCGAAGAACGCCTCACCCTGTGCTTCGCCGAACGCCGCCGCTTCCAGGGGCAGGAAAACTATCCGCAACCATCGCGTTTCATTCATGAAATCCCGCCAGACCTGCTCGAAGCCATTCGCCCCATGGTCTATGAAGGCATCAGCCATTACCGCCGCCAGGAAAACCGCGCCATGCCCAGCGCCGATCACGGCGGCCTGCGCATGGGCGACATGGTGCGGCACGGCAAATTCGGCGAAGGCTGTGTACTCGCACTGGAAGGCAGCGGCGCACATGCCCGCGCCCTCATCCGCTTTGCTGCTGGCGAAAAATGGCTGGTACTCGCCTACGCCAACCTGCAAAAATGCTGATTCGCAACAATATCCGTGATAAAAAATTACTATTACAAGCGCTTATTATAGTAATTTTTTATCATCGATAAGCGCTTATAGTGAGAAAATTTCTCACAAAAACGCAATATCATGAAAATACCCTGCGCGGCAGCCGCCTCTCCAAAAAAGCGCTTGACCCTCTCCCTGCGTCAGCCTGCACGGGCATTCCGCCTGTAGCACTCGGAGACCAATTATCATCCGCAAGCGCTTTTGGCAGACAAGGCCGGGTTGCGCAGCAACGCAATCCGGCCTGCGAATATAGCGGAGCCCCCCCGAAAAATGGCATGGACAATTCTTTGAACAAAGCCTTTTGTTCAAAGAGTTAAGAGAAAAATCCCATGCCATTTTTGGGGAAGCAGCCACATCACCTGTTTTCAGATTTGGCAGTCATCATTTGCTGGAATTGCTGCCGATTTATAAAAACGAAATATAATACCAACTGGAGGCCAACATGCATTATCAAATAAGAGAATTGAAACCATGCGAAACTGAAATATTGGAAACCTTTCTATATGAGGCGATTTTCATTCCTGAAGGCGCACAGGCGCCACCCAAAGATATTGTAAAACATCCCGATTTGCAGATATATATTTCAGATTTCGGCAAGAAAAATGATGTCTGTTATGTTGCAGAAGTTGAGGGAAAAATAATAGGAGCAGTATGGACCCGCATAGTAAATGATTACGGGCATATTGATGATGAAACGCCATCCCTTTCAATTTCTCTCCTCAAAGAGTACAGAAATTTTGGTATTGGAACAGCGCTTATGAAACAAATTCTTTTGACCTTGAAAGCGCAAAATTACAAGCAAGTTTCATTGTCGGTTCAAAAAGCAAACCATGCCGTGCGCATGTATAAAAAATTGGGGTTTGAAGTTGCTCATGAAAATGAAGAAGACTACATCATGATTTGCAAGCTGTAGTTTCTGCAAATTCCAGTTTCCAAAAAAGATATAACGGAACAAAACCTGCATACCGCAACGTGCAGAACAGCAAATTAAAAAAAAGATTTTCTGTTTTCTATTGCTCAAACGGCAAGAGAAAAATCGTCATTCCACAATCACAGTTTTTAGACAGTATTGTTTAGTCCCAACCAATCCGTTTCCTCCCCGCAAACGGGAGCTTCCTGCAAATTCTCCACATCCGTGCGTATTTGCTGAATTTGGCAGTAAGCGCTGAGTTAATGGTTAAAGTTGAATGGCCATATCCTCTGCGCGCTAGCCTCGGATATTTTCCCGCGCAAGGCGCTTTTATCGTCAAAAACGCTCGCATCATTCGGCGCTATAGGCTTTTCCCCGTCCGCCCACTATAATCCCCCCGCCACAGCCACCCCACTGCCCTCATGCAACCCCATACCCTGCAATCCCTGATTCGCAACCCCGTGCATTTCCTTGCCTTCGGCCTTGGCAGCGGCCTTGTCCGCCCCGCGCCCGGCACCTGGGGCACCGCACTCGGCGCTCTCCTCTATATTCCGCTGACAGCGCTATCGCCCTCGCCGTGGTTCATCGCCCTTTTCCTCCTTATCGCCTTTGCCGCAGGCTGTTACTTGTGCGGCAAAACCGCGCGCGATCTTGGCGTACACGACTTCGGCGGCATCGTCTGGGATGAATTCGTCGGCATCTGGCTTACCCTCGCCCTCATCCCGCCCGCGCTCTTTACCCGCTCGCCGCTTGTGGGCTACGCGGCCGCCTTTATCGCCTTCCGTCTCTTCGACATCCTCAAGCCCCCGCCCATCCGCGCGCTTGACCGTCGCATTCCCGGCGGCTTCGGCATCATGATTGACGACGTTCTCGCCGCCCTCTTCGCCGCCGCAAGCCTCTGGCTTGTCGCCCTGATTTTCTTCTGATGATTTATTAAGGAATCCGCATGCAACTCGAAAGCCTCACCGCCATCTCCCCGCTCGACGGGCGCTATGCTGACAAAACCGCCGCTCTGCGCCCCATCTTCAGCGAATACGGCCTCATCAAATACCGCTATATCGTCGAACTGCAATGGCTGAAAACCCTGGCCAACCATCCCTACATCCCCGAACTCAACGCCCTTTCCAAGGAAGCCGAAGCCTTTGTTGACCAGCTCGCCGAGAGCTTCGATCTTGCCCGCGCCGCCAGCATCAAAACCATAGAGCGCACCACCAATCACGACGTCAAGGCCGTCGAATACCAGTTGAAGCAGGATCTTGCCGCCCATCCCGAACTCAAGGACAAAATCGAATTCGTCCACTTTGCCTGCACCTCCGAAGACATCAACAACCTCGCCTATGCCCTCATGCTGCGCGACGGCCGCGACCAGCTCCTCGCCCAATACCGCGACATCCTCGCCACCCTGCAAGCGCTGGCGCACCGCGAAGCCGACACCGCCATGCTCGCCCGCACCCACGGCCAGCCCGCCTCGCCCACCACCCTCGGCAAGGAAATCGCCAACGTCTGCGCGCGCCTTGCCCGCCAGCTCGCCTTTCTGGAAAGCCAGCAAATGCTTGGCAAAATCAACGGCGCCGTGGGCAACTTCAATGCCCACCACGCCAGCTACCCCGGCATAGACTGGCCGCAGCTTGCCGCAACCTTCGTGCGCGACACCCTCGGCCTCACCTACAACCCGCACACCACGCAAATCGAGCCGCACGACTACATCGCCGAACTCCTCGACACCATCGCGCGCACCAACACCATCCTCCTCGACCTCGCGCGCGACATCTGGGGCTACATCAGCTTCAACTACTTCCGCCAGAAAATCGTCGCCGGCGAAGTCGGCTCCTCCACCATGCCGCACAAAGTCAACCCCATCGACTTTGAAAACGCCGAAGGCAACCTGGGCCTCGCCAACGCCATCGCCGCCCATCTCGCGCAAAAACTGCCCGTCTCCCGCTTCCAGCGCGACCTCACCGACTCCACCGTGCTGCGCAGCCTCGGCACCGTCTTCGGCTACACCGCCATCTCCCTCGCTGCGCTCGCCAAAGGCCTCTCCAAACTGGAAACCGGCCATAACGCCATCGCCGCCGACCTCGCCGCTAACCCCGAAGTGCTCGGCGAAGCCATCCAGACCGTCATGCGCCGCCACGGCATCCCCGAGCCCTACGAAAAACTCAAAGCGCTCACCCGTGGCCAGAAAATCACCCCGGAAACCCTTGCCGCCTTCATCGACGGTCTCGAACTGCCCGATGACGCCAAGGCGCGCCTGCGTGCCCTGACGCCTGCGGACTACACCGGCCTTGCCGCGCAGCTCGCCCGCCTTTGAGCCATACATGATAGTGATTTTTTCCCACAGACAAGCGCTTGTCATGCAAAAATTTCCCACGATAAGCGCTTAATCATGGTAAAAAATCACTATTTTTGATATTTTTACAAAACCCTACTGAGGGTGGGCTTCAACCCATCCTCACACGGCAATACAGAACCACCCGATAGAATGAGAAATTTTCTCACTCATAAGCGCTTTTCGTGATAAATTTTACCGCAATAAGCGCTTATCTATGGTAAAAAATCATTATAAAACAGCAAAACATGAAAATCTTCTTCCTTGCCCTCTTTACCCTCCTGCACCTGCCGCTTCACGCCGCGCCGCTCTCCTGGCAATCCTGCGAAGAAGACCCCTTCTACCTCTGGCAGGATGACGAACCGCACATGCAATGCGCCCTGCTCAGCGTCCCCCTCGCCTATCATCACGACAACCGCAGCCCGCGCAAGAACAACTCCCGCACCGTCACCCTTGCGCTCAGCCGCATTCCTGCCGAAGGCAAGCGCCTGGGCAGCCTCATCCTTGTCAGCGGCGGCCCCGGACAAAGCGGCATCCAGCCCGCGCTCTACGACAATCCCCACACCCACGCCCTGCGAAAACACTTCGACCTCGTCTTCTACGACCCGCGCGGCGTCGGCCTATCCACCCCGCGCATCCAGTGCCACGACTACGGCGACCCCATTGCCGACAGCGCCCGCGAATTCGTCGCCGACTGCCAGACGCACAGCGAACCCGGCCTCCTCGCCCACATCGGCAGCGACGAAGCCGCGAACGACCTCGACCGTATCCGCCGCGCGCTGGGTGACGAAAAAATCAGCCTCGTCGCCTACTCCTACGGCACCAAAGTCGCGACCCTCTACGCCCTGCGCTTCCCCGAACACGTGCGCGCCATCGTGCTCGACGGCATCGTCGATCTCTTTGAAAGCGACTACTCCATCCGCCTGCACCAGGAAAAAAGCTACCAGCGCACCTTCGAGCGCTACCTTGCGCACTGCACCCGCGCGCCGCACTGCCCCTTCGCCGCAGGGCACAGCGGCGCCAACGCCCTTCTCCCCCTCATCGTCTGGCGCGAAAACCTTGCCGCGCGACCGCCGCACTGGACGGAAACGCTCTACAACCACGTCGCGCTCCTCCTCGACCTCGACGAAAAAATCCGCTACATCCCCGAAGAACGAACCATCCTCAGCGCCGTGCAAAACGCCCTGCTCTGGCCCGACTACTGGCCCTTCCTGAGCGACAGCCTGCTGCTGTTTGCCCAGGGCGAAGGCGACTACCTCAATTACCTTGGCACCAATTTCGAAGAATTCGGCGACGATGCCCTCGTCGCCATCAACTGCGCCGACATGGCCCGCCCCATGCCCGACAGCGAAAACCTCATCCTCCAGCGCCACATCGACCTGCAATCGCCCTACGACAACCATCACCTGAAAACCCGCAACGATCTCCTCGATCCCTGCGGCCTCTGGCCCTACCCCGGCGGCGACTATCGCAACCCGCTACCTGCCGCGCCCCCTGCCAACCTGCCGCCTTTGCTCCTCATCGCCCAGCGCCACGATCCCGCCACCCCGTGGCACAACGCCGAACGCATGTCGCAATACCTGCAAAGCCCGCTCGTCACCCGCGAAAGCGACGGCCACACCCTCGCCCTTACCGGCATCAGCACCTGCATCGACGAAATTGCCAGCGCCTACCTCCTCGATCCACAGCAGCCGCGCATGGATACCATCTGCGAGTAAACATACTGCGCCAACAAAGATTTGCCATTCTTCTTCAAAGACTGTTGCCAATTCGCATCTTGAATGCAACCAAAATCAATCAAGGCAATGGATTAGATAATTTCTGCAGCATAGCCATTCAATCTGAAAACCAAAATTCGATCTCCGATAACAAAGACGAGCAAGTGTAGGTTGGTGGTGAGTGCATAGCACGAACCCCAACATCTATCCCTTAAATCATTATGTTGGGGTTCGCCTGCGGCTCACCACCGGGCTCCCATAAAAATGCGGCTGCATTTTTATGGGAAACCCACCAACCTACTCGCTACATTCGTTTTACTTATTTTTTGTCGAAAGACACCTTGATTGAATAGCTATAAAATGCATGGCGGCAATGCCGGCACGCACGCGGAAAAACAGTTTCGTAGGTCGGCCATTCATGGCCGACATCAAACCAACGTCGGGCACCAAGTGCCCGACCTACGGTGTGCATTTCCCGCCCGTAGGGTGGGTGTCAACCCACCGTCGCGCAGTGATAATAAGTCGGCCACTCATCACAACACGGGTTTGATATCCGTTCGTAGGGTGGGCTTCAGCCCACCGTCGCTTCGCGACAGGCGGTGCAGGCAACGTCCCTGCATCACCCATCGGAAAATGCCAGGCTTTCCGTAAGTCGGCCATTCATGGCCGACATGAAACAAACGTCGGGCACAAAGTGCCCGACCTACGTTGACAATGAGTTGTATCCACCCTCGCGCAGGATGCAGGCGGATGATGCCGGTACGGTTAGCCCAAAAGGCAAAACCGTACATGGATGGTTCGTTCATGGCTTACGCTTATGGCTCCTCCTATCACATCTACATTTACCAATAAAATAGAGATTTTTTACCGCAATAAGCACTTATGAGTGGTAAAAAATCACTATTTTCAGCAAATTTATTAGGTATTTCTTGACCATAAAAAAACCTGCGGCAACTTACCGCAGGTTTTCTGCTTTTCCTTGCAATGTTTTGCTTGTGCAAGGAATAACGGATGCGTGTCAGGCGATTTCTTCGACCGTGCCGTCCAGTGCCATCAGCAGAGTTTCTACCTTGAGCTTGGGATAGCGCTCGGCAATCATGCCTTTCAGCTTGGCCATCTGCTCGACGTGCGCCGCTTTTTCCTTGTCGGCATCATTCACGGCCTCTTCGCCGAGAATCACCTTGTAAGCGCCGCAATCACGGTGATCCATGACGATCACGGTGTGGATATTGTGCAGCTTGATGGCCACGTCCAAATGCTCCCAGAAGGTCTTGTTCCAGGCCGGGAACTGGTCGGTAACCGCGCCCAGCGACGCGCCGGCCAGCACGATATGGTCGTACTTGTCGCGCAGGCCGCGCGTCTCGCCCATATAGCGCTCGATTTCGTCCATCAGGCGAAAATCCATGCAGCTCAACAACAAAGCATCCGTGGCTCCCGCAGCCTTGGCTTCCGGCAGCAAACCGCCTGCGGCCAGCAATGTTACGCCGCCGCCCAATGCCGCGAGTTGCAACAGTTTTCTGCGTTCCTGACCCGGGACAGCCAATACTTCATCTTGTACTTTCATGTGATACTCCTTGCGAAAAAAATATCCATGCTTTTGCATGGTGTGGTATCGTAACTGTTACTTAATAACATTCAGCAAAACAATTACTTACCGCAAGTGATGGTATCACGGCACCAATCTTTCTCAAGCCGGAAAAATGCTTTGCCAATAACGGATTGCCTTTTATTCACATTCCGTTTGCGAAACGGATTTGCGGTCTTGCCAGCGTGCAGCGGCGTCGGGAAAGGTGCTGTCAAAGGATTTTGCCCAAAAGAAACCCTCTCCTGCTGTCAGGAGGGGTTTTCAAAAAAATACCAAAAATAGTGATTTTTTACCACAATAAGCGCTTCATTATGGTAAAAATTACCATACAAGCGCTTAAAAATGGTAAATTTTACCATTATCGCAAAGTAACCAGTTCTTCCGCGCTGGTGGGATGAATGGCGACCGTGTCGTCGAAATCCGCCTTGGTCGCGCCCATTTTCACGGCCACGGCAAAGCCTTGCAGCATTTCGTCCACGCCGTCGCCTATCATCTGGATGCCGATAACGCGTTCTTCTTCGCCGAGGCAGACGAGCTTCATCAGCGTTTTCGGCTTGTGCGCGGCAAAGGTGCGCGCCATGGGCGTGAAAGCAGCGCGGTAGATTTTGATGCTTTCCTTGCCGTGCTGTTTTTCCGCCTGCGCTTCGCCCAGCCCGACCATGCCGATGGGCGGATGGGTGAACATCACGCTGGGGATATTGTCGTAATCGAGTTTGCTCGCGGCATCCCCGCGGAAAAGGCGCGCGGCCAGGCGTCGCCCTGCGGCAATGGCCACGGGCGTCAGTTCCATTTGTCCAGTGATGTCGCCGATAGCGTAGATGCCGGGAATATTGGTGTTCTGGAAAGCATCGACCGGGATTTGCCCGTTGTCGCGCACGTTCACGCCAGCAGCATCGAGATGCAGACCGGCAGTATTGGCTTCGCGACCAATCGCCCACAGGAGCAGGTCGCCCTGCAAGGTTTCGCCGCTGTTCAGCTCGATATCCAGCGCTTCGCCTGCCTTGCGGATGGCGCGGACTTCGCTTTGCAGATGCAGGGCAATGCCCTGTTCGCGCATGGCATCGGCAAGGGTTGCGCTGATGTCGTGATCGAGCTGGCGCAGCGCTCGATCGCCACGGATCACAAGATGGACTTGCGTGCCCAGCGCCTGCAACACACCAGCAAGTTCACAGGCGATATAGCCGCCGCCGACTATCACGGCGCGCCCGGGCTGGCGCTCGAGGGCGAAGAAATCATCGGAAGTGCCGCCAAGTTCCGCGCCGGCAATGGCGGGCACATGCGGTTTACCGCCGGTGGCGATGACGATGTGATCGGCAGTATAGGTTTCCCCTTCCACTTCAATGGCTTTTTCACCGGCAAAGCGCGCAAAGCCGCGCAAAAGGGTTACGCCGCTTTTCTCGAGATTGCCTTCATAGATGCCGTTCAGGCGGGCGATATAGGCATCGCGCTTTTCCTTGAAGTGTTGCCAGTCCAGCGCGGGATGTTCCGGCATATCTTTGAATCCGAACACTTGCGCGTTTTCAATCGCTTCTGCTGTGCTTGCCGCATACCAGAACAGCTTTTTCGGCACGCAGCCGACGTTCACGCAAGTACCGCCCAGCCGCGCGCTTTCCACCACGGCAACTTTCGCGCCGTATTCCGCAGCACGACGCGCTGTGGCAATGCCGCCCGAGCCGCCGCCAATGCAAATCAGGTCAAAATGCTTCATTTTTCCTCCGCTCTTGCAAAAAAACCGGCTGCCCGCATCGCGCAGACCAGCCGGCTTGTATCGGTCAATATCAGTCGGCGCGACGAATGACGACTTTCGCCTTCAGCTCCTCGATGCGCTCCTGCGAGGGCAGCTGCACACCGGTCACCGTGATGTTGCCGGCGCTGAAAGCCGTTGCCGTGCGCGCGATATGCTCGAGATCACGGCCGTTCAGAATACCGCGCACCACGCCGGCAACCATGGCATCGCCCGCGCCCACGGTACTCGCCACTTTCACCTTCGGCGGCGTGGCATGCAGCGCTTCGTCAGGCTTCACGAACCACGCGCCGCGCTCGCCCATGGAAACCACCACCATCTTCATGCCGCGCGCAAGAAATTCGCGGGCTGCGGCGAGAATGTCCTCATCGCTTTCGATGGCGCGGCCAACCAGCGTTTGCAGCTCGTGGATATTGGGCTTGATGATATCGGGCAGAACGTCCGCATTCATGGTTTCGATCAGAGCCTTGTCGCTGGTATCGACCACAATGTAATCACACTTGCCGCGATAGCGCTTGACCATCTTCGCGTAAAAATCCTTGTCCACGGAAGGCGGCAGGCTGCCGCCCATGACGAGCATGGAAGCATTCGGCACACTGCGATCGAGGAAATTGATCAGCGCCTGCTGGCATTTTTCCGGCACAACTTCGCCCGGCAGGTTGAAATCGGTGGTTTCGCCCTGGTCGATGATCTTCACATTGCGGCGGATATCGCCGGGGATGCGGATAAATTCATCGCGCATGCCGAGCATGCGGAATTCGCGGGTAAAGTGGATATCGTTGCCTTCGCCCATCCAGCCGGTCACCAGCGCATCGACGCCGGATTCCATGAGATTGATGGCAACGCTCACGCCCTTGCCGCCAGGCGTGACCGTCATGGATTCGCCACGGTTGACGACGCCACGCTGCCAGCCTTTGGCATTGATAGTGAGATCGAGGGCAGGATTGGCCGTTACGGTAATCACGGGTTTCATATAGTTTTTCCCATTGGTTTTATTGCGTTTCCCACTGCGGCCGGGCATTCCGGCCACAGCTGGCTGCCGCACTTTGCAGCAGCAAACTGGCAAGACACTATAGCGAAGAATGCCCGCCAATAATACTGCCCCGTGCGCCATTTTTATCCCCCGGAGCAGAGCAGGCCATTGCAATCAAAAAATCATGAAAAACATTATCTTTTACCAGACACAAGCGCTTGCCATGATAAATTTTATCTATACAAATAAAACTTATGATTAGCGCAATACGCCTTTATGAAGGCTTCCTGGCCGTCAGCACACGTCCGGAAGAACCTCCCCGGAATCCATGACAAGATATTAAAAATATTGACCAAAACCGCTTTTTCGCTAAACTGTGCGCCATTTTTGCCCATCACGAGAACATCATGAGCCATACACCCGCCGTCGGTTTCATCAGCCTCGGCTGCCCCAAGGCGCTGGTCGATTCCGAGCGCATCCTCACCCAGCTTTCCGCCGACGGTTACGACATCGTCGATACTTACGACAACGCCGACGTCGTCATCGTCAACACCTGCGGCTTTATCGACGATGCCATTGCCGAATCCCTCAACACCATTGGCGAAGCGCTTGCCCACAATGGCAAAGTCATCGTCACCGGCTGCCTCGGCGTCAAGCCCGACATGATCCGCGAACTGCATCCCGGCGTGCTCGCCATCTCCGGCCCGCAAGCCTATGAATCAGTGATGGGCGCAGTTCACGCGCATCTGCCCAAACCGGCGCACCAGCCCTTTGCCGACCTCATCCCGCCTTCCGGCCTCAAACTCACCCCGCGCCACTACGCCTACCTGAAAATCTCCGAAGGCTGCGACCATCATTGCTCCTTCTGCATCATTCCGTCAATGCGCGGCCGCCTGCAAAGCCGCCCGGCGGGCAAAATCCTCACCGAAGCGCAGAACCTGGTCAACGCCGGCGTCAAAGAGCTTCTGGTAATCGCGCAAGATACCTCCGCCTACGGCGCCGACATCAAATACCGCCTTGATTTCTGGGGCGGCAAGCCGGTGAAAAGCCGTATCCTCGAACTCTCGCGTGAACTGGGGCAACTCGGCGCCTGGGTGCGCCTGCACTACGTCTATCCCTATCCTTCGGTAGACGATTTGATTCCCCTCATGGCCGATGGCCTGATCGCCCCCTATCTCGACATCCCCCTGCAGCACGCAAGCCCCAGAATCCTGAAAGCCATGCGCCGCCCCGCGCATGCTGAGCGCACGCTCTCGCGCATCGAAAAATGGCGCGAGATTTGCCCCGATCTCGCGCTGCGCAGCACCTTCATTGTCGGCTTCCCCGGCGAAACCGAGGAAGAGTTTGAAGCGCTTTTGGATTTCATCGACGAAGCGGGCATCAACCGCGCTGGCTGCTTTGCCTATTCGCCGGTGGAAGGCGCGGCGGCCAACGCCCTGCCCGACCAAATCCCGGAAGACGTGAAAGCCGAGCGCGTCGCGCGCTTCCAGCAAAAGCACGCCGAAGTGAGCGCGCGTTTGCTCGAAGAAAAAGTCGGCAGCGTGCTCCCCGTCATCATCGACAGCGTTGACCCCGACACGCAAAGCGCCATTGGCCGCACGCCCTATGATGCCCCGGAAATCGACGGCGTGGTGCACATCAGCCATATCGACGGCGCCGAGCCCGGGCAAATCATCCATATTGACATCACCGATAGCGACGAACACGATCTCTACGGAGAAGTCTATTGACCGCCACCACCCTCATGCGCAACGTCAAACGCCACATCTACTTCGCCATCGGCTGCCTCGCCCTCGCACTGGGCCTCGTTGGCGTCTTCCTTCCCGTCATGCCCACCGCGCCGTTCATCATCGTCGCCGCGTGGGGCTTTGCGGAAAGCTCGCCGCGCTTCGACCGCTGGCTGCGCAGCCACCGCCTTTTCGGCAAACTCATTCACGACTGGGAAACGCGCCGCGCCGTACCGCGCCTTGGCAAAATATTTGCCACCGTCGCCCTTTCCATCTCCCTGCCCTTCACCGCATGGATGCTCGGACTTGAATACTGGTGGCTGAGCGCACTCATCATCGCCGTGTGCAGCGGCGTGATGATCTGGCTGTGGCAACTGCCAGAAGCCTGACGAGAAATTTCCCGTCATGCAGGGCACCGTAGGTCGGCCATTGATGGCCGACATCAAACCACTGCACAAAGTACCCGGCCCACAATCGTTGCGCTACAACAAGCTGAAACTTACCTCTCACACCAATGAGAAAATTTCCCACTAATAAGCGCTTATTGCGATAAATTTTCTCATAAAAAGCGCTTATAAATGGTAAAAAACTACCACTTTTATCGTTTTTATAAAAACCATCCGTAGGGTGGGCTTTAGCCCACCATCGCGCAACAATTTGCAAGCAAGCACTTTGTGCCCGATAACAAACGATGTCGGCCATGAATGGCCGACCTACAGCCAGCTGTTTACCCATGTAGTTACGACGAAGCGCCTCAAAGCCCCTGGGCGCAGCCGCAGACGCGGGGCTTTTTTGGCGGAAATACGGGCTTGGGTGTTTGAGCGCAGCGAGTTTACAAGCCCGCCGCCAAAAGCCCCGCGGCAAGGAAAAACTGCGCCCCGGGGTCGCCTTTCTTTGGTTACTTTCTTTGGCGACGCAAAGAAAGTAACCGGCCGCGCGGCCGCAAAGCGCAATCTCAAAAAGAGAAAATCATGCAGAAAATCGCTGTGGAACTTGTTGACGCAAATATTGTGGAAAACTTTGTTTCCCCTCGTCCCAATTCCAATGCCAATCGATCAATTGGCTTTTGCTTTGCGTTTCGTCACTATTTAAACCAAAAGTGCTTTAGCCCGCCCATTGCAAGACGGCGACAAATCCCTGCGCCTTCTTTGCCCAACCTCCCCGCCCATTCACGCTATACTTCGCCCTTTTCCGCTCCCCCGACGCGCATGACCGACTCGCATACCCCGATGATGCAGCAATACCTCGGCATCAAGAAAGACTACCCCGATACCCTCGTCCTCTACCGCATGGGCGACTTTTACGAGCTTTTTTATGAGGATGCGCACAAAGCCGGTGCGCTTCTCGGCATCAGCGTCACCACCCGCGGCAAATCCAGGGGCGAACCCATCCCCATGGCGGGCGTGCCCGTGCATGCGCTTGACAACTACGTGGCGAAACTCATCCGCCTTGGCCAATCCGCCGTCATCTGCGAGCAGATCGGCGATCCGGCCACCAGCAAGGGGCCGGTGGAGCGCGCCGTCACCCGCATCATCACCCCGGGCACAATTACCGATGACGCCCTGCTCGACGAACAGCGCGACAACATCCTCCTCTGCCTCTATCCCGAAGGCGGGCAATACGTGCTCGCCTGGGCCGACCTCGCGCGCGGCCATGTGCAAACCAGCGCGCTCGCCAGCGCGGAAAACGCCCGCGCCGACATCGAACGCCTGCGCCCGAGCGAAATGCTCATCCCGGAAAGCGCGAAATGGACGAACCATCCCGATCACGCGCGCCCGCGCCGCATGCCCGACTGGTATTTCGATCGCGACAGCGCCGCGCGTCTTTTGCGCGAGCACTATGGCGTGGAAACGCTCGCCGGCTTCGGCCTCGAAGACGATGACGCCGCACTCGCCCCGCTCGGCTGCCTGTTGCAATATCTTTACGACACGCACAAAAGCGCTCTGCCCCCGCTCTCGCCGCCGCGCCAGACGCCAAGCGGCGCAAGCCTCTATCTCGATGCCGCCACGCGTCGCAACCTCGAACTCGAATACACCCTCTCGGGCGACAGCAAACGCAGCCTCATGGGCGTCATGAACCAGTGCGCGAGCGCGGCCGGCAGCCGCCTGCTGAAACGCTGGCTTGCCGAACCGCTCACGGATCACGCGCAAGTCGCGCGCCGCCACGATGCCGTCGATGCCTTTCTCGCCCACCCGCAAAACAACCCCGCGCCGCATTTGCGCCACGCCGCCGACATCGAGCGCATCGCCACGCGCATCGCCCTTGGCAGCGCACGCCCGCGCGAAATCGCCGCGCTGCGCGACACCCTCGCCCTGCTGCCCGAACTCGCACAAACCCTCGCGCCGGTTGCCAGGGCAAGCGAACTCTTGGCCGCCCACCAGCCGCACCTTGCCGCCCATGACGACACCCTCGCCCTCCTCAGCCAGGCGCTCACCGAGCTCCCGCCACTCACCCTCAAAGACGGCGGCATCTTCCGCAAGGGCTATCACGCCGAACTCGACGAACTCATTGATCTCAGCGAAAACAGCGAAAACATCCTCGTGCGCCTCGAAGCTGCCGAACGCGAAAAAAGCGGCATCAGCAACCTCAAAATGGGCTACAACCGCGTACACGGCTACTACATCGAAATCCCGCGCAGCCAGGCGGAAAGCGCGCCCCTGCACTGGACGCGCCGCCAGACCCTCAAAGGCTACGAACGCTATATCACCGAAGAACTGAAAACCCTCGAAGACCGCGTGCTCTCCGCGCGCGACGCACGTCTCGCACTTGAAAAAAACCTTTTTGAATCGCTGCTTGCCACGCTTGACCAGAAGCGCGACGCTCTCTACGCCCTCGCTGTCGCCCTGGCCGAGACTGACGTACTCGCCAACTTCGCGCGCCTCGCCGCCATCCGGCAATACGCGCGCCCGCGTCTGGTCAGCAAAAACAGCCTCACGCTCAAAGCCGCGCGCCATCCCGTCGTCGAAATCCATCGCGACGCACCCTTTACCGCCAATGACCTCCAGCTCGACGCCAAGCGCCGCCTTCTCCTCATCACCGGCCCCAATATGGGCGGCAAATCCACCTACATGCGCCAGGCCGCCCTTATCGTCATCATGGCGCTGGCCGGCAGCTTCGTGCCTGCGGAAAGCGCCGTCATCGGCAGCCTTACCCGCATCTTCACCCGCATTGGCGCGAGCGATGACCTCGCTGGCGGCCGCTCCACCTTCATGGTGGAAATGACGGAAACCGCCAACATCCTCCACCACGCCGACGAACAATCCCTCGTCATCATGGACGAAGTCGGGCGCGGCACCGGCACCTTCGACGGCCTCTCCCTCGCCTGGGCCGCCGCACTGCATCTCTTGCGCGACAACCGCGCGCTCACTCTTTTCGCCACCCACTACTTCGAACTCACCGAACTCGCGCAAACGGAAAAGCACTTCGCCAACGTCCATCTCTCCGCCATCGAGCACCACGACGACATCGTCTTCCTCCATCAGGTCAAAGAAGGAGCAGCCAGCAAAAGCTACGGCCTGCAAGTGGCGAAACTCGCGGGCGTACCCACGCCCGTCATCCATCAGGCAACGCGCAAACTGCGGCAGCTCGAAAACGAGCGCGAATACGGCCGCGCCCCGAAAACGCAGGGCAACCTCCTGGCCGACCCGCCTGAAGCCGCGTCAACTCCCGCGCCAACCCTCAGCGCCAGCGAAGCAAAGGCGCTCGAGCGCCTGAAAACCGCCCGCCCCGACCACCTCTCGCCGCGCGAGGCCCTGGCGCTGCTCTACGAATTGCAGGAAACGCTCACAGGCAACGTATGATGGATGTATGCCCAATCCGGGCATTTGTACTCCCATCAGGATATAAGATACTGATTTATATATTTAAAAATGCATATAGTACCCGGAAATTCGGAAAACACCCATCGCGAATTGTCCACATCCCCCTAATAGCAATGCCACCCAGGTTGTAGCCCATATCCGTTCTTTTTTATGTTGACGAGACAGGGATGTCGCACGTCAAAATATAATTTATGACACAAAAGCGCTTTCCTGGATGCGGCGGATTTCGTCGCGAAGCGCGGCCGCTTTTTCGAATTCCAGATCGCGGGCGGCGGCGTACATGTCTTTTTCCAGTTGTTTGATACGCTTGTCGGCAGTTTTCGGGTCGAGCGGAGCAAGTTCACGCTGCGCGTCGCGGTGCGCTTTTTTCGCTTTGACGGCAACATGCGCGCCTTCCATGACGTCTGCGACTTTTTTCATGATGGTTTTTGGAGTGATGCCGTGCGCCAGGTTGTGCTGCATCTGTTTCTCGCGGCGGCGCGCGGTTTCCGTCATCGCTGCTTCCATTGAGCGGGTGATGGTGTCGGCGTAGAGGATGGCTTTGCCTTTGGCGTTGCGCGCGGCACGGCCGATGGTCTGGATAAGGGCGCGTTCGCCGCGCAGGAAGCCTTCCTTGTCGGCATCAAAGATGGCGACAAGCGAGACTTCCGGCATATCCAACCCTTCGCGTAAAAGGTTGATGCCAACGAGTACGTCAAAAACGCCGAGGCGCAGGTCGCGGATGATTTCCATGCGTTCGACGGTGTTGATGTCGGAATGGAGATAACGCACGCGCACGTCCTGTTCCATCAGATAGTCGGTTAAATCTTCGGACATTTTCTTGGTGAGCGTGGTAATCAGCACGCGCTCCTCCAGTGCCACGCGGGCGCGGATTTCGCCGAGTACGTCTTCCACCTGTTTGGCGACGGGACGCACTTCCACTTCGGGATCAAGCAGCCCGGTGGGGCGCACGACCTGCTCGACGATGGCGTCGGATTTTTCCAGTTCGTAGGGGCCGGGGGTGGCGGAGATGTAGATGGTCTGCGGGGCAATCGCTTCAAATTCTTCGAATCTTAACGGGCGGTTATCCAGGGCGGAAGGCAGGCGGAAGCCGTAATCGACGAGGGTTTCCTTGCGCGAGCGGTCGCCGCGGTACATGCCGTTCAGCTGCGGCACGGTGACGTGGCTTTCGTCGATCATGAGGATGGCGTCGGGCGGGAGATAGTCGTGCAGGGTGGGCGGCGGTTCGCCGGCAGCGCGGCCGGAGAGATAGCGCGAGTAGTTTTCGATGCCGGAGCAATAGCCGAGTTCGCGCATCATTTCGAGATCAAATTTGGTGCGCTGCTCGAGGCGCTGCGCTTCCAGCAGCTTGCCATCGCGATGCAGCACGGCAAGCCGTTCTTTCAGTTCCTTTTTGATTTCTTCGGCGGCGTCGAGAATGATGTGGCGCGGGGTGACGTAGTGAGTTTTCGGATAAATGGTGACGCGCGGGATGGCATCGAGCAGTTCGCCGGTCAAAGGATCAAAATAGCGGATGGATTCCACTTCATCATCAAAGAGTTCGATACGAAGCGCATACCAGTCCGATTCGGCGGGCATGATGTCGATCACATCGCCCCTGACGCGGAAAGTGCCGCGCAGAAGCTCGACGTCGTTGCGCTTGTATTGCAGCTCGGCAAGATGGAGGAGCATGTCGCGACGGTCAACGCGGTCGCCGCGCGACAGATGCAGGCGCATTTGTCGGTACTGGCGCGGATCGCCGAGGCCATAGATGCTGGAAACGGAGGCGACGATGATGGTATCGCGGCGCTCGAGGATGGCCTTGGTGGCGGAAAGGCGCATTTGCTCGATGTGCTCGTTGATGGAGGCGTCTTTTTCGATAAAAGTATCGGAGGCCGGCACATAGGCTTCCGGCTGGTAATAGTCGTAATAGGAGACGAAGTATTCCACCGCGTTGTTGGGGAAAAACTCGCGCATTTCCCCGTAAAGCTGGGCGGCAAGCGTCTTGTTGGGCGCAAGAATCAAGGCCGGGCGCTGGCTTTGCGCGATGATGTTGGCCATGGTGTAGGTTTTGCCCGATCCCGTCACGCCGAGCAAGGTTTGCCGCGCCAGGCCGTCATTCAAGCCCTCGAGAAGACTCGCAATGGCCGTAGGCTGGTCGCCCGCAGGCGCATAATCCGATACCAGTTCAAACCTATCCGCCATAGCCACTCCCAAAAAGCGCCATTATATAGCGCCGCAGCGGGTATAACCGCATCGGCAAAATGCAAACCGTCCATAGCGCAATTCGTGACAAATGCCCGCGCGCCTTTCGCGCTATCCTTGCGCTTTTACCCACAAGGAGACCCCATGAAAAATCCCGTCAACTGGTTTGAAATCGCCGTCGATGACATGGCGCGTGCCAAAGCGTTTTACGAAGCCGTATTCGGCGCGCCTTTGCAAGACTTTGCCCTTTCCGATACGGAAGACGAATTTGCCATGTTCGGCACCGATTACGGGCAATACGGCATCGGCGGCATGCTCTACTGCGATCCAACGCAGAACATCATGCGCGGCAACGGCATCACCCTCTATTTCTCCTGCGAGGACTGCGCCGAGGAAGCGGCACGCGCTGCCACGCACGGCGGCAAAATCCTGCAAAGCAAGCAGGAAATCGGCGACGGCAACGGCTTCTGCGCCCTGATTCTCGATACGGAAGGCAACCGCATCGGTCTCCATTCGCAAAAATGATATTTATCGCTATTTTTTACCATCAACAAGCGATTTATATGAGAAAATATATCAATCTAAGCGCTTATTGATGATAAATTTTCTCATCTTCTGTTTATCATTGCGCTCTCGCTCATGACGGCCGTGGCGCGCAAACATCCAATACTGTGCGCCAGCGCCTTCACAAAATCCATCCTCATGCGGCCATCGTTGCCCTGTTCTGGCCTGATTCGGCTATGATGGCGGCACTTTCCCCTGCCGGAGTACCGCCATGACTGTCACCATCGCCCGCGATCATCTCATTTATGCCATGTCGCCCGACAACGCGCCGGTAGCGCGCGTCGAGGACGGCAGCCGCATCCGCTTTGAAACCTGCGACTGCTTCACCGATCAGATCACGCCCACGAACAACACGCTGGACGCCCTCGACTGGGCGCGCATCAATCCCGCAACCGGCCCGGTCTTCATTGAAGGCGCGAAGGCCGGTGATACGCTCGCCGTCACCATCCATGCCATCGAAGCGGCGCCGGAAGCCGTGCTCGCCACTTTGCCCGGCGCTGGCGTTGCCGGTTCGCGCCTTGCCAAAAGCCGCGTGGATATCGTCGCTGTGGAAAACGATCATGTCGTGCTCTTTGACCGCGTGCGCCTGCCGCTCAATCCGATGATCGGTGTCATCGGCACTGCACCTGAAAAGGATGCCATCAGCTGCGGTACTCCCGATGCGCACGGCGGCAACATGGACTGCAAAATCATCCGCGCGGGCACTACCTTGTTGCTGCCGGTCAACGTCGATGGTGCCCTGCTCGCCATGGGCGACCTGCACGCGGCGATGGGCGATGGCGAAGTCGGCGTTTCCGGGCTGGAGATGCGCGGCGTAGTGGACGTGGAAGTGCATGTCATCAAAGGCCGCCCCTATCCCCTGCCCTTGGCCATCGACGCCAGCCATCTTCACACCATCGCCTCGCATGCCGATCTCGATCAGGCAGCCGACGCCGCCACGCTGATGATGAGCGAATTCCTCGAACGCCACGGCGCGCTCGATACCAACCAGGCTATTGCCCTGCAAAGCATCGCCGGCGATTTGCACATCTGCCAGGTAGTCGATCCGCAAAAAACCTGCCGCTTCAGCCTGCCGCTTGCAGTGCTTTCGCAACTTGGCATTGCCATGCCATTTGCTGATGAGTAACTTGGTAATTTTTCTCACCAACAAGCGCTTCATATGAGAAAATTTCTCAAACGAAGCGCTTATTTATGATAAAAAATAACTATATTTATATAAAATATGAAAATATTGCTCTCATCCACTCGGGATTCCCACCATACTCGGCAAAAATCCTTTACAGCCACCACAGCGCCAGCCAGGCAAAGAGCAGCATGCCGAGATTGGCATGAAGGAAAGTGGGGATCACGCTGTCTTTGATGTGGTCATGCTGGCCGTCGGCATTGAGGCCTGCGGTAGCGCCGAGCGTGATCGTGGAGGCGGGCGAACCGGCATCGCCCAATGCTGCTGCTGCGCCCAGGAGACTCATGGCGGCGAGCGGCGAAAAGCCGAGAGCGATCGCCAGCGGCACATACACCGGCGCAAGAATCGGCACGGACGCAAAAGAATCACCGAAGCCGATGGTGATGAAAAGCCCGACCACCAGCATGATGGCGGCGCCGAGCATTTTGTTGTCGCCTATCCATTGCGCGGCGGTGCGCACCAAAGGCTCGATATCGCCGGTAGCGGTGAGCACGCCGGCAAAACCGGAGGCCACCGTGATGATGACGGCAATCTGCGCCATCAAGCGCACGCCGTCGGTGAAAACGTCGTCCTGCTCCTGCCAGCAGAAAATCCCGGCAAAGGCAAGAATCACGAAGCCAATCAGCCCGCCCGCGAGCAGGGAATCGAACCAGATCTGGCAGAGCAGCGCGACGGCAATGGCGAGCAAGGTGGCAAGCAGTTGCGGCCAGCGAATCACCCGCGTCTGCACGACGGGCGCAGCCTTTATCACCACTTGCTGATAATCGCGCGGCTGGCGATAGGTGACGAACACGGCAAACAGCATGCCTGCCAAAATGCCCATCACCGGGAAAAACATCGCTTTCGGCGCCATGGCTGCCGTTGCTTCCACGCCGTTGCTCTGCATATTGCCAAGGAGAATATCATTGAGATAAATCGCGCCGAAACCAATGGGCAGCAACAGATAACTCACACTGATGGCGCAGGCGAGCACGCAGGCAACTGCGCGCCTGTCCATGCGCAAGGTATTCATCACGCCCAAAAGCGGCGGAATCAGGATGGGAATAAAGGCAATATGCACTGGCACCACGTTTTGCGACAGCAACGAGGCGACCAGAAAAATCCCGAACAACAGCCATTTCACCTGACGGTGCACGCGCGCAGTATTGCCATCGATACGTCGCGCAATGACGGCAGCGAGCCATTCCAGCAAACCGCTGCGCGAGAGCGCCACGGCAAACGCGCCGATCATCACATAGGTAATGCCGACCTGCGCCCCGGCAAGGAGATTGTCGTTAAAAGCAGTAAGCGCTTCGGGAAGCGTCATTCCCGCATGCAGGCCGCCGAGCAAGGCTGCGGCAATCAGCGCAACCGCCACCGGCAATTTGAGCAAACACAATCCCACCATGAGCACAATGGCGAGCGCCACCGCATTGATGGGCACATCGCTGATGCGCAACACGAAATAGAGCAAGCCACCGCCGAGCAAGATAGGCAAGGTGCGGGTGCGGAAATAGACATCATCGGCAAATATCATGACAACCCCCTGACAAGTCAGATAAAATTACGTTGAAGCAACGTCTTATGTGAGCGAAATCACCATAGAATTGAAGGTAAAAATCGGATGCTTCGACAAGCACACTTTGACAGGCTTGGGCGAGCTTGTCGAACTGGTCTGCCAAGGGAGTTTACAGTGTGTTTTTTATGTCATTTACCCCGCAAGCGGAGGGAAACGCACCCTTAAATATTCAAAAAATATCTTGAAATAACTATTTTTTATTTGTACTAAGCGATAAATAGAGAAATTTTTGCAACACAAGCGCTTATTAACGAGAAAATTTACCATTCTACTTCTGCCTGACAACAACGCTGTGGCATTGCCGCATCATTGGCGCTATCCTGCGCACCTTTTGGGCGTATCTTCATGGCAACAAACGACAACTGGTCTTCCAAACTCGGATTCATTCTCTCTGCCGCCGGTTCCGCCATCGGTCTCGGCGCCATCTGGAAATTCCCCTATACCGCAGGCACGCACGGCGGCGCCGTCTTTCTGCTCCTCTTTACCCTGTTTACCTTTCTCGTCGCCGCGCCCATTCTCATCGCCGAATTTGCCATCGGCCGCCATAGCCGGCACAGCGCCATCCAGGCCTTTCACCGCCTGATGCCGCGCACGCTCTGGCCCGGTATCGGCTGGCTCGGCGTGATTACCTGCTTCGTGCTGCTGTCTTTCTACAGCGTCGTCGGCGGCTGGGTCATTGCCTACATCTGGCATGGCCTGCTTGGCCATCTTGGCAGTGGCACCGATTACGGCGCATTTTTCGGCAACATGATCGCCAACCCCGTGCAAGCCATCGTTTTTCAGGGGCTTTTCATGCTCGCCACCGTTGCCGTCGTGCAGGGCGGCATCAGCCAGGGCATAGAAAAAGCCAACAAATACATGATGCCCGCCCTGTTCGTCATGTTTATCCTGCTCGCCCTGCGCTCGCTCACCCTCGATGGCGCCTGGGCGGGCGTCGCTTTTTTGTTCACGCCGGACTGGTCGTTCCTCACCCCTTCCACCATGCTCGCCGCCCTCGGCCAGGCCTTCTTCGCGCTCAGCATCGGCGTCTCCGCCATGATCACCTATGCTTCCTATCTGCGCGATGACCACGATCTCCTGCGCAGCGCCAACAGCATCGTATGGATGAACCTGCTTATCTCCATCCTCGCCGGGCTGGTGATCTTCCCCGCCGTCTTTGCGCTTGGCTTTGCGCCCGACCAGGGGCCGGGGCTGATTTTCGCCATCCTGCCCGCCGTCTTTGCCAAGCTGCCGTTCGGCATTCCGCTTTTTGTCGTTTTCATGATTCTGGTGCTGTTCGCAACCCTCACCTCCGCCTTCTCCATGCTGGAAACCATCGTCGCCGCCGTGGTGTACAAGCGCCCGCAGCAACGTGCGCGCTGGAGCTTCGGCATCGGCCTTGCCACTTTTCTCGTTGGCATCCCCTCCGCACTCTCCTTCGGCCTGCTTGCCGACGTGAAGCTCCTTGGCGAACGCGGCATCTTCGATACTCTCGACTACCTCGTCACCGGCTGGAGCATGCCGCTCGGCGCGCTGCTCATCGCCCTGTTCACGACCTGGGCATGGCGCAAGCGCATCGTCGAAAAGGAAGTGATGACCGGCTCCAGCCTGCCGACCGGCCTTTTTGAATTGTGGCACGCCTTGGTGCGCTACCTTGCCCCGATTGCCATCGTCGTCGTGCTCCTGAACAGCAGCGGATTGCTGGAATGGTTGCAAGGCAAATTCTGATCTTTCCAGAGCAAAATGGTAAATTTTCTCACCAATAAGCGCTTTTGGTGAGAAAAATTTCCAAGATAAGCGCTTATATTTGGTAAAAAATTAATATTTTTTAGCTTTTATTGATTTTCCTATCCATATGGACGCAACAAGCGCTTTTCCGCCATCCCCTGCCATCACTCCAGCCACAGCGGATCCACGTCCATACCCGCCTGCGCACCGGTTTCCTTTGCCTGCGCCTGCAACCAGCCATTGAGCGCGGGCAATGCCGCCTGCAATATCCCGCGCGACGGCGCCTGCACCAGCAAATGCGCACGAAACTCGCGATCCTTCCTGGCAAGCAGCGCCGGCGCAGGCCCGAGCCACAGCCAATCAGCGCCAATGCCGTCGCCCTGCGCGCCTTCGCGGGCAAGCTGCAAGGTCTGCAAGGCGCGCGCCTCATCGCGATGCCGCGCCTGCAACAACACCTGCGCGGCAAACGGCGGCAGCTGCATGCGTTCACGCTCGCGGTAAAGGCGCATTGCCGTCCCGGCATAACCTTCCTGCAACACGCGGAACACCGGATGCTGCGCCTGCCGCGTCTGCACCCAGACCTGCCCCGGCGTTTCGCGTCCGGCGCGTCCCGCCACTTGCACCAGCATCTGCGCGAGGCGCTCTTCGCTGCGGAAATCCGTGCTGTACAGCGCCTGATCGGCATCCATCACCGCCACCAGATTCAGGCGCGGAAAATGATGCCCTTTCGACAGCCATTGCGTGCCCAGCAAAATATCCACCTCGCCCGCCGCCACCTGCGCCACCGCCTCCTGAAACTGCTTCGCCGTGGAATAGGCATCGCTGTCGATGCGCAGCACGCGCGCCTGCGGAAACTGCTGGCGCACCGCCTGCTCCAGGCGCTGCGTGCCCAGCCCTATCATCTGCAAACCATGCCCGCAATCCGGGCAGCGCGCGGGCAAGGCCGCTTGCCGCCCGCAATGGTGGCAACGCAGATTACGCGTCGCCGTGTGCGCCGTCATCTTGGCATCGCAGGCTTCGCATTCCGCCGTCCATCCGCACTGTTCGCAGGAGAGCAAAGGCGCATAACCGCGGCGATTCAGGAAAAACAGCACCTGCTCGCCATCCTTCAAGGCGCGGCGTACCGCCCGCAGCAGATTTACCGACATGAAACCCACGCTCTGCGCCTGCTGCACATCCTCGATCACCACTTCCGGCATGGGCCTCTCCTCCACTCGCCCGGTCAGGCGCACATGCCGCGCCCGCCCCGTGTGCAGCAAATGCAGCGTTTCCAGCGAAGGCGTTGCCGAACCGAGCAGCAGCGGAATACCGCGACGGTGCGCGCGCACCGCCGCCAGATCGCGGGCGTGATAGCGCAGGCCATCCTGCTGCTTGTAGGCAAGATCATGTTCCTCATCAATAATGATGCCGCGCAGATCGGCAAATTCGGCAAACACCGCCGAACGCGTCCCCACCAGCACTTTCGCCTCGCCAGCGCGCACCGCCTGCCAACTTGCCAGCCGCTGCGCATCCGTCATCCCCGAATGGTGCGCCACCACCGGCACCGGCAAGCGTCCGCCGAGGCGCGCCAGCATCATCTGCACCAAACCGATCTCCGGCACCAGCACCAATACCTGCCCGCCACCGGCAACCAGCCGCTCAATATGGCGGATATACACTTCCGTCTTGCCCGAGCCGGTCACGCCCTCGAGCAACACCGTGCCCTTCTCCACCCCATTCAGCACCTCCAGCGCCGCCTGTTGCGCCGCCGTTGCCTGCGGCGCCGCCAGAGCGGGATAGACCGGCGCCTGCCACGCAGCCCGCGCAGAAAGCCAGCCCTTGTCCGCCAGCGCCTTCAGCCATGCCGGAGAAACACCGCATTCCGCCTGCAACCGCGTCGCATCCGTCTCGCCATGATCGGCCAGCCATTGCAGCGCCAGCCGCTGCTTCTCGCCCAGCCTGCCAGCGAGCCTTGCCGCGCCCGTCTCCGTCAGCGCATAGGCAAGCGGCAACTCGCGCACATTCGCAGCCCCCTTGCGCAGCGCCACTGGCAACGCCGCCGCCACCACTTCCCCGACCGGATGCTGGTAATAGCGGGCGGCAAATTCCACCAGCGCCCACACCTCCGCGCCGATCACCGGCTCCGCATCCAGCACCTTTTCCACCGCCTTCAGCGCCATGCCCTCGCGGCGCTCGCCCGCCCCCGCGCACACGCCAAGCACCGTGGAACGCCCAAACGGCACCAGCAGCCGCGCCCCCCGCGGCGGCAACGTCGCGCATTCATAATCGAAATAACCGGACAGCGGGCGGGCAATCGCCACCTGGATCACATGAGGCTGTTCTATCGTCATCGCTCTTGCTGATACACTATAACTTTCACCAAGCCTTCCCCACCATGAGCGAACCCCTCATCGCACTCGAAAACGTCGCCTACCGCGACCAGGAGCGCGCCATTCTACATGACATCCACCTGCGCATCATGCCCGGGGAAATCCTCACCATCGTCGGCCCCAACGGCGCGGGCAAAAGCACCCTGCTCTCGCTGGTGACCGGCAAACTGCGCCCGGGCAGCGGCAGCATTCGGCGCAAAAACGGCCTCAACATGGCCTACGTTCCGCAAAAATTCCATCCCCCGCCCGACCTGCCCGTCACCGCCGCCCGCTTTCTGCACGACATCCCCCACGCCCTGCAAAGCCCGTGGCTCGAAGAACTCGGCATTGCCCACAAACTCGCCACCCGCCTGCAAAACTTCTCCGGCGGCGAAACCCAGCGCCTGCTCCTTGCCCGCGCCATCCTGAAAAAACCCGACCTCATCATCCTCGACGAACCTGCCGCCGGCATCGACCCCGGCGCCCTCTCCGGCTTTTACGCCGTCATCCACAAAGCGCAGGCCGAACTCGGCTTTGCCGTGCTGATGGTCTCGCACGACCTGCACCTCGTCATGGCGCAAAGCCACACCGTCATCTGCCTCAACCGCCATGTCTGTTGCCAGGGCAGCCCGGAAACCATTCGCAGCCACCCCGAATTCACCCGCCTCTTCCCGGAAGCCGACGACAACATCGGCCTCTACATCCATCACCACGACCATCAGCATTTATAATCATTTTTTACCATCAAGAAGCGCCAAACCCGACAAAGAAACCTTACATAAAAAGAAAAATGAAAAAATCACTCTCTATTATGCTCACCATCTTTCGCCAGCACCTGCTGCGCCCCAACATATTCGACCAGATAAAAGATGCCGACAAACAACGCCGTGGTTATCAACACTTTCGTCAACCAGAACACCCAGCCATCGCTCATGGACATCGCCAAACCCGCCATCACTGCAACAACCGGCGTACCGCGCAATATCCGCTTGCGCACCTCCGCCATATACGCCGGATAATCCCCGGCGCGCGGTTTCCTGCGCACATAAAGAATCCGCCGCGTCTGCGGATTGAGCAACGGCAAAATGATCACAAATATGAATACCAGCTGCGCAAGCCACGCCTCCCTTGCCCACTGCGCATCGAAACGCTGCGCCACCGTAATCACCAGCCACCCGACTATCGACATCCCCAGCAGCCAGCCCATATTCAGCGCAATCCCCTCATCGAGATCGCGCCGCGTTGCCGCATCACGATCACGCCCCCAAAAGAACTCGTACACTTTGCGATTCAAACCCTTCATCATCGTACTCCCCTGGGAAAAAAACCTTAGCGAACCGAACCATAGCACACCACACAAACCAACGCAAAACCATCATTTTTTACCATCAAGAAGCGCTTGTATTGAGAAAATTTATCGCCAAAAGCGCTTTTCCATGAGAAAAAATCACCATGCCGACCATCATCTCCTTCATCCTCATTCCCTGGCTCGCCGCCCTCGTCACCGCCCTTGCCGCCGCACCGCTCGGCAACCTGCTCTGCTGGCGACGCCTCGTCTATTTCGGCGAAACCGTGGCGCACAGCTCCCTGCTCGGCATCGCCGCCAGCCTGCTCCTCGGCATCCCCCCCTACATCGGCATCTGGATCATCACCCTTGCCATCGTCCTCATGCTCCACTTCCTGCGCCGCCACACCCGCAGCGACGGCAACACCATCCTCGGCAGCCTCTCCCATCTCGCCCTCGCCACAGGCTACATCATCATCTCCCGCCTCGAACACATCCGCACCGACCTCACCGCCTACTTCTTCGGCGACATCCTCGCCACGCAAACGCAAGACCTTATCCTCATCCTCATCCTCTCCTTCGCCACCCTCGCCATCCTGCGCCGCCTCTGGCAACCCCTCATCCTCATGACACTCAGCGCCGACATCGCCAGCGCCGAACAGCCGAAAAGCGCGCTTTACGACTTCATCTTCCTGCTCCTCCTCGGCCTCTTTATCGGCTTCATGGCGCAATTTTTCGGCCTGCTCCTCGTCATCGCCCTCCTCATCATCCCCGCCAACACCGCAAGCCGCCTTGCCCGTACCCCCGAACAAAGCGTCGCCATCGCCGCCATCATCTCCGCCATCTCCGCCACCGCCGGCACCGCACTCGCCTGGTGGCAGGACTGGCCGCCCTCACCCAGCATCGTCCTCTTCACTGGCCTTTTCTACCTCGCCAGTCTCCCTGCCGGCGCGCGCCACCTGCTTAAAGGAAAAGGCTTTTGACATAAAAACGCCCCTTGGCTAATATTGCGCCGCATTTTAACCATAACCAGACGGAGGTCAGCATGACCACAAAACGGGGAACCAAAAAAGCCGCTCCTGCCAAAGCCGCAGAGGAATACATGAATCCCGCGCAGCGCGCCCATTTTGAAAAACTGCTCATAGACTGGAAAGACAGCATCTTTGCAGAAAGCGAGCGCACCCGTGCCCACCTCAAGGATGAAGCCGTACAAACCGCCGACCTGAACGACCGCGCCACCCAGGAAGAGGAATTCTCCCTTGAGCTGCGCACGCGCGACCGCGAACGCAAACTCCTGCGCAAAATCGACAAAGCGCTGGAGCGCATCGCCAACAACGAATTTGGCTGGTGCGAAAAATGCGGGGAAGAAATCGGCGTCGGACGCCTGGAAGCGCGCCCCACCGCCGAACTTTGCATAGACTGCAAGGAAATCGCCGAGCGCCAGGAAAAAACCTTCCACGAACACCGCGGCTGAACGCACTGCCAACCAACAAAAAACGGGCTACATGCCCGTTTTTTTGTTTCCCACCCGTAATGTGGGTGTCAACTCACCATTTCAGCTACGAAACGCATCAAGTGCCATCCGTAGGGTGGGTGTCAACCCACCATTCCTACCACGCAGCGCTGCAAGTGCCTATCCGTAGGGTGGGTGTCAACCCACCATTTCTCCACGCAGTGCTTCCAGTGCACTATCCGTAGAGTGAGCTTCAGCCCACCCTCAAAAGCCTTGCGCAGACTGGCTTTGCATTGCAATGGGAAATTTTCTCACCAAAAAGCGCTTTCCGCGATAAAATTTCTCACCATAAGCGCTTATTAACGGTAAAAATGAAATATTTTTTACTCAAAAATGAAATTCCATTTCATAACACCTATACCTTTTGGCGGAAATGCAGGCTTGGGTATCTGCCGTAAATACGGTTAACGCCGAAGGCGCGTAACCGTACCTCGGCAAAAACATTTCCGTGCGGTTACGCCCCCTCCAACCGCACTCTCTGCTACTCCTCGGTAATCTCTCCGCTCGCGTGCGAAGCCAGCACCACATCCGCCTTTTCCTTGGCGAAAATACCGACCGTCACCACACCGGCGATATTGTTGATCGCCTGCTCCATGGCGACAGGATCGGTGATGCGCAAATGATGCACATCGAGAATCCAGTTGCCGTTGTCCGTGACCACGCCTTCGCGCCAGCGCGGTTCGCCGCCGAGCTTGACGAGTTCGCGCGCCACATAGCTGCGCGCCATCGGAATCACTTCCACCGGCAGGGGAAACGCACCAAGCACGTCAACCTTCTTGCTGGCATCGACGATGCACACAAATTTCTTCGCCGCCGCCGCGCAGATTTTCTCGCGCGTGAGCGCTGCGCCGCCACCCTTGATCATATGCTTGTGCGGATTGACCTCATCGCAGCCGTCCACGTAAACATCGATCGGATCCGTCGCATTCAAATCGCGCACCTGATAGCCAGCCGCTTCCAGCGCCCGCGCCGTCTGCTCGGATGCCGCCACCACATCGCGAAAACGGAAGCGCCGCTTCTTCAGCGCTTCGACGAAACACAACACCGTCGAACCGCTGCCCACACCCAAAACCATGCCATCTTCGATATAATCTAGCGCTTTTTCGGCGACCCGCTGCTTGAGTGTTTGCTGATCCATACAACCTCCGGAAAAAAGAATGCAACAGTATATCGAGAAAATCCTCACCGCACCGGTTTACGACGTGGCCCAGGAAACGGCGCTCGACACCATGCCGCGCCTGTCCGCGCGCCTCGGCCACCAGGTTCTTGCCAAACGCGAAGACTTGCAGCCCGTCTTTTCCTTCAAATGCCGCGGCGCCTACACCAAAATGTACCGCCTGACCGCAGAAGAGCACGCCCGTGGCGTAATCTGCTCGTCGGCCGGCAACCATGCCCAGGGCGTGGCGCTGGCTGCGCGACGCCTCGGCATCAAGGCCGTCATCGTCATGCCAGCCACCGCACCGGCCATCAAAGTGGAAGCCGTGCGCCGCCTCGGCGGGGAATACGTGGAAGTCGTCCTCCACGGCGATTTCTACGACGAAGCCTCGCAACGCGCCAAAGCCCTGCAAGCCGAACACGGCTACACCTACATCCACCCCTTCGACGATCCCGACACCATCGCCGGCCAGGGCACCGTCGGCCTGGAAATCCTCACCCAGCACCCGCACCGCATCGACGCCATTTTTGTCCCCGTCGGCGGCGGCGGCCTGCTTGCCGGCATGGCGCTCATCATCAAGCACCTGCGGCCGGACGTGCGCATCATCGGCGTCGAACCCGTCGATGCCGCCTCCATGACCAACGCCGTGCAGAGCGGCAGCCGCGTCAGCCTTGATCACGTCGGCATCTTCGCCGACGGCGTCGCCGTGAAGGAGCCAGGTGCGCATACCTACGCCATCATCAAGCATCTCGTGGACGACTTCATCACCGTCAGCACCGACGAAATCTGCGCCGCGATGAAAGACATCTTCGACGACACCCGCGCCATCGCCGAACCCTCCGGCGCGCTCGCCCTTGCCGGCCTCAAGAAATGGGCGGCGAAGCAGGATACGGAAAACATGACGCTCATCAGCGTCGTCACCGGTGCCAACGTCAACTTCGACCGCCTGCGCTACGTTGCCGAGCGCACCGCCATCGGCGAGCAGCGCGAAGGGCTCATCGCCGTCACCATCCCCGAGCGCCCCGGCGCCTTCCTCGCCTTCTGCAAAAGCCTGCGCAACAGCTACATCACCGAATTCAACTACCGCTACCAGGACGACCGCCTCGCGCAAATCTTCGTCGGCATCCAGCTCGACCACGGCCACGCGCAAGTGGAAAGCATCATCGCCGCCCTGCGCGAAAAAGGCTACGACTGCGAAAACCTCACCGAAAACGAACTCGCCAAAACCCACCTGCGCTACATGATCGGCGGCGCGGCACAAGGCGCGGCCAACGAACGCCTTTTCTCCTTCGGCTTTCCCGAACGCCCCGGCGCCCTCTTCCATTTCCTCACCACGCTCGGCACCAACTTCAACATCAGCCTCTTCCATTACCGCAACCAGGGCACCGACTACGGCCGCGTCCTCTGCGGCATCCAGAGCCTGAACGCCAACGCGCTGGAAACCCACCTCGCTGCCATCGGCTACGAATACCAGGAAGAAACCGGCAACCCCGCCTACCACCGCTTCCTCAAACCCGCATAAGCCGAACAGTAAAAAATCATAAACCAGACAAAAATAGATATTTTTTACCATTATTAAGCGCTTATCTTGAGAAAATTTATCGCAAAAAGCGCTTAATGATGAGAAAATTTCTCATATACCCAAAACATCGCAGCGAAACACCCACCCGCGAAATGATATCAACCATCGTCGCGCAGCGATGGCAGGTCGGCCACTCATCACCAACACGGGTTTGGTATCCGTTCGTAGGGTGGGCTTCAGCCCACCGTCGCTTCACGACAAGCGTTGCAGGCAAGTCCC
This sequence comes from Cardiobacteriaceae bacterium, assembly GCA_030529365.1. GTDB lineage: Bacteria > Pseudomonadota > Gammaproteobacteria > Cardiobacteriales > Cardiobacteriaceae > JAUMXB01. The sequence goes on along the minus strand of JAUMXB010000003.1, from coordinate 36,276 downwards.
TGCATCACCCATCGGAAAATGCCAGGCTTTCCGTAGATCGGCCATTCATGGCCGACGCGAGCTAGGTATCGGGCACAAGCGCCCAACGCATTTGCCGTTCGTAGGGTGGGTGTCAACCCACCGTCGCGCAGCGATAATAAGTCGGCCATTCATGACCGACATCAAACACACGTCGGGCACGAAGTGCCCAGCAAGCATAAGCCCGCAGGGCGGGTGTCAACCCACCGTCGCGCAACTAAAACCCATTCATACAAAAACCTTCCCTCCACCCTGCAAGAACGCTGCCCGCCACATCCAAACAAACACCCATCCCTAACCCCACACCATGCAAAACCTCCTCACCCTCGCCACCATTCTTGCCCCGCTTTTCATCGGCTTTTTCATCCCGCTGCCGCGCGCCTTCCTGCCCCATGTGGACAAAACGCTCAATCTGCTGGTGTACGTCATCCTCGGCCTCATCGGCCTGTCGCTCGCCCATGTTGGCCAACTGGATCCCGCCGCCATCGCCGTTGCCGTTGCCCTGCTGTTTGCCTGCACCACCGGCGCCAACCTGCTCGCCCTGATGCTCTTTGATCGCCTGCATCCCTGGCGACGCCAGCGCGAGCTGCACGAAGAAGGGCACGCGCGCATCAGCATCCGCGGCAGCCTGGGCCAGCTTGGCGCGCTCATCATGGGCTACCTCGCCGGCATTCTCCTGCCAAACGCGTGGCTGCCGCCGGAAAAGACCAGCACCTATGCCCTGATGCTCCTCATCTTCCTCGTCGGCCTGCAACTCGGCGGCAGCGGCATTCCCCTGCGCCAGGTCATCATCAACCGGCGCGGCGTGGAAACCACGATACTCTGCACCTTCTCCGCGCTCGCGGGCGGCCTCGTCTTTGCCGCCAGCTTCCGCGACGTCTCGTGGACACAGGGCCTCGCCCTCGCCTCCGGTTTTGGCTGGTATTCACTGTCCGGCATCGTCATCAACGAAGCCTACGGCGCCGTCTGGGGCAGCGTCGCCCTTCTGAATGACCTTCTGCGCGAATTTTTCGCCCTCATGGTCATACCGCTTCTCATGCGCCGCCATGCCAGCGCTGCCGTAGGCGTTGGCGGCGCCACCAGTCTGGATTTCACTTTGCCCGTCATCCAGCATTCGGGCGGCATCGCCGTCGTTCCCCTTGCCATCAGCTTCGGCTTTCTCATCAACCTCCTCGCGCCAGTACTCATGGTATTTTTCTCTGCCTGGGGATAACGTGATATATTTTCTCATTCATAAGCGCTTATCGCGATAAAATTTCTCACTATAAGCGCTTATTAATGGTAAAAAACAACTATTTCAAGACAAAACATGATTACATTGCAACTTACCACCCCTGCCCACCAGGCCGCACTGGATTACACCCTCGACGACGTACAAATGCAATTTACTGCCCTGCCGTCCCTGTGGTTTGATGACGATGCCGCCATGCACCGCCGCATCACCATTCTTTATCACGATGAACCAGCAGGATTTTTCGTTCTCGACAGCGGCATCGACCGCGCCGATTACAGCGATAATCCCAACGCCCTGCTCCTGCGCTCCATGTCCGTCGCCCCCGCGCATCAGGGCAAGGGCATCGCGCGCGCCGCGCTTGCCGCCGACGTACTGCTGCCCTTCGCCCGCGCAGAGTTCCCGCAGGCAGACGAAATCGTCCTCGGCGTCCACCATACCAATGCCGCCGCCATCGCCCTCTACCGCACATGCGGCTTTGCCGATACCGGCAAAACCTACATGGGCCTCAGGGGTTTGCAATATATCTTCAGCCGCCGCCTCTGATGCGCCATCTGCTGCTCGTCCCGCCCCATGCCCTGCCGCCGCAGGGCGTCTTCGGCCGCGACCTCAACCTGCAGGATTATCGCCGCCACCTCGGGCAAACGCGCACCCGCCTCGATTGGGACGCTTCAACCGGTCTCTATCCCAATGCCTTTGCCGCTTTGGCTGCCACGCTCGGCGACGGACACGACCTGCACCTGCACCTCCCGGAAACCTATCCCGGGGGCGACCCGGATCACCTGCGCCTCGCTGATGCCGGCACTGATCCTCTCACCTGCGCAAACCATTTCAACCGCCGCCTGCGCCGCATCATCCAGCAAAGCCACACCACAGAAAGCGCACAACCGGCGCCCGATGCCGTCCACCACAGCCATCGTCCGCAAATCATCATCGGGCGGCGCGGTCGCGGCAAAACCACGCGCCTTGCCGACAAAATCCGCTGGCTTGGTAACGTCCCTATCCTCGTCGTTACCCCTTACCGAAGCAATCTCGAGCGCCTGCAAACCTTGCTCCCCAAGCATCCGCATCTCATCTTCCTGCCGCCGGACGATGCCCTGAATCGCCTGCCTGCTGCCGCACACCTCATCATCGACGAAGCCGCCGCCATTCCGCCCGCGCAGCTCTTGGCGCTCACCGCGCACTACCCCGCCTATACGCTCGCGAGCAGCGAAGACGGCTACGAAGGCCACGGCCGCACCTTCACGCTGCACACCCTGCCCGCCCTGATCGCGCGCGATGCCGCAGAGTTGCACCGCCATCACTATTCATGGCGCCATTCCCCCTTCGATGCCCTGGAGCAAATCCTCGAGCGCGCCTTCCTGCTCAACCCCGCGCCTTGTGCGATCGAGCCGCAATCATCATGGCGTGTGCACGCCGTCAGCCAACACACGCTTGCCCATAATGAAACCCTGCTCGCGCGCATCTATGCCCTGCTGCACCAGGCACATTACCGCACCACGCCGGAAGACCTGAAACGCCTGCTCGATCTGCCGCAGCAAACTCTGCTGGTAGCCAGTTCGGGGAACAACATCGCCGGCGTTCTTCACATCCTGCACGAAACGCCGCTCCCCGCATCCCTGGCACAGGCCGTCATGCATGGTGAACGCCGCCCGCAAGGGCGCCTCCTCCTCCAGCAACTCCTGCAACGCACGCGCAACATCGCCTACAACCGCCCGCTCGCGCGCATCAGCCGCATTGCCGTGCATCCCGATTGCCGCCGCCAGGGCATTGCCAACGCCCTCATCGCCCACGCGCGGCAAACCGTGGCAGAACCTCTGGGCGTCAGCTACGGCCACGACGACACCCTCGCCGCATTCTGGCAAGCGCAGGGATTTGCGGAAATCTACCGCCAGCCCGACAAGGCACACCGCCCGACCAGCCTGCGCCTGTACGGCTGGCAATCCTTCCCGCATCAATGACAGGCTTGACGGCAGCTTTCAACATTGGCTGACGCGTGCATGGGCTACATCCGCCCACACCTTATCCCCATCCGTTATCGCACAACGATCGCAGCCACGGCCAGACAACACCGCAACCACAAGGAATAAACGGGCAACAGATGTGCGATTACGCACCGCGAACCAGTCATATTCACCCGCTTCTACCTAAAAAACCAGACAGGCAGCCTGTTGAACAAAACCATTTGTTCAACAGGTTATCAATCCGTTTCTGTCCGGTTTTTTTCAGCTCTCCCGCCATATCGTTCCACGACAGGCGTTGCACGCCAGACAAAAAAACCAGAAAATTCGAAAAAATATTTGCTTTTTATCATCACAAAGCGCTTATTACAATAATATTTCCCATATATTGGTAAAATTATGAGAAATTTTGACATCTACTTATACAGCCAATTTGGCTGCCGCATGGGGAAACAGAACAATAACGGAGCTTTCGCCCATTATCTGTCCACCAATCCACACTTGCCCGCAATGCCGCCAATCTCTCCCGCCCCGGCAAATATAGCCGTTCAACCTGAAAACCTGCATATAAATCTCCGGTAAACAGACGACGCAGACGCAGGTTGGGGGCTTTGCCAAACCCCAGCGCTTTTGCCGTCTGTTCCGGAATTCACCTTCGGCTCACCAGCGGATTTCCATGAAAATGCGGCTGCCTGCCTTCGTCCGCCCGTTTTTTTAAAAGCGGTTGCAGATTTTTTGGATTGAATGGCCATAAAAGGAAAGCGGCACAGCACCAGGAAAGACAGGCAAAAAAACGGCGAGCTGCAAGACTCGCCGGGATATAAAATAAACTGTTTGTCAGACAGACATCACAGCTCGATGCCGCGCATTTGCGCATAAAGCGCTTCATGCTCACGAATCGTGGCAACATCGATCTTGCGGCGAACAGAGTTGTAGCCCGTGATTTTGCCATCCTTGATGATGGGATCCACAACTGCGCGCACCCAATAATAACCGCCATCCTTGCGCAAGTTCTTCACACACCCAACCCACTGTTTGCCTGCCTGCAAGGTTTCCCACATATCCTGAAAGGCAGATGCCGGCATGTGCGGATGACGGAGAATATAATGCGGCTGGCCAATAAGTTCTTCCTTGCTCCACCCGCTTGCCTCAATGAAGGGAATATTGCAGGAACGGATAAATCCCTTCTCATCCGTACTTGAAACAATGATCGTGGTATTGTTCAGGTGAAACTGCGCATCGGTAATGTAAACACGGCGTGAATGCCCATCATGATAAGTAAGATCAAACGCTTCGGATTCTCCGGCCGGTTTTTCCATGTCTGGTACTTTATTCATTCAGATTTCTCCATAATCAAAAATCATAGACGGCTGATATTAACATTTATTCAGTTTGAAGTCATGCCTTGCCCCATCTTTGCGAAAAAGGCAGGATACCGCCTCCGCAATTACGCGCATTGCATTCCAAAAAATGAAATCGTCTTTCCAATCAATACAAAAAATATAAATATCCGCCTGATGCCTTTTTCCATATTGTTCGTCTGTGCGTATTGTCACAACGAAGATTTTCACTCGTGCTAGGATGCATCCTCATTGAAATTTGAACGCCTTGTTACGTTACGAAGGATTTTATGATGAAAAAATTGTTGTTTTTTTCTTTGCTTGCCGTCGCGTTTCCGGCATTTGCCGAACCGGCTTCATGCACTGAATATCACCAGAAAATGGAAGAAATCCTGAAAAGGGAAGGCAATTATTCCGAAGAAGCAATGAAACTTGTCAAAGAGCAAACCGCCACTATCCCCGACGAACAGCAGGATGCCTACTGCAAGGCAAGCCTTGCCGGATTATCCGGACAGCAGCCCGAAGGCGCTGAAGAAAGCAACAGCGAAACAGGCAAGAAATTCTGATTTACCCGTTGCCACAAAAAAGCCGAATCTCGCACAATTCGGCTTTTTGCCTGTAGCTCAACAAAAAAATTCAGGCTTGAAACAACCGTATTTTTCCATCCACCAGATACTAATATTTACTAATCATTCTAAAATAGTAATTTTTTCTCGCCAATAAGCGCTTTTAACGATAAAAAAGACTGTTATAGCACCTTTAAACGGTAATAATTTCCATATTATCCCATCCAGCGTTGCCAGCAGAGAAGCAAGACCAAGGCGCTTGCGCACCACAACGCCAGCCCCAGCAGCATGCCCCACAGCAGCGGCAGACGGCCAATGCTCAGATATACGCCGCCAAGATAGGCAAAATACGGCAGCATCGCCAGCATGCCGAAGAGTACGCTGGCCTTGAAATCGGCAGGGCTGCGTGTCGTGCCCACGGCATAGTGGGCAAAGAGAACGAAGGTGGGAAACAATGGCGCCAGCGCGGCGAGGTAATAATGGCGGCTGCTGGCGAGCAGCTGGATGGCAAGCACCATCAGCGCGCCAATCAGCATTTTCAGCAAGACGGGAGTTAGCGGCATGGCAGTTTCCGTATCCATTCCTGCGCAAACCCTGCGACGCAGCTTGGGGAATGACGCCCGCTTTCGCCGAAAAGACAGTTATTCATGGTTACAGCCAGCTGACAGGGGAAACCGGTTGACCATACCACAAGCGGTAAAATCCTTTGCCCACACGATAGGCATACCAAATTCCCGCTATCAGCAACACGCCCCATGCCAGAAAAGCAAAAGGCTGCAAGAAGGCAACGGCATTCAGCGCCCAGCTCACCACGAACCCCGCCACCACGCCCGCCACCGCGCCGATGAGCGTGCGGAAAAGATATTCCATGTGCCCGTAATAGGGCGTGCCGCTGGCATCTGCGCGCTTGACGAAGGCCAGCACTCCGCCAACCAGCAAGGTGATGCCAAAGGTGAGCAATGCTCCGGCATACAGGGCATAAATGGTGATGGTGGTGGTGCGCAATTCATCCATGTCTTCTTCGCGGTTATACATCGAACTGTCCTTGTCAAAAAAACCAGAGCCGCATCATACCGCGCTGTCCTCGCTTCTTTGCAAGCGGATAATTACCGTATGGTATGTTTTTATCATTCCATGATACGGTCAAAAATGATGATTTTTTACCGCAAAAAGCGCTTAATCATGAGAAAAAAGTAATAAAAAACCCTCAATCACGAGGGTTTTTTATCTCTACTGTATGGCGATAGCCGCTGGGCGACTTTGCGTCAGTCCGCGCTCAACTGCGGCAAGACCTGCGCCAGCCAGGCTTGCAGGCGCTCGTCGGTTTTTTCCGGTTCGCTGTCTTCATCGAGCGCAAGGCCGATGAATTTGCCGTTTTTCTGCAATGCCTTGGAGCTTTCGAAATTGTAGCCGTCCGTCGGCCACTCGCCGATGAAGGTCGCGCCTTGCGCCGCCAGCTGTTCCGCCAGCATGCCCATGGCGTCAAGATAATATTCGGGGTAGCCGACCTGGTCGCCAAGGCCGAACATGGCAATAACCGTACCATGCAGATCCACAGTGGCAATCTTGTCCACCACCATTTCCCAATCATCCTGGTATTCGCCGTAGTTCCAGGTCGGCATGCCGAGCATGACCCGCTTGTAGAGGAACATGTCGCGCGGATCATCCAGGTCGATAATATTGATCGGCGTCAGCGTGATGCCGTATTGCTCCTGGGCAATGCTTTCAATCTTGAAGGCGACATCTTCCGTCATGCCGGTAGTGCTGCCATAAAACAGTCCGATTTCCTGGCTCATCTGTGCTCCTGGCTCAAAAAATAGCTATTTTCCGCCATCCATTACCCTTTGGCAACTGCACGCTCCGCGCAGGCCAGCGTATTTTTCAGCAGGCAGGCAATGGTCAGCGGGCCAATGCCGCCCGGCACCGGCGTTATCGCACCGGCCACGGCTTCGCAATCGGCATAATCCACATCGCCCACCAGACGCGTTTTATCGCCATCGGCAATGCGGTTGATGCCCACATCCAATACGACCGCGCCCTTTTTCAGCCAGTTACCTTTCACCAGTTCCGGCTTGCCGACGGCAGCCACCACGATATCCGCTTCGCGGCACAGCGCCGGCAGGTCTTTGGTGCGGGAATGCGCCACGCTGACCGTGGCATCGGCAGCAAGCAGCAACGCTGCCATCGGCTTGCCCACAATATTGGAACGCCCGATCACCAGCGCCTGCTTGCCGCGCAAATCGTCCACTTCTTCCTTGAGCAGCAACAGGCAACCAAGCGGCGTGCAGGGAATCGACAACGGATTGCCCGTCCACAGGCGACCGACGTTCACCGGATGAAAACCGTCCACATCCTTGTCGGGATCAATGGCATTCAGGACAGCATCGCTATCCAGATGCGCCGGCAGCGGCAATTGCACAAGGATGCCATGAATGCGGGCATCGGCATTGAGGCGCTCGATCGTCGCCATCAACTCGGCTTGCGTACTGTCTGCGGAAAGGCGGATTTCCTCGCTGTGAAAACCGGCGGCATGCGCCTGGATGCCCTTGTTGCGCACATAGACTTCGCTCGCCGGATCATTGCCAACCAGCACCACGGCAAGTCCGGGCTGAATGCCGTGTTGTTGCACAAAATCGCGCGTGCTTTCCGCCACTTCCGCCCGCAATTTTGCCGCAAATGCCTTGCCGTCAATCCGCTTCGCCGTCATTACTGTCTCCCGATTTACCTGAAAAGCCGTATCATTGATACGGCCGTTATGATAAAAAATTACTATACCAAGCGCTTAATATAGATGATTTTTACCATCAATAAGCGCTTATCATGATAAAAAATAACTATTTTAATCCAAACTATGAATCAAGGCACCCACGGGAAGCAGGAAAGCCCCGCCTCTTCCGCAAGCCCCAGCATCAAATTCATGTTTTGCACGGCCTGCCCGGCAGCGCCTTTGACAAGATTGTCCTCAACCGCCGACACAATCACCTGACTGTCATCGACGGATTTGAACACACCAAGCACCACGCGATTACTGCCACGCGCAAAACGCGTTTCCGGGTGCACGCCCAGCGGCAGCACCTCAACAAACGGCTCATCGGCGTAGGCTTCCACATAGAGCGCATGAATATCGGCGAGCGACGCGCTGCACGGCGCATACAGCGTGGCCTCGATGCCGCGAATCATGGGCAGCAGATGCGGCACGAAAGTGCAATGCACCTTTCCGCCAGCCACTTGCGAAAGCCCCTGCTCCACTTCCACCTGATGCCGATGCCCTTGCGCCACGCCATAGATCTTGAAATTTTCGCTGACTTCAGCATAGAGATTGGCCGTCTTCGCTTCGCGTCCGGCGCCAGAAACGCCGGATTTCACATCGGCAATCAATCCCTGGTGCGGAATGAGACCGGCTTGCAGCAGTGGCTTGAAACCGATCTGTACCGCCGTCGGATAGCAGCCGGGGTTACCTACCAACCGCGCCTTGCGAATCGCTTCGCGATAATACTCCGGCAAGCCATAAACCGCTTCTGCCAACAATGCCGGCGCGCGGTGCTCCATGCCATACCATTTGGCAAAAAGCGCCGTATCGCGCAAACGGAAATCCGCAGACAAGTCCACAATCTTGCAGTCCCGGTCCAAAAAACGCTGCGCTTCATCCATGCAGACACCATGCGGCGTGGCAAAGAAAACCACATCGGGAGCCGTTGCCAGCACATCGTCCGGGGTCGTAAAAACCAAATCCCGCAAGCCATGCAAATGCGGATACATGCCGCTCATACGCTGTCCGGCATATTGGCGCGACGTCACGGCCACCACGTCCACCTGAGGATGCACATGCAAAAGCCGCAGCAATTCCGCGCCAGTATAACCCGTCGCCCCGATAATGGCTGCCTGCCGTTTCATCATGGTAATGCCTCGGCCAATTGACGCGCCAATACGGTCAATTCATTCGCATCAGCCATCTTTCCGCCATGTTCAGAAAGAGACTTTCCTTGCCACATCGGAATCAAATGCATGTGGTAATAAAAAACCGATTGCCCGGCTGCTGCGCCATTAAACTGGCAAACGCGAATGCCATCCGCCTGCAAAACCTTGCGTTGCGCCACAGCCAATTTGCGGCTGAATATCACAATAGCCTTGAGCGAATCATCATCAATATCGAAAAGCGATTCGCACTTGCGCTTGGGAATAATCAACGCATGTCCGCGCGCTTGGGGAAAAGCATCCATAAAGGAAAGCAATTTCTCATCTTCATAAATCTTTGCGCAGGGAATATCACCACGCAATATCAAATCAAAGACGGTTTCGCTCATGGCACGACTCAGGATTGGATTAGAAGATCGTCTTTGTTCCCGCCAGCCAGCACATGATCCTTGACCCAATCGGGCTGGCGACCGAAACCGCTCCAGGTTTGGCCAGGATCCTTGGGATTGGCATATTTTGCCGGTTTTCCCGCCCGTCCGACGGAAGGAACTTTCACGCCTTTTTCGAAATCCTGGACAAAACGGGCAGCCTGGCGCTGTGCTTCAGCCAAAATATCACGGGCACGTTTGCGCTTCTGTTTGTCGATATGATTAATCAGCAATTCAAAGTCATCATTATTCAGATTGTCAATTTGTGCGAATAATTTTTCCATACCCGTTCTCCAGCTTCACAATAAATGAAGCCCTCAGTATAGAAAAAGTTATCTTTACTGACAATCGCATTTTTATTTGACAATCTTCAAATGCGATGGCTTTGCCTTGGAAACTTTATCGTGACTTTCATTCGATGGCATTTCCGTAGCAGAAGCATTATCCGGCAAATCTTCCAGCGGAAGCGAAAGCCCTTGCTGACTGTCCCGATCATAAATGGCGACTACCGCCGCAATTGCCACGAATACATGATGGGATTGCCCGGCAAAGCGGGCATGAAATTCAATCACGTCGTTATTGATCACGAGAGATTGCGTAGCGGCCGGCGAAATATTCAGCGTCAGATTATCCTGCTCCAGCAAATGTGCGGGCACGCCAGCCACATGCCCGCTTTTGGCAGGCTCAGCAATGACGATATGTGGAATCAGATGGTTATCTACCATCCATTCATACATTGCCCGCAACAGATAAGGCTTTTGTGAAGAAAGCATCACGACCTCAAGCCGTTGCCCGTAATGCTTTTTCAGCAGGCGTCAGAGATTTGCAGAAATATTCGCTGGCAAACTGGGTTTGCATGTATTTTTCCAATGCGGATGCTCCCTTGGGCAATTCGATTCCCAAAGACTCGAAACGCCACAACACGGGAAGCAGACAGCAATCCAGCAGACTCAATTCGCCGCCCATCACATATTGCCGTCCTTTGAACAAAGGCAGCATATGCAGAATGCTGTCGCGAATTTCAGCTATGGCCGCTTTCTTTTTCGCACCCGTCAGCTTTTCCTGCTCAATCAGCTCCAGCGCGTTATAACAGCGGGATTCCAGTTCAAAACAGAAAAGGCGAATCATCGCCCTCTGATTGGCTTCGATGGGCATCAATGCCGGATGCGGGAAACGCTCGTCCAGATATTCGCCAATCACGCGCTCATTGATAAGCACCATATCCTTGTCAATCAGAGTTGGCAGACGTCCGGTCGGATTGATCTCCAGCAATTCCGCTGGCAATGCCAGCGGATCCACATATTCAAAATCAATTTCCAAATCTTTGGCATGACAAATCAGACGAATTCGATGACTTGCCGCGTGCTGCGAACCGCCAACCAAAACCAGTCCACCGCGTTTTTGGGTCAATATGCTCATGGTTTAATGGACATCCCGCCAATATTCACGTTTGAGGAAATAGAAAACAAAAGTCAGGAAAGTAATGAACGCCAATACCCATGGTCCCATGCGCATGCGGATGAGTGCGGAAGGGTCGGAGACATAGGTCAGGAAGTTGGTGATGTCAGCCACCGTCTGCTCATACTGCGCGGATGACATGCTTCCTTTTTCCACCAGCTCGAAACCTGTAAGCTCCTGTACCATACCGCATTGCTCTTTGCCTTCTACGGTTTCGCAGTGCTCACGCTCAGTATAGAGCGGTTTTTGCAGGCCCTGCATCGTCCACAGGGGATTGGGCATGCTCGCACCAGGGAAAACAGAATTGTTAAAGCCAAGAGGACGGCTGTCATCCAGATAGAAGGCTCGCAGATAATTGTAAATATAGTCACTGCCTTTGGCTCGCGCCGTAAGTGACAAGTCAGGTGCTGGTGCACCGAACCATTTGCCCGCATCACCCTTGCCCATGGCAACGTGCATCTGCTCGACCGCTTTTGCGCCAGTGAAAATCAGGTTTTCCGAACCCACTTCCGGCACGATGCCCAAGTCCTTGAACGTACGGTTATAGCGCTGAAATTCCAGCGAATGACAACCTGCACAGTAGTTAACGAACATTTTCGCGCCACGCTGCATGGACTCCTGGTCCTTGAGATTGGCAGAAAAAGCATCGTGCGGATAGCCGCCTCCTCCGGCGGCATGGGCAGTGAATGTGCTGCAAGCCAGCACAGCCGTCATGATGGTAAGCAATATTTTTTTCATTTTTTCACCCGGGTCGGCACTGGTTTGGTTTTGTCGATCTTGCTGTAGAACGGCATCAGGAGGAAGAAGGCGAAATACACCACGCTCATCACCTGCGCCCAAAATGTCACGGCAGCGGTTGGCGCTTTGGTACCGAGTACCGTCAATACCATGAACGCCACGGTAAAGAGTGCCAAAGCGATTTTGAAAATCGGCCCCTTGTAGCGAATGGACTTCACGGGCGACCGATCCAGCCATGGCAGGATGAAGATCATCGCCACGGCACCAAACATGGCAATGACGCCCCACAGTTTCGCCGGAACACCGAACCAATCCCAAACCATCGCGCGCAAAATGGAATAGAAAGCGCCGAAATACCATACCGGTGCAATATGCGCAGGCGTGACTTGCGGGTTGGCCGGTTCGAAGTTGGCATACTCGAGGAAGTAACCACCAAAGGCCGGCATATAGAAAATGATGAGGGCGAAAACAAAGCAGAACACGCCCACACCCACCAAATCCTTCACGGTGTAATACGGATGGAAGGGAATGCCGTCAAGCGGTACGCCGCGCTCATCTTTGTGATCCTTGATTTCGATGCCATCCGGGTTGTTCGAACCCACTTCATGCAGCGCAATGATATGCGCGGCCACCAGCATGACAAGCACCAGCGGCAGCAGAATGACATGCAGCGAGAAGAAGCGGTTCAGCGTGACATCGGAAATGTAGAAGTCACCCTGGATGAAAGTCACCAGCGCCTCACCTACCAACGGGATGGCACTGAAGAGAGAGATTATGACTTTTGCACCCCAAAGCGAAGTTTGTCCCCACGGCAGGAGATAGCCCATGAAGGCTTCAGCCATCAGGCACAGGAAAATCAACGCTCCGAAAAGCCAGACCAGCTCGCGCGGTTTGCGGTATGAACCGTAAAGCAGACCACGGAACATGTGCAGATAGACACAAATGAAGAAGAAAGACGCGCCAGTTGAATGCATGGTGCGAATCAGCCAGCCATAGGAAACATCGCGCATGATGTATTCCACGCTGGCGAAAGCCTCGGCAGCACTCGGCTTATAGAACATGGCAAGCCAGACACCGGTCAGGATCTGGTTGACCAGCACCAAAAGTGCCAGTGAGCCAAAGTAGTACCAGAAATTGAAATTCTTCGGTGCATAGTAACGCGCCAAGTGGTCGTTCCAAAGCACAGTCAGCGGGAAACGGTCATCAACCCAGCCAAGGAGTCCCGTTGTTTTGTAAGGATTAGCCATTGGAACCTCCTTCGCTGTCATCACCTACCAACACCAGATTGTCATTGACGAATTTATATGGCGGCACAACGAGATTCGTCGGCGCGGGCACGCCTTTGTACACTCGTCCGGCGTAATCGAATTTCGAGCCGTGGCACGGGCAGAAGAAGCCGCCAAGCCAAGCGCTATCTCCACGATCGCTGCGTCCCTGCTCTTTGGATTCCAGTTTGGGCGCACAACCCAAATGCGTACAGATGCCGAGCATAACCGCCACATCATCGCGACGGGCGCGAGCGGCATTTTTGGCATATTCGGGCTGGATGGATTCGGCGGAATCAGGATCACGCAACTGGCCATCGAGCTGCGCCAGGGTTTCTACCATTTCCGCTGTTCTTCTCAGAATATAGACGACATTACCCTGCCAGAGCGTAGTTTGCAGTGCACCAGCCTCCAGTTTGCTGATATCCACTTCCACTGGCGCACCAATTGCCTTGGCCCGCTCACTTGGCAGCCACGAAGCCAAAAAAGGCACGGCAACAAATCCTGCACCTACGGCTGTAGCTGCCGTTGATGCGGCAACCAGCATTTTTCTTCGCCCGGGATTGTCGGGTTGCATCCCCGGCCTGAATGCCGGTTTCAAACTTCCTACATTGCTACTCATTGATGTTCTCCGCGCATCGATTTATACGGTATCAATACGGCGACATTGCCAAACGGTATTATAAACATCGCCAATAAATTATCAAAATTTTATAACTTATTATCACAAATCAAAAGGGATTTTTCTCATCAAAATAATTGACTGAGAGCGAAAACTTCTCTGCCAGATGCTCTCCCAGCGCCCGAATTCCCGCCCGCTCCGTGGCATGATGCCCGCAGACCATGTAAGCACAGCCGTTTTCCCGGGCTTCATGATAGGTACGCTCGGCATATTCGCCACTACAGAAAACCTGTGCCCCCTCCTGGGCAGCAAGTTGCAAAAAGTCCTGCGCTGCCCCTGTGCACCAGGCGATGCGCTGCACTGTTTTTTCGCCATCGCCGACATGGCAGCAAGGGAAGTCCAGCTTTGCGCTCAAGCTTTCCCGCACTCCATCCAAACGCATCGACTCTGCCAGCTCGCCGTGCCACAGCAAGGATTCCGCCTTCGATTGCCACACCCGCGCCAAAGGCAGAAGCTTGGCAAAAAGCGCGTTATTGCCGAGTGCAGGATGCTGATCGAGCGGCAGATGATAGGCAAACAAGTTCACGTCGTGCTTAAGTAATGCCGCCAGACGCCGCTTTTTCATGCCTACCACTGCGGCATCTTCACCTTTCCAGAAATAGCCGTGGTGCACGAGCAAGGCATCAGCCTGCATTTCGACGGCATATGCAATGGCAGCCTGCGAAGCGCTTACTGCGCTGACCATGCGGCGAATTTCAGGCTTTCCTTCCACCTGCACCCCATTGACCGTGTAATCGCGGTACTCGCCGCAGGCCAGAAAATCCTGCAAATAATCGGCAAGCGCTTGTCTGCTGATCATGGCAATGCCTCCTTGAGCGCTTCAAGCATTTGCGCGTTTTCTTCTTTGTTGCTGACCGTCAAACGCAGGCAATCACCCAGCATGGGATGCATGCCATCCAGGCTTTTGATCCATACACCCGCGTCGCGCATCCGTGCGCAAACTCCTTTGCCATCCGCCACACGAACGGTGACAAAATTCGCCTGCGACGGATACACCTTGACACCATCCATCTGCGCAAGCGCCACTTCCAGCTTGCCGCGCTCACTCACGATTTCCTCTGCCTGCGCGGCAATCGCCGCGTAATGCTCAAGCGCAAAAGCTATGCTTGCCTGCGTCAGCACATTCACGTTGTACGGCGGGCGAACCTTGTCCAGCTCCGCCATCCACAGCGGATTGCCGAAAAGATAGCCAAAGCGCAGACCGGCAAAGCCTGTTTTCGACAACGTGCGCATCACCACGACGTTATCGTATTCGCTGGCAAGGTGCATGAGACTGCCCGTGCTATATGCCAAATACGCCTCATCAAGCACGACCAGCCCCGGCGCGGCCTCGATGATACGGCGCACATCGTTTTCGACAAGCGCGTTGCCGGTCGGATTGTTGGGGCTGGCGAGAAAAATCACGGCGGGTTCATGCGCTGTTATCGCGGCGAGCATGGCATCCGCGTCCAGCGAAAAATCCTCGCGCAAATCCACGCCCACGTAATTCATGCCGAGAATATCCGCAACCATGCGATACATCACGAAACTTGGCGCCGGCGCCAGAATGGTATGGTCGGCACTGCCCAGCGTCATGGCGATAATCTGGATGAACTCGTCCGAGCCGTTGCCAAACATCACCGGCAACGCCGGATCCAAAGCAAAAACATCCCGCAGATTCGCGACCAGCGCCGCATTGTGCGCGGCGGGATAGCGGTTCATCGCCACTTTTTCCAAAGTTTGCAGCCACAGGGGACGCAAATGCGGCGGCAAATCCGCGGGCAATTCCATGGCGTCCAGCTTCAGGGCGCCTGCGGGAAGATCGACCACCGCATAGGCCTGCATTTGCCGAATGGCGGGGCGCACCCAACGTGCAATCTTGTCCATGTCAGCCTCGCAGGCGCGCCGAAAGCGCGTGTGCCGCAAGCCCTTCGCCATCGGCAAGATGGGCGGCAACAGGCGCCAGTTTTTGCGCCAACGCCGGCGTCAGCGCCATCAGGGAAGTGCGCTTCTGAAAATCGTAAACGCCGAGCGGCGAGGCAAAGCGTGCTGTGCGCGAGGTGGGCAGCACATGGTTGGTGCCCGCGCAATAATCGCCGAACACTTCATTGGAATGATTGCCGATAAAAATGGCACCCGCATGGCGCACCCGCGAATACACCGCATCGGCATTTTCCAGCAGCAGTTCCAGATGCTCCGGCGCGATGTAATCAATAACTTGCAGAGCTGTTTCTTTAGAGTCCACAACAATGATCGCCCCGCGTCCGCGCAGGGATGCGGCAATGACTTGCTGGCGCGGCTGCGCCGGCAACATGTCCGCCACGGCAGCCTCCACCTTGTCGGCCAGCGTCGCAGAAGAGGTTACGAGAATGGATTGCGCCATCTCGTCATGCTCGGCCTGGGCAAAAAGATCCGCCGCAATCCAGCGCGGATCGGCGCCATCATCCGCCCACACCACCACTTCCGAAGGCCCGGCAATCATGTCGATGCCCACCGTGCCGAATACCGCGCGCTTGGCTTCGGCCACATACTGGTTGCCGGGGCCGGTAATCTTGTCCACCGCGGCAATGGTTTGCGTGCCGTATGCCAGGGCGGCAACGGCCTGCGCCCCGCCCATCATCCAGATCTCGTCCACTTCGCACAGATGCGCGGCGGCCAGCACCAACGGATTGACTTCTCCGCCCGGACTCGGCACCGCCATGACGATTTCCCTGACGCCGGCCACCCGCGCCGGAATCGCATTCATCAACACGGAAGAAGGATAGGCGGCCTTGCCGCCGGGAACGTAGATACCGGCGCGATCGAGCGGCGTGATCTGCTGCCCGAGCCAGCTGCCGTCCGCTTCCTGCAAACGCCAGTCTTCCAGCTTCTGCCGCTCGGCATAGGCGGTGATACGCGCATGCGCGATTTGCAGGGCTTCTTTCGTCTCCGCATCCAGCGCTTCCCAGGCCGCGAGACAGCGCGCCTTGTCAATGCGCAACGCAGAGACGTCATCGGCATCGGTCTGGTCAAAACGGGCGCTGTATTCCAGCAAGGCCGCGTCGCCGCGCGTACGCACATCGGCGAGAATGGCAGCAACACTTTCGCGCACGCTTTCCTGGGTGCGCAGATCGACGCTGAGCAGGGATTTCAGGCGTTCGGAAAAATCCGCGTCGCCGCTGCAAAGTCTTCGCAACATAATTTGACCTCGGGATAAGGATTTCAGAAGGATTGCTGGCTGGCCGTTTCCATGGCGTGAATCACGGGCAACAGCGCTTCCGCCTTGAGCTTGTAGGCAGCCTTGTTGACGATAAGGCGCGAGCTGATCTGCCGCACTTCCTCGATGGCCACCAGGCCGTTGGCAACCAGCGTGTTGCCGGTATCGACCAGATCAACGATGCAATCAGCCAGCCCCACCAGCGGCGCGAGTTCCATCGAGCCATAGAGCTTGATCACGCTGACCTGCCGACCCTGGGCGGCAAAATGCGCCCGCGCCGACCGCACGTATTTGCTGGCCACGCGAATATGCTGCGCGGGCAGGGGCGGCGCATCCTCGCGCACGGCAACCATCATGCGGCAGCGCGCAATGCCAAGATCCACCAGTTCGTAGATGTTCTGGCAGGCCGATTCGAGGAGCACGTCCTTGCCGGCCACGCCGAAATCGGCAGCGCCAAATTCCACATAGGTCGGCGCATCGGAAGGCCGCACCGCCAAAAGGCGCACATCGGCGCGATTGGTGGCAAAGATCAGCTTGCGGCTGTCGTTGATGTCATCCTGCGGCACGATGCCGGCCTGCGCCAGAAGCGGCAGCGTGTCCTTGAGGATGCGCCCCTTGGAGAGCGCAATGGTGATGCCGTCAAACTCAGGCAGTGATGCGTTCAATGTTCGCTCCGACTGCGCCCAGCTTTTTCTCGATGGCGTCATAACCGCGGTCGAGATGGTAAATGCGATCGATGATGCTCTCGCCTTCCGCTGCCAGAGCCGCAATCACCAGGCAGGCCGACGCGCGCAAATCCGTGGCCATCACCGGCGCGCCGGAGAGTTTTTCCACGCCGCGAATGGTGGCGGTATGCCCTTCAATGAAGATGTCCGCGCCCATGCGCGCGAGCTCGGGCACGTGCATGAAGCGGTTCTCGAAGATGGTCTCGACGACTGTTGACGTGCCTTCGGCAATGCAGTTCAGCGCCATCAGTTGTGCCTGCATGTCGGTGGGGAAAGCCGGGAACGGCGCGGTACGGAAGCCGACCGCTTTCAGGCGGCGGTTGCGCGCGTCGATGCCGATGTGGTTCTCGCCGCGTTCAATATCCGCGCCCATGGCTTCCAGCTTTTCCAGCACCGCTTCCAGGAGATCGGGGCGGGTATTGCGGGTAATCAGCTGGCCGCCCGTCGCGGCGGCGGCGATCAGGTGCGTGCCGGTTTCGATGCGGTCCGGCAAAGTGGCATAGCGCACGGGATGCAGGGCGCTCACGCCTTCGATGGTGAGCGTCGAGGTGCCGATGCCGCTGATTTTCGCGCCCATTTTGTTCAGGCAGTGGGCAAGATCGGTCACTTCCGGCTCGCGCGCAGCGTTTTCCAGCACGGTAGTACCTTCGGCAAGCACTGCCGCCATCAGCAGGTTTTCCGTTCCGGTAACCGTCACCACGTCCATGACGATATGCGCGCCCTGCAAGCGCTTGGCGGTGGCGTGGATATAGCCGTCTTCGATAGTGATTTCCGCACCCATGGCGCGCATGCCCTTGATGTGCTGGTCAACCGGACGCGCGCCAATCGCGCATCCGCCCGGCAGCGACACTTTCGCTTCACCAAAGCGCGCCAGCAGAGGGCCGAGCACGAGAATGCTGGCGCGCATGGTGCGCACCAGTTCGTAGGACGCCACGGGATTGGTGATGTTGCTGGCATCGAGGCATACGGTGCCGGTTTGCGTGAAGCCGCCTGTCGCGCCCATGCTGTTGATAAGCGCAATCAGGGTGTTGACGTCGCGCAGGTTGGGCACGTTATCAATGCAGGTTTCGCCGTTGACCAGCAAGGTGGCGGCAAGAATGGGCAGCACGGCATTCTTCGCGCCACTGATGCTGACTTCGCCTGCAAGCGGTGTGCCGCCGATAATTCTGAGTTTTTCCATGATCTACCCCTTATGACCCAATCGCTTCGGTTTTCAAGGCAAGCGCGTGCACTTCATTGGCGCTCAATTCGGCCTGCAAGGCGTTCATGACCATGCGATGCTGCTCCAGGCGCTTTTTCCCGGCAAAAGCGGGGGAACGAACGTGGGCTTCGTAATGCACGCCATCGAAGGTGGACAATGTCACTTCCGCTTCGCCGAGGGCGTCGATGATTTTCTGTTTAATGATGTCTGCTTGCATGGGTTTCCGGCTCGTCAAATAAGCGGCGCATTTTATCATTCCAGCCACGACTTTGCCGCGCAGGATGAGAGACAGATATCAAATGGTAAAATTTCTCACAAAAAAGCGCTTATCACGAGAAAATTTCTCACGATAAGCGCTTATTGATGGTAAAAATATTATATAAAATGAAAATTTTCGGGAAATTTTCCCAAATTATTTTAACGGCTTTGACTTAAGGGCCGTTGACACTTGATGCCTTGATGCAATGAACGCCAAATAAAGCAGTGAATTAGAGCCCCTCCCCATCGAGGGGGAGGGGTTGGGGAGAGGGGGATAGAGAAAATCACGCTGCGACGAAACCATCGATATTTCAAATATTTTTCTGAAACTCTGTAAACTCTGATCGCTAATTGTCAACAGCCCCCAGCGTTACGGAATCCAGTGCATAAAGATCAAGCTGGCGCACGAGCGCTGCATTGGCCCCTTGCAAATGCAGCGCCACGTCCGCCTGCCGAGCCATGCGGTAAAGATTGAGAATGGCGGCCACGCCGATGCTGTCGATCTCGTTCACCTGCGCGGCATCCAGCACGCAAGCCTGCTGCGGAAACGAAGAAACGGCCAGCGGCTGGCCGTTCAGGGTTTGCAGGGTAAGCGCAGGCGCGAGGACGAAAGTGCTGCCCTGCCAGTGTCCCAGGGCCATCATTGCTGCACGTCTTCCGGTTTCATGGTGCGCACCTTGGCAATGAGGGCATCAAGGCCGTTGCGGTTGATGTCGCTGTCGAACGTGTTGCGGTAGCTGGTGAGGATGGAAACGTTCTGGAAGCTCACGTCATAGATTTTCCATGCGCCATCCTTGAAACGCAGATTGAACACGATGGTGTTTTTCTGGCCGTCGTTGGCGGTGACCTGCGCGCGGATGACGGTGCGCTGGTACTGGTCCACCTGCGGCGTGCCGAGCACATCGACGCTGGCGCCGGTGTAGTTCGTCCAGCCGCGCGAATAGACGCGCACCAGCAGATCGCGGAAAGCGCTGGTAAAGGCGCTGCGCTGCGCGGGCGTGGCGCTGTTCCAGTGGCGGCCGAGGACGAATCGCGCCATCACGTCGAAATCCATGTGCGGCAGCACTTCTTCGCGCACCAGATCGGCAAAGGCATCGGGATTTTTCTGGTAGAGCGCCTTGTTGCTGGCCAGGCGCTTGAGAATCAAAGCCGATTGCTGTTCTACCATGATTTTGGCATCAGCGCCGGTCGGCTGCGCGGCAAAGGCCACTGTGGCAAGGCCGCCAAGCGCGGCGGCAAGTAACCATTTTTTCATTGTCTTTCCTTGGATCTTTGCGGAATGCGGATAAACCGTGCGGCATACCTTAGCAATTCCAGCCGCGAACAGCTTCACGATTTCTTAATGCGGCGCGGCATGTATTTGTTTTGCCTGTCGTGCGATGCCATCACTGCCACTTGTTTCACAACCCTGCGTGAGACGCCAATGACCATACGCAACAGCTACGGCATGGAATTTTCCAGTATGGAAGCGCGCGACGACTGGGAGACGCCATATCGCCAGGCGTCTGGAAGAAGCGGAAAAGTTCATCGCCAGCCTCATTGCAGAACTGCGTGATGCATCGCATAAAATGGCTCAATAATACGCTGCATACTTTGAGCAGGATTGGCGATCATTTCCTATCCAGAGAAGAGCCTTGGGTAGGCGCCAATCTCATCGAAAGAATTTGCAAAAGATACATCGCTTTCATGCCCTATATGTTTCCTGCGCTGGGCGCAGATGAATTCCTGCGCACGTATTACCTGCTCCCCCCTTACATCATTTACTATCGCGTGAATGATGATGCGCGCACCATTACGACGCTCGATATCGTGCACGGCGCACAGCAGAGCCACAAACAATAATATTTCAAAAAAAAACCAGAAGTGATGTTTTTTATCAAAAAAATAACTTTTAATATTGGTTTTTATTAAAAATAAGATATTTTTCGAAAAAAAAATTACTGACTGTATCTGAGATCGTAATAAGAAAATAGACATATCCTCTGATATTGCGTTGTTCCTTTAATTAGTTTCTCTCCCTCCTGCGGGGGAGGGCAATGTTTTGCCATTTCATAGAAAAATTCGAGAGATTTTTCAAAAATCATAAATCATCAAACACTTATCCCAAACTAAGACTATTTTTGCAAAGTTATTGCAAAACTCCCACATCCGGCATACACAGATGGCCCAGCATCACAGGCCGATTTTTTCCAGCACGTAATCGATATCCTTGTCGCCACGGCCGGAAAGGTTGACCAACAGGCGCTTGCTTGCGTCCAGCTCGCTCGCGCGACGCAAGGCATAGGCAATGGCGTGCGAGGATTCCAGCGCCGGAATGATGCCTTCTTCGCGCGACAGCGCCATGAAGGCGTCGAGGCATTCGGCGTCGGTGGCGGTTTCATAGCGGCCGCGGCCGATGTCTTTCAAATGGCAGTGCTGCGGGCCGACACCCGGATAATCCAGCCCGGAGGCAATGGAATGCACGGCGGCAGGCGTGCCATCCGCTTCTTGCAGGTAATAGCAGTTGAAGCCCTGGATATTGCCGAATTTGCCCAGCGTCAGTGTGGCGGCATGGCGGCCGGGCTTGTCCAGCCCTTCACCGGCTGGCTCCACGCCCACCAGTTCCACATCCCTGTCATCAATAAAGGCATTGAACAGGCCGAGCGCGTTGGAGCCGCCGCCCACGCAGGCAATCACTTCATCGGGCAGGCCGTCGTACTGGTTCCGGAATTGTTCGCGCGCTTCATGACCAACCAGCGACTGGAAATAGGCGACCATTTCCGGATACGGCGCGGGGCCGACGACCGAACCGATGGCGAACATGCTGTCGCCGAGCTGCCCCATGTAGGCCTCGAAGGCGCTGTCCACCGCTTCCTTGAGCGTTCCCGCGCCCGCCGAAACCGGCACGATTGTCGCGCCAAGTATCTTCATGCGCGACACGTTGGGATGCTCCTTGGCAATATCGACTACGCCCATGTGAATCTCGCATTCAATGCCGAGCAGGGCGGCGGCGGTCGCGAGCGCCACGCCATGCTGGCCGGCGCCGGTCTCGGCAATCACTTTTTTCTTGCCGAGCTTTTTCGCAAGCAGCACTTCGCCGAGGCAATGATTGATCTTGTGCGCGCCAGTGTGGTTCAGATCTTCGCGCTTCAGGTAAATCTGCGCGCCGCGCCGCGACAGGGTGCGCGCGTGATAGACCGGGCTGGGGCGGCCAACGTAGGTGCTTTGCAGGCGCTTCATCTCGTCGATAAACGCCTGCTCTTTGATAATGGCGCGAAAGCCGTTTTCGATTTCGGCGAGCGCCTTCGCCAGCCCGGGGTGGGCAATCTTGCCGCCGTGTTTGCCGAAATTGCCGTCGTTGTCGGGCAATACCAATGCGTTCAGTGCCTCATGCGCCATGATGTCTCTCCTCTTTCGTACAACAAGGGAAGCGAGTATCCCATTGATACCGCTGGCAGGCAACGCCCCAGGAGGGGCGGAGGATTTCATGGCAACATGATGGCACCCAGAAAACAAATCAAAAACGCTACTGAGACTGTTGGCAACCCGTGCCATGAATGAAATAAATCCAAACAAAAACAATAAACTATATTTTATCAACAGGATGTATCATGGCCATGCCGGCACGCACGCGAAAAAACAGCATCGCAAACCGCATGCGTGAACCACGCCCACGCAGCCTTGCGCCAACGCGTATGCTGCCTGAGCATTTCCCGGAATTCCGGTAATCCGGAGAGTGCCTGCCGCAGCCTCTACCGCCCTGCCAGCCACGCCACGCGCTGGTTGAACTTGCGGTATCCCCAGCGTGTGCGGCACAAGAGGCGGCACCACCAGGGAAAGCGCTTGCCCGCCGCATCGCTCAGATACACTTCCTCGTGCAAACGCCAGCCCGGCGCCCAGCTTTCCAGCTCGCTGCTGTCCATCACCGTCCATTCAAACTGCGGCGCATCCTTGCCCATCTGTTTCAGTGCATCATGCTGCTGTGCCTTGCCGACCGCCACCGGCGCGAGAATATCCATGATCACGTTCACGCCTGGCACGCGTCTGCCCACTTCGGCAAGCCATGCTTCCATTTTTTCGCGCGGAAAATACATCACCACACCCTCCAGCAGCAGCAACACCGGCTTGCCCGTTGCCGCCACATCGTCCATCCACGCCGTATCAAAAAGCGAAGCGGCCAGATAATGGTTGCCGCTTTCCGGCAGCAATTCGCGGCGCACGGCGATCACTTCCGGCAAATCCAGATCATACCAGGCGGCAACGGCCGGGTAGCCGAGGCGCTCATAGCGCGCATCCAGCCCCGCCCCCAGCTGCATCACCACCGCATCGGGATGCTCGGCAATGAAATCCTGCGTCATGCGGTCAAAAACCCGCGCGCGCACGCAGCAGCCCGCCTGCGACAATTTCGCCTTGCGGAACTTGCCGAAATCATAGTCTATGGCATCCATCATCCGCTTCGCCTCGGCATCCCTGAGCACCGCGTCCTCGCGCCCGTATTCCACTGCCTTGGCCCAGAGGGGAATCAGCAGCGTTTCGGAAAGAACGCTCATATCCGTCGTGATTTTTGCGGCCATGCTGCACCTTTATGCAAACAATAAAGATTCTTGATTGTAAGCAAACCGTCGCGGCACTGCCCGAAAACATTATAATTAATTGTTTTCAATATATTTAATAATTTGTGGCCATATAAACCAAACGTCATGCAAACTGCCTTGCCGACGTGGTTAGATAACGCCGTTTTGCAAACCGGAGACACTCGCATGAAAAGCCTTGTCCTGCCCGCCCTTGCCCTTTCCCTGGCCGCCTGCGCCAGCCAGTCCGGCAACATGGCACCAACAGATACGCCTGCCCTCGAAGGCGAATGGCAGCTCACGGAAATTGCCGGCGAAGCGGCAAGCGGCACACTGCGTTTCGACACGAGCGACAACAGCTATTCCGGCAATGCCGGCTGCAACACCCTGTTTGGCCAGTACCAAAGCGAAGGCGCAAGCATCCGCCTTGAAGAACCGGCGGGCACGCTGAAAGGCTGCGACGCGCAACGGATGGCACAGGAAGCCAAATTCGCGCGAAACCTCGTGCAGGGCGCGAGCTGGCAACAGCAGGGGCAAACCCTGGAAATCCGCGATGCCGCCGGCAAGGCGGTGATTCGCGCCGCACGCAAGTAATTCCAAAACACCGTCATAAATAGTGATTTTTTACTATCAAAAAGCGCTTATCACGAGAAAATTTCTCACCACAAGCGCTTAATGATGGGAAATTTTCCTATTTCTCGAATCTTCACTTCTCAACAGTTGCACAAGCGTTTCCTCTGGAAGACGTTCCGCGCGTCAACAATTTATATCCTTCCCCCGCCTCCCCTCCCGCCACGAAGACTATAGGCCATCGCCCCGCGCGGCTATATAATGTCCACCTTTTCGGTCAGATGGAGAGAAGTTCATGAGCAGTGAACGCGTGTGGTTCCGCTTTTTCGTGCTGCTGGCGCTGACGCTGAACGTCGGCTTTGTGTACGGCGACATCGACAACCCCATTCACCACGACAAAATCGAGCTTTTCCTGGCCTTTGTCGTGAGCGTCGTCTGCACCATCCTCAAATTCGGCGACCGCTCCTACATGGGCGCCCTGCTCCTCGCCACCAGTCTCGTTGCCGACGTGCAGCTCTTCGCCGCCATCATGCTCTGGACATTTGCCACCACGGTGGGCAGCGCGCAAATCGTCACCATCGTCTCGCTCAGCATGGGCGCACTGGTAGCGAATCTCGTATCCGTCGTCCTTGTCGTCATCGAGGCGGCAACCCTCAGGCGCTGATGCAGGGCGCTGAACCGTGAACGAAATCGTTTACCTGATTTTCCGTCAGGTACGCACCCCCGCCCTGGTGCTGCTCACCGCCTATTCCGTCGCCATCTTCGGCATGATCATGATGCCGGGTGTCGATGAAGAGGGCAGTCCCGCGAAAATGACCATCTTCCAGGCCTTCTACTGGGTGAGCTACACCGCCACCACCATCGGCTACGGCGAAGTGCCGTTCGCCTTTTCCGAAGCGCAGCGCATGTGGGTGGCCTTCAGCATCTATTACACCGTGCCGTCGTGGTTTTACGCCATCGGTAAACTCATCGCCCTCATGCAGGATGCCACCTTCCAGCACGCGCTCGCGGAAATGCGCTTTGCCCAGAAAGTTGGCCGCCTCGATTCTCGCTTCGTCATCATCTGCGGCTTTGGCGAAGCGGGCAAGCGCCTGGTGAGACGCCTCATCGACGCCAATTTCCACTGCATCGTGATCGACAAGGATCCGGGCAGCATCAACCGCATGGCGCTCGACGCCTCGCTGCACAGCGTCTTCGCCATTGCCGGCGACGCTTCCGACGTGGAACTCCTCACCCGCGCCGGCATCCGTTCGCCGCATTGCCGCGCCGTCGTCGCCATTACCGACCGCGAAGAAGTCAACATCAAAGTCGCACTCGCCGCCAAACTGCTCTCCTCCAACCACCAGCATTTCCGCATCATCTGCCGCACCTATACGCGCCGCGGCAGCAACAACGCGCAATCGCTCGACGTCGATACCATCATCAACACCAACCGCATCTTCGCCGAACGCCTCACCATCGGCCTGCGCCGCCCTTCCATCGCCGCCCTGCTGAACCGCCTTTATGCCGAACCCGGCGAAGCCTACGAGCTCCCCCTGCAACCGCCGGACGGCCGCTGGATCATCTGCGGCTACGATTCCCTCGGCAAAACCCTGAAGCGCTTCCTCGAATACGAAGGCGTGGACAGCCTCATCATCGACCCCAACGCCCCTGAAGAACCCGGCTTCCTGCGCGGTGTGGGCAGCGAAGCCGTCACCCTGCGCGCCGCCGACATCGGGCGCGCGCAAGCCATCGTGGCCGCGGAAAACTCCGACTCCGACAACCTCTCCATCGCCATGACCGCCAAGGCCATGCACCCGTCGCTCTTCGTCGTCGGCAAGCAGAACCGCAGCAGTAACGAAAAGCTCTTCGACCTCGCCGGATTTGATCGCGTCATGGCCGAAGCCGAACTCATCGCCACGCAAATCTTCCCGCGCATCGCCCGCCCGCTCCTGTCGCGCTTCATCACCCTCCTGCGCCACCAGGACGAAGCCTTCGGCAAAGCCCTGCTCGCCCGCATCGAAGCGCTTGCCGGTGACCACAACCCGCATCACTACATCCTGCGCATCAACGACAAGCACGCTCCAGCCGTCATCCAGGAACTTGCCTCCGGCAACCTCCTGCGCCTACAGCACATGTGGATGCTGCCCGGCGAACCCGATACCGCCAACGACGCGCTTCCCCTCTACATGAAGCGCGGCAAGCAGGAAATCCTTCTGCCCAACCTCGCCACCACCCTGCAAAAAGACGACGCCATCCTCATCGTCTATCACAAACCCATCGTGGAACGCCGCCTGCGCTACGCCTGCTACGACGAAGGCGAACTCTACTTCGCCGCCCACGGCAAGGAACGGCCGCGCTCATGGCTCTTCAACTACCTGCGCAACAAATTCGATACCTGAGCATGCCCGCCATCTCCCGACACACTTGCAAACACCAACCCGAACCTGCCGTAGGTCGGGCACTTCGTGCCCGACATCAAACCGCGTCGGCCACCAAGTGGCCGACCTACGAATGATTCAACCACCTGCGCAACAAAATCGACACTTAAGGAACAATATGCACTACGAAACCCACGGCCAGGGCCAACCCCTCCTTCTTCTGCACAGCGGCGGCATGGCCGGCGAAGAATGGGCGCCGCAAATCCCCATCCTGCAAAAGCGCTTTCAGGTCATCGTCCCCGACCTGCCCGGCCACGGCCGCTCGCCATTGCCCGACGACCAGCTCTCCATCGAAAAAATGGGGCGCGCCGTGCTCGCCATGCTCGACGAACTCGGCATCGCGCAAGTGCACGCCTGCGGCTCCTCCATGGGCGGCGCGGTCACCCTCTGGCTCACCATCAACTACCCCGAGCGCATCAAAACCGCCATCATCTACCGCATGGTGCACCGCAAGAACGTCTCCACCTACGCGCAAACCCTCTCCATGGCCGACCCCGCCTACTGGGAACAATTCGGCCTGCACAAATGGCTCTCCAAACTGCACGAACCGCAGGGCGGCCCGGAAGCCTGGAAGCGCGTCATCGCCCGCGTCAGCGAATCGCTCGACCCGAAAACCAGCGAGCACGGCTACAGCCTGGAAACGCTCACGCAAATCAGGCAGCCCGTTCTCATCATCACCGGCGACCGCGACCCCGTCGCCCCGCTGGAAGACGCGCTCGCCATGTATCATGCCATCCCCGACTGCGGCCTGTGGATCATCCCCTTCGCCTCGCACATCACCGGCAGCAACACCTGGCGCGCCGCTGCCTTTGCCGAAGAGATCAAGCGCTTCATCAGCAAGCAGGGCGAACATTGACCCGCGCTTGTCGTATCATCGTCAGGCGGTTACCGGGATGCCGCCTGCTGCGCCCGGCATGGATGACCCAAACCAAATGATAAAATTTCTCATCAACAAGCGCTTACCATGCAAAAATTTATCGTAACAAGCGCTTATTGATGGTAAAAAACCATCATTTTTACACTGAAGGTGAAAAATGAACCGAACCATCCCCGCCATCGGCTCCTCGCGCGGCATCGGCCGCGCCATTGCGCTGGCAGAAAACGGCTACGATATCGTCGTGCATGGCAGAAGCCGCCGCGCGGAAGCGGGGCAAAACAGCCGCCCTGAATGCACTCCGCGCCCCCGTGACGTGGTGCGCAACAGCTCCACCATCGGCAAGGACGCAGACATGATGGCACTGGAAGACCGTTATCAGACCACGGCATGCGGCGCAAAAACCTGTGCCACAGCGCCCTTCGGCGGCGTCACCCTCCCGCCCATCTTCCGGCGCTGGCCATGACCGCAAAAGAATACCGCTTTCCGCCCGTGGAATACGCCGATCCTGAAGGGCTGCTCGCCATCGGCGGCGATCTCATGCCGGAGCGCGTCTTTGCCGCGCACAAGAGCGGCATATTTCCGTGGTACAACGACATTGACAACATCCTGTGGTGGGCGCCGCCCATCCGCACCATCCTGCCCACCGCCCACTTTCACGCAAGCCGCACCCTGAAAAAACTCGCGCGCCGCCACGACTGGCATCTCACCCTCGACACCGCCTTCGACGACGTCATCCGCGCCTGCCGCCGCCCGGAAAGCTGGCTGGACGACCACATGATTGCCGCCTACAACGCCCTGCACGGGCAGGGTCGCGCGCACAGCTGCGAACTGTGGGCAGGCGACGAACTCATCGGCGGCGTGTACGGCGTCTGCCTCGAGCACATCTTTTGCGCCGAATCCATGTTCTCGGCGCGCGCGAGCGCCTCCACCCTGGCGCTTGCCGCCCTCGCCCGCCACTTGCTCGCCCTGGGCGTTGCCATCATCGACACCCAGTTCATGACCGCACATCTGCGCGGCCTCGGCGCCATCGACATCCCGCGCGACGACTACCAGCGCCTTCTCACGCCCCATCCCGACCGCCATCGCGGCCGCTGGCAAATCGCCCCCGCATGCGCCCGCACCAGCCTTCTTTGGCAAGCCACAAAGCCACGATAAAAAATCACCATACCAAGCGCTTTATATCGTCATTTTTTACCACAATAAGCGCTTATCAATGGTAAAAAATCACTATTTTATGCCTATTTCTATTGCGAACACTGGCTTTCATGAACAGATAGTTATATACTTTGCCCGATTTTTTACACCTGTAAGGAGAACCGCATGAGCACCCGTACCGAACACGACACCATGGGCAACGTCGAAGTCCCGTCCGACGCCTATTGGGGCGCGCAAACCCAGCGCAGCCGCGACAACTTCAAAATCGGCGGCGAAACCCTGCCCAAACCGCTGATCGCCGCGATGGCGCTCATCAAGAAAGCCGCCGCGCAAACCAACGCCGGCCTGGGCCGCATCAAAGCCGAACAGGCCGAGCTCATCACCCGCGCAGCGGACGACGTGCTTGCCGGCAAGCTCGACGGCCAGTTCCCGCTCGTCGTCTGGCAAACCGGCTCCGGCACGCAATCGAACATGAACATGAACGAAGTGCTCGCCAACCGCGCCAACGAACTCGCCGGCACCGGCCTTGCCGCCTACCAGCCGGTGCACCCCAACGACCACGTGAACCACGCGCAATCCACCAACGATTCCTTCCCGACCGCCATTCACGTCGCCGCCGCCATCGAAATCAACCGCCTGCTCATCCCCGCCGTGAAAGCGCTGCGCGACACGCTGGATCAAAAAGCCAAAGCCTTCGACAAAATCGTCAAAATCGGCCGCACCCACTTGCAGGATGCCACCCCGCTCACCCTGGGCCAGGAATTTTCCGGCTACGTGTCGCAACTCGATCACAGCCTCATCCGCCTGCAAGATGCGCTGAAGGGCCTCTATGAACTGCCGCTCGGTGGCACCGCAGTCGGCACCGGCCTCAACAGCCACCCCGAATACGCCGTGAAAGCCGCTGCCAAACTCGCGGAACTCTCTGGCCTGCCCTTCGTCACTGCGCCCAACAAATTCGAAGCGCTGGCTGGCCGTGATGCCTGCGTCTATGCCAGCGGCGCGTTGAAAACGCTCGCCGCAAGCCTCAACAAAATCGCCAACGACGTGCGCTGGCTTGCCTCCGGCCCGCGTTGCGGCCTCGGCGAAATCAAAATCCCGGAAAACGAACCCGGCTCCTCCATCATGCCCGGCAAGGTCAACCCCACCCAGTGCGAAGCGCTCACCATGGTGTGCTGCCAGGTCTTCGGCAACGACGTCACCATCAACATGGCGGGCGCTTCCGGCAACTTCGAGCTGAACGTCTATATGCCGGTCATCGGCTACAACCTGCTGCAATCCGTGCGCCTCTTGGGCGACGCCTGCAACAGCTTCAACGAGCACTGCGCCGTCGGCATCGAACCCGTGCCGGAAAAAATCGACTACTTCCTGCACCACTCGCTGATGCTGGTGACCGCCTTGAACCGCAAAATCGGCTACGAAAACGCCGCGAAAGTCGCAAAAACCGCCTACAAGAACGACAAATCGCTACGCGAAACCGCCATCGATTTGGGACTTCTCACCGGCGAAGAATTCGACGAGCTGGTCAAGCCCGAAGAGATGGTGCATCCGAAATAACGCTCCACACAAGCGCCACTAAGTGGCGCTTTTTTTATAGAGAAATCATCATAAAACACCCAAACTGTAGGTTGGTGGTGAGTGCGTAGCACGAACCCCAACATTTGGATATTCATCCTGTTGGAGTTCGCCTGACGGCTCACCACCAACCTACAGTTTCGTTCTGTTTTTTATTTATTTGGCTATATATGCCCCAAACGTAGTATCCATGAAATACCTTTCTTTCTTCCTGCTGCCATGGCTCGGCGCTGCGGCTTTCGCAGCGTCCCCTACAAATACGGAAGCCCAGCAAGCCTTTCAGGATTACTTTGGTCACGTCGTCAGTCATTTGCTCACAACGCTGCAACGCCCTGCTCCCACCTTGCCGCAAGACATCCGCATTGCCCTGCAAGATTGTGACGAGGCAGTGATACCGGACTTCCCGGTGGTCTTCTGCCACCTCGAACTTGCCCTGCTCTGGCAAGGAAAAAACGTGCACATGCCAAGTTATTGGCTTTTCGTCCAGCAAGACGAACACTGGTCACTCATAAGCGACCAGTATTTCAAGGAAATAGACGAATATCCTCCTGCGCACTTGCCAACTGAACAGGAAGCGCAGCAAGCGATACGCATGTATACGGCGGCCGTCAATGCCTATGCACTGGCCATGGCAATCTGGATGGGAACCAATGACGCGCCATTACAACAAATCCCGGAAAGCCTGCGCGTCAAAACATGCCGTCCGGAAACGGTGGACAGCAGGAATATCGCCCTGTGCGCAATGGAGATAACCATGCGCGTAAGGGCAGAAACGCACACGGTGCAAGGCGACATCCCCTTGATATACTCTCCCCAAAGTGGCCTGTGGTTTCAATATGCTGTTCCGTTTTGACCATGCGGTCAGACCGTAACCACATCATCCCTTCAGGTCATATTGACCATTCACTTAAAGAAAAGCAAACTTCAATGGTAAATTTTCTCATTAAAAAGCACTTATACTATACTATTTTCTCAATCACAAGTGCTTATTTTAAGGAAAAATATCACTTTAAGCGCTTAATCATGAGAAATTTTCCCATCCACATATTGCAGCACGAAGGCAGAAGAAAAATCCGGTATAGTGTCGCCTTTGTTTGAGCGTATTCAAGGACGCAGCATGCGCGATACCCTGGTCTTCAAAACCCGCAACCATCCCGTCACCATCGTTTCCCTTCCTTCCACCGATCCCGCCGTTATCGACGAACTGCTCGCCGCCAAAATGGCCGAAGCGCCTGCCGGTTTTTTCACGGCTTCGCCTTTCGTGGCGGATTTCGGCGCAGAGCGCCTCGGCGACAGCGCCTGGCTGCAAACCCTGAAAGCCCTGTTTGCCCGCCATGGCCTCACGCTCATCGGCATTCAGGCAGAAACTCTGGATGACAAGTCGCTGGCAGAGGCCGGTCTTGCGCATATCGCAGGCAGCGCCGGCAAAAACAGCGTACCCGCAAGCCATGAACGCCCTGCACAAACGCCAGCGCCTGCTGCTGCGGCCGAACCGCCTCCGCCTCCGCCGCCTGCCGCACCGCAAAAGCGCACCATGGTGGTGCGGCGCCATGTTCGCTCCGGGCAGCGTCTTTACGCCGAGGGCTGCGATCTGGTGATTATCGGCATGGTCGGCGCCGGTGCGGAAGTGATTGCCGACGGCAACATTTTCGTCTTCGGGCAATTGCGCGGCCGCGCCTTTGCCGGTGCGCACGGCGATGAAAGCGCTTTTATCTACGCCGCCGAACTGGAAGCGGAACTGGTTTCCGTCGCCGGGCAATACCAGAACATGGAGCAACTCGAGCCCTACCGCAAGCACAAAAGCATGCTGATCCGCCTGGGCCAGGGCGAAACCATGCAAATCGCCCCGGTGCTGTAAGCCATGCGGCATGCCAGCGCAACGGATTGTCTATATAATGCATTTATCTTTCAAAACAAAAGAGAGCGTATATGAGTAAAGTCATTGTCGTCACCTCAGGAAAAGGTGGCGTCGGAAAAACCACCACCAGCGCCAGTCTTTCCACCGGCCTTGCCATGAAAGGCAAAAAAACCTGCGTCATCGATTTCGACGTGGGCTTGCGCAATCTCGATCTCATCATGGGCGTCGAACGCCGGGTGGTGTATGATTTCGTAAACGTTATCAACGGGGAAGCCACGCTGAACCAGGCGCTGATCCGCGACAAGAACGTGGAAAACCTCTACATTCTCCCCGCCTCGCAAACCCGCGACAAAGACGCGCTCACCAAGGAAGGCGTGGAGCAGGTCATCAATGATCTCAAGAAAATGGGCTTCGAATACATCATCTGCGATTCACCCGCCGGCATCGAACGCGGCGCGCTGATGGCGCTCTATTTCGCCGACGAAGCCGTGATCACCACCAACCCGGAAGTCTCCTCCGTGCGCGATTCCGACCGCATTCTCGGCATTCTCGCCAGCAAATCGCGCCGCGCCGAAATGGGCGAAGCGCCAGTCAAGGAACATCTCGTCATCACCCGCTACAGCCCCGAACGCGTCAAAATCGGCGAAATGCTCTCGGTGGAAGACGTGATTGAAATCCTTTCCATCCCGCTCCTTGCCGTCATTCCCGAATCGGAAGCCGTGCTGACCGCATCCAACAAAGGCCTGCCCGTCATTCTCGAAACCGAAAGTCAGGCCGGCCAGGCCTATTCCGACATGATCGAGCGCATCCTCGGCGATACAGACCTCCCGCACCGCTTCCTCGAAGCATCCAGGAAAGGCTTCCTGGCCAGGCTGTTCGGGGGTTGATGATGGGTATTTTCGACTTTTTCAAACGCCAGGAATCTTCGGCCAGCAAGGCCAAAGAGCGTCTGCAAATCGTGGTCTCGCACCAGCGCGCCGCACGCAGCAACGACCAGACCGAGCCGCTCTTCATGGAAGAAATGAAACGGGAAATTCTTGCTGTGGTCAGCAAATACTTTGATATCACCATGAAAGATATCGAAGCCAATCTGGAACGCGACAGCGAAAAAGAAGTGCTCGCGCTCAATATCAACCTGCCGGACAAGGCAAAAAATCCGGCGCATGAGCACTGAGGGCATCCGTCTCGATATCTGGCTGTGGGCGGCGCGTTTCTACAAAACCCGCCCACTTGCCGTATCCGCCATCAAAAACGGACGCGTGCTGGTCAACGGCAATCGCGCCAAGCCTGCACGCGCCATCACAGCCGGCGACACGCTCACCATCCGCAAGGAAGACGACTTCACCATGGAAGTCATCGTGCGCGAAGCGGCCAGCAAACGGGTGAGCGCAAAAATCGCGCAAACCTTCTACGAAGAAACGCCGGAGAGCCTCGCTGCCCGCGAAGCCTGGCAAACGCAACGGCAAATTGCCCGCGACATGGTGCGCTTCCCCGACAGCAAACCGGACAAACGCGAACGCCGCCAGCTCCGCGCTATCCGCCACCAGGATGATTATTGAATCGCGCAGAATCATCGTTTTTCACCGACATGAAGCGCTTTTGACGAGAAAATTTCTCACAATAAGCGCTTAATCGTGGTAAAAAACAACCATGACCAATGAACTATCCCGCAGCAAGCTGCGGGGTATCTATAGTGAAATCATCATAAAAACGTCCAGACCGTAGGTTGGTGGCGAGTGCGCAGCACCAACCCCAACGCAATGATTTAGTCGATGTTGGGGTTCGCCTACGGCTCATTACCGAGTTCCCATGAAAATGCGGCTGCATTTTCATGTAAAACTGGCACTTTGTGCCCGACATCAACCCCATCTCGACCATGAATGGCCGACAGACAATCGCTTTATGCCGCCTGTCGCTGGCGATAGAACTCGCGCACGAAAGCGTTCAGCGTCTGCGTCTCGATGGCATGGCGCAGGCCGTGAATCAGGCGCAGGTAGTAGCGCAGGTTGTGGATGGTGTTCAGGCGCGAGCCGAGCATTTCGTTGCACTTGTCGAGATGGTGCAGATAGGCGCGCGAATAATGCTGGCAGGTGTAGCAATCGCAGCCTTCTTCGATGGGCGCAAGATCATCCCTGTAGCGCGCGTTGCGCAGTTTCAGCGTGCCGGTCGCGGTAAAGAGATAGGCGTTGCGCGCATTGCGCGACGGCATCACGCAATCGAACATGTCGATGCCGCGCAGCACCGCTTCGACAATATCCTCCGGCTTGCCCACGCCCATCAGATAGCGCGGCTTGTCCGCAGGCATATGCGGCAAGGTGTGTTCCAGCGTGGCATTGCGCAGCTCCGGCGGCTCGCCGACAGCCAATCCGCCCACGGCATAACCGGGCAAATCGAGCTCGCGCAGGGCTTCCGCCGATTCGCGCCGCAAATCCTCATAGACGCCGCCCTGCACAATGCCGAAAAGCGCATGCGGGCTATCGCCATGCGCGATTTTGCTGCGCTTCGCCCAGCGCAACGACATCCGCATGGAATCGGCCGCTTCCGCGTGCGTTGCCGGATAGGGCGTGCATTCGTCGAACTGCATGACGATATTGCTGCCCAAATCGCGCTGCACCTGAATCGAGCGTTCCGGCGTCAAAAACACTTCGCTGCCGTCCACCGGCGAACGGAAGCGCACGCCTTCCTCGGTAATCTTGCGGATTTTCGCGAGCGAAAACACCTGAAAACCGCCGGAATCGGTGAGAATCGGCTTTTTCCAGTTCATGAAGCCATGCAGGCCGCCATGCGCTTTCACAATCTGCTCGCCGGGGCGCAGCATCAAGTGGAAAGTATTGCCGAGAATGATTTCCGCGCCGAGCGCATCTAGTTCCTCGACGGAAACGCCCTTGACCGTGCCGAGTGTGCCGACCGGCATGAAAATCGGCGTTTGCACCACTTGCCCGTCGGGAAAGGTAATGCGGCCGCGTCGCGCCGCGCCATCGCTCGCCAGTAATTCGTATCGCATGATTTATCCGTATATCTCAGATATCAAAATGGTAAAAAATAACTATTATAAGCGCTTGCTATAATCATTTTTTATCGCAACAAGCGCTCAATTGTGATAAAAAATGACTATTTTAAAGGAAAATATGTTAAAAAGAAAAAGGGAAGGCGAACCTTCCCTTTTTGTCGCTTGAGCGAAAGGATCAGTTGCCAAGACCCAACGCACGCAGGGTTTCCTGGGTAACGCCGCCAACAGCCAGGCCGTTGTCACGCTGGTATTTTTCCAGCGCACGCTTGGTGCCAGGGCCCATTTGGCCATCAACCTTGCCGACCTGGTAACCGGCTTCGTTCAGGGCACGCTGGATGTCTTCCACCTTGGCAGTGGTTTCGGCATCGTTGCCGCCGCACATGACCGGCTCCCAGCGCATTTGCGCATCGGCCACCTTGTCATAAACGGTTACTTCCGCATATTCCGCCGGCACTTCGATGCGTTTTTCTTCCGCTTCTTTCACCAGCTTCTTGACGCGAACGGTTTCATATACTGCCTCTACCGGCACTTCCTCGATGCGTGCCTCTTCGTCAATCACCTGCTTTTGGATGGTCTGGAACTTGGCTTCCACAGCGGTTTCCTTCACGGAAGCTTCGTCGCTGACTACCTGCTTGGTGATGGTTTTGGTTTCCGCAGGCACTTCGGCAAGACGCAGCGCTTCACCCATGCTGGAGAACACATGCGAACCGCCTTCGTTGTGCGCAGAGAGATAGGCCGGTTTGGAGATGACGTCTTCGCTCACTTCCTTGAACTGCGGCTCGATCACTTCGCGCTCGACAGATGCCGGCTCGATTTCGATTTCTTCTTCCACGGTTTTGTAAGTCGCCGGAATTACTCTCAATTCCTTGCCGGCGGGCTTGATTTCAATCTGCTGCTCTACCCACTCGTATTCGGCCGGAATCAGCTCGATGGTTTCGGAGGCTTCCTTGATTACGACCTGCTCGGTGCGCGGTTCGAATTTGGCCGGAACCACAACCAGCGCCTGGCACTCGCCGCTGCTCACTTGCGGGATATTGAGCGCGATGGAATTGGCAGGCGGCGTATTCTCGGCCGGCGCTTCGGTAGTCCCGGCGGTGGCTTGCGCTGCGTCAGTAGCTGTGGCTTCCTGTGCATGCACCCAGGCGGCGATAGCCATAGAGCTAAGCAAAACCAAAGATTTACGTTTCATCATGAGAATATTCTCCTTGTCTAGAAATAAAGTGTCGCGGATCGCCGCCAATGCGGCGTCACTTTAGCGCAATCCCCAAAAAACACAAACGATAATTCATTTGCCTTAACGAAT
>JAUMXB010000001.1 GCA_030529365.1 Cardiobacteriaceae bacterium | reverse complement strand
GCGGGCTTGTAAACTCGCTGTCGCTCAAACACCCAAGCCCGTATTTCCGCCAAAAGCCCCGCGTCTGCGGCTGCGCCCAGGGGCTTTGGGGCGCTTCGTCGCAACTACTTGTATAAACAGATAAATCCGATTTGCTCTAGCCAGCCGACTGGTTGCCGGGATGACGCCGCGCTTGCCACCATGTCTGCGCCTGCTGCCAGAAATAGTCGGCATCCTGAGCGCTCGCGAAGTGTTCGCGCGAGACGAAAAGGACGGCGCAACGGTCTATGAAAAAGAGGATGTAGCCTTGGTCGAATGCCAGGCGCTCGATGGCGTGCCACGGGTAATGCGTGCGGGCTTTGCCGTGTTCGTGGCTGTCGAGGCCGTCGGCACTGATGGCGTAGGTGAAGGTGCGGCCGTTCAGGGAATGGAAAGTGTTGCGCCAGTTGCTGCGGTAGCTGTAGGTGAGCCACGTGGCGATGAGGGGGATCTGCGCGATGAGGCTGTAGATGAGCCATGAGAGATGGTCGCGGGCGATGCTGCTGTCGGCTTCACAGGCGACGACAGTGTTTTCGTCGTAAACGGGGAAGGCATGGCAGACATCGGCGAAGAACTGGCTGGTGAGGCGCAGGTGATGGAAATAGGCGGCGAGCAGGGCGATGGCGATGAGGGTAAAGGCGATATGCACGGCGGTTTGCTGGCGAACGCGCGGGCGGTATTTGCAGAGAAGTTTGCTGACGGCTTTGCGGTCGGCGTCAGTGGGCTGGAAAGTGAGGCTGATTTTTTCCATTTTATTGAGATTTTTGATGGTTTTTTATCGCAGCAAGCGCTTGTTGATGGTAAAAACACGTTATTTTTGCCGGTTTTGTGTAAAGCATTACCGGCAAAGGGCAGGGCGCGAGCGCGTTCAGGCTTGAGGCGGTTCTTGCGAGAGGATGAGATTGTGGTTTTCATCCTGGTTGCCGCGTGCCAGATAGCGCTGCCAGGCTTCAAGCACGGCTTTCACCAGCGTGGCAAGCGGGATGGCGAAGAATACGCCCCAGAATCCCCACAGGCCGCCGAAAACGAGGATGGCGATAATGATGGCGTTGGGATGGATGTTGACAGCTTCGGAGAAGATGAGGGGAACGATGACGGTGCCATCCAGGGTCTGGATGACGAAGTAGGCGATGGTGACCCAGTAGAACATGCTGGTGAGATCGTACTGGATGTAGGCGACGACGAGCACGGGAATGGTGACGAGGGTGGCTCCCACATAGGGGATAAGGACGGACAGGCCGACCATGAGGCTCAGCAGCATGGTGTATTGCAGGCCGAGCAGCTGGAAAGTGACGAAGCACATGCCCCAGATGACGAGAATTTCCAGGAACTTGCCGCGGATGTAGTTGCCGATTTGTACGTCCACTTCCTGCCAGACTTCGGTGATGATCTGGCGGTTTTCCGGCAAAAAGCGCGCTAGCCAGTTAAGGATGAGGCTCTTATCCTTGAGAAAGAAGAAAATCAGCAGCGGCATCAGCACGATATAGATGACGACAGTAGTAATCGCGAGCAGCGAGGAAAAGAGTTTGCCGGAGAGCAAGTCTTTGCTGTAGGTGGAAATTTCCTGGTTGATGGTGGACAGGAGACCGTTGATGCTTTCCTTGCTGAACAGCTGCGGAAAGCGCTCCGGCAGGAGCAGGAGCTTTTCCTGGCCGATGGCGAGATATTCCGGCAGGTTGGCAATGAGGGTTTTTGCCTGGCTGATGATCATGGGCATGATCACGGCGCCGAGATAGGTGATGAAGGCAATGAAAACGACAAAGACGAAGCCGAGCGCGAACACGCGGCGCATTCCCAAACGCTCAAGCTGCTGGATGATGCCTTCGAGGAGATAGGAAAGCACGATGGCAACAATCACCGGCAGCAGCCAGACGCCGAGGAAATAGAAGACGAGGAAGAGCGTCAGGGAGAAAAAAAGCAACGCAACCAGCGAAGGGTTCGCGAGGATGCGTTGCAGGGGTCTCAGGATTTCATTCATGCCGTTGTTCAGGAATTGGCTGCGGCTGGCGGCTGTTGCCCGGCAGGCAGGAAATCACCGTGCAGGGTCTGGCGGGCGAATTTTTCCGAAACGCTTTGCCGGTAGGCGGCAAGGGCTGCCTGCGGTTCATCGCGCGCTTCGAGAATCTGCGCCCACAGGGCAAATCCTTCACTGGAAGGCTGGCGTTTCAGCGAGGCTTCCACGGCGGCATTGGCAATTTCATATTCCTTGGCAAAGTAGGCGATTTGCGCCTTGGCAAGCTGGAAGAAGGCATCGTTCGGATGCTTGGCTTCCCATTGCTGCATGTTGGCGAGGCGCGCCTTGAAATTGCCGCTGCGCAACTGGCTGTAGGCCTGGATGAAGGCGAGGTTCTGCGTGGATTTGATCTGCTCGACCAGCACTTTGTCGCTTTCGTCGCTGTGGCCGTTTTCGGCGAGCGAACCGGCATAAATCAGGATCATTTCCGGGTCGCGGCGGATTTCCGCCGGAATGCTGCGCCACGCGCTGGACAGCTCGGCATAGCTTTCAAGTGCGGCGGTATCGTTCAGCATGGCGCGGGCATAGTCCCTGCGGCGTTCGTCATAGGCTTGCGTATCCATGAACGGGCGCATGCTCGGCAACAGTGCCCAGGCCTTGCTCCATTTTTCCTGCGCGGTATAGGCGCTGTCGAGCAGGGTGAGGAGTTTGGGATTGCGCTTGTCGTGAATGGCTTCGAGAAGCTTTTCTGCACGTGCGTAATCCTGGTTGTTGACAAGGACTTCCGCTTCGGTGAGGCGGATGGCGACCGCATCGCCGGAATCGGCATCCTGGCGCGCTTTCAGCAGATACTGGTCGCGGCGCTCGGGCGCATTCTGGCGATCGGCGGCAATCGCCGCGTTTTCATAATAGATAACAGATGGATAACCCAAGGATTCGCTGAGTTCCGCGCCCTTGACGAGATGCTTTTCCGCCTTGGCATATTGGCCGGCGATAAATTCATGCAGGCCGAGGCGCAGCATTTTGTCCGCCTTGCGTTTTCTGCGTGCTTCGCTGTTGCGCGAGAGGATTTGCGGACTGCGCCAGATCAGGAACAGGGTTTTGAACACGAGCCCCAGCAGCCATACGGCAATAAAGGAGAAAATCAGCCAGTACACCAGCGGGATAATGACGCCATGCTTGTTGTTGATGGTGAGCATGACGTCCATGGGGAATGCCTTGATCAGCAATCCCAGCGCCGCACAGGAAACGATAACCAGCAAGCCGATGATAAAACGAGCAATCATAAAACCTCCTGATTATTGGCCGTTGCGCAGCGCCTGGATGACCGGGGCGAGGTCGGGCAGGGTTTGCTGGGCGCTTTCCAGCCTGGCCAGCGTTTCCAGCGCGCCTTTGACTTCGGCGTTGCCGGTATCGAAGTAGCGTTCCATCTGCGCCTTGAGCGTGGCGGCTATGCCGGCATATGCCGCGCTGTCCTGCATTTGCAGCGCATTGCGGGCAAAGGCGAGATCGAGGCGCACGTTCTGGCGGATGATATTTTGCAGGGCAGGGTTGTGGTTGACCCAGGCAAGGCCTTCGTCATCAAGCGGTACGACGGTAACCGTGTGCGCGATGATTTCGTGGCCGACATGTCTGACTTTGTCCATCAGCGTTGTCGGTGCGGCGGCCGCGTCATCGGGAGCGATCAGGTTGCCGGTATCGCTGTTGCGGAGAGGCCATTCGCCGACCCGGGCCAGGAGCTGGTCGATGGCGGCATGCGGTGAAGGTTGGCTGGCAAGCTGCTGGAAGCGCTGCGCGGCATCGGCGAGCGTGCCTTGCCACTGGGCGTTGTCACCTGCGGCAAGATGGGCGCCGGCCTGTTGCAGATATTGCGCGGCTGCCTGGTATTGCCCGGCATGGCCGGCCAGTTGCGCCAGCGTGACCAGATTCAGAACGGAAGCGCGGCTGTCAGCCAGTTCGGCAAGCTGTTTTTCCGCATCGGCAAGCGCCTGCTGCAAGCGGCTGTCCAGTTGCGCCGCGTTCTTTTCAATATCGGCAAGAATTTGTTTGCTGCGCGCTTCGCTCGCTTCCACCTTGGCAATTTCATCACTGAAATCCAGCGTCGGCTGGTCGCCGCCAAGGGTTTGCGCGAAAGTGGCGAGCTCCTGTTTGACCAGACTTTGCACGGCAGTGCGGTCCATGGCCTTGGGCAGTGCGGAAAGACGCTTGTCCAGCTCGTTGACAGCGCTGGCCTGCATGTCGGCCACGGATTTTTCCACTTTGGCGATGTTCTCGGCGATGGTTTTGACTACGCTGTCGCGATCCATGCCGGGAGCAGGCAGCTGGATGGCCGCTACATCGCTGCGCAGGGCGGCAAGCTGTTCGGTGTTGGCGCTATTCGCGGCGTCAAGGCGCGAGGCTTCTTTTTGCAAAACCGCACGCTGGTCGTTCAACTGGCTGGTGAGCTTGCTGTTTTGCAGGAACTGGTAACCGCCAAGCGCCAGCGCCGCAACGGATACGGCCAGTGCGATCAGGGCAAGACCCTTGCCGCCTTCCGCTTTGGCTTCGGATGCGCGGGTAACGGGCGGCGGCGTATGGGCCGGTTTGGCCGGCGGCGGGGTGACGGGCTTGGCGGGTTCCGGGGATGCCTTGCCTTGCACGGCAGCGCTTGCGGCAGTGGCAATATGGTCCGGTTTGCCATTTTCGGCCTTGGCAGCGGCTTTCACGGGCTCGGATGGCGTTTTGCCCTGCGCCGCATGAGAAGTGCCGTCCGGCTTGGGGTTATCCGTTTTGACAGGCTCCTTGACAGGATCTGCCGCTTTGCTGGCGGTGTCCGCTTTCACGTTTTGCACGGGCACATTTTGCGGCGCTTTGCCAGGAACGGGAGGAGTCGCGGAAGATGGGCTGTTCTGCGGGTTGGGGGATTTCTTTTCAGGGTTCGGATTTTTTTTATCACTCATCTCATGACTCCTTGTTGCAGTGCCCACCAATGGCACAGGGCGTGAAATTGTGCATCTTCATCAGCCCTGTTGGCGCTGATGACATGCCGGAAACCGTGTTGCGTGGCGTAATCGGCGATTCGCGGACTCATGGCCACGACGCAGGTGCGACATTGTAGCAGCTTGAGCGTGTTTGGTTCGGCGATTTTGCCGAGAAAATCGAGGGTGCGGCAGCTGCCAATGAGGATGGCATCGGGCGCTTCGGCAAGGTTGGCAGAAGCGCTTGGGCAGAAGCGCTCATAGGCGTAAACCATGTGCACGCGGTTCATTTGGCTCAAGGTATCGTGCAGATGGCTGCGGCCGCCCGGCGCGGCAATGATGGCGATGTTCAGCCCTTGCGCTTGCCAGACGGCAAGCAGCGCTTCGCTGTCGTAAGGCGGCGGTGCGGTCATGGCGGGCGGATGGTCGTGGCGGACAAGCGCTTCCCGCGTTTTCTCGCCAATGGCAATAGCAGCACAGGGCAGGGCGCTTTGCGCGAAGAAATGGGTGACGGCATTGGCACTGGTAAAGACGGCGGCATCAAGCGCTTCGGGGAGCGCAAAGGGCAGGGCGCGGGTATCGAGCAGGGGCAGGTGCGAGGCAATGGCGCCAAGCGCTTGCAGGTGCGCGCGCGCTTGTGGCCAATGATGGTCGGCACGGGTATGGAGTACGCGGCAACCGGCAAGCGGCGCGTTCATGCCAGCAGGGCAGCGAGGATGTCGAGCGCGCCGCGCGCAATCAGGCGATCGACCAGCTGATGCGCGAGTTCCGCTGCTTGCCCTCGTGGTACTTCGCCGTTTTCTTCGAGCATGCGCGAGCCGTCGGGCAGGCCAATGCGGGCTTGCAGGCGGAGCGTTCCCGCGTTGAGCGTCGCGAAGGCGGCAATCGGCACCTGGCAACTGCCTTCCAGACGTTCGTTGATGATGCGCTCGGTTTTGACGCAAAGCGCGGTTTCTTCGTCATTCAGGGCGGCAACCAGCGCAAACACCGGGCTGTCTTCCCGGCATTCGATGCCGATCGCGCCCTGGCCGATAGCGGGCAGCGACAGGGCGGCAGGCAGCATTTCGCGAATGCGATCGTTGAGACCCAGGCGCTCCAGTCCGGCGCAGGCGAGGATGATAGCGTCGAAATCGCCGCGATCGAGTTTGGCAAGCCGCGTTTGCACGTTGCCGCGCAAGTCGAGGAGTTCGATATCGGGGCGGGCGGCGGCAATCTGCATGCGGCGGCGCAGGCTGCATGTGCCGACGCGCGCGCCGTGCGGCAGGTCGGCAAAATGGGCGTAGTCGTTGGAGACGAAAGCATCGAAGGGGTTGGCGCGCGCGAGGATGGCGGCAAGAGCGAAACCATCCGGGAAATGCACGCCGACATCTTTCATGGAGTGCACGGCAATATCGGCGCGACCCTCCTGCATGGCCACTTCCAGTTCCTTGATGAAAAGCCCCTTGCCGCCGATTTGCGCGAGCGGCGTGTTCAATATCTGGTCTCCCTGCGTGGTCATGGGCACGAGGTTCACTTCAATCTCGGGATAACGGGCGCGCAGGCGCGCGGCAACGTGTTCGGCCTGCCACAGGGCAAGGCGGCTTTCGCGGGTGGCGATGCGGATTTGGCGGGGCGTGTTCATCTTGCTGGCGTGTTAAGAATGCGGCAGAATCTTACGGTTTTCACCACTATTGGGCAAGCCGCATGACTTCATCCACCAACGCTTCCTGGGGCGGACGCTTCCAGGAATCCACCGATGCTTTCGTCGCTGAATTTACCGCTTCCGTTGCTTTCGACCGCCGCATGTACCGCGAGGATATCGACGGATCACTGGCGCACGCGCAAATGCTCGCCGCGCAGGGCGTGCTGAGCGAGGCCGATCATGCGCTCATCCGGGAAGGGCTTGGCCAGGTGCTCGCGGAAATCGAGCGCGGCGATTTCCCGTGGTCGCTGGCTCTGGAAGACGTACACATGAATATCGAAAAGCGCCTTACCGATCTCGTCGGCGAGGCGGGCAAGCGCCTGCACACCGGGCGCAGCCGCAATGATCAGGTCGCGACCGATATTCGTCTTTACCTGCGCCGCGGCATC
This sequence comes from Cardiobacteriaceae bacterium, assembly GCA_030529365.1. Lineage (GTDB taxonomy): Bacteria > Pseudomonadota > Gammaproteobacteria > Cardiobacteriales > Cardiobacteriaceae > JAUMXB01. The sequence continues at coordinate 333,094 of JAUMXB010000001.1, read as the reverse complement.
GATGCGGCGCTTGCCGAACTGGCGCGCCTGCGCGGTAATATCATTGATCTTGCGGAAAAGGAAGCCGATACCGTGATGCCCGGTTTTACCCATTTGCAGGTCGCCCAGCCCGTGACCTTCGGCCATCATCTGCTGGCTTGGCAGGAAATGCTCGAACGCGATGCCGGGCGCTTTGCCGATTGCCGCAAGCGCCTGAACCAGTCGCCGCTGGGCACGGCCGCGCTGGCGGGCACTACCTATCCTATCGACCGCGAGATGACGGCGAAAGCGCTCGGCTTTGATGCGCCCTGCCGCAATTCGCTCGATGCCGTCTCCGACCGTGATTTCGCCATCGAATTTTGTGCGGCTGCCGCCATTTTGCACATGCATCTGTCGCGCTTTGCCGAAGAACTCATTCTCTGGAACAGCGCCGCGTTTCGTTTCGTCGATTTGCCCGACCGCTTCTGCACCGGCTCTTCCATCATGCCGCAGAAAAAAAATCCCGACGTGCCGGAGCTGGTGCGCGGCAAGAGCGGGCGCGTGTTCGGCCATCTCTTTGCGCTGTTGACCCTCATGAAAAGCCAGCCGCTTGCCTACAACAAGGACAACCAGGAAGACAAGGAAGGACTTTTCGACACGCTTGATACCACGCTCGCCTGCCTGCGCGCCTTTGCCGACATGGTGCCGGCAATGATGGCGAACCGCCGCGCCATGCACGAAGCGGCGAAAGCCGGATTTTCCACGGCGACGGACTTGGCCGATTATCTGGTGCGGCGCGGCCTGCCGTTCCGCGATGCGCATGAAGTGGTGGGCAAGGCGGTGCATCTTGCCATCGAGCGCGACTGCGAACTCACCGATCTCGATCTCGCCACCTTGCGCGAACTGCATCAGGGCATTGACGAAGATGTCTATGCCGTGCTTGATGTGGAAGGCTCGGTGGCAGCGCGCAACCATATCGGCGGCACTGCACCGGCGCAGGTGCGCTCAGCCGTGCAGGCGGCGCGGGCGCGTTTGCAGAATGGTCATGCGTGACGGGGAACGGAGCGGCTATCATTGGCTTCGGTCTTTACCTGTTTTGGAGGAAATCCATGCTGAAACCATTTGTTATCGTCTCCGCTGCGCTGGCGCTTGCCGCTTGCAGCCAATCCCAGCCCTATAATCAGGCTGGCTATTACAACCAGGGCTATCAAAACACCGGTTACCAGAGCCAGCGCCCGCACATGGTGCGCAATGCCGCGATTGGTGCGGCTGTCGGTGCTGCCGCCGGGCAAGTCATCGGCCAGGATACCGAAGCAACCGTGACTGGTGCGATAGTCGGCGGTTTGATCGGTTCGCAAGTCAACCAGTAAGAGCTGGCAGAAAATATGAAAAACGGCGCACAAGCGCCGTTTTTTGTGGGCCTGCAAAAAGAGCTGTGATTCTGATGCTTTATGAAAGTCTGTAAAATAGATAATTTTTACCATCAACAAGCGCTTTATATGAAAAAATTTCTCATAAAAAGCGCTTTTTGATAGGAAATCTTCTCACCCCGTTTGGGTGTTTGCTTGTCTTGCAGCGGCATAAGTGCCGCAGAAGGATGCTTTGGGAATGCGGCGGCAAGCGGTTATAATGCGCCGTTTCAAAATTTCGGAGGTTTTGCATGTTTATCCAGAATGCTTATGCGCAACAGGCAGGCGCCCCGGCCGGCGGCGGCATGATGTCTTTGGTGATGATGATTGGTTTGTTCGCCATCATGTGGTTCTTCATGATTGCGCCGCAGCGCAAGCGCATGAAAGAGCATCGCGCCATGGTGGCCGCCCTGAAAAAAGGCGACGAGGTGATGACCGGCGGCGGCATGATGGGGCGCGTGATTGCGCTCGACGAGCAGTTCATCGATCTGGAAATCGCGAGAAATACCGTGGTGCGCTTCCATCGCAATTTCGTTACCCAGGTGCTGCCGAAAGGTTCGCTGAAGGGCGAGCTGGCTTCTCCCGTGGTACAGGATGCGGATGATGCGGAAAAATCATCCTGAGGGATGATGCGGCGCCGCCCTGGAGGCGGCGTATTTTGTTGTGAGTTTGATGTAAGGAACAACCATGCCTAAATCCTTTGCAGGCTGGAAATATGCCCTGATTGCCGTGGTACTGTCAGTCGGGTTTTTGCTGGCGTTGCCGAACTGGTTCGGCAAGAGTCCGGCAGTGCAAATGCAGTTTGCCGAAAGCATCGGCGAGCAGGACGTGGCGGAAACGCTGATTCATGATGTCAACCGCAAGCTGGCTGATGCCGGTCTGGAAAGCAGCCGCTGGCAGGTTGCCGGGCGCGGCGTGAATCTCTATTTCGATTCCACGGATACCCAGCTGAAGGCCAAGGATTTGCTGGCGCGGAGTTATCCCGATGCGGCTGTGGCAGTGAACCTGTTGTCCAATGCGCCGGCCTGGATGGACGACAAGGGGCTTACGCCGATGAGTCTTGGTCTGGATTTGCGCGGCGGGGTTTCTTTCCTTTTGCAGGTGGACAGCAACGAACTTTTCGAACGCAAAACCGCCGAGCTGCTCGATCTCACCCTGAACCATTTGCAGGATGAAGGGCTGCCGGTGCTTGACAGCGAAGGTGCTCCGCAGGGTGGTGCGACGCTGTGGTTTGCCGACAGCGACGCGCGCGAAACGGCGATGGGCAGCCTGTACCGCCTGTTGCCCGCGGAAGTGGAGAGCGTGAACGTCAGCAAGGATGGCAGGGAAGGCGTGCTGCTGCGCTACAGCGAAGCAGGCATTGCCCAGCAGAAGCGCCGCGCGGCCGAGCAGAACCGCGTGCGCATGGCGGGGCGCGTCAATACGCTGGGTGTGGCCGAGCCCGCCATTCAGGTGGTTGGCGATGACCGCATTCTCATCCAGCTGCCGGGTATTCAGGATGTCACGCAGGCCAAAGAGCTTTTGGGTTCGACGGCCACGCTGGAATTCTATCTGGTGGACGACCAGGCCGATGTCGCCAAGGCGGTGCGCGACAAGCGCGCGCCGTTCGGCTCCAAGCTTGCCTATATGGAAGATGGCACGCCTATCGTTTTGAAGCGCCGCGTGATCATGAGCGGTGAGCATATTGTGGATGCCAGTGCCGGTTTCGGTCAGGACAGCGCCGGCCCGCAGGTGAGTGTGGTGCTTGATTCGGCGGGCGGTGCGCAGATGAGCCAGATTACGCGCGACAATCTGAAAAAACCGATGGCGACCATGTATGTGGAATATATTCCCGTCGAGCGCCTGAACGCGCAGGGTGAAGTGGAAACCGTGGTGGAGAAGCGCGAAACCGTGGTCAATTCCGCGACCATCCAGAGCCAGTTCGGCAGCAATTTCCAGATTACCGGGGTGACGCCCATCCAGCGCGCGCAAAAGCTTGCCGCGACGTTGCGTGCCGGCTCGCTGGTCGCGCCTGTCTATATCATTGAAGAGCGCACCATCGGCCCGTCCGCCGGTCAGAAAAACATTGATGAAGGCGTGAACGCCGCGCTGCTGGGGCTGGTATTCATCACGATCTTCATGATTGTCTATTACCGCCGTCTGGGCGCGTTCGCAATGGTGGCGCTCGCCGGCAACGGCGTGCTCATCGTGGCGCTGATGTCGCTGCTCGGTGCAACGCTCACCCTGCCGGGCATTGCCGGTATCGTGCTCACGCTGGGCATGGCGGTGGATGCCAATGTGCTGATTTACGAGCGTATCCGAGAGGAACTCGCGAGCGGACTTTCCGTGCGCGAGGCGGTGCGCGCCGGGTTTGACAATGCGCTTTCCACCATTGTCGATGCCAACATCACCACGCTGATCGTCTCCGTATTGTTGTTCAGCTTCGGCGCGGGGCCGATCAAGGGCTTTGCCGTGACGCTGTCCATCGGTGTGCTCACATCGATGTTCACCGCGATCTACGTCACCCGGGCGCTGATCGAGTTTTTCCTGCTGCGCCGCGCGCAACCGACTTTGAAAATGTGAGGCTGCCATGCAGATCAAACTTCCCTTCATTCCCTTCATGAAATACCGCCGCCAGGGCATGTGGTTTTCCCTGGCGCTGACCGTGGCCTGCCTGGTGCTTATCTTTGTGCGCGGCTTCAACTTCGGCCTGGAATTTACCGGCGGCGCCACCATCGAACTCGAGTATCCGCAGGCTGCCGACCTCGCTTCGATCCGCGCGGAAGTCGAACGCGTGTATCCCGAAGCGAGCGTCATCCAATATGGCTCCTCGCAGGAAGTGCAAATCCGTTTTGCCGAAAAGGAGGGCGTGAGTACCGATGTGATGATGCAGGAGCTGGTCAGCTCCTTGCAGGCCAAGGATGCGGGTGTGAAGCTGCTGAGCCAGTCGAAAATCGGTGGGCAGTACAAGGAAGAACTCATCGAAAAGGGCTTGACCGCCCTGATTCTCGCTTCCATTGGCATGGTGATCTATCTCGGCATCCGCTTCGAGTGGAAATTCGCCTTCGGTGCGGTGCTCGCGCAGCTGCACGACGTGATCGTGACCGCAGGGCTTTTTGCGCTCACGCAATGGACGTTCGATCTCACCGTGCTTGCCGCGATTCTCGCCGTGCTCGGTTATTCGGTGAACGATACCGTGGTGGTCTATGACCGCATCCGCGAAAACTTCCGCAAGATGCACGACAAGACGCCGACGCAGGTCATCGACATTTCCATCAACCAGACGCTGGCGCGCACGTTGGTCACCAGCCTGACCACCATGCTCGCCGTGGTCTCGCTTCTGGTCTTTGGCAGCGCGACGCTCTTCGGCTTTGCCGCGGCAATGATTTTCGGCATTGTATTCGGCACCTATTCCTCCATCTTTGTGGCGAGCGCGATTGTGGACAGCATGGGCGTCAAGCATGAAGACCTGCTGCCGCGCGCCAAGCAGCAGATCGACGAATTGCCGTGAGAAATATTCTCATAATAAAGCGCTTTTGTTGGGAAAATTTTTCGCAACAAGCGCTTGAGTATGGTAAAAAAACACTATTTCTGACCGTTTTTTAGAAAAGGAACATAGATACAATGGCTGGTCACAGTAAATGGGCAAACATCAAACATAAAAAAGCCAAGGAAGACGCCAAGCGCGGCAAAGTCTTCACCCGTCTCATCCGCGAACTCACCGTGGCTGCGCGTCAGGGCGGTTCGGACGTGGATTCCAACCCGCGTTTGCGCCTGGCCATTTCCAAGGCGCAGGCCGAGAACATGCCGAAAGACACCATGGAACGGGCCATCAAGCGCGGCGCCGGTGAACTCGAAGGCGTGCAGATGGAAGAAGTGCGCTTTGAAGGCTACGGCCCGGGCGGCGTCGCCATCATGGTCGATTGCCTGACCGACAACAACAACCGCACCGTCTCCGAAGTGCGCCATGCCTTCTCGAAAATGGGCGGCAATTTGGGCACTTCCGGCTCGGTCGCGTTTCAGTTTGACGAGCGCGGCGTGCTCTTCTTCGAGGAAGTCAAGGATGAGGACGCGCTGATGGAAGCGGCGCTGGAAGCTGGCGCTGATGATATTGAAATGGAAGACGGCAGCGCCGAAGTGCTGACCGCTCCGGAAAACTATGCCGCTGTTTATGACGCGCTGGTTGCCGCCGGATTCACGCCGGACGAAAGCGAAGTCACCATGCGCGCGCAGAATCTCTCGCCGGTATCGCTGGATGATGCCGACAAGGTGATGCGCCTGATCGAGCGCCTCGAAGAACTCGACGACACGCAAAGCGTTTACACCAACGCCGATTTCCCGGCGGAGTTTGAAGGCTGACGTGATTTGCTGACATGAACGCGCCCCGCCGCATCCTCGGCATCGATCCCGGTTCGCGCGTAACCGGCTACGGCATCGTCGATGTCGCCGGCCGCGAAGTGCGCTACGTCGATTCCGGCTGCATCCGCCTTGCCGAAGAAGCCATGCCGGTGCGCCTCATGATGATCCATCAGGGCATCGCCCAGTTGATCACCCAGTACCGCCCGCAGGAATTTGCCATCGAGCAGATCTTTGTGCACAAAAACCCGGATTCCGCGCTGAAACTCGGGCAGGCGCGCGGCGTTGCCATCTGCGCCGCCGTCTTGGGCGGATTGCCCGTCAACGAATACGCGGCAAAAAGCATCAAGCAGGCCGTGGTCGGCAAGGGGGGCGCTGCGAAAACGCAGGTGCAGCACATGGTGAAAATCCTTCTCGGACGCGGCGGACGCATCCAGAGCGATGCCGCAGACGCGCTGGCCGTGGCCGTCACCCACGCCCACCACCTGCAAACGCAGATCCGCCGCCAGCGCGCGGGTATTGTTGATGCCTGGGAAGGATAAACCGGCGCGTATAGAGAAATGCATCTGATGCAGGACGTTGCCTGCAACGGCTGTTCCGATAGGTAGGCCGGGTTAGTGGCGTGGTAACGTAACCCAGCGAGAACAAATAACGATGCCGGGTTGTATTTTTTATAAAAATCCTCGGTACATGACAAAACTTTCCCTTTCATGGAAGGTGCGGAGTAAAAGCCCCTCCCCCCGTGGGGGAGGGGTTGGGGAGAGGGCAGTAAACAAACCGCTTTTTGAGATGTCGAAGCTGATTCGAGATGTTCGTTTGCCCCCTCACCCCTGCTCCTTTCTGCTTCGCAGCGCTTCGTGTCCCGCAGGGAGAGGGGTTGATTGGGCGAATGTTTTTGAGTTTTGTCATGAGCGAGATAAAATCTACAAAAAATAATTATTTTTTACCACTAACAAGCGCTCTTTATGAGAAAATTTCTCACAATAAGCGCTTATTCATGAGAAAATTTACCACACAGGATGGCGTATGATCGGCTGGCTACAGGGCAATATCATTCACAAGAGCATCGGGCAGGTGATTCTCGATGCGGGCGGCGTCGGCTACGACATCAGCGTGCCGCTGCCGGTTGGTGAAGCCCTGCATCGCGGCGAAAAGGCCGCGCTCTTCATCCACCACGCGCAGCGCGAGGATGGCCAGTATCTCTACGGCTTTGCCGATTACGAGCAGCGCACGCTCTTTCGCGAATTGACCAAGGTGAGCGGCGTCGGGCCGAAAATGGCGCTGATGATCCTCTCCGGGCTTTCGGTCAACGATTTCGTGCGCGTGGTGCACGAGCAGAATGTTGCCGCGCTCGTGAAAGTGCCGGGCATCGGCAAGAAAACGGCAGAACGTCTGCTCGTGGATTTGGGCGACCGTCTCGGCAAATCCTTCCGCTTCGATGCGCCGGAAGCGCCGAAAGCAGCGAGCCAGGCAATGGGCGAAGCGGAAGCGGCGCTCGTCAATCTCGGCTGCAAACCGGCGGAAGCGCAGAAAGTGATGGAAAAAGTGCTGAAAACCTATCAGGGCGACGCCGATGACGCCGAAGCGCTCATTCGCGCCGCGCTTCAGCATTACTTCGAGGGCATGCGATGATTGAATCCGACCGTTGGACGAGCGGCGCGAGTTTTGGCGCCGATGAACAAAGCGCCGACCGCGCCGTGCGCCCCAAGCGCTTTGCCGAATATATCGGCCAGAAAGACCTGAAAACCCAGCTCGCCATCTCCATTGCCGCCGCCCTGAAACGGCGCGAAGCGCTGGATCACGTGCTTCTTTTCGGTCCGCCCGGCTTGGGCAAGACCACGCTCGCCGCCATCATCGCCGCCGAACTGGGCGTGAGTTTGCAGCAAACCTCGGGGCCGATTCTCGACAAGGCCGCCAATCTTGCCGCGATTCTCACCAATCTCCAGGAAAACGACGTCCTATTTATTGATGAAATTCATCGCCTTTCTCCGGCGGTGGAAGAAATCCTCTATCCGGCGATGGAAGATTTCAAGCTCGACATCATGCTCGGCGAAGGGCCGGGCGCGCGCTCCATCCAGATGGATTTGCCGCCGTTTACCCTGGTGGGCGCGACCACGCGCTCGAGCTTGTTGAGCGCGCCGCTGCGCGACCGCTTCGGTATCACCCATCATTTGCAGTTTTATGATTCCGAAGAACTTTCCGAAATTGTCACGCGCGCCGCGCGTCTCCTGAAAGTGGACATGGATCCGGCGGGCGCGCTCGAAATCGGCAAACGCGCGCGCGGCACGCCGCGCATTGCCAACCGCCTCTTGCGCCGCGTGCGCGATTATGCGCAGGTGAAGGGGCAGGGCGTCATCAGCCGGCAAATGGCGGACGAAGCGCTCGTCATGCTCGGCATCGACCATTTGGGTTTTGACGCGCTCGACCGCCGCCTGCTGGAGCAAATCGTGCGCACCTTCGGCGGCGGCCCGGTCGGCATTGAAACGCTCGCGGCGAGCATCGGCGAGGAAAGCGGCACGCTGGAAACCGTGGTCGAGCCCTATCTCCTGCAATGCGGCTTTATCCAGCGCACCAAACAGGGGCGCGTTGCCACCGCCAACGCATGGCGTCACCTGGGGCTCGCGCCGCCGGAAGCGTGAAGCGCATCACGTCATGCGTCTGCATGGCAGCATGGACATGCCGGGCAATCGCGGCAAAAAATATTGCAGGCTGCGGGTATGTTGCAAGCCTTGCAGCTTTCGCGTATGTTGCTGTTCAGGCTATTTTTTCTTTTCCTGAATGAGGAGGAACGATGTTTCAGTTGTTGCAGAAGATAGGCAAGTCGTTCATGTTGCCGATTGCTATTTTGCCGGCGGCGGGTTTGCTGCTCGGCATTGGCGGCGCGCTCAGCAATCCCAATACGGTGGCGGCGTATCCCGTGCTCGATCAGCCGGTGTTGCAGAGCATTTTCCAGGTGATGAGCGCGGCAGGGGCGGCAGTATTTGCCAACCTGTTTTTGCTGCTCACTGTGGGCCTTTGCATTGGTCTGGCCCGGCAGGACAAGGGCACGGCGGCGCTCGGCGGCGTGACCGGCTATCTGGTGATGAATGCGACGATTGTCGCGCTGCTTGCCATTTATACGCCCGAAGGGCAGGAAGTGGTGGCGATTGACACCGGCGCCATTGGCGCACTGGCCATGGGTTCGGTCGCAGTCTGGCTGCACAACCGTTACCACAACATCCATCTTCCGCAAGTGCTGGGCTTTTTTGGCGGGTCGCGTTTCGTGCCGATTGTGACTTCCTTTGCCGGTATTGCGCTGGGCGTGGTGTTTTTCCTGATTTGGCCGCCGGTGCAGCAGTGGCTGGTGGATGCCGGGAAATCCATTGCCGGCACCGGCCCGGTCGGCACTTTCTTCTACGGCTTCCTGATGCGCCTGTCGGGTGCGGTGGGGCTGCATCACATGATTTATCCGATTTTCTGGTACACCGAGCTGGGCGGCGTCGAGCAAGTGGCGGGCGCGCAAGTGGTCGGCGCGCAGAAGATTTTCTTTGCGCAGCTGGCTGATCCCGCGCATGTCGGCCTTTTCACCGAAGGAACGCGTTATTTCGCCGGACGTTTCGATACCATGATTTTTGGCCTGCCCGGCGCGGCGCTTGCCATGTATCTCGCCATTCCCAAAGAGCGGCGTGGCAAGTACAAGGGGCTTTTCCTCGGCGCGGCGCTCACCTCCATCATCACCGGCATCACCGAGCCGCTGGAATTCATGTTCCTGTTCGTCGCGCCCTTCCTTTATGCCATTCACGCGTTTTTCGACGGCGTTTCCTTCTTCGTGGCGGATTTGCTGGATATTCGCATCGGCAACACGTTCTCCGGCGGCGTGATCGATTTCTTCCTGTTCGGCATTCTGCAAGGGCAGGCGCGAACGCACTGGATGTATGTGATTCCCGTGGGGATAGGCTGGTTCTTCCTGTATTTCTTCACTTTCCGCTTCCTCATCGCCCGTTTCAACATTCCCACGCCGGGGCGGGTTGAGGAGAGCGCCGACGAGTTTGCCGTGGCTGCTCCCGTTGGCGCGAATGGTCAGGACAGCGTCGCCGCGCAAATCATCACGGCGCTGGGCGGTGCGGACAATATCGTGGATGTGGATGCCTGCGCCACGCGGCTGCGCGTCGGCGTGCGCCAACCCGCGCAAGTGGACAAGGCCGCGCTGAAACGCCTCGGCGCGGTGGATGTCTTGCAGGTGGCGGGCGGCGTGCAGGCCATCTTTGGCGGCAAAGCAGTGATTTACAAAAACGAAGTCAATACCTTGCTTGGCAAAGAATCATAAAATCAGTAAAAATAGTGATTTTTTACCATTATGAAGCGCTTATCGTGAGAAAATTTCTCGCGATAAGCGCTTGTTGGTGAGAAATTTTCTCATTATTGCTACATAAGAAACCCGCGCGGCTTCTCCTGCGCTTTTGGCGCGAAGCCGCTATAATGCGCCTTTTTGAGCGCATTCATGCACATTCACCGCTGGCAACGCCGGCTCAATATCGATCGTCCCCTGGCCTTGACCATCGGCAATTTCGATGGCGTGCATCGCGGGCACCAGCGCTTGCTGGCCGTGTTGCGCGAATATGGCGCGGCGCACGGTTGCGACAGCGCCCTGATGAGTTTCTTTCCCCATCCGCGCAGCATCGTGCAGGGCAGGCCGCCCGCGCTGCTCAGCACCTTGCGCGATCGCGCCTGTTGGCTTCGGCATTTCGGCCTGGATCACTGGATATTGCTTTCTTTCACCCGGCGCGTGCGCGAGCTCTCGCCGGAAGCCTTTCTGCGCGAGTATCTGGCGCGTTTTCCGATCAAATATCTGCTGGTTGGAGATGATTTTCGCTTTGGTTACCGTGGCGCCGGCAATTTCGAGTGGCTGGCCGAACAGGCGCCGCGCTACGGTTTTACCGTGGATGCCATTTCCAGCGTGTGCAGCGGCGAGGACGAGCGCATTTCCAGCTCGCTCATCCGCAAGGCGCTGGACGAACACGACCTCGCGCGCGCGGAAATGCTGCTTGGCCATCCCCTGACGCTCACCGGTCGCGTGCGGCGTGGTTACGGTCGCGGTGGATCGCATCTTGCGCGCCCCACGGCCAATATCCATCTGCCCGGGCACTGGTGTTTACCGGATGGGGTCTATGTGGTAAAAATAGCCGCCTTGTCCGCAGGGGCGGCGGTGCACTGGGGCGTGGCCAATATCGGCGCGGCGCCGACTTTCGGCGTGGCGCGCCGGCGTCTGGAAGTGCATGTGCTGGATGCCGCCCCGGTGTTGTACGACCAGTTCGTGCAGGTTTCCGTAAGCGCCTATCTCCGCGACATCAGAACCTTCGCCGATGCCGGAGCCTTGCGGCAACAGATAGAGGAAGACATTGCCCAGGCGCGGCGCCTCATGGCCGCGCAGGCCGCGTCTTGATTATTCAACAATGGATTCATCATGGCTGACTACAAACATACCCTGAACCTGCCCGTTACCGATTTCCCCATGCGCGGCAACTTGCCGCAGCGCGAGCCGGACATGCTCGCCTTCTGGCAGGACAACAAGATTTACGACAAGCAGCGCGCAGCCTTCGCTGGCAAGCCGCGCTTCCTGCTGCACGATGGCCCGCCCTATGCCAACGGCGTCATTCACGTCGGCCATGCCCTGAACAAGATTCTGAAAGACATCATCACCAAATCGCGCCATCAGCTCGGTTTTGACAGCCCCTACGTGCCGGGCTGGGATTGCCACGGCCTGCCCATCGAGCAGAAAGTGGAAGGGCAAATCGACAAGCCTGGCGTGAAAGTGGATGCCAATGCTTTCCGTGCCGCCTGCCGCGAATATGCCGCCTCGCAAATCGAATTGCAGAAGGCAGATTTCATCCGCCTTGGCGTATTCGGCTTTTGGGACAAGCCCTATCTCACCATGAATGCCCATACCGAGGCCAACATCGTGCGCGGGCTTGCGGAAATCGTCAAACGCGGGCACGTGGTCAACGGCTTCAAGCCGATCAACTGGTGCTTCGACTGCGCTTCATCGCTTGCCGAAGCGGAAGTGGAATATGCCGACAAGGTTTCCGCCTCTATCGACGTGCGCTTTGCGGTGCAGGATCTGCAAGCGCTGAATCAGGCTTTCGGCACGAAGATAGACGCGCCGGTGGACGTGATCATCTGGACGACCACGCCATGGACCCTACCGGCCAACGTTGCCGTTTCCCTGCATCCCGAATTTGATTACGCGCTGGTGGAAGGGGAAGGGCGCTATTTCGTAGTCGCCCAGGAGCTCCTGGAATCGCTGCGCGCGCGCTGGAAAACGGAAGCGCCGTGGCAAGTGCTGGGCACGGCCAAAGGCAAGGCGCTGGATCGGATTCCCCTGCGCCATCCCTTCTATGCGCGCGACGTGCTGCTCATCAATGGCGAGCACGTGACCCTCGATGCCGGTACCGGCTGCGTGCACACCGCGCCCGCGCACGGCGTGGAAGACTATGACGTGTGCCGCGCCTATGGCATCGACATGATCAATATCGTGCTTGGCAACGGCACTTTCTCAAGCGATGCCGAAGGGCTGGCTGGCGAGCATGTCTTCAAGGCCGAAGAAAGCATCCTCGCATGGCTCAAGGAAAAAGACCGCCTTGTGCATCTTTCCAAACTTACCCACAGCTATCCGCATTGCTGGCGCCACAAAACCCCGACCATCTACCGCGCCACCGCGCAATGGTTCATCAGCATGGACAAGGAAGGTCTGCGCGACAAAGCGCTTGCCGACCTTGAAAATGTGCGCTTCATCCCGCAGTGGGGGCAGCCGCGTCTGACCAACATGATTGCCAACCGCCCCGACTGGTGCATCTCGCGCCAGCGTTACTGGGGCGTGCCGCTCTGCTTCGTGGTGCACAAGGAAACGGGCGAATTGCATCCCGATATTGTCGCCATCATGGAAAAGGTGGCGGCGCATATCGAAAAGGGCGGCATCGAAGCCTGGTTTGATTTGCCGCTGGAAGCGCTGATTGATGCCGCCGATGTGCCGCATTACGACAAGCTGAACGACGTGCTCGACGTGTGGTTCGATTCCGGCATCACCCATTACAGCGTGCTGCGCGACCGCGACGACGTGAGCTATCCCGCTGATCTCTATCTGGAAGGTTCCGACCAGCATCGCGGCTGGTTCCATTCCTCGCTCCTGACCGGCGCGGCGATTGACGGGCGCGCGCCCTATCGCGGGCTTTTGACCCACGGCTTCACCGTCGATGAGGAAGGGCGCAAGATGAGCAAATCGCTCGGCAACGTCGTCGAGCCGCAGAAAGTCATCAACAGCCTGGGCGCGGATATTTTGCGCCTGTGGGTGGCGTCCGCCGATTACAGCGGCGAAGTGAGCCTTTCCGACAATATCCTCAAGCAGCGCGCCGACGCCTATCGCCGTATCCGCAACACTTGCCGCTTCCTCCTGGCCAACCTGCACGATTTCGATCCCGCCAAGCATCTCGTGCCGGCCGACAAACTGCTGGCGCTCGATGCCTATGCCGTGGCGCAGGCCGCCGCCTTGCAGGAAAAAGTGAAAAAAGCCTATGAGAACTATGAGTTCCATATCATTTACCAGGACTTGTTCAATTACTGTTCGGTCGAACTCGGCGGCTTCTATCTCGATGTGATCAAGGATCGCCAATATACCGTCGCCACCGACAACGTGGCGCGGCGCAGCGCGCAAACCGCGATTTACCATATCCTCGAAGGCATGGTGCGCTGGCTCGCGCCGATTCTCTCCTTCACGGCGGAAGAAGTGTGGCGCTATATGCCGGGCGAGCGCGCGGAATCGGTATTCCTCACCACGTTCCACGAATTCCCGGCAGTCAACGAGCATTGCGATGACATCTTCTGGCAAACGCTGATTGCGGTGCGCAACCAAGTCAATGCCGAACTGGAAAAGGCGCGCAATGTTGGCATCATTGGCGGTTCGCTCGAAGCGGCAGTGCAGCTCACCTTGCCGCAGGCGCAATACGATCTCCTGTCGCGCCTGGGGAATGAACTGCGCTTTGCGCTCATCGTCTCGGCGGTTGCATTGCAGGCGGGCGATGCCCTTGCCATCAAAGTTGACAAAGCCAAGGGCGAAAAATGCACGCGCTGCTGGCATTACAGCGAAGCAGTGGGCAGCGATGCCAATCATCCCGAGCTTTGCCCGCGCTGCGTGGAAAACGTGGATGGCGGCGGCGAAACCCGTTTGTACGTATAAGGACAGCCTATGTGGCGCATTACCGCATTTGCCGTCGCCATCTTCTGGATCGCGGCGGATTATCTCTCCAAAACCTGGGCGGACAGCGTGCTCAAGGAAGGGGCGATCACTGTCAATTCGTGGATGAATTTCGCGCTTGCCTACAACCGCGGCGCGGCCTTCAGCTTTCTTTCCGATGAAGGCGGCTGGCAGCGCTGGTTTTTTACCGCCATTGCCGTGATTATCGGCCTGTGGCTGATCGTCAGCATCGTGCGCGAAAAGCTCCATCCTTTGCTCTATCTCGCCTACGGCTCGATTCTGGGCGGTGCGCTCGGCAATCTGTATGATCGCATCGTGCACGGGCATGTTATTGATTTCATTCAGTGGCATTACAAGGGCAAAGCCTGGCCGACCTTCAATATCGCCGATGTGGCGATTACCGTCGGCGTCGGTTTGATGATATTGCTGTGGCTAATTGAACTGAAAGGCCAAAAAGACAAGCAGGTATAAGCATGAAACCCATCCTCATCCTCCACACCGGCGGCACCATCGGCATGCACGACAGCCCGGCGGGGCTCACTTCCGATCCCGCGTTCCTCGACAAGGTGCGCGAACATCTCAAGGATTGGCCGCATCCCGTGGAATACCAGGCGCTCAAGCCCGCCATCGACAGCTCGGCCGCCACGCCCGCCGAATGGCAGCGCATGGTGGAAGCCGTGGAAAAAGCGCTTCCCGACGTGCAGGGCATCGTCATCCTGCATGGCACGGATACGCTCGCCTATAGCGCCGCCGTGCTGCACGAGCGCTTTGCCCATGCCGGCAAGCCCGTCATCATCACCGGCTCCATGCTGCCGTGGATACGCGACAACACGGATGCCATCGCCAACCTCGAAGGCGCGCTGGCCTTTGCCGCGAGCGATCTTGATCGCCCCGCCGTGTTTTTCGCGGGCAAACTCCTGCCCGCGCACGATGTTTACAAGGCCAACTGCGAAGACTTCGCCGCCTTTGCCAGCGCGCATCATCCCGCGATCGGCCATCTCGACCATGGCCGCGCCGTGCTGGAGAAGCCAGCCGCGCTGCCAGCCGCACCGTGGCTCGAGGCGTTTGCAGGCTATCAAAGCCAGCGCGTGGCCATGCTGTGGTTCGCGCCCGGCCTGCCCGATGCCCTGATCGATGCCGCCTTTGCCGCCGATGCGGTGGTGCTGGTTTCCTTTGGCAACGGCAACCTGCCCGACAATGCGCGGCTGCGCGAGCGCGTGAATGATGCGGCCAACAAGGCCATCGTCAACGTCACCCAATGCCGCCACGGCGACATGGGCAGCGCGCGCTATGCCGCCAACGAGGGCTATCATGGCCTGATCGATGCTGCGAACATGACGCCGGAGCGCTGCTACGCCCGTCTGCACACACTGCTCGCCTGCGGGCTGGATCGCGACCGCATCGCCGAAGTGTGGCAGGATTGATTTCATAAAAAGACTAAAAACAGTGATTTTTTACCACTATTAAGCGCTTATTATGAGAAAATTTATCATGATAAGCGCTTCATGGTGAGAAAATATAAAAATGACTTCGCAAATGCCGGTTGCAGGCTAGTGGTGAGCGTGAGGCACGCAAACCCAACCCCTCATGTCGGGGTTCACTGCGTTCACCGCCAACCTGCGATTTGCACGCTCCCGGGAGGCCAGCCATGATCAGCATAATGGACATGTTCAAAGTGGGCGTCGGGCCATCCAGTTCGCATACCGTCGGCCCGATGAAAGCGGGCAAGGCCTTTCGCGATGTGGTGCGCGCGCAGGGCTTCGCGCCGGAAGTCTCCCGCGACAAGCTGCGCTTCCGCGCCCATGTTTACGGTTCGCTGTCGCTGACTGGCCGTGGGCACGGCACGGATGGCGCCATCATCGCCGGCCTGGCCGGGCATGAACCGGAAACCGTCGATACCGACGCGCTGCCCGCGCTGATCGAGCATATCAGGGCGCAACAGGCGATTGACGGCTTTTTGTTTGATTACGATCAAGATTTCGTCTTCCATAAGGACAATCTGCCGTTGCATGAAAACGGCATGCGCCTGGAACTCTGGCAGGGCAAGAAACTGCTTTTCGCCGAAGTCTATTATTCGATAGGCGGCGGTTTTGTTGTCACGGAAGCGCAATTCGGCACGCCGCAGCAATCCGTCAGCCATCCCGTGCCCTATCCCTACAAGCATGCCGCTGACCTTCTGATACACTGCGAAGACAACAATTTGCGACTCTCTACCGTGATGCTGCGCAACGAAAGCGCGCTGCATGGCGAAGAAGCGGTGCGCGCCTACGCCGCGCGCATCTGGGCCGTCATGCAGGAGACAATTGCGCGCGGGCTGCGTAACGAAGGCGTCCTGCCCGGCAAACTGCGCATTCCGCGCCGCGCGCCCGCGCTCTGGCAGCGTCTCGAAACCGGCAGCCAGCTCTCCAATGACCCGATGCGCATCATCGACTGGGTGAACATGATCGCGATGGCGGTCAATGAAGAAAACGCCGCCGGCGGCCGCGTGGTCACCGCGCCGACCAATGGCGCCTGCGGTATCGTCCCCGCCGTGCTTGCCTATTTCAACCGCTTCATCGGCAAGGCCGATGATGAAGTGGTGCTGCGCTATCTCCTCACGTGCAGCGCGATTGGCAGTCTCTACAAAATGAACGCCTCCATCTCCGGCGCGGAAGTGGGCTGCCAGGGCGAGGTGGGCGTCGCCTGTTCGATGGCGGCAGCGGGGCTTACCGACATTCAGGGCGGCAGCGCCGCGCAAGTGTGCGAAGCGGCGGAAATCGCCATGGAGCACCATCTTGGGCTGACCTGCGATCCGGTCGGTGGGCAGGTGCAGGTGCCGTGCATCGAGCGCAATGCGGTGTCGGCCGTGAAAGCGATCAACGCCTCGCGCATGGCGATGCTGCGCCAGACCAAGCCGGTGGTGACACTGGATGAAGTCATCGCTACCATGTACGAAACCGGCCGCGACATGCACCAGAAATACCGCGAAACCTCGATGGGCGGGCTGGCGCTGCATGTGCCATGCTGAGGAGGATATAGGTTGGCGGTGTATCTCGACAGGCTCGATAGCCGTGCTTGGCACGAACCCCAACAGGAGAGAATGTAAAATGTCGGGGGGCGCCTGACGGCGGATATTGCATTTCGGCGAGCTCAATAACCGCCTGCCGAAATGCACCACCAACCTGCTGTGTGGTGATAAATTTTATCATGAAAAAGCGCTTTTTGCGGTAAAAAATCACCATACTAAGCGCTTTATATAATCATTTTTTATCATTTTTGGAGTAATTTTGAAAACACTGCGGGATTTTGCCAAGGCCAGAAAGAGCGGCGAAAAAATCGCCATGCTGACGGCCTATGACGCGAGTTTTGCCCGGCTGGCTGCCGAGGCGGGCGCGGATTGCCTGCTGGTGGGCGATTCGCTCGGCATGGTAGTGGCAGGGCATCAGAGCACGGTGCCGGTGAGTGTGGCGGAGATGGCTTACCATGCCGCGGCGGTCGCGCGCGGCGCGCCGGATTGCTGGCGCGTGGTCGATATGCCCTATCTTTCCTATGCGACGCCGGAACAGGCGCTGGAAACCGCGCGCCTGCTGATGCAGCAGGGGCAGGCCAATATGGTGAAACTCGAAGGCGGCAGCGTGGCGCAGATCAATGTGATTGCCGCCCTGCATGATTGCCATGTGCCGGTGTGCGCGCATTTGGGGCTGACGCCGCAAAGCGTGGACAAGCTCGGCGGCTATCGCCAGGTGGGCAGAAGCGAGACGGAAGCGGCGTGGCTGCGCGAACGAGCGAAGGACCTGGAATTGGCCGGTGCCGACATGCTGGTGCTGGAATGCGTGCCGCCTGCGCTCGCCGCCGACATCACCAAAAACGCCGGTATTCCCGTGATTGGCATCGGCTGCGGCAAGGAGACCGACGGGCAGGTGCTTGTTTCCTACGATGTGCTCGGCATTTCCCCGCATTTGCCGTATTTTTCCAAGAATTTCATGAGCGATCGCGGCATTGCGGCAGCTTTTGCCGATTATGTGGCAGCGGTCAAATCGCAAACTTTCCCGGAGGCACAACATGCGCGTGATTGATGATGCGAAAGCCTTGCGCGATTGGCGCAAATACGGCCGCAACGAAGGCGGAACCTGGGCGTTCGTGCCCACCATGGGCAATCTGCACGACGGACATTTGCAGCTCGTCAAGCGGGCGCAGGAAGTGGCGGATCAGGTTATTGTGTCCGTCTATGTGAACCCGACGCAATTCGGCCCCAACGAAGATTTCGCCCGCTATCCGCGCACGCCGAAAGAGGATTTGGCCATGCTGGAAACGGCGGGCGTGCAGGCCGTGCTCATGCCGGACGAAGCGATGATTTATCCTTTCGGTCTCGAAGAAGCCATCGGCTTTACCCTGCCCGCGCGCTATACCGATATCCTCTGCGGCGCCGATCGCCCCGGGCATTTCCAGGGGGTTGCCGCCGTGGTCACGCGCCTTTTCAATCTGGTCGCGCCCGATATCGCCGTATTCGGCAACAAGGATTTCCAGCAGCTGTGGCTGATTCGCCGTCTCGTCGCCGATCTCCATCTGCCCATCGCCATTGAAGGCGTGGATATTCACCGCGACGGCGATGGCCTTGCCATGAGTTCGCGCAACCGCTATCTCAACAGCGAAGAACGCGCCGCCGCGCCCCTGATTTACCAAACGCTTGTTGCGAGCCGCGATGCCATGCAGCAGGGCAAGGCGATTGCCGATGTGCTGCGCGAGGCGCGCGAGCGTCTGGAGCAGGGCGGCTTTGCCGTGCAATATCTGGAATTGCGCCATCAGGATGATTTGCAGCCGGCAGAAGATTTGTCGCGCCCGGTCGTCTTGCTGGTGGCGGCGAAAATCGGCAATACCCGTCTGATCGACAATATTGTATTTTGATAAAAAATAGTAATTTTTTACCATCAACAAGCGCTTATTATGAGAAAATTTCTCGATTAAAGCGCTTGTTGGTGAGAAATTTTATCATTTTGCATTATGTGACAAAACATGGCCGCATGAACGTTTCGTGCGGATTCGCAAGTAGTTTTTCCCGGGCAATCCCGCTACACTAGCCGCCGAATTTTTGCCCCTTGCCGGGGCCAGACCTGTTAAGGAGTGATTTCTTTGGACAACAGCCTATCCGTAACCCATCTCATTGCCGAAGCCAGTCTTTTTGTCCAGTTCATCATGGCGCTCCTTTTCGGCATGTTTTTGACGACGCTCTTTCTCACCGGCAAAAAATGGGTGCAGCTTGAGCGCCTGAAACAGAAAATCCGCAAGTTTGACAAAGCCTTCTGGTCAGGCAGCGACCTGCAAACCCTCTACGGCTATTACGAAAAGCGCGACAGCGAAAGCATCGAAGCCATTTTTGTGGACGGCTTTCACGAATTCCTGCAATTCAAGGGCGGCAGCCTCGACAACCCCGATGCCATCGTCCACAACTGCCGCCGCGCCATGGAAGCGACGCTCAACCGCGAAACGCACCGCCAGGAGCGCGGCCTCAACATGCTCGCCACCTTTGGCTCGTCCGCACCCTATATCGGCCTGTTGGGCACGGTGTACGGCATCATGAATTCCTTTATCGCCCTGGGCGGCGAGAAAACCGCGAGCATCGCGAGCGTCGCCCCCGGCATTGCCGAAGCATTGATTGCCACGGCGATTGGCCTTCTCGCCGCGATTCCCTCGGTGCTCGCCTACAACTTCTTCGTCAACCGATCCGAGCAGATCGTGGTCGAATACGAAGCCTTCATCGAAGAATTTTCCAACCTGCTCCAGCGCCAGATCCTTGCGGCGCGCGAGCACATCAAACGGCAGCGCCCATGAGCCGGAAACGCAGCCGCAACCGCAGCCATCGCGTCAAGGCGGAGATGAACGTTGTTCCCTATATCGACGTCATGCTCGTGCTGCTCGTCATCTTCATGATCGCCGCGCCGCTCATCCACCAGGCGATCGATATCGAACTCCCCGAAGCGCCCGCCATCGAGCTGGAAATGCCGGAAGGCGTCGATAGCGACACTTTGCCGCTGGTGCTCACTGTCGATCGCAGTGGCCTGTTTTACCTGAACTGGGCGCCCGATCCCGCCTCGCCGCTCGGCAGCAACGAAATCATGCAGATCACCCGCTATGCGCTGACCCAGCATCCGACCCTGCCCGTCCTCGTGCAGGGCGACAAGGATGTGCCCTACGCCAGCGTCATCGAAGGCATCGGTTATCTGCAACAGGCGGGCGCGCCCAACGTCGGGCTTTCCACCGAACCACCGGCGGAGGCTGGCCAATGAGACGGCGCAACAGCAAAAACAGCGCCCTGGAAAATCTGGTCGGGCTGCTGTTTGCCGGTACGGGCGTGGCCGTCATTCTCGCCCTGTTGTGGCTGAACCGCGATCACATCATCGCTACCGTCATGCCCGGCGCGGGCGGCGACATGCCAATGCCGCAGCCTGAGCCCGTGCAGGCGCAAGTGGTCGATAGCGCCACCCTGCAACGCACGCTCGACAACATCAGCGAGCGCAAGCGCGCCGAAGAAGAAGCGCGCCTGAAAGCCATTCGTGACGCCGAAGAAGCCAAGCGCAGGGCGGAAGAAGCGCAGCGCAAGGCGGAAGAAAAGGCCAAACGCGAAGCGGAAGCGGCGAAAAAGGCTGCCGAAGAAGCCAGGCGTGCCGCCGAGCAGGCCGCGGCCGAGAAAGCGGCGGCGGAAAAAGCGAAAGCGCAAGCCGAAAAAGAACAGAAAGCCAAGGAAGCCGCCGAAGCGAAAGCGCAGGAAGCCGCCAAACAGGCGGCGCAAAGCAAGGCTGCCAAGGAAAAGGCGGAGAAGCAGGCCGCCGCAGAAAAAGCCGCCAAAGAAAAAGCGGAAAAACAGGCGGCTGCGGAAAAGGCGGCAAAAGAAAAAGCCGCCAAGGAAAAAGCGGAAGCGGAAAAGGCCGCGAAAGCGGCGGCAGAGAAAGCGGCCAAAGACAAGGCGGAAGCGGAAAAAGCAGCAAAGGCTGCTGCCGAGAAAGCTGCCAAAGACAAGGCTGCAAAAGAAAAAGCGGAAGCCGAGGCCAAGGCCGCTGCGGAAAAGGCTGCCAAGGAAGCCAAGCGCAAGGCCGATGCCGAAGCGGCTGCCAAAGCGCTGGCTGCCGAATTGGCAGCAGACGCGGCAGGGCGCGATGCGGCGGCAGCGGCGGCTGGACAGGCGGCAATCGAGAATGCCATTAGCGATTTTGGCGCAGCTATGCAGCAAAAAATGAAGCGTTTTTGGGATTTGCCTGCCAATATTCCGCCGAATCTGGAAGCGCATTTGTATGTGCGCTTTGATAGCGGCGGCAATGTCACGAAAGTGGAAGTGCGCAAGAGCAGCGGCTATCCGCTCTTTGATGATGCTGCCAAGCAGACTGCGTTGCGCGCTTCGCCGCTGCCGATGCCGAAGAATGCCGAAGCGGCCAGGCTGGTGGCAGGGGAAGGCATACTGGTGAAATTCCGGCCGTAAGATAATTTGGGAGGTTTTCTCATAATTATGTAGCTTTATGAGAAAATCTATTACAACAAGCGCTTTATAACGAGAAAATTTTGCATGGGAAGCGTTTGTAATTGAGAAAATTTCCCATTTTGCGGGCGACAGAATTAATTGTGAATTTTAATCCATGGTGTCCCTCCCGCCTTGAGCAGGATGACAGGGCAGATAGAATACGCGCTTTCCGTCGAAAATTTGTTTTATGACCAGAAAAGGAAAATCGTTATGTTGAAGGATTTTCGCCACTTGCTGCTGGGGCTGTTGCTGCCGGTAGTGACCGTGCAGGCGCAGATTGTGATTGATGTCAGCGGCGCGCAGCAGCGTGGCCGTCCCATTGCCATCCTGCCGGTCCAGGGCGATCCGGGGGTGCGCATGGATTACATCATTTCCAGTGATTTGCACAAGACCGGACTCTTCCAGCCCATTTCGCCGGACACCTTCCCGATGCGCCCTGATTCGCCGGCGGCCATTGATTTTGCGGCATTCTCCGGCATCGGTGCCGATTATGTGGTGCTCGGGCGCATGCTGGGTGGCGCCAACGGCCAGTTCACCCTGTCACAGGTGGGCGATCAGGCGCTTTTGGCCAACGAGCAGATCAGCGATCGCGATGCGCGCATGACGGCGCACAAGGCCGCCGACATGATTCTCGAGAAGCTCACCGGCCAGCGCGGCGCGTTTGCCACGCAACTCGCCTATGTGCTCGAACAGGATCGCGGCGGCAGCCGTTATTACGCGCTGCTCGTTTCCGACATCGACGGCGCGAACCGCCGCGAGATTTTCTCCAGCGCCCAGCCCATCCTGTCGCCTGCCTGGTCGCCGGATGGCCGCCAGCTCGCGTACATGACCTATCAGGGCAACCATTCGCAGCTCGTGGTGCAGGACGTGAATTCCGGTGCGCGCCGCGTGGTGGCGCAAAACGACGGCATCAGCTCCGCGCCCGCGTTTTCGCCGGATGGCCGCAGCCTCGCGTTTGCCCAGTCGAGCAACAACAATTTCGATATCTATCTGCTCGATCTCGGCAGCGGCACCAAATCGCGCCTGACCGATCATGCCGCCATTGATACCGAGCCGGCTTTCTCGCCGGATGGCAACTATATTTATTTCACTTCCGACCGCTCCGGTTCGCCGCAGATTTACCGCATGAGCCGCCGTGGCGGCGGCGCCGAGCGTGCCGTGGTCGGCAGCGGCTATACCGCAGGCGGCGATCTCGCGCCAGATGGCCGTTCCATCGTGATGACGCGCCAGAGCGGTGGCGGTTACCAGATCGGTCTGCACGATCTCTCCACCGGCCGCTTTGAAGCGCTGACCAATGGCCGTCTCGACGAAGGTGCGAGTTTTGCGCCCAACGGCCAGCTGATTGTCTATGCCTCGCGCGAAGGCGGGCAATCGGTTTTGAAAATCATCAACCGCCTGGGCGGCGTGGCCCAGACGTTGTCGGATCCCTCGGGACGCCTGCGCGATCCCGCCTGGGGGCCGGATACCCGCAATTGAGCAAGCCAGTGATATTTTTTGAAGGATTGACAATATGAAACTGAAACTGTTTTTTGGCATGAGTGCGCTGGCTTTGTTGGCAGGCTGTTCCAATCCCTACGGCGGAGACCAGGCCGGGCAGGACGGCTCGATGTACGGCAGCACCTACGATGCCGGCGCGACCTACGGCACGGACGGCAACCCCTACGGCATGGCCGGCGGCTATCGCGGCGGCGATTATGCCTCCACTGCCGATTTCTACCAGGATCCGATGTACGGCGTAAACGTGGTCGGCGGCCCCGATGCCAGCGCGCGCGACCGCATCATCTATTTCTCCTACGACAGCTCCAGCATCGATTCGCGCTCGGAAGCGGTCATCCGCGAACATGCCAACTATCTGCGCGCCAATCCCGGCACCATGGTGGTGCTGGAAGGGCATACCGACGAACGTGGCACCCGTGATTACAACATCGGCCTCGGCGAGCGCCGCGCCTATTCCGTGAAACAGGCTTTCCAGAACCACGGCGTCGGCATCCAGCAGATGCGCGTGCTGAGCTATGGCGAGGAGCGTCCGGCCGTGTGGGGCTCGGATGAACTGAGCTATGCGAAAAACCGCCGCGTCGTCATCATTTACTAAGGAGATACCATGCGTTCCGTTGCGATGATCAGTGGCCTTGCCCTTGCACTGGGCGGCTGCGGCACCAGTGAGCTGCAAATGCAGGTGGACAGCATGCGCGCCTCCAACCAGACGCTCGCCCAGCGCGTTGCCCGTCTGGAAGAAGAGCAGGCCGCGCTCAGAAGCAAGCTGGCCGAAGTCGGCAATATCCGCGTGCCCACCGGCATTTCCGCGGTGCCATCGGCGCGCCGTGGTGCGGCGGGCATGGGCAGCGCCCGTCCCATTCCGGCAACCGACGGCAGCTATGCCCAGGCGTATGCGCTCTTCCAGGCCGGTGACGTCGATAGCGCCATTCCCGCTTTTGAACAGTTCCTGCGCAGCGGCGCTGCCGGCGCGGAGCACGACCTTGCCCAATACTGGCTGGGCGAAGCCTACTACAACAAGCGCAACCACGATCTCGCCAGCCGCTATTACGCCGCCTATCTCAAAGCCGCGCCGCATGGCGAGCGCAGCGCTTCCGCCCTGCAAAAGCTGGTGGAAAGCCTGAAAGCCATGGGTCGCGCCGAAGATGCCCGCATCTTGCAGGAACAGGGCGTTTCCGCCATCGTTCCGTAACCGTCCCTGAAAACCGGCCTTCTGGCCGGTTTTTCCGTATCCGGCATCGCCGGGTGTGATGGTAAAAAATCACCATGCGAAGCGCTTTGTATGGTGATTTTTTACCATTATGAAGCGCTTTGTGTGATAAATAATTACTATAAAATCGCAAATCATGAATTTAATATCAAAAGGAGAGGATTGCATGAATATTTCCCCTGACCGTCTGCACCACATCATCGCCCTGGCCCGTGCACAAGTCGATGCAGCGCCCCTGGAAACCCTCGCTGCGCTCTATTTCGCGCAACTCGACGACAGTGACGCCGCGCGGCTCGATGATGCCGCGCTTGCCGACAGGCTCGCGAGCCATTTCCGGCTGCTGCTGGAACACGATGGCACGGCGCCGCAAATCCGCATCACCAATCCCGAAGGCGCGGATTACAGCGTGATCGAAACCGTCATCCGCGACCGCCCGTTTTTGATCGACACCCTCACCATGGGCATGGAATCGCATGGCCTTGCCGTGCGCCAGCTGCTGCACACCATTGTGCACGTAAGCCGCGATGAGAGCGGGCGCATCACGGCCATCGGTGCGGTGGACGACAGCAACGAAAAGCACCTCTCCCTCATGTATGCGCGCATCGACCGCATCGAAGAAGCGGAAATCGCCGCGCTCACCAGCACTTTGCAGGACAAGATTGCCACGCTGGATCTGGTCGTCGGCGACTGGGCGGCGATGCGCGAAGCGCTTTTCGCCTTGCAGCGCGACATGGCCACTGCGCCCATGCCCGAGGCCGCCTACAGTAAGGAAGCGGTGCGCGATTTTCTCGGCTGGATGCTTGATGACAACTTTACCTTCCTCGGCTACCGCGAATACCGCGTTGATGGCAAGGCGCTCATTGCCGTGGGCGGCAGCGGCCTGGGTCTCTTGCGCAACGATGGCGAGCCCGACCAGCCCTCGCAGAGCTTCCAGGAACTGCCGGAAAACCTGCGCGACATGGTGCTCGCCCCGCAGGCGCTGCTCCTTTCCAAATCAAGCCGCATCTCGCCGGTGCACCGCAAGGCGCACATGGATTTCCTTGGCGTGCAGCGCTTTGATGCCGAGGGCAAGGTGATTGGCGAGCATCGCTTCCTCGGTCTTTTCACCCGCGACGCCTACCGCCTCGGCGTCGACCAGATTCCGCTTTTGCGCGAAAAGGCGCAGGCCGTGGAAGCAAGTATCCACCTGCCGCGCGGCGGCCATGCCTGGAAAAAGCTGCGCCACATTCTCGACGACTTCCCGCGCGACGACCTCTTCCAGGGCAGCGTCGATACCCTCGCGCCGATGATCAGCGGCATCCTCCGCCTGCACGACAAATCGCGCCTGCGCCTTTTCGCCCGCGTGGACAGCTACCAGCGCTTCGTCTCCTGCCTCGTCTATGTGCCGCGCGACCGTTTCAACACGCACTTGCGCGAAAAAATCCAGCACGCCCTGCAAAGCGCTTTTGGCGGCCATGACTCGGAATTTTCCGTGCAATTCGAGGCCAACCATGTCCGCCTGCACGTCCATGTGCGCACCAAAGCGGGGCAGATTCCCGCCTTTGATCTCAAGAAAGTCGAAGCTGAGCTGGCGGCGCTGATGCGCGACTGGGTGGACGAATATCAGGAACACGCGCGCAACCAGTTGCCGCTTCTGCGCTTCAACCACCGCTTCCCCGCCGCCTACCGCGAAGTGCATACGCCGTGGCAGGGCAGGATGGATGCGGAAGTGATGGCGGGTCTTGACGAGCGCTCGCCGCTCGACATCCGCCTTGACGCCGACCATCGCGCAGGACAGCAGTCACTCCATTTCAGCCTTTACGGCTATCAGCGCGAAGAACACTTCGTCGCCATCATGGATATTCTCGACCGCCTCGGCATGCCGGTGAAAAACGTGCGTTTTTACAACTTTGCCGACGGTTACTGGATTCAGCGCTACGAAATCGACCCGGAGAAAACCCGTTACCGCTTCTCTGACGACTTTGAATGGCAGGCGGAATATCATACGCTCATCGGCGAAGCCTTCTGGCGCGTGTGGATGGGCGAAGTGGAAAACGACCGCCTGAACCAGCTTGTGCTCAAACTTGATCGCGAAGTGCGCGATGTGCTGGTCTTGCGTGCGCTTGGCAAATACATGGTGCAGGCGGGCGTGCCGTTTTCCTACGACTATATCCAGCAGACCCTGCTTGCCAATCCCGTCATTGCCGAGGCGCTGCTGAACCTCTTCAGTTATCGCATGATGCCGGACGAGAGCCTGGACGCCGCCGCGCGCCATGACATGATCGCCGCTTACGAACGCCGCATTCTCAATCTGTTGCAGGATGTGAAAAGCCTCGACGAAGACCGCATCATCCGCTGGTATCTCGATTTGCTGAAAGCCATGCTGCGCACCAACTTCTACCAGCGCGAAGCGGGTGGTTACTTCAAAAACCGCCTGTCGTTCAAGTTCGCGGCAAGCGAGATTCCCGAATTGCCCAAGCCCAAGCCGATGTTCGAGATTTACGTCTATTCGCCGAAAGTCGAAGCCGTGCATCTGCGCGGCGGCAAGGTGGCGCGCGGCGGCCTGCGCTGGTCGGATCGCATGGAAGATTTCCGCACCGAAGTGCTGGGCCTGGTGAAAGCGCAAATGGTGAAAAACGCCGTTATCGTGCCGCTCGGCAGCAAGGGCGGTTTCGTGGTCAAGCAGCCGCCGGCCGGGCGCGAGGCGTGGCTTGCCGAAGGCAAGGAATGCTATCGCACCTTTATCCGCGGTTTGCTCGATGTGACCGACAATCTCGTCGATGGCAAGGTCGTGCCGCCAGCGGATACCGTGCGCCATGACGGCGATGATCCCTATCTGGTGGTGGCTGCCGACAAGGGCACGGCGAGCTTCTCCGACATTGCCAACGCCATCTCCGCCGAATACGGCTTCTGGCTCGGCGATGCCTTTGCCTCGGGCGGCAGCGCCGGTTACGACCACAAGGGCATGGGCATTACCGCGCGCGGCGCGTGGGAATCGGTCAAGCGCCATTTCCGCATGATGGGCAAGGATATTCAGAACAAGGACGAATTTTCCGTGGTCGGCATTGGCGACATGAGCGGGGACGTGTTCGGCAACGGCATGTTGCTCTCGAAAAACACCCTCCTGAAAGCCGCTTTCAACCATCTGCATATCTTCATCGACCCCAATCCCGATGCCGCCACAAGCTTTGCCGAGCGTGAGCGCCTCTTCAACCTGCCGCGCTCGACCTGGGCGGATTACAACGCCGATCTCATCAGCGCCGGGGGCGGCGTCTTCTCGCGGCAGGACAAATCCATCGCCATCAGTGCGGAGATGAAGCAGGCCTTTGCCATCGAAGAAGATCAACTCACGCCCACCGAGCTGATCAACCGTCTTTTGAAAGCGCCGGTCGATCTTATCTGGAATGGCGGTATCGGCACCTACGTCAAGCACAGCGAGGAAACGCACGCGCAAGTGGGCGATCGCGCCAACGATGCCCTGCGCGTCAATGGCAACGAGATCCGCGCCAAAGTCATCGGCGAGGGCGGCAACCTCGGCATGACCCAGCGCGGCCGCATCGAAGCGGCGCTGAACGGCGTGCGCCTCAATACGGATGCCATCGACAACTCCGGCGGCGTCAACTGCTCGGATCACGAAGTCAACATCAAAATCCTCCTGAACCAGGCCATCGAGGCGGGCAGGCTGGATACCGCCGCGCGCAACGAACTCCTGGCCGCCATGACCGACAGCGTCGCCGGGCATGTGCTGCGCCAGAACTACATGCAGCCGCAAGTGATTGAAATCATGGCGTCGCGCCCCGGCGACATCGGCGAATACGCGCGCATCATGCGCCAGCTCGAAAGCGAAGGGCGGCTTGATCGCGCCATCGAATTCCTGCCCGATGATGCCGCCATCGCCGAACGCGCCGCGCAGGGCAAGGGGCTTACCAACCCCGAGCTTGCCGTGCTGCTGGCCTATTCGAAAATGTGGGTCTATGACCACCTGCTCGCTTCCGACCTGCCGGACGATGCCTGCCTCGCCCGCGAGATCCAGCGCTATTTCCCGGAGCAACTCTCTGAAAACCATGGCGCTGACATGCAAACGCATCGCCTGAAGCGCGAAATTATCTCCACCTTCCTCACCAACGGCATGGTCAACCGCATGGGCGCGGGCTTCCTTTTCCGCGCCACGGAAGAAAGCGGCGAAAGTATCGCGACGCTCACGCGCTGCTATGTGCTCGCGCGCGAAATCTTTGCCGCGAACGACTACTGGCAGACGCTGGAAGCGCTCGACAACCGCATTCCCGCCGCCTTGCAGATCGAGCTGGAAATCCGCCTGCGCACCCTGCTGGAGCGCGCGAGCCGGTGGCTGTTGCGCCATGTGGACGTGCAGGGCGATTTGCAGGCCACTATCGCCCGCCTGCGCAGCCACCTCGCCCCGCTCGTTGGCGAAAACGGCTGGATTGCCCAGCGTTTTGCCGACAGCTACCAGACGGAAAAAAGCGCCTGGCAGGCGCAAGGGCTGCCGGCGGAACTCGCTGCCGCCTTCGCCATCCTGCCGCTCTACATCCAGGCGCTCGATGTGGCCCTTCTTGCCGAACAAAGCGGCAAGGATGCCGTGCAGGTGGCGGACGTGTGGTTTGCCGTCGAGGAAAGACTGCAAGGGCACTGGCTGCTCGCGCAGATCAACCGCCTGCCTGCCGCCGACAGCTGGGATCGCCGCGCGCGCAACGCCCTGCTCGCGAGCTTCCAGGCCACTTTGCGCAGCATTGTGCACAGCCTGGTGGGCAGCGGACGCAGCGTAGCGGAATGGGCGGGCGACAGGGAAAGCGCGCTCGCCAAGGCCGATCAGGCGATGGCCGAGCTGCAAAACCGCGATGCGAGCCTGGCCACCTTGTCTGTGGTGCTCGGTGAACTGGCCGTACTCGGTCAGGAAGGATAAAAACGGATTTATCAAAATATCGAGAAAAATAATCTATTTTTACCATGAATAAGCGCTTGTCGTGAGAAAAAATATCGCGATAAGCGCTTTTTAATGGGAAATTTTCTCATTCCATTTGCCGGACCTGCTGGCGCGGATGGCGGCGCAGGTAGAGAATGCGGCCGTCGCTGCGCGCGACAATGAGGCGGCATTCCGGGGTGCGGATGCCGTAAATGCCGGGAATCTCGTCGATGACCATGGGTTGCCAGGGCAGATGGTGGCGGGAGAGGATGCGCGCGGCAAATGCGCGCGCATGAGAGGCATCAGGCAAACGGCTCATGATCGTTCTCCGTGGAGGTTTTGTGCTTCAGGGCGTACCAGTCGAAATGGCGGGTGCCATACATCACGGCGGCGAGCGCGGCAAAGAGCAGCAGGCTGCCGATGAGCAGGGTGTATTCGCTGGTGTGCAGGAGGAAATAGAGCACCGCATAGGCAAGGGCGAGCATGGCGGCGAGCATGCCCGCGCGCGACCAGCCGCCAAGCACGGCGCTGAGATAGCCGGCAATCAGGGCAATGCAGGCGGCAGCGGCAGCAAGATAGGCCAGATCGAAGCCGATCTGTTCACCGAGCGAGAGCAATAGCAGGAAAAACATGCTGTTGGCTGCGCCGACCAAGGTGTATTGCACCGGATGGATGCGCAGGCCGCGCAGGGTTTCAAAGAGAAAACAGCCGCCAAAAGTGATGATGAGGAAAAGCACGGCGTATTTGCTGCTGCGCTCGGTGAGCCGGTGCACACCCAGGCGTTCGTTGAGAATGGCTTCGGCGAAAGGGTTGGCGGTGTTGGCGAGTGCTCTTCCGGCATAGACGCTGCGCTCGTGGACAAGGCCGTTCAGCAGCTCCACGGCGAAGATGAGGAAAATGCCGATGACGGCGATGATGATGAGTTTCTGCGAGGTTTTTTCCATGACGGTCTCCTGGTGACAAGACCGGCACAGTGTGCGTTGTCGCGCGAGCGGCTGCTTGAAGCGTGTGTGAAATTGCGGTGAATTTGTGGTGGTGTGGCGGAGGCCGGGTTGGCAGCCGCAAGAATTGGAATGAGTGAATTTGTCGTCAATATCCGGACAAAAACGCTTTGGCTGGCTGGATATTCCTTGCCTTTGGATTTGTTATCGATGTTGTTGAACGCATGCCGTGCCGTCATGTTTTTCCGATAGCAGGGCATGCGCATGGATGGCAG
Organism: Cardiobacteriaceae bacterium; assembly: GCA_030529365.1. Classification (GTDB taxonomy): domain Bacteria; phylum Pseudomonadota; class Gammaproteobacteria; order Cardiobacteriales; family Cardiobacteriaceae; genus JAUMXB01. The sequence goes on along the minus strand of JAUMXB010000001.1, from coordinate 302,856 downwards.
TGTTCATCCGTGTTTCTCGGCTTTATACGCCATGAAAGTGCTTTCGGACACAGAAGGCCTATGGTTCGAGGTTTGCGGCCGCTTGCTCTGCCCAGGCCCAGGTTTCCGCAAAGGCGGGGCGCGCGCTATGGTGTGCGATATAGGGCGCAAAGACGGGATCGTCGGCCGGCAATACGGCGCGGTAGCGGGTAAATTGCACGAGCAGGACGGTGTAGTAGAGATCCAGTGCGGTGAAATGATCGCCGATGAGGTAGTCGCGCTGTTGCAGGCGTTCGCGCAGGGTGGCGAAGGCCGTCACGAAATCGCCGTAGCCGATGGCAAGACGCTGTTCCGCGCTGTCGTCGCCGCGGGCAAAGAAACGGTCGAAGGCGGCGTATTCGAGATGCAGGGCAAAGCACATCCAGCGGTAGTATTCGCCGCGTTCCGCACTGGCCGCAGGCGGGATGAGGCCTTTTTCCGGGTATTGCTCGGCAAGCCAGGTGAGGATGGCGAGGGTTTCGGTGAGGACAAGTTCGCCGTGCTTCAGGGCGGGGACTTTGCCCAGGGGATTGATGGCGAGGTATTCCGCGCTTTTCATTTTTTCGCCGAAGGGGAGAAGAACGAGGTCGTGGTCGGCTTCGCATTCTTTCAGCATCCAGAGTACGGTGGTGCCGCGCGACATGGGATGGGTGTAGAGGGTCAGGTTTTTCATGGATGGCTCCGGTTTGGGGACGGAGCGAGTATAGCGGGGCGGTTTGTCAGTTTTTGTCAGCAGTCTTTGCGGGAGATGATGCGGCGTTGTTTGTTGTGGTGGTATTTTTTATCACTATTAAGCGCTTGCATGGATGTTTTTTATCACGATAAGCGCTTATTAGTGGTAAAAAATATTTATAAAAGGACTTTTTGTGAAAATCCTGTGGCGGCAGTGGATGATATGGCGCACCGGGCATTGGCGATGCCAACAATGCCCGGGGCGTTTGGTGGGGATGGCAGCGCGGCTTACGGCTGGATGGCGTAATCGGCGAGCGTGGGCAGGGTTTTGATGAGGCCGTGCCCGTGCATGAAGGCGGCGAAGCGCTCGTAGCGGCGCGTATCCAGAGCGCCAGGGCGGTGCGCGAGGCGCGGCAGGGTTTCGCCCCAGGCAGCGCGGTTGGTGTCGTCATCGAGATCCTTGCGGTAGCCGATGAAGGCTTGCCAGGCGTCTTCGGGGTGGTTGATGGTGTATTGCGTGGCTTCTTCGAGCGCCTGGTTGAAGCGGGCGAGAAGGTCGGCATTGAGGCGGTCTTTGTGGGCGATGACGATGAGTTCGTCGTAGGCGGGCACGCCGTGTTCTTCGATGAAGAAGGCGCGGCCGGGCTGGCCCGCGGTCTGCATCTGGTGCAGTTCGAAATTGCGGTAGCCGCCGATGACGGCATCGACCTGGCCGGTCATGACGGCGGGGGCCAGGGAGAAGTTGACGTTGACGCGCTTGACGTCATCGAGGGTGAGGCCGCCAGTCTTGAGGATGGCGGTGAGCAGCGCTTCTTCCACGCCGGCCACGGAATAGCCGATGGTTTTGCCCTTGAGGTCGGCGATGGTTTTGATGTCGCTTTTTTCGCTGACGATGAGGGTGTTGAGCGGGGTGGCGACGAGGGTTGCGGTGCGCACGAGGCCAAGGCCGGCGTCGTTCTGGATATAGAGTTCGGGCTGGTAGGAGACGGCGAGATCGGCCTTGCCAGCGGCGACAAGTTTGGGTGGCACGCTGGGGTCGGACGGCTCTTCGAGGGTGACGTCGAGATCATGCGCGGCGAAATAGCCTTTCTGCTGGGCGACGATGAGCGCGGCATGGTCGGGGTTCACGAACCAGTCGAGGACGACATTGAGCTTGTCGGCGGCGTGAACGTGGGCGCTCAAGAAGAGGGCGGCGAGGAGGGTTTTTTTCATGGGTTCTCCGGGGTTGGGTTGAAAATTTTGCATTTTTTGCAAGTAGATGGTGGGTTTACATCCACCCTTCTTTTGTTGCCAGGGTTCATACTGTCCAGTTGATCCATTTTTTCAGTAGCCAATCGATGCCGTAGTAGAGCGCGAGAGTCATGGCGGCGAGGACGACGAGGGCGGCGAACATCAGCGAGGTTTGCATGCGCGCGAGGCCGTAGGTCATGAGGTAGCCGAGGCCCTGGCTGCCGCCCACCCATTCGCCGATGATGGCGCCGATGGGCGCGATGGTGGCGCCGACGCGAAGGCCGGAGGCAAAGGCGGGCAGCGCGGCAGGGAGACGGATATGCACAAGGGTGTGCCATGGCGGGGCATCCATGCTGCGCGCGAGATCGAGCCAGGCGACGGGCGTGTTGCGCAGGCCGTCGTAGGCGGCAATGGTAATGGGGAAATAGATGATGATGAGGGTTATCAATATCTTGGTGGCGATGCCGTAGCCAAACCACAGCATGAAGATAGGCCCCAGGGCAAAGACGGGTATCGCCTGCGAGATGAGAATGGCGGGCAAAAGAAGAAAGCGCGCGAGGCGGCTTGCCTGAAGCATGAGCGCGCTTGCCGTGCCGAGCACGATGCCGAGGGCGAGGCCGCCGAGGATTTCCGCAAGCGTGACCAGCGCGTGTTCGCCAAGCTGGGCGCGTGCGTCCCATAGCGTATGGGCGACGGTTGCGGGCGGCGGCAGCAGAAAGGGCGGGATGCCGGTTGCCCAGACGATGCCCTGCCAGGCAAGGAGCAGAAAGAGCAGGATGGCGAAAACATGGAGGAGGCGGTCAGTCATGGGCGAGGCGCCGGATGAGGTCGGTGTGGAGATGGGCGAGGTCGTGGTTGTCGAGCGCGCGCGGCGGCGCGTCATCCGGCAGCGGGCAGGGGATGAGGCGCGAGGGGGCGTTGTCGAGGATGTGCAGGGTATCAGCGAGGCGCAGCGCTTCCGCCGGATCGTGCGTGATCATGATGACGGTTTTGCCTTTGACGAGGCGCGCGGCCAAGGTTTGCAGGGTGTGGCGGTTGACGGCATCGAGGGCGGAGAAGGGTTCGTCCATGAGGATGAGCGGGCGGTTTTCCGCGAGCGTTCTCGCGAGGGCGATGCGCTGGCGCTGGCCGCCGGAGAGTTCCGCCGGGCGTTTGTCGCCGTGTTCGGAGAGACCAATGGCGGCAAGCCATTCGCGCGCGGCACTCTGGTCGGCGCGTTCGCCGCGCAGGCGGGCGCCGAGGAGGATGTTGTCGCGTGCGCTGAGCCACGGCAGGAGGTCGTTTTGCTGCGCCATGAGCGCGATTTGCCCGTGGCGGTTCGCGTGGCCGTCAATGCGGATTTGCCCGGAGACGCTGTCCGGCGGCAACAATCCTGCGATGGCGCGCAACAGCGTGCTCTTGCCGGTGCCGGAGCGGCCGAGGATGACGTGCCATTTGCCGGCGGCAAAAGTGTGCGTGAGCGGGGTGAGGATCTGTTCGCCGCCAAGGCGCACCGCCACGTCCTGCAAAACGACGGCGCCCATTTACCACCAGCGGTGGAAATGGTGCACCGGGCCGTGGCCATGGCCGACGGCAAGGCGGTCGGCGGCGGCAATGGCGGCGCTGATATAGCTTTTCGCGTCGCTGACGGCTTGCGCGAGCGGCAGGCCCTTGGCCAGTCCGGCGGCAATGGCGGCGGAGAGGGTGCAGCCGGTGCCGTGGGTATTGCGGCTCGGATGGCGCGGCGCGGCAAGCCACTGTTCGCCGGAAGCGCTGGCGAGCAGATCGTCGCTTTGCGCGTCATCGAGATGGCCGCCCTTGAGGAGCACGGCGCGCGCGCCGCCCTGCAACAGGGCTTCGGCGGCGCGGCGCATGTCGTCGCGGTTGGCGATGGCAAGGCCGGTGAGCACCTGCGCTTCCGGCAGGTTGGGGGTGATGAGGCTGGCAAGCGGCAAAAGGCGCTCGCGCAGGGCGGCAATGGCGTCGTCTTGAAGCAGCTTGTCGCCGCTTTTTGCGACCATTACCGGATCGATGACCAGCGCGGGCGGCAGGTGCGCGGCAAGAAAATCGGCAACGGTGGCAATGGTGGCTACATCGCCGAGCATGCCGATTTTCACGGCCTGCGGCGGCAGATCATCGAAGATGGCGGCAAGCTGGGCGCGGATCACGTCGGTCGGCACCATGTGCACGGCGGTGACGGCGCGGGTGTTCTGCGCGGTGATGGCGGTAATGACGGATGCGCCATAAACGCCGAGCGCGGAGAAGGTTTTGAGGTCGGCCTGGATGCCGGCGCCGCCGCCGGAATCGGAGCCTGCGATGGTGAGTGCGATGGGATGGGTCATGTTTCCTCGCTGTGCGTTACCGGAGAAAACAGGACGGGTGATGCGCCTTGTTCCCTCCGCCGGTATGAGCCGGATCAGGTTCCACGGGTAAATCTCAGCCGCCCCTGGGCGACACCCCGACAAGAGGCGCACAGATTAACGGTTTTTCATGAGGGAGTAAAGATCTCTGTGGTTTGCGGGAATTTTTCCCGGATATGGGATAAACAATGCGTTAAATTTATTATTTTAACGTTTTTATATGATATTTTTTATCGCGAGAAGCGCTTGTGCGTGAGAAAAAATCTCATTTCATGATTTGCCATGCGTGATGGAGAAGAATGGCTTTCCCATTGAAAATACGTTGGAAAAAGTTGTGCTGATATAGTATATCACGAAATAAGAAGTTTTATCGTTTGTATTTTTTTTCAGCGTTCGCTGCTACACTGCGCGCCGCGTCAGGGATTGACCCTGAAGAATAAAAATATTCAAGGAAAACAAATGAGAAAGCTTTTGGTTGCGGCATTGGCCGTGAGTGTGTGGGCGCAGGCGGAAGTCAGGACGATTACGGACGTGATGGGGCGCGAGGTGCAGGTGGATGTGCCGGTGAAGCGCGCGGTGCTGACGTTCTATTATCCCGATTACATTGCGGTGGCCGGCGCGGAGAATTTCGACAAGGTGGTCGGCATTTCCCGCCAGTTCTGGGAGGAGTTCAATCCGGGCAGCTGGAAGCTCTATGCGGAAAAAATGCCCGCGCTCAAGGATATTGCCGATGTGGGCTATGTGGTGAGCAATACGTTTTCCACGGAAAAGGCGCTGGCGCTCAAGCCGGATGTGCTGGTGATTCCCGAAATCCAGTACAAGGCGCTTTCCGAGGAATTGCCGCGGTTCGAGGCGGCGGGCGTGCCGGTTGTGGTCGTGGATTTCAATGACCAGAGCGTGGAGAAGCATACGAAAAGCGCGCGCATTTTTGGCGAGCTTGCCGGCACGACCGAGCGCGCGGACAAGATTGCCCAAGAATACGCCGACGGCATGGCGGACATTGCCAAGCGCATTGAGGCGGCGAATCTGCCCAAACCTTCGATTTACATGGAGTTTGGCGACAAGGGGCCGCAGGAATACAGCTACACCTGGGGCAACAACATGTGGGGCGCGATTATGCAGGCGGCGGGCGGCGATAATGTGAGCGCGCCGCATATCGAGAAATGGGGGCAGATCAATCCCGAGCAGCTTCTGACCGCCAAACCGGAAGTGATCATTATGACTGGTCTGGAGAACAAGGCGGACCAGCAGGCGGAAATCATGGCGATGGGCATTGGCATCAGCGAGGACGATGCACGCAAGCGTTTGGCGGGCTTTATGGCGCGCACCGGCTGGGCGGATTTGCCGGCAGTGAAGAACAATCGCGTGTACGGCATTTATCAAACCGCTTCGCGCTCGCTTTCCGATCTCGCTTCGGCGCAGTTCATTGCCAAGGCGCTGTATCCCGAGGCATTCCAGGATGTGGATCCCGAGAAGACGTATCTCGATTTCCATCGCAGCTATTTGCCGGTGGTGCCGGAGGGGACGTTTTTCCTCTATCCCAAGGAAAAATGACGATGTTGATTCGCAGGTTGGCGGGTTCCCATGAACAGGCAAGGCTGCTTTCATGCTGGGGTTCACGTTGTTCACCCCAACCTGCGGATGGCTTGCAGGAATTGATGGGAAATTTTCTCATCAATAAGCGCTTTCTGCGAGAAATTTTCTCATCTAAAGCGCTTTTAGGTGGTAAAAAATCACTATAAAAAGCTTTTTTATAATCTTGATAGACAAGGAGCCAATATGTTTAAGAAAGCAGTGATGGCGGCGATGCTTGCCGCATCGTTTGCCGCGCAGGCGGAAGTGAAGACGGTGAAGGATGTGCTCGGGCGCGAGGTGCAGGTGGATGTGCCGGCCAAGCGCATCATGCTCGGTTTTTATTACACCGATTATCTGGCGGTGGGCGGCGAGAAGGCGCTGGATAATGTAGTGGGCTTTTCCAAGGCGGTTTGGACGGACTGGACGCCGACGAGCTGGGACGTTTACAGCAAGGCGCTGCCCAAATTGAACGAGCTTGAGGATGTGGGCGAAGTGGAAGTGGGGACATTTTCCGTGGAAAAAGTGCTGGCGCTCAAGCCCGATTTGGTGGTGCTCGCCGATTGGCAGTGGACCGTGATCGAGGATGACATGGAGCCGGTGATCAAGGCTGGTATTCCGGTGGTGGTGCTTGATTACAACAAGGAGCAGCTCGATTTGCATCTGCAATCCACGCGTGTGCTCGGCGAGATTACCGGCCAGGAAGCGCGCGCCAAGGAGATCGCCGATTGGTATGAGGGCGTCGTGAAAGACGTGCATGCGCGCGTGGAAAAATCGGGCAAGCCCAAGCCGAAGATTTATCTGGAATTTGGCAACAAGGGGCCGGCGGAACTTGGCAACAGCTTCGGCAATACCATGTGGGGGCCGCTGGCTGAGCAGGCGATGGGCGACAATATCGCGGTTGGCCATGTGGAATACGCGGGGCCGATGAATCCCGAGCAGGTGCTGGCGAGCAAGCCGGAAGTGGTGATGATTGCCGGACGTGAAACCGAGTTGAAAAAGAACCCGGAAGCCATGGTGATGGGCATCAATATCAGCGAGGACGAGGCGCAGAAGCGCTTGGCCGGATACAAGGCGCGTGTGGGCTGGTCGGAATTGCCGGCCATCAAGGAAGGGCGTCTTTTCGGCCTTTACCAAGGCGCGTCGCGCACACTGGCGGATGCCGCCGCGATCCAGTATGTGGCGAAAGCGCTCTATCCCGAGGCGTTTGCCGATGTGGATCCGGTGCAGACGTATCTGGATTTCCACAAGAAATATTTGCCAGTCGTGCCGGAAGGGACTTTCTTCATTCAGGCGAAGTGAGTTTGCCGGTTTGCCCAGGCTATGGCCGCTCTCGAAAAATTCTGTTTTTGGGAGCGGTTATAGCCGAACTGCAACAGGCAATGATGTTTTTATGTTGGGGTTCACGTTGTTCCCCCCAACCTACGGATTATTCGCAGTTTTGCGTGGGTGCCCGGGCTTGCGCCCATCCTGCGGAATATCATGTTTTGTGTAAAAATAGTGTTTTTTTACCATCATGAAGCGCTTTATGTGGTAAAAAATAACGATTTGAAATGATTTTTTGATAAACAGGGAATTGCATGAGCAATGAGATTATCCGCGAGACCATTGCCGCGCACCGCCAGCGGGAAAGGCGGCGCTGGCTGATTGTGTGCGGCTTTGCCGTATTTTGTTTCGTGATGATGGTGTTCGATTTGGCCACGGGGCCGGCGCTGTTGCGTCCGATGGAGGTGCTGCGCGCGCTGTTCAAGATGGAGGGCGTGGATGGCACGACGGATCAGATCGTGCACCAGTTGCGTCTGCCCATGGCGCTGATGGCGCTGGTTGCCGGCTGTGCGCTGGGCGTGGGCGGCGCGGAGATTCAGACGCTGCTCAATAATCCCATGGCTTCGCCCTATACGCTGGGCATGGCGGCGGCAGCCGGTTTTGGCGCGGCGCTGGTGATCGTGCTGGGCGGTTTCGGCTTTTCCATCAAGGTGATGATGCCGCTGGGCGCGTTTTTGATGACGATGCTTGCGGCGGGCGTGATGTTCATTTTCGCGTCCATGCGCCGTTTCAGTTCGGCGACGCTGGTGCTGGTGGGGATTGCCTTGCTGTTTTTGTTCCAGTCCGGTTCGTCGCTGATTCAGTATATGGCGACGCCCGAGGATTCGCAGCGCATTCTTTTCTGGCTGTTCGGTTCGTTGAACCGCACCAAATGGGATACGCTCGCGATTACCGCAGGGGTGACGGCGGTGTGCATCGCGCTGCTTTTCGGCAGCGCCTGGCAATTGACGGCGCTGCGTCTTGGCGAGGAACGCGCGGCGAGCATGGGCGTGAATCTTGCCGCGCTGCGCATGAAAACGCTGGTGATTGTTGCGGTGATGACGGCGACGGTGATCAGCTTCGTCGGCACCATCGGCTTTATCGGGCTGGTGGCGCCGCATGTGGCGCGCATGCTGGTCGGCGAGGACCAGCGCTTTTTCCTGCCCGCGTCGATGCTGACCGGTGCGGCGTTTTTGTCGTCGGCATCGGTGCTCTCGAAAATCATCAATCCCGGCGCGATTTTCCCGATAGGCATTATTACGTCGTTCATCGGCGTGCCGTTTTTCTTCTGGATCATTCTGTCGCGGAGAAGCAGCACATGATGGTTTTCAAGGATGTCAGCATTCATCGCGGTGCGCTGTGCGTGGCGGATCGCATTTCCTTCGCGCTTGAGCGCGGGCGGGTGTATGCCGTGCTCGGGCCGAACGGTGCAGGCAAGTCGTCTTTGATGAAAGCGCTGTTTGCCGAAATCCCGCACGCGGGCGAAATCCGCTTTGACGATAGCGTGCTCCATGCCGGCCATGCCATGGCATGGCGCAAGCCGCTCGGCTATATGCCGCAGGATACCGTGGTCGATGCATCGCTGACCGCGCTGGAAGTGGTGCTGCTCGGGCAGATGGACAAGCTCGGCATGCGCGTGACCGACGAGCAGCTCGCCCGTGCCGTGGCGATGATGGACAAGCTCGGCATTGTGCATCTCGCAAGCCGCGACGTGCTCCAGCTTTCCGGCGGGCAGCGGCAGATGGTGATGTTTGCGCAGGTGCTGTTGCGCGAGCCGCAGGTTTTGCTGCTCGATGAGCCGGTCAGCGCTTTGGACATGCATCACCAGTGCGTGCTGCTCGAAGAGGTGCGGCGCCACACGCGCGAGCGCAACCTCATCACCCTGATGATTCTGCACGATCTCAATCTCGCCGCGCAGTTTGCCGACGAAATCCTCCTGCTCGCCAATGCTGCCATTCAGGCGCAGGGCAGCCCGCAAACGGTGTTGCGGCAGGAGATTGTCGAGCGTCTCTACCGCGTGGAAATTGCGCTTATGCAAAGTCATGCCGGGCAGCCGGTGGTGATACCGCAACGCGCGCTGCGTGGCGAGTGATAATTCATTATATTTAGTGTAAAAATAGTATATTTTTACCACCATGAAGCGCTTATAACGGTAAAAAAATACTATTTCTATGGTTTTTTTGAAAAACAATCCAGAGGGCGTTAAGATGCGCATGGGGCAGCGCCCATCGTTTTTAACAAAGGAGACAAGCACATGAAAACTGCCACCATCCTTCTCGGCGCTTTTGCCGCCAGCCTTGCCCTCGCCAATGATGCGCCGGTATCCGCAAACGGCGCGCCGGTGCGCACCGATCCGGGCAGCGGCGACTGCAACGGCCAGGACATCCATTTCAAGGAAGACAATTTCCGCGTGGTGCTGCGCGGCGAATGCGCCAATATCGTCATCACCGCTTCCAACGGCAGGCTCAATGTGGAAAAAGCGCAAAGCATCCGCGTGGAAGGCAGCCATGTGACCGTGCTCAATCGCGACGTGGAAGCGCTGGAAGTCGCGGGCGACCACAATACGCTCAACATGACGAAGGTTGGCAGCGCCGACATTTCCGGCAGCCACAACGGCCTGCTGGGCCGCGAATACGGCAAAGTCACCTTCAGCGGCGAGGACAATTACGTCAACACCGACAACCAGCCCGAAGTCACAGACAGCGGGCGCAAGAACCGGGTCATCTGACCTTTCCGCCCGCCCCGGAAAGCCTCTCCGGGACGGGTATTTCACAGCCAATGGAGCCATTCATGAAACACAGCCTTTCCAAAACCATCGTTTCCGCGCTTGCCGTCCTTGCCTTCACGGCAGCCCATGCTGCCGAGCACGAAGTGCAGATGCTCGACATGAAAGGCGACCAGCCCATGGTCTTTGATCCGCCATTCCTGAAAATCGAACCCGGCGATACGGTAACTTTCGTGCCCGTCAACAAAAGCCACTGGGTGGAGAGCAAACTCGTGCCCGATGGCGCGGAAGCCTTCAAAAGCGAGCTTGACCAGCGCTTCAGCGTAACGTTGAATAAGGAAGGCGTTTATCTCTACGTCTGCCCGCCGCACCAGATGATGAACATGGTTGGCGTGATTCAGGTCGGCAAACCGGAAAACCTCAAGGCAGCAACAGACATGGCGCCCAAACTGGAACGCCGCGCCATGAGCAACAAGGGACGTTGGGAAGAATACCTGAACCAGATTGATTTGAGCGGCGTTCCCGAAATCGCCGAAATTATAGTGAAGGGTGATACCTTGCCGAAAAGTGCTGCGCAACCGGGCGCTGAAAAAGGGGCAGCAACGAAACCGTAAGGATGCTTATACAAAAAACTGCCTGAAATAGAGGTTTTTTATCATGAATAAGCGCTTATTGTGAGAAAAATTCTTATGGTAAGCGCTTGTTGATGAGAAAAAACACCACGGGCTTGAGGCGTGGATATTAGAGCTTTTTTGATTCATTTAATGGCAAGATTTGTTGAAGCAAAGATGCGGGAAGCTTTGTTTCTGTCCTCACCCCAACCCCAATCTTGCTGCGCGAGTTCTGACGAGTCCCACGGGATTCGAAGAACTCGCGCAGCGAGATTGGGGCTTTAAGCTCCGTTCACATTTGAATCGAAAATGCTTTAGCCCGCTGTCGCGCGCTGATCGTTGCTGGTGCTGCATTTCAACCCGGTTATTGCGCCTGCCGACAGGCGACAAGCGCGCAATGTGCAAAATGCTTCGACAGGCTCCGCAACCTTGCAAAACTCACCAGCCGCCTGCGCCCGCCTTGCGGGCAATCATCACATGAACGGGTTTTGTCCCGAACAGTGGGCTTGGCTCAATAATCGTCGTTGTCATCCTGCACGGGAAAGGAATTGCCATCCCATTCGTGGTCGGCATCGGGAATGAAAACGAGCGCGGCATGTTCGCCGCCGCTTGTCATCAGCCAGCCGCCAGGCACGGCGCTGCGGTAGAGATCGGGCACGTTTTTCTGCTTGCTTTTCAGTTTCTGCCATTCGAGTTTGGGGATGGTGGCGCCGAAGAGTTTGAATTTCATGCGGGAATCTCCGTCGGATGTTTCTTGAAATGAATGAGGAGGAGCGAGAGGGCGGCAGGCGTGACGCCGGGGATGCGGCCGGCCTGCGCCATGTCCTTGGGCTGGACGTGATTCAGTTTTTCCGCCACTTCCGCAGAGAGTCCGCGGATTTGCGTGTAATCAAAGGCGGACGGCAGGGGCTGTTCGCGGTGCTTGGCGAGCTTTTCCACTTCCGCGTATTGGCGCGCGATGTAGCCTGCGTATTTGGCGTGGATGTCGATTTGCTCGATAACGTCGGCGGAAAGCTCCGGCGCGTCGAAGCCGGGGAGCTTGGCGAGCGCGGCATAATCGAGTTCCGGGCGCTTCAGGAGCTCGGCGGCCTGGGTGTTTTGCGCAAGTCCCTCAATATGTTCGGCCTTGATGACGAGGGTTTGCAGGCGGTTTTGCTCGCGCGCAATCGCTTCCATTTTGTCGCTGAAGACGCGATAGCGCGCTTCATCGACGCAGCCCAGCTGGTAGCCGATGGCGGTGAGACGCGCGTCGGCGTTGTCTTCGCGCAGCAGCAGGCGATGCTCGGCGCGGCTGGTGAACATGCGGTAGGGTTCGCGCGTACCCTGGGTGATGAGGTCATCAACCATGACGCCGATGTAGGCCTGTTCGCGTTCGGGATGCCAGCCGTCTTCGCCGCGCGCGCGCAGCGCGGCGTTGATGCCGGCGAGGATGCCTTGCGCGCCCGCTTCCTCGTAGCCGGTGGTGCCGTTGATCTGGCCGGCGAAATAGAGGTTGGCAATGGTGCGGGTTTCCAGGGTGTGATGAAGACCGGCGGGGTTGAAGAAGTCGTATTCGATGGCATAGCCGGGGCGGGTGATGCGCGCCTGTTCAAGTCCCCTGATGCTCTGGATATATTGGATTTGCGCTGCGAAGGGCAGGCTGGTGGAGACGCCGTTGGGGTAGAGTTCCTGGGTGGTCAGGCTTTCCGGCTCGATAAAGACCTGATGGCTGGTTTTGTCGGCAAAGCGCATGACTTTGTCTTCGATGGAAGGGCAGTAGCGCGGGCCGAAGGCATCGACGATGACGCCCGCGTACATTGGCGCCTGGTCGATATAGGCGCGGATGATGTCGTGGGTTTTTTCGTTGGTGTGGGTGATATGGCAGGAGACCTGGCGCGGATGCTCGTCGCGGCTACCGAGATAGGAAAAGACCGGGCGCGGCGTGTCGCCCGGCTGTTCTTCCATGACGGAGAAATCAACGCTTCTCGCATCAATGCGCGGCGGCGTGCCGGTTTTCATGCGCGCGACGGCAAAGGGCAGGTCGCGCAGGCGCGAGGAGAGTTCGAGAGAGGCCGGGTCGCCAGCGCGGCCGCCGGAGAAGTTGTTGAGCCCCACATGGATGCGGCCGCCCAGAAACGTACCGGCGGTGACGACGACGGCAGTGGCCATGAAATCGATGAGATGCCGGGTTTTGACGCCGGTGACGCGGTCGCCTTCGAGGATGAGATCGGTGACTGGCGTCTGGAAGATATCGAGATTTTCCTGGCTTTCCACCATGGCGCGGATGGCGGCTTTATAAAGCATGCGGTCGGCCTGGCAACGGGTGGCGCGCACCGCCGGGCCCTTGCGGCTGTTGAGCGTGCGCCACTGGATGCCGGCTCGGTCGGCGGCGCGCGCCATGAGGCCGCCGAGGGCATCGATTTCTTTGACGAGATGACCTTTGCCGATGCCGCCGATGGCGGGATTGCAGCTCATCTGGCCGATGGTTTCGATGTTGTGGGTGAGCAGCAGGGTGCGCGCACCCATGCGCGCGGCGGCACAGGCGGCCTCGACACCGGCATGGCCGCCGCCGACGACGAGAACGTCATAATGAACAGGATATTGCATGAATGTTTCGAATGCGGAAAAGGCGCTATTTTAACGGCACGGCGGCAGAGATGCCATGCACGGCAAGGCTGGCGGGATGAGGATGGGGCGCCGCTTCATGATGCTGTCCGTTGCAGAGAGCGCGGGGAAGCCACATGGTGCGATTTTCCCGCAGCAAGAAAAAAGGAATGGGTTGGTGAGAAAATTTACCATTTATAAGCGCTTATGGTGAGAAAATTTTGCAAGCAGAGCGCTTGTTTGTGATAAAAAATCTCTATTTTTGGGATTTTTGGGTTTTGGTTGTTATTACGCGGCGATGACGGAATGTTGCGGGCAGCATTTGAAGCGGGTACATGACGGGATGAGGCGTATCCGGCGCTTTGGACTGCGATTGCTGGTGCTGGGCATGTTACAGGGAAAGGCTGGTGCAGGGCAGTGCGGGCAGCATCTGTGGCAGGTGCGGCAGGTTATGTTCTGTGTGCGGGAATGATTGCTTTGCCGGTATTTGGTTGTGTTTGCAGTAAAAAAAAAAGCCCCTGACGGGGCTGTAGGTAGGTGCCATGAAAAAGGATTATTCGTTGCGCAGGCAGATGACGATGGCTGCACTGTATTTTTTCCAGCGCAACGGGATCACATAGGAACGCGAATCGCGTGGAAGGTAGATTTCATTGGGCGCACCTTTCATGATCATCGGAACGGAGATCATGAATTCTTCACCGTATTCGCTTCTGGCATTGCCGGCAATGGTATTGGCAATTTCACCCGTCAGATCAAGCATGGCGCTTTCGGAATTATCGAGTTCGTCCATGGAGAGCAGCAGATGGCGCAGGAGAATCTGCGGCGCAGTGAAATAGACGCAGCCTTTGTACGGCCCGGAGATGCCGATGATGCCAGTGTAATCATGCGCGGTGGGAACGTTGTTTTCCACGAGATAGGGGGTGCAGACTTCAACGTCGATTTTGTTGACCTCATTGAAGAAGCGGTTGGCGCCATCAATAAAGACTTGCAGGCGTTGTTCTTTGGTCATGTTTATTCCTCCATGAGGTCTTTCAGCGCGGAGTAGAGTTCTTCGTCGGTGAAGGGTTTGTGCAGAAAGCCGTTGGCACCCAGCTCAAGTGCTCTGATGCCGGTAGCCTTGTCGGAAAGTGCCGATACCACGAGGATCTGAATGTCTGGTTTGATTTTCACCAGTTCCTCGATGCAGGAGAGGCCATCCATTTCTGGCATGGTGAGATCCATGGTGACGATATCGGGCTTGTGCTTGAGGCACATTTCCACGGCCTTGGCGCCGTTTTCCGCCTTGCAGACGACGGTGAAGCCGCTTTGCTTGGGCATGCGCGAAATCTTGTTGCGGATGATCATGGAATCATCAACTATCATCAGTCGGTACATTTATATTTTTCCTTTATTTACCAAAGCAGATGGTGAATCGGGTGTATTGGCCGTGGCTTGAGGAAATGCTCATGCGGCCTTGCAGCTCGATGATGCGCTTTCTGATGATGCCCATGCCGACACCACGGCCGGCGTCTTCGGTCAGTTCCTCGGCAGTGGAGTAGCCATCGCTGAACAGGATGCCGAAGAGCTCTTTGTTGGTAAGGCTTGCCGGATCGCGGTCGCGGAATTCTTCCATTTCGGCGGCGCGACTGCGCAGCTTGTCGAAATCAATGCCGCGGCCATCGTCTTCGATGATCAGTTCCACGCCCTGCTCAACAGGATGCAGGTGCACCTGTAGCTTGCCTTCTTCCTGCTTTCCGGCCTGCTTGCGCTCATCTGGGCTTTCGATGCCGTGAACAATGGCGTTGCGCATCATCTGGATGATGAGATCCTTGACGATGCTTTTTTGCGGTTCTTCCAGCGGTGTGGTATCCAGCCCGCTGCTGCGGAAGATGACGTTCTTGCCGGTACGCTCGGCGATTTGCGAGGCGAAACGGCCGAAGTGCTCTTGCAGCAACTGGTCCGATGCCGCTGCTTCTTCGCTCAGGAACTGGTTGAATTCCTGATTGTTATTGTAGTCGCCGTTGTCGTTACCGGAACGCATGTCGGAAATGCGACGGTTCAGCAGTTCGATGCGTTTGGTCAGCTCGATAATCTGATCGAGGATGATGGTCATGGAGAGGAAGTCATCCCCGGAGAGGCTGGGCGCCCGGCGCAATTTCTGCAATTTGTCTTCAAGATCATTGGCGAGCGAGATGAAGGCACTCATGTTGAGCACCGAGGCTTCGCCTTTCAGGCTGTGGATTTCATGGAAGATTTCATCGACCTTGTGGCGCAGGTCATCCGGGCGATGGTGCGGACGACGCAGGATGTTATTGATTTTGTTGATGCGCAATTTGGCTGCCAGCAGGAATCCGTTCAGCATTTTCGCGTCGATGCGCAAAATATTGGCAAGCATTTCGATTTGCTGGTGGTTTTGCTCCTGCTGACGGGCAAGATGCTGTTCCAGCTGGACGGCTTCGGTGATGTCTTTCACGCTGACGAGAATGCGCTCGACCTGTTTGCCGCGATAGACGCGGTTGAACTGGAAGGAAAGCCAGCGGGTGACGATGTTGCCGCGTTGGTCATCATGGTGCACCTGTACGCGATCCAGCGGGTTCAGGTCATGAATCAGGTTGGCTTTGACGCGGGCATTGAAAAGCTGCTTGATGAAGCCGTTTACGGTTTCAACTTCGCTACGGCTGACCAATTGGCCAAGCAGGTCGGAAAGCTTGCGCTGGGCAATTTTCCGGGTGCCGAGAATTTTTTCCAGAATTTGCGAGTACTGGTTGGCAATGGTCAGGTTTTCATCGATCAGGAACAGGCCTTCCGTAACGGTTTCCATGATTTCCGTGGTTTCCTTGCGTGCTGCGTCGGCTTCGGCGTCGGCTTTGGTCAGGCGGCGGATACCCATGAAAATGAGATAGCTGAAAGCCGAAATGAGCAGGACTATCGAAGCGAGCTGGAGAATTTCAGAATAGCGGGTCAGGCGGCGTTCCTGTTCGATCAGATAGTCGCGGCTTTGGAAAAGGAAGGTATAACCTTTGGCCCATTTTGCGATTTCAAAGGCATAAACATATTCGAGATCGGGGAGCCCGGCCTTGCCGGCGAGGTATTCTTCCAGCTTTTCCACCATGGCATGGCTTTTCACTGTTGTGGTGCGCCATTTGTTGAAGTCGTTTTCGGAGGCGGCGGCATCGATGCTGTCGTAGGCTTTGGGAATGTGGATGGTGCGCTCCTCAGGGTGACCGATGATGACTTCACCGCCGTTGGCGAGCTTGTCGTAGATTTCATCGATGCTTTTGAAAGTGCTGACGGCATAGGCGGCGTATTTTTGCCTGTCGGCCTCACGGGTGGCATTTTTTATTGCCCCGAGAGAAATCACGAATTTGTCGTGCAGGTAGATCTGGCTGTTGATCGCCGCGTTGCGCGCGAAGTTGATGGCAATCCGGGAAGACAGGTAATACTGGGTACTTAAAACTGCCGTGGTAAAAAGGGCCAACAAAACCAGCGCAATTTTCAGGGCACGGTAACGCCCTTTATGCGGTGCGGGAGCTGAAGACGGATGTTTTTGCTCATCGTCTGTGGTTTTATGTGAATTTTTGAGGCTAATCTGCGCCATGATAGTCTCCGAGAGAAGAAAGGATGATTATTAAAAATAATCGCCTAGGTTGCGTACATTATCATTTTTCCGCTTCATGACAAGATGCACATGATTCGAAACAAACGTTTTATTTCTTATCCTACTAATATAGTTATATTTATATTGTTGTCGAATAGTAATTTAAGGATGACAGGATTTGAAATATTTTAATGTATTGAATTGTATGAAAATTACTATCTCAGCTCTGTTTATTAAAAAAACAAAACATTGATATGGCGTCCTGGTTTTCAAGCAACACAATGGTTTCTAATCATATTTTTGTTCGCTAACTGATGTGTGAGGAAGGAGTCACGGTGGAATAGTGAAATTCTAAAGCCAAATTTTTAAGGGTAATAAAAAATTTATTTAAAAATCATATTTGTGCACTTTTCTATATGTGGTCAAGAATCAACATATATTGAGGATTTTTGGTGTGATTCAGGTTGGTTTTTGCGAAAGATTGTCACAACCAGACGGACGTCGGGGAAATAAGCAAGTATCGTGCCTAAAAAAACAAATTATGCTGTTTTTAATAGCGAATCATTTTTGTTAGATGGTCGTAATTTTTAGCCGGATGAGAATTCTGTTGCATTTCCGCAGCGGATGAGAAGAAAAGGGCATGGCGTTGCACCATGCCCTTGATGCGCAGGCTCAGGAGAAGAGGGGAGTGCCGTAATCCATGGCGCTGGTGCCGAAGCGCTTGGCGAGTGTTTGTGCAATATCCGCAAAGGTGGCACGACGGCCCAGGTTTGCCCCCGGTGTGACGCCATCGCCATAGAGGAGAATGGGCACGAATTCGCGGGTGTGGTCGGTGCCGTGCCAGGTGGGATCATTGCCGTGATCGGCGGTGATGATGACGAGATCATCCGGGCGCAGGATGGCAAAGAGCTCGGGCAGGCGGCTGTCGAAATATTCCAGCGCGGCGGCATAACCGGCGACATCGCGGCGATGACCGTATTCGCTGTCGAAATCGACGAAGTTGGTGAAAATGAGGCTGTTGTCCGGCGCGTCGCGCACCACTTGCAGGGTGGTGTCGAAAAGTTGCGGCAGGCCGCTCGCGCGGGTGGAATGGCTGATGCCGGTGTTGGCGTAGATGTCGGCGATTTTGCCGATGCTGTGCACTTCGCCGCCCGCTTCCGTGATGATTTTCTCGAGGATGGTGGTGGAGGGTGGTTTGATGGCGTAGTCGTGGCGGTTGCCGGTGCGCTTGAAGTTGCTCGCGTCGGTGCCGACGAAGGGGCGGGCGATGACGCGGCCGATGTTCATGCCGTCGAGTTCCTCAAAGGCGATTTGGCACAGTTCGTAGAGGCGCTCGAGGCCGAAGGTTTCTTCGTGCGCGGCAATCTGGAAGACGCTATCGATGGAGGTATAGAAGATGGGCTTGCCGGTGCGCATGTGTTCTTCGCCGAGTTCGGCGATGATGGTGGTGCCGGAAGCGTGGCAATTGCCGAGATAGCCGGGGAGGTTGGCGCGCTTGACGATGCGGTCGAGCAGATCCTGCGGAAAGCTGTTTTCTTTGTCGCGGAAATAGCCCCATTCGAAAAGCGCGGGCACACCTGCCATTTCCCAATGGCCGGACGGGGTATCCTTGCCGTTGCTGATTTCCTGGGCGTGGGCATAGGCGCCTTGCAAGGTGATGGCGCTTTCGTCCCAGCCGGCGGGGAAAGCGCCGCTGGCATCGCGGCAGGCATGGCCGAAGCCCAATGATGCGAGGTTGGGCAGATGGAGGATGCCCTTGCGTTGGTCATTGTCGGCCTTGCCTTCGGCGCAGCGTGCGGCGATGTGGCCGAGGGTGCTGGCGCCTGCGTCGCCGAATTTGTCGGCATCGGGCGCGGAGCCGATGCCGACCGAATCCATCATCAATATGATTGCGCGTGACATGAAATGTCTCCCTTATATGTACGGGTTTGAATGCAGGCATGATAGCGCTTGCGGGGATGGTTTGTCAGGAAATGGTATATTTTCTCATCGATAAGCGCTTATTGCGAGAAATTTTCTCATTATAAGCGCTTATTTGTGGTAATAAATCACTATTTTTGATGATTTTATGAGAAACTGTTATCGGCAGGGTTAACGCGGTAAAATGCGCGCCTTTCTTTCTAATGCACGGAAAACCCGCCATGAGCGAAACGGTTGATTCGCAAAAGCCGAAATCCATGGGCGTCAAGAAAAAAGGCGCCGACAAGATCCGCCAGATTCCTGTCAATGTTGAGCATGTGGGGCAGGAGCGCCTGCGCAAGCCGAGCTGGATTCGCGCGAAATTCCCGGGCGGTCCCGAGGTGCAGAGGCTCAAGGGCATCATGCGCGAGCAGAAGCTGCACAGTGTGTGCGAGGAAGCGTCATGCCCGAACCTCGGCGAATGCTTCCGCCACGGCACCGCGTCTTTCATGATCATGGGCGATATTTGCACGCGGCGCTGCCCGTTCTGCGATGTGGGGCATGGCCGCCCGAATCCGCTCGATCCTGACGAGCCGCGTCATCTGGCGGAAACGGTCGCTGCCATGGGGTTGCACCATGTAGTGATTACGTCGGTCGATCGCGATGATTTGCTCGACGGCGGCGCGTCGCACTTTGCTGCCTGCGTCACGGAAATCCGCAAGACTTCGCCGCGCATGACGATAGAAATTCTGACGCCGGATTTTCGCGGCCGCGTGGAAAAGGCCATCGACATTTTGGTGGCCACGCCGCCCGATGTTTTCAACCACAATATGGAAACCGTGCCGCGCCTTTATCTCGAGGCGCGCCCGGGCGCCAATTACGAGCAATCGCTGGCGCTGCTGCGCGATTACAAGGCGGCGTGCGGCAGCAAAAAAGTAATTTCCAAATCGGGACTGATGGTGGGGCTTGGCGAAGAGCCGGAAGAAATCCTCGCGGTGATGGAAGACATGCGCCGCCATCACGTGGACATGCTCACCATTGGCCAGTATTTGCAGCCGAGCGTGCATCACTTGCCGGTCAGGCGCTATTACACCCCGGATGAATTCGTGATGTTTGAAACCGAAGGCAAAAAGATGGGCTTCACCCACGTGGCCTCGGGCGCGATGGTGCGCTCGTCCTATCATGCGGACATGTCGGCGAAGGAAGTGCTGTAAATAGTGATTTTTTGCCACAGACAAGCGCTTGTTGTGAGAAAAAACCGCCATTTTGGCGGTTTTTTGTGCTCGGAAGTCTGTAAATGGCAGGGAGATGGATTGCAATGCCTGATTGCTATGTATTTCTCTGAGTGGCGGTGTACGGTTAAAACCAATCCGTCATTACTGCCAATTTGTGATCACGTGCCGCAAAAGGTGCGGTAGCGTTCGTTTGCGGGCGGGAGGTTCTGGTAATGGCGGTGCGCAGAATCGTGAGCAAAGGGGTGTTGCAGGGCGGCGAGCAGGGCGTGGAAAGGGCGCATGTCGCCATCTTCGGCGCTTTGCAGGGCGGCTTCTACCTGGTGGTTGCGCGGGATGATGAAGGGGTTGGCGGCCTGCATACGCCTGCCATCAGGCGAACGCGCCTGCCAGTGCGCTTGCCATTCGGCGAAGGCATCACTCTGGAAAAGCGCCTGGGTGCCTGCAAGATGGCTGCCGTCTTCGCTGAGCGCTGCGAGCGTGAGGCGGACGAAGGTGTTGGTGTAATCGGCTTCATGCGCGTGCATGAGGGAAAGCAGGTCGTCGGCAAGCGCGTGGTCGTCAAGGTGCGCGTCGGCCAGGCCAAGTTTGGCGCGCATGCCGTCAAGCCATGCGCTGTCGAAGGCGGGCATGAAGGCGGAAAGTTCGCGGCTGGCGAGGTCAACGGCGTTTTTCGCATCGTTGGCAAAGAGGGGGAGCAGCGCTTCGGCAAGGCGCGCGAGATTCCATTGCGCGATGGCGGACTGCTGGTCGTAGCGGTAACGGCCATGGTGGTCGATGGAGCTGAACACGGTGGCGGGATCATAGCGGTCGATGAAGGCGCAGGGGCCGTAGTCGAGGGTTTCGCCGCTTGCGGCCATGTTGTCGGTATTCATCACGCCATGCACGAAGCCTGCGAGCTGCCATTTGGCGATGAGTTCTGCCTGGCGTCCGATGATGGCGCGGTAGAGGGCGAGGTGGTCGCCGGTTTCGAGTTGCGGGTAGTGGCGGGCGCGGGTGAATTCGGCAAGCGCTTGCAGCTCGGCATGATTGCCGAAGGCGGCGGCATACTGGAAGGTGCCGACGCGGATATGGCTTTGCGCGCTGCGGGTGAGCACGGCGCCGGGCAGCGGACGTTCGCGCGCAATGGTTTCGCCGGTGGTGGCCACGGCAAGGCTGCGCGTGGTGGGGATGCCGAGGGCGTGCATGGCTTCGCTGATCAGGTATTCGCGCAGCATCGGCGCCAGCGCGGCGCGGCCGTCGCCGCGACGGGAAAATGGCGTGCGGCCATTGCCCTTGAGCTGGAGGTCGATGAGGCGGCCGTCGGGGGTGCGCTGCTCGCCGAGCAGGGTAGCGCGGCCATCGCCGAGGCGAGTGAAATGGCCGAACTGGTGACCGGCATAGCCTTGCGCGACAGGCGTTGCGCCAGGCGGGAAACGGTTGCCGACGAGATAGGGGGCAAGCGCGGCTGGATCGGGCGTTTCGCCTTCGCGGAGCAGGCCGAGGTCGCGCGCGAGCGCGTCGTTGAAGATGACGATGTGCGGCGCGGGAAAGGCGGCGGCGCTGACCGGCACATAAAAAAGGCGGGGCAGGGTTGGGTAGCGGTTTTCCAGTTGCCAGTGCAGGGAGGGATTCATGGTGTTCCTTGATGGGGCGTGTGCGGACAATGCCTTGCCATGCGCGAGGTTGCAAGGAAAATATTGCATATGGTAAAAATACGCTATTATAAGCGCTTTGCATAGTAATTTTTTATCGCAATAAGCGCTTATTGATGGTAAAAAATTACTATTTTTGTTGTAATTATGGTTTTTATGTTTTTTGAGGTTGTGTGGGATTGGCTCCCGCTGCGTTGTTGCGGGTTGCTATACTAGCGCGCGTTTTTCCTGTGGCTTAAGGTTTCCATGACGCTTTTTCCTCCCGATACGATTTATGACGCGCCGCAAACGCCGGTGGATTTTGCGTTCGATGAACGGGTTGTGGCAGTTTTCCCCGACATGATTCACCGCTCGATTCCCGGCTATGCCGCGCTGTTGCAGATGACGGCGGTGGTGGCCGGGCAGTTTTTGCGGGATGGCGATCATGTTTACGATCTTGGCTGTTCGCTCGGTGGCGTGTCGCTCGCGATCAGGCGCTTCGTGCCAGCGGATGCACGCATCACGGCGGTGGATTTGTCGGAAGCGATGGTGGCGCGGCTTGGCGATTATGTGGCGGGCGCTGGCGTCAGGGGGATTGAGGTTTTGCATGCAGATATTGTGGATATGGCGCTGGCGCCATGCCGCGTGGCGGTGCTCAATTTCGTGTTGCAGTTCGTGGATCCGGCCTTGCGCGATGCCTTGCTGGCCAGGATTTATGCGGCGCTGCCTGCGGGCGGCGCTTTGCTGATCGCGGAAAAAACGCGGCCGGCGGACGAGCGTCTGCGCCTCTGGCATGAGGCGTTCAAGCGCTCGCAAGGCTATTCCGAGCTGGCGGTGGCGCAGAAACGCGAATCGCTGGAAAACGTGATGAAAACGGATGCGGCGGCGGATGTGGTGGCGCGCCTGCAACGGGCGGGTTTTTCGCAAGTGCTTCCTTATTATCAGGGCTTTTCCTTCATGGCTTGGACGGCAGTGAAATGAATCCGGCGCTTACCGAATGGCAGCGCCTGTGCGCGCACAAACCCGGCCTGCACGCGCTGGACGACATCGCGCATGGCGCACTGGAAACTTCGTATGCGACGCGGCATGGCCATTTTGATGACTGGCTTGCCGTGGTGGAAAGCCTGCCGGGCAGGGCAGGGCGGCAGGATTTTGCGCAGCGCGTCGTCAGCGTTTGCGGAGAAATGGCGGATGCTGAGCGCGAGGCGCTGGCTGACGGACTCAAGGCGCTGATGCCGTGGCGCAAGGGGCCGTTTGCCCTGCATGGCGTGGCAATCGACAGCGAATGGCGCAGCGACATGAAGTTTGCGCGCCTGCTCGACATGGGGCTGGATTTTGCCGGTCGGCATATTCTCGATGTGGGCAGCGGCAACGGCTATTTTCTTTACCGCATGTTGGGCGAGGGCGCGAAGCTCGCCGTGGGCGTGGATCCTTCCTGGCATTGTTTCGCCCAGTATCTGGCCGTGGCGAAAATGGCCGGCGAAACGGGCGCGGTGTATCTGCCGACCACGCTCGATGCGTTGCCGCTCGGCGGATTCGATCTCACGCTTTCCATGGGCGTGCTCTACCATCGCCGTGATCCCGTCGGCCATCTTGCGCAGCTGCGCGATACCTTGCTGCCGGGCGGTACGCTGCTGCTGGAAACGCTGGTTGTGGACGGCGATGAACAAACGGTTCTCATGCCGCGCGACCGCTATGCGGGCATGCGCAACGTGTGGTTTTTGCCCAGCGTGGCAGCGCTTTGCGGCTGGCTTGCGCGTCTCGGCTTTGTGGACATGGTGGCCGGGCCGGTCGTCGCCACCACGGCGGAAGAACAGCGCGCCACCGCCTGGATGGACAGGCAGTCGCTCAGGGATTTCATGCAGGCCGATTTTTCCCGCACCATCGAAGGCCTGCCGCCGCCACAAAGGGTGATGATTCGCGCGCGTCGCGGCTGATGGCCGTCGGGAAAAACGGCCGTATCCGTTTGCCATTCTCCTCCCATGTTCCTGCATGAGTGCAATGGCACGATAATTTTTTTACAATAAGCCCCTTTTTTGACCGGACGGGCCCGCCGCCATGGGCGGCCACAGGGCAAGGAACAGGAATGAACCGAAATTCTGCACACGACAACTGGCTGTATTATTTGCGTCGGGGAATCACTGACTTGTGGTTCCTGCTTTCTGTCGCGCTGGCCGCCATCATCCTGATTGTGCTGCTCGGGTATCACGAGGGTGATCCCGGCTGGAGCACGTCGGGCACGGGAGAGGTGCGTCACTGGCTGGGCACGCCCGGCGCCTATGCGGCTGACGCGCTGCTGTCGCTTTTTGGCTATGCCGCCTATCTGCTGCCCGTAAGCCTGCTTGCCATCGGCTGGCAAAGCGCGCGGCGCGGGCAGATCGATGCGGAAATGATGATGTGGAAGCTGGTCAGCCTGCTGGGCGGGCTGCCTGCACTCGCCGGCATCCTCTCCATCCATTGGCCGGTTGCCGTCAATTCCGTGGCCATTACCGCCGGTGGGCTGGCTGGCCAGAAACTGAGCATGTGGCTGCTGGAAATTCTGCCCATGGTGGGCGTCATGGGCATTTATACCGGCGTGTTTTTCCTGTCGATGACCTTGCTCTTTGCCATCAACTGGTTGTGGGTGATGGAGAAAATCGGCAATGTGCTGCTGCTCTTTTTCCACAAGGCCAGCAACAAACTCGATGGCAAGAAAAAACCGGCAGTGGACGCGCAGCCCGCCGCAGAGAGTCCGGCAGGCGGCGAAAACCGGCGTCAGGCGCTGCGCCAGCGTCTCGATGCGGAACAGCCGCGCAATGAGCCGTCCGTGGATCTCAGCTGGTCGAATTACAGGGAAGAACGCGACGAAGCGGATGCAACGCCGCCGCCTGCTCCGCTGCCGTTGCCCGAGGAACCGCTTGCCGTGCCGCCGGAAAAGACCGTGGCGACGCCGCGCAACCGCGGCATGAACAGCTGGTTTGCGCAACGCGAACCGCGCCTGGAAGATGCGCCGCGTGACAAGAAAACCGCTGATAACGATCCCTTTGCCGGTTTTGATGCCTTTCCGCTGCGCGACGATGCCGAAGTGGGCGAGCCGACCATCAATTTTTCCGGGTTTTCGCTGGAAGATCCGCGCGATGAGGTGAGACCCGCTTTCGTGGATACCTCGCGCGTGCCGGAAGATACCTCTTTCCTGGAAGAAATGCTGGAGCAGGAGGAGCCGCCCGCAGAGCGCGACCTGATGCCGTTCGAGGCGGAAAACGCTGCTTCGGCGCAGGGGATGCGCGTCAAGCTCGCGCCGCTCGCCACGCCGCACTTCCCGGCGCGCGGCCGTGATGAGGCTTACCAGTTGCCGCCGCTGTCGCTGTTGCGCACCGAGCCGCCTGCCATCGTCGATTACAGCGACGAAGAGCTCGACATGATGGCGGCGCGCGTCGAGCGCGCGCTTGCCGATTACCGCCTCGATGTGCAAGTCGCCAATATCGAAGTGGGGCCGGTGATCACCCGTTTGGAACTGGAGCTCGCGCCCGGCATCAAGGTGAGCCAGATTTCCAATTTGGACAAGGATCTCGCGCGCAACCTGTCCGTGCAGAGCGTGCGCGTGGTCGATGTCATTCCCGGCAAGCCCTACGTCGGCCTCGAAATTCCCAACCGCAAGCGCAATACCGTGTATTTGCGCAGCATTCTCGAATCGCCCGATTACCGCGAATCGAAAGCGCCGCTGACCGTGGTGCTCGGTCGCGACATCGCCGGCGAACCGATGGTCGCCAATCTCGCGAAAATGCCGCACGTGCTGGTGGCGGGCACCACCGGCTCGGGCAAATCGGTTGCCATCAACGTCATGCTCGCAAGCCTGCTGTACAAAACTACGCCGGACGAACTCAAGCTCATCCTCATCGATCCGAAAATGCTGGAAATGAGCATGTATGAAGACATTCCCCACTTGCTCACGCCAGTCGTGACCGACATGAACGATGCGGAAAACGCGCTGCGCTGGGCGGTTGAGGAAATGGAGCGGCGCTACCAGCTGATGTCGGCAATGCGCGTGCGCAACATCATCGGCTTCAACACCGCGCTGCGCGAGGCGAAAGCGCGCGGCGAGCACGTATTTGATCCGCTGTGGCGCGCCGAAGACCATATCGGCCTTGCGAACCAGCCGCCGGAAATCAAGGAATTGCCGTATATCGTCATCGTCATCGACGAACTGGCCGACATGATGATGGTGGTGGGCAAGCGCGTGGAAGAACTCATTGCGCGCATCGCCCAGAAAGCGCGCGCCGCCGGCATTCACCTTATCCTGGCGACGCAGCGCCCGTCAGTGGACGTGATCACCGGCCTCATCAAGGCCAACGTGCCGACGCGCATCGCTTTCCAGGTTTCGAGCAAAATCGACTCGCGCACCATCATCGACCAGCAGGGCGCGGAAGCGCTGCTCGGCAGCGGCGACATGCTCTACATGCCGCCCGGCAGCTCGGCGCCGCGCCGCGTGCATGGCGCCTTCATGGAAGACCATGAAGTCGATGCGCTCACCACCTTCCTGAAAAGCCAGGGCGAGCCCAACTACGAAGAATCCATCACCAGCCCGGCGAGCGCCGCCGGATTCGGCGGCAACGGCGGCAGTGACGACCCTGAACTCGATCCGCTCTACGACCAGGCGGTCGCGCTCGTCGTCGAACACGGCAAGGCCTCGATTTCCTGGCTGCAACGCAAGCTCGGCATCGGCTACAACCGCTCGGCGCGCATCATCGAAGCGATGGAATACGCCGGCATCGTCTCCGGCCTTGATCGCGGCCAGCGCAAAGTGCTGGTGCCGCGTGGCGAAGGCGGAGACGAGGATTACTGAATCATAAAACAGCTAAAAATAATCATTTTTTACCACCATCAAGCGCTTATGATGAGAAATTTTCTCACGATAAGCGCTTGATGGTGAGAAAATTTCTCATTCAATGGAAGATTAAGCGATGGTAGCGCGTCCTGCCCGCAGCCGTGCTACCTTAAGCGCTCTTTTTTATCCGCAGACAAGGAACCGCCATGCGCCAGACTTTACAAACCCTTGCCCTCATCGCCTTGGCGGGCAGCGCCACCGCCCATGCCCAGCTTTTCAACAAAACGGCCGCCGACGATGAACAAAAGCCCGCGGAAGGCGTGCAAATCCAGCCCGCGCCGCAGCAAAGCCAGCCCCTGCAAATCGAGGTTGCGCCCATGCCGGAAAAAGCGGCAGCGCCCAATGCGGACAAAGTGACCCTTTCCGGCGCGCACGACAACGCGCTCACCCGTTATCTCCTCGACACCCGCGACATGCAGGGCGCGTTCACGCAAACCGTTTACGGCAACCGTGGCGAACAGAAAACCACCGGCCAGATGTGGATGGCGAAACCCGGCAAATTTTATTGGGACTACCAGACGCCGAGCCAGCAGGTAATCGTCTCCGACGGCAAGAAAGTCATCCATTACGACGTGGATCTCGAGCAAATCGCGGTGAGAAGCCGCGACGAACTGGTTGGCGACGTGGCCATGGAACTCCTGAACGGCAACCCCAATCTCGGCGACAAGTTCAATATCTCCACCATCGTGCGCAACAAGGCGCCTGCGCGCCTGCAAGGGCTGGTCGGCGCGGGCGGCACCGTCTATCAGCTGCGCCCGAAAAAAGCGCAGAACGAATACGATGCCGTCTGGGTAGTCATGAACAATGACAACCTCGCCGCCGTGATGGTCGATGGCGGTGCGCAGCAAACCATCATTCGCTTCAATAGTTTGAAGCGCAACGCCGGCGTGCCTGCCAGCAAATTCAAATTCACGCCGCCGCCCGGCGTGGACGTGATCGGCGAGCTTTAAACGCTGCCCTCCGCTTGCCAGCGCCTTGTCGGACTGTCCGACAAGGCGCTTTTTCATGGCAGAAAAGCCAGGGATGTTGCGACATGTATGGCAGCAGCGGCTAAAGGAAAACCCACCATCCCCCATTCCCGTTTTTGCCAGCCAATGAGCGCATCGCCAATCTGCATCGCAGCGGCGCTCAACAGTACGGCCGCGACTAGACCGCCTTGCCCATACCACGGCACAACCAAGGTCAGCAGCCCGGCAGGCAGTGCACGCGACGCATACATACGTGCATAGAATCGCTCGCCATCGCTTGCCGCAGCCGAACGGCTCATCCATTGCGGACGCCAGCAGGCGAGAAGGGCTGCTGCCATACTGGCCAATGCCAGCAAACTGTTGGCATATATCAGCGCTGTCATTGGCTCTCTTCCGGTATCATGCGGAAAAGTCCGGGATGGGCACTGACACCCGGTACACGATTATCCGGCAAGGCAGTGCGCATGCGTGCGACGGCCGCGTGAAAATCGGCGGCGCTGCGCCAACGTGCGACATTGACGAAATAAAATTCACCCTGGCGATCGATATTCTGATGCAGGCGGGTGTCGAGATAGCCGGGCTGGTCTTTCAGAAAATCGCGCGCCTTGCGCCACGCAGCAAGCGCGGCTTCTTCCTGCCCTGGAGAGACATGGAACGCATTGATCAGAATAACGTTATCCTCATTGATGGTGCCGTTGCACGCGGCAAGCGTCAACGTAGTGAAAAAAACGAAGACTTTTTTACGTATCATGCGAGTTTCTCCCGGGAATATTACATTCAATAGCGTGCTATATTTTAGATTTTATAGCAAGCTATATTTTAGGGCGGATAATGAATATGGAAAAAACACTGTTGAAAGAAGAATCTGCTGGCTATCTTGCCAATCATATGGCGCGGCTTTTTGCCGCATTGCTCAGCGAGCGCTTGAAGCCTTTGGGGTTGGCACCTGCCCCCTTTGCCATTTTGCTGGAACTGTGGCGTCAGGACGGGCTTACCCAGAACGAACTGATCGCATCCGGCGACATTGCCCAGGCCACTGTGGCAAATACCTTGATCCGCATGGAGCGCGACGGACTGGTCAGGCGCGAATCGCATCCTTTGGATGCGCGCAGCAAGTGCATTGTGCTCACCGACAAGGCGCGTGCGCTTGAAGCGCAGGCAACCGCGATTGCCCGCACAGTCAACGCTGATGCGCTTGCAGGACTGGATGCGGCGGAAAAGACGCAGTTGCTCGCTTTGATGCGCAAAGTGATTGCCGCGCAGCGTGAACTGCGGGGTATCGCCATGGCAGAATAAGAGCAGGCGCATAAAATACTTCATGACAGCAACAAATTGATGAAAGGCCATAAAATGCAACAGGAAGGACTGTTCTCGCGCACCGATCCGCCGCTTGCCGAGCGCATGCGCCCGCAAACGCTCGCCGATTACGTCGGCCAGCGCCATATCCTGGGCGAGGGCACGCCGCTCGCTGCCGCCATTGCCCAGGGCAAACCCTTTTCCATGCTGCTTTGGGGGCCGCCCGGTTGCGGCAAGACCACACTCGCCCTTCTCCTCGCCCATGCCTTTGATGCCGAATTCGTGCGCCTTTCCGCCGTTTTTTCCGGCGTGAAAGACGTGCGTGCCGCCGTCGATGAGGCGCAGCGTGCGCGCAGCCTCGGCCGCCGCACCATTCTCTTTATCGACGAAATCCACCGTTTCAACAAGGCGCAGCAGGACGCTTTCCTGCCTTTTGTGGAAGACGGCACCATCATCCTCATCGGCGCCACCACGGAAAATCCCTCTTTTCATGTCAACAACGCGCTGCTCTCGCGCCTGCGTGTCTTGCAGCTGCATGCCGTGGAAGCGGAAGACATCGTGGCGCGCCTCAACAAAGGGCTGGACATTCTTGGCGACAGCGCCCTGCGCGAACATCCCGGGCTGCAAACGCTCGCCTGGCATGCCGCAGGCGACATTCGCAAGGCGCTCAACTGGCTGGAAGAATGGCATTTGCTCGTCGCCTCGGACATGGATGCCGACGACGCGCTCGCGCAAGCGCTTGCCGACCAGCCGAAAGCGCTCGACAAGCAGGGCGACTGGTTCTACGAAATGCTTTCCGCCTTTCACAAATCGCTGCGCGGCTCCAATCCCGATGGTGCCATGTACTGGTTTGCGCGCATGGTCGAAGGCGGCGCCGATCCGCTCACCATCGCGCGGCGCATGTTGTGCGTGGCAAGCGAAGATATCGGCAATGCCGATCCCAACGCACTCAATCTCGCGCTCAACGCCTACCAGACCTACGAACGCCTCGGCAGCCCGGAAGGGCATCTCGCGCTCGCGCAGGCCGTCACCTATCTCGCGCTGGCGCCAAAAAGCAACGCGAGCTATCTCGCGATGAAAGCCGCCTTTGCCTATGTGCGCGAGCATCCCGCGCATCCCGTGCCCCTGCATTTGCGCAACGCGCCGACCAAAACGCACCGCGAAGCGGGCTATGGCAAGGGCTATCGTTATGCGCACCATGAGGAAAACGCCTATGCCGCCGGGCAAACCTATCTGCCGGACGCGATGGCGGACGTGCGTTTTTACGAGCCGAACCGGCGCGGCTTTGAAATCAAGCTCGCCGACAAGCTCGACTATCTGCGCGCGCTGGACGCGGAAGCGGAGAAAAGCGCCGTCAAAAAGTGATGATTTCCGGCGAGATGGCGCGGGAAGGGGTGGATGGCTCGTGGCCATCCGGGCATGTTGCAGGATATTCATACATCGTGGTAATCCTGTATCAAAATGGGAAAATTTCTCGTTAATAAGCGCTTTTTGCGATAAAAAATCACTATATAAAGCGCTTGATATAGTAATTATTTCTCATCAATAAGCGCTTATCGTGAGAAAATTTCTCATTTCGACTTGAGCGAAGCATGTTGCGCGGCGGTTTGTTGCCTTTCCGGGGAATTGGCATAATACGCGGCGTTTGTGAGCATCAGGACATAAGGAATTTCATGAAACGCTTCTGCCTGGCAGTGAGCCTGGTTTTTCTCGCCGTATGGGCCCAAGCTGCCGTGGTGGTGGAAGGGATTCGTGCCAACCGTCTGCCGGACAAGGTGCAAATCGTGCTCGATCTTGATGCGCCGACAGTCTTCCAGCAATTCAGTCTGCCGGATCCACCGCGCATCGTGCTCGATATTCCCGATGCCCGTCGCGAAGGGCGGGCCGGGCTGGTGTTGAACGATGGGCCGGTCGATTCGGTGCGCAGCGGCTTCCGCAGCCAGGACATGCTGCGCGTGGTGATCGATCTCAATGATGTGGTGAAAGCCAATATTTATACGCTGAAGCCGGAAGGCCGCCGTGGCAACCGCATCGTGGTGGACGTGTACGACCGCAGCTATGATCCGGCGCTCACGCTTTCGTCGCTGGATGAGGCGCAGGTGCCGTTCGTGGTCTTCGCTGGCGGGCCGCTCGATACGCGGCAGCAGCTGAACGACATGATTGCCGGCAAGACGCCGTCGCCCGCACCGACGCGAAACGCCAATGCGGGCGCGGCAAGCGTGAATATCGCTGCGCCGCCTGTGGCGCAAACGCCGGTGCCGCCCGTGGTGAATCCGCAACCGCCATCGGCGGATGTGGCCGTAGTAGTGCCGCCGGTGCAGGTGCAGCCACCGTCCGCGCTCATGGTGGAGCGCAATATTTCCGCTTCCGGCAAGGTGCAGAAGCAGGTGCCGGTCGCGCCGCCGGTGGGCGCCAGCAAGAAAAACATCATCGTGGTTATCGATCCTGGCCATGGCGGCAAGGATCCGGGGGCAATCAGCCGCGCTACCGGCTTGCAGGAAAAGATGGCGGTGCTTGCCATTTCCCAGCGCCTGAAGCGCCTGCTTGACGCCAAGCCGGGCTACCGCGCCATTCTCACCCGCGATCGCGACGTGTTCGTTCCCCTGCGCGAGCGCACCGCGATTGCGCGGCGCAACAAGGCCGATCTTTTCGTTTCCATTCACGCCGATGCCGTGGAAGGCGAAGGGCCGCGTGGTTCCTCCGTCTATATGCTTTCCACCAAGGGCGCTTCCTCGCAGCTCGCGCGCTACCTCGCCAAGCGCGAAAACGCGGTTGACCTCAAATGGGGCGTGGACGTGAGCAAATACGATAACGACATCCAGGAAGCGCTGCTCGATATCCAGCTCGATGCCACTTTGGAATCCAGCAACGTGTTCGGCCGCCATACCATCCGCGAGCTGGCGAAAGTGGGGCATACCCACAAGCGCAGCGTGGAGCGCGCCAACTTCGTGGTGCTGCGTTCGCCGGAAATCCCGTCGCTGCTCGTGGAAACCGCCTTTATTTCCAACCCGGAAGACGCGCGCCTGCTCGCTTCACCCGCGCATCAGGACAAAATCGCGCGCGGCATCGCGAGCGGCATCGAAAGCTATTTCCGCGAGCATTTGCCGCAGCACATGCTGCTCGGCAAATAGCGCAACCGCGCACCGCCGCCGATCTTCCCCAGCCTGCCGGATAACGCCATGATCCAGTTCATCATTCCCGTTGCCGTACTCGCGGCCAAGCGCTTCGGCAATTCGCTGGCGGCGGAAAAGGAAGATGCCGCCATTGCCCAGGGCATTATCGACGGCACCCGCGAAGCGGAAAGCGAACTCAAGCGGCTGATCAACCATCACCTGCGCGCTGCCGTCATCAATCTCAGCGTCAACAGCGCCCTGGTCATGGCTGCGGTACTGCTGCTGCCGCTGTGGCTCGCGCGCGAACATGCGCTGCTTGCCATTGCCAGCGTTTATCTGCTGTCCATCGTGCAGGGCACCTACAACATGCTGAAAACGCTGAGAACCTGCCACACCATTTACCGCAGCCACGGTTTCGACGTGAAGAAATTCGTGGAAAACGAAATCTTCCAGCGCGTCTATGCCGTGGCGCTGAGCGAGGCGGAAAGCCGCACCGACAACGTCTGGCACTGGCTTTTCGGGCAGAAAACCGCTGCCGACATTGCCGAGCGCATTGCGCGCGAAAGCGCGGTGAACGCCACGGCGCTGATTGCCGACTATGTGCTGAAGAAAACGGTGTTCGTGGTGCTGGTGATCGCCGTGTATTACTTGCTGGCGCGGATGATCGTGATTCCCTTTCTGGTGACGCAGGAAACGCAGATGCCGTTCTGGCAAACGCTGATTCATCCTTTCGTGTTCGCGCTCCAGTATTTTTGGGGCTTGCTGGTGGGATAAATCTTACGAAAAAATAGTGATTTTTTACCGCGACAAGCGCTTCATGATGGTAAAAAAACACTATTTTACAGCTTCTGATAATCCCTGAACAAATGCTTCATATAGGCGCGGTAGTTGCTGATATTGAGCGAGCGCAGGATGGTGCGGAAGGCAACGTAGGTGCTGTCGAACAGGGTATTGTCGCCATCAAGACGCTGCCAATACGGGCTTTTCGCCAGTTTGCGGCGCAAATGCGGCTTGACGCCGATGAGATAAAGGTCGCCGCCGGTTTTTTGCAGGCGCAGCTTTTGCGAGAGCAGCATTTCGATGCCGGCGACGTCGATGATATTGACGCCTTCGGCAAGAATGACCAGATGCCGCCATTGCCGGTTGCGGCCAATGGCAGCCAAGCGGTTTTGCACGTGATCGACCGCGCCGAAAAAGAGCGAGCCGTCGAGGCGGATGACGTGAATGGGCACGGGCGCGGCATCCGGCATATTGATCAGCTCGCTGAAATCGACTTCGGTAACCATGGGATGCGAAGTTTTCTGCAGATAGAGCACTAGCGAGAGAATCACGCCGGCGTAAATGGCGAATTCGAGGTTGATGAAAAGGGTGGAAATAAAGGTGACGAGAATGATGGAAAGCTCGTTGCGGCTGGTGCGGGCGATCAGGCGGATATGCCTGAAATCGAAAAGATTGTAACCGGCAAGCAGGATGGTGGCCGCCATCGCGGGCAGGGGCAGCTCGCGGGTGAGCCAGGGGAAAAAGACAAGCACCACGGCGATAATGGCCGATGTAAAGACCAGCGCGATCGGCGTTTTCGCGCCGCTGTCGTAATTGATAGCGCTGCGGTTGAACGAACCTGAGCCCACGTAGCACGAGCAGCAGCTGCCGACAATATTTGACAGCCCTTGCCCGAAAAATTCCTGATTGCCGTCAATGCGCTGGTGCGAACGAATGGCGATGGAGCGCGCAATCGATACCGCTTCGATCAGGCCGAGCAAGGCCAGCGCGAAAGCCGACGGCAGCAGATTGGTGAGCGTCTGGAAGGGCATATCGGGCAGGGTAAATTGCGGCAGCGCGCTCGGAAGCGCGCCGAGCATGGCCACGCCTTTGTCCGACGCGCCAATCGCCAGGCCGAAAAGCGTGCCGCTAATCATGCCGAGCAGCATATGCGGGGCGCGCGGGCGAATGCGGCGCACGGCAATGGCGACGGCCAAAGTTACGAGGGCGACGGCAAGCGACGGCCAGTGCGGGCTCATCGCCATCTCGCTGATGGCGGAAAAGCGCTCGAACAGGGAAAGGCCGCGTTCGGCGCTGTGCCCGAAAAAGGCGGGCAGCTGGCTCATGATGATGAGAAAGCCGGCGCCAGCAGTAAAGCCGATGATGACGGTGTGCGAGATGAAATTGACGAGGCTGCCCAAGCGAAAGAGGCCGAAGGAGAGCTGGATGATGCCGACCATCATCATCACGGTGAGCGAGAGGCCGATGTATTGCGGGCTGCCGGGCACGGCGTAGGGCGCGATGATGCCGGGGATGACGATGGAGAGCGCCACGGTCGGCCCCGAGACCATGTGCCAGCTGGAGCCGAAAAGGCCGGCCAGCAGCTGCACGACGATGGCGCTGTAAAGGCCGAATTCCGGCGGCAGTCCGGCAATGAGGGCAAAGGCGATGCCCTGCGGCAATACCATCACCGCGCCGGTTAGCCCCGCCCAGAAATCGGCGCGCACAGTGGCGGGCGTGACTTGCGGCAACCAGTGACGCATGGGAAAAAGCATGCTCGCCAGACGCAGGAAATAATCGGCGACGACTTGGCGGGCAGCTTGGCTCATGGTGTAATCCTTGTTGGCTTTTTATAATTTGGTGATTTATAGTTGTTTTTTACCATCATAAAGCGCTTGTTACGGTAAAAAATCATCATACAAGCGCTTAAAAATGGTAAAAAATCATTATCGCAGGGAGCGCTTGCGCGGGCGGTGGTGCGATCGCGGCAAAGCGCCCGTATAATACGCCGTTTTTTTTCCGGCTTCACTGTCTCTTTTCATGCGTCTGACCGCCATCCGCCTGCACGGGTTCAAATCTTTCGCCGATGCCACGGTTTTTCCCGTGGATGCGGCGGTCACCGGCATTATCGGCCCGAACGGCTGCGGCAAGTCCAATATCATCGATGCGGTGCGCTGGGTGCTGGGCGAAAGCGCGGCCAAGCAGCTGCGCGGCGCATCGCTCACCGACGTGATCTTTGCCGGTTCTTCCGGGCGCAAGGCAGCGGCCATGGCGAGCGTCGAGCTCCATTTCGACAATGCCGACGGCAGCGCTGGCGGCGCCTTTGCCAGCTACGCGGAAATCATCGTGCGCCGCAGTGTGGAGAGCGACGGCACCTCGCATTATTTCATCAACCGCCAGCGTTGCCGCCGTCGCGATATCGTCGAGCTGTTGCAGGGCACGGGCGTTGGCGCGCGCAGCTATGCCGTGATTGAGCAGGGCATGGTGAGCCGCATCGTCGAATCCAAGCCCGAGGAATTGCGCACCTTCGTGGAAGAAGCGGCGGGCGTGGCGCTTTACCGCAGCCGCCGACGCGACAGCGAGCGGCGCATGGAGCAGGTGCGCGAGCTGCTTGGCCGCCATGAAGACCGTTTGCAGCAACTCGCCAAGGCGCGCGAACGGCTGGAAAAGGAAGCCATAACCGCCACGCGCTACCGCGAACTGCACAGCGAACTGGCCGGCCATGAATACCGCCTGCAAAGCTGGCTGCTCTTTGCCGCATGCAGCGAGCGTGATGCCGCCAACCAGCAATACGAGCACGATGAAGCCGCGCTGGCCGCCCTGATGGTGGACGTGCAGCGCTTGCAGGGCGCAGCAGAAAACGCGCGCGTCGCCCTGCGCGAGGCGGAAGCGGCACATGCGCCGTTGCAGGCGCACTGCGAAACGGCGCAAGCCGCCGTGCAGCGCGAAACGGTGCGCAAGGCCAGTTTGCAAAGCACGCTCGATTACGCGCAGCGTGCGCTGGATAGCGCAAGGCAACGCCACGACAGGCTGCAACAGCAGCAAAACCAGGATGACGGCGAAGCGCAGGCGCATCAGGATGCCCTGCAATTGCTGGAAAAAACCGTCGCCGACATGCGCGGGCAGGAAAGCCGGGCGCGCGAGGATTACCAGCGTGTGCAGCAAAGCGCGCAACAGGCGCGCGCCGAACTGGAGCGCGTGAGCACCCTGCGCGACCGCCATCGCGAGCTCGTCACCGCCCATGACACGCGGTTGCAGGGGCTGCGCCGCCAGCAGTTGACGCTGGAGGAGCGCCTCGCCGCCGAAATTCTGCCCGAATCGGCGGAAGAAACGGATGTGGAAGCGCTGGCGCTGGCCGCGGAAACCCATGCGCTCATGCTGGCCGAGCTGGATGAACAGGCGGACAGCCTGCGCGAAGACGTGCGCCATGCCGAGGAAGCGCATCGCGAGCAGCAGCGTCACGATCAGCAACTGGCGCGCGAGCTGGCGGCGCTGACCAGCAAGGTGGAGACGCTCGAGCATTGGCATGGCGCGCCCGCTGCCGATACGCCAGCGCAATGGCAGGATTTGCCGCGCCTTGCCGATGGCTTGCAGGTGGCGCCCGCGTGGCAGGAAGCCATCGAGCGCCATCTGGGCGCAGGGCTGGAAGCCCTGTGCGCGCCGCTGTCGCCGGAAATGGCCGCGCGCCATCAGCAGGCCTTCGTGTGCGACGGCAGCGTGCCGCCCGCGTGGCAGGAAATAGTGAAAAGCAGGCAGGGGCTTGCCGCGTGGCTCGCCGGTTTGCAGCCGCTGCCGCTGCCGGACAGCGCATTGCAGCTTGCCGATTTGACGCCGGGCGAGCGTTATCTCACCCTTTCCGGCAGCGTGGTGAGCCGTGACGGCTTTGTACCGGCGAGCAGCAACCGCGCAGGCACGCTGGCGCGCCTTGCCCGTTTGCAGGAATTGCGTGAAGAACTTGTTGCTGCCGAAGCGCGGCAAGACGCCGTGCGCCAGGCCATGGAGCAGAGCGCTGCCCAACTGGCCAGCGCACGCGAGGCCTTGCAGGCGCTCGACAGGCAGCGCGAACAGGTGCGGCGCGAGCAGCAGGCGAGCCACAACGCGCTTGGTCTTGCCCGTCAGCAGGCGGCGCACCAGATGCAGTTGCAGGAGCGGCATGCGCGCACCTTGCAGACCTTGCAGGCCGATCTTGCCGCCAATCGCAGCGAGCAGGAAGCGCAGGAAGAAGCCTTGCGCGATTTGCAGGCCAGCGCGCCACAAGACACCGCCGCGCTGCAGGAACGCTGGCAGGAAAGCGAACAGGCGCGTCGCCAAAGCGAAGCGCACTGGCAACAATTGCAGGGCGAACTGGCGCGCGGCGAGCAGGAAATGCTGCGCCACCAGAGCTGGCTCGACGCGCGCCAGGGCAACGAAAGCCGCATGGCAGAAGCGCGTGCGGAAGCGCTGGCGCAAATGGCCCAGGAAGCGCAAGTGCTGGAAGAAACGCAGCTGTCGCTGGAAGAAAGCGCGCTGGCGCTGGAAACGCTCATGCTGGAAGCGGCAGCGCATGAAGAGGCGCGGCAGGCGGCGCTTGCTGCCTGCAACACCGCGCGCGACGCGCTGGAACAGGTGCAGAACCGCTATCGCGACCAGATGCAGGCGCAGGCCGTGGCCGAGGAACGGCGCAACCATTTGCACAACCGCCTCGAAGGGCTGGCAGGGAAAATCGCCGAGCTGGAAAACGCCTTTGTCGCGGCCGACCGCAAGCCTTTGCGATTCGCCGCCAACGAGCAGGTCGATACCCGCCAGTTGCAGGACAATATCCGCCGCCTGCGCGGCGACATCGAGCGCCTGGGCGCGGTCAACATGGCGGCGGTGGAAGCCTTTGCCGAGGCCGATCAGGAATTTCAGGAACTGTTTGCGCAATGCAGCGATCTTCAGGAAAGTCTGGCATTGCTCGAGCAGGCTATTGCCGAGCTGGACGCGCAAACCCGCGAGCGCCTCCATGCCACTTTCGCTATCGTCAACCGCCATTTCGGCGAATATTTTCCGCTGCTGTTCCGCGGCGGCGAAGGGCGGCTGGCGTGGACGGACAGCGATATCCTCAATGCCGGCATTACCATCCATGTGCGTCCGCCGGGGAAAAACGTGAAGCAGCTGAGCGTGTTATCCGGTGGTGAAAAGGCGTTGACTGCCGTGGCGCTGGTCTTTTCCTTCTTCCGCCTCAATCCTGCGCCGTTTTGCCTGCTCGATGAAGTGGATGCGCCGCTCGATGACGCCAACGTCGCGCGCCTCAATGCGCTGTTGCGGGAAATGGCGCGCGATACGCAGTTCGTGATGATCACCCACCACAAGCGCAGCATGCAATCCTGCGACCATCTGATTGGCGTCACCATGAGCGAACCCGGCGTATCGCGGCTGGTATCCGTAAAATTCGAGGATGATAAAATTTCTCACCAATAAGCGCTTGTAATGAGAAATTTTCTCATGTTAAGCGCTTATTGGTGGTAAATAATCACTGTTTTTGGCCGTTTTATTGTTTTCTTTTTCGTAGGTCGGCCATTTATGGCCGACGGGTGTTTGATGTCGGGCACAAAGTACCGGGCACCCATGAAAATGCAGTCGCATTGTCATGGGAACCCTGCCCGACCTACGTCCGCGATGAGTTCGTAGGTCCGCCATTTATGGCCGATGGATGTTTCAGAATGATGGTTTACGGGTAGGCGTAATCAACGACAAGCGGGGCGTGGTCGGAGAATTTCACGTCCTTGTAGATGTGCGCGGCGGTGGCGGTTTTGGCGAGTTGCGGGGTGCACATGTGGTAGTCGATGCGCCAGCCCACGTCGTTGGCGTAGGCATTGCCGCGGTTGCTCCACCAGGTGTAGCCGGGGATTTCGGGATAGAGGGTGCGCCAGATATCGACCCAGCCGATGCCGTCGATAACTTGGGTGAGCCAGGCGCGTTCTTCGGGAAGAAAGCCGGAGTTTTTCTGGTTGCCGCGCCAGTTTTTGAGGTCGATGTTGTGGTGGGCGATGTTCCAGTCGCCGCAGATGACGATGTCGCGTTGGCTGGCGTGCAGCTCGGCGAGCATGGGCAAAAAGGCGTCGAGAAACTGGTATTTGACGGCTTGCCGTTCGTCCGAGCTGCTGCCGGAGGGGAGGTAGAGCGAGATGACGGTGAGGTTGCCGAAGTCGGCGCGCACGTAGCGGCCTTCGTGATCAAATTCGGGAAGGCCGAGGCCGGTTTGCACGTGGTCGGGTTTTGCCTTGCTGTAGAGGGCAACGCCGCTGTAGCCGCGCTTTTCCGCGCAATGCCAGTAGCCGTGCATGCCGTGCGGGTTTTTCATGTCGGTGCTCATGTCGGCTTCCTGGGCTTTCAGTTCCTGCACGCAGAGGATGTCGGCATTGGCGTTTTTGAGGTAGTCGAGAAAGCCTTTCTGGTAGGCGGAGCGGATGCCGTTCAGGTTAGCGGAAATGATGCGCATGGGAATCCTGGGTTCAGAGGGAAGGGAGTTCGGCGAGCGGCCAGCGTGCGTGCACGTCCACGGCAAGGCTTTGATTGGCCTGGTGCAGGCGCAGGGCGCCGGCATGGGCGATCATGAGGGCGTTGTCGGTGCAGACGGCAAGCGGCGGGAAATAGACGCTTTTGCCGTGTTGTTCGGCGTAGCCGGTGAGGGCGGTGCGCAGGGCGCGATTGGCGCTGACGCCGCCGGCTACGACGAGCGCACGATAGCCGGTGCTTTCCCAGGCGCGGCGGCATTTGATGAGGAGGGTGTCGATAATGGCCTGCTGGAAGGATGCGGCGATATCGGCGCGGGTTTGCGCGTCGTCGCCGTGGCTTTCAATGAGCAGGCGCACCTGGGTTTTCAGGCCGCTGAAGCTGAAATCCATGCCGGGGCGGTTGGTCATGGGGCGGGGCAGTTCGAAGCGCTTCGGGTCGCCTTTTTCGGCAAGCTGGGCCAGTTCGGGGCCGCCGGGATAGGGCAAGCCCATCAGCTTGGCGGTTTTGTCGAAGGCTTCGCCGACGGCGTCATCAAGGGTCTGCCCGAGCAGCTGGTAATCGCCGGGGGCGCGTACGGCCATCAGTTGCGTGTGTCCGCCGGAAACGAGCAGGGCAATGAAGGGGTAATCCGGGGCGGGATCGCCAAGCAGGGGAGATAACAGGTGCCCTTCCATGTGATGGACGGGAATGGCGGGGATGTTCAGGGCGTAGGCAAGGCTGCGCGCGAATCCGGCGCCTGTCATCAGGGCGCCAAGCAGACCGGGGCCGGCGGTATAGGCAATGGCATCCAGATCGGCAAGGGTTTTGCCGGATTGTTGCAGGGCGCTTTGCAAGAGTACGGGCAAGCGCTTCAAATGGTCGCGTGCGGCAAGTTCCGGGACGACGCCACCATAGGCGCGGTGCAGGTCGATTTGCGAGAAGATTTCATTGATGGCGATGCTGCCGTCGGTCTGGTAAACGGCAATGGCCGTTTCGTCGCAGGAGGATTCAACGCCGAGGATCAGGGAAGGGGAATTGTGCATGGCTGGAATGGCCGTGGCAAAAAGACGGCGCGAAGTTAGGCAGTTTTATGGACAGGATGCGGACAATGCAACAAGCCCCTGAGCGGGGCTTGGCAATGGCGTTTTACAGCTTGGCAAGTTCCGTGCTGATTTGGTTCGCGACTTTGCTCGAGCCGTGCAGGATATGGGCGAGCATGGCGTTTTGCGTGGACTGGAGGAGCAAAATCAGATTCTTGTCGTCGCCGCCGGAAACGGCGCAGATATAGACTTTGCCTTTTTCGCTGTCGATGGTAATGGAACGGCAGACGTCGAGATTGAATTCGGAGACCAGTGATGAGCCCAGAGCGAACAGGGAAGAACCGACAGCAGCAAGTTTGTCGGCGCTGTGGCTGGATTCCTGGGCCTGCGAGGCGATCTCGAAGCCATCGGGCGTGGCAAGCAGAACGTTTTTGACGCCGGGAGTTTCCTGCAAGAATTGTTCCAGGGTGCTGTTGCAAAATGCAACGAAGGAACTTTCACGATAGGTTTCCAAAGTGGCCATATGTATAAATCCTCAGGAAATTTCTGCTTCTATGGAAGCAATGAGCGTTTCAACCAGCAACAGAACATCGTCTTTCTTGCGGGAATCGATTTCAAAAACCGGGAAAGTCAGATTTTGTTCGGCAAGAATCCTGAAGGCATCGTCCAGCGTCATGTGACCGGGCAGGTCGCAATGGGTGATGCCCACGATGATGTTGTTCATCTTGTGGTGATGGAAGTAATTGACGTAGTAGGGCAATTCCTGTTGCGCCTTCGGGCTTGAGGAATCCACCATGATGATGGCGCCCAGCGCCCCTTCGGTGACGATGCGCCATACCAGCTCGAAGCGCTCTTGTCCGGGCGTGCCGTACAGGCCGATTTTGATGTCGGGCGGGAGGATGATCTGGCCATAATCGATGCCAACGGTCGTCAATAATTTGCTGTGTGCCTGACGATCGGTGTTGGCAACATCGGTAGATACCACTTCGCTTTCAGAAAGCGCTTTGATGGCAGTCGTCTTGCCTGCTCCCATGCTCCCAGCAAAAATAATCTTGAATTCTTTCATGAAGTTCTATTTCTGACTCAAATAAAAGCGGAATTGTAGTGAAAATGGGATTATAAGCCCAATTTTTCCCTGAACCTCTGCAACAGGCTGCGTTTTTCCGCAATCTGTTTCTCGTCGCGCCGGGTTTCGACAGGATATTCTCTGGCAGGTTTCCCGACAACTTCGGCTTGCCCGGCAAGCAAGGTGGCAAACAGGAAGCGTTTTATCCGGTGCGGGGGGTAATTGGTTTTTTCGTGGAGAATATCGAGATTGACGGGGTAGGACTGGGCACAGGCGGCCAGGCGCAACGCTTCGGTACGACCATGGCGGCTAAGGGGTTGTGGCCAGCGGGTCAACTGGTAGAAACTGTGATTATCGACATATTTGCTGCCGTCCAGCTCGGATTGCTAGATGGATTCGAATACCCAAAGGTCGATTTTCAGTTGACGGGAAGTATCAGGGATAGTGCTTTCATCCACTTCATGCCATTGCCAGCGATCGAATCCAGGTACGCTTTCGCGCGGATAATCGATAAATACCAGACCGCTGGACGGTTTGATCCAGGTGGTGCTTTTGCCGGCACTGGCCTTGATGGTTACGGGCGTACGCTTGCGGATGTGGTTGAGAAGTGCCTGGATGTCGGCCTTGGACTGTGCCGGCATGAGATCATCCGGGATTTCATCGCGTTGCAATGTTGGTGCTGCTTTTGCGACGGGCGCTTCGTCAGTTGCGGATTTACCCAGCAGGGTATTCAGCCATTCCCGAACATTTAGCGGAGTATGCAGATCGACGGCGATCATGCGGTATTTTTCGGCCAGCGCCTTGCCATCCTGATTGTGGTAGGCACAGACGATTGGCAGGTTGACTTTGCTGATGTATTTCTGAATTTGGGGGGTTGCGAGAAAGCCGGCGTTGATAACCACGCCAGTCAATAATTTGTCGTTGGCGGTGGTCCACACGATTTCAGACCCAGCCTCTTCACTCTGAATAATTTTTTTGATGCGTTTCTCAGACTCTGGTGCAAAACCGAGCAGGCAGATGTGGTTGTTGTCCGGCATTGAAGTGATTCCATTCGTTTCGTGTAGAAGTAAAAATTTGCGCTCTCCGTGAAGAGAGCGCAAATGCAAAATCAGAACTTATGAAAAGTCGAGATTTTTTTCGAAACTGCGTAGTTGGTGACGGGCCATCGCCAGGTTGGAACGCTGGCGGTCCAGAACCAGATAGATGAACAGCTTGGTATTGCGGGTCAGAGGACGGATCAGATGGTAGCTGTTTGTGCGGCTGATCAGGATGTCTTCGATTTCAGCATCAAGCCCCAAGGATTTGCCGACACGACGCTTGGCGTTCAGGACTTCCGTGTTGCCTGCCGCAGCCAGTTCCAGATCAAGGCCGCCACCTTCGGTTGCCAAGGCAAGGCCGCTGTCGGAATCAACCAGTGCACCAGCTTTGAATCCGTCAATGTCGGTAAGTTCGCTCAAATCAATAGTTGCCATAAGTTCCTCTCTTTCAACAAAAAATTGATATAACTATTTTGAATGGGCCAAAAGCGGCGACTCTTACGCGATTATTGTGCCAGCTTCTGGAACGCTCAAAATAACATAAAGATATATATCAGTGTTAAGCTGGAATTCAGCGGTTTTTTTCGCTACATTTCAGGACTGATATGAACATAGGATAGCAGCAGTGCGGCATCAAGTGTGGGATATAAGTCAACTGGATGATTTTTTTTGTGTTGTGGAAAAAATGGCTCGCGATGTTGTTCGCGGAGTCGTGTATTTAAAAGGGGATTTGGGGGCAGGAAAGACGGCGCTGGTACAGCATTGGCTGAAATCTCTTGGCGTGGCAGAGCCGGTTACCAGCCCGAGCTATCAGATTGTCAACCATTATGCGGCCAACGGCAAAAGATTCATTCATGCCGATTTGTACCGCCTGGCGGATGCGGAGGAATTGCTGTATCTGGATGTGCGCGACTGGACGGAGCAGGCAGATCTGATTTTTATCGAATGGCCGGAGAAAGGTGACGGATATTTGCCCGCGCCTGACGTAATCTGTCAGCTTTTTCTGGCGGACGGGCAAAGAATTTTGCATTGCGATTTGCAAGCGCCATGAAACGGGCGTATCGGCTGCATCGTCATTGCCCGATTTTTGCCGGCATAACGGATGAAAGCTGCTTCGCCTGCCACCAGGCATGAATTATAATTGCGCGCCCGGTATTCAAGAGTGGCTTGGCAGTGCACGATCGCAAAATCATGATGATAGGCCCGATGGGCGCAGGAAAGACTTCGCTGGGCAAGCGTTTGGCCAATCGTTTGCGCTGGCGGTTTGTCGATACGGATCAGGCATTGATTGCCCGCACGGGCGTGGATATTCCCACAATTTTTGCGCAAGAGGGGGAAGAAGGGTTTCGTCGGCGCGAACATGAGATGCTGTGCGATATCCTGCAAAAGCCGCATGATACGGTTGTGGCCTGTGGCGGCGGGATCGTGCTGGATCCGCGCAATCGCGAGTTGATCGGCAAGCAGGCGCTGGTGATTTTTCTGGATGTGTCGGTTGAGCGGCAGATTGAGCGCATCGGCCAGGATCGCAATCGTCCGCTGATTCATGCGGCAGATCAGCGCCAGCATTTGCTGGATATGCGCAGCGTGCGCCTGCCGCTTTACAAAAGCCTGGCGGATATTACCGTGAGTACCGACGGCAATAATTTTTCCAGGACTTTTCACGCGCTGCTGGACAAGGTGGAAAAGTATCTGGCGGAAACGCCGATGCGCTAGTTGGCCGTTTCGTTGTTGCGAAAGCTGTCGATGGCCTGATTGGCGAGCTGGTCGGCCATTTCATTGCCGGGATGACCGGAATGGCCTTTGATCCATTGCCATTCGATGTTGAAAAGGGCGCTCAAACGATCCAGTTCCTGCCAAAGATCCGT
Source organism: Cardiobacteriaceae bacterium (assembly GCA_030529365.1). GTDB lineage: Bacteria > Pseudomonadota > Gammaproteobacteria > Cardiobacteriales > Cardiobacteriaceae > JAUMXB01. The sequence goes on along the minus strand of JAUMXB010000001.1, from coordinate 259,016 downwards.
GTTTTGCACGGGTTTTTTTTGTGCGGTTTTCCAGCCGTTTTTTTTCCACTGATGGATCCAGGCGGTGATGCCGGTCTTGACGTAGTTGGAATCCGTGGTGATCCGCAAGGGGCAGGGCCGTTTGATGGCTTTGAGCGCTTCGATGACGGCGGTGAGTTCCATGCGGTTGTTGGTCGTATGCGCTTCGGCGCCACAAAGCGTTTTTTCATGCCGGCCATAACGCATGAGCACGCCCCAGCCGCCAATGCCCGGATTGCCTTTGCAGGCGCCGTCGGTATAGATGTCGACGATGTTTTCAGCAGCGTTTGGCAATTTTCTGTCCCATCAGGATTTTTTTCTGGTCAGCGAGTGCCGCGGCGTCCCATGTGATACGCCCTTGCGAGAAAAAGAGGATCACGGTGGAGCCGAGATTGAAGCGGGCGATTTCTTCGCCCTTGCGGAAGCGGCGCGACTGTCCGCTGTAGTGGTAGGCGTTGCCTTGCGGATTGTGACGGACGACGCCATGCCAGACGGTTTCAATGCTGCTGACATTGAGTGCGCCGACCAGTACCAGCGTCATAAGGCCGAATTCCGTTTCAAACCATGCGACTACGCGCTCATTGCCAGCAAAGATGTTGGGGATTTTATCGAGCAGCCCCAGCGCGACGCTGTGTTTGTCGCCGGGGCAAAAGCGCATGCCGACAAGCTCGCCGTCGCAGGGCATGTGGATGCGGTGGTAATCATCGGGAGCGAGATACAGTGTGGCGGTTTCGCCGTTGCTGTAATGGTCGGCAAGCGCATGGTCGCCGAGAAGTTCGTCCACGGTGTAGCGGATGTTTTTGGCTTGCAGCAGGGATTTGTGGTCGAGGGTTTGCCAGATGGCGCAGCGGCCATCTACCGGGCTTGCGATATGGTCGGGGTTGGCGTCAACAGGTCTTTCCCCTTCGGCCAGGGCGCGGGTAAAGAATGCATTGAGGCTCTGGTAGGCGTAAGGATTTTTTTCCAGCGCGAAGCTGGTGTTGGCGCCGGTCAGGCGCATGTACTGACGAATGATGGTGTTTTTGAGCCACGGGATTTCGATGCGCGAGAGCCGGTACATGAGGTTGCTGGTCAGGCGGCGCGGGATGAGGCGGTAAAGCGAAGTGTTCATGAAAATGGATGATGGCGGGTCGGTGTTTTAAAAGGGGCTGGCATCAGCGCGGCAGATTCCGTTCTTTTCCCGCAATGCTCGTGCAAGACGGGATGTTGCACGGGAATGGCAGGCGAATGCTTGGTTTGTGTATTTGTATTTTTTATCAATAAATGACGTTTCATATTGATAATTTACCGCCATAAGCGCTTGTTGGTGGTAAAAAATCACTATAAAAACAGATTTTTTGATGTTATCGGAAGGTATCGCAGACGCTCATGTCGCGTCCCTTGAGGCCTTTTTCAAACCATTCCATCCGCTGGGCAGAAGTGCCATGGGTGAAATTTTCCGGGCGTATGCTCTGGCCCGCAGAGGCCATCAGGCGGTCATCACCAACAGCACGGGCGGCTTTCAGGCCTTCTTCGATATCACCTGCTTCCAGCTGGATGTTGTATTTCTGGAGATTGGCTGCCCATACGCCGGCATAGCAATCCGCTTGCAGTTCGAGACGCACGGAGATCTGGTTGGCGCGGGCTTTGTCGCTTCTTTGCATGACGCGATGCGCTTCGCCCAGCACGCCGGTAAGATAGGAAACATGGTGGCCGTATTCATGGGCGATGACGTAAGCAAAGGCGAAATCGCCAGGCGCGCCCATGCGCTTCATGTCGTTGATGAAGCTGGGGTCGATGTAGATGGTCTGGTCGCCCGGGCAATAGAAGGGGCCACTCGCGGATGAAGCGGCGCCACAGGCGGAACGCGTGGCTTGCGAGAAGATTTCCAGACGCGGCGTTTGATAGCGGCGCAGGTTGTGTTTCTTGAATTGTTCCTGCCAGACGTCTTCGTTGGACGCAAGCATGACGCTGATGAAATCGCCGATTTCATCCTGCGGCTTGCTGTTTTGCCCGCGGGGCTGGCTGGTCGTGCTGCTGCCGCCTGGCATGCCATCCACGAATCCAAGGATGGCGCGCGGGTCAATGCCCAAGAACCAGCCGATGAGTACGATGGCGATTCCGCCAAGACCAAGACCGCCTGCGGCTTTGGCTCCGCGTCGGTCACTGACGTTGCTGCTGCGTCGTCCTCTTTCCCAGCGCATGGGCTTCTCCTGATGATGTTTTCAAGTTTTTGCAAAAAATAATCGTTTTTTACCACCAATAAGCGCTTATCGCGAGAAATTTTCTCATGATAAGCGCTTATTGGTGAGAAAATTTCTCAAATCAACTGTTGCCGATGTTGTCGCGACGCCGGTTGCCAGGCTTGCGGCGCGTGGCTGTGCTGCGTTTGCTGTTGCCATTGCGTCTTTGCGGCTGGCGCTCGCGCTGTTCGCGTTTGAGGGCGGCCAGCGCTTCGTCGCTGGGCGGGATGACGTCGGCGAGCAGGTCTTCGTCGAGATTGCGCACCGGAATCTTGTTGTGGATATAGTGCTCGATATCGGGCAGGGAATAGACGTATTCCTCGCAGGCGAAGCTGATGGCGGTGCCGGAAGCGCCGGCGCGCGCGGTGCGGCCAATGCGGTGCACGTAATCTTCGGCAACCTGCGGCAGGTCGTAGTTGAAGACGTGGGTGATGCCGTCGATATGCAGGCCACGCGCGGCCACGTCAGTCGCGACCACGATATTGGTCTTGCCGGACTGGAAATCCTTGATGACTTTTTCGCGCTTGTTTTGCGCGATGTCGCCAGAGAGCGCGGCGTTGGGATAGCCGTTGGCTTCGAGCACGATGGAAAGACGCTCGAGATCGCGCTTGGTGTTCAGGAAAATCATGCTGCGCTCGGGCTTCAGGCTTTCCAGCAGGCCGATGAGCAAGGGCGTTTTTTCGTGTTTCGCCGTGTGGTAAAGGCATTGCTCGATATTGTCGGCAGTGGCTGTTTCCGACTTGATTTCAACGGTTTTCGGGGCGTTGAAATATTCGTAGGCAAGTTCCTGCACTTTCTGCGACATGGTGGCGGAGAAAAGCAGGTTCAGGCGTTCATCGGCAGGCGGCGTTTGTTTGAGGAGATAGCGCACGTCGTCAATGAAACCGAGGTCAAACATGCGGTCGGCTTCGTCAAGAATGCAGACATCAATATTTTTCAGGCGGAAAACTTTCTGTTTGTATAGATCGATAATGCGCCCCGGGGTGCCGATGACGATGTCGATATTGGCGGCATTGAAGAGCGCTTTCTGGTGTTCGATGCTGGTGCCGCCGTAGATGGCGAGGCTGTTGAGGCCGGTGTATTTGCCGATCAGGTCAGCGTCTTTCTTGATCTGGATGGCGAGTTCGCGCGTGGGCGCAAGAATGAGCGCCCATGGTCCCTTGGCTTTGGGGTGCACGGGATTGGTCATCAAATACTGGAACATGGCGATGAGAAAGGCAGCCGTTTTGCCTGTGCCGGTCTGGGCGAGTCCCATGGCATCGTAGCCTGCAAGGGTAAGCGGCAGGGTTTCGGCCTGAATGGGCGTGGCATGGGTGAGGCCGGCATCCTGAAGCGCTTCCTGGATGGCGTCATGCAAGGGGAGGTCGGCAAAGGCTGTGTTCGTGGTGTGTTTTTCTGCCATGGTTTCAGTATTGCAAAAAGGAAAAAGCATTATATCACGGCTTGATGCCGCGCCAGTATTCTAAACATGATATGGACACGTTATACTAATCAATCCAGAGTTTAAAGCAATGTTGTGCGATGAAAGTTCTTATTTCTTCTTTGGTGCTCATTTTCCTTGCGGGATGCAGCCTCAATCCGTTCCGCAGCGAGGAACGCCTTTATGAAGTGCGACTGTTGGCAGGTGATACCTTATATGCCAAACGCGAGCCCAAAGTGGATGAAGACGGCTATTATCGTTTCTCCGATATCAACAACCAGACGTATGTCATCCGCAAAAATCTGGTGCTCTATATCGAGCCTGCCAAATTTAAGCGCTGATTGCCTTCCATTTCAAACGAGCTGCAAGATTTTATGAAACCCACGCTCAGCTGCGAATTTTTCCCCGTCGCCACCCAGGAAGGTGCGCAAAAGCTGGCCGACGTGCGCGAAGCGCTGGCTTTCATGGAATGCGAGTATTTTTCCGTTACCTATGGCGCCGGAGGCAGTACCCGCGATCGCACGCTTTCGCTGGTGACTGCCATTCAGGCAGAAGGCAAAACGCCGGTGATGCCGCATTTGACCTGCGTGGCTTCCCGCCGCGACGCACTGGCCGAGCTGCTGGATATTTACCACGGCATGGGAATCCGCCGGCTGATGGCTCTGCGTGGCGATATGCCTTCCGGCATGTATCATACTGGCGATTTGCACAGCGCCACCGAGCTGGTTGCGTTTGTGCGCGAACACTGGGGATCGGATGAAAAAATCGTGGTCGCCGCATATCCTGAAACGCATCCGCGATCCAAGTCGCCGGCATCCGATTTGCGCGATTTCAAGGAAAAAATGGATGCGGGCGCCGATGAGGCAGTCACCCAGTATTTTTTTAATGCCGACGCCTTCTTGCGCTTCCGCGACGAAGCGCTTGCCTGTGGCATCGACAAACCCATCGTGCCGGGCATCATGCCGATTACCAATTATCTGCAACTGTCGCGCTTCTCCGATGCCTGTGGTGCCGAGATTCCCCGCTGGATACGCAAGCGCATGGAAGCATTGAGCGAAGATTTGCCGGGATTGCAGGAATTCGGCGTGGAAGTGATTGTTGCCATGTGCGAGCGGCTGATGGCGGAAGGCGTGAACAAGCTGCACTTTTACACCATGAACCGGGCCGACCCACTGGTGCGCATTGTTCGCGCGCTTGGATTGCCGCGCGACTGACCCATGGCAGGGGAAAAATCTCGCCAACCTTTTGCATTGGGGCGGTCATCGCTGGTTTTCTCCATGATGACTTTGCTTTCGCGCATTCTGGGGTTGTTGCGCGACATGCTGGTTGCGCGCTATTTCGACACCAGCATCACCGATCCATTTTTTGCCGCTTTGCGCATCCCCAACACTCTGCGCCGTTTCTTTGCGGAAGGCGGTTTTGCCAACGCCTTTGTGCCTGTTTTTTCGGCAACGCGGACAGAATCACCGGAAAAAGTGAAAGATCTTTTCTCGCATACCACAGGAACCCTGATGGCGGTTCTCTTGGTGGTAACGGTATTCGGCGTGGCTTTTTCCGGGGCAATTGTTTTTGCGGTGGCTTACGGTTTGGTGGAAAAAACCGCGCAATATTTGCTGGCTGTCGAAATGCTGCGCATCATGTTCCCCTATATTTTCCTGATTTCCCTGACCGCGCTTGCTGGGGGAGTGCTCAACAGCTACGGGCGTTTCGCCGTACCGGCGCTGACTCCGGTGTTGCTCAACGTCACGCTGATTCTTGCCTGCCTGTGGCGTGCGCAGACCGGAGAAGACACGGCGCTTGCCTATGGCATGGAGCTGGCATGGGCAGTGTTGCTGGGCGGGATATTGCAGCTTGCGATACAAATCCCCTTTCTTGCCCGGCTCGGTTTTCTGGTGCGGCCGCGCTGGGGATGGAAACACAGCGGCGTGCGCCGGATCATGCGCCTGATGCTGCCGACGCTGTTTGGTTCGTCCGTCGGTCAGCTTTCCGTATTGGTGAATACTTTTCTGGCGTCATTGCTGGCGACCGGCAGCATTTCCTGGCTGTATTATTCTGACCGCATGGTGGAATTGCCGGTAGCGTTGATCGGTGTGGCGCTGGGAACCGTCATATTGCCCCGCTTGAGCGCACTGAAAGCTGGAGAGGACTGGCAACGCTTTTATGCCACACTGGACTGGGCGTTGCGCTGGGGGCTTTTGGTGGGAAGCGCTGCGGCAACAGGATTGGTCGTGCTGGCGCCATCCATTTTGGCGACCTTGTTTTATGGCGGGGTATTTGATGCCCAAGACTGGGCAATGACGACACAGGCCTTGCGTGCCTATGGCATAGGAGCGTTTTTTTTGATTATGGTGAAAGTGTTGGCGCCGGCTTTTTATGCGCGGCATGATACCAAGACACCCGTCAAGGCCGGTATCAGCGCGATGGTGGCAAACATGGTGGCAGCCCTGATTTTGGGCAGTTTTTTCGCACATGTGGGGCTGGCGCTGGCCAGTACCGTGGCCGCTTTCGTGAATATGGTGCTGTTGCTGCTTTTCTTGCAGAGGGATGGCTTGAGAATCAAGCTGTTTTCCGTGCTTTATCTGGTTCAGCTGCTGATGGCAAACGGTGCAATGGCCAGTGTGCTTTTATGGTTGCAGGGTGATACAAAAGCATGGCTGCAATTCTCATCCATGCAACAAATATTGCAATTGGGGCTGATTATCGCGACGGGTGTGATAACATTTGCGGCGGCGCTTTATGCCATGGGAATCAATTTTCGGCAATTACGACCCAGGATGAAATGATGCAATTGAAACCATTCCTCGCATTTTCTCTCTTGTGCTGTTGTCATGCTGTATTGGCACAGAAAGTCCCAATGCCTGCCGAAGTGGCCATTCGCAAGGATACGGTGGCTGCTGCGCAAACGCCGCAAAGTCTGGAAGGATTGACGCTTGCTGGCATCGAGATTGCGGGAATTGCCCAAAGTGACCAATTGAAAAATGCGGAAATTTTTCTCACTTTGATGAAAAGCAAAGGCGAGAAAATTCATCAGCCGGATTACACCGATTATCTGATCGAGAACGGTAAAGAAGAAATTGCCCGCTCGCAGCAGCCCTTCGGTTTTTATAATGTGGAAGTGGACGTCAGTCGGGAGCGCAAAGGCGAAGAACTGTTTGTTCGCTATCAAGTGACGTTGCGCGATCCGGTGCGGATTGAGGATATTGCCGTGAACGTCAGTGGCGCGGCACAGAATGATCCCGAGTTCCAGAATTTGTTGGCCGAAAATCCGTTCAGGAAGGGCGATGTACTCAGCCACAAAACCTACGAGAGTTACAAGGCCCGTTTCATTGCACTTGCTGGAGCCAGAGGCTATTTCGATGGCAGGTTTGAACACAGTACGGTGACAGTGAATCCCAAAACCAACCGTGCTTCCATACAGCTGACTTATCAGTCGGGTGAACGCTATACCTTCGGAGATGTGAATTTCACCAGTGTTCCCTTGGATGAAGAACTTTTGCGGCGTTTTGTCAGTTTTGAGCCCGGCCAGCCGTATCTCGCTTCTGATGTGGCGACGTTGCAGCAGGATTTGCAAGGCAGCGGTTATTTCAAGCAGGTTCTGGTAGGCGGAGAACCGCATGGAACAGGCAAGACCGTGCCGGTAGAAGCGCAGCTCACCATGAACAAGAACCGTCGCTATGCCTTGGGCGTTGGCTACGCCACGGATACGGGCGTGCGTGGCAAGATGGATTTTGACTGGCGCTGGGTCAACCGCAAGGGGCATACATTCTCCAGCAGCCTGTACCTGTCGAAAAAAGACAGTCATCTCGACAATATCTATCGCATTCCTGCCGCCAATCCCACCACGGATTATTACTACTTCCGTTTCGGCGGCTTGCGCAAGGACGATAAATACAAAACTACCCGCGCTTTTGCAGGAGGCGGTTACAACTTCCGCGAGGGAGACTGGGAACATCGCTATGCCTTGGAAGCAAACTGGGAAGATTTCACCATCGGCGAAGATAGCGACAAAGTGCTGCTTCTCACGCCGCGTGCGCAATGGACATACACCTCAACCACTAATCGCCTGAATCCCGAATCAGGCTTCCAGGGACGGGTTGAAGTGCTGGGCGCTGCCGAAGGCGTGCTATCTGACGTTTCCTTTGTGCAGACCAATGCCGCCGCCCGCTATATCTACAGCTTCGATAGCAAGAACCGCATTGTTGGCCGTCTCAATGCGGGGGGCACCTGGACAGACGATTTTCACCGCTTGCCGCCCAGCCTGCGTTATTTTGCCGGGGGCGACCGCAGTATTCGTGGATATGGCTATGAAAGCATTGGCGCGCGTGATGCCAAGGGCAATAATATCGGCGGACGTTATCAGGCCGTGGGCAGCCTTGAATACGAATACTATTTCAAGGATGACTGGGCGGCGGCAGCCTTTATTGATGCTGGCGATGCCTTTATCCACGATTTTGATATGAAAGTCGGCGCCGGTGTCGGGGTGCATTGGCGCTCACCGGTCGGGCCGATCAAACTGGATGTGGGACATGGATTCAACAAGGAATATGGCGACAAGTATCGTATCCATCTTACGGTAGGCGCCGAACTGGATTTGTAATGACGTATTTTTTTCATATGCTCTGGCGTCTGTGCAAATGGATGATCGGGGCGTTGTTTATTTTGCTGGCAGTGATCATTGCCGGCATTTATTTTTTATTGGGAACAGAGAGCGGTTATCGGCAAGTGCCGCAGCTCGTGAACCGCTTTACCCCGATCACGCTGGAATACGACCATTTGCAGGGGAAGCTGCTCGGCAGCCAGCGCTGGGAAAACCTGCATATCCGTGATGGTAACGGCCTGGATATCCGTCTTGGTCAGGCCGAGATGGATTTCAACTGGCAAGACCTGTTTTCGAAACGTGTGCATATCCGCGCTGTTGCTATAAAAGAAGCAAAAATTGCGCTGCCTGCGGGCACGAAAGAAGAAAGCAAGAGTAGCGAACCCTTGCAATCGCTGCCGCAAATCCGCTTGCCGATCGATATCGTGTTGGATGAGGCAATCCTGGAGAACGTTTCCGTTCAACAGACGGATACGGAAATTACCCGTATTGATCATGCCCGCCTGAGCGCTTCCTATCAGGAAGGCGATCACCTGCGGCTCGATCTGCAAACGCGAATGAGCCAGTTTGACGGCAATATTCAAGGCGAGGTGCGTACCACTGCCGATTACCCGCTGGCTTTGCAAGGTGCGGGAACGCTGTTCCTGCCGGGCGAGCCGGAAAGCGATGTTCGCTTGAACCTTTCTGGCAGTGTGCTCAAACCGGTATTGCGACTGCAAAGCAGCGGCGGCATTGAACTGGATGCGGATTTGCGCGGCGAAGTGGATCTCGGCCAGCAAATGCTGGATTTGCGGGGCAACTGGCAGCGTTTCGCCTATGGTGACCAAGTGCAATCAACAAATGGGCAACTGGCGCTGAAAGGGCCGTTTGATGCCTTGCAGTTGCAATTCAGCGGCGATGTGAATGGTAAGGACATTCCGCCCGCATCCGTTGATCTTTCGGCACGCATCGGCGGAGAAAAGCTCGAAGATATTGATCTCATCCTCAAGGCGCTCGGAGGAGAGCTGGCCTTGCAGGGACAGGTTGCCCTCGGGGAAACGCTGGCATGGGATGCGCGCCTGCGCGTCAAGGATGTGGACGGAAAGCGCTTCCGCGATGACCTGGCTTTGCAACTGGATGCCGACATTGACACGCAAGGCACGCTGCAAGGCGATGCCCTCAAAGCGCAGCTGAAGATTGGCCGTCTGGCGGGCAATTGGCAGGAACATCCCATTGTCGGCCATGGCAGCATGGCGATTGATGGTCAACAGATAACCGTTGACGACTTGCTGCTGGAACTTGCAGGCAATCGCTTGCAGGCAAACGGGCAAGCCGGCGCGGACAATGCCGATTTGCAGGTGCGTCTGGATGCGGACAACATCGAGCGTTTACTGCCCGGCATTCGCGGCAAGATTCAGGCGCAGGGGCATGTGCGCGGCGATGTTACTGATCCGCAGCTGGATATTGCCGCCAAATGGCAGGATTTGCAGGTGCTCGATGACAGCAAGGCAGCGATTGTGGATAGCGCTGCGGGTAGCCTGCACCTCAACGGGCGCTGGCAAGCGTTCGATGTGTTTGTTGACGGCAAGGCGAAAGGCCGCGATTTTCCGCCATTGCAGGCCAAGGGCAAGAGCCGCGTGCTGTTTTCGCAGGGCACGGGCAAGGCTACCGACATCGATCTTGATGTTCATACGCTCAACGGGCTGCTGAAAGCCACCGGCGAAGTCAGCTTCCTGCCGCAGCTGGACTGGGATATTCGCGCCGAGGCCAAAGGCATTGAGCCACAAGGTTATATGGACAATCTTCAGGGCAAGGTTGATGCCGTCATCCTTTCCAAAGGCAGGCTGGCAGATGGCAAACTGGAGATGGACAACAAGCTGGAAAATCTGGCCGGACAGTGGCAAGGGCAAAAACTCGATGGCAAGGGCAATGTTTCCATGGAAGGCGACAAGTTGCTGCTGGATGGCGTGGCGCTGGATGTCGGCGGCAATCGCGTTGATGTTGATGGCCACATACAGGGCGATGTGCTGGATATCCGTTTTGCGCTCGATGGCAAGAATCTTGCCGGTTTTCATCCCGATTTGCGCGGTACGCTGAGCGGCAAGGGGGAGATTCAGGGCAAAGTGAGCGCGCCGCAAGTAAAAACGGAGCTCAACGGCAGCAATCTCGCTTTTGCCGATTATCAGCTGGCCAGTCTTGATGCCAAACTGGATAGCAGCTTGCAGAAAGGCGGAGCGTTCAACAATCGTATTGTGCTTGGCAAGCTGCGGGCAGCCGGACAGGAATGGGCGGAAGTGCAGGTGGAAACAGTCGGGCGCTTTGAGGCGCATACTTTGCGCGTACAGAGCAAGGGCGGAACGTTCGATATCGACCTTGCTGCCGAAGGCGGACTGGAAAGCCTCGATGCCTGGCGCGGCACCTTGCAACGATTGCAAGCGAGAGGACACAATCTGGAATGGGCATTGCAGAAGCCGGCAGCGCTTGCTGTGTCGCCGCAGGCAGTCAACCTGAAAGATTTTTGCCTGGCTGACAAGTATTCAGCGCTTTGCCTGACATTGCAGCATGAAAAAGGCACATTGCTCACTTACGACATCAGCAAAATAGATCCGCGCAGCTTTGCCGCATTTATTCCCGATACTGTCACTCTGGAAACAGCGCTGGCTGGCAAAGGGCAAGTGCGTATCGATGCAGCGGGCAAAATGCTGGGCGATGCCAATATTCGCCTCACGCCGGGGCGCATTGTCGTGCGTCCGCCCAGACAGGCGCCAATCAGCCTGACGCTTCGAGAGGGTGTGCTGGAAAGCGCATTTACCGGCAACGAAGCGCGCAGCCGTCTGAATCTTGATTTTGCAGAGAGCGGTACCGTGCAGGGGACATTGGTCGTGCGCGATTACAATGCCCTGAATCTCGACGGGCAAGCGCAGGTGAATATTCCCGATCTCGGCCGCTTTGCCTATCTGGTGCCCAAAGTCAGTGAAATGAAGGGCAAGGTGCAGGGGACTTTGCATCTTGGCGGCAATGCTGCCAAGCCGGTGGTCAGCGGGCAAATCGTCATGGATGGCGGCGTTGTGAAAATTCCCGAATATGCGACGGATTTGCGCGATATTCGTCTGGAACTCAAGGCCGAGCGCAGCGGGAAAATCGATATCAACGGCAAAATCGGCACGCCGGAAGGGCACCTCGACGCCAACGGGATCCTGCATCTCAGTCCGCTGAAAATGAGCATGAATCTTGCCGGCGAGCGCATGCTCATTGCTGATTCGAAAACCATGCGGGTGCTTGTTTCCCCAAAGTTCGACATCAACATTGATCCCGACGATGGCATCATCGTCAAGGGGCAAGTGGAGGTGCCGGAAGCGCGTATCGATATTCCCGACACTTCCGGCGGCGAAAGCATTTCCGAAGACGTGATTATCGTCAACGGCAAGGAAAAAGGCGTACAGGATGTTGTTGCCGCGCCATCGAGCGCGCCAATGCGCGTGGATATAGCCGTGCGCCTGGGCGACAAGGTGTATTTTGCCAACAAGGACGTGAAGCTCCGCCTTATTGGCGGAATTGATATTGGCATTCGCCCGGGGCGACCGGTCAGTGCGCGCGGCACCATCGAGGTGGCGAGCGGTTATTACGAGCTTTATGGCCAGGAGCTCAACATCAGGCGTGGACGCGTCACTTTCTCCGGCGGCAATATCGCCAATCCTGCGGTAGAAGTGCTGGCGTTGCGGGAAGTCGGAGATGTTGACGTGGGCGCGCGCGTCAGTGGCACGGTACAGAATCTGCGTCTGGATCTGACTTCCGAGCCGGCCATGCCGGATTCGGCAATACTTTCCTATCTGCTGTTCGGTCGTGCGCCCGACGGCGCAATGGACAGCGAATCGCTGATGCAAACGGCAGCCAGTATCGGTTTTAAGGGCGTATTTCCCGATGATCTTGCGGAAAAAACGGGATTGGACGTGTTTGATCTCGGTGTTACCGGGCTCAAGGCCGGCAAGTATCTCAGTGAAGATATCTATGTGGGCATGCGCAGCAATTTCTTTACCGGCCTGACCGAGTTTCTGGCGCGCTACCAGTTCAACAGGCGCATGAGCATGGAAGTGACCTCAAGCGGCGACAATACCGCGGTGGACTTCCTCTACCAATTCGAGAAAGACTGAAAGTGCTTTTGCTACAGGCTCATGCGGCAGGCCGCAAACGGTAAAGCATACTGAGCCAAATACAAAAAACGCCCGGCAATCCGGGCGTTTTTCGGCAATTCGCGAAATGATGTCAGCGTTTGCGGCCGAAAAGCAATGACAGCACGGCCAGAATCAGGAAGCCGATAAACAGGATCTTGGCAATCCCAGCCGCACTGCCAGCAATTCCGCCAAAGCCCAGAACGCCGGCAATAATCGCGATCACGAAAAAAATAACCGCATAATGCAGCATAAGTACTTCTCCTTTTTGTCAAGATAACTGTTATGCAAGATTGCAATAACGAAGACACCTTAACACAGTAAAAACATACGATAAAATAGCATTTTTTGATAATATCTTTGCATAAAAAAGATAATATTGAGAAAAGCATATTCATCTGAACTGCTCCCTGCAAAAAGGGTTCTGTTTAAACGGTTTTTGTGCAAATATTCGAAAGAAAAAGAGAAATATTGTTTTTTGGTAAGCTAGGCGGCAATTTGTTTGTCGCAATAATATTTTTTGTATAAATTCAGGATGGTTGATAGTCATCCCGGCATGCTGATTGCCGGGAAATTGCAGCAAAGCATTTATCGCATCGCTGGCATCAGGCTTTTGAGAAGGGGATGGCTGCAAATGGATCGTTGGCTAGAGCAAACAGGATTTATCTGTTTACACATGTAGTTGCTACGAAGCGCCTCAAAGCCCCTGGGCGCAGCCGCAAAGCGCAATCTCGACAAGAGAGAATCATGCAGAAAATCACTGCCGAGCTTGTTGAGGCAAATATTGTGGAAAACTTTGTTTCCCCCTTCGTCCCAATTCCAATGCCATGCCAATCGAACAATTGGTCTTTGAGTTTCGTTGATATTGAAACCAAAAACGCTCTATGTTGGCGGGATTCTGGCAATGTCAGGAAACGGCGATATTCCGATATTTTTAAATTTCTTGGAGTTCACATGAAATATTTGATTCCCTTTCTTGCGCTTATCTTGGCTGCTTGTGACGATGCACCGAAGCAAACGGAAAACGCTTCGCAAAGCGGCAACGACAATCCGCTGCTCAAGTTGCAAAACGATACGATCAGGAAAGTCGAAACGGATATGGCTATCGCTGCGGATAAGACCCAGGAAGCGTTGGACAATATTGACAAACAATAGTTATTTCATGATGAGAAATTTTCTCATTTATAAGCGCTTTTATGGATATTTTTTATCGCGACAAGCGCTTGTGTATGGTAAAAAATAACTATTATTTTATTTATTGTGAATAATATGGATTCTTTCCCCTGCTTTTTTCGTTATTTTGACGCGCTTTTGCCATTTTTTTTCGTACGTTTTTTGCAAAAAGCGGTATGATTAGCCGCCCACATGGAGAATCATTGCCAAATATGGACTTCCTCTGTGGTTCAAGATGATGAAACAACAGGAGTAGAGGATGAAAAAGGAAAATTCCTTGCATCACCATGACTTGCGAAAAGACAAATTGGCGCTGGATCGCCGTGATTTTTTGCGTTTGGGGATTGCTGGCAGCGGCCTGCTCGCAGGTGGCAGCTTGCTTGCGACTTCCCAGGCCCAGGCCGCAGTTCCCAAAATTGCTTCCAAGGCCCGTATCGTCATTGCCGGCGCCGGAGCCGCCGGTTTGAGTCTGGCATCGCGTTTGAGCGAGCGTCTGGATCAGGCAACGATTATCCTGATCGATCCGCGCAAGGCGCATTATTACCAGCCCGGTTTCACGCTCGTGGCGAGCGGCGTGAAACCTGCGGACTATACCATTTCGCAGACCAGGGATTATGTGCCTGCCAATGTGAAGCTGATCGAAGAGGCAGTGGCCGAGTTTGATCCCGACGGCAACAGCGTCACTACGGCCAGCGGCGAAAAAATCCCTTATGATTTCCTGCTGGTAACGACTGGTCTCAAGCTGGATTACACCAGCATCGAGGGCATGGAAGAAGGCCTGATCGGCCGTGAAGGGATCGGCAGCATTTACCACAGCCCCGAAGCTGCGGCAAAAACCTGGCAGCTGATGAATGCCTTTGCCGACAAGGGTGGCACCGGTGTTTTCTTCCGCCCGGGCGGCGACATCAAATGTGCCGGCGCGCCGTTGAAATACACTTTCCTGACCCGTGATCATCTCTATCGGCGCGGCAATCTCGGCAAGGCCAGGCTGATTTACAACGCGCACAGCAAATCGCTGTTCAGCGTGCCGATTGTGCATGAAAAAGTGCGCATGCTGTTCCAGGAGCGCAATATCGAAACGCACCACAACCGGATTATCAAGGCCATCGATCCGGGCAAGAAAACGGTGGTTTTCGAAAGTGCGGAAGAAGGGCGTGTTGAACTCGGTTATGACTTCATCAATATCGTGCCGCCGATGCGCGCCGTGGATGCCGTGCGCAATTCTCCCTTGCCCTGGCAGGAAGGCCCGCTGGCAGCAGATGGCTGGATGGAAGTATCCAGGCAGAACCTGCGCCATGCCCGTTATCCCAACGTGTTTGCGGTGGGTGACATCGCCGGTGTGCCCAAGGGCAAAACGGCGGCCAGCGTCAAATGGCAGGTGCCCATTGCTGCCGAGCACCTGCTCGCGCAAATCCAGGGCAAGGAAAGCGATCTGGTCTATAACGGCTACACCTCGTGCCCGCTCATTACCAGACTGGGACGCGCCATGCTCGTCGAATTCGATTACCAGAACAATCTCACGCCGTCCTTCCCCGGCATGATCGCGCCGCTGGAAGAACTGTGGGCGACCTGGATCATCAAGACGATGGGACTCAAGCCCACCTACCTCAGCATGTTGCGCGGCAAGGCATAACCCGTAAAGGAGATTTCACAAATGCAAAGTATCGGTTTTGAAACATTGTGGGCCATCCTGCAAAGCATGCTGGGCGTTTGGCTGTGGCCCTTGCTGATTGGCATCCTGCTGCTCACCTTGCTGTTCTTTGGTCTGCTTCTCAAGGAAAAGCGCATTGTGCTCAAGCGCTTCATCCATTCCCAGCTCTTTGGCATCGTTGGTGGCATTGTCGGCCTCTGGGTCATGGCAATGCTTTCCGAATCGCGCTTTGATGATGCGGGCGGCCCCATAGACTGGATCATCGTCATCGCCGTTTATTTCCTTGGTGCTTTTGGCAGCGCCATTTTCTATTACACTGTCGTCGGCTGGCTGCGCGGCGAGAAATGACGACAGCAGCGCGCTGCGTCGTCGCCATCATTGGTTGCGGCTGGCTGGGCAAACAGCTCATTGTCCGCCTGCAACCGCATTACCGGCTGCTTGCCACCACGGCAGGCAGCCTTTTATCGATTCCGACCCATACTTACCGCTGGGAAACGGATGCGCTTCCCGCCCCCTTGTTGCAGGCAGACTGCTTCATCATTGCCTTGCCGCCCAGTGCTGGCGGGCACGACAACTATCCCCATCACATGCAGCGGCTGGTGGCGCAACTGCCGCGTACCGCGCAAGTCCTCATGATCAGCAGCACTGGCGTCTATCCGGCATTGCCCGGCGTTTACGACGAAAGCAGCGCGGTTGATAGTACGTCGTCGCTAGTGCTGGCAGAAAGGGTGGTGCTTGAGCATCCCCAGGCGACCATCCTGCGCAGCGGCGGCCAATATGGCCACGGACGCTGGCCATTGCCGCGCGCGGCGGCAGTGCCGGACAAAATGCTCAACTTCATTTCCGGCGACAATCTTTGCCATGCCATCGCCGTGTTGCTGGAAACGCCGCGGCCAGGGCAAATCTACAATCTGGTTGAGCCGGATCATCCCCGCTTGAGTGCGTATTTCCAGCGCTTTGCCGCGCATCTGCCCTCTCCGTGGCCGGAGCTGCTTCCGCCGCCTGCTGGCGAACGACTGATTATTGGCGATCGCATTACCCGCGAAACGGGCTTTGTTTATACGCTCGCCGCATCATCGCAGTCTTGAGTGTGCAGGGATTGTCAGAAACGGGAGCGTTTTTCGGCTTGCCCGAATCGTGGAGAAAGTGGAAAAGGAATGAAATGAGAAAATTTCTCATTATTAAGCGCTTAGTGTGATAAATTTTCTCACGATAAGCGCTTGTTGTTGGTAAAAAATAACAATAAAACGATATTTTTTGAAAATATTAGTTTTGAAAAGCCCGTCTTTTGGCAGACGGGCTTTTTGATGACCGGCTTACAGGAAAAGGAGGCGGGCGAGCAGAACCCACGTGATCACCCACACGCTGATGTTGATGCGGTGGATTTGCCCGGTCACCACTTTGCACACGGTATAGGTGATAAAGCCCAGCGTGATGCCTTCGGCAATGGAATAGGAAAGCGGCATGCCAAGGAAAGCGACGGCAACTGGCGCGGCTTCGCTGATGTCATTCCAGTCGATGCCGGAGAGCGGGAACATCATGAGCACGGCCACATAGAGAATGGCACCGTTGGTCGCATATCCGGGCACCATGCCGGCGAGCGGCGAAAAGAATGTGGCAAGCAGGAACAGCACGCCGACGGTCACGGCAACCAGCCCGGTGCGGCCGCCTGCGGCAACACCGGTGGCGCTTTCGATAAAGCTGGTGGTGTTCGATGTGCCAAGGCCGGCGCCGATCACCGTAGCGCTGGAGTCGGCAAGGAGGGCGCGCTTCAAATTGGGAATTTTGCCGTCCTTGATGAGGCCTGCGCGCTCGGTCACGCCGATCAGCGTGCCTGCCGTGTCGAAAAGATCCACGAAGAAGAAAGCGAAAATAATGCTGATCATGGAAAGGTCAAAGGCGGCCTTGAGATCGAGCTGCATGAAAGTCGGCGCCAGCGAGGGCGGCTGGGCAATCAGGCTGCGATATTCGGTATGGCCGGTGAGAATGCCGATCATGGAAATGATGAGAATGGCCAGAAGTACGCCGCCCGGCACGCGATAATGCTGGAACCCGATGATCATGAAGAAGCAGAGCACCGTCATCGCCGGCACATAGCTGGTAATGTCGCCGAGGTGGACAAGGGTGGCCGGATGATCGACGATGATTTGCGATTGTTGCAGCGCGATGATGGCGAGAAACGCGCCGATACCGGCGGCAATGCCTTTTTTCAGCGTAGTGGGAATGGCGTTGATCAGCCATTCGCGGATCTTGAACAGGCTGATCAGGATGAACAGCACGCCGGAGAAGAAAACGCAGCCGAGCGCTACTTGCCAGGAATAGCCGCCTTCCAGAACGACCGTATAGGTAAAGAAGGCGTTCAGCCCCATGCCGGGCGCGAGCGCGACGGGCAGGTTGGCAAGAAAGCCCATGATGAAGCAGCCAATGGCGGCGGCAAGGCAGGTGGCAACGAATACCGCGCCGTGATCCATGCCGGCCTGCGCCAAAATATTGGGGTTGACGAAGATGATGTAGGCCATGGTGAGGAAGGTGGTCAACCCGGCCAGGATTTCAGTGCGGAGAGTGCTGCCATGAGCACGAATGGCAAAGAGTTTTTCCATGTTGGAGATTCCCGGAAAAAGTGTGGATTATAGTGCAGCGCAGAAGAAAGATGGACAGTATTTTACTTTGCCGGCGCGCAATGCGAAGATACCGCCCGTTTTTTGTACAGGAGATGCGGATTGGATACGCTGGCTGTGGCAGTAACGCTGTTCTTGATTATGGATCCTCTTGGGAACATTCCCATTTTTCTGTCCGTATTGAAGCAGGTGACACCGAAGCGGCGCTCGCTGATCATCGTGCGCGAAATGCTGATTGCCCTTGGCGTCATGCTGCTTTTCCTTTTCTCGGGGCCGACGATATTGCGCACGCTGAGCCTGTCACGCGAGGCGGTGGCCATTGGTGGCGCGCTGGTGCTGATGATTATTGCGATCCGCATGATTTTCCCGTTGCGTGGCGCGGCTGTCATGGGCGACGACGATGTGGACGGCGAACCCTTTATCGTGCCGCTCGCCATTCCGCTGGTGGCGGGGCCTTCATTGCTGGCCACTCTCATCCTGCTGGTGGAAAACGATCCCGGCCATTCGATGCGCTGGTTTCTGGCCCTGATGATGGCCTGGTCAGTCACGCTGGTGATTCTGCTGGCCTCGCAAATCCTGTTCAAACTGCTTGGCAATCGCGGGTTGAAGGCGATAGAGCGCCTGATGGGCATGATTCTGATATCGGTGGCCGTGCAAATGATGCTGGATGCCATCAAATCGATTATTGGATAGACTCCATCAAAACGTTCGTTTGAATAAAATGGTTCATTCGGTTTGCATGGAATAAAATGTATTTTGAGAAAAAAATCTGAACAAGGACTTGCGCAATACGATTGCAAATGATTTAATGCAAAGCATCAGGAAGATATTTGACGGGACAACGGATTGTCCCTTTTTTATGGAATACTTTCTCAAGCCGCCAATGCGGCTTTTTTTGCCCAATGGTTCAATTCATGGCATTGCAAATGGCGGCACAATATTTCCCGATAGATTTTGCGTGATTGCGCACAGGCGCGGTGAAGGCTTGCCTATTGCCGGGCTTCCCGTTAGTCTTGGCGGCTTGTTTTCGGGGAGATTGCCATGAAAGCCGTGTTTCTGGACCGCAATACATTTTCCGCCACGCTTGACTTGCCGGCGCCGCCGGGAATCCGCGAATGGGTGGTGCATCAGGCGACAAGCGCGGATGAGGTCGTCGCGCGTTTGCGCGGCGCGGATATCGCGCTGACCAACAAGGTCGTGCTGGACAAGGCCATAATTGATGCACTGCCGGCGCTCAAGCTGGTGCAGGTTTGCGCGACCGGCGTGAACAATGTCGATGTTGCTGCCTGCGAGGCGCGCGGCATTGCCGTGCAGAATGTCGCGGATTATTCGACGGAAAGCGTTCCCGAACATACCTGGATGGGCATTCTGGCGGCGATGCGCGGCCTGAAGCCTTATCACCGCGCGGTTGAGGATGGCGGCTGGCAGCGCGATGGCCGCTTTACCCTGAATGAAGTGCCGGTGCTGGATGTGGCGGGTAAGGTGATGACGGTGATTGGCGCCGGCAATATCGGCCGGCGGGTCAGCGCCATTGCTCGGGCTTTCGGCATGGAAGTGCTGTGGGCGGAGCAGCGGGGCATGGCGCCGCGCAGCGCGGAATATGTTGCCTTTGAAGCGGCGCTGGCGCAGGCGGATATTGTCAGCCTGCATTGTCCTCTCACGGAAAAGACCCGCCATCTGATCAACCGCGAGACGATTGCCCTGATGGAACGGCGTCCGCTGCTCGTCAACATGGCGCGCGGCGGCGTGGTGGATGGCGAGGCCGTGGCGCAGGGGATTGAAGAGGGGGCATTGCTCGGTTACGTGAGTGATGTGTTCGACAGCGAACCGTTGCCGGCGGAGGATGCGCTCTGGCGTATCCGTCATCATGAACGGGTGATCTATACGCCGCACAACGCCTGGGCGAGCGAGGGCGCGCAGCGCAAGCTGTGGTCGCTGCTGTGCGCAAAGGTTTCCGCTTTCATTGAAGGCAAAGGACAAGTATGACGACGATGCGTTACGGATGGGTTTTGTGCTTTTTGCCCATGCTGGCTGCGCAGGCCGCTGATTTTCATCCGCCTTTGCAGGTGATTTCTGCGACGCTTTATCCGCGCCATGCCGATGTGCTGCGGCAGACGCAGATTGAAATCAAGGAAGCGGGGCCGCACCGCATTTGGCTTGCCGGGCCGTTGCAAGGGGCGGGAGAGAGCGGTGACGTGATGGTGAGCGGCGCGCAGGTGCTGAGCCAGTCGTTGCGTCCCGATGATAACGCGCTGATTTCCAATGAGGCCGAGCGGGTAACGGCAGCGCGTCTGCGTCTGGAAAATTCGCGTCGTGCGCTGGATGACAACGAGCGCCTGGCGGCGGCCTGGGCAAGGCGTCTGGAGCGGCCGGAGGGCAATCTGGAAGAAAGCAGGACCATGCTGGCGCATCTGGCGGATGAGCATAAGATCCTCGCGCATCGCCATCTGGAAGCCGAGCGGGCGCTGAGGCGCGCCAATGCCATCGAGAGCTGGGAAGGCAATGCGGACAAGTTGCCGCTGGCCGTGGTGCTGGACGTGGTGGTTGACGAGCCGGGACTGGTCACGGTGCAGTGGCGCGAGCAGACGCAGGAAGTTTTCTGGCAGCCTCGCATGCGCTTGTCGCTGTCGAGCAAGGAGAAGAAAGTAAGCTGGCAGGCGGAGGCCGCGATTACCCAGCAAAGCGGCATGGATTTTGACAACGTGCAGCTGAAGCTGGCGCTGATTGCCGCGGAAGATGCGGACAAGCCGCCCTTCCATCCGCTGACTTTGCGCCTGGGCGAAGCCAGGCCGCATTTGCAGGAACGCGCGCTGGCGGCGCTGGAGCTTCCGGCCACGCTCGCGCCGGGCAAATCGCCTGAACCGCCGTTACCGGAAGCGCAGGGTTCGGTGCGTGAAATCTCGTTGCCCGGGCGTTACAGCGTGCCTGGGGGCGCAAGCCAGACGCTGGTCGCGTATGGTTCGGGAGAGGCGCAAGCAAAGATTTACCGTGCGGTTTATACCTGGGGCAAGCCGGAAAGCGCTTTGGTGATGGCGGAATTTGCCTTGCCGGAAACGCGTGCGTTTGTGCCGGGCGAAGTGCAGGTGTACCGCGACGGCGCCCTGGTGGCCAAGCGCACGATGCCGCGTGCCTGGGCTGGCGGCGAGACGCTCAACCTGAGTTTCGGCGAGGATATCCAGTTCAAGGTCAGCCAGCATTATCCTTCCGATTACAAGGACAGCAAGGGATTGATCGTGCGCGAAAACGTGATGGATTACGCTTCGCGCATCGAGGTAACCAACCACAGCGGCAGCACCCAGGAAACGCGGATTTATGCGCAATTGCCGGTGGCTGGCGAGAAAGATATCGTGGTCAAGCCGTCATGGCCGCAAATGCCGGAATCCAGCGATGCCGAGGGCGTGAAAGGGCTGGTGTACTGGCAGAAGCCGTTGCAGGATGGCGAACGCTGGCAGCTGGAACACGGCTATTCCGTGAGTTATCCCGAAGGCAAGCAGATTATCGGTTTGTGACGATAATCTGAATATTTTCATGTTTTCTGTAAAAATGGCGTATTTTTACCATCAACAAGCGCTTATTGCGAGAAGATTTACCGTGACAAGCGCTTGTTGGTGAGAAATTTTCTCATTCTGCTTTGGGCAAGGGACCATCCTGCAAGCCCTGCTCAAAACCGCCTGCGGCGAAAGAGCGCAGGTTGCTGCCATACGCGGCCAGAAAGTCTTATGCAAGCATGCTTTGCCCGGCCACATAGAGCACCAGTGCGGTGCACAGGCTGATCACCGGCTGGCGCAGGCGGTGTTCGAGCGCGACCAGCACGAGCAGGGCGATGAGGCTCACGGCGGCGCGCGCGCCTTGCCAGTGCAGGGTGGTGATGGCGTAAATGGCGAGAATGGCCATGATGCCGGGCGGCATGACGGCGCCGAGGAAGGCGAAAAGCGCCTGATGGCGATGCGCGATTTTCACCAGCACGAAAGGAAAGGCGCGCAAGGCAATGGTGATGGCGGCAGAAACGGCAATCGCGGCAATGAGATAGCTGTGGTTCACGGCTTTTCCTCCATGAATGGCGCGCGCGGCACGAAAAAGAGCATGACGAGCAGCAGCGCGATGGCAACGGCAAGCGTCTGCCGGGGATTGAGCCATTGCAGATGCACGAGCACGAGGGCAAGCGCAATGGCGGCGGCGCCGAGCAAAAGCAGCGGGCGGCGTTCGCGCCGGTAATAATGGTTTTGCGCAAGCACGACAAAGAGCGCGGCCAGCGCAAAATCGAAGCCCACCACCTGCGGCGGCAGCAAGGCGCCGAGCGCCAGCCCCAGAATGGTGCCCAGTATCCAGTAGCTGTGGCAAAGCGCCTGCATCAGGACGATTTTGCGGTAATCGGTGTTTTTGTCGTATTGCGAGACCAGCGAATAGGCCTCGTCAGTGAGCGAAAATACCGCATAGGACAGCGCGACGGGATGGCCGGCAAAGGCCTGCGCGGGATAGGAAAGGCCATAGAAGGCATGGCGCAGGTTGACGGCCAGCGCTGCCACTGCCACCGCGGCAATATCAACGCCGCTCGCCAGCAATCCCACGAGCAGGAACTGCATTGACCCGGCATAGAGCACCAGACTTGCGAGCAGCGCGCCCCACCACGGCAACCCTTGCTGCGACCAATAGACGGCAAAGGCGATGCCGAGCGGAATATAGCCCATGAAAACGGGAATGGTCTGGCGCAAGGCGTATGTGAACATGGGATGACCCGAAAAAGGGCGAAGTGTAGCGTGATGACGCCAGGAATGCCACGCTGCAAAGAGGATGGTATTTTTTATCATGAAAAACGCTTGTTATGATGATTTTTTATCGCAACAAGCGCTTATTGATGGTAAAAAATGATTATTTCAAGATGATTTGTGTTATTGGGTGACTTTAATGCTGTCGAACTGCCAGCCGCGCGTTTCGACCTTTACGGCGCTCCAGCGCACGGCAAGGGTTTGGCCGTCGCGGATTTGCGCTGTGCCGTGGATGATGGCGATAGTGTCGCCAAGAAGATTTTTCATGGTTTTTCCTCGGGTTGGCAAGTTGGCGATACAAGGCGGCAAGGTCACGCGCGTCAGGCATCTTGTCGCGATGTCATGGCGTTGCGTTCCGACGTTTGCGCAAGGATTCGTTATGAATTTTCGGGGGCGGCCGCTATAATGCCGCCCTTTGTTTCGACCACCGGCATCCGATTGCCCCAGACAGACCAGCAACTACATGAGCAAGCTCTCCCATATCCGCAATTTCTCCATCATCGCCCATATCGATCACGGCAAGTCCACGCTTTCCGACCGCTTCATCCAGTATTGCGGCGGGCTTTCTGAGCGCGAAATGGAAGCGCAGGTGCTCGATTCCATGGATATCGAGCGTGAACGCGGCATTACCATCAAGGCGCAGTCGGTGTCGCTCAACTACACCGCGCAAGACGGGCAGACCTATCAGCTGAACTTTATCGATACGCCCGGGCACGTGGATTTTTCCTATGAAGTATCGCGCTCGCTCTATGCCTGCGAAGGGGCGCTGCTCGTCGTGGATGCTGCGCAGGGCGTGGAGGCGCAGTCGGTCGCCAACTGCTATACGGCAATCGAGCAGGATCTGGAAGTGCTGCCGGTGCTGAACAAGATCGACCTGCCGTCTGCCGAACCCGAGCGCGTGATGCAGGAAATCGAGGAAATCATTGGCCTTGATACTTCGGAAACGCTGAAAGTGAGCGCGAAAACCGGCGTCGGCATTCCCGAGCTGCTCGAGCAGCTGGTGCAGAAAATCCCGCCGCCGGAAGGCGACCCGAATGCACCGACCAAGGCGCTCATCATCGATTCGTGGTTTGACCCTTATGTTGGCGTGGTCGCCCTGGTGCGCGTGTTCGACGGCGAACTGCGCGTGCGCCAGAAAATGCGGGTGATGAGCACCGGCGATGACCACCTCATCAGCAAGCTCGGCATTTTCACGCCGAAAGCGCTTGATCGCGACGTGTTGCGCGCGGGCGAAGTCGGTTTCGTGATTTCCTCGATCAAGGACATCAACGGCGCGCCAGTGGGTGACACGATCACCGACGCGCAGAATCCCACCGCGGAAAGCCTGCCTGGCTTCAAGCAGGTACAGCCGCGCGTGTTTGCCGGGCTTTTCCCGGTGGAATCCGATGATTACGAAGACTTGCGCGAAGCGCTCGCCAAGCTGCGCCTGAATGACGCTTCGCTGTTCTACGAGCCGGAAACCTCGCAGGCGCTTGGCTTCGGCTTCCGCTGCGGTTTCCTCGGCATGCTGCACATGGAAATCATCCAGGAACGCCTGGAGCGCGAATACGATCTCGATCTGATCACTACCGCGCCGACCGTGGTCTATGAAGTGGAAACCACCGATGGCGACACCATCCGCATCGATAACCCGAGCAAATTGCCGCCCACCAACCATATCGCGGAAATCCGCGAACCCATCATCATCGCCAATATTCTCGTGCCCAAGGATTATCTCGGCGCGGTGATCGGGCTTTGCATCGAAAAGCGCGGCGTGCAGAAAGACATGCAGTTTGCCGGCAGCCAGGTGCAACTGCGCTTTGAAATGCCGATGAGCGAAGTGGTGCTCGATTTCTTCGACCGCCTGAAATCCGTGTCGCGCGGCTTTGCCTCGTTCGATTACGAACTGCTGCGCTTCGATCCCGCCAAGCTGGTGCGCCTCGATGTGCTCATCAACGGCGACAAGGTCGATTCCCTCTCCATCATCGTGCATCGCGACCAGGCGCAATACCGCGGTCGTGATCTGGTCGATCGCATGAAAGACCTGATACCGCGGCAAATGTTTGAAGTGGCCATCCAGGCGGCGATTGGTTCCTCCATCATTGCGCGCAGCACGGTGAAAGCGCTGCGCAAGAACGTACTTGCCAAATGCTACGGCGGCGACGTCTCGCGCAAGCGCAAACTGCTGGAAAAACAAAAGGCGGGCAAGAAGCGCATGAAGCAGGTGGGTAGCGTGGAAATTCCGCAGGAAGCCTTCCTTGCCGTGTTGAAAGTGGACGGGGACAAGTAAATGCAGAATCTTCTTGAAGCCTTCATGACTCATTTCGAGCTGATTCTCACGCTTGCCGTGGTCGTCTGCCTTGTTTTTTACCTGATTGATGCTTTCACGTTTGCCGGCGAACGCAAGCGCCTCCTGAAGCGCCTGAAAAGCGGGGACGCCGATGCCACCGACCGCCAGGACTACTACATGCGCCTCGAGCAGGCCGAGCGCAACGGCATCAAGAAAAAATACCGGCCTTTTCTGGAAAATACCCGCGAAGCGCTTGCCAACAATGTGGCGCTTTCCGGGCATCAGCTGCACTGGGTCAAGCGCCCCGTCTATCCGCTGGAAAAATTCATCGAATTTTTCTCCGGCATGTTCTGGATTCTCTTTGCCGTGTGGTTTGTGCGCTCGTTTTTGTACGAACCTTTCCGCATCCCTTCCGGCTCGATGGAACCGACACTCTACGCCGGCGATTTCATCCTCACCAGCAAATACGCCTATGGCGTGCGCCTGCCGGTGCTGCGCACCAAAATCATCGAAACTGGCAAGGTGGAGCGCGGCGATGTCATCGTTTTCCGCTATCCGCCCAATGAAAGCCTGAATTACATCAAGCGCGTGGTCGCCGTGCCCGGCGACAAGATGCGCGTCGATGCCGGGCGGGTGTGGATCAACGACCAGGAGCAGCCGGTGGAATTCGTGGAGAAGCTCGGCGATTTCGACGTCTTTCGCGAAACGCTGGGCAGCCGCAGCCACACCATCCAGCTCAGCGCGAACGAGGGGCAGCGCGTACGCCTGCGCGGCGAAGTGGTCATTCCCGAAGGCCAGTATTTCGTGATGGGCGACAACCGCGACAACTCGCAGGACAGCCGCTACTGGGGCTTTGTGCCGGATGAAAATGTCGTCGGCAAGGCGCTGGTGATCTGGATGAACTCCGATTGCATCATGGGGCGCGGCCAGTGCGGCCGCATCGGTGACGGCATCCGCTGATGAACCGCGACCGCCTGCAACGCGAACTCGGCTACCAGTTCCGCAATCCCGCCCTGCTCGAACAGGCGCTCACGCACAGAAGCCACAGCGCCTTGCATAACGAGCGCTTCGAATTTCTCGGTGACGCGCTGCTGGAAACCATCATCAGCGTCTATCTCTACCGCAACCGCCCGCGCACCCCGGAAGGCGACCTGACCCGTCTGCGCGCCAGCATTGTCAACCGCGAGCAGCTCGCCATCCTTGCGCGCGAACTCGACCTGGGGCGGGAAATGCGCCTCGGGCAGGGCGAAATGAAAAGCGGCGGCCACCGTCGCGATTCCATTCTCGCCGACGCGGTGGAAGCGCTGATTGCCGCCGTCTATCTCGACAGCGATTTCGCCACTTGCGAGCAAACCACCCTGATGCTCTTTGCGCCCGCCCTCGATGCCCTGCCCGATGCGCAAAGCCTGAAAGACGCGAAAAGCCGTTTGCAGGAATATTTGCAGGGCCGTGGCCTGCCGTTGCCGAGCTATGAAATCGTCAGCGAAAAAGGCCCGGAACATGCGCGGGTTTTTGAAATCGAAGCGAAAAGCGGCGAGTTCGTGGTGAACGCGCGCGGCAGCAGCCGCAAAAAAGCCGAGCAGGATGCCGCCTGCGCCCTGCTGGAATGCTACCGCAAGCCCAAAAAATAGAATTTGGGAAATTTTCTCATTTGTAAGCGCTTATCGCGATAAATTTTCTCACGAAAAGCGCTTATTGGTGGTAAAAAATCATTATTTTGAGACAAATCATGAGTGAAGTCATAGAAATCCATCCGCAGCGCATCAAGCCGCGCGACATTGCCCGCGTGGCGGAAGTGCTGCGCAAGGGCGGCGTTATCATCGTGCCCGGCGATTCCGGCTATGCCTTGCTGTGCCCGCTCGATGACAAGGCCGCGGCCGACAGGATCCGCCGCATCCGCGCACTCGATCGCGACCATCCTTTCACCATCGTCTGCGCCGATCTCACCCGCCTGGCCCATTATGCACGGGTGGATAACGTGCAGTTCCGCATGCTGAAAACGCTTTTCCCCGGCGAATTCACCTGCATCCTGCCGGCGAGCCGCGAAGTGCCGCGCCGCGTGCAGAACGAAAAACGCAAGACCATCGGCATTCGCGTGCCGGATCATCCCGTGTTGCAGGCGCTGATCCACGAATACGGCGACGCGCTGATGGGCGTGTCGCTTTTTGACAGCGATGCCTACGATGCCGATATTCACGATCTGCCGCCGTCTGTCACCGGGCTGGTGGATCTGATCGTCGATGCCGGCGATTTGCCGCTGCGCCCGACCACCGTGCTGGATCTTACCGTGATGCCGCCGGAAGTCATCCGCCAGGGTGTGGGGGATGCAAGCGCCATTGTATAAGGAAAAATAATCGTTTTTTATCATCAATAAGCGCTTCCTCCGATAAATTCTCTCTATGCAAGCGCTTGATGGTGAGAAAAAATACCATCCCGGGCAAAAGCCGCCCGTCGCCCGCAAATTGCGGTAGTATGCCGCCTTTGCTGCACAACCAAGGAATTTCCATGTCTGAAAACACCATGCCGCGCAAGCGCGTACTCACGGGCATTACCACGACCGGCATTCCCCATCTCGGCAACTATGTGGGCGCGATCCGTCCGGCCGTGGCCGCCACGAAAGCGAGCGACGGCGACGCCTTTCTCTTTCTCGCCGATTTTCACGGCCTGATCAAATGCTTTGACCCGGAACTGATCCAGCAATCGACGCTCGCCGTGGCCGCCACTTGGCTCGCCTGCGGACTCGACCCGGAGCAGGTGACCTTCTATCGTCAGTCCGATATTCCGGAAATTCCCGAACTGACCTGGATTCTCAACTGCGTGTGCGCCAAGGGGCTGATGAACCGTGCGCACGCCTACAAGGCCGCCGTGGACGCCAACAATGCCGAAGGCAGTACCGATCCCGACCACGGCATCAGCATGGGGCTGTTCTCCTATCCGGTGCTGATGGCGGCTGACATTCTCATGTTCAATGCCACGCACATTCCGGTAGGGCGCGACCAGATCCAGCACGTGGAAATGGCGCGCGACATTGCCGGACGCTTCAACCACCGCTACCGTGAGCTCTTCGTGCAGCCGGAAGCCGTCGTGGACGACAATGTGGCGCTGCTCACCGGCCTTGACGGCCGCAAGATGAGCAAAAGCTACGGCAACATCATTGCGCTGTTCGAGCCGGAAAAACAGCTGCGCAAGCAGATCATGAAAATCGTCACCAACTCGCAGGCGCCGGGCGAGCCGAAAGACCCCGACGATTCGACAATTTTCGATATCTACCGCGCCTTTGCGAGCGAAAGCGAGCAGGCGGAGATGCGCGCGCGTTACCAGGAAGGCATCGGCTGGGGCGATGCCAAGCAGATCCTCTTTGAGCGCATCAATGAGGAACTGGCGCCGAAGCGCGAGCGCTATCACGAATTGACCGCCAATCCCGCACAAATCGAAGACATTCTCCGCGCCGGAGCAGAAAAGGCGCGACGCCATGCGCGCGAGTTGCTGGAACAGGTTCGCGATGCCGTGGGCATTCGCCGTCTGGGATAAACCGGCAGAAAAGCCCGGCAGAGGGAGCGGCATTGCTACTGCTCCGTAAACCCCTTTTTAAGCGTTGGCAGGCAAATTCTGGGTTTTTAAAAATACGAAAAATAATATTTTTTTACAACTTAAAAGCGCTTATTGTGAGAAATTTTCTCATAATAAGCGCTTAGTCATGAGAAAATTTCCCATCATCCTCTTTCGATAAGGAATCGCCGGAAAAAGCGCTGTCTTCCGGATGGTTGATGGCCTGGAAGCGTTGGCTCAGGCGGCGGGCGGCAAGACGCGCTTCATGGATGTCGCGGCTGGTCTGCTCAATGTGGCGTGACAGCGATTCCATGTGCTGCTGGAAGCGCTCGAATTCCTGTTGCAGACCCTGCAATTCGCCGCGCAATTTGCGGGCATGGCGGTGGGTGGTGTCGTCGCGGATCAGGGTGCGCATGGTGGTGAGCAGTGCCGCGAGCGTGGTCGGCGAGGTAATCCATACGTTCAGGCGCTGTGCGAGTTCGACGATGTCGCCATGCCGCGCGTGCAGTTCGGCAAAGACGGCTTCGGCGGGCAGAAAGAGGATGGCGCTGTCCGCGGTTTGCGGCGGCTGGATGTAGCGCGCGGCGATGTCCTTGATGTGCTTTTGCAGATCGGCGCGGAAATTTCTGATGGCCTGCGGGTTGTTCGCGTCTTGCAGCAGGGTGCGGTAGCTTTCCAGCGGAAATTTGGCGTCGATGCAGATGTCGCCGCCGTTGCCCGGCAGGAGGATGCAGCAGTCGGGGCGCTTGCCGTTGTTGAGCGTGTACTGGTAGCGCACGTGTTGCGCGGGCAGGATGTTGTCGATCAGGGTTTTGAGCTGGATTTCGCCGAAGGCGCCGCGGCTGCGCTTGTCGGTGAGGATGTCTTGCAGGCCGTTGATGCCGCTTGCGAGATGGTCGAGGCGCTTTTGCGCTTCGTCTATGGTGGCGAGGCGGGCGATGATGCTTTTGAAGGTGTGCTGGGCGTTGTGCTGGCTGTCTTGCAGGCGCTGCTCGGTCTGGCGGGTGAAGCGGGCGAGGCTGTTGTGCAGTTCGTCGCGCAGGAGGGCGTCCTGCTGCTGTTGCTGCGCGTTCAGGCTGTTTTGCTGGCGGTGCAGGGCGTCGAGGGTAAACTCGCGCAGCTTGCCGAGCTGGCTTTGCTGGTGCGCGGCAAGTTGCTGCAACTGCCCGAGCTGCTGCCGGTGCTGGCGGTGCAGGTAGAGGAGGAGCAGCAGGCAGGGCAATAACGCGGCGGAGAGCAGCGGCAGCCAGGAGGAAAGGAGGATGTCTTGCATATTCACGATGCGGTATTATGCCGCGCCTATGCGTAAAGTTTCCACTTCTCCCGTGTTGCGCCCGGCGGCGGGCAAGCGCTTGCTGATGCTGAACAAGCCGTTCGGCGTGCTGTGCCAGTTCAGCGGCGAGGGCAGGACGCTTCGCGATTATGTCGATGTGCCGGGCGTGTATCCGGCAGGCAGGCTGGATCGCGACAGCGAGGGATTGCTGTTGCTGACCGATGACGGCCGTTTGCAGGCACGCATTGCGGAACCGCGTTTTAAGCTGGAGAAGACGTATTGGGTGCAGGTGGAGGGCATTGCCGATGACAGGGCGGTTGCCCGGCTTGCCGGCGGCGTACAGCTGAAAGACGGCATGACCCGTCCGGCGCGCTGCCGGATGATCGCCGAACCGGCTCTGTGGCCGCGCGATCCGCCGGTGCGTTTTCGCAAGCATGTGCCGACGTCGTGGCTGGAACTGGTGATCAGTGAAGGACGCAACCGTCAGGTGCGGCGCATGACGGCGGCTGTCGGCTTGCCAACGTTGCGTCTGGTGCGGGTGCGCATCGGCGAATGGCAGCTCGCGGATTTGCCGTTGGGCGCCTGGCGCGAGATTGGCGGATGATGAACGTATGAAAAGGCAGACGGTTTCGGTCGGATTTGGTATGCTGTCGCGCGATGTTGCGCGCATGATACGCGCCGCAGACAGGCGGCAGATATCCGCACGGGATGGCTGCCGGCAACACGCATTTTAATCAGGGCAAATCCATATTTTGGTATGCCCCCGGCAGGTAAGCGGATGACAACAACCCTGGATAACATTCTTGCTTTCAAGCGTCAGGAAGTAGAGGAACGCAAACGGCATCTTGATGAGGATACGCTGGTTGCCCGACTGGAAACCATGGGGGATACGCCCCGTGGTTTTTTTCGAGCCCTGCGCGAACGCGCGGCCAGCGGCAAGGCAGCAATCATTGCGGAAATCCTGCGCGCCTCGCCCGATGCCGGCATGCTGCGCGAGAATTTTGAACCGGCTGCCATTGCCGGCACATTCGCGGCGCATGGCGCAACCTGTCTTTCCGTCTTGACGGACAAGAAATTCTTCATGGGCAACGATATTTACCTGCGCCAGGTGCGGCAGGCCGTGGATTTGCCCGTGCTGCGCAAGGAATTTATCGTGGATCGCTATCAGGTTGTGGAATCGCGGGTGCTGGGCGCAGATGCCATCTGGTTGATTGTCGCCGCCTTGTCCGATGAAGCGCTGCGCGAATATACCTTGCTGGCGCATGATCTCGGCATGGACGTGCTGGCCGAAGTCTCTGACGAAGCGGAGCTGGAGCGCGCCCTGCGGTTGCCGTTGCGCACCATTGCAGCCAACAACCGCAATCCCCATGACCGGACGGTGGATCTCGATGTGGCGGCGCGGATACAGGCGCAGCTGCCCACTGATTATCTGCTGGTAAGCGAACATGGCCTGCGCGGCCACGATGATATTCGTCGCTTGCAGGAAAAAGGCGTGCAGGCGTTTCTTGTTGGCAGCACACTGATGAGAGAAGATGATCCGGGGCTGGCTCTTGGAAAACTGTTGGAAGGAGAAAGACATGGTGCATGAAATCCGGCACCCTTTGGTGCAGCACAAACTGACCACTTTGCGCAAGAAGGCAACCACGACCATGGAATTCCGTGCCGTGACCGCGGAAATCGGTCTGCTGCTCGCCTACGAGGCCACGCGTGATCTTGCCTTGCGGCCCTGCGCGATCGAAACGCCACTGGAAAGCATGACCGGCATGGAACTGTCTGGCAGGAAAACTTGCATCATCAGCATTTTGCGTGCGGGTAATGGTCTGCTGGATGGTGTGCTCAAGTTGCTGCCCGCAGCCAAGGTTGGATATGTGGGCATGGAGCGCGATGAAGAGACTCATCGGCCGCGAGCCTATTATTGCAAGCTGCCCAAGGCCATGGATGAGCGGGTGACGCTGGTGGTGGATCCCATGCTGGCAACCGGCTTTTCTGCCATTGAAAGTATTCACAAGATCAAGGCGCTGGGTGCGAAAGACATCCGTTTCCTCTGTTTGCTCGCTGCGCCGGAAGGCTTGCAGGCCTTGCGTGAAGCGCATCCCGACGTGCCGATTTATACCGCTTCGGTAGATCGCGAGCTGGATGAAAACGCCTATATCCGCCCTGGCCTTGGCGATGCGGGAGACCGTCTGTATGGCACTTTGTAAACTGCGCCGGCTGTTGTTGCCGCTCTTCGCTCTCGGTCTGGGCAATGCCTTTGCCCTCGACAATTACCATGCCACTTATGATTTGCAGATACGCGGCGTGAATGCCGGCAAGGTGCGCCATGAAGCGATTTTCACCGGCAATACGTACCGCATCGATACGTTTGCCAAGCCGGCACCGGCAGCCAAATTGCTGGGCTATGGCGATATTCGCGAAACCGTTACCGGGTTCATCCGCAAGGGGGATGTCCAGCCGGAGCGTTATCGACGCACAATGGAAAGCGATGCCAGCTTTCAGCTGGAGTATATTTTTGTTCCGGCTGAGCGGCGGGTTGACGTCAATATCGCGGGCAAGGCGCAGGCTCTCGTTTATGAGGGTGATGTGCCGCTTGATACTCTCTCCATGGTGGTGCAAACCCTGCTGGACGTTGAACAGGGAAAAATCCGCACGCATTACAGCCTGCTCAATGATGAGCAGGTGCGCCGTTATCAGGTGGAAGCGCAGGCGGACGAGCTATGGGAAGGCAAGATTCCGGCCAGGGTATTCCGCCAGGTGCATGGCAATCGCGAAACCCGTATTTATCTTGGGGAAAATCCGCTGCGTTTGCTGGCGCTCACCCAGTCCAAAGACGGTAAAATACGCTTCTCCTTGAAACTTGCAGACTATCGCAAATCCTGATTCATGAAAGTCCTGATCCTCATGCCGGAAACTTCCAGGCGCTTTTCCAGCGCGTTGTATGCCTCGTTGCGCATGCGTGTGGGTACGTGCGACGTATATCGGCTCGATGAAGAGCAGTGGGAGAGTATTGAGGACTTTTTTCGCCGTTTTGTGCCAAAAGATCAGTATGATCGCATCGTGCTCTCCGCTTCGCCCGAATACCTGCTCAAAAAACGCAGGTTTTTCCGTGAAATACCGGGGTTAGTGGTGCTGTGCATGGATTACGACAAGGTGCGCAGGCCGCAGATAGCCAGGCTGTTTGCGAAAATGCCGTGGATACGCTGGATTGGCATCGATGATGAAGCCTGTGCCGAGTTTGTCCGCCATGGCTGGGACGCGAGCTGGGTGCCGCCGGCATACGATCCGGAATGGTTTCATGCCGGCAGGCCAGTGCGGGAAACGCCGGTGGTGCATGTGTTTGACCCGTCGGGGACTCTGGATGTGCCGTGGCAGGATGTTGATCCTGCCGGGCAGATTCGTGTGGAGCAAGTATTGCTGGCCGGCAGCGATCAGTATCTCAGTGAGCACGTCAAGCCGCAGGATATTTTCCTTTTCTATCCCGAGAGCGAACACTATGAGCCTACGCTAGCTGTACATGCGATGGCCAGTGGCGCTGTGGTGCTGCTGCCGACGCTCAATCTGAAACGGCGCGTGCTTTACGGATGGCACGACAGGCAGGATTGCGTATTTTTCGGCAATGTTGAAGCCTTGCCGGAGTTGTTGGACAAGTTATTGCAAGACAATGCTCTGCGCGAAAAAATTTCTCAAAACGCCGTTGAAAAGATAAAACTTTTCCATCCCAGGGACGTTGGCCAGCGTCTCGGCGCCTGTCTGGAACCTGCCTTGCGCAATCCGCGCGATTATCCGGCGCCGCGGCGTATTTTCGGTATAGAACTCGGATGGTGAGGCAAGGCAGCAAGTTCTGGTGGCAGCAGGTATTCCTGTATGATGCTGCTGTTTTGTTG
This sequence comes from Cardiobacteriaceae bacterium, assembly GCA_030529365.1. Taxonomy (GTDB): domain Bacteria; phylum Pseudomonadota; class Gammaproteobacteria; order Cardiobacteriales; family Cardiobacteriaceae; genus JAUMXB01. The sequence continues at coordinate 225,431 of JAUMXB010000001.1, read as the reverse complement.
CTCGCGCTGCTCACCAATCTGCTGCTGTGGATCAATCATGAGCAGACGCCGCGCATCGCGTCCTTGCGCCAGTTGTGGCTGAGCGCGCATTATCCGCACGGCTGGTTCGATGCGCTGCTCAATCTTTGGGATGCGGCCATGTTGCCGAGCGTTGCGGCAATGATGTTGCTGAACAGTTTGTCGCTATGGGTCTTCGTCCGTATTGCGCTTACGGTGGGCATCGGGCGGATTACCGCATTTTTCCTGTTTTTCCTGATCAATTTCAATCCGGAACTCAACGCGATGCGCTTTTCCGTGCATCCGGGGCAGGTGGGTACCCTGTTGTGGCTGTTGAGTACCTGGAGCTTTCTTGCCCATTACCGTGAGCGCTTTTATCTGGCGTTTGCAAGCTGGGCTCTGCTGCTCTGGCTTTCTGTACCGTTCCAGCCGATGGGCGCCGTGTGGGCGCTGGGTTTTCCCCTATGCTTTTTATTCTGGCCGGGCAGTGGAAGCTGGCGTCATCGCCTGTGGGAACGCGGACGGTTTCTGCTTGGCTATTACGCGCTGGTGGCGTTGGTGCTGTTCTGGCTGTTTGGCGGCTGGCAGGAACTGGGCGCGATACTGGAGACGATAAAGACGCACTTTGCGCGTGTGCGAATGGAAATGTCGATGCTGGTGGGCGGTGACAGCACCTATCTCCTCTCCATTGGCAGTGCGCTCGCCATTGCCGTGGTGCTGGTCGTGATCAAGGCGTTGAAGGCAACGGGATTCCTGATCCTGTTTCTGCTGTGGCTTTCCGGCTGGCGGCGTCTCAAATCGGTACTGGACAGGCGCGTGGCGCTTTTCATGGTGGTCAGCCTGGGGTTTGCCGTGTTTGCGGGCGCACTGGGCTTTCTGTATCACGGCAAGCTGCCGGACGATATCGAATACCAGCCCATTGTCATGCTGCTGTTGCTGTGGCGGGCCGCGCCCGGTGTATTTTATGTCTATAACCGCGTGCGCGAGCGCCGCATTCCGCCGGAGCGGGTGCTGATCGGCGCCTGGTTGCTGGCAGCCTATGCGCTGGGTACGCTGGTGCATTTCGGCCCCACTCCGGGTTACCGGCGCGAAGCCGGGGAGTGGGCACAGGGGCAGCAATATGTGCATCTTTACAGCAACGTGGGTGAGACGCTCTATTTCGCCGGCGGCAATCCCTTGCCTTATTCGCCGGATTTCATGGATATCGGCGTGCCCGGCGCTTCTTTTTACCGCATCGGCAAGAACGATTTGCTGCTTCATGTGCAAAACCGCAAGTTGCCGCTGCCGGAAGATTTTTCCGCCTTCACGGTGCTCAAAACCTTTGCCAACAGCCGTGGCGACAAGGTCTATGCCCTGCGTTTGAAAGACAGCCATGCGCCCTGACTGGCAGGAATTGGTGACGAGCGCCTACCAGCTCGGCATTACGCCGCGCATGCGCGCGCAAATGGCAGACGCGCAGGACGGCATCGGCCGCCAGTTTCTGCCCGATGCGCGCGAACTGGAGATTCTGCCGGCGGAGCGCCATGATCCCATTGGCGATTTCGTCCATTCGCCGGTGCCGTTTCTGGTGCATCGCTATCGCAACCGGGTTTTGTGGAAAATCACGCCGACTTGCGCCGTCTATTGCCGCTTCTGTTTTCGCAAGGATTTTATTGGCCGCAAGGGCGAAGCGCCGGATGCGGATGCGCGCGAGGCGGCGCTGGATTATATCCGTGGCGATGCGGGCATCGAGGAAGTGATTCTTTCCGGCGGAGATCCCTTGACGCTGTCGCCCGCGAAAATCCGCCAATATCTGGCGCCGCTGCAAGAGATTGCCCATGTGCGCCGCGTGCGCGTACATACGCGCGTGCCGGTGGTGGCGCCGGAGCGCATCAGCCAGGCCATGCTCGATGCCCTGCTGGCAGCGGGCAAGCCGCTTGTGGTGATCATTCATGCCAATCATGCCCGCGAATTTGGCCGCGAGGCACAGGCAGCGCTCGCCATGCTGCGGCGCGAGTCCATGCTGCTGTCGCAAAGCGTGCTGCTCAAGGGCGTGAACGACAGCGTGGCAGCGCTTGCCGATTTGATGAACGCGTTTCTCGACCACCATATCGCGCCTTATTATTTGCACCATCTCGATCTGGCGAAAGGCACATCGCATTTCCGCCTGAGCCTTGCCGAAGGCGAAGCGCTGTATCACGGCTTGCGCCAGCGCCTGTCCGGGCTGGCATTGCCGCGCTATATCGTGGAAATTCCGGGCGGCGAGGGAAAGGTGGAAGTGCAGCGACTGTCGCCGCAGCAGAGGGAGCAGTTGGCCGCGATGGGGATATATTGATTTCCAATTACCGACTATTGGTAGGTTCATCTACCATCGCTATGAAAAATGGAAAATATTTTTGAGTGTTAGAGGTTTCATTGGCGTCTGTGGCAGTAATTGGAGACAAGGTATTTTGTAGAGATTGCGCTTCACGGCCGCGCGGCCGGTTACTTTCTTTGCGTCGCCAAAGAAAGTAACCAAAGAAAGGCGACCCCGGGGCGCAGTTTTCCCTTGCCGCGTGGCTTTCGGCGGCGGGCTTGGGAACTCGCTGCGCTCAAACACCCAAGCCCGTAACCCCGCCAAAAAAACCCCGCGTCTACGGCTGCGCCCAAGGGGATTTGAAGCACTTTGTAGCAGGATGGCGGGCGCTGTATCTCTGGCTACAAAGAGTTGGTGATGAAATATTGTTTTGTTTCTAAGCATAAAATAGTTATTTTTTACCGTTAAAAGCGCTTATGGATGGTAAAAAACAACTATTTTCGGGTGATTTTTGAGGGAGTAAAAATGAAAGTCCTGATTTCCGTTGATATCGAAGGCGTGGCCGGGGTGGTGCATCCCAAGCAGACCCGTCCGGGCAATGCCGAATACGAACGGGCGCGACGCTGGATGGCAGCGGAAGCCAATGCCGCGGCGGCTGGTGCTTTTGCCGGCGGTGCGGAGACGGTGTGGATCGCGGATGCGCATGGCGGCTTCCGCAATATGGCGGCGGATGACATGGACAGCCGCGCCGTGCTGGTCAGCGGCAAGCCGCGGGCGGACGGTATGCTGGCGAGCGTGATAGAGGAAGCAGACGCGCTGGTGCTGGTCGGTTATCACAGCAAGGCGGGCGGGCAGGGCGTGCTCGCGCATACCATCAACGGTTTCGCGTTTGCCGATATTGCCGTGAACGGCGTATCGCTGGGCGAAGCGGGGCTTTACGGGCTGCTCGCTGGCGAGCTGGGCGTGCCGCTGGTTTTTGCCAGTGGCGACCAGCATTTCATTGCCGAGAACCGCGCCTTTTTCCCCGATGTGCACTGGCTGCAAAGCAAGACGGCGCTTGGCGATTATGCGGCGGCGAACCTGTCGCCAGCAGCGCTTTGCGATGCGTTGCAGCGCGGCGTGGAAGCGGCAGTGCGCGCTGCCGTGCGGAAAAAACCGGCGCTTTTTGTGATGGATGCGCCGTACCGCTGCACCGTGCGCGCCAACAATCCGGCGCTTGCCGATCTTTTCGCGCTGCTCCCGGATAGCGAGCGCGTGGATGGCACAACGGTGGCCTTTACGGAAACGAGCATGCGCCGCGTGATGCGGGTGCTGAACCTGTTTTCTGCCGCGTCGGCGGCATTGCGGGGCTAAACATGGCGCGAGGCAAGGCTTTGATTGCCATTCACGGCGGCGCTGGCGCCATCGGGCGGCACAGTGCGGCAGAAGCGGCGCGCTATCGCGAGGCGCTGGAAGATATCGTGCGCGCGGGTGCGGATTTGCTGCGCGAAGGGGCGAGCGCCGTGGCAGCCGTCGCCCATGCCGTGCGTCTGCTGGAAGACGAACCGCTCTTCAATGCCGGGCGCGGCGCGGTGCTCACCCGCGATGGCAGGCACGAACTCGACGCTGCCATCATGGATGGCGCGACGCTTGCCTGTGGCGCGGTTGCCGGGGTGTGCCGCGTGAAAAATCCGGTGCTGGCGGCGCGCGCCGTCATGGAGAAGAGTGTGCACGTGCTCCTGATCGGTGCGGGCGCGGAAGCGTTTGCCGAAGCGCAGGGGCTTGCGATGGTGGATAACGGCTATTTCACGACGGCCATGCGCCGCGAGCAATGGCTTGCCGCGCGCGGACAGGCGCTGACGGCGCTCGATCACGATGCGCCGCTCGACGAGAATCGCAAGATGGGCACAGTGGGCGCGGTGGCGCGCGACAAGCGCGGGCATCTCGCCGCCGCCACTTCCACCGGCGGCATGACCAACAAAATGCCGGGGCGCGTCGGCGATTCGCCGCTGATTGGCGCGGGTTGCTATGCCAATGACCGCACTTGCGCCATTTCCTGCACCGGCCACGGCGAGCATTTTATCCGCAGCCTGGCTGCCTATGAGGTGGCGGCGCTGATGGCGCATGCCGGTTTGCCGCTGGCGGAGGCCTGCCGTCGCGTGGTGCACGAAACCTTGCCGGCTCTCGGCGGCGCGGGCGGCATGATTGCCATCGATCAGGCCGGCAATGTCTGCCTGCCGTTCAATACGGCAGGGATGTACCGCGCCTGCGTGTATGACGATGGTGCGGTGGAAGTGGCCATGTATGGCGAATGAGAAAATTTCTCACAAATAAGCGCTTATCGTGAGAAATTTTATCGCGATAAGCGCTTATTCGTGTTAAAAAAGAATTATAAATTACTGAAAAGCGATTATCCGCGTTCCACCACGATTTTCGGAAACGCCTGGGTGAAGCTCTTTTGCCGCGAGGCCAGTTGCGCGGCGGTGCGCGCGGCAATGGTCTGGTAGAGGCGGGCGAGTTCGCCGTGCGGATCGGCGGCAGCGGTGGGGTTGCCCTGGTCGGCCTGGGCGCGGATGCCGGGGTCGAGCGGGATTTGCCCGAGAAGCGGCAACTGGTAACGCGCGGCAAGCGCTTTGCCGCCGTCGTGGCCGAAGATGTGCGCCTCGTGGCCGCAGTTCGGGCAGCGGTAATGGCTCATGTTTTCCACCAGTCCCAAAACGGGGATGGAGACTTTGTCGAACATGGTTTTGGCCTTTTTCGCATCGAGCAGGGCGATTTCCTGCGGCGTGGTGACGATGACGGCGCCCGCGACGGGAATTTGCTGGGCGAGGGTCAATTGCGTGTCGCCGGTGCCGGGCGGGAGATCGATCACGAGGTAGTCGAGTTCGTGCCACTGGCATTCAGAGAGGAGCTGCATGAGCGTTTGCGTGACCATGGGGCCGCGCCAGATCATGGCGGTGTCTTCGGTGACGAGGTCGCCGATGGAGAGCGTTTGCAGGCCGTGCCGCCAGACGGGCTGGATGGTTTTGCCGTCGAGGGTGTCCGGCGCGGTGGCGCCGCCGAGCATCATCGCCTGGCTCGGGCCGTAGAGGTCGGCATCCAGCAGCCCCACGTTCGCGCCCTGCTGGGAGAGGGCAATGGCGAGGTTGACGGACAGCGTGGATTTGCCGACGCCGCCCTTGCCGGAAGCGACGGCGATGATGTTTTTCACGCCGGGGAGCGGTTTCAGCCCGGCCTGCACGGCGTGCGCCTTGATATTGACCTGAAAGCGGATTTTTTTTACCGCGATGCCGTGTTCGGCAAGCAGGGCGCGCACCGCCGCTTCAAGGCGGGTGTGCTCCAGCGTGCAGGGAAAGCCGGTGACAAGCGTCAGGATGCCGTCTGCAAAGGTGATTTTCTGTTTGGCAAAGGGCTTGAGGCCGAGCACCGGATCGTGCCAATCCTGGATGAGGGTCTGGATGTCGTTCATGGGCGGGATTCCGAATCAATTTGAAACCATTGGCAAAAGCTCAAGTATGCCTGGTTGACGAGCATGGAATGGCCGTCGTGCGCAGCGAGATTGCGCGCGCGCGCCCAGGCGAGAAAGGGGGTGTCTTTGCCGTAAACCATGTCGTAGGCGAGGGTTTTTTCGTGATGGATGCTGTCGGGCAGGGCCAGTGCGGCGCCGGAAAGCCCGGCCGAGGTAGCGTTGATGATGAGATCGTAGCGGTCGGCAAGCCCGTCGAGGGCAAGCGCTTCCAGCGGCACGCCGATGTGCGCGTGTTCGGCGACGATGGCTTGCGCCTTGTCGAGGGTGCGGTTGGCGATATGGATGACGGCGGGCTGCGCTTCGCAAAGCGGCAGCACCACGCCGCGCGCGGCGCCGCCCGCGCCGAGCAGCAGGATGCGTTTGCCTTGCAGGGGATATTGGTGATCATGGCTGAGGGCGCGAACGAGGCCGCGGCCGTCGGTGTTGTCTGCCCACAGTTCGTCGTCCGCCATCCACAGGGTATTGGCGGCTCTGGCAGTTTGCGCGTAGGGCGTGTGGCGCGTGGCAAGTGCAAAGGCTTCTTCCTTGCAGGGCAGGGTGACGTTGAGCCCCGTGCCGCCGCGCGCGAAGAAATCGCGAACGATGGACGCGAAATGCCCCGGCTCGACGAGAATGCGCGTGTAGTCGAGAGCGATGCCGTGCTCGCGGGCAAAGCGGGCGTGAATCTCGGGGGATTGGGAGTGGGCGATGGGGTTGCCGAGTACGGCGCAATGATAGGTCATGGTGTGTGTGGTAAAAAATGACTATGAAAAGCGCTTTGTATGATGACTTTTTATCATAATAAGCGCTTATTGATGGTAAAAAATAATTATTTTTGGTATTTTTATGATGATTTTGTACCCACTCTACGATTTGAGGATTTCCGCGGCGCGTTCGGCAAAGTAGGTGAGGATCATGTCGGCACCGGCGCGCTTGAAGGCGAGCAGCGACTCCATCATCGCCGCGTCTTCGTCGAGCCAGCCGTTTTGTCCGGCGGCTTTCAGCATGGCGTATTCGCCGGAGACCTGATAGACGGCGGTGGGGAAGGCGAATTCGTCTTTGATGCGGCGCACCACGTCAAGATAGGGCATGCCGGGTTTGACCATGACGATATCCGCGCCTTCGCTGATGTCGAGCGCGACTTCATGCAGCGCTTCGTTGCTGTTGGCGGGATCCATCTGGTAGGTTTTCTTGTCGGCATTGCCGAGGTTGGCGGCGGATCCCACCGCATCGCGGAACGGTCCGTAAAAGACGCTCGCGTATTTGGCGGAATAGGCCATGATGCGGGTGTTGACAAAGCCTTCGTTTTCCAGCGCTTGCCGGATCGCGCCGATGCGGCCGTCCATCATGTCGGAGGGGGCGACGATGTCGGCGCCGGCGCGCGCGTGGCAAAGCGCCTGTTTGACGAGCGTTTCCGTGGTGATGTCGTTCAGGATATAGCCGCTGTCATCGATGATGCCGTCCTGGCCGTGCGTGGTGTAGGGATCGAGGGCGACATCGGTGATGAGCCCAAGCTCGGGCACGGCGCTTTTCAGGGCGCGCACCGCGCGTGGCACGAGGCCGTTGTCGTCATAGGCGGCTTCCGCCAGCAGCGATTTTTCGCCTTGCCCGATGACGGGGAAAAGGGCAAGGGCGGGAATGCCCAGGTTTGCCCAGTATTCGGCTTTTTCCACCAGAAGATCAACGGAGAGGCGCTCCACGCCGGGCATGGAGGCGATGGCTTCGCGCTGGTTTTCGCCTTCGAGCATGAAGACGGGGAGAATGAGATCATCGACAGAAAGGGCATGCTCGCGCACGAGGCGGCGGGAGAAATCGTCCTTGCGCAGGCGGCGTTTGCGCGTTGCCGGAAAGCGGGCTGAATACATGGCGGTCTCGCTTGGAAAAACGGCATGATAGCACTCGTGGCTGTGTATTCATATTTTGCTTTGAAATAGTTATTTTTTACCATAATAAAGCGCTTTATATGCAAAATTTTCTCGCAAGAAGCGCTTATTTATGAGAAAATATACCACTGTTGTTGCTGCATGGTTGGCGCGTTGCGGCGAATCGGGTAAGCTACGCGCCTTTCTTTCGCCGCGCCCGTCCCATGTCCGATTTTGTTCATCTCCATACCCACAGCGAATTTTCCCTGATCGACAGCATTCTCACGGTAGAGCAGATTGCCGCCTTTGCCGCGCGCGAGGGCGCGTCCGCGATTGCGCTCACCGACCGCAACAATCTCTACGGCGCGGTCAAGTTCTACAAGAAAGCGCGCGCGCTCGGCGTGAAGCCGATCATTGGCTGTGACTTGTCCGTGCGCGCTGCCGATGACAGCATTTATCGTCTCGTGCTGCTCGCCATGAACCACCAGGGCTTTGTGCACCTGTGCGAACTGGTGAGCTTTGCCTACGAGGAAGACCAGCGCCACGGCGTGATTGCCGTCAACGAAGATCGCCTGCATGCGGCACAGTGCGAAGGGCTGATCGCGCTTTCCGGCGGACTGGAGGGCGATGTCGGGCAATGCGTGCTGGCGCAGAAGGCGGACGAGGCGGAAAACCGCATCCGCCATTGGCAGGGCGTGTTTGCCGACCGCTACTACCTGCAAATCGCGCGGCACGGCAAGGCGGGCGAAAGCGGCTATATCGCTGCCTGCCGGCAGTTGGGCGAAGCGCTTGGCGTGGCGGCGGTGGCCACCAATCTTGCCTGTTTCGAGCAGGCGGATGATTTCCCCATTCACGAAACGCGCGTCTGCATTTCCGGCGGCTATTTGCTTGATGACACGCGCCGCCCGCGCGATTTCACCGCCGAACACCATCTGAAAAGCCATGCCGAAATGGCAGCGCTGTTTGCCGATGCGCCGCAGCTGATTGCCAATGCCGGCGAGATTGCCAAACGCTGCAATCTGGAGCTGACCCTTGGCAAGAATTACCTGCCCGATTTCCCCATTCCCGCCGGGCAGACGATAGAAGAACACCTTGCCGTGCGCTCGCACGAAGGGCTTGCCGCGCGTCTCGTCCAGCTTTTCCCGGATGAGGCGGTGCGCGTGGAAAGGGAAGCGGAATACCGCGCGCGTCTCGATACGGAAATCGGCGTCATCAACAGCATGGGTTTTCCGGGATATTTTCTGATCGTTGCCGACTTTATCCAATGGGCGAAAGATCACGATATTCCCGTAGGGCCGGGGCGCGGATCGGGCGCCGGTTCGCTTGTGGCCTACGCGCTCGGCATCACCGATCTCGATCCGCTCGCCTATGACCTGCTTTTCGAGCGCTTTTTGAACCCCGAGCGCGTCTCCATGCCCGACTTCGACGTCGATTTCTGCATGGACAAGCGCGACCGCGTCATTGCCTATGTGGCCGACAAGTACGGGCACGACAAGGTCTCGCAAATCGCCACCCACGGCACCATGGCGGCCAAGGCGGTGGTGCGCGATGTCGGGCGGGTGATGGGGCTTTCCTATTCCTTCTGCGACCGCATTTCGAAAATGATTCCGGCCAAGCCTCTGGGCACCTCGCTGTCCGATGCGCTCGGGCGCAGCAAGAAAAGCGCGGAAGAGCCGGAGCGCGTGTCCGCCACGCTCATCGAGCAATACGATAACGACGAAGACACCAAACAGCTCATCGACACCGCCCTGCGCCTCGAAGGGCTGGCGCGCAACGTCGGCAAGCACGCGGGCGGCGTGGTCATTGCGCCGACGCGCCTCACCGATTTTTCCGCGATTTACTCGGAAGCGGCGGGCGCCGGGCTTTCCACGCAATTCGACAAGGACGACATCGAAGCCGTCGGCCTGGTGAAATTCGACTTCCTCGGGCTGCGCACGCTCACCGTGATCGACTGGGCGCTTGGCCACGTCAACCGGGCGCGCGCCAAAACCGGCGAAGCGCCGCTCAACATGAACGACGTCGCCCTTGACGACCCGGCCACCTTCAAACTCCTGAAATCCTGCCAGACCACCGCAGTTTTCCAGCTCGAATCGAGCGGCATGAAAAACCTCATCAAAAAGCTGCAACCCGATACCTTTGAAGACATCATCGCCCTGGTCGCGCTTTTCCGCCCCGGCCCGCTGCAATCGGGCATGGTGGACGATTTCATCGCGCGCAAGCACGGCTTGGCCGAAGTCGTCTATCCGCATCCGGCGCTGGAGCCGATCTTGCGCACCACCTACGGCGTCATGGTCTATCAGGAGCAGGTCATGCAGGTGGCGCAGGTGCTCGCCAAATACACCCTGGGCGGCGCGGACGAACTGCGCCGCGCCATGGGCAAGAAAAAGGCCGAGGAAATGGCGCGCCATCGCGGCATTTTCGTGGCGGGCGCAGTCGCGAACGACGTTGCCGAAAAACTCGCGGGCGACATCTTCGACCTCATGGCCAAGTTCGCCGAATACGGCTTCAACAAATCGCACTCCGCCGCCTACGCGCTCCTTTCCTACCACACCGCCTGGCTGAAAGCGCATTATCCCGCCGAATTCATGGCGGCCGTGCTCTCCTCGGAAATGGAGCATACCGACAAGCTGGTGCGCGTCATCGACGAATGCCTCGACATGGGGCTGACCATCCGCCCGCCGTGCATCAACCGCTCCGATTTCGCCTTTACTGTGGACAACGGCGACATCATCTACGGCCTCGGCGCCGTGAAAGGCGTGGGCGAAGCGGCCATCGGCCGCCTGCTCGAAGAGCGCCGCAAGAATGGCGCCTTCCGCTCGCTCACCCATCTCTGCGAGCGCATGGACATCAAAAAGCTCAACAAGAAAACCCTGGAAACCCTGATCCGCGCCGGCGCGTTCGACCAGATCGAGCCCAATCGCGGCGGCCTCTTTGCCGCGCTACCGCAAGCCTTCAAGCTCGCCGAACAGCATCACAAAAACCAGTCCAGCCAGCAGGGCGACATGTTCGGCCTGTTTGGCGGCGGCGCCGTGCAACAGGAAGAAACCCTCGTCATCCGCCCCGAAGATGCCTGGGAAAAACGCCAACAGCTCGAATACGAAAAAGAAACCCTCGGCCTTTTCCTCACCGATCATCCGGTGAACGCCGTGCGCCACGAGCTGACCGCCATGTGCACGCACACGCTGGCGGAAGTGGCGGAAAACTTTGAAAAATGGGAGAAACCGCGACGGCGCGACGAAGGCGTGGAAATGACCATCGGCGGCCTTGTCGTTGATATCCGCATCATCAACAGCAAGAAAGACGGCAGCCCCATGGCCTTCGTCACCCTCGACGACCGCTCTGGCCGCGTCGAATTCGGCGTCTTCGGAGAAGACGTCGGCAAATATCGCGACGCGCTGAAAATGGATGCGGTGCTCGTCGTGAAAGTGAAAGCCAGCTATGCCTTCTTCCGCGACGAATGGCGGCTCGGCCTTATCGAACTGCACGACATGGACACCGCGCGCATCGCGCTCCTGCGCGAACTGCGCATCCACGGCGATGAAGCGCAATGGGCGGGCAATGCCGTGGAAGACATGCTCAGCCTGCTCGCCGGCTGCCGCGATGACAGCGGCGCGCGCCTCATGCTGCATCTGCGCCTCGACAGCATTGCCGCGAGCGGCGAACTGCGCATTCCCGGGCATTACCGCTTTGGCGGCGAACAGCTCGGCACGCTGAAAGAACGCTTTGGCGACAAAAGTATATCGTTGCATTATTGATGCAAAAATAGATGTTTTTTACCACTTATAAGCGCTTGTTGTGAGAAATTTTATCGGAACAAGCGCTTATTGATGAGAAATTTTCTCATTGAATGTATGGGCTGTATGCCATTGGCGAGCCGTAGGGTGGACTTTAGCCACCATCGCGCAGCGATTTGTAGGTCGGGCACTTTGTGCCCGACATGTTTTGACGTCGTCCATAAATGGCCGACCTACAACCGGCATGTCATTGGTTTGCTGTAGGGTGGGCGTTAGCCCACCATTTCGCAGGTCGGATATCGCGCCTTTTGTGTAGGGACGTAGCCTTGCTACGTCCTGGTATCCATGGCCATCACGGACGTTGCAGGCAACGTCCCTACACGCCAACCGATAAATGCACGCCCGTAGGGTGGGCGTTAGCCCACCATCACGCAGCGGTTTGCAGGCCGGGCGCTTTGTACCTGACATGTTTTGACGTCGGCCATAAATGGCCGACCTACAACCGGCATGTCATTGACGAACCGTAGAGCTTAGAGCGTTTTTGGTTCAAATGTGAACAGAATTCAAGGCCCCTCTCCCGTGGGAGAGGGGTTGGGGTGAGGGCAGAAACAAAGCTTTTCACATCCTTGCTTCAGCAAATCGTGCATTAGATGAATCAAAAATGCTCTAGCCCACCATCACGCAGCGGTTTGCAGGCCGGGCGCTTTGTGCCCGACATGTTTCGACGTCGGCCATAAATGGCCGATTTTCGGACGTATTTTATAAAACCGAAAAAACAGTTGTTTTTTTACCAAAGATAGGCGCTTTGCGTGATAAAATTTCTCACCATAAACGCTTATGGATGGGAAAATTTCTCATGTTGTTTGACGGGTGTCCGCGGTTTGCGGTAAACATCGATGCAGAGCGCGCCGCTGTCGCGATCGCGATCCGGCAGCGAGCAAAGCGCGGCGACGGCAGGATGGCGGCAGAGAAAATCGATGACGGCCTGCTTCAGCGGGGCGCGGTCGTGCGCCGGGCTGTTGCGTCCCTTGCCGTGGATGATGAGCCAGATTTCTCCGTGCCGGTTGCGGCGCTGATGCAGGGCATCATCAAGGCGGGCAATGCCGTCGGCCACGTAATAGCCGTGCAGGTCGATAATGCGGGCAAAGGGCAGTTCGCCGCGCTGCATGGCGGTGAAGCGTTCGGCGGGAATGCCGTCGAGATTGAACATCACAGCATCGTGCCGCCGCGCCACGGGCGCCGGACGCATGCCTTGCGCGGCAAGGCGGCGTTGCAGGGCCTGGGCGACAGGACGCTGGCGCGGACGGGCGAAATGGGGATGTTTGTCTTTATGAGCGAGGGGCGTGACGTTGCCGACCAGTTCGGCAAATGAAAGGGATTCCGTCTTTTCGTCTGGCATGTCAATGGGCTTGCAATGGGGCTTGAGGTGAATGCTTGGCATGGGTGAAAATAGTAACGCCTGTAGTCGTCGAGAAGGAAATTTTATGAAGATTGCTATCCACGGAATCAATGGAAAAATGGGACTGGCCATCGCCAAAGCGCTTGAGGGACAGCCGGATTTGCAGCTTTCCGGGGCTTCCGTGCGCAGCGGTCATGCCTGGGCAGGGAAAAAGCTTTCCGAAGTGAGCGAGACCACGCATGGCGTGCGGATTACCGCCAATCTCGACCAGCTTTGCGCGGCGGCGGATGTGGTGGTGGATTTTACCCGCCCTGATGCCACGCTGTCGCTGTTGCAGGTGTGCGAGCGGGCAAACAAGCCGCTTCTCGTCGGCACGACCGGTTTCAACCGCGAAACTGCGGTATGGCTGGAGCGCGCGGCCACCAAGATTCCGCTGCTGCTGGCCGCCAATACCAGCATTGGCGTGAACGTGCTTGCCGCCGTGTGCCGCCAGGTGGCGCTGGCGCTGTCGCCGGAGCAGTGGGACGTGGATATTCTCGAGGCGCATCATCGCCAGAAGGTGGATGCGCCTTCGGGCACCGCGCTCAAGCTCGGCAAGACGATTGCCGCCGCGCAGAACAGCGATTTCGACGCGCGCATGCGCTATCCCTATCAGGATCGCCGCAAGCCGGGCGATATCGGCTTTGCCGTGATCCGCAGCGGCGATATCGTTGGCGAGCATACGGTTTTTTTCAATTCTGCGCATGAGCAGCTGTCGTTCAGCCATCGCGCGCACGACCGCCGCATTTTTGCCGATGGTGCGCTCACTGCTGCGCGCTGGCTTGCCGGGCGTCCTGCCGGTTTCTATGGCATGGAGGATGTGCTCGGACTCTGAATGCCGAATGCGAGATGCGCCGGGGCAAACCCGGCGTTTCGCTTTTGTGGCGCAGGCGGTATGATAGCGCCCGCATTTGCGCAACCCCGACAATCTGTTAAAGGACAATTATGAAGTGGATTAACTACCTGTTTGTGATCGTGATCGGCGTATGGTTCGCGCTGATGGGGCTTTTGAATAGCGCCGCCGTTCCCTTCAACTACGCTTTCGGCAAGGCGGATGTGCCGCTGGTGCTGATCATGCTCGGCAGCTTCGTCGTGGGGGCGCTCTTTTCCCTGTTTATTTTCGGCCTGAGCGCCTGGTTCTGGCGCAGCCGTGCCAATGCCTTGGGCCGCCAGCTCGACCGCGAGCACCGCGAAGCGGATGAGGCGGCCGTGAAAGCCCGGTTTGAGGAAGAAGTCCAGCAAAGATGAGTGAATGGCTCGTCATTTTGCTGTTGCCGGTCGCGGCCTGGTCGGGCTGGTGGATAGCCATGCGCAAGGAAGCCCGCGAATGGCGTGCCGACAAATCGCGCAGCGCCTATGTCGAGGGGCTGACCTTTCTCCTCAATGACCAGACCGACCGCGCGGTGGACGTGTTCCTCAACATGGCCAACGTCAACCGCCAGGCCGTCGATAACCAGCTCACGCTGGGCAGCCTGTTCCGCAAGCGCGGCGAGCTGGATCGCGCCCTGCACCTGCACCGCCAGCTTGCCGATTACGAGGGGCTGGAAGAAAGCCAGCGTCTGGCCGTCACCTTCGAACTGGCGCAGGATTATGCGGCTGCCGGCATGTATTTGCAGGCGCAGCAATATCTGGAAGCGCTGAGCGCTGCCAATTACCAGTCCAGGGAAGTGATTCCGCTGCTGCTCGGCATTTACGAGCGCACCCGGAACTGGACGGCGGCCATTGATCTGGCCAATCTGTGGATGGCGCGGGGTTTTGGCGACCGCCATCTGCAAATGGCCCACTATTACTGCGAGCTGGCGGAGCGCGCCATGCGGCGCGATGACCGGGAAAGCGCCTATGCGGCCTTGGATCAGGCGCTGGCGCTTGATCGCGACCATATCCGCGCCTACTGGTTGCGCGCGCGCTATCTCCTGGCGCACGGTCAGGCAGTGCAGGCGATTTCATCTTTTCTGGCTGTGGCAGAGCGCTCGCCCTCTTTCATCCCCGAGATTCTCGGCGATCTGGAAAAAGCCTATCAGGCAGTGGGGCGCAGCGAAGAATTTCATGCCTGGCTGGAAGCGAACGAAGCGCGCCACGGCAATATCCGCCTGACGCTGGCTGCCGCCAGAGTCCTGCACGGATATGATGCGGAAAAGGCGCGCGAATTGCTGGACAAACGCCTGCAAGAGAAAAAAAGCGCTTTGTTGCTCGCGTCCTGGCTGGAAGCGCAACCGCATCCCGAGGCGCAAAAGCTGCATGGTCTCTTGCAGCGCAGCCTGTCGCCGCACACGGTTTATCAATGCAATGAATGCGGCTTCCGCCAGCAGAAGCCGGTCTGGCGTTGCCCGGCATGTTTTGCCTGGAGCAGCTTCGAGCCGCTGATTGAACTCAAACTGGAGGAAAAGTGAAGATGTCTCCCGTGATTGTTGCGCTGGATTTCGATACCCGCGCCGAGGCCTTGCAACTGGCGCGACAGCTGCCGCCTTCCGCTTGCCGCATGAAAGTGGGCAAGACGCTTTTTACCAGGGAAGGGCCGGATGTGGTGAAAGCCTTGCAGGATGCGGGATTTGACGTTTTCCTCGATCTGAAATTCCATGATATTCCCAATACCGTGGCGGGCGCGATACGGGCAGCGGCGGAGCTGGGCGTGTGGATGGTCAACGTGCATGCCGCTGGCGGTGGGCCCATGCTGGATGCTGCGCGCGAGGCCGCGAACAGCGTGAGCCGTCCGCCGCTCCTCATCGCGGTAACAGTGCTGACCAGCATGGATGAAGCCACGCTGCACACGCTGGGCGTCACGGGCAGCCTTGCCGCGCAGGTGGATCGCCTGGCTGCTCTCACCCATGCTCATGGGCTGGATGGCGTGGTGTGCTCGGTGCGCGAAGTGCAGGCGCTGAAAGCGCGTTTCGGCAAGGATTTTCTTACCGTCACGCCCGGCATACGCCTGCCCGGCAATGCCGCTGACGACCAGACCCGGGTGGAAACGCCGGCTTCGGCGCGGGCAAGTGGCAGCGATTACTGGGTGGTCGGGCGTCCGATTACCCGGGCGCAGGATCCGCGTGGCGTTCTCGGGCAGATTCTGGAACAGGCGGGATTGTCATGAAAAGCCGTCGCGGGATTTACTGGCTGCCCAACCTGATTACCACGGCATCGATGTTTTGCGGATTCTATGCCGTGCTGGCGGCCATGGATGCGCGCTATGCCTTTGCCGCCACCCTGATTTTCATCGCCATGCTGCTCGATGGCATGGACGGTCGCGTGGCGCGCTGGACGGGCACTTCTTCCGAATTCGGCGTGCAGTACGATTCGCTTTCCGACCTGATTTCCTTCGGCGCCGCACCTTCGCTGCTGCTTTACCAGTGGTCGCTGCATCTGGTCAGCCGCACCGATTATCTCCCCGAGAAACTGGGCTGGATGGTGGCCTTTCTCTACGTGGCCTGCGCCGCCCTGCGCCTTGCCCGCTTCAATGTGCAGGTGGGGCAGGTGGACAAGGCATTTTTCATCGGTCTGCCCAGCCCGGCGGCTGCCGGTACGGTTGCCGGTTTTGTCTGGGTTTCCGAGCTGTTCAGATGGCCGCCCGAGCATTTGCTGCTGCTATCCCTCTTTATCATGGGTACGGCCGGATTGCTGATGGTGAGCAACATCAAGTTCTACAGCTTCAAGACATTCAAGCTTGATGACCGCATTCCTTTCGGCAAGTCCGTCATTCCCGCGCTGATTCTCGGCGTGCTTTTCCTGGAGCCGGCGCTGACTCTGTTCGTCATCTTCGCCGTCTATGCGCTGCATGGTCCATTGTGGGCGCTGTATCGCCAGCTGAAGAAGCGCAAAAATGGCTGAAGCCCTGCCGTTCGCGCCGTTGCAGCATCTCCAGCGCCTGCTGGGTTTGCCGGCATGGCATCTGCGGCGCGATATGGCGGAGAAACCGGCTGTCGTCGCCGAGCCTGTTCCGCCGCACGAGGCTGCGGCCAAAACCCCAATCGAACCGCCGTCGTTGCCGGCAAAAAGCGAACCTGCTGTCGTCGTTCATGTTTCCGCAGAAGCGCCAGCCGTTGCCACGGTGCTGACCGTGGACGGACACCGCATTCACGTTTGCCGTGATCTGACTGTGCTGGAAATCGAAAACGGCGGCAGCTGGTGGCTGCCCGCGCTGTCGCGGGTTGACGGCAGGATGCGTCTTTTCCGCAGCGATGAGGAAATGGCGATGCTGCGCACCCTGCTGGAAGCGGTCGGCTTGCAAGCGCTTGCCGCGCACCTGCAAAATATCGACGCTTTTTTGGCGACAAGGCAAATGCCTGCAAATCGGCTTCCCGCCAATGCGGCAGACCTGTTATCCTTGCCCGCGCCCTGGCTCCTGTGCGGGGCAATTGCGCAAAAGCAGGCGGAAAGCGTGGCGGCAGCGCAGGAGCGCCTGCCGTTGCCGCATCCGCTGGCATTGCTCAAAACGCCGCGGCAAAAGCGCGTCGCCTGGCAACAAATCCTTGCATACAAACAGAAAATTCATGACTAAGATCCGCACCCATCTCCGCATTTTCATCTCCTTGTTCATGGCAAGCCTGTGCTGGCCGCTGGCTGCCCACGCGCAAACGACGGCCTGGGTCAGCGACCAGTTGCCGACCACGGTCAACGACAAGCCGTCGCGCTCGGGCAAATTCGTCGGCACGGTCAGCGCCGGGGAAACGCTGGAAATCACCGGCGCGGAAAAAGACGGCTATCTGCCCATTCGCACCGGCAAGCTGCAAGGCTGGGTGTTGGCGAAAAATGTGATGAATTCGCCGAGCGTTCATGCGCAGCTTGCGGAAATCCAGCGGGAGATGAGCAGTTTGCAGGCGCAGAACAAGGAAATTGCCAGTCGCGGCGATTCGCTCTCGGCATCGATTGCGGAAATGAACGCGAAAATCCGGGCGGCGGAAGCGCAGGCGGAAAATGCCAAGGCCGAACTGCTGGAATTGCGGCGGGTTTCCGGCAACGCCATTGCCATCAGCGAACGCAACAAGGCGCTGCAAAACGAAACCGTCAATCTCGAACAGCGCATCGTGGCGCAAACCCATGAAATCTATCGCCTGCAACAGGCGGCCAACCGTCAGCAATGGCTGGTGGGCGGCGGTCTGGTGATTGCCGGTTTCATCCTGCAATGGCTTTTTTCCCTGCTGCGCCATCGCAGCAAGCGGCGCGACCAATTCCTTGATCTGTAAGCGGTATTGGCGGCATCATATCCGCCGCTATGGATGCGGCTGCTGTATCGCCACTTAACCTGAAAACCTGCACATAATTTCTGATAAACCGACGCTGGCTATCGCTGCGCGACGGCAGCACGATTGGCTGTAGGGACGTTGCCTGCAACGTCCGTAGCGAGAATTCAGGACGTAGCAGGCTACGTCCCTACATCTGCGCCGCCTGTTGTTGGAGGTTTATGTGTGAGGCGGGTTGAATGACCATACAGACGGCTACTGTTAACTATTTCAAATATTTAGTAAAAATAGTAATTTTTTACCACGATGAAGCGCTTGTTGCGAGAAAAAATCTCGAAACAAGCGCTTTTTTATGAGAAATTTTCTCATTCTGTTTTGCGCTGGCCTTCTGCTGCCAGACGCTGCCACAAATGGACGATGCTGTCGTGATAAATGGCGGCGAGGCGGTCGCTTTCGCCTTGCGGTACGCATTCGTTGACTTTGTGAATGGTGGCGTTGCTGCCGCCGTATTCCACCGTGGCGGTGCCGTATTTGGCGAGGAAGCGCGCATCCGAGGTGCCGCCCGCCGTGTTGAAGATCAGCGTTTTGCCGGTGTGGGCGAGAGAGGCCCGGGCGACGGCTTCGGTAAGCACGCCCAGCTCGGTCACGAAAGGTTCGCCGGAAAGATACCACTGGCAGGTGTTGCGGCAGCCCAGGGATGCGCTGTGGCGTTCGGCGATGGCTTCGGCCTGTTCGCGCAGGCTGGCGGCAGTGTGTTCGGTATTGAAGCGCCAGTTGACGATGGCCATGGCGGTGGCGGGGACGACGTTGTCCACGCCGGTGCCGGCCTGTACATTGCTGACCTGCATGGAGGTGGGCGGGAAGTGGGCATTGCCGCCGTCCCAGCGGATGCTCGCGAGTTCGGCGAGAATGGCGGCAAGCGCATGTACCGGATTTTTCACCTTTTCGGGATAGGCGACATGGCCTTGAATGCCATGCACCGTCAAGGTGAGCGTGAGCGAACCGCGACGGCCGTTGCGCGCGGCATCGCCCAGCTCGGCGCTGGCGGTGGGTTCGCCGACAATCGCGTAATCGATATGCGTGCCTTCGCTTTCGAGTATGGGCAAGACGGCCTGGATGCCGTGGGTGGCAACGCCTTCTTCGTCGCTGGTGACGAGCAGGGCGAGGGTGCCGGGATGGTCGGGATATTGCTCGGCAAGCGTGGCGAGCGCGAGAGTCATGGCCGCCACGCCGCTTTTCATGTCGGAAGCGCCGCGCCCGTAAATCATGCCGTCGCGCACGGTGGGCACGAAGGGATCGCTGGCCCAGTCGGCAGGATTGCCCGGCGGCACCACATCGGTATGGCCGGCAAAGGCAATGACGGGCGCGCCGCTGCCATGCGTGGCCCACAGGTTTTTGGTGTCGCCGAGGTCGATCTGGCGGCAGGCAAAGCCGTGCGGGGCAAGCGTTTCCGCAAGGATTTGCTGGCAACCGGCGTCGTCGGGGGTGATGCTTTTGCGGGCGATGAGGGTTTGCAGAAGGCTGTCGGCAGTGAAAGCGGCCATGGCGGTTCCTGTGGATGAAATGGCCGGTAATATAGCGCATTTTTTCAGGATTTATCATGTTTTTTTATCGCGACAAGCACTTGCGGATGGTAAAAAATCATTATAAGAACCGTCATTTTGATGTGCCTGTTGCAGGGATGGTTTGCAAAATTTTTGCCCGCTTTTGCGCAAAATTACTTGCTGCAATATCAGTCGGATAGTTTTTGTGTTTTCTCAAATATGGGAAATAAACGCTATTTTTGCTTTTTAAATGGAAAAATTTCCCATTTTTTAGCGAGATGAATGAGCTGTTTGCTGCATTTCCGGCTGGCATGTGTGGAAAATTATCTATAGAATGCGCGCTTCGGTTATCAACCTGGACACGACATTGACCTCTCTCCCTGCCATCGAAGCAATTGATATTCATAAATCTTTCGGCAATGTCGAAGTGCTCAAGGGCATATCCATGACCGCGCATCGCGGCGATGTCGTCTCCATTCTCGGCTCTTCCGGCTCCGGCAAGAGCACCTTTCTCCGTTGCCTCAATTTTCTCGAAATGCCGGATCGCGGCGAAGTGCGCGTGGCCGGCGAGGTCGTGCATATCCGCGAGGGGCGCAGCGGCCAGCGCGAGGCCGGCAACCACCGCCAGATTCAGCGCGTGCGCTCCAAGCTCGCAATGGTGTTCCAGAATTTCAATCTGTGGGCGCACATGACTGTGCTGCAAAACCTGATCGAAGCGCCGGTGCATGTGCTCGGCCTGCCCAAAAAGGAAGCCATTGCGCGCGCGGAAGCGCTGCTGCACAAGGTGGGGCTTTACGAGCGCCGCGATTATTATCCGGCGCATCTCTCCGGCGGCCAGCAGCAGCGCGTGGCCATTGCCCGCGCGCTGGCCATGGAGCCGGATGCGCTGTTGTTCGATGAACCCACGTCGGCGCTCGATCCCGAACTGGTCGGCGATGTGCTGCGCGTGATGCAGGATCTCGCGGCGGAAGGGCGCACGATGATTGTGGTCACCCACGAAATGGGTTTTGCCCGCGAGGTGTCCAGCCACGTGATTTTCCTGCACCAGGGGCAGATCGAGGAGCAGGGCACGCCCGAGAAGGTGTTTTACCGGACCGAGTCCGAGCGTTGCCGCCAGTTTTTGTCCAACAGCCTGAAAGGCTGACCCCTTACCCAACCCGATGAGGAGCTCATGATGAAAAAAATCCTGGCCCTGGCTGTTTTGGCAGCCGCTTCTGTCCACGCCGCCGACGTGCTGCGCTTTTCCACGGATGGCGCTTATCCGCCGTTTTCGGAAAGCGATGCCAACGGCAACATGATCGGTTTCGATATTGATATCGGCAAGGCGCTGTGCGCGGAAATGAAGCGCGAGTGCGAATTTACCCAGACCGATTGGGATGGCCTGATTCCGGCGCTGAAAACGCAGAAGATCGACGTGATTCTCGCGTCGATGAATGCCAACGAGGAGCGCAAGAAAAGCATTGCCTTTACCGATCCGTATTATGTGAACCCCGGCATTTTTGCCCGCGCCAAGGGCAGCAAGGTCGAGCTTTCCGAAGAGAGCCTGAAGGGCAAGGTGATCGGCGTGTTGCGCGCGTCCGTGTTTGACGAATATGCCAGCGAGCATTACGGCAAGTTTGCCGAAGTGCAGCGCTACAACACCCAGGAAGAAGCCAATCTCGATGCGGTTTCCGGGCGGGTGGACGTGCTCTTTGCCGACAAGGTCGTGCTGGAAGACGGCTTCCTGCGCCGCGACGAAGGCAAGGATTTCGAGGCGTTCGGCCCGGAAGTCAATGACGAGAAATATTTCGGCGAAGGCATTTCCATCGGCGTGCGCAAGGAAGACGAGCAGCTGAAAAATGACCTGAATGCCGCGTTGAAAGCGATTCGCGAAAATGGCGAATACAAGAAAATCAACGACAAATACTTCTCTTACGACATCTCCGGCGGCGCGGCGAAATAATCATGTTTGCTGTGCTTCTCGACTATCAGGACCGTTTGCTTGAAGGCGCCAAGCTCAGCGTGGCGCTGGCGCTTTGCAGCCTGGCGGTGTCGCTGGTGGTCGGTATCGTGGTGTGCCTGGCGAAAATGTCGAAAAATCCGTGGCTGCGCCTGCCGGCCACGGGTTACACCACGATAGTGCGCGGCATTCCCGATCTGGTGCAGCTGTTCCTGCTCTATTACGGCGGGCAGTATTTGCTCAACGCGCTCAGCAAAGCCTATGGCTGGGGGCGGCTCGACATGAATCCCTTCATCACCGGCGTGCTCGCCATCGGCATGATTTTCGGCGCCTACATGGCGGAATCGTTCCGCGGCGGATTTCTCGCCATTCCCAAGGGGCAGATTGAAGCCGCGCGCGCCTACGGCATGCGCCCCGGCACCATCTTCTGGCGCATCTCCCGCCCGCAGATGCTGCGCTATGCCCTGCCTTCCATCGGCAACAACTGGCTGGTGCTGATGAAAAGCACGGCGCTCGTTTCCCTGATCCAGTTGCAGGATCTGGTTTTCATTGCCAATACGTCGGCGCGCACCGCGCAGAAAAAGGATTTGTTCGCGGGGTTCTGGTTTTACGGGGCAGTCGCCGTCTTTTTCCTGCTCCTCACCACGATTTCCATTGCCGTGCTGTGGTGGCTGAAGCGCCGCTATTCCACCGGCTTTGACACAAGGACTTCCTGATGGATGACCAGAACTCCCTGCTTGCCACCATCTGGCGCCTGACGGCCGGCAATGCCGAACTCTGGATGAGCGGCATCTGGCAAACCGTGTGGCTGGTCGGGCTATCGCTCGCCATCGGCCTGATGATTGCCGTGCCGCTCGGCATTTGGCTTGCCGCGCGCATGCACTGGGCGTGGAAACTGCCGGCGCTCGCCTTCAGCTATGTCTTCCGCGGCACGCCCATGCTGGTGCAGCTTTATATCTTCTATTTCGGCATCGGCCTCATCATCGGCCGCATTCCCGGCGTACGCGACATGGCGCTGTGGCCCTATCTGCGCCAGGCGTGGCCGTGGGTATTGCTGACGCTGGTACTGAACACGGCGGCCTATACCTCAGAAATCGTGCGCGGTGCGATTGAGACCACGCCGCGCGGCGAAATCGAGGCGGCGCGCGCCATGGGCATGCGGCGCAGCCAGATCACGCGGCGCATCGTTCTGCCCGGTGCGGCACGGCGCGCCCTGCCTGCCTACGGCAATGAAATCATCTTCATGCTGCATGGCTCGGCCATCGTCAGCACCGCCACATTGCTCGACATCACCGGCGTGGCGCGCAAAATCTACGCCGATACCTACGATCCCTTTATTCCTTTCATCACGGCGGGCGTGATCTATCTGCTGATTACCGCCATTCTCGTCGGCACTTTCCGCCGGCTGGAAAAACGCTGGACTCGCCATCTCTGAAGCGGCAATGATAAAAATACACCATGATAAGCGCTTTGTATGGTGTATTTTTATCATCAATAAGCGCTTGTCGTGAGAAAAATACACTATTTTTAATCGTTTTTTGAAAATCATCCCAAAAAACATGCCATGCAGCGCCTGACAGCGCGATTGCAACATTTCCGCCGCGCTTTTTCATCTTCAAGCTGCTACACTTGCGCCCTTTGTTTTACCTGCAAGACAGAACATGAAAAAAGCCGTTTTTTGTATTGCCGCGAGCCTCGTGCTGCCGGCGCAGGCAGTAGAAGTGGCCATTCCCCAGCCCGCTGCCGAAATCATTCCCGACAATGTGCCGCGCCCCAGCCTGATGGAGCGCTTGCAGGCAAGTGACGAAGCCATCGAAGTCAGCCGCGAGGAGTTGCTGGCCAATCCCGAAGTGCTGGCGCGCCTGCTCGATCAGGCGGTGATTACCCAGGACACCAACATGGTGCGCGCCCTGTTGCCGGTTTACCGCGAAGTGCCGGAGAACGTGCGCGACGCGCAGCTGGTGCGTTTTGCCGAAGCGGCGCTGGCTTCGGCCGACGGCAATGGCAAGCAGGCCGTGGCTCTCTATCGCGAAATGATTGCCGCCGATCCCACGCTGGTGCCGGTGCGTCTGCATCTGGCGCTGGCGCTCATGAACGACCATCAGGACGATGCCGCGCGCGACCAGTTCCAGCGTCTGCGCGGCGAAGAGCTGCCGGATGACATCAGGGTGCTGGTCGATCGTTCGCTGGAAACCCTGCAACAGCGGCGCTCCTGGACTTTCAACGCCAATGCCTACTATCACCATGAAGCCAACATCAACGGCGCACCCAAGGAACGCGAGCGCCCGTGGGGCAACGGCAAGCTCACCTTCCCCGAGCAGAAATCGGCGAACGGCATTTATCTCGGCGTGGACGCGGAAAAGCGCTTCCCGCTTACCGGCAATCTTTATGCTTCCCTGAGCCCGAGCGCAAACGTGGATTTTTACTGGGATGCCAAGGAATTCAATGATTACCGCTTCCGTCTTGGCGCGGGAGGCGGCTATCAGGACGCGCGTCTCGACGTGAGTGCCGAGCCTTATGTGAGCCGCCGCATCTATGGCGACAAGGGCTATTCCACCACGTTTGGCTCCACGCTCGCCGCCAGCTACTGGACGACCCCCAAATGGCGCCTGTCCTCCTCGCTCGACATCAACCGCACCACCCACGACGACCGCAAACATCTGGACGGCAACCGCTATTTTGTCGGCCTGAACGCGCTCTATCTTTACCGGCCGACCACCTACTTCTTCGGCGGCGTCAGCGCGTTTGACAGCAATGCCAACGATCCTTCCGACGCCTTCGTGCGCTACGGCCTCTCGCTCGGCTGGGGGCAGGACTGGCCGCACGGCATTTCCAGCCGCACCAATCTCTCCTACGGCCGCCGTATCTACGACGGCGCGGATTTCTTCGGCATCGAGCGCAAGGACAACGAATACGGCATCAACCTCGCCCTCTGGAACCGCAACTGGCATTTCTGGGGACTCACGCCCAAACTCAACATGAGCTGGGGCAAAACCTCCTCCAACCACTTCTATTACGACAAGAACGACGTCAACGCCTTTATCGAAATCTCGCGCACTTTCTAAGGAATACCATGACCGACAACCCGCTTTACCATCCGCCCGCAGCCCCTGATTTCGCCGCGATCAAGCCCGAGCACGCGCAAATCATCGCCACCATTCTTGAAGAAAACCGCGCCGCCGTCGAAGCGCTGGTCGAGAGTGGCGACCACAGCTGGAATGGCCTCATGCAGCCGCTGGAAGTGATGGAAAACCGCCTGGCCAAAGCCTTCTCGCCGGTCAGCCATCTGCACAACGTCACCAGCACCGACGAATGGCGCGCCGCCTATGAAAACCTGCTGCCGCTGCTCTCCGCCTACGGCAGCGACATGGGGCAGCACCAGGGGCTGTACGAAGCGGTGAAAGCGTTGCGCGACAGCGCCGAATACGCAAATCTTTCGCCCGCCAAACGCAAGACCGTGGACGATGCCCTGCGCAATTTCGAGCGCAGCGGCGTCGCCCTCAATGCCGACGACAAGGCGCGCTTCAAGGCCAACAGCCTGCGCCTTGCCGAGCTTTCCATGCACTACGCCAACCATGTGCTTGATGCCACCAACGCCTGGCATCTCCTGATTGAAGATGAGGCGCGGCTCGCCGGTGTACCGGAAAGTGGCAAGGCGCTGATGGCCGATCTCGCGCGCCAGCATGACCAGCAAGGTTTTCGCCTCACCCTGGATGCGCCAGTCGTCATCCCCGTGCTCACCTATGCCGACGACCGCGAACTGCGCGAAACCGTCTATCGCGCCTACAACGCGCGCGCCAGCGAGCTCAGCGACGACGGCCAGTACAACAACGCGCCGCTGATCGCGGAAATTCTCGCGCTGCGCGACGAACAGGCGCGTCTCCTCGGCTTTGCCGACTATGCCGCCTATTCCGTGGCCAACAAAATGGCGGGCGACAGCGCTGCCGTCATTGATTTTCTGGAAGATCTCGTGGCCAAGGGCAAGGCGGGCGGCGAAGCCGACATGCAGGCGCTGGCCGACTACGCCCGCGCCGAACTCGGGCTTGATGCGCTCGCGCCGTGGGATATCGGCTATGCCTCGGAAAAATTGCGCACCGCCAAATATGCGCTTTCCCAGGAAGACTTGCGCCCCTATTTTCCCATCAGCAAAGTCATCGACGGCCTTTTTGCCATCAGCGAGCGCCTTTTCGGCGTGCGCTTCCGCGAGAACCGCACGCTTTCCGTCTGGCACGAGGACGTGCGCGCCTACGACGTGCTTGATGAAGCAGGCGGGCTGAAAGCGCAGTTCTATCTCGATCCCTATGCGCGCGCGAAAAAACAGGGTGGCGCGTGGATGGACGGCGCCACCAGTCGCATGCGCACGGCAGACGGTCTGCAACTCCCCGTCGCCTATCTCGTCTGCAATTTCACGCCGCCGGTCGGCGGCGACGAAGCCTATCTCACCCACAGCGAAGTCACCACGCTCTTCCACGAATTCGGCCACGGCCTGCACCATATGCTTACCGATATTGACGTCTATTCCGTCTCCGGCATCAACGGTGTGGAATGGGATGCCGTCGAGCAGCCCAGCCAGTTCATGGAAAACTTCTGCTACGACCGCGAATCGCTCACCCTCATGACCGCGCACAGGGAAACGGGCGAGCCGCTGCCGGACGAGATGTACGACAAGCTCATTGCCGCGAAAAACTTCCAGTCCGCCATGGGGCTTTTGCGCCAGCTTGAGTTTTCGCTTTTTGATTTCCGCCTGCACACCGCCGCGGAAAAGGGCAAGGATGCGCTCGCCGTGCACCGCCGCATCCGCGACCATGTGGCCGTCACTCCCGCCTATGCCGACAACCGCTTCCCCATGCACTTTTCGCACATCTTCGCCGGCGGCTATGCCGCAGGCTATTACAGCTACAAGTGGGCGGAAGTGCTCTCGGCCGACAGCTTCGCCGCCTTTGAGGAAGAAGGCATTTTCAACCCTGAAACCGGCAAGCGCTTCCGCGACGAAATTCTTGCCGTCGGCGGCAGCCGCCCGAGCATGGAAAGCTTTATCGCCTTCCGTGGCCGCAAGCCGCAGGTGGATGCCCTGTTGCGCCATACCGGCATTTCGTCCTGAAAAGCTGTGCGCGGCATGGATCCATCTTGTGCGGCACTGATTTGTGATAGTGATTTTTTATCATTTTTAAGCGCTTTATAGATATTTTTTATCGTATTAAGCGCTTAATGGTGGTAAAAAACGATTATTTTCAAATATTTTTTATATAACATAAACGGCACGCAAAAACGCCGCCAAGAATGGCGGCGTTTTTGCGTGCCGGTTGACGAGGAGCCGGTTCTTCTCCCGCGCCTGCCGAAAAACGGGTTGTCAGAAACTGACGCGGATTTTGTAGCTGAGAGTGGCTTTGCCTTCGGCAGACACGGGGATTTGCCACTGCGCGAGGTGTGCCGACGGTTTTTCGTGCTGGTGGCTTTCTTCGAGGATTTCCCAGTTGCCGGGGATGGGTTCGACGACTTTGATGACGACGTCTTCCTTCTTGGCGTTGGACAGCTCGAT
Source organism: Cardiobacteriaceae bacterium (assembly GCA_030529365.1). GTDB lineage: Bacteria > Pseudomonadota > Gammaproteobacteria > Cardiobacteriales > Cardiobacteriaceae > JAUMXB01. The sequence goes on along the minus strand of JAUMXB010000001.1, from coordinate 198,445 downwards.
GTCGTAGCGCGCTTCGTAATAGTCGCGCGAGAGCATGGGGCCGAGCTTGCCTTCCACCACCTTGTATTCCTTCTGTTTCCAAATGCCGGAAAGATCGAAGGCGTTGCCGAGCTTCAGGCGGATATTGTCGTTTTTCGCGGTGTGGTCGATGCGGTCTTCGCCGACAAAGAGGGGGCGATCCTGGCTGTCGTTTTTATAGACGCGCATCACACCCTTGGGCAGCGGCATGCCGAGCTGGCTTTCTTCCTTGTTGGCAAATTCGACGAAGACGTCAACCTTGCGCTTGTCGCCGAGTTCCGGGCTGTTGTTGGCGATTTGATAATAGCGATCCTGTGCGCCTTGCAGGCGGTATTCCTTGGCAACGGGGATGTTTGCCGCAGAGAGCAGGGAGACCTGCTTGCGCTGGTTGTCGGCAATGGTGGTGGGGCGGTCGAGGCTGTAGAGGTGGTATTCGAAGAATTCTTCCTGCGCCATTTTCGGCGCGGCAGCCAAGGGCACGGCGTCCTCCATGTAGCGCACGGCCTGGTCGTATTCAAGGTCGGGCGCGCGGTTGACGTCACCGGCGACGAGTTGCAGGGCGGCGTTGTCATAGCGGGTGCCGCTCTGGTTGACGAGGGTGACCCAGCCGGCGAGATTGAGGCTTTTTTCGTCCCTGGCAAGGGTGGCGACGTAGTCTGCCTGCCAGGAAAGGCCGGAAGTGAGATAGGCAAGATCCACGTTTTGCGTGCCCGCCTTGTCGGCATGCAGGTCAACCAGCAGGGTGGGGCGGTCGCGTAGGTTGGCGGGCACGTCGGCAAAGGCTATGCGCGCGTCCCTGGGCAGGCCGCTTTCGATGCGGTCGGCGTATTGCAGGGTGAGGCCTTCGTTGTTGGCGAGCACGGTGGCTTCTTCGCGGCTTTCTTCACCGCTGGCCGGATGGGTGCGGATGACGGTGACTTTCTTGCCGACGTATTTGTTGAGCAGGGCGCGCTCGCTCAAAAGATCGAAATCGAAGTTTTGCTCGATCAGGTGCAGGGCGGCGCCGGATTTGCCGGAGAGGCTTGCGGTTTCCGGCATGATGTGCGCGGAAACGTCGCGCAGCGCCACGCGGTTGGCGCCCTGTGCGAGAGGGATGTTGCGGGTTTCGCGTATCAGGGCGAGGGAGTCGTTGTAGATGGTGACGGCAACGGATTCGCGTTCGCGGCTGTCGATTTCCGTCGGGGTGGTGTTTTGCGCAAGGAGGGAGGGGCTGGTCATGGCAAGGGCGAGGGTGGTGGCGAGAAGCTTGGGCGTGGCAGTCATGGCGGGTTTCCTGGTGGATGGCGGGAAGCCGGAATTCTAGCGTTAGCCTTGCACAGCCGGGGTGGGGATTTGTTAATCCGCGCCTTTCCGCACAAAAAGATGAAAAAGGCATCATTTGCCCGCCTGCGGGCCTTGTTCTATGATGCCTTGCGCCGTCGCCACGCGCGATTGTGCGCCATTTTTTACAAGGAGCTACATTCATGAAATCTATTGCTTTGCTGCTGCCGGCCTGTCTGGCCTTGACTGCCTGCGTCGGTTCCGGTTCCGGCAACGAGCCTGTACCCCAGAGACAACAGGGCTTCAATGATGCGATGAAAGCGGGCAACCAGTTCAGCTGCCAGAACGGTCTCGCCATTGCCGTCAATTCCCTCGGCACCGAGCGCGTGGAGCTGCATCTGGATGACCAGCGCGCCGTGCTGCAAATCGCAGTGGCGGCTTCCGGCGAGCGCTATACCGCTGACAAGGGGCTTTTCGGCAACGCGACCGAATGGCATCAGAAGGGCGGCGAAGGCATGCTGGAGTTCGTCGATCCCTATGGCAACCGTGTGGAAACGGTATGCCGTAGCCGCTGACGGGAATTTTAAAAATCTGCTTTAAATAGCAGTTTTTTATCATCGATAAGCGCTTGTGGTGAGAAAAAATCACTGTAATCGCTTTTTTTATGGAAAATGAGTTTGCAAAAATATAGTCATTCAACCTGATCTGCCACATCCATCGCCAACCAAGACGCAGGGGCGTAGCCTTGCATCCCTGAATGGGCAAACACGTGCTCCATGAGCGCTACAGGCAACATGCTGACACCCGATTGTTTCAAACATTCAGACCTGTAAAAAAAGTCTTGCGCCTGCGGCCCTGCGGCAGCGCCAAGGGGCTTCGCAGCAGAAACAGCGGGCGTTTGATACAGGAGGCATTCGGGTTTATACCCAAAACACTCGCAGAAAAAAGGGCGTTTTTATGGGGATGCGGCAGGCGGATGTCAGATTTGCCGAAGATGCGCAATCGCCGCTTCCATCATGATTTTTCAATATGTTGCAGATACTTGGGATCTTCCCCAGCAAAAATCTCCGCGCCGCCCAATTCATGCGCTTGCCCCAGCATGATGGCGGCCTTTTCCGCTTCGCCAAGTTCAAGAAGCGCTTGCCCCAGGCGCAGGCGGATAAAGGGGTTGTCGCAGCCATCCGGGCAATGCAGGGCTTCTTCGAGCTTGCTGCGCGCGGCTTTGCAGTTGCCGCGCAGAAAGTGGCTGTCGCCCATGGCGGTGAGTATCCAGGTGGCGGCTTGCCACTGGTTTTTCGGTTCCGGCAGCAGATTCCAGGCGTACTGGTAGAGTTCCAGTGCCTGGCCGTAATCGTTGCGTTCGACAAAGTTGTCGCCCAGTTCGCAAAAGCGGGAGATGCGGGCGTGAAGTGTGCTGTCCAGTTCGGGCGTCATGGGGATTCCTGTATGAAAAATGTTTTTGGGTGAGTGGTATTTTTTCTCATAAAGAAGCGCTTTCCGTGAGAAATTTTCTCATGATAAGCGCTTATTTATGGTAAAAATTCACTATTTTTCCAATTTTATGAATATAAAAGATTTTACGACAGTGCATTAGTCCGCAAGATTTTTGGCGGGTGAAAGCGCACGCTGCCGGTGTCTGATGGTTGAATATGGCTGTCATACAAAAAACTATGGGGCGGATCGCCGCCCCGTGCTGTCTGACCGTTGCGGGCAATGCCGCGCGGATTTGGCGTATCAGTCGATGGTTTCGTAAACGCAGGGGGTTTTTGCCGGCATTTCGTCGCCGATGCGGATGGCGGCAAGATAATCCTGCGCGGCGCGTTGCCAGGCTTCTTCGTTTGCGGCATGGATGGTGGCGATGGGAGTGTGGCTGTCCACGCGCGCGCCAAGGTCGAGGATGCCGTCAAAGCCGACGCTGTGATCGATCTTGTCGCTGGAGATGCGGCGACCGCCGCCGAGGTTGATGACGGCAATGCCCACCGAGCGGGTATCGACATGGTTGATGATGCCGGCGTGCGGGGCGAGAAGGGGTTTCACCACTTTGGCGCGCGGCAGATGCTGGCGGTAGGTGGCGCAGAAGTTGTCGGGCCCGCCCTGGGCGATGACCATGTGGTCGAAGCGCTCGGCGGCGCGGCCGTTGTCGAGCACGGTTTGCAGTTTCTGCCGCGCTTCTTCGCGGTTGGCGGCGAGCTTGCCGGAAACGAGCAGTTCGGCGCAAAGCGCCATGGTGACTTCCTTGAGACGCGGGTTGACGTCTTCATTGCGCAGGAAACGCACGGCTTCCGCGACTTCCACGGCATTGCCGGCGCTCGATGCCAGCACTTCGTTCATGTCGGTGAGAAGGGCGGTGGTTTTGCAGCCGGCGTGGTTGGCAACGTCCACGATGGAGCGGGCAAGCGCTTTCGACATGTCGTAGGTGGGCATGAAGGCGCCGTTGCCGACCTTGACGTCCATCACCAGGCTGTCCAGCCCTTCGGCGAGTTTTTTCGAGAGGATGGAAGCGGTGATGAGCGAGAGCGATTCGACCGTGGCGGTGACGTCGCGGGTGGCGTAGATGCGGCGGTCGGCAGGCGCAAGGCTGCCGGTCTGGCCGATGATGGCGCAGCCGACGTTTTTCACGATGCGGCGCAGTTCTTCCGTGCCCGGGTACATGCCGAAGCCGGGAATGGATTCGAGTTTGTCGAGCGTGCCGCCGGTGTGGCCAAGGCCGCGCCCGGAAATCATCGGCAGATAGCCGCCACAGGCGGCCACCATCGGCGCCAGCATGAGGGAGACGACATCGCCAACACCGCCGGTGGAGTGCTTGTCGAGCACCGGGCCGTTGAGATCAAGGCCGTCCCATGCCAGGGTATCGCCGGAATCGCGCATGGCGAGGGTCAGATGGGTGCGCTCTTCGAGATTGAGATCGCGGAAGAAGATTGCCATGGCAAGCGCGGCGATTTGCGCTTCGCTGACCGTATCGGCGGTGACGCCCTGGATGAAGCTGTCGATTTCTTCGCGGGTGAGAATGCCGCCGTCGCGTTTCTTGCGGATGATTTCCTGGGTGAGGATGGCCATGTGTTGCTCCTTAAGCCGGGTCTCCGGTTTGCATGCCAAGTTCGTTGATGATGCTTTTCAGCAGGGCAGAAGCGCCGATGCGGAAATGCTGCGGATGCAGCCAGGCTTCGCCCATCTTGCGGCTGACAAGATCGAGGTAGGGCGGCAGGTCTTCCAGCTGGCGCACGCCGCCGGAAATCTTGAGGCCGACCGTTTCTTTCACGCCATGGGCGAGGATGGTGTCGAGAATGGTGGCAACGGCTTCCGGCGTGGCGCCGATCTTGATTTTGCCGGTAGAGGTCTTGATGAAATCCGCGCCGTTGTCGATGCAGATGATGCTGGCTTCGCGGATTTTTTCTGCGCTTTCCAGCGCGCCGCTTTCGATGATGACTTTCAGCCTGGCCTGGTTTGCAACGCAAAGGGCGCTGACGGCATTGACCATCTTGGCGGGCGTTTCCAGATCATCATCGAGCAGCGCGTGATAGGGAAGGACGAGATCGATTTCGCTGGCGCCATCTTCAAGCGCTTTGCCCGTTTCCTTGAGCACGGTTTCGCGGTTCTGCCTGCCTTCCGGGAAGTTGACCACGGTGGCGACGGCAATGTTCTTGCCGTCGTTGGCATTGAGTTCCTCACGCGCGAGGCGCACGAATTGCGGATAGATGCACACGGCGGCCACGCGTCCAAAGGGCGTGACGGCGCTGTGCACGAAACCGGCAATGCTGGCTTCGTCGTCCGTGACGTTCAGGGAGGTGAGATCAATGAGCGGGATAAGTTTCTTGACAGGAGAAGTCATAAAAAATCCATTTGAAAATTAGGCAGCCATACCGGAAAGATCGATAAAGAGGCCGGCAATGGTGGCTGACATCAGATTGGACAGTGTGCCGGCCAGCAGGGCGTAGAAAGCAAGACGGGCGACATCCTTGCGGCGGTTCGGCGCCATGATGGACAGGCCACCGACGAGAATGGCGATGGAGGAGAAATTGGCAAAGCCGCACAGCGCAAAGGCAATGATGGCCTGGGTTTTCGGCGACAGGGCGGCTGCGCCGGAAGTCACGAATTCTTTCAGGTAATTGGCGTATTCAGCGTAGGCGTAGAACTCGTTGATGGCGAGTTTCTGGCCGATGAAGGAACCGGCAACCTGCGCTTCCGACCACGGCGCACCGATGATCCAGGCAAGCGGCGCGAACAGATAACCAAAGATTTTCGCAAGGGTGAGATCGCCCTGGCCGAACCAGCCGCCGATGCCGCCGAGAATACCGTTGATGAGGGCAATCAGGCCGATGAAGGCAAGCAGCATGGCGCCAACGTTGATGGCAAGCTGCATGCCGGTGCTGGCGCCGCGCGCGGCCGCGTCGATAACGTTGGCAGGCGCTTCTTCGCTTTCGTCGCTGAAATCAACGGCCATTACTTCATTGCTGAGTGCTTTTTCCGTTTCCGGGATGATGAGCTTGGCAAAGAGGAGACCACCCGGCGCTGCCATGAAAGACGCGGCGATGAGGTAAGGCAGGGGAATGCCCATGCCGGCAAGGCCGCCCATGACCGATCCGGCGATGGATGCCAGACCGCCGCACATGATGGCGAAAAGCTCGGATTGCGTCATGTTCTTGATGAAGGGTTTGACGATGAGCGGCGCTTCGGTTTGCCCGACGAAAATGTTGGCCGCAGCTGACATGGATTCGGCGCGCGAGGTGCCGAGCAGCTTGTGCAGCGCGCCGCCCAGGATGCGGATGACCCATTGCATGATGCCAAGGTAATAGAGCACGGCAATCAGCGAGGAAAAGAAGATGATGAGCGGCAGCACGCGGAAGGCAAAGACGAAGCCGCCGCCGCCGAACACTTCGAACATCTTGTCGCCGACGAGGCCGCCCAGCAGGAACTGGATGCCTTCCATGCCATAGTTGATGACATAGGCGACGCCGTTGGAAAGGGCTTCCAGCGCCTTGCGTCCCGGCGGGAAATAGAGGATGAGCGCGCCGATACCAAATTGCAGGCCAAAGGCCAAACCCACGGTACGCATGCTGATGGCACGGCGGTTTTTGGAAAAGAGTACGGCAATGGCGAGCAAAACGACCATGCCGAGAAGGCTGATAAGAATCGTCATGACGGGGACTCCCGGTGAAATAAAGTCGGCGTAGTTTATGACATAATGGCCATGAATGACACCACGGAGCAGAAAATGACACGAATCCGCGTGGATGCGGCAGCCTTGCAAGTGCTTGCCCGCGAACACGAAAACGACATCATTGCAGCGGCTTGCACCTTGCTGCCGGAAGCGGCGTCCCTTGCCGTGGCGCCGGTATCGAAGTTTTACGTTGGCGCGGTGGCCATCGATGATCGCGGCAACGCCTTTTTCGGCGCCAATCAGGAATTTGCCGGGATGCCGCTGGCGCAGACCGTGCATGCCGAGCAGAGCGCCATTGCCCATGCCTGGATGGCCGGTGCGACGCGGCTCATGCACATGGTGGTCACGCACGCGCCTTGCGGCCATTGCCGCCAGTTCATGAGCGAACTGCACGATGCCGGAGACTTGCACGTGCATCTGCCGCATTCGCGCAACATGCCGTTTGCCGATTATCTGCCCGGGCGTTTCGGCCCTGCCGATCTCGGCATTGAAGCCGGGCTCCTGCATCCGTCCCGCCAGGCGCTGGCCATTCGCGAAGATGACGCGCTGGCGCAACTGGCGCTGGATGCCGCCGAGTGCAGCCACGCGCCCTATTCGCGGGCATGGGCAGGGCTGGCTTTGCGCCTGCGCGACGGACGCACGTTTGCCGGGCGCTATGCGGAAAATGCCGCCTACAATCCCAGCCTGCCGGCCCTGCAATGCGCGCTGAACCTGGTGCATCTCCATGGCGCCAGCGCGCGGGATATCGCGGAAGGCGTGCTGGTGTGCGTGCCGGGGCAAGGCCATGAATGGCAGACGCAAACCCTGTGGCAGTCGCTGACGGATGCGCCGCTGCGCATTTGTGCGGCGGAGATGGCAGCATGAAATATCTGCTCGGCCTCGCGCTGATTGCCGCGCTCTGGGCGCTGGCGCGCAACTGGCAGCAGGTGCAGCGCCTGAAGGAGCGGCAGCGTCTTGTCCGCGAAATAGACGAGCGCTATGAACAGGCCAAGGCCAATCTGGAAATCGCCTACGCCAATCATCAGTTTGATGAAACGGAATACCGCCGCCGCCTGCATCTCCTGCAAGCGGAATGGCGCAGGGTGCGAAATATTTGATTCAAAAAATAGCAAGAAATAAATGTTTTTTTACCATTAATAAGCGCTTTGCGTGATAAAAAGATATTATTTTTTAGATAAAAATGGATGATATTTGCCACCGTGCCGCGGGCCTCCGCGAGTGCCGCCGGCGGACACGGATTTCGATGCTGTCGCCAGTATTCCTGCCGTGCGGGCAAGGGGCATGGTTACCTGACCTTTTACGTGAATTTGCAGTGCCGGCATTGCTTTTCCCTGCATTGCGCAAGCCGGTGCCAGGACGCGAACGCGCTTCGCAAAAAACGGTACGTCTGCGGATGGCGCTATAATCCGCGCGTTCCCTTGCCGTATTTGCCATGAAACTCAACCGCACCCTGATCATTTCCGTTTTCGTCGTCGCGAGCTGCGGCCTTGCCTATGAGCTGATCATGGCAGCGCTTGCGAGTTATCTTCTGGGCGACAGCATTTTGCAGTTTTCGTCCATCATCGGGCTGTATCTCTTTGCCATGGGCATCGGCGCGCATTTGACGCGCTATATCAGGGATGAAGACGCGCTCGCGCGCTTTATCGAGATCGAGCTGCTGGTGGGCATCGTGGGCGGGCTGTCAGCGCTGTTTCTGTTCGTGGCCTTCGGTTTTTCCGCAGCGCCGTTTCGCACGATGCTCTATGGCCTGGTGCTGATTGTCGGCACGATTGTGGGCATGGAGATTCCGCTGGTGATGCGGGTCTTGAACCAGCAGCAGGCGGATTTCAAGGAGCTGGTGGCGCGGGTGCTCACTTTTGATTATCTCGGGGCGCTCGCGGTTTCCCTGCTTTTCCCGCTGGTGCTCGCGCCGCATCTGGGCATGGCGCGTTCGGCGCTGCTCTTTGGCCTGCTCAATGCGGCCGTGGCGGTGCTCACGGCGCGGGTATTCCGCGCGCAGCTGCCGCGTTATCACGCCATCCAGTGGCGCGGCACGCTGGTGCTGGGTGTTCTGGCGATGGCGTTTGTCTATGCCAACCACATCACTTTCCGCGCCGAGCAGAGCTATTTCGGCGATCCTGTCGTCTATGCCAGCCATTCGCCCTACCAGCGCCTGGTGGTGACGCAATGGAAGGACGATACCCGCCTTTATATCAACGGCAACCTGCAATTTTCCTCGCGCGACGAGGCGCGCTATCACGAGGCGCTGGTGCTGCCGGCGATGGAAATGGCGGCGCGGCACGAACAGGTGCTGATCCTGGGCGGCGGCGACGGGCTGGCCGCGCGCGAAGTGCTGAAGTATGAGGGAGTGCGGCAGGTGGTGCTGGTCGATCTCGACCCGGAAATGACGCGCACCTTCCGCACTTCCGCCACCTTGCGCCGCCTGAATGGCGATGCGCTGTCGCACGCGAAAGTGCAGGTGGTCAATGCCGATGCCGGCAAATGGCTGGAGGAAAACGCGGCGCAGTTTGACGTGATCATTGTCGATTTGCCCGATCCTTCAAATTTTTCGCTGGGCAAGCTCTATTCCGTGCCGATGTACCGCCTGGTGGCGCGGCATCTGGCGCCGGGCGGCAAAATCGTGGTGCAGTCCACATCGCCGTATTTCGCGCCCAATGCCTTCTGGTCGGTAGTGGCGACCCTGGAAGCGGCGGGCTTGCAGACCGCACCGTATCATGCCTATGTACCGTCGTTCGGCGAATGGGGATTCGTGCTCGCGGCGCACGAGGCCGGTTTTGCCGTGCCAACGCAATTTGCTGTGCCTACCCGTTTTCTCGATGGCCGCACCGCCGCGGAAATGTTTCATTTCCCGCCGGACATGGCGCGGCGCGAGGTGGAACCCAACTATTTGAACACCCAGATTCTGGTCAGCTATTTTGAGCGGGACTGGCAGGAAGTGTTGCGCTGAACGGTATGTCATGCAGACGCGCAGACCAATGTCTGCCAAAGCATAAACCGGCTTGCCAATTCATGATTCCATAATTTGCCTTAAAATAGTATTTTTTTACCATATTAAGGCGCTTGTTGCGAAATATTTTCTCAACATGAAGCGCTTATTATGAGAAATTTTCCCATTTCGGATGTTCCTCGCGCACGACGCCGCCTTTATCCACACGCGCCAGCAGATTGGCTACGCTGTCCTCCCCAGGGATGACGAGTTCGGCAGCAATGTCGGCAAGCGGCACCAGCACAAAGGCGCGCGTCGGCAAGCCGGGATGCGGGATGGTCAGCCGCTCTTCATGGAGCACGCAGTCATCGTAAAGCAGAATATCGAGATCGAGGGTGCGCGGGCCGTTTTTCTCGGCGCGCACGCGGTCTTGCGAGGCTTCCACGGCATTGATGGCAGCGAGCAGGCAGCGCGGGGAAAGTGTGGTGTCGTAAGCGCAGACGGCATTGAGGAAATCTGGTTGCGTCTCGATGCCAAAGGGCGGGGTGCGATACAGCGATGAGGCGGCGACTTCGTTGAGATCGGGGTGCAGGGCGAGGGTTTTGCGCGCGCGCAGCAGCTGGGCGAGCGGATCGCGCTGGTTGCTGCCGAAGGCGATATAGGTGCGATGAAGGGAAGGCATGGCGGTTTTCATGGTTGCGGGATAGGGAAAGAGGTTTAGGCGGTTGTTGGCTTGCTGCTTTACAGCCAGCGCCGTGTTTGCTGGCGGTAGGCGCGATAGGAGGCGCCGAATTTGCCTTCGAGGATGCGTTCCTCGGGCAGGATTTGCCAGCGGGTGATGGCGAAGACGAATCCGGCAATGCCCGGCCAGGCCAAGGGATGGGCGAGCCAGATTGCCCAGGCGGCAAGGATGAGCGCCATGCCGAGATACATGGGATTGCGGCTCACGCGGTAAATGCCGTGGGTGACGAGATGGCGGCTTTGCGCGGGATCGCGCGGATCGGCGGTGGTGCCTGCGCGCAGAAAGGCGAGCAGGGCAATCGCGGCAATGGCAAGCCCGGCAGCGGCGAGGATAACGGCGAGCCACGGTGCGTGCGGCAGGGCGACAAATGGAATTTTGGCCAGCAGCCACATGACGAAGGCAGAGAGGGCGAACCAGACGGGCGGGAGGAGTTTGGGTGTCATCAGGGGGAAGTTGTTTGGTGATTTTTCAAGAAACTATCAAAAATGATGATTTTTTACCATTATGAAGCGCTTGTTGCGGTAAAAAAATACTATAAAGCAAGGTTTATTGTGGGTTTTTCGACTTTTGCCGATATTGAAAGCGTCGGCCACAAAGTGGCCGACCTACGGATTTGTGTGCTGAATGGCGGGCTGAAGCCCACCCTGCGAGGTGCCGCGCTTGGTTTTGCGATAGCGGGCGGGGAAGTCCGCCCACGGCTGTTTGAGGTTAACGCGAACGGTTGCGCGAGCGGCGGCGGCGCATCGGGGTGCGCGAGCGCGGTGCGTCATGGCTGGCGCGCGGCACGATGTCCGTTTCTTCCTGGGTGCGCGTCCACCATTGCGTCATGTCGGCGAGCGGTTCGCCCGAGGCTTCGCGAATGAGCAGGAAATCGTAGGCGGCGCGGAAACGCGGGTGGGAAAGCAGGGCGCGCACTTTGCGTGCCGAGCTGCCGGCGAGTTCGAAACGTGCTTGCAGCGTCCAGATTTCGCGGATCATGCCGCGCAGGCGCACGGGAATGGAGACGCGTTCAGCGGCGGCGATGTGCACGGTATCCACTGCTTCGTGCATGGCGCTGTGCCAGTTGTCGCGCTCCTTGAGCAGGCCCTGGTATTGCAGCTGGTACACCGGCCAGAGGAAGGCGGCGAACAGGAAGGCAATGGTGACCGGCTTGCCTTCGGCGACGCGGGCGTCGGTATTGGCAAGCGCCACGCGGATCATGTTTTCGGCGTAGGCGGCAAAGGCGCGGTTGGGATGCTCGAGTACGCGCGCGACATCGGGGAAAAGCTCGGCAAAGAGGCCGTAGCGGCGCATGGCTTCGAAGCTTTTCACGCCGTGCCCGCTCATGAAGAGTTTCTGCGTTTCATCGAAAAGACGGGCGGCAGGCACGCCGCGCAAATGCTCGCGCATCGGGGCGATGGCGGCTTCTGTATCGGCATCAAGCGGCAGGTCGAGCTTGGCGGCAAGGCGCGCGGCGCGCAGCATGCGCACCGGGTCTTCGGCGTAGCGGGCGGCCGGGTCGCCAATGATGCGGATGACGCGGCGCTCGATGTCTTCCATGGCGCCGATGTGGTCGATGATCATGGCGTTGCGCGCGTCATAATAAAGGGCGTTGATGGTGAAATCGCGGCGCTCGGCGTCTTCGGCCATGGTGCCGTAGTAGTTGTCTTCCAGCACCTGGCCGGCGGCATCGGTGCGCCGCTCGCGCTCGGGCGCGCCACGGAAGGTGGCGACTTCGATGATGTCGCGGCCGAAATGGATGTGGGCGAGGCGGAAACGGCGGCCGATCAGGCGGCAGTTGCGGAAAAGGCCTGCCACTTCTTCCGGCCGGGCGTTGGTGGCGATGTCGAAATCCTTCGGCGTCTGGCCGAGGAGGAGGTCGCGGATACATCCGCCGACGAGGTAGGCCTCGTATCCGGCGCTGGTGAGTTGGTTGAGTATTTTCAGTGCGTTGCGATCAAGCTGGGCTTCAGATATGGCATGGACGCCGTAATCGAAATATACGGCTTGGCTTGGAACTTGGGTCATCCGTCCCCTTCTTTATAAGCTTGGGTTGAAAGAAAAATCCTGCGGGCAGCGCCGGACATCGCGTCCGGCATGACCGCAGGTATCAGTAAACGTCGCGGCGATAGCGTTTATCATTTCTCAGTTTGGCTAGATAGGCTGCGGCGTTTGCGGCGCACATATTACCATGTTTGCTCACGATTTCATGCAATGCCGCATCCACGCCGACGGCCATGCGTCTGGCGTCGCCGCAGACGTAAAGGCAGGCGCCTGCTTCCAGCCAGGCAAACACTTCCGCGCCACGGGCGCGCAGCACATCCTGCACATAGATTTTTTCGCTTTGATCGCGCGAGAAGGCGAGCGACAGCTCGTGTAGGAGTCCGGTCTGCTGCCAGTGCAGCCATTCTGCTTCATAGAGAAAATCGGTCTGACGATGGCGGTCGCCGAACACAAGCCAATGTTTGCCACGGGCGTTGCGGCGCGCGCGTTCCTGCATGAAGCCGCGGAAGGGCGCAATGCCGGTGCCGGTGGCGATCATGAGCATGGCGGTATCGTCGTCGTCGGGGATGGTGAAAAGCGGGTTGTCGTGCAGCCAGGCGCGGATGGGCGTGCCAGGGACAATGCTTGCCAGCCAGTTGGAGGCGATACCGGCGTAATCTTTGCCGTTTTGCCGGAAATGCACGCGGCCGACGGTGAGCGCCAGGGTGTCGGGGATGGAGGCGATGGAATAGACGCGGGCGCGCATGGGTTCGAGGGCATCGACGGCATCCTGCACGTCGAGCACGATGCCGGCGCGCAGGCAGTCGAGCACGTCGCCGCGCGGGCATTCCATGCCGAGGGCGCGCAGGAAATCCTGGCCGGGCAGGCGCAGCTCCACGTCGTGGCGCAAGAGATCGCCCAGCGCATGGTTGCGGCCTTGCCAGTACACGCGGTCTGCGGCGCGCGCGCCGAGCACTTGCAGGGCGGCTTCCACCAGTTCGGGCGGATTTTCGGGAAGGATGTGGAGCAGGCCGCCTGCCTGCCAGGTGGTGCCGGGCGGCGTGGCCAGCTCGCAATGCACGACTTCGCGCAGCGCGCCTGCGCCGGTGAGGGTTTGCCGCGCGCGCAGGGTGACGGGCAGCGGATGTTCGCGCGAATGGCCGGGCGCAACCGGCGTTGCCGCCACTTCGTGCGCTGCCCAGCCATGTTCGGCGGCAAGCGCTTGCAGGCGCGTGGCTATCCAGGCGCGGGCGGCGGCTTCGAATTCCACGTCGCAATCAACCCGTTCGGCAAGGCGGGTGGCGCCAAGGGCTGCGAGCTTGGCATCCCAGTCCTTGCCCGCCTGGCAATAGTGGTCGTACAGCGAGTCGCCCAGCGCCAGCACGGCAAAACGCAGTGCCCGCAAATCGGGCGGATTCTCCAGAAGGCTTTGCCAGAGGGGTTGCGCCATGTCGGGCATGGCGCCTTCGCCGGTGGTGGAGATGATGAGGAGCGCGTCGCCATGCAAAGTGTCGGCATCCGTTTCATCCAGTGCGGCGAGGCGTACGTCCGCGACGTAGGCTTGTGCGGCGGCTTGCGCCCATGCGCCAACCATGGCGGCGTTGCCGGTTTGCGTGGCATAGAGAATGGTCAAATCCCTGGACATAGGTTCCTGATGGTAATTTTTCTCACGGATAAGCGCTTATGGTGAGAAAATTTATCATAATAAGCGCTTAATGATGGTAAAAAATCATTATATTTTGCGTTTTTATGGATTTTTTTACTCTGATGATGGCTGAACGCAGGCACGGCAGCAAGCGGCATTTTTTCACAATTCGTTCTACAAGTGGTAACGCCGCCAGTTTTGCGGGTTCTGCTGGTCGCCGCTTTTTCGCCAGATGCCGCGCTTGTCGCGCTTTGCCGCCAGTTCTGCCTCATGATAGGGGGCGGGCGCTTCCGCGCCGCGATAGACGCTGGCAACTCCCTGTCGCAACAGCCATTCGTTGATATCGCCCTTGCTGTCATGCAGGACGGCGAGGCTGCGGCCATAGATGTCGGTGCCGCGAATATCGGCACGAAAACGGGAAGGCAGGCGGCGCGCCAGGGCGTCGCGCGCTTCCGCGCCATAGGGTGCCTGACCCATTTCCGGCGCATCGATGCCGAGCAGGCGCAGGGTGAGGCGTTGATTTGCGCAAACGGCTTCCACGCTGTCGCCATCAAGCACTTTGCCGTCGCGGCAGGTGGCTTCGCCATTGGCGGGGATAGCTGCCGGCGCGGTTTCCGGCAGGGTGCGAAAGAGATGCGGAATGCCCCAGAGGAGCAGTCCGCTCAGCAGCCAGACCATGCCCTGGCCGGTCAGCCAGAGCGATGCGCGGGTGCGTCGTTTTGCCATGATGGCGGAGAGATGCCGTGCCGCAGGCGGCACGGATAGCAGTTATTTCGCCTTGCTGCTGTGCAGGGGAGAATTGAGGTTCATCTCTTCCGTTTCATAGAGCGCGCCAGCGCGGCCAACCAGCAGGGGATCGACGGCGCCGATTTGCGCGTTGTCTTTCTCCGCATAGGGCACGCGGTGCAGCACGTAGCGCATGGCGTTCAGGCGCGCGCGTTTCTTGCAGTTCGATTTCACCACGATCCACGGGCTTTCCGCGGTATCGGTATGGAAGAACATGGCTTCCTTGGCGGCGGTGTAGTCGTCCCACTTGTCCACCGAGGCTTTGTCCATCGGGCTCAGTTTCCACTGCTTCAGGGGGTGCGCTTCGCGTTCCTTGAAGCGGCGGCGCTGCTCTTCCTGGCCGACGGAGAACCAGAATTTGATGACGATGATGCCGCTTCGGATCAGGTTTTTCTCGAATTCCGGCACCTGGCGCATGAATTCCTCGTATTCTTCTGGCGTGCAGAAGCCCATGACGCGTTCGACACCGGCACGGTTGTACCACGAGCGGTCAAAAAGGACGATTTCGCCACGCGTGGGCAAATGCTTGATGTAGCGCTGGAAGTACCACTGGCCCTGTTCTTCCAGGGTGGGCTTTTCCAGGGCGACGACACGCGCGCCGCGCGGGTTCATGTGCTCCATGAAGCGCTTGATGGTGCCGCCCTTGCCGGCGGCATCGCGGCCTTCGAAGAGGATGATGATGCGCTGGCCGGTTTCTTTCACCCATTTTTGCAATTTGAGCAGCTCCACTTGCAGGTGGTATTTCTGCTTTTCGTAGGCCTTGCGGCTCATGCGGTTCTTGTAGGGGTAATTGCCTTCGCGCCAGTTGTCAACAAGTTCGTCATCGGGGCGTACGCCGCTTACCGGAATGCTGGCGCGGATATGGCGGGTGAAGAGCCCTTGCAGCTTGGCGAGATCATCGGCGGAAAGGCTTGCGAGCATGCTGTCGAGATAGGCGCCGGGTTCGCCGAGCTGGTTGTTCTTGATGTCTTCCCGCAACACGTCGAGAATGCCTTCGGCCTCGCGGTCTTCCGCACGCTGCACCTTGGTGGCGATTTCGTGGGCTTCGACGTCGGCGGCGCCGGGTTTGCTGATCGGCTCGATATCGACGACCTGTTCGGCGCTGCCTTTGTCGGCAACGGCGGTCTTTCTGGTAGCGGCGCTTTTTCCTGCTGCGGATGCGGCGGTGTTTTTACGGGGTGCGTTCTTTCTGGGTGCTGCCATTACGGCTCCTCATGTTGTGGGGTGGTAAAGATGAAGAATATATTACCATTTTTCAGGAATGGTTTTGCGCGGTTTGGCGAGAGCGGCGTCAGGCGAGGGCGAGTTCCACGGCGGCCAGCGCGTGCAGCGCGGCGCTGTCGAAGACGGGCAGGGGGCTGTCTTCCGGGTGGATGAGCAGGCCGATTTCCGTGCAGCCGAGGATGATGCCCTGTGCGCCTTGCGCTTGCAGGCTGCGGATGGCATCCAGATAGAGGCTTTTCGAGGCGGCTTCGATGCGCCCTGTGCAGAGTTCCTCGAAGATGATGCGGTGGATGTCGGCTTGCTGTTCAGGCGCTGGCAATAGTGTGTGGATGCCGTGCCCGGCCATGCGTTCGCTGTAGAAGCCGTCCTGCATGGTGAAGGCGGTGCCGAGCAGGCCGACGCGGGAAAGCCCTTGCGCCTTGATGGCAGCGGCCGTGGCATCGACCAGATGCAGGAGCGGAATCTGCACGGCGGCGGCAACGGCTGGCGCGACCTTGTGCATGGTGTTGGTGGCGATGAGCAGGAAATCGGCGCCGATGCTTTCCAGTTTGTGTGCGCTGGCTGCGAGGATATGCCCGGCCTGCGCCCAGTCGCCCGCCTGTTGCAGGGCAACGATGCGCGCAAAATCGACGCTGTGCATGACGATGTCTGCGCTGTGGTTGCCGCCGAGGCGGGCATTGATGGCGCGGTTGATGAGCTGGTAGTAAACGGTGGTGCTTTCCGCACTCATGCCGCCGATAATGCCGATGGTTTTCATATTTTTCTCTTTTTTGGTTGTTTTTTATCATTAATAAGCGCTTATGGTGAGAAATTTTCTCATGAAAAGCGCTTATTGATGGGAAATTTTCTCATGGGCTTTTTATGAGCAGGGACGTGGCAGGCTACGTCCCTGCAAGTCAGCCCTATATCGCAACCGGCAGGTGGAAAAGGCGGATAGCGTTTTGCGTGCTCGTTTGCGCGACGTGGGCGGCGCTTTGTCCGCGGCATGCGGCGACGACGCGCAGCACTTCCGGCAGGTATTGCGGTTCGTTGGTGCGCGGTGTGGGTTGCAGGGTTTTCGGGGTGAGGTAGGGCGCGTCGGTTTCGAGGAGCAGGCGGTCGTCCGGGATGTGGCGCACGATGTCGCGCAGGCGCGTGCCGCGTTCCGGGTCGCAGATCCAGCCGGTGATGCCGATGTGCAACCCTTCGGCCAGCGCCCAGTCGAGCGCGTTGCCGTCGGCGGTAAAGCAGTGCCACACGCCGCCCGCGAGTTCGCGGAGCGCTGCGTCGAGGATGCTGCGGAAATCGGCAAAGGCGTCGCGCTCGTGGAGAAAGAGCGGTTTTTGCACGATTTTCGCGATTTCCAGCTGGTCGGTGAAGCTTTTGCACTGGTTGGCAGCTTTGGCGAAGCCGCGCCAGTAGTCGAGGCCGGTTTCGCCGACGGCGACGGTTTGCGCTTCGCGGGCGAGGGCGAGAAAGGCGACGCGGTGGTTGCCGGGATGCCAGTCGTCGGCATGGTGCGGATGGCTGCCGGCAGTGGCGAAGAGGTCCTGGTGCGCGCGCGCGAGTTCGAGCGATTTTTCGCTGCTTTCCGGCGAGCTGCCGGTGATGATCTGGGCGATGACGCCAGCCTCGCGCGCGTCATGCAGGATGCGGTCAAGATGGGGCAGCAGGCGGGGGCTGGCGAGATTGCAGCCGATGTCGATGAGGGGATGGCTGGACATGGTTCAGGCTCCGCGCCGGTTGTCGCTGCGCACGAAGAGGTTGGCCAGTAGCGCGCCGCTGATGTTGTGCCACACGCTGAAGAGCGCGGAAGGCACGGCGGCAGCCGGACTGAAGAAGCTGTTGGCAAGGGCGGCGCCGAGGCCACTGTTTTGCATGCCGACTTCTATCATGATGGCGCGGCGTTGCGCGGCGGAGAAGCCGCAGGCGCGCGCGGCGAGGTAGCCGAGGAAGTTGCCGAGAAGGTTGTGGAGGATGACGACGGCGAAGATGAGGAGGCCGTGGCTTGCGATTTTGTCGTGGTTGAGCGCGAAGATGATGGCGATGATGAGGACAATGCCGCCGATGGAGACGAGCGGCAGTGCGGCAATGGCCGGGCGGATGCGCTCGCCGAGCAGATGGTGGACGATGACGCCGGCGACGATGGGGAGGATGACGATTTTGCCGATGGTGAGCATCATGGCGGCGAGGTTGAGGGTGATGAGTTCACCGGCGTAGAGTTGCAGGAGCAGGGGCGTGAGCAGCGGCGCGAGCAGGGTGGAAATGCTGGTGATGGTGACGCTTAGCGCCACGTCGCCGCGCGCGAGAAAGGTGATGACGTTGCTCGCGGTGCCGCCGGGGCAGCAGCCGACGAGGATGACGCCGAGCGCGATGGCCGGATCGAGCTGGAAGGTTCTGGTGAGCAGAAGGGCAATCAGCGGCATGAGGGTAAACTGGGCGACGAGGCCGACCAGCACTTGCAGCGGGCGGCGCACGATTTCGGCAAAGTCGCGCGGCTGGAGGGTGAGGCCCATGCCGAACATGATGACGGCAAGCGCCGGCGTGATCCAGCCCTTCAGCGGGGCAAAGAGGGCGGGGAAAAAGTAGCCGAGAAGGGCGAAGACGATGGTCCACAGGGCAAAGGTTTTGCCGATGAAGCTGGAAAAATGGTGCAGGGCGCGCATGACGGGAAGGGGATGACCGGAAGGAAAAAAGCGCATGGTATAGCAGCGGCGGCGGAAAAGCCATGCTTGGCGATGATGTTGTTATTTATCATTTTTATGCTATTTATCGTTATAATTTACCATTAATAAGCGCTTATGATGATAAAAAATATCTGTTTTTACCTTGTTTTCGGAATGATGCATACGGCGGGAAAACACAGCTTTTCCGTCATGAAAGGGAAATTTTTACTTTACTCGTGTAAAAGTTGTTGGTAAATTGCGTGCAGACGGTGGTTCTGCGCCGTCTGTTTGCCAATATTCCAGGAGAGGGTTATGAAGAAATCAAAGATTGTCAAAAGTGTGTTGCTGGCCGGTGCAATGTTGTCCGGCGCGGCATGGGCGGAAGGCATCGGCGCTTCCCTGCTCACCCAGCAGCATCCTTTCTATATTGAACTCGCGGATGCGATGAAGGCGGAGGCCAAGGCGCAGAATGTGGCGCTGGAAGTTTCCATCGCCAACCAGGATTTGAACAAGCAGCTGGCCGATGTGGAAGATTTGATCGTCAAGGGTGTGAAAGTACTGGTGATTTCGCCGGTGGACAGCAAGGGCGTGCTGCCCGCGATCAAAAAGGCACAGGATGCGGGCATCAAGGTGATTACCGTGGATATACCGGCCGAGGGCGTGGAAGTGCTGTCGTATGTGGGCACCGACAACTACAAGGGCGGCGAGAAGGCCGGTGAGCTGATGGCCAAGGTGCTGGATGGCAGGGGCGAAGTGGCGATTATCGATTATCCCACGGTGCAGTCGGTGGTTTCGCGTATCGAAGGTTTCAAAAAGGCGCTGGAAGCGCATCCCGGGGTGAAGATTGTTGCCACGCAAACCGGCATTACCCGTGCGGAAGCGCTGGCGGCCGCGCAGAATATGTTGCAGGCCAATCCCGAGATCGACGGCATTTTCGGCTTTGGTGACGACGCGGCGCTCGCGGCGGCAGTGGCCGTGAAATCCGCGGGTCTTCAGGACAAGGTGAAGGTGATCGGCTTTGACGGCATGCAGGAAGCGCGCGATGCGGTGGACAACGATCCGGTGATGGTGGGCGTGATTCGCCAGTATCCCGACCAGATGGGCAAGCAGGCGGTGGCGAGCGCGATCGCGGTGATGAAGGGCGAAAGCGTGCCGGCGCAGCAGCCGATCGAGCCGGGTGTTTATACCGGCAAATGAGCCGCGCAGGTATGGTCAGGCCCGAAGGCGAGCCTGTCGGGCTATCGGATTGGTTACGCCTGTAAATGGTATATTTTCTCACTACCCAGCGCTTGTAACGCAAAAATTTCTCATAATAAGCGCTTATTGATGGTAAAAAATTATTATTTTTAGCCGTTTTATAAATTTACTCTTACCATGAACGACGTTCTGCTTTCCCTGCACGGTATCGGCAAGCGCTTTGCCGGTATTCCCGCGTTGCAAGGCATCGATCTTGCGTTGCGGCGCGGGCGCGTGCATACCCTGCTCGGCGAGAACGGTGCGGGCAAGTCAACCCTGATCAAGATTCTTGCCGGTGTGCATCAGCCGGGCGAAGGCACGATGATGCTGCGCGGCAAACCCTACGCGCCGCAAAATCCGCGCGAGGCGGCGAAAAGCGGCATTGCCGTGGTGTTTCAGGAATTGAGCCTTTGCAACAACCTGTCCGTGGCGGAGAACATGCTCGCCACGCGCGAGCCGTCGCGCTTTGGTTTCATTGACCGCAAGGCGCTCTATCGCAGGGCGCAGGCGCTGGTGGACGATTTGGGGTTGCCGGTGGACGTGCATGCGCGCGTGGCCGATCTCTCGATTGCCCAGCGCCAGCTGGTGGAGATTGCCAAGGGGCTGTCGCACGATGCCGATGTGGTGATTCTCGATGAACCGACCTCATCGCTTTCCGATTCCGAAGTGGACATCCTCCATGCCATCATTGCCCGCTTGAAAGCGGCCGGGAAAGCGGTGATCTACATTTCCCACCGCATGGACGAAATCATGCAGCTTTCCGATGACATTACCGTGCTGCGCGACGGCCAGTATGTAACCACACTTGCCCGCGAGCAGGCGACGATAGGCGGGCTGATCGCGCTGATGGTGGGGCGGGAGATGACGCAGATGTATCCGCCACGCCTGCCGGAAACGCCGGAACCTTCCGGCACGCCGCCCGCGCTGGAAGTGCGCGGTTTTGCCCATTCGGGCGCATTTGCCGGCGTGAATTTCGCGGTGTGGCCAGGCGAGATACTGGGCTTTTTCGGCCTGGTCGGCGCGGGCAGGAGCGAAGTGATGAATGCGCTGTTCGGCATGCTGCCGGCGGAAGGCGAGATGTTCCTTGATGGTGAATCCATCCATATCGATGCCCCTGCCGAAGCCATCCGCTATGGCATCGGTTTTGTGACTGAAAACCGCAAGGAACAGGGGCTGGTGCTTCCCCATGCCGTGCGCAGGAATATGAGCATGGCAGCGCTGAAGCGTTTCGCCACGCGCTGGGGTTTTTTGCGCAAGGCGCCGGAGCGCGACAGTGTACACGGGGAAATCAAACGCCTTGGCGTGCGCACGGCCTCCATAGAATCGCGCGCCGACACGCTCTCTGGCGGCAACCAGCAGAAAGTGGTGCTGGCCAAATGGCTCGGCACTTATCCGCACGTGCTGATTCTTGATGAACCGACGCGCGGCGTGGACGTGGGCGCCAAATTCGAGATTTACCGCATCATCCGCGAACTTGCCGCGGAAGGCACCGCGATTTTGCTGGTGTCGTCCGAACTGCCCGAGCTGCTCGGCCTTTCTGACCGCGTGGTGGTGATGCACGAAGGGCAGGTGAACGCCACGCTCGAACCCGCCGATTTCCACCCGCAAACCATCATGGCCTTCGCCACAGGACAACACCAATATGCCCACCCAGCTTAACGCCACTTTCCGCCAGTACGGCGGCATCGTTATCGCGCTCGTGCTGCTTTGCACCTTCTTTGCCTTTGCCAGCGGGCGCTTTCTCTCGCTCGCCAATGTCATGAACATTCTCCAGCAGGTGGCCGTGGTTGCCATTCTCGCTTTCGGCATGACCTGGGTGATTCTGCTCGGCGACATCGATCTTTCCGTCGGTTCCATGCTGGCGGTGGCCGGCATGGTCGGTGCGCAGGTATTCATATGGCTGCCCAAGGGGCTGGAATGGCTGGGTTTTTCCGGTGCGCTGTCGCCGCCGCTGCTGACCTTGCTCGCCCTGTTGATCACGCTGATGGCCGGCGCGCTGATGGGCGCGGTCAACGGCCTGCTGAGTGCCAGATTGTTGCTGCCGTCGTTTATCGTCACGGTGGCGACCATGGGCATTTACCGCGGTCTGGTCAGCCTGCCCACCAACGGCGCGCCCGCCATGATCAGCGATCCGGGCTGGCTGGCCATCGGAGCAGGGCGCTGGCTTGGCGTGCCGCTGATCGTGTGGATTCTGCTGGCGCTCTTTGTCATCAACCATATTCTGCTCTCTGCCACGGTATTCGGACGCCAGACCTACCTCACCGGCGGCAACCGCGAGGCGGCGCTTTATTCCGGCATCCGCGTGGCGCGCGTCAAGGTCGTCATCTTCATGATTTCCGGCGTGATGGCCGCCATTGCCGGCATCTTGCTCTCGTCGCGCCTCTACTCGGCGCAGACCAATGCGGGATTAAGCTACGAACTCGATGCCATCGCCGCTGCCGTACTCGGCGGCACCAGCCTGGCCGGCGGCGTCGGCACCATGATCGGCACGCTGATCGGTGCGCTTATCATCGGCGTGCTCAACAACGGCATGAACATGCTGTCCGTGCCGTATTTTTATCAGCTCATCGTCAAGGGGCTGGTGATACTGTTGGCCGTCTGGCTCGACGTGCGCGCCAAGCAAAAAAAGGACTGATCCCATGAAAAGGACGACATCATGAAAATACTCACCATTGGCGAAATCCTTGCGGAAATCGTCGCCACCAGCAAAGGCGACGGCTTTCTCGACGTGCAGCCGCTGCTCGGCCCGTTTCCCTCGGGCGCGCCAGCCATTTTCATCGACCAGGCGGGCAAGCTCGGTGCGCCCTGCGCCATCATCTCGCGCGTGGGCGATGATGATTTCGGCCGTTTGAATCTCGAACGCCTGCGCAGGGATGGCGTGGATATTTCCGGCGTGGCCGTGGCCAGGGGCGAAGCCACGGGCAGCGCCTTCGTGCGCTATCGTGAGGACGGCAGCCGCCGCTTCGTGTTCAACATTGCGCACAGCGCCTGTGGCCGTCTGGAAAAAACGGCGGAAGCCGCGCGCCTCATGGAAGAATGCAGCCATTTGCACCTGATGGGCAGTGCGCTGTCCGCGCCCGGCATGCGCGACGTGGCGCTCGATGCCATGCAGCGCATCAAGGCGCGCGGCGGCACGCTGTCTTTCGATCCCAATCTGCGCGCCGAGCTGCTTGATATGCCGGGCATGCGTGACGCGCTGACGCAAACCCTGGCGCAAACGGATATTTTCCTGCCTTCGGGGGATGAGCTCTATCTTTTCACCCGCGCGCAGGAAGAAGACGCCGCCATTGCCGAATTGCTGGCGCGCGGCATTGGCGAAATCGTGCTGAAGCGCGGCGAGCGCGGCGCCACGCATTTCAGCGCACAAGGCCGCATCGACGCGCCGCCCATTGCCGTGGAGGAAAAAGACCCCACCGGCGCTGGCGACAGCTTCGGCGGCGCCTTCATTGCCCTGCGCCTCGCCGGGCACGATGCCGGAGAAGCGCTGCGCTATGCCAATGCCGCCGGTGCGTGCGCCGTGACCGTCGTTGGCCCGATGGAAGGCACGTCCACCCGTGCAGAACTGGACGCCCTGCTTGCGCAGGCGCGGTAAAATGAACCACATCATCATGCAAGGAGTACTGCTGATATGCCCAAGAAACCTCCCCTGACTCCGCCGGAAAAGCCCATCCGCACCATGCAGGATCTTGCCGCCTATGTGGGGCTGACGCGGCAAACGCTCTCCAAATATTTCCGTGATCCGCAAAGCGTCAATGCCGCAAGCCGCGCGCGCATTGCCGAAGGCATCGAATTTTCCGGCTTCCGCCCCAATTTCTTTGCCGCCAACCTGAAGCGCCGCAACAGCAAGGTGCTTGGCATCATCATCCCGAGCGCGGTCGATCCGTTTTACATGGAACTGGTCGAGCGCATCGAGCACCATGCCAACAATGCCGGATTTTTCGTCATTGCGCTAAGCTCCGGCGGCAGGCGCGAGCAGGAAAACGAAGCCATGAGCCGCCTGCGTGCCATCAATGCCGCCGGCGTTCTCATGGCGCCGAGCGGCAACCATGCCCATCGCGTGCGTGCGTCGTTGCCGGTGGTCTATATCGACAGCCCGGTGGATGAAAAAACTCCCTTCGTCGGCACCGACAACCAGCAAAGCATCGGCCAGATCGTCACCTATCTCCTTCAGAGCGGCAGCCCGCCATGCTACCTCGGCATGCCCTCGATCAACCACAATGCCGACAGCCGCCGCGAAGCCTATCTGCAAGCCATGCGTGCACATGGTGAAACGCCGCACGTGCTCTCCCTGCGCGGCAAAATCAGCTGGGACTTCGAATCCTACGGCTACCGCAACGCCGCCTCGCATCTGCGCGTCGGCCTGCCCACCGATACCATTCTCTGCGCCAACGACCGCATCGCCATCGGCGCGCAGCTTGCTGCCTGGCATGCCAGACGGCGCGTGGGCAAGACAGTGGGCTGCAACCTGCGCATTGCCGGCCATGACGATCATCCCTTCTCGCGCTATACCAGCCCGCCACTGACCACCATGGTGCAAAACACGGATCTCATCGCCCGCCATGCGGTTACCAGCATCCGCCGCGCCTGTGGCGAACTGGCAGACGATGGTGAAGGCGAGAACCGCATTCTGGTACCGGCCACGCTGGTAATTCGTGAATCTGCATAAATAGCATGAAGATAGTGTATTTTTACCACCAATAAGCGCTTATCGCGATAAATTTTCTCATAATAAGCGCTTACTGGTGGGAAATTTTCTCATTTCAGCTTTGAGGTGCTTTTGGCTTAAGTATTGACGAAACTTAAAGCAAAGACCAATTGCCCGATTGGCATGGCATTGGGACGAGGGGGAAACAAAGTTTTCCACAATATTGGCGTCAACAAATTCCGCGGCGATTTTCTGCACGATTCTCTCTTTTTGAGATTGCGCTTCATGGTCGCGCGGCCGGTTCCAAAAACAGGAACACGTTCTTTGCTTCGCCAAAGGACGTGTTCCTGTTTTTGGAGCCAAAGAAAGGCGACCCAGGGGCGCAGTTTTCCCGCAGTCGCCAAGGCTTTTGGCGGCGGGCTTGCAAACTCGCCGCGCTCAAACACCCAAGCCCGTATTTCCGCCAAAAAGGCCCCGTGTCTGCGGCTGCGCCCAGGGGCTTTGAGGCACTTCGTAGCAACTACATGTGTAAACGGATAAATCCAATTTGCTCTAGGAGCTGTTGACAATTCATGTTTTAACACAATGAATTCCAAATAAAGCAAGGAACTAAAGCCCCTCTCCCTCGAGAGACTCGTCAGAGCTTGCGAAGCGAGATTGGGGGTTGGGGACTCGAAGAGCTGTGGAGCAGAGAGGGGTATAGAGAAAATCGCGCAGCGAATAACCAATAGATATTTCAAATATTTTTTTGAGACCTCGTAAACTCTGGTCGCGAATTGTCAATAACCCCTACTCCGGCCGGATCTCGCCGTCGCCCTCGAGCACGCTCTCGCGGGAAAGAAAGCTCGTTTGCCCCACGGGTGAAGCCAGTAACTGTTGCAGCAGGGCATCGCGGCCATGTTGCAGCGACCAGTCCAGTTCCGGCTTGGTGATGGTGGTGATCACCAGCAGGGGAATCTCGCCGTTGGGCAAATGCAGGCTGGCAGGCAGCGGCGCCTGCGCCTTGTGAATGAGCAGATCGGCATCGCCGCCGTCTCCCGTTGCCACATCGCCAACGCTCACGCCCTGATATTGCTCCACCTGTTCCAGCAGACTGAGGCGATGGGAAAATTCGGCGTTGATTGCCCATTGCAGCAGCATCAGCGGCCACTCGGCATCTTCTTCGGCAATCACCAGAATTTCATAGCCGAATCCGTTCGCGGGCAAAAAGCTGCCGTCTCCTTGCAAATGGGCATGAATGCCGGCAACGCGGCCCTCGCCATCATGCGTGACGCTGTTTTCGCCGGCGAGCGCGGGAATGCCGGGATTGGCGAGGCCGGACGAGACATACACCCAGCGCGGGCGGCCGTCATTTCCCGTGGAAGCGATTTTGTAGATGCCGCCGCCCGGCCAGCGTCCGACGAGATTCGCCATTTTCAGGATATCGGCGGGCAGGGCGCCGAAATGTTGCGCATAGGCGGCTTCGCGCGCGCGGATAACGTCATCCGCCAGATTTTCGTTCACTGTGCTGTTGTCGGCAGCAGCAACCCCAAGAGCCTGCATGATTTTCTTCCACAGGGACATGGCTATCTCCGGTTGTTTCCTGGAAGGGGCAGTGTATAGCGCGGCCTTGCGAAAAACCATAAAACGCGCACGGGCAAGGCGCGACATGCGGTGAAAATTCCGGATGCCATGAATGAAATGGTAAATTTTCTCAATATTAAGCGCTTATGATGAGAAATTTTCTCACGATAAGCGCTTTGTGATGGTAAAAATATACTATAAAGCACGAAAATATGTATTTGTCAGATCGTGAGAAGACTTTGCGCAGCAAAGCGTTGGCGCTTGCGGCACGTTGCTTGACCGTTTGCCTGCAAAGGATTAAAGTTTCGTGGCAGAAGCATGGCTTCTTTTTTATGTAATTGTGACGGAGATAACAGCGTATGAAAAAATGGTTGTTGAGTGCAGCGGTTATGCTGGCCAGTTCGGCAATGGCAGAAACGGTTCTCAAATTTTCCCACGTGGTCGCCGATGATACGCCGAAAGGCCAGGCAGCCCTGAAATTCAAGGAACTGGTGGAAAGCCGCTCCAATGGCGCCTACAAGGTGGAAGTTTTCCCCAACTCGCAGCTTTACAATGACGACAAGGTGCTGGAAGGCCTTCTCCTCGGCGATGTGCATTTCGCCGCTCCGGCATTGTCGAAATTTGACCGCATCACCAAGAAATTGCAGGTTTTCGATCTGCCCTTCCTGTTCAAGGACATGGCGGCAGTCGAGCGCTTCCAGCAAAGCGCGGCCGGCCAGGAATTGCTGAAATCCGTGGAAGCCAAGGGCCTGGTCGGCATGGGTTACATCCACCAGGGCTTGAAGCAGTTCTCCGCCAACAGCCCGATTCAGAAGCCGGAAGACCTGAAAGGCAAGAAAATGCGCGTGATGGCGTCCGACGTGCTCGCCGCGCAGATGGATCAGGTCGGCGCATTGCCGGTGAAAAAGCCGTTCTCCGAAGTGTTCACCCTGTTGCAGACCAAGGCCATCGACGGCCAGGAAAGCCCGTGGTCCAACACGTTCTCGCAAAAATTCTATGAAGTGCAGTCGCACATCACCGAATCCAACCACGGCCTCCTTGACTACATGGTCATCACCTCGAAGAAATTCTGGGACGGCCTGTCTGATGCCGATCGCGACATGCTGAAAAAAGCGATGGATGAAGCCATTGCCCACGGCAACGGTCTCGCTGCCGAAATTGACGTGCGCGACCGCAAGCGCATCGCCGAGAGCGGCATGACCAAGATCGTGGAACTCACGCCGGAAGAGCGCGCGCAATGGGTGGAAGTGATGCGTCCGGTCTGGGGCAAGTTTGAGAAAGAGATCGGCAAGGAGCTGATCGAAGCGGCGGAAGCCAGCAACCAGTAAGCTGTCCGCCCTGCCAAAAAGCCCGTTGCGGGCAAGCGCCGGAACGGAGCCTCCGGCGCTTTTTTCTTATTTTCCCGGGAATTCCGACATGATCCGTATCCTGCACCGTTTTGAAGAAGCGCTGCTTTGCCTGCTGCTGACTTCCCTGACTTTACTCGTGTTTGCCGAAACCTTGCTGCGCTTCTCCGGCACCAGCGCCCTGTGGCTGGAAGAGGCGATACAGTGGAACGTCGGCTGGTTCGTGCTGTTTGGCGCGTCATATGGCGTGCGTACCGGTGCGCACATCGGCCTGACCCTGCTGACCGGTTCGCTGAAAAATCCGCTGGTCAAGCGCGGCGTTGCCCTGGTGGCATTGATGGTGTGCTTTGCCTATTGCGCCATTTTCCTTTACAGCTCATGGGAATACGTGCGGACGCAGATGATGATCGGTTTTGAAATGAACGACCTGCAAATCAGCGCCGGTGCGTTTGGCAGCTGGCCGCAGGAAGATATTGCCGTGAAGCAGTGGGTGCCGTATTGCGGTTTGCTCATCGGTTTCTCCTTGCTGCTGGTGCGCTTTGCCGTGCTGCTGGTGAAAGTGCTGCGCGGCAAGGACGACGGCTTCCATTTCATCGACGAAGCCCAGGAAAGCGTGGAAATGCACGCCCAGGAAGTCCGCATGGACGACAACCATGATCGCCGCGAAGGAGCACAGGCATGACCACCGCTTTTCTTTTCACCGTTCTTTTCGTGTGCATGCTGATGGGCATGCCGGTTGCGGTTGCCCTAGGCTTTTCCGCCGTGACCACTATCCTGATTTTCACCAACGATTCGCTGGCAAGCCTCGCGCAGCAGTTCTACAGCGCGATCAGCACGCATTACACCCTGCTCGCCATTCCCTTCTTCATTCTCTCCTCGGCGTTTCTGACCACCGGCGGCGTGGCCAACCGCATCATTCTTTTTGCCAACAACTGCGTTGGCCATATTCGCGGCGGCCTTGCCATGGCATCCATCCTCGCCTGCATGATCTTTGCGGCGGTTTCGGGTTCTTCTCCGGCCACGGTTGCCGCCATCGGTTCCATCGTGATCGCCGGCATGGTGAAGGCGGGGTATCCGCAATCGCTGGCGACCGGCGTGATTGCCACGTCCGGCACGCTCGGCATCCTGATTCCGCCTTCCATCGTCATGCTCGTCTATGCCGCGGCCACCGAGCAATCGGCGAGCGACCTCTTTGCCGCAGGGCTTATCCCTGGCCTGTTGATGGGCTTTTTCCTGATGATCACCATCTATGTCGTCGCCCATATCAAGAAACTGCCATCCATGCCGTTCCCCGGTTTCGGCCCGCTTTTCACGAGCTTTCTCAAGGCACTTGGTGGTCTGATGCTGATTATCATCGTGCTTGGCGCGATTTACGGCGGCATCGCCAGCCCCACGGAAGCGGCGGCCATTTCCGCGGTTTATGCCTTCCTGGTGGCGGTGTGGGGCTATCGTGACATCGGCCCGATGAAAGGCGTGGCCTGGCGTGAGCCGGGCGAGAGCATGGGCAAGGCGATCGCGCGCAATATCGGCCTGTCGCTGCTTGCGCTGCCGCGTTCGTTTACCAACGCCGAAGTGCGCCACAGCGTGCTCGATGCAGCGAAAACCAGCCTCATGCTCCTTTTCATCATCGGCAACGCCATGCTCTTTGCCCATGTGCTCACCAGCGAGCGCATCCCGCACCAGATCGCCGAAACCATCGTGCAGATGAACCTCTCGCCGTGGATGTTCCTTGTGATCGTCAACATCGTGCTGCTGGTGGCCGGCGCTTTCATGGAGCCGTCGGCCATCATGCTCATCATGGCGCCGATCTTTTTGCCCATTGCCCTGCGCCTCGGTATTGACCCGATTCACCTCGGCATCATCATGGTCGTCAACATGGAGCTGGGGCTGCTGTCGCCGCCGGTTGGCCTCAACCTTTTCGTCGCCTCCTCGATTACCGGACGCGACTTGTCATGGGTGATCCGCTCCGTGGTGCCGTGGTTCCTGTTTTTGCTGCTGTTCCTCGCGCTCATTACCTATGTGCCGCAGATTTCCCTGTGGTTCCCGGAAATGCTCAAGGCATCGCGCCTTGCCGGATAAAGGCAGACAAAACGCATGGGTGGCCAATGACCACCCATTTTTTTATCTAAAATAGTTATTTTTTACCATCATTAAGCGCTTGTTGTGAGAAAAATTCTCATAATAAGCGTTTAATATTGAAAAATATGACTATTTTCAGTAAAAATGGAAATCATCAAGGCAAATATCTTTGCAAGATACCGAAACAGTTGAAAAGCGCTGGCAAAAAAGCGCGTCATCCCCTGATTTTTTCGTGGCAAGTCATTTTGTTATCCGCAAAGCGGGACAGATTCGCTCAACCGCCTTTGGCAAATAGCAGCGACTCCTTTATCATGCACGCCCCGTAATCTGTGCAGGCGCAAGTGCAGATGCTTTTTTATTCATCAATATAAAGGAGTTATCTGTGATCCTTGGCATTTTTGTGCTCGTTTTTGCCGTGCGCCTCATCTCGCTTGCCATTTCTATCCGTCATGAAAAACGCCTGATCGCCCTCGGCGCGCGTGAAGTGGGCGAGCGCACCTCGAAAATTCTCGCCATCACCCATGTGCTTTACTATTTTGCGGCGCTCGCGGAAAGCTACTGGCGCGGCGTGGTTTTCGACGGTATCTCGCTGGCCGGAACCGTCATCCTCTTTTTTGCCCTTGCCATGCTGTTTTACGTGATCCGCGAGCTCGGCGAGATTTGGACGGTGAAGGTCTATATCCTGCCCGAACACCGCCTGAACCGCTCCTGGCTTTTCCGCCATGTGCGCCATCCCAACTATTTCCTGAACATCATTCCCGAACTGGTCGGCGTGGCGCTGCTTTGCCATGCCTGGGGCGTGCTGATGGCAGGTTTGCCGCTGTATGGCGCGATACTCTGGCAGCGCATCCGCGAGGAAAATGCCGCCATGCAGCCGCTTTGGCAGGCATCTTCCGCGGCCTCACCGGCGCCGTTGCGTACAACTTAACAAACCGGGGCAAATCGCGTATGATTGCGCCTCTTTTCCGGGCCTGTAGCTCAGTCGGTTAGAGCAGGCGACTCATAATCGCTTGGTCGGGGGTTCAAGTCCCTCCGGGCCTACCAATGCAAGCGCCTGATGTTTTTTGCATCAGGCGTTTTTTTTATGGTGGTTTTTTACCGCAGCAAGCGCTTCTTGATGGTAAAAAATAATTATTTTTCGTTATTTTATGATTTTTTTATGGTGCGAAAGGTCAGGCTGACGCGCGGCGCATGGATGCGCGCGGATTTCATGATGGCGTGCTGCCAGTGGCTTTGCGTTGCGCCGCGCATCACGATGAGCTGGCCGTGGGCGAGCATGAGTTCGCGTTTTTCACCGCTTTGCCTGTGGCGGAAGGCAAATTTGCGCGTGGCGCCGAAGCTCACCGAGGCGATGATGGTATTTTCGCCCAGTTCTTTTTCATCATCGCTGTGCCAGGCCATGCCCTGGCTACCGTCTCGGTAGAGATTGAGCAGGCAGGAGTTGAAGCGGGTCGGGCTGATGGCGGCGATAGCGTTTTCCACTTTTTCCCTGATGGCGAGGAGAATATCGTTCCATGGCAGGGCGCGGCGGGTGACGCCCGAATAGGTGTAATCGAAGGTGGCATCGCCATACCATGCCACTTGCCGTGCGGTGATGATGCGCTTGCCGTAGATCAGCGCTTCATCGTGCCGCCAGGGAATATTGGCCAGCAAGCCGGCAAGCAGAGCATCGGCTTCGTCAGCGGAAAACAGCGTGCCGTAATCATTGACGATGCCATCAAAAGGCAGCAGATTGGCGGCAGGATCCGGGTTGGCGGCAAAGAGGTCAGGCGTGTGCATTGCGGCAATCTCCCTTGTCGGCATGTTCCACGCTGTCGCCGACTTGTATATCAAACCGGAATGCAGACTAGCGGAAATCGTAACGGAACAAAAGCTCGCGCTCGACTATTGTGACGATGGTCACTCATCATGCAGCTGCCAGGAATGGTGCGAAGATATGGCTGGCACGTGTGCAGCATGGTTAATGATTTATAATTTCAACAAAAATATATTGTTTTAATCATAATTAAGCAATTTTTATATTATATTTATCATCATAAGCGCTTATTGGTGAGAAAATTTATCATTTTTTTTATTTTTGTAGTGCGTGGCGAATAGAGATGCGGTTCGCTAAAGAATAAATGCACACGAAATATAAAAATGATCAGTCTGCCTTGCTTATCTTAATTTTTTGTAAAAGGCGAAAAGGCCACAAAAGCGGGAAAGGGCAAAGTGAACTCCTTATAATACGCGCGTTTCAGAGCCGCCCATTATCCATGCTGCAATTCCCGCAAATCAGTCCCTATATTTTCGAACTCGGCCCGGTAAAACCCACGTGGTACGGCATGATGTATGTCGTCGGCTTCGGTCTCGGTTACTGGGTGGCGCGTTATCGCGCGCGCCACGATCCGCGCTGGCCGGTGGCGCAAATCAGCGATCTGCTCACCTATCTCATGCTCGGCGTCATCCTCGGCGGACGCGTGGGCTATGTGCTGTTCTACGGCATGGGCAACTGGGCAAAGGACTGGCTGTATCCCCTGAAAATCTGGGAAGGCGGGATGTCTTTCCATGGCGGATTGCTGGGCGTGCTGGTGGCGATGTTTTTCTTCGCCCGCAAACAGGGCAAGCGCTATTTTGAAGTGACGGATTTCATCGCGCCGCTGATTCCCATCGGCCTTTTCTTCGGGCGGATCGGCAATTTCATCAACGGCGAACTGTGGGGGCGGGCGACCGACTTGCCCTGGGGCATGGTGTTCCCCACCGGCGGGCCGGTGCCACGCCATCCGTCGCAGCTCTATGAAGCGCTGCTGGAGGGGCTGGTGCTGTTTGTCATGTTGTGGGTGTACAGCGCCAAACCGCGCGCGCTCGGGCGGGTGAGCGGACTGTTCCTGGTCGGCTATGGCGTTTTCCGCAGCGCCGTGGAATTTGTGCGCGAGCCGGACAGCCATTTGCGCTATCTCGCCTTTGACTGGCTGACCATGGGAATGGTGCTGTCGTTGCCGATGATTGCTTTCGGGCTTTGGCTGATGCTGCGTCCGCAGGCAGTTGGGGAGGAAAGGAAATGAAGCAGTATCTGGAATTGCTGGAGCGCGTGTTGAAGGAAGGCGCTGCCAAGGAAGACCGTACCGGTACCGGCACGCGTTCTCTTTTCGGCGCGCAGCTGCGCTTTGACCTGAACCAGGGCTTTCCGCTGTTGACCACGAAAAAAGTGCATTTCAAGTCCGTAGTGCATGAATTGCTGTGGTTCTTGCGCGGCGACACCAATATTGCCTATCTGCATGACAACGGCGTGACCATCTGGGACGAATGGGCGGACGACAAGGGCGACCTCGGCCCGGTGTACGGCAAGCAATGGCGCGACTGGCAAGGGCACGACCAGATCCAGACCGTGCTTGACACGCTGAAAAGCGATCCCGATTCGCGGCGCATGATCGTTTCTGCCTGGAACGTGGCAGAGCTTCCGCACATGGCGCTGATGCCCTGTCATGCGCTTTTCCAGTTTTATGTCGCCAACGGACGCCTTTCCTGCCAGCTGTACCAGCGCTCGGCCGATATTTTTCTCGGCGTGCCCTTCAATATCGCAAGCTATGCACTCCTGACTCACATGATCGCCGCGCAAACGTCGCTTGACGTCGGGGAGTTCATCTGGACAGGCGGCGATGTCCATCTTTACAACAACCATGTGGAACAGGCGAATACCCAGCTTGCCCGCACGCCCAAACCGCTGCCGCGTCTCCGCCTTGAGCCGGCTGCCAGCCTGTGGGATTATGGCGCCGCGCACATTCACCTTGAAAATTACCAGCATGATCCGGCCATTCCCGCGCCGGTCGCCGTTTGACGCTACCGGAGACTGCCCTTGATCCGACTCATTCGCAATCTTTTCTATCTTTGCTTGTGCTTCGGCATTCTCGGCATTGTCATTGCCGTGCTTTATGCCCTGAAGCTGGAAAAGGAATACCGCCTGGATGACGCCAATCTTGGCGGTGCGCTGTGGTCAATGCCGGCGCGCGTGTATGCCCGCCCGCTGGAGCTGTATGTTGGCGCGAACATCGGCAGCAAGCATGTGCTGCGCGAGCTGGAGTTGCTCGAATACCGCAAGGTCGCCAATCCCGTCGAACCCATGCAGTACAGCGTAGATGAACAGAGTGTTACCGTCTATTTGCCGCCGTTTACCTACTGGGATGGCGCCAAGCCGGCGCGCAAGCTGAAAGTGGGCTTTGCCGACGGCAAAATTGCTTCCCTCTTTGATGAAACCTCGCTCGAAGACGTGGTGCTTGAGCGCATCGAGCCGTTGCGCATCGCGAGCATCTATCCGCAGCATCGTCAGGACCGGATACTGGTCAATCTCGAAGATGTGCCGGAAGTGCTGGTGGACAGCCTTATCGCCATCGAGGACCAGAGCTTCTGGAAACACCCGGGCGTGGATATCAAGGGCCTTGCCCGTTCGGTGTACGTGACGTTTATCGACAAATCGGGGCGGCAGGGCGCAAGTACGCTCACCCAGCAATTCATCAAGAACCATTACTTGAGCAACGAGCGCACCCTGACGCGCAAAGTCAAGGAAATGCTCATGGCCATTGTGCTGGAGCGCCATTCCACCAAGGAAGAAATTCTCGAAGGCTATATCAACGAAATCAACCTCGGCCAGGACGGCGATCGCGCCATCCATGGCTTCGGTCTTGCCAGCGAATATTTCTTCAACAAGGATTTGAAAGAGCTTGGATTGCATGAAATTGCCATGCTGCTGGCGCTGGTGCGCGAGCCCGGCCTTGCCGATCCGCGCCGCAACAGCGAATACGCCATCAAGCGCCGCAACCTCATGCTGCGCATCATGCACGAGCGCGGCCTGATTACGGCCGAAGACGCGGCGCTTGCGCAAAACCTGCCGCTTGATGTCGTGCCCAAGGAAACTACGACGGATCGCATGCGCTATCCCGCCTTCCTCGATCTGGTTTACCAGCAGCTTTACCAGATTTACAACAAGGAAGACCTGACCCGCGAAGGCCTGAACATCTTCACGACTTTGGATCCGCAGGTGCAGGACGACGCGCAACAAGCGCTTTCCGACGGCCTGAAAGCGCTGGAAAAACGCAACGGATTCAAGCCGAATTTCCTGCAAAGCGCGGCGGTGATCGTCAACAGCGGCAATGGAGAAGTGATGTCGGTCATCGGTTCCCGCGTGGCCGGCGAACAAGGGTTCAACCGCGCCATTTCAGCCAAGCGCCAGATCGGCTCGCTGATCAAGCCGGTGGTCTATCTTGCCGCCCTGGAATATCCGCAACTTTACAATCTCGCGAGCAAGATCAGCGATTCGCCCCTGCACTACAAGCGCGGTACGGAAACGTGGTCGCCGCAGAACTACAGCAAGAAATACCAGGGCAGCGTGACGCTCGAAGAATCCCTGATCAAGTCTTACAATATTCCTACCGCGCGCATTGCCCTTGATCTCGGCATCCCCGATGTGCTTTCCACCATGCGCAGGGTTGGCGCGCGGGAGAATTTGCCGCAATATCCTTCCGTATCCCTGGGCGCCGTGGAAATGTCGGCATTGGAAGTGGCGCAGATTTACGAGACTTTTGCCAATGGCGGCTATTTCACACCGCTGCGCTCCATTCGCGAAATCACCACGCAGGACGGCAAGGTCATAGAGCGCTTTTCCATGTCGAGCATCAAGGCGATTGAACCTGCGCCGCATTATCTGGTGGTGCGGACCATGCAGCAGATTCCGCGCCGTGGCACGGCAACAGCAATGAAAGAAAAAATTTCTCCCGATCTCAACATTGCGGGCAAAACCGGCACGACTGACAGCTACCGCGACAGCTGGTTTGCAGGATTTTCCGGCAATCTCACTACTGTGGTCTGGGTGGGCAACGACCAAAACAAATCCACATCACTTTCCGGCGGCAAAGGTGCGCTGCGCATCTGGATGGACATCATGAAAGATTTGCCGCTGACGCCCCTGCAGCTCAACGAACCGGAAGGCATCGTGGTGCGCACCATCGATCCGCAAACCGGTGCACTTGCCGGTCGCGGATGTGGCGGTGGACGCGCAGTGGATGTGCCCTTTATCGCCGGTTCAGAACCGTCTTATTACAATGCCTGTGTCAGAAAACCGGTGTACGACGATTATGACGACAGTGGCTCCGAGGCAGATGATGGTTACGGATTTGAGCTCTTGTCCGCGCCGCAGCCGGTATCGGTTCCTGCCACGGATACGGGCGATCCTTCGGCATGGTTTCGCAATTGAAGCGATTCCACTAAAATAACCAAGATTTTTAAAGATGAACATGAGAAAAGGTGATGGCATGAAACGCTCCTGGTTGACGCTTTCTTTGGCAGCCACAATGCTCACGGGCTGCGGCAATATGATGTATGGGCCTACTCCGGCGCCGGTAGTACAGCAAAACAGCTTCCTCGGGCCACGGGTGCCGCTGCAAAATGCGCAGATCCCCTCGCAAAACGGGGCATTCGCCCAGGCGACACGGCAAGCACCGCCACCGCAGCAGCCCCGGTACCAGACGCCGCAAGCCCCGCAGCCTCATTATCCGCCGCAAAATACCCAGATGCAGCAGCCTTCGCCTTATACCCAACCTGTGGTTAGACCTCCTGCACAACGTACACCACAGCTACCGCAGCAAGCAAATACGGGCTGGGATGCACAGCCCCAGACTGCGGGCAATGCTTCACCGCGCGTCTATGATGAGCCCAAGTTGTCTGGCAACAACAGCGCAGCAAGCAATACTGCGGGAACAACACCGGATAGCGTGACTGTCAACCCCAATCCCAATGTTAACAATCGTCCGGCACCATTGCGTCCGCTGGAGCGCACCCCTGCCACGGATACGGCACAAGCCGCGCGCCCCGCAGATTCTGCCGAGCCGCCACCACCAGTACAGCCAGTGCGTCGTGATGCTGATGCAGCGCCACAGCAGAACCCTCCGGCAGAATCGCAGGAAGTGGCCAGCAACAAACGTCCGGCTGCCAGTGGCAGCAATACCGGTGGCAGTGCGGTATCTTCTCTCTTGCGCAAGGCTTCTGATTCCCTGGGTAAAGGTGATATGGACGGTGCGGTAGGCTATCTGGAAAACGCACAGCGTATCGAATCCAAAAATCCCAAGATTCTTTACGACATCGCCAATATCCGTTTTCATCAGGGACGCCATCGCGAAGCGGATGCCATGGCAAGCCGCGCCGTGCAAACTGCGCAGTCTTCGGGCGACAAAGCCATGGAGAAAAAAGCCTGGTCGCTGGTTTCCAAGGCCCGCAACGAGCTGGGAGACCGCCAGGGCGCGCTTAACGCAGCGAACAAAGCGGCCGGTCTATAAGCACGCTCGCCTCCAGCATCCTTCATTATCTGGCGCCCGACGGGGCGCTTTCTCGTGCCGTGTCTGCCTATCAGGTGCGCGAGAGCCAGCGCGCGCTCGCGGCCAAGGTGGCGGAAAATCTGGAAGAGGGCGGCATATTGCTGGCGGAAGCCGGCACCGGCACCGGCAAGACTTTCGCCTATCTGCTGCCCGCCTTGCTGAGCGGCGAAAAGGTGTTGGTGTCCACGGCCACGAAAAATCTTCAGGAACAGATTTTTACCCGAGATTTGCCGTTGGTGCGCAAAGTGCTGAACAGTACGGCGCGGGTTGCCTTGCTGAAAGGGCGGCGCAATTATCTCTGCCCGCATCATTTGCATCAGCTGCAACAGCATGGCGAACTCGATGCGAAAGGGCGACGCGAGCTGGCGCTGGTTGCCGACTTTGCCACGCGCACCCGCGACGGCGATCTGGTCGGCCTTGACGGCATTGCCGAAGATGCGCCCATCCGCCAGGCGATTACCTCGACGGCCGACAATTGCCTTGGCCGCGACTGCGAATTCTTTGAAGAGTGCTTTGTGCAAAAAGCGCGGCAAAAAGCCAAGGAAGCGGATGTGGTGATCGTCAACCATCATCTGCTGCTGGCCGACTTTGCGCTGAAAAGCGACGGTTTTGCCGAAATCCTGCCCGACATTGACGCCTTCATCATCGACGAAGCGCATCACCTGCCGCAAACCGCCATCAATTTTCTTGGCGAACGTCTCTCTTCGCGGCAGATGCAGCTCTTCATGCAGGAAGCGCGCACTGCCCAGCTTGAGGAAGCGCCGGATGACGTTGCCCTGCAACGCGCCGTGGATGCGCTGGCGGAACCCTTGCAGCGCGCCTTGAAGAGCGTGGCGCGCGCCGAGGAATACCGGGTGGATGATTTCGCCTTGCCCGAGCTGCAAGCGTTTTTTGCAGCGCTCCGTGATTGGGCAAAAGCCTTGCAAACAGCCGGGGAACTGCTCGGCAAGGCTGCGGCGCGCGGCAAGCTGCTCGCCAATCTTGCCGAGCGAGGCGAAAAGTTGCGCGCATTGCTGCCGCTCTTTCTCGACGATGCGGAAAAGGCCACGGCGGAATCCGAAGCGGAAGACAAGGAAAAAGACCGGCAGGCGCGATGGCTGGATGCCAGCGCACGTGGCTTTTCCCTCAATCTGGTGCCTGTCAATGCCGCCGGGCGTTTTGCGGCATGGATACGGCAAAGCGAAGCCAGCTGGACGTTTTTGTCCGCCACTTTGACCGTCGATCATGATTTCGGGCATTTTGCCCGCGAACTTGGCCTGCGCGAATACGAGAGCATCCAGCTGGACAGCCCGTTTGACTATCGCCGCCAGTCCCTTCTCTATCATCCGCAGGGGCTACCGCAGCCCAATGACAGTGACTATACCGACGCGCTGATGGATGCCGTCTTGCCGGTGCTGGAATGCAGCGGCGGCCGTGCCTTTCTGCTCTTTACCAGTTATCGCGCCATGTATCAGGCCGAGCGCGCCCTGCGCGACGCGCCCTATACCTTTTTCGTGCAGGGACAGGCGCCCAAGGAGCGCCTGCTGGCCGATTTCATTGCCGCCAGGCGCGGCATTCTTCTCGCGACCGCGAGTTTCTGGGAAGGCGTGGACGTGCGCGGGGATCGCCTGGTTTGCGTGGTGATCGACAAACTGCCTTTTGCCGCGCCCAACGACCCGGTCAGCAAGGTGCGCCATCGCCATTTGCAGGAAAAGGGGCTTTCGCCTTTTTTGCACGATACCTTGCCGCAGGCCGTGATTACCCTGAAACAGGGCGTCGGGCGGCTTATCCGCGATGTTAGTGATTACGGCGTGCTGGTGATCGGCGATCCGCGCCTTACGCAGAAGGGATACGGCAAGATCTTCCTCGACAGCCTGCCGCGTATGACGCGCACCACCGATCTTGCCGTGGTCAAGCGCTTTTTTGCCTATCATGAAACGGATACCAACCCATGACTTTTTCCACCCTGCTGGCCATTGATACGTCAACGCCGGCCTGCTCCGTTGCCCTGCAACATGATGGCGTCATCACCTGCGACATCACGTTCGAAGCGCGCAAGCATACCGAAGTGCTGTTGCCGATGTGCGACCGCCTGCTGACCCGCGCGGGCGGACGTGCGGACGGCATCATTCTCTCCGCAGGTCCCGGCGCCTTCACCGGCCTGCGCGTGGGCGCTTCCATGGCCTTGGGACTGGCAACCGCCTGGAACGCGCCCATCCTGCCCGTTTCCAGCCTGGCATTGCTGGCGGCAACTGCTGCCCGTGGTGCAACAGCGACGGTGCTGGCGCTGCTCGATGCGCGCATGCAGGCGGTGTATGCCGGGTTGTACCGCGTGGACGGCAACGGCGTTGCCGCGCTTGCGCCGGATCGCCTGTGCGCGCCGGATGCGATTGAGGCGGACTGGTATGCACAAGCCGATATCATCGCGGGGCCGGGGCTGGCGTACGGCGAAAAGGCATTTGCGCGGGTGGCGCGCGCCTTGCCGGATTGCCTGCCCGAAGCGGACCAGGCGTTCCGCCCCATGCTGGATGCGAAGTGGCAAAGCGCCGCCGAGCCGCTGGATCTTTTCTATTTGCGCAACGACATTACCCAGCCATGATGCTCACTCTCGAACAGCCCTTCGTCAGCCATCTTGCCGTGCGCATTGCCGACATCAATTACGGCAACCATCTCGGCCATGACCGCCTGATCAGCCTTCTGCACCAGGCGCGCGTGGAAGCGCTTGCCGCCATTGGCGCGTCCGAACTGGATTTTTTCGGCACTGCCCTCATATTGGCCCGTCTGGAAACCGATTACCGTGCCCAGGCTTTTCTGCACGATACCCTCGATATTGCCGTGTGGCTGGGAGAGATGCGCGCCTCGCGCTTTGTCCTGCATTACCGCGTGAGCCGCAGGGATAGCGACAGGGAAACGCTGATAGCCGAAGCGCAGACGGTAATGGTTTGTTTTGATTACCAACGGCAGCGCAGCACGGCGGTGCCGGACATGTTCAGGGAAAATTACCGCCATGAATAACGCAAGCGGCATGTTGCGCAAGCTCGTCATATTGCTGACCACGCTGATCATTCTCGTGGTGCTGCTCATCATCTTCCAGTTCACTGATGTGGCCTTCCGCGTCTGGGATCGCCTGCAACAAACACCGGGCGCCTTTCTTGCCGCATATATCGGCGGCGTGGCGCTGATTGCCGCAGCGGGAGCGGGACTGATTTTCCGTATCTGGACGGTAGGACGCGGCAAAAAGACAGAAAAGCGCCCGCCGGTGCCGCTGTCGCTCGACAGCGTACGCGAGCGTGCTGACGCGGCACGCGCCCAGGGCGTGGATACCAGCGCCATCGATGCCGATCTCGAAGCGCTTGCCGCGCCCGATGCCGCCGCCACGCTGGAAGTCGCCTTTTTCGGCAAGATCAGCACCGGCAAAAGCTCGCTGATCCGCACCCTGCTGCCCAATGCGCATGTGGAAACCTCCGTCATCGGCGGCTCCACTGCCAGCACGCAGCGCTACAGCTACGACACCGGCAATCTCACCCTGACCCTGCTCGACATGCCCGGCACGCACCAGGCGCAGCAACTCGCAAGCCAGGAAGAAAGCCTGGTGCAGATCGTGCGTCGCGTGCATCTGGTGGTCTATGTGCTCGACCAGGACATGACGGAATCGGACGTGCGCGCCATCGATAGCCTGCACGGCTTCGGCAAGCCGCTGATCGTGGCGCTGAACAAGGCGAACCGCTACCGCGAGGCCGATCTGGCAGCGCTCAAGGCGCGCATCCAGTCGCGCCTGCCGCCCGATACCCGTCTGGTGGTCACTGCCAGTGCGCATCCGCACGAGGTGCAGCGCGTGCAGGCCGATGGCAGCACGCTGCGCGAAACCCGCCTCTATCGCGGCGAAGTGGGCGAGCTGCTCGCTGCCTTTGCCGAGCTTGGCGCACGCCGTGCCGATCTGACCCGCGCGCAGCAACAGGCGCTGCTTGCGCTTGCGAACGACAATCTCTCGCTGGCCCTGCGCGATTACCGGCGCGAACGCGGCGAAGCCATGGTGAAAGCCTATGCGCGCAAGGCCATGCTCGGCGGCGTGGCGGCAGTGGGGCCGGGCACCGACATTCTCATCCAGGGCTATCTCGGCATGGATATGGTAAAAGCGCTCACCAAGCTCTATGACGTGCCGGTGCGCGATGTGGACGTGCAGCATCTCATCGAGGAAGCGAGCGGCAAGGTGAAATCGCAGCTCACCCTGATTCTGGCGCTCACCGGCAACATCTGCAAAGCCTTTCCCGGCCTTGGCACCGTGCTCGGCGGGGCTTCCCACGCCGTGGCCTACGGCCTCATTTTCGAAAGTCTGGGGCGCGCGGCGCTCGCGGCGCTGGAGCGCTCCGACGGACAACTCACCACGCAAAGCATCATGAATTATTTTGAGGATGAGCTACAGCATGATCTGGAAAAAAGAGCCAAAAACCTCGTCAAAACCGTCCTCGACCGCGGATAGCGACAAAAGCCGCGAGCATGTGGAAAAAGCGCGCGAGAGCGTGGAAGCGCTTCTTGGCGACAAGCGCCTGAACGACCAGGCGCGTGCCCGTCTCGGCGAGGATTACCGCCAGTTGCAGCGCCTGCTCGACAAACTCGAACGCGGCCATGTGCACGTAGCGGCCTTCGGGCGCGTCAGCGTCGGCAAATCGGCGCTCCTGAACGCGCTGGTGGGCGAAGACGTGTTTGCCACCAGCGTCCTGCACGGCGAAACCAAACACAGCGCGCAAACCCTCTGGCAGCGCTATGACAGCGGCGGCGTCTATCTGCTCGACACCCCGGGCATCGATGAAGTGAATGGCCAGGAGCGCGCGCAAATTGCGGAAAACGTGGCGCGTCAGGCCGACGTGATCCTATTTGTTGTTGATGGCGACATGACCGACATCGAATACAACGCACTTTTCGAGCTGTACCGCCCCACACAGCCTATGCTGCTGGTGCTGAACAAGGTTGACCGCCTGGGCGGCGAAGAACTGGCCACGCTGCTGGCCCATTTGCGCCGCCGCGTTGCTGATTTGCTGCCGCCGGAGCATGTCGTGGCAGCCAGTGCCGCGCCGGAAGCCATACTGGAAATCCGCGAGGACGCGCAAGGCCGCGAGAGCGAACACTGGATCACGCCGCCCGCCGATGTGGAAGAAGTGCGCGAGCGCCTGTGGCAGCTGCTGGAAAAAAGCGGCAAAAGCTATGCCGCGCTCAACGCGGGCGTGTTCGCGAGCCAGCTCTCGGAAAAAGTAGGCGAGGAAATCGTCGCCGCGCGCCGCGACATCGCCGAAAAAATCATCCGCCACTATGCGCTGCTGAAGGCCGTGGGCGTGGCCATCAATCCCCTGCCCGTGGTGGATCTGCTCGCGCTTGCCGCCGACGGCAGC
Organism: Cardiobacteriaceae bacterium; assembly: GCA_030529365.1. Lineage (GTDB taxonomy): Bacteria > Pseudomonadota > Gammaproteobacteria > Cardiobacteriales > Cardiobacteriaceae > JAUMXB01. Next base: position 156,501 of record JAUMXB010000001.1, on the reverse strand, counting down.
ATGGTGGTGCATCTCTCCAAAGTCTATGGCATCGCCATGACGCGCCATCAGGCCGGAGAGCTCATCCGCACCATCGCCCTGCAAACCGGCATCCTCATGGGCACCGTCTATGGCGTGCAGGCGCTTTCCTCGGTGCTGAAAGGGCTGACCGCCGGCTTTTCTACCATCCTCACTGCCGGCGCGCAGGGCGGCGTTGCCTTCTATGGCAGCTACGTCATCGGCAAGGCGGCGGAGCGCTATTTCGCGCAAGGGGCGAGCTGGGGCGAACGCGGCGCCAAGCGGGTCATTGAAGAGATTCTTGCCGATCTTGACCGCGACCGCCTGGTGCAGGAAGCGAAAAGCACTATTTCCGAGTATTTCAGCAAGAAATAGCCAAAAATAGTCATTTTTTATCATCAATAAGCGCTTGAGGCGAGAAATTTTTGCACTATAAGCGCTTATTATTGAGAAAATTTCTCACGAACAGGGCGGGGGAAACGTAGACCGGGTTAGTTGCGCAGCAACGTAACCCAGCGTGACATTTGAATCTTTTGCTGGGTTACGCTATCGCTAACCCAGCCTGCCAACCTCATCTTGAGCTGTGCTTTGCACGATTTTCAAGTGAACCCGCTCTATTTGTCGGCCACAAAGTGGCCGACCTACGAAACGCATCTATCTCGTGGGTGTTGCCTGCAACATCCGCGCAGAGAGATTTTGAGCACAACAGGCTGCGCTCTGCGCGATTGGGATCGAGGAAGCGGAGGTCGGCCATTGATGGCCGACGGCAAAACATGTCGAACACAAAGTGCCCAACTGTCATTGATGGCAAGTGGACATCCACCCATGTGGTTTATGCGGCCATTTTGCTGAATATGGCGGGGAGGCAACCGTAAGTCGGGCACTTCGTGACCGGCATCAGGCATTTCGGGGCAGAAATGGCAAGTGCGATTCCCAGGAGAATGCGTTCGCGTTTATATGGGAGCCCGGACGGCACTCCTCTTACGTTCGCTGTTTCTCGGTGAGATAGCGCCAGTAGCGTTTGGGCATGTGCTGGCGGTGCAGGCGCGGGTTCTTGCGCGCGGCGATGGTAGCGCTCTGGAAGTAGCTTTGCCAGAGGGTCTGGTAGTGGCGTTCGTCGGCGCTCAAGGTGGCATCGGGGGCGATGGCGGCGAGGAGATGGAGGGCGCCGTGGTCGTGGCAGATGCCGTAGTGGCGCGTTTCGTCGTAGATGCCCCAGTGCATGTCGGGGTAGCGTTTTTGAAAGTGGCGCGCGATCAGGGGGAGCACGTCGAAATCGGGGGCGATGCGCGCGAGGTAGCGCCCATCGGCAAGCGCTTCGAAGCGCACGAAGGCTTCCATGCGGTGCTTTTCGCGGGCGACGCTTTTTACCCATTTTGCCCATTGCATGATGTCGGGGTGGCCGTAGTCGGCGAGGATGTCGCGCCGCGTGGGGCGGGCAAGGGCAAGGATGACGATGCGCAGGAAAGTGTCGGGCATGGCCGGGTCGGCGGCGAGAAAGCCGTAGAGCAGTTGCATCATGCCGCGGCGGCCAAGCTGCTGTTCGAGACGGGTGAAGACGCGGTTCGCGTGTTCGGGATCAGTGGCAACGCTTTCGTGTGCGGTGAAGAGTTCGGGGCTGTGCGCGTCGGCGCAAAGGTGCACGGCATCGAGCGGATGTTTGCTCTGGTAGGCGCGGAAGATGGCGCTCAGGAGCCCGTCGAAGCTGCCGTCGTAGAGGAGGGTGAGGCGGTTCAAAAGAGTTCGCCTTGCACGCCGTTGCCGCGAAATTTCGATTGGCTGTTGTTGAGGAGCAGGGTGCGCAGCCCGGCGCTGTCGATAAGCTGGGCGTCGCGGTTTTTTTCCGGCAGGGTGATGAAGTAGCGCGCGCGGTTGGTGGCAACGCCCATTTGTTTCAATTGCGCCATGGAAAGGGCGCGGTGGCGGCGCGCCTGAATAATGCGGCGCGCCGATTTGACGCCGATGCCGGGCACGCGCAGGATGGCTTCGAGCGGCGCGTGTTGCAGGGGAACGGGGAACCATTCGCGATGGCGCAAGGCCCAGGCGAGTTTGGGATCGAGTTCGAGATCGAGAAAGGGGTCGGCGGCGTCCACGATTTCGGTGGCGGCAAAGCCGTAAAAGCGCATGAGCCAGTCGGCCTGATAGAGGCGGTGTTCGCGTTGCACGGGGACTTGCGCGCTGAGCGGCGGCAGGTTTTTATCCGATAGCACGGGCACATAGCCGGAGTAATAGACGCGTTTCAGGCCGTAATTGCGGTAAAAGCCGCTGGCGGCCTGGATGATTTGCCGGTCGTTTTCGCCGGCGGCGCCGATGATGAACTGGGTGCTTTGTCCGGCAGGGGCGAAGCGCGGCGTGCTGCGCAGGCGTTTGCGCGTGTCGGCGAGGGTGATGATTTCGTCGCGCACGATGCCCATGGGTTCGGTCATGTCGCTGTGCTTTTTCTCGGGGGCTAGGAGCTTCAGGCCGGAGATGGTGGGGATTTCCATGTTGACGCTCAGGCGGTCGGCATAAAGCCCGGCTTCGCGCAGGATGTCCGGCGAGGCCTTGGGGATGGTTTTCAGGTGGATGTAGCCGTGGAAGTGGTGTTCTTCGCGCAGCTTTTTCGCAATCAGCACCAGGCGTTCCATGGTGTGGTCGGGATTTTTGAAGATGCCGGAGCTTAAGAAAAGCCCTTCGATGTAGTTGCGGCGGTAGAAGTTCAGGGTGAGATCGACGACTTCTTCCACGGTGAAGGCGGCGCGGGGTACGTCGTTGCTGCGCCGCGATACGCAATAGCTGCAATCGTAGATGCAATGGTTGGTGAGGAGTATTTTCAGGAGCGAGACGCAGCGTCCGTCTTCGGTGTAGCTGTGGCAGATGCCGCTTTTCGAGGCGTTGCCGAGGCCGCTGCCCGGATTCTGGCGCTTGCCGCCGCTCGATGAACAGGAGACGTCGTATTTGGCGGCATCGGCCAAGATTTCCAGTTTGCGGCGGATTTTGTCGGCGTTCATGGGCGTGGCAGGGCGGGGCGGAAATGGCCGGATTATAGTGCAGCAGGGCGGCGAATGCCATGCGATGCTGGCGGGTATTGTTCTTTCCCTTCAGTTGCTTGTGATTTTTGCGCAGCGCACGGCAAAGGCGAAAAAAGACAGGTGGCTATCGGCAAACGATGCAAAAAGGTGGCGATATGCTGGCAAGATGAGTATTTTCATATAAAGGATTAAAATAGTTATTTTTTTCCATGATGAGGCGCTTATGGTGAGAAATTTTTGCATGATAAGCGCTTAATGATGAGAAAATTTCTCATTATAATTCTGTGATGCGGAAAAAGATGACGCCATGGACGGGATGCTGCAAAAGGCGGGCGGTGCAATCTCTGGCGCCATACAACATCGGCGCTGCCCGATTGTTGGGGGGAGCGGGTATAATCGCCGCCTGTTTTTTGGGGAAGCCCTTATGAAATTCTGGATTGACGAGACGCCGCTGTCGCTCGACGTGTTGCAGCAGGGGCTGGCGCACCTGCATTTTCGCGGGATGGATGATGGCGATATTTATGTGCAGCGCCTGCGCAGCGAAAGCTGGGGCATGAGCGAGGGCAAGGTGAAAACCGCCGATTATTCCGCTTCCGGCGGCGTGGGCGTGCGCGCCATCATTGGCGAGCAGACGGGCTTTGCCCATGCCGACGGCTTTGCGCCGGAAAGCTTGTTCGAAGCCTGCCGTAGCGTCCGCGCCATTGGCCGCAGCAGTGAATCCGTGCAGGAATACCAGGTGGCTGCGCGCGAGTTGCTGGTGCCCGCGCTGTATGGCGACAAGGATCCGCTGGCGACGCTATCGGCGCAGGAAAAGGTGGCGCTGCTCTCTGCCGTGGATGCCTATGCGCGCACGAGCGACAGCCGCGTGGTGGATGTGAGCGCTTCCTTTTCTGCGAGTTTCGAGGAAGTGTTCGTGCTGCGCCTTGATGGCACGTTTGCCTGCGATGTGCGGCCGCTGTTGCGTTTCAACGTATCCGTGGTGCTTGAGGAAAACGGGCGGCGCGAGAGCGGCTATGCCGGCGGCGGCGCGCGCGATACCTATGCGATTTTTCCGCTGGAGGCGCTGAAAGCGTATGTGGACGACGCCCTTGAACAGGCGCGCATCAATTTGCAGGCGGAAGCAGCGCCGGCCGGGATGATGCCGGTGGTGCTCGGCGCGGGCTGGCCCGGCATTCTGCTGCACGAGGCGGTGGGGCACGGTCTTGAGGGCGATTTCAACCGCAAGGGAACGTCGGTCTTCAGCGGGCGCATCGGTGAGCGCGTGTGTTCGCCGCTGTGCACGGTGGTAGATGATGGCACGCTGGCAGGCCGGCGCGGCTCGCTGTCGGTTGATGACGAAGGCACGCCGACGGCGAAGAATGTGCTGATCGAGAATGGCATTCTGCGCGGCTATATGCAGGACAGGCTCAATGCGCGGCTCATGGGCATGGCGCCGACGGGCAACGGTCGGCGCGAAAGCTACGCCCATCTGCCGATGCCGCGCATGACCAACACCTATCTCGCCCCGGGCGAAGACGCGCCGGAGGACATGGTGAAAAGCGTGAAGAAGGGCATTTACGCGCAGCAATTCGGCGGCGGCCAGGTGGATATTGCCAACGGCCAGTTCGTGTTTGCCGCGACCCAGGCCTTCATGATCGAGGACGGCAAGATCACGCGTCCGCTCAAGGGCGTGACCCTGATAGGCAACGGCCCCGACGTCATGCAGCGCGTCAGCATGGTCGGCCACGATTTCGCCCTCGATCCGGGCATCGGCGTCTGCGGCAAACAGGGGCAGGGCGTGCCGGTAGGCGTTGGCCAGCCCAGTGTGAAGATTGACGAGATTACCGTAGGAGGAACGGCGCTATGAGTCTGAATCCGCTTGCTTTGCTGGCCGAACATGCCGAATATTGCCTTTCCCGCGCGCGCGCGGGCGGCGCGGACGAGGCGGCAGTCTATATTGGCGAGAACAATGCGCACAGCGTGCAATGCCGTGGCGATGCCATCGAGGAACTCACCCGCGCGCGCGAACAGAGTCTGGCGCTGACCGTGTATTGCGGCAAGCGCAGCGGCAGCGCCAGCGTGAGCGAATGGTCGCAGACGGCACTGGATGAAGCCGTGGATGCGGCGCTGGCTGCCGCGCGTTTCACCGAGGCCGATCCCGATTTCGGCCTGCCCAATCCTTCCCTTTATGCGCGTGTGGATGCCGACGCGCAAAACGCATTGGCGCTTTATGACGACCATATTCCCGACACGGAAAGCCTGATTGCGGCGGCGCGCGCCTGCGAAGCGGCGGCCTATGGCGCGGACGCGCGCATCGTGAACAGCGATGGCGCGAGCGCTTCCGTCGATGTTTACCAGCACCATTACGCCACCTCCAACGGCTTTGCCCACGGCTGGCGCGGCACGCGCGCCGGACTGTCGCTCTCCGTGCTGGCGAAAGACGGCGACAGCCAGCAGCGCGATTACGATTACGACCACGGCACCGGCTGGCGCCATTTGCGCGCGCCGGAAAGCATAGGGCGCGAAGCGGCGGCGCGCGCCGTGGCAGCCTTGCATCCGCAGGCGATTGCCTCCGGCAGCTATCCCGTGTTGCTGCATCCGCAAGTGGCGGCCGGATTCTTCGGCCATCTCCTGCAAGCGCTCAATGGCCGCGCGCAATACCGCAAACTGAGCTTTTTGACCGGCGCCCTGAACGAACAGGCGCTGCCCGCGTGGCTCACGCTGCGCGAGCGCCCGCATCTCCCCGGATTTGCGGCGTCGGCGCTCTGCGACAGCGACGGCATTGCCACGCAAGAGAGCGATATTGTGGCGAACGGCCGCATTGCCCGCTATCTCCTCGGCCATTACAGCGCGAAACGCCTAGGGATGCGCCCGACCGGCAACGCTGGCGGCGTGCGCAACCTTGCCGTGCTGGCGGACGATAGCCATATTTATGACCGCGCCGCGCTTTTGCGCCACATGGATCGCGGCCTCGTCATCACCAGCGTGATGGGGCAGGGCGTCAACCTGCTGACTGGCGATTATTCGCGCGGCGCTTCCGGCTTTTGGGTGGAAAATGGCGAGATTGTCCATGCGGTTGAAGGCATTACACTGGCCGGACGCTTGCCCGACATGCTCGCGGGTATCCAGGCCATCGGCGACGACATCGACTGGCGCGGCGGCATTCATGCGCCTTCCGTACTGCTCTCGCCGCTGACGGTCGCGCAATGAACGATCGCGACTGGATGGCGCTTGCCCTGCAGGCGGCGCGCGAAGCGGAAGCACAGGGCGAAGTGCCGATCGGCGCGGTATTGGTCAAAGATGGCGAGTTGCTGTGCCGCGGCAGGAATACCACCATCGCCGCACAAGACCCCTGCGGCCATGCGGAAATCAACTGCCTGCGCGACGCTGGGCAAATTCTTGGCAACCATCGCCTGAACGGCTGCGCGCTGTATGTCACACTGGAACCTTGCGTGATGTGCGCGGGCGCGCTGTTGCACGCGCGGCTCGACAAGCTGGTGTTTGGCGCCTACGACCTGCGCGCCGGCGCTTGCGGCAGCGTCTATGATTTCATCCGCGAAACGCGCCTCAACCATACGCTGCGCGAAGTGAAAGGCGGTGTGGAAGAAGCAACCTGCCGTACCCTTTTGCAGGACTTTTTCAAAAGAAGAAGATAAATAGTATATTTTTCTCAATATAAAGCGCTTATTGTGAGAAAATTTTTCACAATAAGCGCTTAATGGTGAGAAAAATTACCATTCTGGTGCTGCTATCCACTTTCCTTGCCGGCGGATGCAAAAAATTACCGCATTTGCCGTCCGGGGCAGGAAATTCGCGTTGACTTTGCCAGGGGCTTTCCGTAAAATCGCGCGCTTTTAGCGAATTCGGGAATTCCACCATGTCAAAAAGAACTTTCCAGCCCAGCAACCTCAAGCGCAAGCGTACCCACGGTTTCCGCGCCCGCATGGCCACCAAGAATGGCCGTCTGGTTTTGAAGCGTCGCCGCGCCAAGGGCCGTCACCGTCTGACCGTGTAATGCGGCTGACTGCGTGGCTGCGCTTTTTTCCAAAGCGTCCCGGCTGACGCAGTCCGGCGAATTCAACGCCGTATTCAACGCCCCGGAACGGAAAAGTAGCGACCGCTACTTCACTGTTCTGGGGCGTTGCGTTTCCGGCATTGACTGCCCGCGTCTCGGGCTGGTCGTTGCCAAGCGCCAGATTGCCCGCGCCCATGAGCGCAACCGGGTCAAGCGGCTGATTCGCGAAAGTTTCCGCCTCTATCCGCACGTGCTGGCGCAGGATATGGTGGTGATCGTCCGCCACGCCGCGCAACATGCCGGCAATGACGAGCTGTTCCGCGCGCTCGCGCGCCACTGGCAGAGAATGATGCCATGAAATGGTTGCTGATTCGTCTGATCCGTCTTTACCGCCTGACGTTGAGTCCGTGGATAGGGCAGCAATGCCGTTTCGAGCCGACTTGTTCGCGCTACGGTGAAGAGGCGATAGAGCGCTTCGGCGCATGGCGCGGCGGTTGGTTAACCCTCAAGCGTATATTAAAATGCGGCCCCTGGCATCCGGGGGGGTATGATCCCGTCCCCGACAATTCCGTGGAGAAACATGAAAACTAACATCCGAATGATTTTGTACGTGCTGGCCTGCGGGCTGGCGCTGATTTTGTGGCAACGCTGGCAACTGGCGCAGCAGCCGCTGCAAGCTGACAATCCTGTTGCCGCAACCATGCAGGAAGGCGGGCAGGGTGTGCCCACTTCCGCACCGGCTGCCAATGCGGCGGCAAACGGCGTGCCCGTGCAGTCCGCCAATGGCGTGCCCGCACCGGCTGCGCAGGGCGAGGCGTCACGTCAGCTGATTGATGTGCATACGGATGTCCTGCATCTCCAGATCGATCCGCAGGGCGGCACCATCGTGCGCGCCGAGCTGCTCAACTATTCCGTGAGCAAGGATGATGCGTCGCCGCTTGCCCTGATGCGCACGGACAATCCGCGCCGCTTCCTGATGCAAAGCGGACTGGTTGCCGGTGGCGAAGGCATGCAGGCGCCGACGCATGCCGCGCTCTTTGCCAGTGCGCAGCATGAATACCGTCTGGCGGAGGGCGCCGAAACCCTGAGCGTGCCGCTGGAATGGCAGGGCGACAACGGCGTCAGCGTGCGCAAGGTCTATACCTTCAAGCGCAGCGAATACGATTTCCGCCTCGAGCAGACCGTCAACAACCAGGGCAGCACACCGTGGCGCGGCTTTGCCTACAACCAGCTGGTCTTCGGCCAGGCGGCCAACAAGGGTGGCATCGGCCAGCTTTATACGTTTACCGGAGCGGTGACCTCTACCCCGGATGACCGTTATCACAAAATCGATCTTGCCGACATCCGCAAGATGCAGGAAAACCGCAACTCGCTGAACCTGCTCACCCAGGAAGGCTGGGTGGCGATGATCCAGCATTACTTCCTGGGCGCCCTGATTCCGCCGCAGGGGGAGTCGCAAAAGTTCTATACCATTTACAACGCTGGTGACCACATTGTCGGCGCTTCTTCTGCCGAGCAGACCGTGGCTGCCGGCAGCGAGCAGCGCTTCGTGATGGATGCCTACGTCGGCCCGAAACAGCAGGACAGACTGCGTGAAGCGGCGCCTTATCTGGACAAGACTGTCGATTACGGCTTCCTGTTCATGATTGCCCAGCCGATGTTCAAGGCGCTGGTCTTCATCCACAGCCTGATCGGCAACTGGGGCTGGGCGATCATCGCCATGACCATCCTGATCAAGCTCATCTTCTTCGTGCCGTCAGCATGGGCGTACAAGTCCATGGCGAAAATGCGCAAGCTGGCGCCGGAAATGCAGCGCCTGAAAGAGCGCTATGGCGATGACCGCCAGGCGATGAGCCAGGCCATGATGCGCATGTATCGCGAAGAAAAGGTCAATCCGGCCAGCGGCTGCCTGCCCATGCTGTTGCAGATTCCGTTCTTCATCGCTTTCTACTGGGTGCTGGTGGAATCCGTGGAACTGCGCCAGTCGCCGTGGTTCGGCTGGATCCAGGATTTGTCCGTGATGGATCCCTATTTCATCCTGCCCATCATCAACGCCGCGCTGATGTTCCTCCAGCAAAAGCTCAACCCGCCGCCGCCGGATCCGGTGCAGGCCAAGGTCATGATGATGCTGCCGCTCATCTTCGGCTTCATGTTCATGTGGTTCCCGTCGGGACTGGTGCTTTACTGGACAGTGAGCAACGCCTTCGGCATCGTGCAGCAATACGTCATGAACAAGCGCTATGGTGAACCGCGGATCAAGCCCGCCAAACCTGTCGGAACATGAGTAGCGACACCATCGCCGCCATTGCCACGCCCCCCGGAATGGGTGGCGTTGGCGTTATTCGCGTCAGCGGCGGCAAGGCTGCGGATATTGCCCATGCACTGGCAGGCAAATTGCCCGCCCCGCGTCAGGCAGCGCTTGCCCGTTTCCGCGACCAGCAAGGTTTGGTGCTCGATCAGGGGCTTGTGCTCTATTTCCCCGCGCCAAATTCGTTCACCGGCGAAGATGTCGTCGAATTGCAGGGGCATGGTGGCGTGGCCGTCATGCAAAACCTGCTGCAAGCCTGTCTGGCCGCTGGCGCGCGTCCGGCAGAACCGGGCGAGTTTTCACGGCGCGCGTTCCTGAACGGCAAGATGGATCTTGCCCAGGCAGAGGCGGTGGCCGATCTCATCGCTGCGCGTTCGCAGGCAGCCGTACAGGCGGCAAACCGCTCCTTGCAGGGCGAGTTCTCGCGCGAAGTCAATGCGCTCACTGATGACATCTACCAGATACGGCTGTATGTGGAAGCGGCGCTGGATTTCCCTGAAGAAGAAATCGATTTCCTGAGCGAAGGCGCGATAGAAGCGCGCCTTGTCGCCTGGGGAGAGCGCCTCGAGCGCCTGCTTGCGCGCACCGCGCAAGGCCGCCTGCTCAATGATGGCATCGAGCTCGCCATTATCGGCAAGCCCAATGCCGGAAAATCCAGCCTGCTCAATGCGCTTCTCGGCGAGGAACGCGCCATCGTCACCGACCAGGCCGGCACCACGCGCGATATCGTGCGCGAGCATTTGGTGATCGCCGGCATTCCCGTGCATGTGCTCGATACGGCCGGCTTGCGCGACAGCCACGATGTGGTGGAGCAGGAAGGTATCCGTCGTGCGCGCCAGGCCATGCAGGATGCCGATATCGTGCTGTGGTTGCGCGATGGCACAGTTGCCGATGATGGGGAAAACCTTGCCGCACCTGCGGGCAAGCCCGTACTGGAAGTCTGGAACAAGGCTGACCAGGTCACCATCGAAGATGGCGATTCCCGCCTGTGGATTTCTGCCAAAACGGGCGCAGGCATGGACGGTCTCAAAGCGGCCATTGCCCGTCTTGCCGGACAGGAAAGCCATGAAGAAGCGCCGTTCATCGCCCGTGCCCGCCATGTGCACGCGCTGGAGAAAGCGCAGGAATATTATCGCCATGCCCTGGCACAAATCCGCGGTTTGCGCGCCGGCGACCTGCTGGCAGAAGACTTGTGGCAAGTGCATCAGGCTCTGGGCGAGATCACCGGCAAAGTCAGCGCCGACGACCTGCTGGGCGGCATTTTTTCGAGCTTCTGCATCGGCAAATAGCAATCTGGTTTTCCAACTTCGCCCGCCCGCGAGGGAAGCACAAACAACGGGGAAGGGCAAGCGCTTTGCCACTATATCTGGTGTCTCTCATGAATTTTCAGTCAAGATATAGTATTTGCTGGGTAATCAATCACAAACGTTTTTGACAGAAATTTGTGCTTGCCTGGCTGGCAAATCTGCCTAAAATGGCCTGTCCCCCAATGTCCAGATTTTGTCGCCATGCCTCGTAATCTTTTTGAAAAACGCATTCAAATCAAGCCTTACGAATATCCCGAGCTGCTTGAGTTCAAAGATGCCATCCGCCATTCCTACTGGCTGCACACCGAATTCAACTTCACCAGCGACATTCAGGACTACAAAACCGTGATCAACGATCGCGAGCGCCATGTGCTGACCCGCACCATGCTGGCCATTTCCCAGGTGGAAGTGAGCGTCAAGCGCTTCTGGGGCGATCTCTACCGCTATTTCCCCAAGCCGGAAATCGACGACGTCGGCGGCACCTTTGCCGAGAGTGAAATCCGCCACAAGGACGCCTATTCCTTCCTGCTGGAAAAGCTCGGCATGAACGACATGTTCGCCCATATCACCGAGATTCCCGCCCTGATGGGCCGCATCCAGTACATCGAAGACTTCATGCGCGACAAGGATATCGGCCGCGAGCGCTTTGTGCTGTCGCTCGTGCTCTTTTCCCTGTTCGTCGAGCATATCTCGCTCTTTGGCCAGTTCCTCATCATCATGTCTTTCAACAAGCACAAGAATTTGTTCAAAGGCATTTCCAACGCCGTGGAGGCGACCTCCAAGGAAGAAGAAATTCACGGCCGCTTCGGCATCGCGCTGTACAACATCATCAAGGAAGAGCACCCGCGCCTGTTCAGCGCCGATTTTTACGACGAGCTCCAGCTTCTTGCCGACCAGGCGCTCGAAGCCGAACGTGGCATTCTCAACTGGATCTTCGAACACGGCGATCTCGATTTCATCGACCGCGACACCGTGGAAAACTATATCGTCAACCGCTACAACCGCTCGCTGGAAATCCTCGGCATCAACGCGCCCTATCTCGTTGCCGGCCAGCTCTTGCAGCAAACCGAGTGGTTCGATATCGAAATCCTCTCCGGCAAGGAGAACGATTTCTTCTACAAGCGCAGCACCGATTACAGCAAAAAAACCAAGCAGATCACTGCTGATGACCTTTTCTAACCTGCTTCAGCAGTAACAACTACCGCCCCCAAGGAGATCATGATGAACCCAGCCGTCAACCGCCCCGATTTCGCCTGGCTCAATGCCGACAGTCGCCTGTTTCTGCAACGGGGCTATCTCCTTGACGGCACCACGCCCGAAGCGCGCATCCGCGCCATTGCCGATCATGCCGGAGAAATCCTGCAAGATCCCGCCTTTGCCGACAAATTCCATCATTACATGGCGCGCGGCTATTTCTCGCTCTCCTCGCCGGTATGGTCCAACTTCGGCCTCACCCGCGGCCTGCCCATTTCCTGCTTTGGCAGCTACATCGGCGATTCCATCCACGACATCATGGCCACTACCGCGGAAGTCGGCATGATGAGCAAAATCGGCGGCGGCACCAGCGCCTATTTCGGCCATATCCGCCCGCGCGGCAGCGCCATCAGCAACAACGGCAAATCCGACGGCTCCTTCAACTTCAGCAAACTTTTCGACACCATCATCGACGTCATCTCCCAGGGCACCTCGCGCAAAGGCCAGTTTGCCGGCTACATCGACATCGACCACGGCGACATCGACGAATGGCTCGATATCCACACCGAAGGCAACCCCATCCAGCTCATGTATTACGGCGTCTGCATCAGCAACACCTGGCTCGAGGACATGAAAGCTGGCGACCCCGACAAACGCCGCGTTTGGGCGAAAGTGCTGCAACGCCGCGCCGAAACCGGCATCCCTTATCTTTTCTTCAAAGACAACGCCAATGATGGCCGCCCCGAAGTGTACAAAGCGCTCGACATGCCCGTTTACGCTTCCAACCTCTGCACCGAAATCATGCTGCCGGCCAGCCCCGACGAAAGCTTCGTCTGCTGCCTCTCCTCCATGAACCTCCTCCATTACGACGAATGGAAAGACACCGACGCCGTGGAAACGCTCACCTGCTTCCTCGACGCCGTGATGAGCGAATTCATCGAAAAAAGCGCCGACATTCCCTTCCTCGACCGCGCCCACCGTTTTGCCAAACGTCACCGCGCGCTCGGCCTTGGCGTCCTCGGCTGGCACAGCTATCTGCAAGCGCACCGCATCCCCTTCGACAGCTTCGCTGCCATGCAGAAAAACAACGAAATCTTCAAGCTGCTGCACGACAAAACCCTTGCCGCCTCGAAAGCGCTCGCCGCCAAATTTGGCGAGCCGGAAATCCTCAAAGGCTATGGCCGCCGCAACACCACGCTGATGAGCATCGCGCCGACCAAATCGAGCAGCTTTATCCTCGGCGGCGTCTCGCCTTCCGTGGAACCCTTCAAGTCCAACTACCACGTCAAAGACCTCGCCAAAATCAAAACCACCTACAAGAATCCCTATCTGGTCGAACTGTTGCAGGAAAAAGGCCTGGATACGGAAGCCGTGTGGGAAAGCATCCTCCTGAACGACGGCTCGGTGCAGCATTTGGGCGACCTCAGCGAAGAAGAAAAAGACGTCTTCAAAACCTTCTCGGAAATCAGCCAACTGGCCGTTATCCAGCAGGCCGCGCAACGCCAGCAATACATCGACCAGGGGCAAAGCATCAACGTCATGATCCACCCGGATACGCCCACCAAAGACGTCAACCAGCTTTACCTCACCGCCGCCGGACTCGGCCTGAAATCGCTCTACTACCAGCACAGCATCAGCGCCGCGCAGCGCTTCAACCGCAATTTGCTCAATTGCAGCAGCTGCGAAGGGTGATGGCATAAAACATTCTGCGTAGGGCGGGCGTCAACCCGCTATAAAGAAACCAATCTCATAAAAACAGTAAAAATAGATGCTTTTTACCATTCATAAGCGCTTATCATGAGAAATTTTCTCACGATAAGCGCTTTGTGATGAGAAAAAACATCTATACCGCATGGTAGGCTTCACCCCACCGTTGTGTATTTGTGTAGGTCGGCCACTTTGTGGCCGACGCTTTTTAGATAAGCAGTCATTTTAGATAAGCAGTCATTATTCAGCCATGTCATGCTGTACGACAGCTTTTCTGAGTAACTGTTATACGCCTTATGCAGGAGAAAAATATGTTTGCCATTATTTTGAAATTGATTGATCTGTCATCTCCGAAAGGATGGGCTGAACATATAGATAGAAGGAGAAAGTTTTATAATGATCTGGCTATTTTTAAATTGACTAACCTTTTGATGGAAGGAAAAATAAGCGCTTACATTTTTAATGAATTTGAAAGTCTGTTAAAAAGCAACAAAATTTCTTTTCTATATTCAGTTAGGCTTAAAGAAGTTTTTGTTGACGTCTATTTGGGAACCATTGGATGGTTAGGGGTTATGACTGCCATACTTATCATAACGTCCATTTTTTCATTTGATTTATACAGAAGAACTTTCCTAAACACATCTCCTTTGTCAATTTTGGATTTTTCTTTGGTTATATTTGATATTTTATTTGTTTTTTGCTTTATTGTATTTTTTGTGTTTTATATGAGAAATCTTTCCAATATTGCCATTATGGAACGTTTTTCATTAATGCTCGATGAGCTTGAGCCTGACAATCCTCTGCGCAATCTTTTTGTCAAAAAAGAAGGTAAAGAAAACAAGGACAAGATATTCCTGAATGTTTCTGAAGAAGACATTGCGCAGTTTCTTGAGAATAGAGCTGAAGAATTGACGAGAAATACTTAAAGTACCTGTTTTTCATATTGTTTTTTATGGTTTCTTGATTGCTCATGTGTCTTTTTCTGATAAAGCATCGCCGAATGTAATGTGTCGGACTTTAATGAAATCAATACAAAACCGAAATCACTTCTTGCAAGCACTTCGACAGGCCAGTTCGACAAGCTCACTGAGCCTGTCGAAGTGCGCTTGTCGAAATCGGTTCTCGAAAGAGCACGATTTTAGATGCCCCACAGCTTGCTGCGGAGTAGTTCATTGATAAAAATCACCATTATTTGGGATTTTCAGCAGTCTTTCCATTTGGGCGGGCGTTTTTCGAGGAAGGCAGTCATGCCTTCTTTCTGGTCGGCGAGGTCGAAGGTGGCGTAAAACTCGCGCTGCTCGGCGAGAAGGCCACGGGACAGGCCGTGCTCGGCGGCGAGGATGGCGCGGCGCGCGGCGGCAATGACGGGTTTGGAGCGCTTGGCGATGCGGGTGGCGACATGCAGGGCTTCGGCGAGAACATTGTGGTCATCGACGACGCGGGCGACAAGACCGCTTTTCTGCGCTTCCAGCGCGCCCATGTTGCTGCCGGAGAGGATCATGTCCATGGCGCGGCTTTTGCCGACGGCGCGAATCAGGCGCTGGGTGCCGCCCGCGCCGGGAATGATGCCGAGGCTGGTTTCCGGCAGGGAAAAGCTCGCGCTTTTGCCGGCGACGATGATGTCGCAGAGCATGGCAAGTTCGCAGCCGCCGCCGAGGGCAAGCCCGTTGACGGCAGCAATCATCGGCAGGGAGCGGCTTTCCAGCACGTGCCAGACGGCGGTGACGTATTGCTCGCGCGTGACTTCTTCGGTGGTTTTGTGTTGCATTTCCGCGATGTCGCCGCCTGCGGCGAAAACCTTGTTGCCGCCGGTGAGCACGAAGACGCGCGCGTCTTTGCTTTCGAGATGGCGGATGTGGTCACCGAGTTCGCGGATGAGTTCGTCGGAAAGCGCGTTGTAAACCTTGGGGCGGTTCAGGGTGAGCTGGTAAACGCCGTGCTCGTGCGGGGTGACGAGGATGTGCCGTTCAACGATATCCATGTCCATGATTATTTTCCTTGGAATTGTGGGGCGCGTTTTTCGCGGAAAGCGGCGATGCCTTCCGTGCGGTCGGCCGTGGAAGCGAGCAGCGAGAAGGCCTGGCGTTCGTATTTCATGCCGGCTTCGAGGCCGCTTTCCTGCGCCTGCCTGAGCGAGGATTTGGCCTGGCGCACGGCAAAGGGAGCGTTGGCGGCGATTTTGCCGGCAATTTTTTCAGCCAACGCCGCCGGATCATCGGCAAGGTCGGTGACGATGCCCCAGTCGCGCATGGTTGCGGCATCGAACATGTCGCCGGTCAGTACCATGCGTGCGGCGCGGCGCGTGCCGACCACGCGAGGGAGAATTTGCGTGCCGCCCGCACCGGGCATGAGGCCGAGTTTCACTTCGGGCAGACCGAATTTGGCGTCGGGATGGGCAATGGCGAAATCGCAGCTGAGCAAAAGTTCCATGCCGCCGCCAAGGCAATAGCCTTCGACCACGGCAATGAGCGGCAGCGGGCATTCGCGCAGGCGTTTCCAGGCGGTGACGCGGGCATCGACAAGCGCTTCCTGCGACGAGAGGGTGGCGATTTCGTCGATATCGGCACCGGCGGCGAAGTTGCCGTCTTTGCCCTGGATGAGGATGGCACGCGCGCCTTCGGCAGCAAGTGCTTCCGCGCGTTCGGCAAGTTCGCAGAGCAGGGCGGTGTTCAGGGCGTTTTTGCGCTCGGGGCGATTGAGCCACAGGCGATGGAGATGCGGGGCGAGAAGTTCATGTTCAATCAGCGATGTCATGGCCGATTCCTTCTTCAAAGGTGCGGGTGAGAAAACGGGCGTATTGCTCGACGGAAAAGCCTTTGCCCGGCTTGAACCAGGTAAAGGACCAGTTGATGGCGCCGAGGATGGTCATGGCAGTGGCCGCGAGAAGTTTCGGGTTGCTGCCGTGCTGCGGATATTTCAGGAGGATGGCATTTTTGAAAAACTGCACGATTTCGCGCTCCTTGCCGCGAATGGTCTGCTGCTTTTCCTCAGGAAGGATTTGCAGGTCGTTCAGAAGGATGCGGTGCTTGTGGTCGGCATTTTGATAGAGCGTGAGCAAAGAGAGGATGAGACGATAGAGACGCTCGTCTGGCGGGCTTTTTTCGAAACTTTGCCGCAGGGTGGCAAGGATTTCGTCCATGTGTTCGTCAAGGATATGAAAAAGAATACTTTCTTTATCAGAATAGTAGTGATAAAGGTTGGCCTTGGATATTTCACAGGCTTGCGCAAGCTGCGTCATGGAGGCACGACTGAAGCCTTCGGCAGTGAAAAGTTCTGATGCCTTGTTCAGGATATTGCTGCGTTTCTCATCGTGATCAACGGCTTTTGCTCTGGCCATGGTTTTCCTGCGGAGTGTACAAAAGGGGAGGCATGCAAGATGCCGCCCGGAATTATATAGGGTTGCGTGCCAAAATGCCTGCCGGGCACGGAATGTCGCGCCCGGCAGGAGAGCGCTTACATGGGATCGCGAAGATCAATGACGCGTTTGGCCTTGCCTTCGGATCTCGGCAGGGTGCCGACTTGTTCGATCTGCACGTCCACGCTGGAGCCGATTTCGGTCTTGATGTTGTGGGCGAGCTGCTTGGCGAGACGCTCTTCGTGCACGCCGTTCTGCTGCGGCTCGACGCGGATGCGCAGCTGGTCCATCACGCCGATGCGGTAGCGCTCGAGAATGTAGTTGGATGTCAGCCCCGGCACTTTCAGGATTTGCTCTTCGAGCTGCGACGGATAGATGTTGACGCCGCGCAGGATGATCATGTCGTCGCTGCGCGCGGTGATTTTCTCGATGCGGCGCATGCTGCGTGCCGTGCCGGGGAGAAGGCGGGTGATGTCGCCGGTGCGATAGCGAATGACGGGCAGCGCTTCTTTCAGGAGGCTGGTGAAGACGAGTTCGCCGGCTTCGCCATCCGGCAGCACTTCGCCGGTTTCCGGGTTGATGATTTCCGGGTAGAAATAGTCTTCCCAGACAGTGAGGCCATCTTTCGTTTCCACGCATTCCTGGGCAACGCCGGGGCCGATGACTTCGGAAAGGCCGTAAATATCGACGGCATCCATGTCAAAGAGTTCTTCGATGTGCTTGCGCATTTCGTTGGTCCACGGTTCCGCGCCGAAAATACCGACTTTCAGGCTGTTGTTCAGGGTATCGTGGCCGATTTTTTTCATCTGCTCGGCCAGGTTCAGCATGTAGGACGGCGTTACCATAATGGCGTTGGGCTTCAATTCCTCGATCATCTGGATCTGCCGCGCCGTCATGCCACCAGAAATGGGGATGACGCCGCAACCGAGGCGCTCCGCGCCATAATGCGCGCCAAGGCCGCCGGTGAACATGCCGTAGCCGTAGGCGATCTGCACGGTATGCTCGGGGCGCACGCCGGCAGCATACATGGAGCGCGCGACGGCATCCGCCCACATGTCGATATCGTTTTGCGTGTAGGCGACGATTTTCGGCTTGCCGGTCGTGCCCGAGGAAGCGTGGATGCGCACCACGTCTTTCTGCTCGACAGCGAGCAGCCCGAAGGGATAGTTGTCCTTGAAGTCATCCTTGACCATGAAGGGGAATTTGGCGAGGTCTTCCAGCGATTTCAGGTCGTCGGGATGCACGCCGTGCTCGGTGAAGCGCTTCTTCCAGAAGGGGACGTTGACATAGGCGTGAATCAGCGACTTCTGCATGCGCTTCAGTTGCAGATTGGCGATTTCGTCGCGCGAGGCTTGTTCGATGCGGTTGAAAAAATCCTTGCTGCTCATGGTGTTCTCCTCTTTTTTCAATCAGTCACAGGTGGGGAAATGGGTTTGTCCGGGCAGGCTTCTGCTGAATCCCTGGAATTCGGCAATGGTTTCGCCGTCTTCCGCGTTGCGGCGCACAATGATGCGATAGGAGCCGGAGCGGCCATATTCGCCGTTGATCGTGCCCACGGCATAGAGGGTGTCGCCGGGATAGGCCGGCGCCCAATAGGCGATGGTGCAGATATGGCCGACGGTGATGCGGTTGCCGGCATTGCAGATATGGGCGAAGACGGTATCGGCGAGCGCAAAGATCGCGCCGCCATGGCAAGTGCCGTGGCCGTTCAGATGGCGTTCGTCGATGGTCATTTTGCACACCGAATAATCCGCTTCGGCGGCAACGATCTCGATGCCAAGATGGGCGGAGAAGCGGTCATCGGCGATCATCTTGGCGGCGACGCGCGCGGCAAGGGACGGATTCATGCGTTTTCCTCTTTGTCGAGCAGCCACGGCGACGGGGCATAGCGCGCGCCATAGTAGGCATTGAGGCTGCGGATGGTTTGCAGGACGACATCAAGACCCATGCGCTCCAGGAAGGCAAAGGCGCCGTGCGGATAATTGACGCCGCCCTTGAGCGCGATGTCGATATCCTCGGGGCTGGCAATACCGGCAAGCGCGCAGGTTGCCGCTTCGTGGATGATTTGCGCAATCACGCGCAGCGCCACCAGTCCCGGCCGATCGGGCATGACGAGCCATTGCACGTCGGCCTCGGGAAGCGCTTCGCCCATCAGGGCCCTGGCTTTCGCGCCCATGGCAAGCGCCACATGCTTGGCATCGGGGGCGTGATAGTCGATGAGAATAGTGGGCGTGCCGCTTTCGTGCTCGTGCTCAATGGCGCGGCGGCCGTCGCCGTATTTCACGGTAACGCCATTTTCGAGCACGCCGCAAAGCCCGTCGCGATGCTGATAGGGGATGGTCGCTGCGCGGTTTTGCGCAGGCAGTTGCCCTTCGCCGCCCGGATAAAAGCCGCGGCCGCTTTTGCGCCCGAGATAACGTGCGGCAACCAGATCACCCTGCACCCACGAAGGCTGCAAATGCGGCGGATAGCCAAGCGCCGTCCACAAGGAAGTGCTGACCGCGAAATTCACGTCCTGGCCGATGAGATCGGTCAATTCGCAAGGGCCCATTCTGAAACCGGCGCTGCGCAGGGCGGCATCAAGCGCGGCAGGAGCCAGCGCCTGTTCCTCAAGCAGACGAAAACTCTCCACATAAAAAGGGCGCGCCACGCGATTGACGATAAAGCCCGGCGTATCCTTGCACATCACCGGCTGCTTGCCCCAGTCGCGCATCAGCGCAATGGCTTTGCTGACGACGCTGTCCGCGCTTTGCAGGGCACGAATGACTTCGACAAGCGGCATCAGCCCCGGCGGATTGAAGAAATGCAGCCCGAGGAAGCGCTCGGGATGGCGAAGCTCGGCGGCCATCGCCGTAATGGAAAGAGAAGATGTATTCGAGGCGAGGATGGCGTCATCCGCAACCACGGCTTCCAGCTCGGCAAAAAGCGCTTTTTTGATGTCGATATTTTCGATGATGGCTTCGATGACCACCTGCGCGGGCGCGGCAGCCCGGGCGCTGTCGGCAAGGGTCAGCGCCGCCAGGCGCTTTTCGTGTTCGTCGGCCTGCCATTTGCCCTTGGCGACGAAGCCGGCAAAGCGCTTGTCGAGGCTGGCTTTGGCGCGTTCGCGCTGCGCTTGCGAAGGGTCAACGAGGATGACGGGATGATCGGCCTGCAAGGCAAGCTGGGCAATGCCCTCGCCCATGGTGCCCGCGCCGATGACGGCAATGGTCGCTTTCATGGTCAGTCCTTTTGTTCGCGCACGGTGACCCAGCCGAAACGCTGGCTGACAAAGCCCAAATCGGTCAGGCTGGTGTTCGCCGCAGGATTCAGTCCTGAACCGTGGAAATCGGTATAGGCCGCCGACTGGTTGACATAGACGCCGCCGGTGAGATTCACGGAGAGTGGCGAACCGGCATCGGCGATGGCATCAATGGCCTGCTCGCGGAAAGCGTCGTTCACGCTGTAGAGACTGGTGGTCATCGCGCCGTGCTGTTCGATATTGGCGCAGACCTTGGCGAGCGCATCGTCGGCGTCCTCACAGGCAATCACGAAAGCGATCGGGCCAAACTGCTCTTCGCAAGCCAGCTCGTCCTTGGCATCCGTCTTGATGATGAGCGGCTTGGCCGTGCGCGCATCGGGGTAGGGAGCGTAATTGGCCTTTTCCGTGGCCAGCACCGTATTCGCGCCGCTTTGCGCGATGGTGGCGACGCGTTTCGCGACCGCTTCGCTGCCGAGCGCGCCCAACAGGGCAAAGGCGCGGTCAGAATCGCCCAGAAGTTTTTCCACGCCCTTGGCAATGGCGGCGGCGGCGTCATCGAAAGACAGCGGGCCGTTTTCGGTCTGGATGCCGGTGCGCGGAATATAGATATTCTGCGGCGCGGTGCACATCTGCCCGCCGAACAGCGAGAGCGAAAAGGCGATATTGGCGGTCATGCCGCGCAGATTGTCGGTGGATTCGATGAGGATATTGTTGATGCCGGCCTGTTCCAGATACAGCTGGGTATCCGGGCAGTTTTCCTGCAACCAGCGTCCGAAGCCGGGGCCGCCGGTGTAATCGATCATTTTGACGCGGGCGTCTTTGGCAAGCGCTTGCGTTTGCGAGCGGTCGCCACCGGTGACGGCGAGCTGCACGGTATCAGGATCAAAGCCGTTTTCGGCAAGTACCTGACGCATGATGTCCACGCTGATGGCAAGCGGCAGAATGGCGGATTCGGCCGGTTTCACGATGACGCTGTTGCCGGTCGCGAGATTTGCAAAAAGGCCGGGATAGCTGTTCCAGGTGGGGAAAGTGGCGCAGCCGACGACGAGGCCAATGCCCTTGCCGCGCGTGCGGAAAGTTTTGTCGAGGGTGACGGTAACATTCTGGCCTTCCTTGTTCTTGCCGGTGACTTTCTGCCAGGTGGCGGCAGAAGCGCTCGCCTGCATGGCATCCGCGGCATAGGCAAGCGCTTCGAGCGCGCGATCAAGCGCATGCGGCGCGCCCGCCTGGAAAGACATCACGAAAGGCTGCCCGGTGGTGTGCATCACCGCATTGGCCATCAGGAAAGACTGCTCGGCCAGGCGATCAAGCATGATGGAGCAAATGGCAAGGCGCGTTTCCACATCCGTCTTGCGCCAGCTTTTCTGCGCTTTTTCCGCGCGATCAAGCAAGGTGGCGGCAGCGAGTTTGGGATAGGAAAGATTCAGGGCAAGGCCATAGGGAGAGATGCGTTCGCCCGCGACGTATTCGGCGCCATCCTGTGCCACGGCAAAGGCGAAAGGTTTGTCGAGCAGGGCATGGAAGGCTTTTTCGCCACGCGCCTTGCTGCCTTCGCCGTAGATTTTTTCGCTCGGCACTTCGGCGAATGCCGCCCAGTTCTCGCGGCTTTTGATGACTTGGCGCGCCTTGTCGAGGCGGGTTTTGTGGGCATCGGAGAAAAGGGTCATGGTGGCTCCTTCAGTCATTTTGTAGAACAATCCGTGGACGGGGAAATCAGGCTGGCTTGATAATAAGCTGCGTTGTTCTTATACTAATTTAAAACCAACCAGACGGTCAATAAATGAATCACAAAAAGGAGGCGACATGTCCACTATTCTTTACGACATCAAAAACGGCGTCGGACAGATTACGCTCAACAGGCCGGCTCAACTCAATGCTTTCAATGAGGAAATGCATTTGGAGCTGCGCCGTGTGCTGGAAGATGCCAGGGATAACCCGAAAGTGCGCGCCATTTTGCTGACCGGTGCGGGCAAGGGATTCTGCGCCGGTCAGGATTTGAGCGAGCGCGCGCCGGGTGCAGAAGCGCGCGATCTCGGCGAAACGCTTACCAACTTCTACAACCCCCTGATCCGCCAAATGGAGGCGCTGGAAAAACCCAAACTCGCCGTCGTCAATGGTGCGGCGGCTGGCGCCGGCATCGGCGTAGCACTCGCTTGCGATATCGTGCTGGCGGCGGATACTGCCAAGTTTGCCATTGCCTTCGGAAAAATTGGCCTTATCCCCGATGCGGGGCTGACCTGGCGTCTGGTGCAGCTGCTGGGATTGGCGCGCGCCAAGGCATTTGTGCTGACGCAGGGCGTGTGGAGTGCGGAACAGGCGCGCGATTACGGGCTGGTCTGGGAAATTCACGAAGCCGCCGTATTGCAGGAGCGCGCGCAAGCGCTGGCTACCCGTCTTGCCTATGGCGCCGCCACTGGCAATGCGCTTTCCATCCGGGCGCTCAATGCCGCGACAGGCAACACGCTGGAAGAGCAGTTGTTGCTGGAAGTGGCGTGCCAGCGCGAGGCAGGTTTCAGTGCGGAATATCGCGAAGGCGTGTCCGCTTTCCTGGAAAAGCGAGAGGCGGTATTTTTTCAGCAGGAAATTGATTGACCGTTCGGTTGGTTTCCATTATATTTTGAGCGTGGATGGCCGACAGGCCGTTTCCCAAAAACATAATCAGGAGATAATGTGATGAAGAAAAGCGTATTGTTGCTCGCCATGGCTGCCGGTATGGCGCAGGCTGCTGATGTGGAGCTGAAAATTGCCACCTGGCTGCCGCCGTCGCACTCAGTGAACAGCGTACTGCTGCCGAAGCTGGTGGAAGAGCTGGAAAAGCGTACCGAAGGGCGGGTGACGGCCAAGGTTGAATATGATCTCGCCGCACCCAATGGCCTGCTCGAGCTTGTGGAATATGGCGGTGCGGACATTTCCTGGACGTACAACGGCTATTTCCCCGGACGCTTCATTACCACCAAGCTGATCGAGCTGCCGGGCTATGAGGGCAATTCCAGTGCTGCTGCCGTTGCCCACTGGCGCGCGCACGAGAAATACCTGAAAGATGCCAATGAATACGAAGGTGTGGAGCTGATCGGCTTTATGGTGCATGGCCCGGCGTTTCTGTTCATGAAGAACGAAATTGATGGCCTGAAAGCCGTGGAAGGGCGCAAGATGCGCGCGGGCGGCGGCGTGGCCAACGATGTCGCGGCAGCGCTCAAGACTTCTCCCATTCTCGCGCCTGCCTCGAAAAGTTATGAAATGATCACGGGCGGCATGGCCGATGGCACGATGTTGCCGGCAGACGTGATTCCCTCTTTCCGCCTCTATGAAGCGGCGCCGCATGCCTACACCCTGCCCGGCGGCTTTTATCGCGGCTCGTTTGCGCTTTTCATGAATGAAAATGCGCTCGACAAGGTGAGCGAAGCCGACCAGAAAGCCATCCGCGAATATTTCGGCGAAGCGCTTTCCCGCGATGCCGGTGCGGTATGGGATATTGATTACGACAAGGGTCTGGTTCTTCAGAAGGAAAAGGGCACGATTGCCGAGCTGCCCGCTGACGATCTCGCAAAAATGGCGGAAGTTTCCAAGGAAATCCGCGAAAAAGTCATCAAGGAAATCAACGATAAAGGCGTGGATGGTCAGGCCGCCTACGAGCTGGTCGTGGAAACTTTTGCTTCTGAAATGAAGGGCAAATGATGACGGGGGCAACACACTCCGGCGGACTGTCGCGTGCCTGGCACGCGACGGCCACTTTGTTGCTCGCGGTTGGCGGGACGGCGCTGGTGCTCTTGATGCTGATCGGCTTCGGCGATGTGTTTGCCCGCTATATGTTTTCTGCCTCCATTGTGCAGCGTGAAGAGTTGTTCAACATTCTGATGGGCGTCGTATTCGTATGCAGCTTTCCGGTGATCACCATCAATCGCGAGCATCTCGACGTGGATTTGCTTGATGGTCTTTTCAAAACGCCGTTCCGGCGCAAGCTGCAATTTTTCCTGATCGATCTCGCTGTAGCAGTTGCCTGCATCGGCATGAGCTACTGGATGTATGACAAGGCCGGACGCATTTCCCGTCCCGGGCGCGAAGTGATGTATGAGGAGCTGGGCGTGAAGCAGGGGCTCTTTGCTTACGGCTTTGCCGCCATGATGTTGCTGGTGGGTATCGTCATGCTGCTGTGGGCCTTGTGGTATCTCTATGCCATGGTTGCGAAACGCGACGATATCGTTCCCGAAATCAGCCACAAGGATAATTTATGATTGCCGCCTTGCTGGGATTTGCCATTGTTATTTTGCTGGTCTTCATCCGCATCCCCATCGGCTTTGCCATGGGTATTGTTGGCGCCACCGGTTTTGCCGCCCTGAATGGCTGGAATTTCAAGTCATCATTGGGGCCGGCTGCGCACAGCATCTGGGAAACGGTGCAAAAATCCGAACTTTCCATCATTCCGCTTTTCGTATTCATGGGCATGCTCATTGCCAAGAGCGGCATGGCGAATGATCTCTACCGCGCCGGTTATACGCTGATCGGGCGTTTCCGTGGCGGGCTTGCGCTTTCTACCGTATTGTCCGCGGGCGGTTTCAGCGCCATTTGCGGATCTTCTCTGGCAACGGTTGCCACCATGGCGAAAGTGGCCATGCCGTCTATGCGCCAGTTTGGCTACAAGGATTCGCTCTCGACCGCTTCCATTGCTGCTGGCGGTACGCTCGGCATTCTCATTCCGCCATCGGTCCTGCTCGTCATCTATGCTTTCATGACCGAGCAATCGGTGACGAAAATGTTCCTCGCCGGCATCTTGCCGGGGCTGTTGGGCGTCTTCCTCTATTTGCTCGCCGTAATTGTGACTGTCATCATCGATCCCAAGGCCGGGCCTGCCGGGGAGAAAACGCCGTTCAGGGAAATCGTGCTGGCAAGCCTCAAGGTCATGCCCATCCTGCTGCTCTTTCTTCTGATCTTTGGCGGTCTTTACTTCCAGATTTATGCGGCTGACGAAGCGGCGGCAGTCGGCGCCATGGGTACGGTGATCATTTCCATCCTGTTCCGCCGCTTTACCTGGGCAGGATTTGTCGATGCCGCCAAACAGTCGGTACTGACGTCCACGTCGCTCTTCGTCATCCTGATTGGTGCGGCGATTTTCTCGCGCTTCATCGTGCGCACGGGGCTGCCGAACGAACTGCTCGCTTTCGTGACGCAGAACGATTTTTCGCCGTACATGGTGGTGCTTGCCATTGTGGGCATCTATTTGCTGCTCGGCATGGTCTTCGAGAGCATGTCGATGGTAACGCTCACGGTGCCGATCTTTGCGCCTGTTGTCGCCGGACTCACCTTCTTTGATGGCGGCACGGCCGAGATGAACCTTATCTGGTTCGGCATCATCGTGGTGGTCGCGACCGAGATTTCGCTGCTCACGCCGCCAGTGGGGCTGAACGTCTTCGTCCTGCGCGGGCAATTGCCGGATGTGGCGACTGCCACCATTTTCAAGGGCGTGACGCCGTTCTGGATTGCCGACATCGTGCGCATTCTGCTGATTGTGTTCGTGCCGTGGCTGTCGCTGGTCGTTCCCGTTGCGATGATGAACTAGGAGAAACAGCATGTTTGTGATTCCCCCGCATCTTGCCAACCAATACCCCGGGCTGTTCGAGCCGCTGATCGAAAGTGTGCTGCCCGGCTGGATACTCGATCACCTGCATGTGGAAGTGCTGACCCTTGAACCCGGCACCGCGACCTTTCGCCTTGCCGCCAATCCCGGTCTCTTTCGCCGCTTTCCGCCGCCGGTCACGGTTTCGCACCTTTCCGGGCAGGTGGTCATGGCCCTGGCCGATACGCTACTGGTCTTTCCCGCGCTTGCCATGCTCGGCGAGCATCGCGAAATGGCCACCCTCAATTTGAGCACCGAGTTCCTGCGCCCCATCCATGATGGCGACATCACCATCACCGCGCAGGTACTCAAACTGGGACGCACCGCGATACGCGGCCGTGTGGATATTCACGACGAAGCGGGCAAGCTTTGCGCCACCTCCATGGTGTGCTATGTGTATGTCAGCCCGCAAAACCCATCACAAACAGGAGACGCATCATGAGCGAAGAAAAGCGTTTTGAAGAAAAAATCGCCGCGGAAACCAAAATCGAGCCGCGCGACTGGATGCCGGAAGCCTACCGCAAGACCCTGATCCGCCAGATCGCGCAACACGCGCATTCGGAAATCGTCGGCATGCTGCCGGAAGGCAACTGGCTGACGCGCGCGCCCTCGCTGCGCCGCAAGGCCATTCTCATGGCGAAAATCCAGGACGAAGCCGGCCACGGCCTTTATCTCTACTGCGCCGCGGAAACGCTCGGTGCCGACCGCCAGGCCACCATCAATGCCATGCTTGACGGCAAAATGAAATATTCCTCCATCTTCAATTACCCGACCCTCTCCTGGGCGGACATCGGCACTATCGGCTGGCTCGTTGATGGCGCGGCCATCGTCAACCAGGTCGCATTGCAGCGCACCAGCTACGGCCCCTATGCCCGCGCCATGGTGCGCATCTGCAAGGAAGAATCCTTCCACCAGCGCCAGGGTTACGAACTCCTGATGGAAATGGCACTGCACGGCACGCCGGAGCAGAAGCAAATGGTGCAGGATGCCATGAACCGCTGGTGGTGGCCAGCCCTGATGATGTTCGGCCCGCACGACAGCGATTCCGCGCACAGCGAACAGTCGCTCGCTTGGAAAATCAAGCGCTTCGGCAACGATGAACTCAGACAGAAATTCATCGACATGACCGTGCCGCAGGCCGAATATCTCGGCATTACCATTCCCGATCCCGACCTCAAGTGGAACGAGGAACGCGGCCACTACGACCACGGCGATATCGACTGGACGGAATTCAACCAGGTCATCAACGGCCATGGCCCGTGCAACCGCGATCGCATGAACCAGCGCCGCCGTTCCCAGGAAGAAGGCGCATGGGTTGTGGAAGCGGCGCTCGCCTACGCGGAAAAACAGCAAGCGCAACAGGCAGCGTAGCCATCACGCAGGTTGGGGGGAACGGCGTGAACCCCAACCTGAAACCTGCGCCCATCGATAAATTACAAAAAATCATTAAAAATAGTGATTTTTTACCATGATAAAGCGCTTACCGTGAGAAATTTTCCCACAAAAAGCGCTTCATGGTGAGAAAAAATACCAAAGCAACGCAAGACGGGCAACCCGCCGTCTGCCCGCAGGGCAACCACATCGAAAAATCGCCGTCGCAACGGCAAAAATCATCACCAACCGTTCACCCAGACACAAGGAGAACATCATGAGCACCTCGCAACTGTATGAAGTCTTCATCCGCGCCAGAGCAGGCCTCTCGCACCAGCATGTCGGATCCTTGCACGCCACCGATGCCACCATGGCGCTGCAAAACGCCCGCGATCTCTACACCCGCCGCAACGAAGGCGTCTCCATCTGGGTGGTGAAATCCGAAGACATCACCGCCATGGAACCCGATGCCCAGTCCGCCTTTATCGACCCGGCTGGCGACAAGATTTACCGCCATCCCACTTTCTACGACATCCCCGACGAAGTCGGCCACATGTAAGGAGGCGACATGGACAAATACGCTCTCTACGCCCAGCGCCTCGGCGATACCACGCTCGTCCTTGCCCAGCGTTATTGCCAGCTCGTTGGCTGGGCGCCCACGCTCGAAGAAGAAATCGCGCTTGCCAACATCGGCCTCGACTATCTCGGCCAGGGCACGGCATGGCTGGATCTGGCGGCGCGTCGCGAAGGCAAGGGCCGCACGGCGGACGATCTCGCCTATTTCCGCGACGAACGCGAATACACCAACTATCTCCTGGCCGAACTGGAAAACGGCGACTTCGCGCAAACCACGCTGCGCGGCTATCTCTTCAGCCTTTATTTCAGCGCGCTCTATCAGGCGCTGGCAGAATCCGCCGATGAAGACTTTCGCGCCATCGCCGCCAAATCCCTCAAAGAAGTGGACTATCACGCGCGCCATGAACGCGAATGGCTCATCCGCCTTGCCCACGGCACCGCCGAAAGCCGCAAGCGACTGGAAAACGCCTGGGAATTCCTGTGGCCTTATACCGAAGAACTCTTTGAAGCGCTTGAGGAAGGTCTCCCCGATATGGCCGCCATTCGCGCGCAGTGGCGGAGCGGCATCGAAGCGCTTGCCAAGGAGTGCGAACTCGCCATCCCCGACAACGTTTACTTCCAGCGCGGCGGCACCGAAGGGCGGCACACCGAAAAACTCGGGCTGCTGCTCGCGGAAATGCAGTCCCTGCGCCGCGCCTATCCCGGTGCGAGCTGGTGATGAACGCACCCGCCCCCAAGCTGGATCTTGCTGCCATCCGCGCCGTGCTCGCCACCGTGCCCGACCCGGAAGTGCCGGTTTTGACGCTTGATGATCTCGGCATCATCCGCGATGTCGCCATCGATGGCGACGACATCGTGGTCACGCTCACGCCCACCTACATGGGCTGCCCGGCCACTTTCGCCATTCGCAAAATGGTGAGCGACGCGCTGGTTGAAGCAGGCTACCCCAGGCCGGTGCTGAAAGAGCAGCTCTCGCCCGCGTGGACGACCGACTGGATCAGCGACGATGCCAAGGCCAGACTGCGGGCCTACGGCATCGCGCCGCCTGCGGGCGACAGCCCGAAAGACTGCCCGCTCTGCGGCAGCGCCAACACGCAACTGGTCAGCCGCTTCGGCTCCACCGCCTGCAAGGCGCTGTACCGCTGTGGCGATTGCGGCGAGCCGTTTGAATATTTCAAATGCCATTGAACAACGATTCCCTCCCCCTGTGGGGGAGGGTTGGGGAGAGGGTTGAAACACGTCGCGCAGCGACAAAAACCTTGCAACACCATCCCCGAAATTATTAATGACCCTGAAGCATACAGGAGACAATCATGAGTGAATTCCATACCCTGTCAATCAAGGACAAAGCCGCGCAAACCGCGCAGGCGGTCACGCTCACCCTGGCCATCCCCGAACATCTGCGCGGCGATTTCGCCGTCATTCCCGGCCAGCACGTCAAGCTGAAAACCCGCATCGGCGATGAAGACGTCGAGCGCTTCTACTCCGTCTGCGCCTATGGCGACGATTTCGTGCAAGTCGGCATCAAGCGCGTGGACGGCGGCATCTTTTCCGGCTTTGCCTGCGGTGAAGTCAAGGCGGGCGACACCATCGGCGTCATGAAACCGCAGGGCGATTTCCATCTGCCGCAGGGCGAAGCGCTCCAGGCCGGCAAGAACTACTGCTTCCTCGCCGCCGGCAGCGGCATCACGCCCATCTACGCGATGATCGACTACCTCCTGAAAAACACCGACGCGCAGATGACGCTGATCTACGTCAACGCCTCGCAAAAGGACATCATGTTCTTTGCCGAGCTGGAAGCGCTGAAAAACGTCTATATGAGCCGCTTCTCGCTTGTGCACGTGCTCACCCGCGAACCGCGCGACCTGCCGCTCCTTTCCGCGCGCCCCGAAGGCGAGCGCGTCGGCCAGTTGCTCGATGCCTTCGTTGATGCGAAAAGCCTCGACCACGCCTACCTGTGCGGCCCCTTGCCCTTGATCGAGCAATTCCGCGAAGCGCTCCTGGCGCGCGGTTTGACCACCAAACAGGTGCATCTCGAACTCTTCGGCACGCCGACCAGCCAGGCAAGCAGGAAACCTGTGGTGCACAGCGAAAACGACCGCAAGATCACCGTCATCTCGCAAGGGCGCGAACAGAAAATCGCCGTTGCCGAAGGGCAGAACATCCTTGATGCCGCGCTGGAAGCAGGCGCCAACGTACCGTTTGCCTGCAAGGGCGGCGTCTGCGCCACCTGCAAGGCCAAGCTCATCGAAGGCGAAGCCGACATGACCATCAACTACGGTCTGGAAGACGACGAAGTCGCCGCCGGCTATATCCTCACCTGCCAGGCGCATGTGAAAAGCGACACCGCTATCGTCGATTTCGACGTGTAAACAAAACCGTAGGGTGTGTGACGGCGAAGCCGTTACGCACGTGGATAAGCCTTCATGACCAACCGCGTGCGTGGACTTCGTCCACACACCCTACAAAAAAATCATTATTTTTTACCATCACGAAGCGCTTATCACGGTAAAAAATCACCATGAAAAGCGTTTTTTTGAAAAAGTAGGGTGGGTGTAAACCCACCGGGCAAACCGTAGGATGGGCTTAAGCCCACCGAATAGCTGACTGCTGCGGGTTCGGGTGAATATCGTGAACCCCAACATGGCGCATACACTTGCCCGTCGGGGTTCTGCGCAAGCGATTCACCACCAACCTGCAAAAAACCATCATTTTTTACCATCATGAAGCGCTTGTTGCGGTAAAAAATCACCATATCAAGTGCTTAGAGTGAGAAAAAAGGAGCATCCATGTCCGACGCCTATATCATCGACTATTGCCGTACACCCTTTGGCCGCTATGGCGGCGCGCTCGCCCCGGTGCGCCCGGATGATCTCGGCGCGATCGTCCTCAAGGCCATCCGCGAGCGCCATGATTTCGATCCGGCATTGATTGACGATTGCCTTTTCGGCTGCGCCAACCAGGCGGGCGAGGATAACCGCAACGTGGCGCGCATGTCGCTCCTCTTGGCGGGTTATCCGGTGGACGTGCCCGGCACTACGTTGAACCGCCTGTGCGGCTCGGGACTCGATGCCATCACCCTTGCCGCGCGCAGCATCAAGGCAGGCGAAGCCGATCTCATGATCGCGGGCGGCACCGAATCGATGAGCCGCGCGCCGTTCGTGATGCCCAAGGCGGAAAGCGCCTACTCGCGCAGCAATGCCGTTTACGACACCACCATCGGCTGGCGCTTTACCAACCCGCGCCTGCATGCAATGTACAGCAGCGACACCATGCCGGAAACCGCGGAAAACGTTGCCAAAGATTTCAAGATTTCGCGCGAGGACCAGGATGCCTTTGCCCTGCTTTCCCAGCAGAAAACCGCCCGCGCAGGCGCGCGTCTCGCGCAGGAAATCGTGCCCGTGATCATCGAAGGGCGCAAGGGCAGCGTCACCGTGGATACCGACGAACATCCGCGCCCGGATACCACGCTGGAAACGCTCGCCAAGCTGAAACCCCTTTTCAAAGACGGCACGGTCACCGCGGGTAACGCTTCCGGCGTCAATGACGGCGCGGCGGCCTTGTTGCTTGCCTCCGAAAAAGCCTGCCGCGAACACGGCCTTGCCCCGAAAGCGCGCATCATTGCAGGCGCAAGCGCCGGCGTGGAGCCGCGCATCATGGGCATCGGCCCCATTGCCGCCGTGGAAAGGCTTCTCAAAAAAACCGGCCTCAAGATGGACGATTTCGCCATCATCGAGCTCAACGAAGCCTTCGCTAGCCAAAGCCTTGCCATCATCCGCCATTTCGGCATCAAGCCCGATGATCCGCGCCTGAACCCCAATGGCGGCGCGATTGCGCTTGGTCATCCGCTCGGCGCCTCCGGTACGCGTATCGCCGGCAGCGCCTTGCTCGACATCGCCGGCAAACCCGGCGCCAAAG
The DNA here is from genome assembly GCA_030529365.1 of Cardiobacteriaceae bacterium. Lineage (GTDB taxonomy): Bacteria > Pseudomonadota > Gammaproteobacteria > Cardiobacteriales > Cardiobacteriaceae > JAUMXB01. The sequence goes on along the minus strand of JAUMXB010000001.1, from coordinate 124,911 downwards.
CGCTGATTACCATGTGTATCGGCGTGGGGCAGGGCATTGCGCTTGCCATTGAAGCAGTGTGAATCTCAAGGGATCGCATTTCGCCAAATGGCAAAAAAACATGCGATAAACCCGTTTCGGCAGGCCAGTTCAACAAGCTCACTGAGCCTGTCGAAGTGAGCTTGTTTGAATGAGTTTTCGAAGGACGCGATTTTAAATTGCGGGAAGATTTGTACGAGCGGATTCGGCAAGTGTGATAAGGTGCGCCCCTTTATTGCAAAAGGAAAAACCATGAAAGTAGAAGCGGGCAAACACGTCCATATCCATTACGTGCTGAAAAACGATGCGGGCGAAGTGCTCGACAGCTCCGAAGGCCGCGGCGCACTCGGTTTTACCGCCGGCGCAGGCGAAATCATTCCTGGCCTCGAGGCCGCGCTGATGGGCAAGTCGCAGGGGGATCACGTGGACGTGACCATCGCGCCGAAAGATGCCTATGGCGAGCGTATTGCCGAAGCGGTGCAGGCTGTGCCCAAGGCGCAGTTCGAGGGCATCCCCGAATTGCAGATCGGCATGCCGTTACAGGCGCAGACGCCGGAAGGCACGATTACCGTATTCGTTGCCGACATCACCGACGACAGCGTGGTCATCGACGGCAACCATCCGCTTGCCGGCGAAACCCTGCATTTCTCGGTGGATATTGATGTGGTGCATGATGCCCATGACCATCATCATGATCACGAACCGAAAATCATCCTGCCGCACTGATCCCTCTGGTGGAGTGCAAAGAAAAAGCCGTCGCAAGACGGCTTTTTTGCATTTTAGGGTGCGATGAGAAAATTTCCCGACTATAAGCGCTTTAGGTGATAAATTTTATCATTATAAGCGCTTTATATTGATAAAAAATTACTATTTCTATCGAAATTATAATTTTATGCTTGTAACTGGCTTGCGCAGAGGCGGCGCCAAAATCCGGGCATAAAAAAACGCCACCGGAAAGGTGGCGTTTGCAGTTCTTGGCGCGCCCGAAGGGATTCGAACCCCTGACCTTTGCCTCCGGAGGGCAACGCTCTATCCAGCTGAGCTACGGGCGCAAGGCGCGCGATTCTATCATATCCGCACGTCTTGGCAACTGCGGCAATCAGAATCCGGCCTGGCGCTCCAGACGGTCGATCAGGGTGTCATCGAGCTTGAGCGCATCGGAGAAGCGGGAAAGGAAGGCGATTTCCTTGCGCTCGAGATCGCCGCAGATGATGCGGGCTGCCAGATAGGCTTCGGATGCGAGGGCGGTATCGTTGCCGATGTCGCGCGCGAGTTCTTCCGGGCTTGCCGGATGCGCGATCTGCTGGGAAAGCCATTGCTGCACTTCCGGGTCGTTCTGGCCAATTTCGCCGAGCAGGATTTGCTGTTCGCCCGGGTCGATGTTGCCATCGGCAGCGGCAGCGGCAATCATGGTGCGCAGGATGACGCGGCTGGCGTCTTCGCCGGCCTGGCCGCCGCGTTCATGCGGAGGCGCTTCGAGCGCCGGTACGGGTTGGGCTGACTGGTTGCCCTGGCTTTGCTGCCAGTTCTGGTAGGCGCGGTAGGCAATGGCGCCCACGGCGGCAAGGGAACCGGCCCTGGCCATCGCACTGCCGCCTTTCTTGCCAAGCAGCATGGACAGCAGGCTGCCTGCGGCAACGCCGCCGCCGACTTTGAGCAGGGTGTCCTTGTTGCGCAGGGCGTCGCCAAGCTGGTTGCTGCCGGCGTTCTGGCCGAGTTTTTGTCCGGCGCTTAGCAGCTGGTTCAGAATATTGCTAAGATTCATCTCGTTCTCCTGGTTGCGTGGAAGTGCGAAAGGGCTTGCTGATGCAGGGGGCGAACATAACATCCCATTTGGAAAAAGGAAAGCATCTGATGCATTCGGGCAGGTCTTCGGGAACGTTTTTTGCGTTGCTGACGTTGTTTTTGTTCGCGGTTCTGTTTTATCTGTATGTAGATGACTATTTTGACAGCGGCGCGCAGTTGCTCGAGAGCGGCACGCTGGTGCTGCGCGAATCGCGCGACGGCCATTTTTACGCGGATGGCAGCATCAACGGCCATCCGGTGCGCTTCATGGTGGATACGGGGGCGACGTCGGTGGCGCTTTCCGAGGGGCTGGCGCGCAAGATCGGTCTGCGTTTTGGTGCAAAAAGCGAGGGGATGACGGCCAATGGCCCGACGGAGCAATGGCTGACGGTGATTGACGATATCACGATTGGCGATGTTGGCATGGCGCGCATTCCGGCGGCGATTCTGCCCAATATGGATGATGATGTGCTGCTGGGCATGGCCTTTTTGCGCCATTTCAACTGGCAGCAGAAAAACGGCGAATTGCAGTTGTCACCCAAGTAATTGTTGTGGTGAGAAAAATGGTAAATTTTCTCATCGGTAAGCGCTTCTCGTGATAAAATTTCGCGATTTTTTGCTAAACATGTTTTCAAGGAATTGAATGATGCTGAAAACCCGGATTTTGACGGCTTTGGTTGCCATCCCGCTCTTTGTGCTGGTTCTTTTTGGTGGCAAGGTGTTTTTCATCGCTGGCTGGACGGGGCTGACGCTGATTGCCGCATACGAATGGATGAAGCTGACCCGCCACACTCAGGATCGCGGCGATACCACGGTGGGTATGGTGGAAATGGCGTGGCGCTTGCTGGCGCTTGCCGCCTTCATGTATGCCGCGCCGGGCTGGGGACAGGCGTTTCTCTGGCTGGTGGGCCTGCCGGCGCTGTATTTCTGGTGGCGCGTGGTGCCGCGTCAGCTCTCGCGCTATGGTGAGGATGGTCATTTGGATGTATCGTCCTTGCTCTGGCCGTGGGCGCATATTCTGGTATTCGATGCCTTCGTGCTGGCTGGCGCGTTTCTTTACGTGAAACTCGGTCCGGCGGCGCTGCTCGGGCTTTTGGTCATCATCTGGGCGGCCGATACGGGGGCTTATACGGCAGGACGCCTGTTCGGCAAGCGACCGCTGGCGCCGAAGATCAGCCCGAAGAAAACGCGCGAGGGCTTTGTCGGCGGATGCGTGACGGCGATGCTTGCTGCGCTGGTGTATGTGATGATTTTCGAGATTCCCATGCCGGGCTGGCTTTTCATTCCGTTGAGTGCGGGGATTGTGGCCTTTGCTGCGGTGGGAGATTTGTGGGAAAGCGTGCTGAAGCGTGCGGTGGACGTGAAGGATAGCGGGCGCTGCCTGCCCGGACACGGTGGCATGTTCGACCGCATCGACAGCTGGCTGCCGTCCCTGCTGTTCTGGGCGCTGGCGTTTTCCTGGTTCGTCTGATTGCAAGGTTTTGTCGATATGTGGGATTTTTTGTGGGGCGTGGCCGGTTTCCTGTTGACCATCGGTTTGCTGGTCACCATTCATGAATATGGCCATTTCTGGATGGCGCGCCGCTTCGGGGTGAAAATCATCCGGTTTTCCCTGGGGTTCGGCAAGCCGATTCTCTCCTGGACGGGCAAGAAGGAAGGGACGAAATATACGCTGTCGCCCATTCCGCTCGGCGGCTTCGTGCAGATGTATGGCGAGCAGGAGGATGAAGCGCTTTCGTCCGCGGAGCGGGAAAAAACCTTTTACGCCAAGCCGGCATGGCAACGTTTCCTGATTGCGTTTGCCGGGCCGGCCGTCAATCTGGTGTTTGCGGTTTTGGCGTTCGCGCTGCTGTTTTTCACTGGCGTGCAGGGCATGGAGCCGCAGGTGGCGCTGGTACGCGAAGGCTCGATTGCCGACCGCGCCGGATTGCAGGCGGGCGACCGCATTGTCAGCGTGGACGGCAAAACGGTGCGCCTTGCCATGGATGCGCATGTGGCCTGGGTGGGCGCGCCGCGCGAGAAAATCCGCGTGGAATACGAGCGCGATGGCGGCAAGCGCGAAACCGGCATGGATCTTTCCGGCCTCAAGGCGGGCGATGAACTGAAGATGGGCAAGGCGCTCGGCGTATTCCTCGTCGATGAGTGGCTGCCTGCCGATATTGAAAAAGTGGTGGAAGATACGCCCGCAGAATACATGGGTCTCAGGGCGGGCGACCGCATCCTGGCCCTGAACGGCGAGGAAAACGATCTGATCCGCATCGGCGAATATGTGGCTGCGCACGCTCATGCCGACGTGCATTTTCGCGTGCTGCGCGACGGGCAGGTCATCGAGATGAGCGGGAAAACCGGCGAGCGCGAGAGCAAGTCGGGCAAGACCATCGGCTATCTCGGCGTGCAATGGAAGCTTGCCGATCTTTCCGCCTACCGCACGGTGGAGCGCTACGGCATGCTGGATTCGCTCTATCGCGGCATGGAAAAGACGGCGTATTACGTGCGGCTGACGTTTGCCATGTTCGGGCGCATGATCAAGGGCGAAGTATCGCTCGACAATCTCGGCGGCCCGATCACCATCGGCGATACTGCGGGCAAGACGCTGCAATTCGGCTGGGACGTGTTCCTCAATTTCCTTGGCGTGGTGAGTTTGTCCCTGGCGGCGCTGAATCTGCTGCCCGTGCCCATGCTCGATGGCGGGCATATGCTGTTTTACGCGGTGGAAACGCTGCGCGGCAAGCCGCTCTCCGAAATGGCGATGAAATGGGCGTACCGTGTGGGGCAGTTCGTGCTTTTCGTCTTTATCGGTTTTGTGCTCTTCAATGATTTTTATCGCTATGTGTTCTGAAACCGGCAACTGGCCCGGACGAAAAGCATTTGCCGGATGAAACATAAAATCATCAAAAATAGTCATTTTTTACCACCAATAAGCGCTTCTTGTGAGAATTTTTTGCACGATAAGCGCTTATGAATGAGAAAATTTCTCATGCAATGTCTTGCAATGGAGTTTCAGCCATGCCCCGACTGACTGCGCAAAGCTGCGATCTTTTCAATCTGCCTTGTTTCCAGTTCGCGCAGCTGCGCCGCTACGCGCCGGAAGCCATTCCGCAAATCAAGGCCGATTACAAGGCGGCGTGGGAAAACTGGCGGGCGCTGATTCTGCAAGTGGCGGCGGATCTCGGCGAGCCTTTTGCGCCGCCGCATATCGAGCGCTGGTGCAATGGTTGGCAGGTGCGGGCGCATTTTTTCGCGTATTTCAAGTATCGCCATTGGCAGGAAAGCGCGGCGATTCTTTCCGTGCTGCTCAACCGCCGCCGCCTGACCGTGAGTCTGGACTGGCATTGTTACAAGGCCGGCATTTCCACGACTACGCTTGCGCAGTACAACCGTTGGCTGGAAGCGCTTCATGCAGAGGATTACGGGGATTTCGAGCTGTGGCACGGCGCGGATGACGAATATGCCGATTACGACACGGTGGCGAAAGCGAGTGCGCATGTCCGCCTCGACTCCGCGCAGGATTTTTATTGCATTGGCAGGCATCTGGAGCGGGATGCGCTGGAAGGGCAGGATGTTCATGCCTGGCTGGTGGAAAGCGTACAACGCCTGCTGCCGCTTTACGAGGCTTGCCATCCGGAATAAAAACTTCCGCCTCAAAGGCGGGTTTTGTGGACGCCGTTGCCCGCACTTCTCTCGCAATGCCTTTCGGGGGCTGTTGGGCTTTGCCATGCTGCAAGCAGCGGGAAATTGGGCTCTCAGGCAGACTGCGTGCCTTCCATTGTGCAATAGCGTTTGCCAAAGAAACCATGATGCGCCTGGGCGTTTCTGGCTCAAATACGAACAGGATTCAAGGCCACTCTTCCCATCCTTTGCCCTGGCAAATCCTGTCACCGGGTAAATCAGAAACGGGCTGATCCATTGGCATTCCCGGCTTGCTGTCGGCTGGTTCATGAAAAGGCCTCATTCAGCAGGCCGGCCGTCGGGTGCTGCGCCAACAACATGATAGCGAAAAGATTTTTCCATGGTGTCGGCGGCTATGCCCTGACTGATGATGACAAGCTGCGATTGCCGTTTTCCCGCCGGCCATTCGCCAAGATGCTGCGGCGGATAGATCATGTGCTGGACGCCGTTGATGAGCACGGGATAGTCCTCGCCGATGTCGAGGATGCCCTTGATGCGGAGGATGGCCGTGCCGTGAACATGCAGCAGGGCGGATAGCCAGACGCTGAAGGCAATCCAGTCCAGCGGTTCGTCGAGCGTCAGCGCGAGGGAATGCACGTCGGGCATCACACCTTGCGGGGCTGCGGATTTTGCGCGGAAAGCCGGCACGGGCAGGGCGGAAAAGTCGGGCAGGGAATCATCAAGGCCGTGGCGAAGAATGGTGATGCCGGGCAATAGCGCCCGCAAGCTGGCGGCAAGCGCTTCAGCCCGCGCTGGCGCAAGGTCGCTCTTGCTGATGAGGATGATGTCGGCTGCGCTGACTTGCTGCAACCAGACAGGGTTGCCGCGCATGGCATCGCCATTCACGGCATCGACAACGGTCACTGTGCGTTCGGCGGCAAGCTGGTGGCAGAGCATGGGGTCGGCTTGCAGGGTGGCAATGATGGGGGTGGGTTCGGCAAGGCCGGTGGTTTCGATGATGATGCGGCGGAAGGGCGGCAGCAGCCCTTGGGCACGGCGGTCGAGAAGGCTTGCCAGGGTTTCCTTGAGTTCGCCGCGAATCTGGCAGCAGATGCAGCCGGAATCGAGAAGGACGACGTTGGGCGATACAGGTTCGACGAGTTGCTGGTCGATGCCGACTTCGCCGAATTCGTTGATGAGTACGGCGCTGTCGCCATAGGATTCGGCGGCAAGGATTTTTTTGAGGACGGTGGTTTTGCCGGCGCCGAGAAAGCCGGTGAGGATCAGAACGGGAATTTTCATGACGGCGGCAGACGAAGCGGGTCAAAAGGACGGATACTGGCAACGGCCTGCCACAGGTGACTCAGGGTTTCCGCGAGGAGAATCTGGCCGGTGGCGCTGGTAATCTGGTATTGGCAGCCCTGCCAGTCGCTGACGCGGATATGGCTGGCGGCAAGCATGCGGTTGATGGCGGCGATGCGCCGTTGCCGCAACAGGCGGCGCTGGCTGGGCTCGCTGCTTTGTCCGTTGCTTTCCAGCCGCGTGCTCCAGTGGGCGCTTTCGCCGAAGATGCCGCATAATCCGCACATGTTTTGCTCCATTATAGTTATTTTTTACCATGATAAAGCGCTTGTTGCGGTAAAAAATGACTATTTTCGGTTTGTATTTGGGACGTTGCGAGCAACGTCCCTGTGGTGGGAGAAATCAGGGCCGGAAGGGTTGCCTTGCGATGAAATCGTCGGCGATTTCGTCGAAGGTGCACCACTCCACGCCCGGATGGCTGTTGATGTATTCGATGAGGCGCTCGTGCATGAGCAGCACTTGCGGTCTGCCGGATACGTCAGGGTGGATGGTCATGGTGAAGACGGCGTAGTCGTTTTCACGGTAAACCCAGTCGAACTGGTCGCGCCACATTTGTTCGATGTCGCGCGGGTTGACGAAGCCATGGCTGTTCGGCGATTTCTTGATGAACATCATCGGCGGCAAGTCGTCGAGATACCAGTTGGCCGGAATCTCTACAAGCGGCGTTTCCCGACCGCGTACCAGCGGCTTCATCCAGTATTCGGCATCCTGGCTGTAATCGATTTTCGTCCAGCTGTCGCCGACGCGGACGTAGTAGGGATGGAAATCGTTGTGCATCAGCGAGTGATCGTACTTGATGCCGTGCGAGAGCAACAGTTCGTTGGTGATGTTGCTGAATTCCCACCATGGCGCGACATAGCCGGTCGGGCGTCTGCCGGTGAGATCGGTGATCAGCTCGATGGAGCGTTCAAGCACGGCAGTTTCCTGCCTGCGGGTCATGGCGATGGGGTTTTCGTGGCTGTAGCCGTGAATGCCGATTTCATGACCACGCCGCGCCACTTCGCCCATTTGCTCGGGGAAGGTTTCGATGGAATGCCCCGGAATGAACCAGGTGGTTTTCAGCTGGTATTTGTCGAAAAGGTTGAGGAGACGGATGGAGCCGACTTCTCCGGCGAACATGCCGCGCGAGATGTCGTCGGGACTGTCTTCCCCGCCGTAGGAGCCAAGCCAGCCCGCCACGGCATCTACATCCACACCATAAGCTACCAGTATTTTCTTGGACATACAGACCTCTCTTGGCGCCCGATATCCGGGCTCATATCAGAAGCGCCGTTCGTTCAGGGGTATATCGCCCGTAAGCAGGCTGGCAAGCTGCCGCCCTGCATGCAGTACCGCTTCGTCGCGGCCACTTGCGCCCGCTATCATCAGCGCGCCGGGCAGGCCGTTGGCCTTGATGCCGGTGGGGATGGTAATGGCGGGCATGTCGAAAAAGCTGCCCATCATGGTGTTGCGCAGCATTTTGCGGTTTTGCGTGTCAAAAAAGGCATTGTCCGCTTCCAGTTCGGCAATGGGGGGCGCGTCGATGGCTGTGGTGGGCAGGAGCACCAGGGCATCGCCGAGGCGCGCGGCAAGGGTTTGCTGCCATGCGGCGCGTTGGGTGAGGAGATAGCCGATATGCGAGGCGGGATAGTGGGCATGGCTTTGCAGGCGGTCAACCACGCGAGCGTCCATCATGCCGGCATGGGCAAGGGCATCGCGGTGCATGTGCCAGGCTTCAAGGGCGATGAGAGTGCCGTATTCCTTGAAAAGCGCGAGTGGTGCAGTGAGTTCCGGAATTTCCAGCGGCGTGATGGGCAGGTTTGCTTCACGCAGGCGGGCAAGCGTGCCGGCAAAATCGGCGGCAATATCGGGAGAGACGTTTTCCGTGAGCCGCCCCTGCGGAACGACGAAGTGCAGGGGCGCATCCCGTGCGCTATTGGCATCGATGGCGAAGGCGCGCATGATGGTGCAGATGTCTTCCGCGGTATGGGCGAGCGGGCCGATGCTGTCGAGCGTGGGCGCGAGCGTCCATACACCGATGCGCGAGAGGCGAGAAGAGGTGGGGCGGAAGCCGGCAAGGCCGTTCAGGGCGGCAGGAATGCGGATGGAGCCGGAAGTATCCGTACCCATGGCATAGGCCACGATACCGGAAGCGACGGAAACAGCAGCACCGCTGGAAGAACCGCCGGGCGCCAGCGGCACGTCGCGCGACCAGACGTTGGCAGGCGTGCCGAAGTGCGGGTTCAGCCCCAGTCCGGAAAGCGCGAATTCGGTCATGTTGGTGCGGCCGATGGAAATGGCGCCAAGACTTTCCAGCAGCGCCACGGAGACGGCATCATGCGCACGGGCGTCATCAAAAGCCGTAGTGAGGCTGGCGGCACGGGTGACTTCGCCGCTTTGGTCATACAAATCTTTCCATGAGACGGGAATGCCGGTGAGCGGGTGGGCGCGCGGCGCTTGCGCCCATTGCGCGGCGAGACGGCGTGCGCGCGCTTCGGTGAGGGCACAGAAAATATGTTCACTTGCTCTTGCGCGGGCAAGCGCGGCATCGGTCAGCGTGGGGATATCCAGAGCATCATGCGCGAGGGCATGATTGAGTCGGGCGATGGTAAGCAGCGGGGGCAGATTCATGACAATCTCCTTCGGGCTTTCGGCCAGTATATCGGCGCCCATCCGTGAAAGCCAGATAGAAAATTCTTTCCTTCAATAACTTGCTTGCCAACGAGTGTTTTTTGCTATCCCCGCAATCGGGATAGCAATCTGCAATGCTGCTTTGGGCAAGCTGGTATCAGGTTGCGCGACGCTTGACGGAGCCGAGATAAATGGCAAAGAGCGTCAGCAGCGCGCCGCTCCATTGCAGGGCAGTGATGGGTTTGCCCAGCCAGAAGGCGTCTATCAGCAGGGCGGCGACCGGCTCGGTGAGCAAAATCAGGCCGGTCAGCGCGAGGGACAGGCGCGGAATGGCAAAGGCAATCAGGCTCCAGGCGAGGCATTGCATCACCAGACCATAAACCATAATCAGGCCGACGTCGGCAAGGCCGCGTGGCCAGACGGTTTCTCCGGCGACGAGAGCCACGGGCAGGGCAGAGAGCGCGCCCGCGCCATTCAGGATCAGCATGAGGGCAATGAGGGAAATGGCTTCCTGTTCATGGGTTTTGCGGATGCTGGTCATGCTTGCCGCGAGCATGCCGCCGGAGATGATGCCGCTGGCAAAGCCCCACAGGGCGTGATGATTGTGCCCGAACTCCGGGCTGCCGATCAGGGCCACGCCGCTGATGGCAAGCAGCAGCGAGAGGTTCTGCCAACGGTTCAGGCGCTCGGCGAAGAAGAACCAGCCGATGGCAGCAAGAAAGAAAATTTGCAGACTGTTCAGCAGAGTGGAGATGCCGGGGCCGACGGCGCGAATGCTTTCATGCCAAAGCGCCAGATCCACATTGAGAAACACGCCGGCCAGCGCGGCGAAAAGCCAGGTGCGCCGCCCCTTGGGAAACGCGGGGCGCTGCCACAGGGCAAGACTGGCAAAGACGGCAGTGCCGACGAGCAAGCGCCAGAAGCTCATGGCAAAGCTGCCAAGCGGCACGAAAACGATGATCAGGCTGCCAAGACCGAACAGCACGCAACCGATGACCAGACCGGCAATCGGCAAGGCATCGCCGCCAGTAGATGCCTGTTCAGGGGTGTTTTTCATAAAAAGGCAATTTATGTATTGTTTTTACCATCAATAAGCGCTTGGTATGAGAAATTTTTACATAATAAGCGCTTATTGATAAGAAAATTTCTCATTCGATATAGGTTTATGGCTGCAACCATTGCATAAGCTGCGCTTCGTCGATGATGGCGACGCCCAGCGCCTGCGCCTTGTCGAGCTTGCTGCCTGCCTTGTCGCCGGCGAGAAGATAGTCGGTTTTTTTCGAGACGCTGCCGGATACCTTGCCGCCGAGGCTTTGAATGTGCGCGGCTGCCTCGTCGCGGCTCATCGAGGGCAAAGTGCCGGTGATGACCACGGTTTTGCCGGCAAGCGGGCTGTCTGCGCGAATGACTTTCGCGGCCGGCGTTTCCCAGCGCACGCCTTGCGCCCGCAGGGCATCGATCACGGCAAGGTTGGCCTCATCCATGAAGAAATGGCGGATGTACTGCGCCATCACCGGGCCGATGCCGTCTATCGCCTGCAAATCTTCTTCGCTGGCGGTGATGAGTGCAGGAATGTCGCGGAAGTGGCTCGCGAGCAGTTCGGCGCTCACCGCGCCCACTTCACGAATGCCGAGCGCGTAGATAAAGCGCGCCAGCGTGGTTTCTTTCGCCGCTTGCAGGGCATCGACCACGTTTTGCGCCGATTTCTCCGCCATGCGCGGCAAGGATGCCCAATCAGCAAGCGACAGTGCAAACAAATCGGCAGGGCTTTGCACCCAGCCGTTTTCCACCACTTGCTCGATGAGCTTGTCGCCGAGTCCCTGAATATCGAGCGCTTTTCGCGAGGCAAAATGGATGAGCGCCTGGGCGCGCTGTGCCTTGCAATGCAGGCCGCCAGAGCAACGCGCCACCGCCTCGCCTTCGGGACGAATCACTTCCGAATCGCACACCGGGCAATGCGCGGGCATTTCGAAAGGCATGCTTCCCGGCGGACGTTTTTCCAGCACGACCTTGACCACTTCCGGGATCACATCGCCCGCGCGGCGCACGAAAACGGTGTCGCCCACGCGCACGTCCTTGCGCGCCACTTCGTCGGCATTGTGCAGGGTGGCGTTGGTCACGGTGACGCCGCCCACTTCCACGGCCTGCAAGCGCGCGACCGGCGTCACGGCGCCGGTGCGCCCGACCTGCACGTCGATGGCCTCCACGATGGTAGTTTTTTCCACTGCGGGGAATTTCCATGCCGTGGCCCAGCGCGGCGCACGCGACACAAAGCCCGCGATATCGCGTTCGGCAAGGGATTCCAGCTTGAAGACGACGCCATCGATTTCATACGGCAGATCATGGCGCTTTTCGCCGAGTTCGGCGAAGTAGCGTGCCGCGTCTTCGTCATCAGCAAGGCTTTGCTGCAAGGGGCAGACCGGCAGTCCCCAGGTGCGCAATTGCGCGAGAAATTCGCTGTAGGTGGCGGGCAGGGTGTCTGACCATTCGCCGCTGCCATAGGCAAAGAAAGCGAGTTTGCGCGTGGCGGTGATTGCCGGATCGAGCTGGCGCAGGCTGCCGGCTGCGGCATTGCGCGGGTTGGCAAAGGTTTTGCCGCCCTGTGCGAGCGCTTGCGCGTTCAGTTCGGCAAAAGCGCTTTTCGGCATATAGATTTCGCCGCGCACTTCGGCCACTGCGGGAATATGGCTGCCAAGAAGGCGCAACGGCACGGCACGAATGGTGCGCACGTTGGCGGTCACATCCTCGCCGGTGCTGCCATCGCCACGTGTCGCGGCATAGGCCAGAACACCGCGTTCATAGCGCAGGCTGATGGCAAGGCCGTCAAATTTCGGTTCGCCGGAAAGGTGCAGGCCTGCGCCGGTTTCCAGGCGCTCCTGCAAGCGGCGGTAAAACGCGGAAAATTCTTCTTTGGAAAAGACGTTGTCAAGCGACAGCATGGCCTGGGCATGGCGAATCGCCGGAAAGGCGCCGTCGGCCTTGCCGCCAACGCGCTGGGTGGGCGAATCGGCAGGAACGGGTTCAGCGCTCTGCGCTTCGAGAGTGCGCAGTTCGCGCATCAGCGCATCGTATTCCGCGTCGGAAACGCGCGGGTTGTCGAGCACATAATAGGCATGATCGTGCGCGCGAATCTCGTCGCGCAGCCAGGCGATGCGCGCCGCGCCGCTCTTCTCCATCAGGACTGCTTCCGGCGCCAGGCCTGGTATTGCTCCTCGAATTGCTCTGCTGCCTTGCGATAGTTGAGCAAATCCTTGTCACTCATCGGCACGCGCGAGAAATCGCAGAGCCTGCCGTTGACCGCTTCCGTCATTTCCGCTGCCATTGCCAGAAAAGTTTCCAGCGATTTCAGGGAGTCGTCTCCGACCGGCAGCTGCATGATCATCATCACGCCTTCGATATCGTCCATCTCGGCAAGGTCGGCCGGGAAAGTGCCGGGCTTGTGGACGTTGAGCATGGTAAAGAAAACGTCCCGACCATTTTCGGCAATCAGTTCAAAGGTGTTGCCGGGGGAGCGGGTGAGCGCGAAAGTGCGCACCAGCCGCTCGATATCGCGACCGTTGAAGGTTTTGCCATGCCGCGCCATGATGGTGAGCGGCAGGTTCATGGTTGGCTCGTCGTCTGGCGCTTCGCGTTTGGCCGCGCCTTTTTTGCCGCCGCCGAAAAAGCTCGGATTGAGACGCGCGGTTTTCTGCCCGCTTTCGGCGGGTTTGCTGATGATTTCCACGCCGTTGGCATCGAATGCTTCCGGTTCGCCGGGCGGCAGCGGATGATCCTTGTCGAGTGCGGAACCGCGATGGCGCGGATGCAGTTCCAGTTCGTCATCGTCCTGGCGATTGCGCAGAAAAAAGCGCGCAATGAGCACGACAACAATCAGAACGGCGATGATGATACCGATGCGGGTCAGCGTCATGGTGAAATTTTGGTCCATTACCTTTTTCCCAATATGTCTTCAAGGCGAAACAGCAAATAGTCATCAACGGCGTGACCATCGCGCTCGCTCAATGCAAAATGGCAAACACTGCGTCCGCAGCGGTGCACAGTCTGCCTGTCGCCGCTTTCGAGATAGTGCCAACGGGGCAGAGGCTTGCCCTCATGGCGCAGACGATAGGCGCAGCTTTCCGGCAACCAGCCAAACTGGTCGCGCGGCAAATCGCGCAGATTGATGCAATCTTCGATTTTTTGCTGGCGGTTAGGATAATCGCTACAGCGTGCTGCTTCAACATCCATCAGGGTGCAAGCAACACGGGAGAAGTAAACTTCTCCCGTATCGATATCTTCCATCTTGTTCAGGCAGCAAAGCCCGCAACCGTCGCAAAGGGCTTCCCATTCGGCGCTGGTGAGATCATCCAGCGGCTTGTGCCACCAGGCCAATCAGTTCAGGCCCTGGATATAGCGGGAAACGGCTTCGATTTGCTTCGGCGTCATTTTCTTGACGATGTCCTGCATCATCTGGTTGGGATCGTTGGCGCGCGTGATGATAGTGGCCTTGTCCACGTCGGAAGGCTGGTCTTGCAGCGTGGCGGCAGCATGGAATTTTTGCAGCTGCGAACGGGTGTAATCCCAGTGCTGCCCGGAAAGCTGCGGGAAAGCCGCAGGCTCGATACCGGCGCCAGCGGGGCCGTGGCAGGCCGCGCAGGCGGGAATACCGTTTGCCATGTCGCCGCCGCGATAAAGCGCCTGGCCGAGCATGAGCATTTCTTCAGGCTCGTCACCGGCGCCGGTGGTGCTCGCGGGCGGCGGGGGGAAAGAGGCAAAATAGGCGGCAAGGTTGACCATGTCTTCGTCAGTCAGTGCCATGACCTGTGCGGCCATGACGACATCAGCACGCGCGCCGCTCTTGAAATCGCGCAACTGCTTGAGAAGATATTTTTGTCCTTGCCCGGCAAGGTTGGGGCCGACTGCGCCGGAGATACTGATACCTTCCTGTCCGTGACAGGCCGCACAAACCACTGCCTTTTCCTTTGCCGCTTCAAGGTTGGCTGCCTGCGCAGAGGAAATCATGCCCGCCAGTGCCAATGCCACAATGCCTTTTTTCATGTATTGCTCCGATAGGATATGTTGTTATCTCATCCGATATATAATGATCGGGAATTTATCTCAAATATTTTACTAAAAATGCTTAACCGTTACCAGCAGGCAATCTTCGCTTTTTCGGCAAACAGTGCGAAGCAGCTCCCTGACGATGCCGAGTGCGAAGTAGCCTTTGCCGGGCGATCCAATGCCGGAAAGTCCAGCGCCCTCAATACCCTGACGCGGCAGAAAAATCTCGCTCGCGTCTCGAAAACGCCGGGGCGCACCCAGCTTATCAATTATTTTTCCCTGCCTGAACCAGGAAATTATCTGGTGGATTTGCCGGGATACGGCTACGCGGCGGTGCCGCCGGACATTCGCGCGCACTGGGAAAAGCTGCTCGGCAATTATCTGATGACGCGAGAGCCTTTGCGCGGCGTGGTGCTGATGATGGATATCCGCCATCCCCTGAAAGATCTCGATATCACCATGCTGGAATGCTGCGCCGCGCGCGGGCTGCCGGTGCATATTCTGCTCACCAAGGCCGACAAGTTGAAAAAAGGCGCGCAACAGCAGCAGTTGCATGCCGTGGCGCGCGAGCTTGCCGATTTTCCCTCGCCGGTCACCTTGCAGACCTTTTCCAGCCTGAAGCAGCAGGGAATCGAAACCCTTTGCCACCGGCTAGACCAGTGGCTCGGCGTGTCAGCGGGGGACTGACATGGAAATCGCCATCGAAGTCTTGCTGGCGCTCTTTGCCGTCGGCGTTTTCGCGGGATTTATCGATACCATCGCGGGCGGCGGCGGCATGCTGACCATTCCGGCGCTTTTCATGAGCGGTTTGCCGCCGGAAGCAGCGTTGGCCACCAACAAGTTGCAGGCCAGCTTCGGCACCACATCGGCGGCTTTCTATTTCTGGCGCAAGGGGAAAATCCTGCTGCGCCCGATGCTGGCGGCGATTGCGACCACGGCGATTGGCGCGGCGCTCGGCGTTTTCCTGCTCACCATGATTCCCAATGTCTGGCTGCAAAAGGGCATTCCCGTGCTGCTCATTATCGTGGCGCTGATTTTCCTGAAAATGCCGGCAATTGGCAGCGTGAGCCAGGAAGCGCGCCATTCCCTGTCGGCCTTTGCGCTTGGCGCGGCCTTGCCTATCGGCTTTTACGACGGCTTTCTCGGCCCTGGCACCGGCAGTTTTTTCATTCTGGCACTCATTGCCATGCGCGGCAAAACGCTGACGCTCGCGACGATGGAAGCGAAAGTCTATAACGCCACCAGCAATCTCGTTTCCCTGTTCGTTTTCATGCTTGGCGGGCATATTCACTGGATTGCCGGGCTTTCCATGGGCGGCGGACAGATTCTCGGCGCGAAACTCGCTTCCGGCGTGGTGATGACGCGGGGCAGCCAGATCATTCGCCCGATGGTGATTGCCATGTCTATCATCATGAGTCTGGTGCTGGTTTACAGATATTGGCTTTAAATAGTAATTTTTTACCATGATTAAGCGCTTGTTGTGAGAAAATTTATCATAATAAGCGCTTATTGGTGAGAAAAAAACTACTATTACCATTCGGCGTAAAAACTTGCTCGCAATCTTCAGCAAACAGACGGCGTGGACACTGCTTTCTTTTATCCCCTTTCCCCAATCCCGCTTCACGAGTTCTGACGAGTCCCTCGATGGAGAGGGGCTTTCATTCGCTGTTTTCTTTGGCGTTCATGGCATCGAGACATCAATTGCCAACAACCTCTAGAGCTTAAATATCGACGAAACTCAAAGCAAAGGCCAATTGCCCGATTGGCATGGCATTGGAATTTTGCCTGCGCAAAGGGCGAAACCGGGTGATACGCCATTTGCGGACAGCAAAATGGCGCCATCAGGCGCCATCCGCAAAGAGAAAAAGAAGTGCCTTATTCGCAGCTTGCCTTGCCGGTGCGGTGGTTGATAGCGCCGTGCCCGATCAGCAGTTTCTGCATGTCTTCATAACCGCGCACGCACGCATAGGAGAGCGCGCTCTGATCGTAGGAAAAAGCTTCCTTGTTGGTTTGCGTGGTGACGAGATTGGGATCCGCGCCCTGCTCGAGCAGGTATTTGACGGTTTCCAGGCGGTTGTTGCTGGCGGCAACCATCAGCAGGGTTTCGCCGTCGCTTTCCACGGTCTGGTCGTTGAGATTGGTTTCGTCTTTCAGCTTTTCGTGGATTTTCCTGACGATGGCGGTATTTTTACCGAGTGCCGCCGATTTCAGGGTGTTATAGACGTCGCCGCGATCCGTGGCGCGCAGATCCGCTCCCTGTTCGATGAGATAGTCCACGATGTCTTCATAACCGATAAACGCGGCCCATCCCAGGGCGGTTTGCCCGAGGCTGGCTTCGTCCCTGGCTTCGATATTCTGGCCGGCGGCAACCATTTCCTTGATTTTGTCGAGATTGCCCTGCTTCACTGCATCGAACCATGCGGCATCCGCGCCGGTGGAGGGTGCGGCATAGAAAATGCGGAATTTGAGCTTGTCGGGGTTGGCGATGTCGTGCATTTCTTCCGGGGAATAGCGGAAGGCGGATAAATCGACTTCGGCTGCCTGGATTGTGGCAATGCCTGCACACAGGGCAAGAGCGAAAAAGGCGTGGTTTTTCATGAGAGTCTCCTTTGCACAGTTCACGGGAAAACTGACTGGAGAATATCAAAAAACGAGATAATAAAAAGTTAGGTGTTTTTTAGGCTGACTGTTGACAGGGATGAGAGGTTTTTGCTTCTTTGCGAGATGATGAATTCAGCAATGAAATAAAATGGCGATAGTAATTTTTTCTCATTATAAAGCGCTTACTGTGAGAAATTTTCTCATTATAAGCGCTTATTGACGAGAAAAAATCATCATTTTGAAGATATTTATGAAAGGGTTTGTTGGGCGCGCCAGGATGTGCCCGACAGCAAGCTGTTATTTCCCGTAGATTTTCGTGTTGATGTAGTGCACGGCCTGTTCGTAGCGCGCCTGGTAGGAGCGTTCGCTGATTTCATGCACGGGGATGGAGAATTCCTGGTAGAGGCCGCGCAGGGTGTTCTGGAAGGCTTCGCGGGCGCGGTCGGTGCCGAGCGAGCGCAGGCCGTCATCGACCCAGACGGTGTTGTTGGCAAGGAGCAGGGTGTGGTCGAAGCGCATCTGGTCGATGAAGGTATCGACGACGGGATCGCGCTGGCCTTCGTAGGTGAGGCAGAAGGCCTGGGTGGTGACGAAATCGGTGTCGATGACCATCACGGGCGCTTTCGGCGCTTCCATGGCGAGGTTGACGGCTTTGGCATGGTCGATGGCGATGCGCTGGTAGTCGGAGTATTGCAGGGCGAGTTCGCTGCCGCCGAGGTCGTAGTCCACGTAGAGGCGGCCTTGTTCCAGCACGTAATCGGTCAGGAAATAGTTGGCGAGTTTGTGCACGAGGGTGGTTTTGCCCGAGCTTTCTCCGCCGACGACGGCGATGGTGCGGGTGTAGTCGCGGCGCGCGGTGGGATGGATGAGCGACCAGTAGCGCACGGGGTCGCGATGGATGGCGTCGCTCGGGTAGGCGTCGTGCAGGGGCAGGGCGATGATGCGCTCGGGCGGCAGGTGCAGCTGCCAGAGGTGGGATTCGTCGCTGATGAGGACGGCTTTGTCGCTAATGCCGCAGGCGTTGCGGATCTGGTACAGCATGGCTTGGGCGTCGGCCTGGCTGGCGTTGGGGTTGGGCGCGGCGTGGCTGTGGATCTGGATGAAGGGGAAGAAACTGAAGGCGCGCTGCATCCAGCGCACTTTGTCGGCGAGGGTGACGGAGTAGTCGGGATTGGGATCAGGATGCTCGAGGATGACGATGTGCAGTTGCTCGACTAGACCGATGGCGTGCTGGATGATGCGGATATGGCCCTGGTGCAGGGGTTCGAAGTGGCCGATCATCCAGCCGATGGTGGCTTTGGGCATGGGGTTTCCTTTTTTAGTTGACGGGCAGCGAGATGCCGGTGAGTTTTTTGTAAAGCGACACGGCATAGGAGTCGGTCATGCCGGAGATGTAGTCGCAGACGCCGAGCAGGCGCTGATACAGGCTTTGGTTGTAGCGCAGGTAGCGCGCGGGCAGGAGGGCGAGGATCATGCGGTCGCGGCGGCTGCTGCGCTTTTGCTGTTCGTTCAAAAGCGACTGGCAGAAGATGTCCATCAGGCCGGTGAGCACGCGGTGGCCGGCGATTTGTACTTCGATGACAGGGCGCGAGATGTAGATGTTTCGCTGTGCGAAGTGGCGCAGCGCTTCCAGCGCTGGCGCGGAAGGGATGCTTTTCAACAGGGGATCGGTGTGGCTGCCGTCGAGCAGGCCGCTTTCCACTTGCCAGAAGACATCGACCGCTTCGTGCACCAGTTGGCCGATGGCTTTGGCGCGCAAATAGGCAAGCTGGTCGGAGCGGCTTTGCATGGCGGTGAAGCGGGTTTCGTCGATGAGGCCGCCAGCGAGGGCATTGAGCTTGTCGCGGGCGATGTCGTAGTCGATTTGCCCGACCTGGTAGGCGTCTTCGATATCGACGATGAGGTAGCAGATGTCGTCGGCGGCTTCCATGAGGAAGGAGAGCGGATGGCGCTGCCAGCGCGTGTCATGCAGGCGCTTCAGGCCGAGGGTGGCGAAGATGGTGCAGAAGTCCTGCCAGTCGTCGAGGTAACAGCCGTTTTTGCTGTAGCTGTGGGAGCCTGCGAGCGACGGATATTTGCTGGAGGAGGCGATGGTGGCGGCGGTGAGGCGCAGGCCGCCGCGGTTGTCCGGGCTTTCCAGGCGGTTGACGATGCGAAAGCCCTGGGCGTTGCCTTCGATGTGGCGCAGGTCTTCGCGTTCCTGTTCGTTCGCAAGATGGTCGAGAATGGCGCTGCCTGCGCCGCTCGCGAAATAGTCGCACATGGCCTGTTCGCCGAAATGGCCGAAGGGCGGGTTGCCGATGTCGTGGGCCAGACAGGCGGCGGCGACGATATCGCCAATGTGCGCGGCTTCGATGCCCTGGCGGCGCAGCCCGGGATAGCGTTCGATGAGTTGCGCGCCGACGCTGTTGCCAAGGCTTCTGCCCACGCAGGAGACTTCCAGCGAATGGGTGAGACGGGTGCGGACGTAGTCGTTCTTTTCCAGCGGGAAGACTTGCGTTTTATCCTGCATGCGGCGAAAGGCGGCGGAGAACATGAGGCGGTCGCCATCGCGCTGGAAATCGGAGCGCACGGAAGGCTCGGGCGTGGCCGCCTGGCCGAGACGATAGGTGGAAAGCAGGGAAGTCCAGTCCATAGTGTGCAAGGGTTGAAAAAGTCGCGATTTTATACCATTCCCCGGCCGGCGGCGCTGCTGCCGTGCGGTGCATGGCAGCCATGCGGAAATAATCCCGGTATTTTTTCTTGTTTTGTAGCAATTTATAATGATTTTTTACCGCACAAAGCGCTTCATGGTGGTAAAAAACGGTTATTTTTCTGCTTTTCCTGAAATCGTTATCAACCATACTTCCGAGCGCGTCGCAAGACGGAAGGGCAGACCCCAAAAGCCGTAGCCAGAGGTGACGATGACGTCCATGCCATCCATGCGGGCATGGCCGTGGTGCAGGGGATACATTTTGCGCACGATCCAGTTCACCGGAAAGATCTGCCCGCCATGCGTATGGCCGGAAAACTGGATATCCGCACCGGCGGCCGCGTTTTCCGCAATATGGGTAGGGCGGTGATCGAGCACCAGCACCGGCAGCGTGGTATCCATGCCGGCCAGTATGGCTTTCAGGCTTTTGCGACCGCGTTGCATGTCGTCATCACGACCAGCGATGATGAGGCGGCCATCCACGACCAGCGCTTCGTCGCGCAGCACGCGGATACCGGCATCGCGCAGGGCCTGGGCGTTGGCGAGCGCGTCGCCATAGAATTCATGGTTGCCGAGGGTGGCGAACACGCCGAACGGCGCGCGCACGCTGGCGAGATGCGGCGCCATGCCGTGCGCGGCATAGGGGCGCAGGTGATCGTTGATGATGTCGCCCGGCATCAGCACCATATCGGCTTTTTCGCGTTGCGCCGTGTGCGCCAGCCAGTCGAGCTGGCGGTTGCCGAACAGCCAGTAAAGATGCAGGTCGGCAGCGAGCAGCAGGCGCAAGGGTTTTTCCAAGGGCTTGTCGAGCCGGATATGCGCATGGCGCACCACCGGCGCATAGGCATTGAAAAGCGATACGCCGATGAGCGCGAAAAAAGCGCCCGCCGTCGCCACGCGCAGCCACAGCGGCCATCCCTGGCGACGATAACGCCAGCCGATAACCAGCGCGGGCAACCCTGTCAGCATCAGATACCAGCAAAGCACGAGGAGAAGCGCCAGCCACGCCATCACATCGCCAAAGCCGCGCCACAGGGCAAGCGCGAACAGCACCTGCAACAGCAGCACGCCCGCCAGCATGAAAACGGACAAGCGCCAGCGCCTGCCGCATACCTGCCAGATGGCGTACAGCGCCACGGGCGCCATCGCCATCAACATGCTCCACGGCACCCACCACATTGCGCGCATGGTTATTTTGTTTCCTTTTTTGTTTGAATAATGGGAAAGTTTCTCAACACAAGCGCTTGTCAGTGAGAAATCTTTTCATCTTGCCGCGCGCGCAGATAGACCGGCGCGAAGGCTTCTGCCTGCTGCCATTCGATGCGCGCCATGCGATCCAGCTCGAGCATGGCCATGAGGCTGACCGTAAGCCCGGCGCGGCCTTCTTCTGCTTCGTAGCAGCGGGAAAGCTCCTGCCAGCCGTGCTGACGGGCAAGACGCGCTTCGATGCGCTCGATGCGTTCCGCCAGCGAGAAGGATTCTGCTTCCACCGCATGGGCGCGGCGCAGGCCGTGCTGGTGCCACAAATGGCGAATGGATTGCGCGAGGCGGGCAACGTCGGCCGTCGGCTTGATGCGCGGCACAATGGCAGGCGGCGGCGTGTGCGCGGAAAGGGCAATACCCGCGTCCACCCGCGCCATGCTGGCGAGCATCTGCGCGGCGGCGGCAGTTTGCGCATAGCGGATGAGGCGATCCACCAGCGCCGAACGCGGGTCGTCCTCCTCGTCTTCGTCCGAGATTTCCGGCTGCGGCAGGAGCATACGCGCCTTGATGTCGGCAAGCGTGGCCGCCATCAGCAGGTATTCGGCGGCAAGCGTCATGTCCATCTCGCGCATGGCGCGGATATAGAGAAGATATTGCTCGGTAATCATCGCCACGGGAATATCGTGAATGGCGATGTTGTGCTTGCGGATGAGATAGAGCAGCAGATCAAGCGGCCCTTCGAAAACGGCCAGCATCACCCGCAGCGCATCCGGCGGGATGTAGAGATCCTTGGGCATTTTCTTCAGCGGTTCGCCGAAGACGAGTACCAGTTGTTCCATACCTGAACAGAGCGGGAAAAGCGGCGCATTATAGCGGCAGGTGCAGGAAATTCATAAGAAACAGAGAAATGAAAAAGGCAAAAGCTTTTTGTCACATGATATTTTTGGATCAAATGTTATTGCCTTTTACAGCCCCTAAGCATGATTAACTCCCAGAACCTGTAAGAGTTGTTCGCGGATTTCCTTTGCCGTTGCTCCCAGATCAACAGTAGCAAATCGAATTTCATGGTTCTGGATTACGACGGACTCGTTCACTATATCGTCCACCGAAGGATGAAGGAGCAGGCCCGAAGCATTTTCAGCGAGGCGATCACCATTACCTTCCTGGGATCTCAAATAGGCATATATCTGATAAACATATCCGCTGCGCAGTGTTTCTTCCCGATACCAGCCTCGTGTTACAACGGAGTTGAATTTCGTGTCAATGACGATACGGCGTCCTGCTTCGGAGTGGTCGAGGATGATATCGGTTCGCATCGAGGGTAGTATTTTTTCTATACCCAGACTCTTGCTTGCAATCTGCCAGCCAATAGTTTTGCCCGCATCGACACGCCATCCGTTTTTTGAAAGCACGACATCATAGAAACCAGCGATTCCTTTCTCGTAGAGCTTCCGAATCCAGGTAATTTCTCTATCCGGCAACGACAATTGCTTTGTGCCAGTGGCCTCTGTAGGTAGAGCAAGGTTAAAGGCCAAATGGGCCGCAGCAACCATAGGTTGATCATCTCTATCATGCATCCCGAAGCGGTCAATGGAAACTTCACTGCGATTCGGACATCTTCCGGTTACGCCCATGTGCCTCAAGCTTGCCGCTAGCGACCGGCATCGGTGTGCCAACGCCTCCTGGCGAACGATTTTGGATATTTCCTCCAAGGCCACCCTTACATAGCGATTTCGGGCAGTATCGATGGTTAACTCATGGAATCGGCAAGCCACTTTTCCGCGATCCAGTAATTGATGTCTCTCCGTGTTCAGCAGATCAATGCGGCCACGCACTCGGCTGAGAACAGCCTCTCGCGATTGGTATCCATAACTCAAGTTGCGCCGAATACGACGTTCGACGCGACGGCAAAGCATTTCTGCGACCAGATCTGGGATGTCATCAGGGTTGTCCTCTACAGCAACTTTTGCTTTTTCGAGTTCCCTGAACAAATCTGATGCATACAGCATGAGCAGCCAAAGGTTGCGCACCGGGATGCGCCCGATACGACCAATTCCTTCGTGAGCGTCTGAGATCAAGTTGGCTGTGACAAGCGTCACGATCAGAATCCTTCCAACAAGCGTTCTCTCGCCTTCCGGGATTTCTCGAGCGCATCGAACCAGTATTCATCGAGCAACGGACCGATCTCGGTATCAACTACCTGACGGAACCATTCTTGGGCATCACTGATGGGAATACCGAACGGCGGTGTGACATAGCTGTGCCCTACTTGAAACTGAGGCCCGAGACCGGCGTCTGCTGAAATTTCATTGTTCAAAGTGATGAGACGCTTCTCGATTTCAACAAGGATTTCCGAATCAATGCCGCACTGGGACTGAACCCAATCGTGCCAGGGCTTGCCGAGCGTGGGCTCCAAATTGATGAAGGCAAAGCGGCGACGCAACGCCAGATCGACCAGAGCGAGGGAGCGGTCGGCAATATTCATGGTGCCGATGACATAGAGGTTATCCGGAATGAAAACACGCTCGCCATCTGAACGTTTGTAGGAAAGCTCCAAAGCCTCATTTGGCGTTCTCTTGTCAGCCTCGAGAAGTGTCAGCATCTCGCCGAAAATCTGTGCAGGATTGCCGCGATTGATCTCTTCGATGACGACTACATATCTTGACATTGGATTTTTCGCAGCGGCATTTATCATTTCCACAAAAGGCCCATCCACCAGCGTGAGCTTTCCGTCTCCCACCGGCCGCCATCCGCGAATGAAATCCTCGTAGGAAAGGTTCGGATGAAACTGCACTGCTCGAACTTTGCTGTCGTCGCGTTGCCCTATCCAAGCGAAAGCCAATCGCTTGGCCAGCCAGGTCTTTCCGGTGCCCGGTGGGCCTTGGAGGATCAGGTTTTTCTTGGTCCGAAGGCGTCCAAGAATTTTTTTGAGTTTTTCCCGTGGGATGAAACATCCGTCTTTCACAATGTCATCGATGGAGTACGGTTCGATGGGTGCCACCGTGAGCTCTGCCTCGGATGTAGCATCGGATTCGTCATCCTGCGCATCAGGATCTGTGGCATTCGGGTGGGCAGATGTCCCACTATCCTTGAAAAGCCAGGCGGCAAGCGACAGCTCCGGGAATGAGTGGACGGGATACACATCCTCCTGAAAACGAGCCTCAAGGGTGTCCAGCACCGCCAGATAATCAGTGGCGTTGCAGCGGCCCTTGGGACCGTTCATGCCAATCTGAATGTTGAGCTTCTTGCTGATGTAACGCTGGGACTGACCATCAAGGGTCGGGAAATTCCAGGGACGAATCCAGTACAGCCCCATAGTAAGATTCCACCCTACACCATAGCGCTGCGTCGCGTTGTCGTAGGCTGAGACAAATGCCGACCGCGCCTCCGCGTCATCCGCTTCCGCAAAAGCAATTGCCTGGGCGAAGGCCTCCCAGAGGATGTCAATGTCGTCTGGTTGGCGTTTGTTGTCGAACCCGAAAAACCATGACTTCTGGTTGTTGAGAATAGGAATCCCCTCAAAGGAATCCGGAACCGGCTCAGATACTCCAAGCAGACTGGCAAGCTCGCTTGCAATAGCTTTGCGATTTGCATCGGTGATCCCCCTGTTGAATATGCCCATGGCCGTAAATGGGCAGATGTCCTTCAGGGGACCAGAAGAACCATCCGCAAATTGATCCTGTAGATTAGAGAGGCCATCCACCTTCGATGCAATAACGTGGATTCCGGCAATCAGCTCATCCCGCCTATTCCGAAAGGTCAGGAGCTTGTCTGCTACCGCTTCGTAAAAGCGGGTCCAGTTGAAACGGCGCTTGTCGACAGCACTATCACCGAAGCGTTCACGCCAGTAAGGAGCATTGCGGAACCGGTTGATGTCTTGTACCTTTTCCTCGAAGGTGAATCCGATCAACGCATCTGTAGTCCAGTCCCCAGGCAAGACCCGCCAGACCGTGCTTCGATTGGTGTAGAAGTACCACTCACGCGGAGGATCGAAAGGTGTCCAGTCAACTTTCAAGATGCGGCCGTCGCCGAGGTTCTCTTTTACCGTGCCAATGGCTTTGATCGCCATGACGGAAACGGTTTGGCCTCGGTTATCAAAGGGGAGATCGTGCTTTCGCGTATAGGACGACTTAATCGCAATACGGTCCCCCACCTGGATAGACTTCACTGCGTCAAGGTATTTGTCCTGATATCCATTTTCCCAAATGCCTTCCTGTAGAAAGCGGGGGGTCTGATCATCAGTTCCGCCGTATGTGGCTCCGACAAACCAACAGGCCCGGGCTCCGGCTCCTTCAGGTTTTGAATTCATATTCTTTATCTCCTCTATTTATTCAAGCTGTATTGTTATTCAGGCTGTGCTTTCGAACACGGCCAGCATCACCCGCAACGCATCCGGCGGGATGTAGAGATCCTTGGGCATTTTCTTCAGCGGTTCGCCGAAGACGAGTACCAGTTGTTCCATACCTGAACAGAGCGGGAAAAGCGGCGCATTATAGCGGCAGGCGGAGAGAATTCATACGCAACAGAAAAACGATAAATATGCATGCTTTTTCTCATGGAGAAGCGCTTGTTTCGGTAAAAAATGATGATTTTAGGGAAATTGATGGTGGGTCGTGAAGGATTCGAACCTTCGACCAATTGGTTAAAAGCCAACTGCTCTACCACTGAGCTAACGACCCGTTGTGATGTTCAAGATGCGGCGATTGCCGTGAGAAACGCTGTTTGCCATGGTGAAGATGGTGGGTCGTGAAGGATTCGAACCTTCGACCAATTGGTTAAAAGCCAACTGCTCTACCACTGAGCTAACGACCCAAGCGTCTTGAAGGCGCGCATTATAATGGCTTCAGATGCTGATGCAAGCAGTTTTTGCGCTTTTTTTGCAAGTTCGCCGTTTTTCTGCTTTTTATGGCTGTTGCGACCAGATTTTCAGGAGAAGTTCGCGCGGGTTGAGGCGGCTGGCAATGGCGGCGTAGTCGCGGTGTTCGGGTGTGAGGTAGCCGTGGCGGATGAGGAAGTCGATGATGACGATGGCGGAGTTGAATTTGACGGCATCGCTTTCGGCAACGATATCAGCGATTTCTTCCACCGGCAGGCAGAGGAATTCAGCCACTTCGCCATCGCGGTTTTCCGGGATGAAATCGGGTGGCAGCCAAAGGTCGTAGTTGAACAGCACGTCGGCGCGGATGCCGTTTTCCGTCTGGCGCAGGTAGCTGGTCATGCTGACGGCGCGTGCGCTGGCCGTGAGTTCTGCCGGCAATGCCGCTTCTTCCTCGCATTCTTTCTGCATGTTGGCGAAGATGCCGATGCCGTGCGGGATGCCGCCGGCGGCGATTTGGTCGAGTTTGTCGGGATCGGTGCTTTTGTCGGGGGCGCGGCGGCCAAGCCACATGTGCGGTTTGCCGTTGCGCATGGTGAGGCCGTTGACGTGCACGCCATAGCCGCAAGCGCCGAGCACGGGCATGGCGGCGCGTTCGA
Organism: Cardiobacteriaceae bacterium; assembly: GCA_030529365.1. Lineage (GTDB taxonomy): Bacteria > Pseudomonadota > Gammaproteobacteria > Cardiobacteriales > Cardiobacteriaceae > JAUMXB01. The sequence goes on along the minus strand of JAUMXB010000001.1, from coordinate 98,516 downwards.
TGACGGCGCAGGGCGCATCGTGGAAACCGGCGGCAATGGCGTAGTTTTCATCGCGCCAGCCGCTGACTAGTCCGCTCGCGAGCCATTTTGCCGCGCAATCGGCCAGCAGGGCGCTGTTTTCTTCAAACCCGCCCGGCGTCTGCCAATGGCAGCGCTTGCCGTCGAGATGCAGGGCAAGGCCGCCATCGCGGATGGCATCGAGCTGCGGCTGCCAGATGAGGCCGACTTGTTCACCCTGCACATAAAGCGGCAGGTACTCGGTGAGATTGGCGTTGTTGGCTTCGCGGATGCGGTCGAGAAAGCTCATGCGGAGAAGATGGTGCTGTTGTGATAAAGCAGGGGTTTGCGCTCGGGATGGCGCACGCTTTCCAGCACTTCGGCGACAAAGATGCTGTGGTCGCCGCCCGGCAGGATATCGCGCACGGCGACATTGAGGTTGCAGAGGGCGTCTTTCAGGAAAGGCAGATGGTTGGCGTTGTTGCGGCAGATATGTTCTTCGAGATTGCTGCGGTCGGCGCCGGCGAAACGCCAGGCGAGTTCGGTCTGGCTGCTCGCGAGGATGTTGACGGCAAGATGGCTTTGCGCGCACATCATGTCGTGCACATAGGCGCTCTTGTCGATGCAGAAGAGGACGAGCGGTGGATTGAGCGACAGCGAGCTGAAGGCGCTGACGGTAATGCCCTGGATGTTGTCGTTTTCATTCCAGGTGATGACGGTGATGCCGCTGGCAAAAAGCGCCATGGAGGCTTTGAATTCGGAAGGGCTTAACATGGAAAGTTCTGGAGATTGTGGTCGGGAAAAGCGCGCATGATACAAGATTTGCCCGCAGGCCTGTAGGTTGGCGGGCGGGTGTTGCGCTATGATGGCGCGTCCATCACAAGGAGAGAGTATGACGGCGCACCTTGACAGCAAGCCCTGGCTTGCCCATTACCCCCCTCATGTGCCGGCGCAATTGCCGGAGCGGCGGTTTGCCCATCTCGGTGATTATCTGGAAGACATGTTTGCCCGTTTTGGCAGCGCGCGCGGCTTTACCAATTTCGGCACCACGCTCTCTTTCGCCGACGTGGAGGAGCGTTCACGCGCCTTTGCCGCCTATTTGCAGCGGGTGCTGGGCTACCGGCCGGGGGACAGGCTGGCGCTGATGATGCCGAACATCTTGCAGTTCCCTGTCGTGTTTTATGGCTGCCTGCGTGCGGGGATTGTGGTGGTCAACGTCAACCCGCTCTACACCGCGCACGAACTCAGGCACCAGCTCATGGATGCCGAGGTGAAGGGTATTGTCATTGCGGAGAATTTCGCGCGCACGCTGTCGGAAATCCACGGCAGCCTGCCGTCCATCGAGCATGTGATTCTCACCCGTTTCGGCGACGAGCTGGGCGCGCTGAAAGGCAAGGCGGTAAACGGCATCGTCAGATATGTGAAAAAACTGGTGCCGCATCATGATCTTTACAACATCATTCCCTATTGCCGCATCATCCGCGAAGGGCGCAAGCTGGCATTTGCGCCACCTGCGCTTGATGCGGACAGCATCGCCATGCTCCAGTACACCGGCGGCACCACCGGCCTTGCCAAGGGTGCGATTCTGAGTCACGGCAATATTCTCGCCAATGTGCAGCAGGTGGATTTCTGGATCGGCGCGGAGCTGGACAAGCCCGGCGAAGTGCTGATTACCGCCTTGCCGCTCTACCATATTTTTTGCTGCACGGTGAATGCCCTGTGTTTTCCTGGCCGCGGGCTGCATTCCATTCTGGTCACCAATCCGCGCGACATGCCTGCTTTCGTGAAAATCCTGCGCAAATATCCGTTTGCTGTCATCACTGGCGTCAGCACGCTGTTCAAGGGGCTGTTGCAGCAGCGCGGCTTCAAAAGCCTGGATTTTTCGCGCCTGCGTTTCGCCGTGGCCGGCGGCATGCCACTGGAAAAAAACGTTTCCGAACAGTGGCGAAGCATCACCGGCAACGTCATCATCGAAGGCTACGGGCTGACGGAAACCTCGCCCGTGGTGTGCGTCAATGCCCTGTATGGCAAGGGGTACAGCGGCAATATCGGCTATCCGCTGCCATCCACCGACATTTCCCTGCGCGATGATGATGGCCGCGAGGTCGCGCCTGGCGAGGAAGGGGAATTGTGGGTACGCGGGCCGCAGGTGATGCAGGGCTATTGGCGGCAGGAAGGGGAAAATGCCCATGCCCTTGCTGATGGCTGGTTCAAGACCGGCGACATCGCGCGCATGTACGGCGACGGACAATTCCGCATTGTCGATCGCAAGAAAGACATGGTTCTCGTCTCCGGCTTCAATGTCTATCCCAATGAAGTGGAAGCCGTATTGGCGGGACATCCTGCCGTGCTGGAAGTGGGATGCTGCGGCGCGCCCTCCAAGGACAGCGGTGAAGTGGTAAAAGCCTATATCGTGGTACGCGAAGGCCGCGAAACCAGCGTGGAAGAGCTGAAAGCCTATGCCCGCCAGCATCTGACTGCCTACAAATGCCCGAAGGCTTACCAGTTCTGCCGCGAACTGCCCAAATCCAACGTGGGCAAGATTTTGCGCCGCAAGCTGCTGGAAATCGATGACGGGACGAGGGACGGCGAAGCGTCGTGATGGTTGTGAAACCTGCGCATAACTCTCTGATAAACAGATGACGCGGATGATGGGATGCAGGGACGTTGCCTGCAACGTGCTTGGTGCATATGTTTGGTCATGCAGGGACGTAGCAGGCTACGTCCCTGCATTTGCGCCATTTACGCAGGGGCAGGCTGAATGGCTGTAGATACTCCGCAGCTTGCCGCAGGTCAGTTCAATAGTCATAGTGATTTTTTACCATAAAAAAGCGCTTATCATGATAAATTTTCTCACAAGAAGCGCTTGTTTGTGGTAAATAATTACTATTTTTTATTGTTTTATGGAAGTCATAATATTGACGAAGCCTGCTTTCGCAGGCTGGCCATTTATGGCTGACGGATGTTTGCTGTCGGGCACTTCGTGCCCGAGCTGCGTCCGTGATAAGTGAACCCGGCATATCGCTGCTGGTATCCGTAAAATTCGAGGATGATAAAATTTCTCACCAACAAGCGCTCATTATGAGAATTTTTCTCACGATAAGCGCTTCTTGATGATAAAAAGACGCTATTTTTTATAAATTTCCGCAAAAATGCAGTGTGCTCGCATCCTTGCGGAAGGGCGGCTTATTTGAAGCTGTCTTTCAGGCCCACGGTAAGGTTGAAGACGAGTTTGCCGTCCGTGCTGTCGGGATCGACGGCGTAGTAGCCCTGGCGCTCGAACTGGTACACGGTGCCCGCTTCGGCGCAGCTTGCCGGTTCGACTTTGGCGTTGTCGAGAATGGTGAGCGAGCGGGGGTTGATGGTGTCGAGGAAGTTTTCCGCAGCCATCGGGTTTTTCTCGGTAAAGAGGCGGTCATAGACGCGGATTTCGGCATCGAGCGCATGCGCGGCGCTGACCCAGTGGATGACGCCGTTGGCCTTGTAGCCTTCCGGGTTGGTGCCGAGGGTGGCCATGTCGCAGCGGCAGAGGAGCTCGATGATATTGCCGTCTGCGTCTTTCACGACGTCTTCGCAGGTGATGACGTAGGCGCCGCGCAGGCGCACGGCTTCGTTGGGCGCGAGGCGCTTCCATTTCTTCGGCGGATTTTCGGCGAAATCCTCGCGCTCGATGTAGAGCGTTTTGGCGAAGGGGACGGGGCGCGTGCCCATGCTGTCGTCCTGCGGATGGTTGGCGAGCGTCAGGGTTTCTTCGTGGCCGTCTTCGAGGTTCACCAGAGTCACTTTGAGGGGATCGAGCACGGCCATGCGGCGCGCGGCGTGCTGGTTCAGATCATCGCGGATGACGCTTTCGAAGTAGCTCATTTCGATGGTGCCGTCGGCCTTGCTGATGCCGATTTTGTCGCAGAAGGCGCGCAGGCCGGAGGGCTGGATGCCGCGACGGCGCATGCCGGCAATGGTGGGCATGCGCGGGTCGTCCCAACCGTTGACGTGCTTGTCATTCACGAGCTGGATGAGGCGGCGCTTGGAGAGCACGGTGTATTCGAGCGACAGGCGCGAGAATTCGATTTGCTGCGGGTGGCAGGGGGTATCGAGTACGTCGAGCGTCCAGTCATAGAGCGGGCGGTGGTCTTCGAATTCGAGGGTGCAGAGGCTGTGGGTGATGCCTTCGAGCATGTCGGAGAGGCAGTGGGTGTAGTCGTACATGGGATAGACTTTCCACGAGTCGCCGGCGTGGAAGTGGGCGCGATGGCGGATGCGGTAGATGACGGGGTCGCGCATGTTGATGTTGGGCGAGGCCATGTCGATTTTGGCGCGCAGCACGAGTGTGCCGTCTGCGTGCTTGCCATCGACCATTTCCTGGAAGAGACGGCGGTTTTCTTCGACGGGACGATCGCGGTAGGGGCTGTTCTTGCCGGGTTCGGTGAGCGTGCCGCGGTTTTCGCGGATTTCGTCGGCGGTTTGGCTGTCCACATACGCCAATCCTTTGTCGATCAGCTGGAAGGCGTAGTCGAGAAGCTCGGGGAAGTAGTCGGAAGCATGGTGCAGCGCATGCCATTTGAAGCCGAGCCATTCGACATCGCGCTTGATGCTTGCCATGTATTCTTCGTTTTCCTTTTCGGGGTTGGTGTCGTCAAAGCGCAGGTTGCAGGTGCCGCCGAATTCGCGCGCCATGCCGAAGTTGAGGCAGATGGATTTGACGTGCCCGAGATGCAGGTAGCCGTTGGGCTCGGGCGGGAAGCGGGTGATAACCTTGCCGTCGTTCTTGCCCTGGGCGAGGTCGTCTTTGATGATGTTGCGGATAAAATTGGCTGCTACGGCAGGAGTGTCGCTCATGGTGATTCCGTCTGCTATTCGTGAGGGAGAGTGATAAAATGCGGCATTTTAGCAGATTGGCGGGAGTAACGATGCGTTTGCGGCAGCTGATGATGGGAGCGGGCGTGGCTTTGGCGCTGGCGGCATGTTCAGGCGGCGGGCAGGCGCCGTTGCGGCCAGGCAATGATTTTGACAGCCGCCCGCGCGATCCGCGTTTTCATAATGAATCTCAGCCGGATGTTGCCCTGCGCGACGATGCCTGCGCGCTTCTCGATGCGCGGCCGCACTGGCGCGAGGCGCTCGCAGCGACGAATCGCGAATGGCAGATTCCGCCGTGGTACGTGCTTGCTTTCATGCACCAGGAATCGAGTTTCAACCCGAAAGCGCTCAGCACCTCGGATGCCTATGGCTATGCGCAGGTGAAAGCGCCAACCTGGGACTGGTACATGCTGAAACGCGGGCGCAGCAATGTCTCGCGCGAGCGCTTCGATGATGCTACCGATTTCATTGGCTGGTACGCGCACCAGAATGTGGCGCGCAACGGCGTGGAGCTGCACGATGTGCGCAGCCAGTATCTCGCCTATCACGAAGGGCTGGGCGGCTTTGAAATGGGATCGTTCATGGCGAAGCCGTGGCTGCTCACGATCAGCGACAAGGTGGTTGATCGCGCCATGTATTACAAGGGACAACTGCTGGAATGCCCGTTCTGACCTGGCCGCAGGACGCGGCGCTGTTGCTTGGGCATATTCATGCGGGGCGCGTTTTCGCCTGCCCGACGGAAGCGGTATTCGGCCTGAGCGGCCATGCTGGACGGGCGGATGCCTTGCAGGCCATTCTCGATTTGAAGCAGGGACGCGCGGCTGCGCAGGGCGTGTTGCTGGTGGCGGGCAGTGCGGAAGTGGCGCAAGGCTATGTTGCGGGCATCTCCAAGCGCGACTGGCAGGCGATGGCAGAAGCGCAAAAGATGCGCGCAACCACGTTTTTGCTGCCGGCGGGCGACAAAGTGGCCAAAGGTGCGATTGTGGACGGCAAGGTGGCGCTGCGCCTGACGCACCATCCCTTGCTTGCAGCGGTGAGCAATGCCGTGGGCGCGCCGCTGTTTTCCACTTCTGCCAATCCGCATGGCTTGCCGCCGGCGCGGAGCGCAGAGGAAGTCTTGCAATATTTTCCCGAGCACGATTTTCCCGCGCTTTGCGTGCTCGATGGTGCGCTGGGCGGCGAGGAAAAGCCGAGCCGCATTGTCGATTGGGCGAGCGGGGTGGTGATTCGCGATTGAGGCAAAGGGCAGAGGCGCAGGTTGGTGGTGAATGCGCCAGCACAAACCCCAACGAAAAATGCGAACATGTTGATGGGGTGAGAAATTTTATCACCATTAAGCGCTTTCGATGAGAAATTTTCTCATGATAAGCGCTTAATTATGGTAAAAAATAATTATTTTTTGATTTTTTATGAAAACAATCGTGTTTCATAATGAATGACACACGGTGACGGCATTTGAGGGACGTAGCAGGTTGCGTCCTTCCAAACAGATAAAAAGCAACGATTTTTGGAGTTTTTATGAAAGTAGCCATGCTGGGTGGCGGACAATTGGGGCGGATGTTCATGCAGGCGGCAACCAATTATCCGGCCGACATCAAGATTCTCGATCCGCAGGGTGTGCCGCCGTGTGCCGGTATGGGCGCGCAGGTGGTGCAGGGCGATTTCGCCGATTACGGCACGGTGATGCATTTTGCCCATGATGCCGATGTGGTCGGCATCGAGATCGAGCATGTGAATGTGGCGGCGCTGCGCGATCTCGCCGCGCAGGGCAAGCGCGTGGTACCCACGCCGGATGTGCTGGCGCTGATTCAGGACAAGGGCTTGCAGAAGGATTTCTATGCGCAAGCGGGTTTGGCGACTGCGCCGTATTATCTCGCTGACAGCAAGAAAGATATTGATTTGCAAAAAATTCCCCTGCCTTTCGTGCAGAAGACGCGCACTGGCGGTTACGACGGCAAAGGTGTGCAGGTCATCCGCGACGAAGCGGATCTGGCCAAGCTTTGGGATGTGCCATCCGTCATCGAGGCGCTTTGCCCGATTGCCTGTGAAATTGCCGTGTTCGTGGTGAGCGATGGCGCGGGCGATGTGCGCAGCTATCCGGTGTTTGAAATGGTGTTTGATCCGGCGCTCAATCTGGTCGATGCCGTGCGTTCACCCGCGCAGATCGATGAAAAGATTGCCGAAAAGGCGGAAAGCATGGCGCGGCAACTGGTGGCGGCCTTGGGCAGCGCGGGATTGTTTGCGGTGGAAATGTTTGTGACCGATACGGGCGAGGTGTGGGTGAACGAAACCGCGCCGCGCGTGCACAACAGCGCCCATCTCACCATCGAGGCGCATGCCAGTTCGCAGTTCGACCAGATGTGGCGCGTGCTCGCCGGGCTACCCTTGGGCGATACCGCGCAGCACCGCCATGCCGCGATGTTCAACGTGATCGGCGCGCCCGGCCATAGCGGCAAGCCGCTGTTGCTCGGTGCCGAAGAGGTGATGGCGGTGCCCGATGTGCATGTGCACTGGTACGGCAAGACGGAAACCCGCCCCGGGCGCAAGATGGGGCATGTCACGATACTCGCGGCAAGCGCCGACGAACTTGCGCAAAAAATGGTATTGGTACAGGGAAAACTCAAGGTGGTGAGTCATGGATAAGGTACAGGTCGGCATCGTCATGGGCAGCGACAGCGATTTGCGCGTGATGCGCGAGGCGGCGGAGGTGTGCCGCGCGTTTGGCGTGGGGTTTGAGGTGACAGTCGTTTCTGCGCATCGCACGCCGGAGCGCTTGCTTGATTACGGGCGCACGGCGCATGAACGCGGTTTGCAGGTGATTGTTGCCGGTGCTGGCGGCGCGGCGCATTTGCCGGGGATGCTGGCATCGCTCACGCCTTTGCCGGTGATCGGCGTGCCGATTCTTTCCAGCAATTCCATCGACGGCTGGGACAGCGTGCTTTCCATTTTGCAAATGCCGGGCGGCGTGCCGGTGGCAACCGTTGCTCTCGATGGCGCGAAAAATGCCGGGCTGCTCGCCGTGCGCATTCTCGCCGCGAGCGATGCGGCGCTTCGCGAAAAAATGCAGCGTTATCAGGAAGACATGCGCGATGTGGTGCTGGCCAAGGCGGAAAAGATGCGCGGGGAATTTCCCTGTGATTATCAGGGATAGTATTTTCTCAAAATAAATTATTAAACAATCTTTTTTTATCATGCCAAGCGCTTGTTGATGGTAAAAAAATACTATTTTCGATGATGCTTTATATAATCATCAGGTTTTTTGCGTTGCGGCGAGGCTCAGCTTGTTGGCTGCCTGTGATGCGCTGATGCATAACCTGCGGGGTGCCGTACAAATATTGCCATATCCAACCGGAAGTGGAACGAGGAGAATGTATGCGCAAGTTCTTGTGCTTGCTGTTGATCTGGATGCTGCCGCTCTATGCGCAGAACCATCCGCAAACCAAAGAAGTAACGCAGGATGACAGGGCGGCGATGCGCGCGCTCGCCGATGTGCTGGAAAACCCGGTGCAACGCGAGCGCCTGATCAGCGAACTGCGCCGCATCAGTGCGGAAAGCGCCGCGCCATCGACGTCTTCCCCGGAAGGCAGCACGCCCGAAACCGCGTCAGGTAGTACCGCTGCCGACGACAGACCCAAAGCGGAAACGCCGGAAGCAGGCAAGGCGGACAAGCCGGATGAAGCCGAAGCGATCAAGGCGGTGACCGAGAATGCCAAGGCAGCCGTGACCACAGTCGCCAGCCTGCCGAAAAAGCTCGTCGAATCCGGCAAGGTGATTGCCCTGGAAGTGGGCGACAACATCAGCCAAAGCTGGGATGCGCTGGTTGGCGTCTTTACCGGGCGCGACGTGGTGCTGCGCAATATCGACATGAACGCGCTGCTCGTGCGGCTTTTCAAGCTGGCAGTGGTGATGGGGATTACGCTTTTCATCTACCAGGGCGTGCGCGCGCTTTCGCATCGCCTGCGCAAGCGCCTGCAACACTGGAGCATTGCCGGCAAGCGCTACAAGCCGCTGGTGCGCCGTTTCCTGGGCACCGCGCTGGTATCGGGGCTGGATGTGCTGCTGCTGATGGCTTCGGTATTGGTATCTGGCATTATCGCTGCCACCGTGCTGGGTGAAAATGTGGAGCAGGGGCCGCTTGCCACGCAATTTACCCTGTTCTTCCAGGCCTATATCGTGATCGAATTGCTGAAAACGGCGATCCGCGCCCTGCTTTTCCCGCGCTATCCCGGCCTGCGCCTGCTGCCGGCCAGCGATGCCGTCGCCCATTATTGGCATCGCGTGTTCGTGACGCTCATCAATCTGCTCGGCTATGGCTACATGGTGATTCTGCCGCTGATCAATATCAATCTCTCGTGGTCGGTCGCGCGCGTGTTTTCGGCCACTTTGGCCTTCACCGCCTTTATCTACGGCGTCACCATGATGATGCGCAAGCGCCACGAAGTGCGCAATGCGCTGCTCGCGAAAAGCAAAACCGCCAAGAGCACGCTGCTTGTCGTCACCCTGCGCCTTCTGGCCCGCACCTGGCACTGGCTGGCGCTGGCCTATTTCGTGATGCTGCTGGTGGTGACGGTGTTGCGCGCCGACAAGGCCTTGCCCTTCGTGATGCACGGCACCTTGAATACCCTGCTCATCGTCGGCGGCGGTTTGCTGCTCTCGGCGCTCATGGGGCAGTTCATCGGCCACCGCTTCAACTTCTCCCCGGAATGGAAGCAGCGCGTGCCCGGTTTGGACAAGCGCCTGAACACCATTGTGCCCAATATCCTGCGCCTGCTGCGCATCGTTCTGCTGTGGCTGGTGGTTTTCGGGGTGCTGTCATCCTGGGGCGTGGTGGACATGCGCGGCTGGGCGGCATCGCAAAAAGGCCAGGCCTTTATCGACAAATGGGGCGGCGTGTTCCTGATCGTGGTGATGACGGCGCTGATCTGGCTCGTTTTCAGCAGCATCATCGAGCATCGCCTGCAGGCCGGGCAGGGCAATCGCGCCAGCGCCCGCGCGCAAACATTGCTGTCGCTGTTCCGAAGCGCTTTTACCGTAGTGATTTTCTCGATTGCCGGCATGATGGTGCTCTCGGAAATCGGCATCAACATCGGCCCGCTGATCGCTGGTGCCGGGGTGCTCGGTCTTGCCATCGGTTTCGGTGCGCAGAAGCTGGTGCAGGACATCATTACCGGCATCTTCTTCCAGATCGAGAACGCCATGAACCGCGGCGACGTCGTCACTGTGGACGGCATCACCGGCACTGCCGAGCACATTTCCATCCGCTCGGTAGGCGTGCGCGACAGCTCCGGCACCTACCATCTCATTCCTTTTTCCAACGTGACCCGCGTATCCAACTACATGCGCGGCTACGCCAACCATATCGCCGAATACGGCATCGCCTACCGCGAGAACATCGACGACGCCATCACCCAGCTGCGTGCCGCCTTTGATGAACTCATGAAAGGCGACCTCAAGCACTACATCCTCGAACCCATCAACGTGCACGGCGTAACCCAGCTTGCCGACAGCGCGGTGATGATCCGCATCTCCATCAAAACCACGCCGGGCGACCAATGGATCGTGGGGCGCGCCTACAACCGCCTGGTGAAAATGTATTTCGACGCGGCGGACATCGAAATGCCGTTCCCGCACATGCAAGTCTATTTCGGCCAGAACAAGGACGGCAGCGCACCGCCCATGCACCTCAAAATTGATGATGCCAGTGTGGAAACCGGCGACGGAGAGCATTCTCCTTCATCGGCAACGCCAGACAGCGCGGAACCCGCCAACAAGCACGACAACACAGCACAGGAAAAAGCGGAAAAAGGCGATTTCACGGCCAGCCCGGAAGCCAAGGTGGATACGCACGGTGCGGCGCGCTTTCCCGAGTAAGTGGTGCGCTGCAAAGGATAGTGATTTTTTACCACCATAAAGCGCTTATGGTGAGAAATTTTCTCATGATAAGCGCTTAAAGATGATAAAAAACGACTATATTTTTGGTTTTAATGGAAAAGGATTGGGTGGGCGGGGTCGTTACCGTGGGCAAAACGCCTTTTGCCTTTGCTGTGAAAAGATTCCCGTGCGGCAGGATTTCAGCGCAAAACGCCATCAGCGGCCGCTTTTTCGTTTTCCGCTCGTGCAGGTTTTCCCGCTGCGCCTTCCGCTATATGATGCGAGGCTTTTGCAGCTTTGAAGGGGCAGGGTGATGGGCAGTCCGTATTTGGCCAGGCAGCTGGCGGCGCATCCTGAATGGCAGGATTTTGTGCAAGGGCGGCATGACTGGCCGCTCTACGACTTTGCCGGTGCGTGGCGCACGATGCGCGAGGGCGCGGAAGCGCACGAGGATGCGCTCTTGCGCGATTTGCGCCTTTTCCGCCATCGCCATGCCTGCGCGCTGGTGGCGGCGCGGTTGCGCGGCGAGATGGACGAGCGCGTGTTCGTCGAAGCGCTGTCCGCGTTGGCTGCCGCTCTCATTGATGCCGCGCTGGACTGGCATTTTCATGCGCTGGCCACGCGCTATGGCTATCCTTGTTATGCCGACGGGCGGGTGATGCGCCTCACCGTGCTCGGCATGGGCAAGCTCGGCGGGCGCGAGCTGAATTTTTCTTCCGATGTGGATCTGATTTTCGTCTATGCCCACGGCGGGGAAACGTCGGGGCCGAAGGTGGAAGCGCATGAGGTGTTTTTCCGCAAGCTGGCGCAGAAGCTGATTCACAGCCTTGATGCCGTCACGGCCGACGGCTTTTGCTATCGCGTGGACATGCGCCTGCGTCCTTTCGGGCAGACCGGGCCGCTCGCCCTCAATCATGACGCGATGGAGCAGTATTACCAGATGCATGGCCGCGACTGGGAGCGCTACGCGATGATGAAGGCGCGGCCGGTGGCGGGCGATATTGCGGGCGGTTTTGCCCTGCTCGAAGCGCTCAAGCCCTTCATGTACCGGCGTTATCTTGATTATGCGGCGCTGGGTTCGATTACCGAGATGAAGCAAAGCATCAACCGCCAGATCCGTACGGCAGGCATGGAGAACCACATCAAGCTCGGCGCGGGCGGCATTCGCGAGGCGGAATTTTCCGTGCAGGCGATGCAGATGATTTACGGCGGGCAATATCCGCGTTTGCAGACGCCGTCGTTCTTTGCCGTGCTGGAGAGCCTCGGCGCGCTCGGCTTCTGGCCGGAAGAGGCGGTGGCGCAGTTGCGCGCGGATTATCTGCTGCTGCGCACGGTGGAAAACGCCCTGCAATTTCAGGAAGACAAACAGGTGCATACCCTGCCAGACAGCGAAGATATCGACGCTTGGCAAGCGCTTGCTGCCGCCTGCCGCCATGCCGATGCCGCCGTGCTGCGCGATGATTTGCAGGCGGCGCGCCGCCGCGTGCAGCGCTGGTTCGATAACGTCTTTGCCGGTGAGGACAGCGTGGCCGTCAATGAAGCGCTGACCCGCCTCGACTGGCGCAACCAGGATGCGCAGGCGCTCGAAACATTGCTGCTGGCGCAGGGCATGGAAGCGCAGACGGCCGCCATGCTGGGCGGCGAGATTGCCGCCTTTGCCGAACGCCTGCCGTGGGCACGTCTCTCCGATCGCACCGCGCGGCGCATCGAAAACCTGGTGCCGCAAATGTTGACGCTCATTGGCGGGCATCCGCACTATGCGCAGGGCTTTGCCGGGGTGGCGCGGCTTATCGAAGCGGTGAGCCGCCGCGAAGTCTATGTCGGCATGCTCGCCGAGCAGCAGACGCTGCTCGCGCATTTGCTTGCCATTGCCGCCAGCTCCAAATGGCTGATGGATTTCATTTGCGAGCATCCGCTGGTGCTCGATGAAGTGTTGAGCGAGCGCAATGCCGCGGAGGAAATTGCCCACCTTGCCGCCGATCTCGATGCGCGTCTTGATGGCGTTGCCGATGATGAAACCTGGCTGCACGCCCTGCGCGATTTCAAGCATGCGCAAGTTTTCAAAATTGCCTGGGGCGATGTGCACGGGCGTTTGCCGCTGATGAAAGTGAGCGATTATCTGAGCTGGGTGGCCACTCTGGTGCTCGATCGCGCCTATCGCCGCGCCTATCGGCTGCTTGCGGAAAAATACGGCGAACCGCGCATGGCCGACGGCAGCCGCGCGCGCTTTGCCATCATCGGCTTCGGCAAGCTGGGCGGACTGGAGCTCGGTTATGGTTCGGATCTCGATGTGGTTTTCCTGTTCGACCAGGGCGAGGAAAACGGCATGACCGATGGCGGAAAAGCGCTCGACAATTCCGTGTTCTTCACCCGCTTGGTGCAGCGCCTGACCCATTTCCTCTCCGCGCCCTCGACCAGCGGCGTGCTCTACGAACTCGATACGCAACTGCGCCCGGGCGGGCGTTCCGGGCTGATGGTGTCCAGCGTGCAGGCCTTCGAAAAATATCAGCACGAATCGGCATGGACGTGGGAGCACCAGGCATTGGCGCGTTCGCGTTTCGTGGTGGGCGACGCCGATCTCGGCGCAGAGTTCTCCCGCATCCGCCATGAAGTGCTGTGCACGCCGCCGCCTGCCGATTTGCGCGACAAGGTGCTGGACATGCGCGAAAAAATGCGTGCGCATGCGCCGAAAACGGAAGACGGGCAGTTCGATCTCAAGCATGGCGCGGGCGGCCTCGTCGATATCGAGTTCATGGTGCAATATCTGTTGCTGAAACATGCACATGTCGAGCCGGTGATCGTGCGCATGAGCGACAACATCCGCCAGCTCGCTGCGCTGGAAGCGACGGGACTCATTGCTTCCGTCGATGCCGCCACCCTGCGCGACGCCTACCGCCGCCTGCGTATCGAAGCGCACCGCTGCTATCTCAATGGCCAGAGCGGCATCGTCGCAGCTGCCCCGTGGGCGGAAATGCGCGGCAAGGTGCGCGATATCTGGGCGCAGGTTTTTGCTTGAATGCTTTTGTCTGGATGGTATTTTTTCTCATCAACAAGCGCTTGTTATGCAAATTTTTCTCATCATAAGCGCTTGCTTATGAGAAAAAGTAATTAAAAATTGCTGTAAAATAAAAACATTCATAAAAGCGGTTGATATTTGTCAAAGCAGGCGGCATCGCCGTCCTTGCTATAATCGCGAAAATTTTCGTCCGGGAGGTATTCATGTTTGCACGCAACTTCCTCAAGGCTGGCTGGCTGCTGCTGGCCCTGTGCGGCGGCATGGTTTTTGCGCGTGCCATCAGCTTCGATCTGCAAGGCCCGGAAGGGCGGGTCAGCGAAGAAAGCTATTCCGGCAAATACCTGCTGCTCGCCATCGGCTTTACCTCTTGCCCGGATATTTGCCCGACTACGCTTTACGAGTTCGGCAAGGTGATGAAAAGCGTGAAAAATCCCGATGCCATCCAGCCGATCTTCGTCACCATCGATCCGGTGAACGATGAAGTGGGGCGGCTCAATACCTATACCCGCTATTTTCATCCGCGTATCGTCGGGCTGACCGGCGAGATGACAAATATCCAGGCGCTCGCCAGGCAACTGGGCGCCACGTTCGGTTACCGCCTGAACGGCAAGAAAATCGATCATCCCGAACCCGGCATGCCTTATACCGTCTATCACAGCTCGGTGATTTACCTGATTTCGCCGGAGCGCAAGCTTGCGGACGTATTCGATTACCAGATTGGCGCCAAGGCGCTGACGCAGGAGCTGGACAAGGTACTCAGCGATGCGGCATTGCCCGCGAAAGCACCGGAATCTGCCGGGCAGAAAGCGGACGAAGGCGATATTCCGCAAGTGGCCTGTCCGTTGCCCAGGGGATTCAAGCGCGCGGAAAAAGCGCTGGCGCTCGCGGACGTGTTGCCGGAATGGACGGGAGACAGCGACAAGCCGGTCGTGCTCAACCTGTGGGCGCTCTGGTGCAAGCCGTGCCGCGAGGAATTGCCGCTCCTCGATGCGCTTGCTGCCAAAGAGGAAAACCTTGCCGTGCATACCCTCAATCTCGGCGATGACGAAGCGGACATTGCCAGACTTTTCCAGGAACTCAATATCGCCAGACTACCGGCCACGCGCACGGAAGATGGCGATATCCTTGAAAAATTCGGTGCCGTCGGTTTGCCCTTTACCGCCCTGTTTGTCGATGGCAGACAGGCGGCGGTGAAAACCGGGGTGATAGACGAAACCGATTCCCTTGCTGCCTTTGCGCAGTGCCTCAAGCAACCCTGATATAACCAACTTTGAGAGGTACAACCATGAAACCTGTATTGTTCATCGCCGCCGCGCTGGCTGCCGGCCATGCGATCGCTGCCGACAAGGCCGCCGCTGCCACCGAGCTGCACGATTGCGTGATCCAGGAAGTGATTCCCGGCAAAAACATGACCGGCGCTTTCCTCACCTTCGTGCACAAGGGCGAGGCCGTGGAAATCAAGAGCGGGGAAATCCCGAGCGTAACGCCGAATGTCGAGTTCCACCAGATGGTGATGAAAGGCGACGTGATGGAAATGTCGCCGCTGGAAAACCTGAAAGTGGAAGAGGGCGAGCGCGTATTCAAGAAAGGCTCGGATCACATCATGCTGATGCAGATTCCTGAAGACAAGCATCCCAAGAAAGGCGAAACGCACACCATCACCGTGCATTTCAGCGACGGCAGCCAGGCCAGCTGTGAAGCGCAGGTGAAGACTGTGGAAGAAGTCATCGAAGCGGCCAAGGCTGCCGGCGATCACGGTACGCACAAGCACTGACGAATAGATAACGCCGCGCCTGGCGCGGCATTGCACGTCTGCCAAACCGCATTTTCGCTCTGCGCGGGAATGCGGTTGCTTTTTGCTGGAAGTAAAATGGTAAATTTTCTCATCAAAAAGCGCTTATCGCGATAAATTTTCTCAAGATAAGCGCTTATATTCGGTAAAAATACGATATTTTTATCAAATTTATGAAAATCATGCGCGGACGGGCTTTTTCTGCGCCGCGATGGCGCGTTTTGTTTACAATGCGTTTCTTTTTGGGGATTTTTCATGGCAGAGGATGGCTTGCCGCGCGATTTGCGCATGCGGCTCAATCAGGCGCTGACCCAGTTGGCGACGATTATTGTGGGCAAGAACGAGGTGATTGCGCTGTCGATGGCGTGCCTGCTGGCGCGCGGGCATGTGCTGCTCGAAGATTTGCCGGGCGCGGGCAAGACGACGCTCGCCAAGGCCTTTGCCGCCACGCTCGGGCTGGAATACCGCCGCATCCAGTTTACCTCTGACCTGTTGCCGGCGGACGTGGTGGGCTTTTCCGTCCTGAACACGCAAACGCAGCAGCTCGTTTTCCATCAGGGGCCGGTATTTACCCAGCTGCTCCTTGCCGACGAGATCAACCGCGCGTCGCCGAAAAGCCAGTCCGCGCTGCTGGAGGCGATGGAGGAGCGGCAGGTGACGGTGGAGCACGAGACGCATCGCCTGGCCGAGCCGTTTTTCGTGATGGCCACGCAAAATCCGCTCGAGCAGATTGGCACCTATGCCTTGCCGGAATCGCAGCTTGACCGCTTTTTGATGCGTCTGTCGCTGGGTTATCCGGCGGCGGCGCGCGAAGTGGCGATTCTGCGCGGCGAGTCGCGCAGCGACATGATTGCCGCGGTGCGACCGTTGCTGAGCCGCGATGATGTGCTCGCCTTGCAAAAAGCGGTGCGCGCGGTGCATGTGTCGGAAAGCATTGCCCAGTATGTGCAGAAGCTGCTGGCGCATACGCGCAGCGGCGCGTTTGTGCACGGCCTTTCCACCCGCGCCGGGCTGGGGCTGATTCGTGCGGCGCAGGCCTATGCGCTGCTGCGTGGCGAAAGCGCGGTGCTGCCCGAGCATGTGCAGGCGGTGTTCGTGCCGGTGGCGTGGCACAGGCTGCAAGGGCGGATGCAGAATGAGGCGGCGCATGAGCAGGCGGTGCGTGCGGTGCTGGGGCAAGTGGAAGTGCCGCTGTAGATGAAGCGCTTTGGCAAAAGTTTGATAGCAGCGCTGCGCCGGCGCTGGCTGCGGCGGCAACAGGCAACGGACGAGAAAGTGCTTGCGTCCATGGCGCGCCTGCCGGTGGTGCCGACCGGTTTCGGCTTTGCCCTCGGGCTGGTGCTGGCGGTGATGTTCGTGTGGTCGGCCAATCATCAATTGAATCTCGGCTATGCGCTCACTTTTCTCGTCGCCATTCTCGCGCTGCTGTCGGCAGCGATGACGGTGGGGCAACTGGCCGGACTGCGCTTGCGCCTGTCGGAAGCGGCGCCGGTCTTTGCCGGAGAAGTGGCGCGCTTTCCCTTGCAGGTGGAGGAACTGGATGGCCGCGTGCGCAGTGGCCTGAAGCTGGTTTGCGCCGGGCGGGAAGCGCGGCTGGAAGGGCTTGCCGCGGGCGGCACGGAAACGGTGTGGCTGGAAATGGAGACGGCGCTTGTGCGCGGCTGGCAGGAAGTCGAGGCCGTGGATATCAGCAGCACCCATCCTTTGGGCTGGTTTTTGAGCTGGCAATGGCTGCGCCTGACGGGGCGGGTCCTGGTCTATCCGCTGCCTTGCGGAGATTTGCCCTTGCCGCTGGTGCCGACCGCGCGGGCCGGTACCTTGGCGGCGGAAGCGGCAGGAGAAGACGAACTCGTTGGCCTTGCGCCCTATCATGTGGGCGACAGCCTGTCGCGCGTGGCCTGGAAGCGCAGCGGCCGCAGCGGCGAATGGCTGGTGAAGCGCTTCAGCGGCGAAGGCGCGCCGGAAGTGGTGCTGGATTATGCGCAGCTGGACGGCGATATGGAAACGCGGCTGTCGCAGCTTTGCCAGTGGATACTGGAGGCGGACAGGGCGGGGCTTGTCTACGCCCTGCATCTGCCGGGCAAGACCTTGCCGCTCGATGGCGGCAGTGCGCATCGCGAGCGCTGCTTGCAGGTGCTGGCGCTTTTTTAATCTGGACTGTTTTTATGTTGTTGTGGATTTCTGCCAAAGAATATGCGGCGCGCTTGCCGAAGCCGCTTTGGTATGCGGTATTTTTTGCCTTTTCCGTGGCCTTGCTGCCGCTTATCGTGCAGACGGGTGGCGCGCTGGCATGGGTGCTCGCGCTCGGCGTGGCCATGAAATGGCTGGCGGTCTGGCAGAACCGCATGGCCATTGCCTGGCTGGGCATGGCAGTGGTGGTGCCTGCCGGGTTGGCGCTGGTCTATCTGGCTTTTCCGCGCCTGGGGTTTACCCTTTCCTTCCTCAACCTGTTTGCTGTGATGGCCACTGCCAAGATGCTGGAAGCGCGCAATGCCCGCGATGCCCGGGTGCTCTTTCTGCTCGAGCTGATGCTGATGCTGGCTTTTCTCATGCATTCGCAATCGATGCTGATGTTCGCCTATCTGCTGTTTGCCTTGGGTGCGGCAGTGTGGGCATTGATGAAAACCGAGCAACGCGGGCCGCACCTGCATTTCGGGCGTTTGCGCGATGTGGCGAAACTGCTGGCGCTGGCCTTGCCGTTTGCGGTTCTGCTGTTTTTCCTTTTCCCGCGCATTCCGCCGCTCTGGGGCATTCCGCACCAGCAGCAGAATGCGGTGACCGGCTTGCCGGAAGAAATGAGCATGGGCGATCTCTCTTCACTCGCGACTTCCAATGAGGTGGCCTTCCGGGTGCGCTTTGAGGGCGAGGTGCCGTCGTCGCGGCATCTTTACTGGCGCGGCCCGGTGCTCTGGCATTACGACGGCAAGAACTGGCAGCAGCGCACGCGCGATGATTTGCGCAAGCCCGCGATGGTGCAAATCCGTCGCGATTCGCTGGTGCGCTATGCCGTGGTGCCGGAAAAGCGCGATCTGCAATGGCTGCTGACGCTGGATGTGGTTACGGAATTGCCGCCGGAAGCGCGCGCCGGCTATGCGATGCAGGTGCGGATGCCAGTACAGAAAGGCGCTGCGCGCTATCCGCTCACCTCCGCCACGGCTTACCGGCTGCTGGCGCTCGATGAACGCGATCATGCAGATGCCTTGCGCTTGCCGGAAGGATTCGATGCGCCGCGCACGCGTGCGCTGGCGCGGCAGATGCTTGCGGACGGCGGCGGCGAAGTAAGCGGTTTTTCGCGTGAATTCATGCGCTTTCTCAATACGGAAGAATTTTATTATTCGCTGGAACCGCCTCCCGGGATGGGCGATGTTGATGAATTTCTTTTTCGCGGACGCATTGGTTTTTGCGAACACTACGCCAACGCTATGACACTTGCCGCGCGCACGGTAGGCATTCCTGCGCGCGTGGTGATCGGCTACCAGGGAGGCGAAGTGAATCCCCTGAATGGCGAAGTGGTGGTGCGCGAGGAACTGGCGCATGCCTGGGTCGAACTCTATGATGAAAAAAACGGCTGGACGCGCCATGACCCCACAGCAGCAGTGGCGCCGAACCGCGTCGAGCAGGCGCGCCTTTCCGCCGATGTGTTGAGCGCGGGCGAAGACAGCCGTTCCTTTACCTCGCGCATGGCAGAAAAGCTCGAAGCGCTGGCCTGGCTGCGCAATGCGCTTGATGCCACGCAGTCTTTCTGGCGCAACTGGGTGATCGATCTTGATAACGACCAGCAGGGCAGTTTGCTGGGCAAGCTGGGCCTGGCATCGTTTGGCCGCGCTGGACTGATGCTGCTGCTTGTCGCCGGCTTGCTGGGGCTGACCTTGCTGCTGGCATGGTGGTGGAAAAAACGTCCGCGCGAAGACCAGGATGCGCTGGCGCGCGCGGCGCTTGCCATGCTGAAGCGCTTCGAGCGTGCGGGAAACATTCGCTACAGCCATGAAAGTGTGGCGATGTTCCTGCGCCGCATGGCCGAGGAGCGGCAAGGGCGCGAACGGGAATATCTGCTGCGCGCCGCCCAGGCTTACGAAGCCGTGCGCTATCGCGAGCGCGGCAACGCCGAGCAATCAATAGGTTTTTTCAAACGCTTGCGCGCCAAGTAATCGGTTTTGCCGCAAGGCTGCTTGATTAACCGGAGCCGCGGTAATATAGTACGCGCTTTGTTCGAATTTGGCCGTCATGATCCGTATCACCAAAGAAAGCGAATATGCCTTTTTGCTGTTGAGCGCCCTGCTCGACGAGGACGACGTGCCCAAAAGTGCGACCAAGCTCGCCGAGCAAACCGGCATAGCCGCGCCCATGACGGGCAAGGTTTTAAAAAGGCTTGTAAAAAATAATATCTTGACTTCCACGCGCGGCGCCTATGGTGGCTATACGCTGACCCGCGAACCGCAGGCCGTGAGCGTGCTGGAAGTGGTGGAAGCCATGGAAGGCGGGCCGGAACTGGTGGATTGCGTCAAGGGCGGAGGCGACTGTGCCTTCGCCCAGCGTTGCCGCATCAGCCCTTTCTGGTTATCGATCAACAACGACATCCGCGACATGCTCGCCGGCAAAACCCTGCTCGACATGCAGCGGGACGAACGCCTGGCGCGACGCGCATCCTGAAATATCATGAGGTACGGATAAAACACGTTTATGAGTGGCAATGAAGAACTGAAAGAAATCGCCGCTGGCGAATACCGCTACGGCTTTGAAACCCATATCGAGCAGGATACGCTGCCGCCGGGGCTGGACGAAGGCGTGATTACCCATATCTCGCAGATGAAGGGCGAGCCGGACTGGCTGCTCGCATGGCGGCTTGAAGCCTATCGCCTGTGGCAAACGCTGGAAGCGCCGGACTGGGGGCATTTGAACATTGCGCCCATTGATTATCAGGCCATTTCCTATTATTCCGCACCGAAATCAAAAAAAGACGGCCCGAAAAGCCTCGATGAAGTCGATCCCGAATTGCTGCGCACCTATGAAAAACTCGGCATTCCCTTGCAGGAGCGCGAACTGCTTGCAGGCGTTGCCGTGGATGCCGTTTTCGATTCGGTGTCAGTCGCAACCAGCTACAAGGATCGCCTGGCCAAAGACGGCATCATCTTCTGCTCGTTTTCCGAAGCGGTGCGCGAGCATCCCGAGCTTGTCAGGAAATACCTTGGCACGGTTGTGCGCCAGAACGACAACTATTTTGCCGCGCTCAATTCCGCCGTGTTTACCGACGGCTCGTTTTGCTATATCCCGCCTGGCGTGCGTTGCCCGATGGAGCTTTCCACCTATTTCCGCATCAATGCCGCCAATACCGGGCAATTCGAGCGCACCCTGATCGTTGCCGACAAGGGCGCGTATGTTTCCTACCTTGAAGGCTGCACCGCGCCGCAGCGCGATGAGAACCAGTTGCACGCCGCTGTCGTGGAAATCTTTGCCCACGAAGACGCGGAAGTGAAATATTCCACCGTGCAGAACTGGTATCCCGGCGACAAGGAAGGCAAGGGCGGCATCTACAATTTCGTGACCAAGCGCGGCCTTTGCGACGGCGCGCGCAGCAAGATTTCCTGGACGCAGGTGGAAACCGGCTCGTCCATTACCTGGAAATATCCGAGTTGCGTGCTGAAAGGCGATGATTCGGTGGGCGAATTCTATTCGGTGGCGTTGACGCGCGATTACCAGCAGGCCGATACCGGTTCGAAAATGATCCACATCGGCAAGAACACCAAATCCACCATCATTTCCAAAGGCATTTCCTTAGGGTTTGCGCAAAACGCCTATCGCGGTCTCGTCAAAATCCTGCCGCAGGCCGACAACGCCCGCAATTTTTCGCAGTGCGATTCGCTTCTGATCGGCAGCGACTGCGGCGCGCATACCTTCCCCTATCTCATCACCCAGAATCCCGGCGCGCAGGTCGAACACGAAGCGACCACGGCGAAAATCGGCGAAGACCAGATTTTCTACTGCATGCAGCGCGGCCTTTCCGAAGAAGATGCGGTGAGCCTCATCGTCAACGGCTTTTGCAAGGAAGTCTTCAACGAACTGCCGATGGAGTTTGCGGTAGAGGCGCAGCGCCTGATCGAGCTCAAACTGGAAGGCAGCGTCGGCTGATTGCGTCAAATAAAAAAGAGTAAAAAAGAGTTTTCATTATGTTGGACATCAAGAATCTGCACGTCGAAATTGAAGAAAGCGGCAAGGAAATCCTCTCGGGCATAGATCTCTCGATCGGCACCGGTGAAGTGCACGCCATCATGGGCCCGAACGGCTCGGGCAAATCCACGCTGGCCAACGTGATTGCCGGGCGCGAGGGCTATGTGGTCACAAAAGGCAGCATCACTTTCATGGGCGAAGACTTGCTCGAGATGGAGCCGGAAGAGCGCGCCTGTGCCGGGCTTTTCCTCGCCTTCCAGTATCCTGTGGAAATTCCCGGCGTGAGCAATATGTATTTCCTGAAAGCGGCCCTGAATGCCAAGCGCGCTGCCAAGGGGTTGCCCGAAATGGACGCCATGGAATTCTACGATTTGCTGCAAGCGCGCATGAAGACCGTGAAAATGCACGAATCTTTCCTGTCGCGCGCGGTCAATGTCGGCTTTTCCGGCGGCGAGAAAAAGCGCAACGAGATTCTGCAAATGGCCGTGCTTGAGCCGACGCTCGCCGTGCTCGACGAAACCGACTCCGGCCTTGATATCGACGCGCTGCGCGTGGTGGCCGACGGCGTCAACGCCCTGCGCGATGCCGGGCGTTCTTTCCTGGTGATTACCCACTACCAGCGCCTGCTCGACTATATCGTGCCCGATCATGTGCATGTGCTGGTCAACGGCAAGATCGTGCAAAGCGGCGGCAAGGAACTTGCGCTGGAGCTGGAAGCGCGCGGCTATCAGGATTTCCGTGACGATGCCGGCGCATCGCGCGGCTAAGGCGGCAAACCATGAATCATGCTTTGCTTGACCTGCTCGGCCAGGAAAAAAACGATGCCGGCGAGCGCTTTGCCGCCTATGGTGACCTGAAGCGTGTGGAAGCGTGGCGCTGGACGCCGCTCGATGCCTTGAAGGCAGCGCGCAAGGCGGCACATGCCGACTACCAGCTCGATTTGCCGGAAAGCGTGGACGAAGGCTTGCAGGAAGATGCAGCCGTACGCGCACGCTGGCTGGCACTCGCGGACGCCCCCTTTGCCTGGCTCAATTTTGCGCTGCTTGATGAAGCGCTGACCCTTACCGTTCCCAAAGGCGCGCAGCCGGAAGAGCCGCTCGCCCTCAATATCGATGCCGCGCGCCGCACCCTGCAATGCTCGCGCATCCATGTCGTCGTCGAAGAAGGCGCGAAAGCGGCGCTGTGGTTCGATTTCCGCAGCAGCAGCCAGGCCGCGCAATGGCCGGTAATCACGCTTGATGTTGCGGACAATGCCGAATTGCAGGGCGTCTTGTGGTTTGGCGGCGAAGAAGGCACGGCGCAGCTCGCGCATGTATTCTGCACGCTGGGCACGGAGAGCCGCGCGCGTCTCAATGCCGTGCTGCATGGGGGAACGCTGGCGCGCCTCGATCTCGAAGCGCATCTCACCGGCGAACAGGGCGATTTCAGCTTTGGCGGCCTGCAAACGCTGGAGGGCGCGCAAGTTGGCGATTGCCATGTGGTCGTGCGCCATCTCACCGAGAACGGCACCAGCCATCAGGTGCTGCGCGGCGCGCTTGCCGGCCAGTCCAAGGGCATTTTCGACGGCCTCATTTATGTGGCGCACGGTGCGCAATTGACCGATGCGCAGCAGGACAGCCGCTACATGCTGATGTCGAACGAGGCCACGTCGCACAGCGTGCCACGTTTGGAAATCTACGCCGATGATGTGAAATGCGCGCACGGCTCCACCGTGGGCTTTCTCGACCCGGAAGCGCTTTTCTATCTGCGCTCGCGCGGCGTGAGTGAAGAAGCGGCGCGCAAGATGCTCACCTTGAGCTTTTTGCACGAAGCAGTGGTTGTCGATCACGACGCGCTGCACGATGCCCTGCATGACGCGATCAGCGCCCTGTGGATGAAGGAAGAGAGCGATGATCACGAGTCCGTGGCGTAAGGATTTTCCCATTTTTGCCGCCAATGTCGGCGGCGCGCGCCTCGCCTATCTCGACAGCGCTGCGAGCACGCAGAAGCCGGAAAGCGTCATTGCTGCCATGGATGCCTGTTATCGCCGCGAATACAGCAATATCCATCGCGGCGTGCACCGCCTTTCCCAGCAGCTGACCAGCCGCTACGAAGCGGTGCGCGCCAAGGTTGCCGCCTTTGTCGGCGCGCAAAGTGCAGAGGAAATCGTCTTCACCAAGGGCACCACCGACGGCTTCAACCTGCTCGCTTCCTCGCTCGGCAGCCTGTTGCTGCAAAAGGGCGACCGCGTGCTCATCACCGCGATGGAACATCATGCCAACATCGTGCCATGGCAAATGGCGTGCGCGCGCTTCGGTGCGGAACTCGTGGTGCTGCCCATGGACGAACGCGGCGTGTTGCGCCTGGAGAGGCTCGATGAACTGCTCGACGGCGTGAAAATCTTTGCCTTCGCCCATGTTTCCAATGCGCTGGGCACGGTGAACGACATTGCCGCGCTGATTGCCAGGGCAAAGGCGCGCGATATCGTCACCATCGTCGATGGCGCGCAGGCCATTGCCCACGCGCCGGTCGATGTGCAGGCGCTCGGTTGCGACTTCTATCTTTTCTCCGGCCACAAGATTTACGGCCCGACCGGCATCGGCGCGCTCTATGGCAAAAAGCGCTGGCTTAATGCCATGCCGCCGTATCAGGGCGGTGGCGACATGATTCTCTCGGTATCTTTCGAGAAAACCGAATACGCGCCCGCGCCGCACAAATTCGAGGCGGGCACGCCGCCCATCGTCGAAGTCATCGGCCTTGGCGCCGCGCTCGACTGGGTGCAAAGCGCAGGCATTGCCAGCCTGGCCGCGCATGAAGAAGCCCTGCGCCGGGAAGCGGAACAGGCGCTTGCCGCCATTCCAGGGCTTCGCATCATCGGCAGCGCGCCGGAGAAAGCCGCCGTGATTTCCTTCGTGCTCAATGGTATCCATCCCCATGATGCGGGAACAGTTTTCGACCAGTACGGCGTTGCCGTGCGCGTCGGCCACCATTGTGCCGAGCCGGTCATGCGCTTTTTCGGCGTGCCCGCTACCATCCGCGCCTCTTTTGCCGCCTACAACGACGGCGAAGACATCGCGCAACTCGTTGCTGCCATCCGCGCCACCCAGGAACTCTTCGCATGAACGACTTGAAAGCGCTTTATCAGGAAGTCATCCTCGATCACAGCAAAAAACCGCGCAATTTTCGCATGATAGACCCATGCACGCACAGCGCCACCGGGCACAACCCGCTCTGCGGCGACAACCTGAAAATCTTCGTCGTACTGGAAAATGACCGCATCGCTGACGTGAGCTTCGTCGGCGACGGTTGCGCCATTTCCAAGGCAAGCGCTTCGCTCATGACCGACATGGCCAAGGGCAAAACCCTGGAAGAATTCACAAGCCTTTACAACGACTTCCACCACGTCGCCACCACCCAGGATCCCATCCCCGAAGCGATGGGCAAACTGCGGGTCTTGGCCGGTGTGCGCGACTACCCGGCGCGCGTCAAATGCGCCACGCTCGCCTGGCATACGCTGGATGCTGCGCTGCACAACCAGGATCACGCGAAAACGGAATAATCATGGAACTCGACGCCGTACCCTACCGCAAAGACCCGGACGACCCCGGCCTCGCGCCCTTGGAGCGCGACATCATTCTCGAGCTGAAAAAAGTTTACGACCCGGAAATTCCCGTCGATATCTACGAACTGGGGCTGATCTATGACGTGGTTATCCGCGGCAGCGAAGCCACCGTGCACATGACGCTGACTGCACCCGGCTGTCCGGTTGCCGGCGTCATGCCCGACTGGGTGAAAGAAGCCGTCGAGCGCGTGGACGGCATTGACAGCTGCGAAGTCATCATGGAATGGGATCCGCCGTGGCGCATGGACATGATGAGCATGCGCGCCAAGATAGAACTCAACATGATTTGAGTAAAAATAGTTATTTTTTACCATCATGAAGCGCTTCTCGTGAGAGGTTTTCTCACCAGAAGCGCTTTTTAATGAGAAAATTTACCATTTCTGGTTTTGTGCCAAAACCGGGCAACAGGGCGGTTTGCCGCAATCCATCGCGGCCTGTTTTGCATGGTTATAGCCAAATCAACAAAAAACAGAACGAAACTGTAGGTTGGTGGTGAGCCGTAGGCGAACCCCAACATCTACTAAATCATTGCGTTGGGGTTCGTGCTGCGCACTCACCACCAACCTACCCGCGACTGGTTTTTTGAAAACAGAAGATTTCTGGCTTTAATAGCGATAGATAGTCCGCAGCTTGCTGCGGGGTAGTTCATTAGTCTGTGTCAATCCTGTGCCACCAGCCATTGTCCGCCTTCGTGCACCATGCGCAGATGCAAGGTGCTGCGGCTGCCGTTGCCATAGGTAATTTGCGCGACGAGCGGGATGCTGCTGCCCGCCATGTTGCCGGAAGCAGCGGCGCTTTCGCTGATATTGATGTGGCGCACGCCCTGTTTTTCCGCCGCAAAATATTCGCTGCTGCCGGCTTTCATCAACAGGGCGCCCTTGGCGGTATTGTTGTCCCACCAGCTTTGTTTCGGATTGAACGGCACGAAGGCGTAGCGCCAGGCCGTTTCGCCGTCGCCGCGATAGAGGGCTTGCAGATAAGCCTGCGCCTGCGCGCGAAGGGGCGTCTCGTTGGCAGCGCTTGCAGGTGCCTGGCGGGTATGGATGGCAACCGGCGGCGGCAGGGCATGGCCGGAAACGGCGGGCGACGTTTCATGGGGTTGCGCGCTGATGAGCACGAGCACGTCGGGATCAGCGGATTCGAGAATCAGCGCGGCGTTGCTGCCATAAAAAGCGGGAGCATCCGCGATGTCGTCACCGAGAAAAGAAGGTTCGTAGCCGCACGCGCCCAGCAGGCCGGCCGCGCAGAGAGAAAGGGTTTTGTGAATCCGTGGGGTCATAAAAAATCCGGGCAAGCGCTTGTCCTTGAAAAAACGGCGCATACCATAGCAGCGCACGTCACGGAAATATAGTGCTTTTTCGGAAAAATCCGCCAACTGGCCATAAGCGGCGCTCAGACCTGTAACCAAAAAGTGACCGGCCCGTCGTTGACGAGGGCGACCTGCATATCGGCGGCAAAGCGTCCGGTTTGCACTTTTCCCGCATGTAGCTGGCGCAGATGTTCGCAAAAACGCGCAAAGAACGGCTCGGCGAGCGCGGGCGGCATCGCGGGATCAAAGCCGGGGCGGTTGCCTTTCTGCGTGTTGGCGGCCAGCGTGAACTGCGAGACGAGCAGTAGCCCGCCCTGCGTATCGCGCAGGCTCAAATTCATGCGCCCCTCGCCATCGGGAAAGATGCGGTAATTGAGGATTTTTTCCGCCAATTTTTCCGCCTGTTGCCAA
This sequence comes from Cardiobacteriaceae bacterium, assembly GCA_030529365.1. Taxonomy (GTDB): domain Bacteria; phylum Pseudomonadota; class Gammaproteobacteria; order Cardiobacteriales; family Cardiobacteriaceae; genus JAUMXB01. Next base: position 71,500 of record JAUMXB010000001.1, on the reverse strand, counting down.
TGGTCGTGCTTCTCCGCGCCAATGAAAGCGAGAATGCCATGGCCGATTTCGCCAATGACGTCGCCCTCAACGCTGACGCTGGCGCGGCTGACCCTTTGCAGCAAAGCAATCATTTCTTTTTCTCCATGTTGAAAAAATGCGTGTATAATGCCACGATTTTTTTGCAGGAGGTAACGTTTTATGTCATTGATTGGTCGTCATATTTTGGGTATTGATGGTTTGTCTCGTGCAGATCTCGAGCATTTGCTGGCGGTGGCGCGCCGCCTCGAGCCGGTAGCGAAGCGCAAGGTTTCCTGCAACGTCTTGCAAGGCGCGGTGCTCGCCAACCTCTTTTTCGAAGCCAGTACGCGCACGCGCATGAGCTTCCACACGGCTTTCGCGCGCCTCGGCGGCAGCGTGGACAATACCACCGGCTTTACCTTTTCTTCCATTTCCAAGGGCGAATCGCTGGAAGACACTGCGCGCGTCATTGCCGGCTATGCCGATGCCATCGTGATGCGCCATCCCGAAGAAGGCTCGGTCGCCCAGTTTGCCGCCGGCATCAACGTGCCGGTGCTGAATGCCGGTGACGGCGCGGGCGAGCACCCCAGCCAGGCGCTTCTCGATTACTACACCATTACTCAGGAATTCGAGCGCCTCGGCAAGCAAATTGACGGCATGACGATCGCGATGGTCGGCGACCTGCGCTATGGCCGCACGGTTCACTCGCTCTCCAAGCTATTGTCGCGCTTCAACAATATCACCTTCCACTTTATCGCACCGGATTCGCTGGGCATTCCGCAGGAAATTGCGCAAACGCTGGTGGATGGCGGGCATACCGTCAAATTCTTCGACAGCATCCAGCAGGGATTTGCCGGTGCCGACGTGATTTATGCCACCCGTATCCAGCGCGAGCGCATCGCTGGCGAAGCGCCGGAAGGCTACGGCGAGCAGTTCCGCATCAATCGCAAGGCGGTGGAAAACTTCGCGCCCGAAAACGTGGTCATTCTCCACCCGCTGCCGCGCGACAGCCGCCCGGGCGCGTTTGATCTCGCCACTGACCTCGATACCCTGCCGCAACTTGCGATTTTCCGCCAAGCCGACAACGGCGTGACCATGCGCATGGCAATGTTTGCCTGCACGCTGGGCGTGGATGAAGGCATTGAGCGCTTCTTCCAGGAGCGCCATATCTATCGCCCCGAGCGCCTGTCCGACAACGATGCGCCGTTCTACACCCTGTAAGGTGCCGCGATGAAAATGATCACGGCCATCATCAAGCCCTTCCGGCTGGATGATGTGCGCGAAGCGCTTTCCGATATCGGGGTGAACGGCATAACCGTCAGCGAAGTCAAGGGGTTCGGACGCCAGAAAGGGCACACCGAACTCTATCGCGGCGCGGAATATGTGGTCGATTTTCTGCCCAAGCTCAAGCTGGAAATTGCGGTCAGCGATTCGCTCGCGCCGCAAGTGATTGAAACCATCAGGCAGACGGCCAATTCCGGCAAAATCGGCGACGGCAAGATTTTCGTCCACAACCTGGAGCAGGTGGTACGCATCCGCACTGGCGAAATGGATGAAGATGCCTTGTGATCCCGCTGCTCTCCGCTAGCGAATACGGAGAGCGTTCATCAGCAAGACCATTTTGGGGTTGTCCGGGAAACGGACAACCCTTTTTTATTTCTTTTTTCATCAAAACGGTTGTAATGGTTATTTTTCTCAATATAAAGCGCTTGTTATGAGAAATTTTCTCGATAAAAGCGCTTTATAGTGAGAAAAAACTATTGACCTAAGCCTTCAGCAGGAAAAAGACGGACGATGATTTGCGCGATGCCACTGAAATCGTCTATGGCAAGGGCTGGGCGCGGATGGCGAGCGCGGTGAAGGGAATCATGCCGAGCAGGGAAAAGAGGGTGAATGCGGCAAGCAGCGCGGCATGACCGAGCACGGGGAGGCCGAGGAAATGGTCGGCGCTGGCGGTCACGCCAATAATCAGCACCGGCAAATACAGCGGTATCACGATGAGATAGCGCAGGAAGGTGGCCTGGCTTTGCGTGAGAGTGAGCGCTGCGCCGATGCCGGCAATGAGGAGCAGGGCCAGGCTGCCGATGGTCATGAGCAGGGCGGTGATGGGCAGGCGGTCGGCCGGGATGTGCAGCATGATGGCGATGACGGGCAGGGCGATCAGCAGCGGCAGCACGAAGCGCAGCCAGGCCGCCAGGATTTTCACGGCCACCAGCAGCCAGAGCGGCAGGTGGATGGCATCCTGGCTGAGGGTGCCGTCCTGGTAGTCGGCGGCGAAAAGCTGTTCGCCAGCCAGCAGTGCGGCAAGGAGCAGGGCGATCCAGACGGCGGCCGGGGCGATGCGCGCGAGGGTGGCGTTGTCGGTGCCCAGGCCGATGGGAAAGAGGCAGAGGGTGAGGATGAAAAAGAGCAGGGGCTGGAAGAGGAGCTGCGGGTTGCGCCAGGTGACGCGCAATTCGCGGGCAAGCAGGGTGCGAATCATGGGCTCAGATTCCATTCTTGCAGGGGAAGGTCGGCGAAATCGAAATGCTGGTGCGAGGTGACGACGAGGCTGCCGCCAGCCTTGACGTGTTCGCGGCAGCGCGCGGCAAGGGTTGCTGCGGCCTTGACATCAAGGGCGGTGAGCGGTTCGTCGAGCAGCCACAGCGGCGGACAGGGCAACCACAATCGCGCCAGCTGGGTGCGGCGCTGCTGGCCTGCGGAGAGATGGCGGGCCTGCCGGTCGGCCTGGCGGACAAGGCCAACGGCGGCAATGGCCTGTTCCAGAATGGCGTTTTCCGGGATATGGTCGTGATAGAGGCGGGCGGCGAGGGCGAGGTTTTCGCGCACGGTGAGCACGCCCTTGATGCCGGGGCGATGGCCGAGATAGAGCAGGGGAACATGGCGGCTGATGTTGCCGGCCTGGATGGCGAGCAGGCCGGCAAGCGCTTGCAGCAGGGTGGTTTTGCCGCTGCCGTTGTCGCCGCGCAGATAGTAGGCATGGCCGGCTTCGATGGCGAGATCGAGTCCGCGCACGATGGGGGTGTGGTTGCGCAGGATGCCGATGTTGCTGGCGCGCAGGTGTTCGGTATTCATGGTAGCAGAGAAATTGTAATGGTAAATTTTCTCATCAATAAGCGCTTACTATAGTAATTTTTTATCGTTAAAAGCGCTTCTCTATGAGAAAATTTACCATTTATCTTTTTCATGGCGCGGGGAATTCGAGCATGGGATGGGTGTCGAGATGGAAATCCTGGCGGACTTCGCCGAGGCGTTCGCCGGTGACGGTGCCGTCGGCAGAGAGGAAGGCGCGCAGCACGAGGTCGTCGCGATCGAGGAAGCTGCCGCCGCTCATGCTGTGTTCGCGGGTGAAACGGATGGTTTGCATTTCGCGCGGATCGAGCTTTTCCACGGCGATGGGCACGGGGCTTTCCTCACCGCTCAACATGACGAAGAGTTGTGCGCCTTCGGGAAGGGTGGCGAGCAGCGCCGGAGGGATGACGATGGTGGCGGGGCGTTCGGCGATGCCGCTGGCTGGCGAGGCTTGCGCTGCGCCGCTTTGTGCTGCGAGTTGCGCTTCGCTGCGGGCAATCAGTTCGTAAAAGGGATGGTCGCTGGCCGTGCGCGCCTTGAGCTGCCGCCAGACGGGCAGGGCGCGTTCGCGGTCGTCAGCGCGGGTATAGGCGGTGGCGAGCAGGATGCCGGTGAGGGTGTCATCCGGGTTGGCGCGGTAGAGGCGGGTAAGGATGGCTTCGACGTCGCTGCCCATGGCTTGGTCGGGGTTGGCAAAGAGGCTGGCCTGCGCGTATTGCAGGGCGATGCGGTCGTCGGTGGGCGCGCGGCGCAGAAGATGGCGATAGACGGGCAAAGCGGCCGCATGGTTGCCGTACTGGCTGTAGCATTGGCCAAGGATGGCGAGCTGCTCGTTGTCGTCGCGGCTGATCTGGCTTTGCAGGGCCTGGCAGTAGGTGTGCATGGCCTGGTCGTCGAGACCTTGTGGCAGTTCGCCCAGATGCAGGCTGCGAGTAAGCGCGGGTTGCAGTTTGGCAGCAAGCGCTTGCCAGTGCAGGGCGAAGTTGCCACCCAGTTGGGCATACCACAGCCAGCTGGCAGCGAGCAGAAGCAGGGGAGCGATGGCAAAGAGGGCCAGGGGCAGGCGTTGCGTGTTGTCGCGGTGGCGCTCGATATGGCGGATGGCGTGATACAGGCGATATTCGCTTTCTTCGCGTTCTTCGTCGCTGGTAAACGTTTGCGCGTCATGCTCGGCAATCAGGGCGGCAATATCGGCATCGCGGGGAAGCGCGGCGGCGGATGTGCGGCTTTTCGCGCTGAGCAGGTAAAGCAGGACGGCAAGGCCGAAAAGAATGAAACCGGCAAGTATCATGGCTGTTTCCGGTAGCGGTTGAGCAGGGTGCGCAGCTCGGCCTGTTCATGGCTGTTCAGGCGTTTTTCCGCGCCATGCCGACGGCGCATGAACCACCACACCAGACTGGCAATCATGATAACAAAGGGCGCCAGCCACAGCAGCCAGGTGCGCGCGGCAAAAGGCGGCGCATAGGTGATGAAATCGCCATAGCGATCGACCAGATATGCGCTGATTTCCTGGTCGCTGCGCCCTTCCTTGATTTGCGCTTCGATTTGTTCGCGCAATTGGCGCGCGAGCGGCGCATCGGATTCGGCGATGTTCTGGTTCTGGCAGGTCGGGCAGCGGATAACGCGAATGAGATCATAATATTGCGCTTCCTGTGCCGGATCGCTGAATTGCGGCGTGGCGGCAAGGGCCAAGCCCGCAAAGAGCACAAGAAACAGGGCAGGCAGGCGCTTCATGGTTTGCCTCCGAGCAGGGGCTGGAAGGTTTCGCGCCAGATGCGTGCATCCATGGGGCCGGCATGGCGGTGCAGTATGGTGCCGTCGGCGGCGATGAGGAAGGTTTCCGGTGCGCCATAGACGCCGAGATCGGTGGTCATGCGTCCTTCACTGTCCACGATAACCAGACGGTAGGGATTGCCCTGGCGCTTGAGCATGAGGGCGGCATCCTGTGCTTCGCTGGCGTTATTGGCCGGCCAGTTGAGGCCGACAATGGGAATTTCCTTGCCGAGCTTCAGCAAATAGGGATGCTCGATATGGCAAGCCGGGCACCAGCTCGCCCAGACGTTGAGCAGGAAAGGGCCTTGTGGCAGATCGCCGTTGTGATGGCGCGTGTTGCCATCGAGTGCGGGCAGATTGAAAGCGGGCAGCGCCTTGCCTGTCATGACGGAAGGCAGTTCGCGCGGATTTTTGCCGAGGCCGCCCACGAAAAAGGCGGTTATGGCAAGGAAAATGCCGAGGATGAGGAGGGCGAGAGGCAGGGTTTTCTTCATGCGTGCTCCACAAAACGCTGGCGGTAAATGCGGTCGGTGGCGGCGATGAGTCCACCGAGCGCCATCAGCAGGGCGCCAATCCAGATCCAGCTGATAAACGGCTTGTATTGCACACGGACGGCCCAGTCACCATTGCCGAGATTTTCGGCAAGTGCGATGTAGAGATCGTGCGTGGGCGTGACCAGACGCGCGGATTCCGTCATCGGCATGGTCGAGGAGAAATAGCTGCGCTTGGCCGGCAAGAGCAGGGCGAAGAACTGTTCATCGCCGTCTTTTTCCAGACGGAAGCGGCCCTGGGTGGATTGGTAGTTGGGACCTTCATAGTCGCGCAGGCCAAGCAGCGTAATGCGGTATTGCGCCATGTTGATGCTTTGCCCCTCGCGGATGCGCATGTCCTGCTCGTTGCTGTAGAGGCCAGTTGCGGTAATCGCCAATGCCATGACCACGTAGCCCAAGTGGGCAAGCAGCATGCCGGTCATGCTGGCGCGCGTTTTCAGGCCGGCAATGCCGCGTTTTTTGAGGCGTATCAGATAGTCGCTGACGATGGCTGACAAGGCAAAGCCGCTGCTGGCCAGTGCAAAGATGGTGAGCAGGTTGGCATCCGGCACGATGGTCACCATGAGGATGATGGCGAAGAGAGCAGCAAAGGCCAGATTGAAGAGCAGCCACGGGCGGATACCGGCAAGCGCATGTTTGCGCCAGTTGAGCAGGGGGCCGATGCCGAGAATGAGCAGGCTCAGCAGGGCAAGCGGCACAATCAGGCGGTTGAAATAGGGGGCGCCGACGGAAATCTTGCCGAGATTGAGTACGTCTGCCACCAATGGATACAGCGTACCGAGCATGACCACAAGACAGGCACCGGAAAAGAGCCAGTTGTTGGCAAGTATGCCGCTTTCGCGCGACAGCAGGGCATAAGGCGCGGAGCGCGACAGGGTGTTGGCACGGAAAATGAGGAGCAGCAGCGCGGGCAGGGTGATGGCAACCAGCAGCGCCAGGATGTAGATGCCGCGTGTGGGATCGCTCGCAAAGGCGTGCACGGACGTGAGAATGCCGGATCGCACCAGGAACGTGCCAACTACGCTCAGGGAAAAGGCCAGAATGGCGAGCAATGCCGTCCAGATCATGAAGATGCCGCGCCGTTCACTGACCGCAAGGGTGTGAATCAGGGCAGTGCCTACCAGCCACGGCATGAGCGAGGCATTTTCCACCGGATCCCAGAACCACCAGCCGCCCCAGCCCAGTTCGTAATAGGCCCAGTAGCTGCCCAGCGCGATACCAAGGGTAAGCGTGAGCCAGGCCACCAGTGTCCACGGTCGGCAACGCCTGAGCCACAGGCTGTCCAGCCGCCCTTGCCACAAGCCGGCAACCACAAAGGCGAATGCCACGGCAAAGCCGACATAGCCGCCGTAAAGCAAAGGCGGATGGAAAATCAGCCCGGGATCCTGGAGAAGAGGGTTGAGATCGCGGCCGTCAAAGGGCAGTACCGGCTGGCGCAGGAAGGGGTTGGAAGTCAGCACGATAAAGCTGATGAAACCGGCAAGAATGTATCCCAGCACCGCGAGCACGCGGGTGCGGAATCCGCCGGGCAAGGTTTTGCTGCGCACGGCCACGGCAAACGTCCACAGCGAAAGAATGTAAATCCACAGCAGCAGCGAGCCTTCATGGCCGCCCCATACCGCGGAAATGCGGTAATACCAGGGCAGCAGGCTGTTGCTGTGTCCGGCGACATAATGCAGGCTGAAATCGTTGTGATAAAACGCGTGCACCAGCGCAAAAAAGCTCACGGTCAGCAAGAGGCACTGCAAGGTTGCCGCCCGCATCACAATGGCCTGCACGCGCGGGTTATCCGCCGCAAAAAAGGGCAGCAGGCATTGCAGCAGGGCAACGACACCGGCAAGCAGGAGACTGTAATGACCCAGTTCGACAATCATGGCTGGCCGCTTTGCGGTTTGCCGTAACCGGGATGGTTGACCTTCTCCAGATCGGCGGCAACTTCCGGCGGCATATAGTTTTCATCGTGCTTGGCGAGGATTTCTTCGGCACGGAAAATACCGTCTTTGCCAAGCGTGCCACGGGCAATCACGCCCTGGCCTTCGCGGAAAAGGTCGGGAAGAATGCCGCTGTAATGCAGGGTAAGCGGAGGGCTGCGGAAATCGGTGATGCGGAATACCACGTCAAGGCTGTCGCCCTTGCGCTCCAGCGATTGCTGCTCGACCATGCCGCCGACGCGGATGCCCGGCTGCTCGACGGGCACTTCGCCACTGGCAATCTTGTCCAGCGAATAATAATGATTGAGATCGCTTTGCATGGCATAAAGCATCAGGCCAACAGCCAGGGCAAAGACGACGAAAATGATGCCGATCAGGGTGAGGCGCTTTTTGCGGTTGGGATTCATGAGGATGATTTTTTAAGGTTTTCCAGGGTTTGACGCAAGCGGCGCTGGCGCTGGCGAACGAGGACTTGCATGGCCACAATGGCAATGACGACGATGGCGTAAGCGCTCCAGACGAAAGCGCCATGCTTGCCCATGGCAAGAAATTCGGCGAAAGAGGAAAATGCCATGATCAGCCTGCCAATGCGCGCTGGATGCGGCGTTCAAGAATAAGATTCTGCATCGCTTTCAATATGTAGGAGAAAAACAGCAAATAAAAGGCCAGCAAGGAGAGCAGCAGCGGCCAAAGCATGCTCGGCGGCATGGAAGGCCGGGCAAGTTTGAACAGGGTGGCGCCCTGGTGGATGGAATTCCACCACACCACGGAATAATGAATGATGGGAATATTGATGACGCCCACAATGGCGAGAATCGCACAAAGGCGATCCGCCTGTTGGCGGTCTTCAACACTGGCTTGCAGCAGGATATAAGCAAGATAGATAAAGAGGAGAATGAGCTCGGAAGTGAGGCGCGGTTCCCAGGTCCAGTATGTGCCCCAGGTGGGTTTTCCCCAGATGGCGCCGGTAATCAGGGCCAGAGCGGTCATCAGGGCGCCATAGGGCGCGGCGGCACGGGCAAAGGTGGCGCAAATGTCCACGCGCCAAACGAAGTAGATGAAGGAGGCGATTGCCATCATCACATAGATCGACATGGAGAGCGCTGCGGTCGGTACGTGGATATAGATGATGCGGTAGCTGTCTTTCTGCTGGTAATCGGTAGGGGCAAAAGCCAGTCCCCAGACAAGCGCCGCGAAGAAAAGCCCCCAGGCAAGCGGCGTCAGCCACGGCAGGAAATGGCCGCAAAGACGGTCAAATCCGGCAGGATTGGCATATTTGTGCCCCCATTTGTTTAGGCGTTGCCAAAAACTCATGATGAAAAAGCTCTTTTTGATATGAATAATGCGTAAGAATGCGGCATTATAAAGAATCCGCACTGGGAAAGAAATGTGCATTAACTCATGCTTTTGTTTTGGAATTTATATTGAACATCTGCCATTGGAGAGAAGAAATGATCGCGAGAATATGGAAAAGCTTTCAGGCTGGCTGGAAAAAATACTGTGATTTCGTCAGGGAAGCCGGACTGGACGAGGGCAATTGCCGGCGCTGTGTGCCGATGATCAAGCATGATCCGCCGTTGGAAAAGAAGAGTGAAAAAGACGGGCAAGATACAGAAGACAAACTGGAGGCATGAGAAAATTTATCGGAAAAAAGCGCTTTAATTAATAATTTTTCTCATGAAAAGCGCTTATACATGAGAAAAAGATACTATTTTGAAAGAGCCGACAATCATTGCCGACAAGAAGGGCATGTTTGCTAAAAAAGATGCCATAAATTCAATAAACAAAACGTTTTTTTCGTTTACACATTGCCATTTTTTTATGATAATTGCGCCGCTCCGGAGGAGTGATGGCGTGTCTTGGCTCAAGGCATGAATAACAAAAATTCAAAAGGTTAAGTTTATGTTGGTATTTCTTTTCTGTGTCGCGCTGCTGATTGCGGGATACTTTGTCTATGGAGCTCTCGTCGAGAAGGTTTTCGGCATCAAGCCGCAGCGTCCAACTCCGGCGCACGTCAGTGCCGACGGTGTGGATTATGTGGCGATGTCAAGAACCAAGATCTGGCTGATCCAGCTGCTCAACATCGCCGGAACCGGCCCCATTTTCGGACCGATTCTCGGTGCCCTGTATGGTCCGGTTGCAATGTTGTGGATCGTGGTTGGCTGCGTTTTTGCTGGTGCAGTGCACGATTATTTCTGCGGCATGATTTCCATCCGCAACAATGGCGCTTCCATTCCCACCATGGCAGGGCGCTATCTGGGCACGCCAGTCAAGCATCTGGTGAATATCGTTGCCCTGGTGCTGCTCGTGCTCGTTGGCGTAGTGTTCGTCATCAGTCCGGCGGGTCTTTTGACCACGCTGACCGAACAGGTTCTCGGCCGCAGCGGCGAAATGGTGAAAAAAGGGCATGCCGCACATGACAATCTCGTGCTCATCTGGGTATGCATCATTTTTGCCTACTACATCATCGCCACCTTGCTGCCGATCGACAAAATCATTGGTCGCGTTTATCCGCTCTTTGGCGCGCTGCTGATGTTCATGACCGCAGGCATGCTCTTCGGTCTTGTTTACAACGGCATTCCCGCATTCGGCACGCTTGGTCTGGATAATGGCCTTACTCTGGATGATTTCTTCCAGAATTTCCATCCCAACACCAATCTTCCCATTTGGCCAATGATCTTCCTCACCATCACCTGCGGAGCAATATCCGGCTTCCACGCCACGCAAACACCGCTGATGGCACGTTGCGCCACCAATGAAAAAGAAGGCCGCTTCGTTTTCTATGGCGCCATGATTACCGAAGGCGTGATCGCGCTGATCTGGTGTCTGGTCGGTGTCAGCTTCTATGATGACGTGCAAACCCTGCAACAGGCTATTGCCAACGGTACGCCCTCCAAAGTGGTATATGAGTCTGCCGTAGGCATGCTTGGCACCTTCGGCGGACTGCTGGCCGTGCTCGGCGTTGTGGTATTGCCGATTACCTCGGGCGATACCGCATTCCGTGCCGCGCGTTTGCAAATTGCAGAATTCCTCAAATGGGATCAGCGCAACATCAACAAGCGCCTGGCGATCACCATTCCGCTGTTCGCTATTGGCATCTATATTTCCACCATGAACTTCAGCGCGTTGTGGCGTTACTTCAGCTGGGCAAACCAAAGCACGGCCACGATCATGCTGTGGATTGCCGCTGCCTATCTCTATCGCCGTGGCAAATTCCACTGGATCTGCACCGTTCCCGCCATTCTCATGACGCAAATCTGTGCCTGCTTCCTGTTCTTTGACCAGAAAATCGGCCTCGGCTGGATCTGGGCAAAAATGGGACTTGAAAGCAACATTTGGGAAATCGCCATGATTGGCGGCGGCATCGTTGCAGCGGCATTGGCAGCACTGTTCCTGGTGGGCCTGCGTCCAGGTACTGCAACTTCAGGCATGCTCGCAACAGCAGATGACTGATCGTTTGCTTTTCGGCTAGCTGAACCAGCAAAGCGGCACCTGAAAAGTGCCGCTTTGTTTATATTGAACCTGTCTTCACTAACCATATGAATGTCTGTATATAATTTCGCAGAATAAGGATTATGTTAAATTATGTACATCATCTGGATATCCACTATTCATGTTGCACGTCATTTTCTGCCTGGCAGTTGCCAATCCCTGCAAGCCCTTCCGTAATCCATGAACAACGAGTTAAGCATCCCGGTAAAAATCATGTCGGTTGACGGAGATTTTCTTTCTCTTGAGATTCTCGACGTCGCTGACGTTTGCCCGCAATGCGCGCGCGGCGAAGGTTGTGGCGCACGTCCATGGTTTCGCGGTTTTTTCCGCAGCAGCCGCGTGAGCTTGCCACGTTTGCATCATGAATCCTGGCAACCCGGCGATCACGGTCTCCTGCATATACCGACAGCCATCCTGCACCGCTTGATGCTGCATGTTTACGGTTGGCCATTGCTTGCGTTTGTCAGTGCACTTTTCCTGTTGCGCCATTGCGCGGAAAGCATGCAGCTTGTTGGCGCCATCATGGCAACGCTGCTCGCAGCTTTCTTGTCCCGTCGCTATGCCGAACGGCGCTTGCGGCGTGCATTGCGCCTGATAGTGAAAAATCCTTCCGACATTCGGTTCTGCGTTCCTAAAAACCATTGATTTCCATGATTTTTTGAGAAATTTTCTCATCATAAGCGCTTTATCATGGAAAATAAATATTATATTTTCCCAAAAGATGATAATTTTTATCACACCCTCGTTTTCTGACCGTTTTGACAGGCAAAAATGCTAAAATCGCGCGCCTTACTCCACCACCCCTGACATCGTCATGTTCCAACGCCTGTTCATCGCCAAACGTCCCGGCTTCGAAACCACCGCCCCGCTGCTTGCCAAGCTTCGCGATCATCTTCATCTCCCGCAACTTGCTTCCCTCGAAACGCTCGCGCTGTACGACGTGCACAATGCGCCCGCCGATCTTTTGCCGGAGGCTATTGCCCGCGTGTTTACCGATCCGGTTTCCGATGAAGTGCTCACTGCGCTCCCGCCCTGCGATTTTGCTTTGGTGGTAGAGCCCCTGCCCGGCCAGTTCGACCAGCGCGCCGATTCTGCCGAGCAGTGCCTGCGCCTGATTGACGGACGTTTTGCGCAAGGCCAGGTGACAAGCGCGGTTGCCTACTGCTTTCATGGCGATCTTGATGATGAGGCGAAAAAGGCGCTGCGCGCTTATCTGGTGAACCCCATCGAAGCGCGGGAAAAGGATCTTGCTGTCCATACCCTGCCCGCACACCGTCCGGCTTTCGCCGTGCCGCGCCACGAGGGCTTTATCGCGCTGGATGACAACGGCCTTGCCAGCTTCCATCGCAAACAGGGGCTTGCCATGACGCTCGCCGATCTCGCCCTGGTGCAAGCGCATTTCCGTGAATTGGGCCGCGAGCCAAGCGAAACGGAAATCCGCGTACTCGATACCTACTGGTCGGACCATTGCCGCCACACCACTTTTGCCACCGAACTCAAAAACATCACCTTCCCGCAAAGCGCCTTTGGTGAAGCGCTTGCTGCCGATTTTGCCGGTTATTGCGCCATGCGTCATCAGGTGTTCGGTGAAAACGCGGAAAAACGTCCGCTGACCCTGATGGATTTGGCGACAATCGATGCCCGCCACCGCCGCCAGACAGGCGAACTCGCCGATGTGGAATTCTCGGCGGAAGTGAATGCCTGCTCGGTGTTCGTCGATGTTGATGACAACGAGGTTGCAGGCGGCCAACCGCAAAAATGGCTGCTGCAATTCAAGAACGAAACCCACAACCACCCTACTGAAATCGAACCCTACGGCGGCGCAGCCACCTGTATCGGCGGCGCGATCCGCGATCCGCTTTCCGGGCGCGCTTACGTCTATCAGGCGATGCGCCTCTCCGGCGGTGCCGACCCGCGCGAAGACATTGCCGACACGCTTCCCGGCAAATTGCCGCAGATCGCCATCGCCCAAGGCGCGGCAGCGGGCGCATCTTCCTATGGCAACCAGATCGGCCTTGCCACCGGGCAAGTGGTTGAAGTCTATCATCCCGGCTACAAGGCCAAGCACATGGAAGTGGGCGCAGTCGTCGCTGCCTGTCCAGCCGCGCAAGTGAAACGCGAAGAGCCTGCGCCTGGCGATGTGGTGCTGTTGATTGGCGGCGCGACCGGTCGCGACGGTTGCGGTGGCGCCACCGGCTCCTCGCGCGAACAGCACGGCGATTCGCTCACCGAAAGCGCCGCCGAAGTGCAAAAAGGCAACCCGCCGGAAGAGCGCAAATTACAGCGGCTTTTCCGCAATCCCGCATTCAGCGGGCGCGTGAAGCGCTGCAACGATTTCGGCGCAGGCGGCGTGGCGGTGGCCATTGGTGAACTGGCCGACGGACTCGACATCAATCTCGATGCCGTGCCGGTGAAATACCTCGGCCTTTCCGGCACCGAGCTCGCCATTTCCGAATCGCAGGAGCGCATGGCGGTAGTCATCGACGCCAAGGACGAAGCCACGATGATAGCGCTTGCCGCCAGCGAAAACCTCAATGCCACGCCGATTGCGCGCGTCACCGACGACGCCACGCTCACCATGCGCTGGCAAGGCGATACCATCGTTTCGCTGTCGCGCGCCTTTTTGGATACCAATGGCGCCGCCAGCGTACAGGAAAAAGTCAGCATTGCCGAACCCAAGGGCGCTTCGCCCCTGCAAGCGCCTGCGGTCGCGTCATGGAAGGAGACGCTGCAAACGCAACTCGCCACCCTGCCCTTTGCCAGCCAACGCGGCTTGGGCGACCGCTTCGACCACAGCGTGGGCGCGGCCTGCGTGCTCCTGCCCTATGGCGGCCGCACCCTGCGCACGCCCGCTGAAGCTTCCGTCTATGCCCTGCCCACCGAAGGCGATACCAGCGTCGCTTCCATCCTCGCCTACGGTTTTCATCCCGAGATTGGCGCATGGAGCCCCTATCACGGCGGACTCTATGCCGTAGTCGATGCCCTGTCGCGCCTGGTCGCCTGCGGCGGCGATGCGGCAAAAGCGCATTTTTCCTTGCAGGAATATTTCCGCCGCCTGGGAACGGATGCACAAAACTGGGGACTGCCCTACGCTGCGCTGCTTGGCGCGCACCATGCCCTGAATGCGCTTGGCCGCGCAGCCATTGGCGGCAAGGATTCGATGAGTGGCACCTTCCATGATCTGCACGTGCCGCCGACGCTGATCGCCTTCGCCGTGGCCGCCGTCAACCGCCATCAGGTTACCAGCCCGGAATTCAAGGCGGCCGGTCATCATGTTTACTGGCTGCGTTGCCCGCGCGATGCCCAGGAGCGCCCCGATTTCGCCGTCTTCGCCGCCAACAATGCCTTCGTCCATCAGCATATTGCCAGCGGCGCGATCGCGTCCGCGCGCGCTATCCGCCACGGCGGCGTGTTGCAGGCAATACACGAGGCGAGCCTTGGCAACCGTATCGGCGTTGAAATCGCCCAACTCGATGATGCATTCCTCCCTGAATACGGCGGCTATCTCCTGAGCAGTGCGGAAAAGTTGCCGGAGCAGGCGCATCTTTATTATCTGGGCATGACCACCAGCACGCCGGAACTCGCCATCGGCGGTGAACGCGCAGCGATTGATGATCTCGCCGCCATTGCCGACGGCGTGCTCGCTGATATCTACCCGCTCTACACCGCCCACGAAGAAAAAAGCGTGCCCGTGGCAAGCGCGCCGCGCCCCTATACGCGCAAATCCTTAGGGATTGCCCGCCCGCAAGTGGTGCTGCCCGTTTTCCCCGGCACCAACAGCGAACTCGACACCGCGCGCGCCTTCCGCAGAAATGGCGCGGACGTCAGCGAAAGCCTGATTTTGAACCGCAACCACGCCGACATCGAATCCTCGCTGCAAGCGCTTGAGAAGCGCATCGGCGAAAGCCAGATCCTGGTGCTTGCCGGCGGCTTCAGCGCCGGCGACGAGCCGGACGGCTCCGGCAAATTCATGGCCAATGTGCTCGCCAATCCGCGCATCCGCGATGCCATACTGGCGCTGCTCGCGCGCGACGGCCTCGTGCTCGGCATTTGCAACGGCTTCCAGGCGCTGGTGAAAAGCGGTCTCTTGCCCTACGGCGATTTCGCCACGCCCAAGGCTGGCGATGCCACCCTCACCCACAACGTCATCGCCCGCCATATCGCGCATGTGGCGAGCACGGTGATTGCCAACAACCACAGCCCGTGGCTTGCCGATTTCCGCGTCGGCGACATTCACGACGTCGATTTCTCGCACGGCGAAGGCCGCTTCGTGGCAAGCGACGCCGTGCTGCAAGCGCTCGTCGCCAACGGCCAGGTCGCCACCCAATATTGCAACCCGCAAAGCGGCGCGCCAAGCATGGAACCGCAGTTCAATCCCAACGGCTCCCTGCTCGCCATCGAAGGGCTCATGAGCCCGTGCGGCCGCATCTTCGGCAAAATGGGGCACAGCGAGCGCCACCTTGCCGGCGGCAAGCGCAACTTCCCCGATTTCCGCGCGCAAAACATCTTCGCCTCAGCCATCAACGCCCTGCGTTAAAGGACTCCCATGAAAAAAGACCTCCTCTACACCGGCAAAGCCAAAGCCGTCTATGCTACCGATGATGCCGAACAGGTCATCATCCACTACAACGATGACGCCACCGCCGGCAACGGCGAAAAGCACGCCGTCATCGCCGACAAGGGTATTTTGAATAACCGCATCACCACCCTGATTTTCCAGGCTCTGAAAGACGCGGGCATTCCCACCCACCATATCGAAACCTTGAACGAACGCGAACAGCTCTGCCGCAAGGTGAGCATCGTTCCGCTCGAAGTCATCGTGCGCAACCGCATCGCAGGCTCGCTTGCCAAACGCCTCGGATTCGAGGAAGGCGCGCTGCCGCCCAACACCATCTTCGAAATCTGCTACAAAAACGATGCCCTGGGCGACCCGCTCATCAATGACGACCACGCCGTCGCCCTGGGTGCGGCCACTTACGAAGAACTCGATACCATCTACGAGCTCACCGACCACATCAACCAGGTGCTCGTCGCCCTCTTTGCCGCCTGCGGCGTCGATCTCGTTGATTTCAAAATTGAATTCGGCAAAACCGCCGATGGCGACATCATCCTCGCGGACGAAATCAGTCCCGACACCTGCCGCCTCTGGGACATCGAAACGAAAGAAAAACTCGACAAGGACCGCTTCCGCCGCGACCTCGGCGGCTTGACCGACGCTTATCGTGACATATTGAACCGATTGGAAAATCTGGAATAAACCGTAGGGTGGGTGTGAACCCACCTCTATATAAACTTCATATCTTATGGTGGGTTAACACCCACCCTACAATAAAAACCAAAAAATATCTCAAAATAATCATTTTTTACCACAATAAAGCGCTTTTCATGAGAAAATTTACCGTCATAAGCGCTTAATCATGAGAAAATTTCCCATTCACCCGCAAACCCACGGAATCCCATGACCCTCGATTACAAATCCGCAGGCGTTGACAAAGAAGCCGGCTACGACACCGTCGAACGCATCAAAGGCTATGCCGCCGCCACCCACAATCCGCGCGTTCTCAGCCAGCTCGGCGCATTCGGCGCGTTTTATGACCTCTCCGGCTACCAGCATCCCATCCTCGTCTCCGGCACCGACGGCGTCGGCACCAAGCTGAAAATCGCCTTTGCGCTCGAAAAATACGACACCATCGGCATCGATGCCGTCGCCATGTGCGTTAATGACATCCTTTGCCACGGCGCCGCGCCGCAATATTTCCTCGATTATCTCGCCTGCGGCAAACTGGAGCCTGAAGTCGCCGCCGACATCGTCAAGGGTGTTGCCGACGGCTGCGCGCAAGCAGGCGCAGCGCTGATCGGCGGGGAAACCGCGGAAATGCCCGGCTTTTACCAGCAAGGCGAATACGACATCGCAGGCTTTGCTGTCGGCGTCGTCGAAAAAGAAGCGTTGATTGACGGCAGCAAAGTCAAGGCTGGCGACGTATTGATCGGCTTGCCCTCCTCCGGCTTCCACAGCAACGGCTACTCGCTCCTGCGCAAAATCTTCCCCGATTTCAGCGTGATGAAAGATGGCAAAAGCATCGGCGAATGGCTGCTCACGCCCACCAAAATCTACGTCAAACCCGTGCTCGACGTGCTCGCCAAGCACCGCGTGCACGGCTTGGCGCATATCACCGGCGGCGGCATCATCGAAAACCTGCCGCGCGCCTACGGCGAAGGGCTTACTGCCGTGGTCAATATCCACACCTATCCGAGATTGCCGCTGATTGACGACGTTCTCGCGCAAGTGCGCGTGGAAGAATGCCACGGCACCTTCAACATGGGCATCGGCTTCGTCATCATCGCCCCGGCCGATGAAGCCAACGCCATCCTCGCCACATTGCAAAGCCACGGTGAAGACGCGCGCCTCATCGGCTTCATGCAGGAAGGCAGCGAACCGCTCATTCTGAATCTTTGAACTCAATTTACTCGCAGGCAAACTGTAGGTCGGGCACTTCGTGCCCGACATGACGCTCTAACCGCGGAATGATGCTTACGCGCATCAAAATAAAATTGTTATCACCATTTCCGTAGCCGTCATGAAAACTTTCATTCCCCTTCCGTCAGTGCAACGCGGCGACAAGGTCGCCATTCTCTCGCCTTCCGCTGGTCTGCCCGGCCTTTTTCCCTGGGTACACGAGCTGGGGCTTGCCCGCATCCGCGACGATTTCGGGCTGGTGCCGGTCGAATATCCAACCACGCGGCAAATGGGTTCCACGCCGGCCGATCGCGCCCGCGACATCATGGCCGCTTTTGCCGATCCCGATATCAAGGCAGTGATTGCGAGTATCGGCGGCAATGACCAAATCCGCGTGCTCCCCTATCTCGACGCCGCGTTGCTGCGCGCCAATCCCAAACCCTTTTTCGGCTACAGCGACAACACCCACCTCCATCATTTTCTGTGGAAACTCGGCATCCCTTCCTGTTATGGCGGCGGCGTTCTCACCCAATACGCCATGCAGGGGCAAATGGACGCGATGACGCGCCGCGCGCTCGAACACGCCCTCTTCCATCGTGGCGACTATGTGCTTGAAGCTTCTGACTATTACAACGACGAAGGGCTGCCCTGGGATAATCCCGACAACCTCGGGAAAACCCGCAAACACGAAGCGAACGACGGCCATTACTGGGATGGCGATGCGGATGCCGCAGGCGTACTCTGGGGCGGCTGCGTGGAAAGCCTAGTGTTGCAAATGAGTGCGGGCATTTATCTGCCCGGGGATGACGAGCTTGATGGCGCGATCCTGTTTCTCGAAACCTCGGAAGGCATTCCCGCACACTGGATCATCAAATACTTGCTCACCGGCATGGGCGAACGCGGCTGGCTCGCGAAATTCCGCGCCGTGCTCGTTGGCCGTCCGCAGGCGTGGTCATTTGCAAATCCGCAAAGCGCGGAAGAAAAGGCAAAATATCGCGCCGCGCAACGCGATGCCGTCATCGAAACCGTGCGCCGCTACAACGCGCACATTCCCATTGTGCAGAATCTCGATTTTGGCCATACCGATCCGCAGGTTCCCCTGCCCCTTGGCGGCCTGGCGCGGCTGGAGGGCAAGGCGCGGCGCATCATCCTGCATTACGCGTAAGCGGCAAGAATCTTTATCAATAATTGGATAAAAATAGTGGTTTTTTATCACGGACAAGCGCTTGTTGCGGTAAAAAACTACCATAACAAGCGCTTTTGTGAATGATAAAAAACGATGTGAAACAGCAATTCCCGCAGACGGGCATTGCCTGATCAGCTGACGTTCTCGCCCGCTTCTTCCAGCGCGGTATTCAATGCGCCCGACAAGCGCTCGCTGACCTGATTGACCATTGCCACTTCCTTGGCCAGCGTCTGCCGCTCTTGCAGCAAGTCAAACGCCATTTGCAAACCGCCCATGATCAGCAGCCGCTCCAGCGACAATTTCGAATTGGCGGCGCGCAATTCCGAGAGCTGCCGGTTGAACTGCTCGGCCGCTTCCAAAAAGAGATTGCGCGCATGGGGATCGCACATCAAGGAATAGGAATTGCCGAGAATCTGCAATTCCACGCGGATTTTCTGTTTGTTACTCATCGCCTACCCCACGAACCCGTGCTACCAAAATGCCCAGTTGCCGCTCCAGTTGGGCAATGTGTTTTTCCAGGGCGCCGATTTCCTCGCGGTGCGCCGTCTCCAGCGCCATCACCTTCTCGTCATGCTCTCTTGCCATGGCGCTGCTGGTGGCGGCGTGCTGGTTTTCCAGCCACTGCATTTTTTCCTGCCACTGGCGCTCGCCATTTTCCAGCGCGCGGGCGTGTTCGGCGCGAAGCTGCCCGAGCTGCGCGGCATGAGTGCTTTGGTCATCCACATACGCCGCTTCCAGCTTGGCAAATTTCTCGCTCAAGAGCGCATGATCGCGGTTGAGGCGACGCCAGAGTTTGAGCAGGGCATTGGCCTGCCTTTCGACGCGCTTCAGCTCATCAATATGTAATCGTTCATCCAGAGGCATTTGCATTCCTTCAAGCTACAAAATGGCGAACACCCGCCACGAACGGCAGCTATACTAGCATTTTTGCCAAACAAGCCGAAACATGAATTCCATCTCCGACCATTCTTCCCTGCAAAACCTGATTGACCAACACGAATGGTGGTTTGGCGCGAGCGAAGCGCACGGCATCCTGAGCGCACTCGTCGCCTTCAATCATGCCGACGCCGCCACGGCCCTGCTCGGCGACCAGGCTGCCCACGGCAACTGGCTGGGCGCTTTTTGCCGCCAGCTTGATGAAGCGCTTTCCGGCGAGGAACTCGCCTATCAATTGCTGCTGCCGGAGAGCGCCGACAACGCCAAACGCGCCGAAGCGCTCGTGCAATGGGTGCAGGGCTTCCTGCTCGCCACCAACTACTGCCAGCGCACCTTTTCCCTGCCTCTCGATGAAGAAGCGCAGGATTTCGTGAACGATCTCAAGGCCATCAGCCAGCTCGATACCGATATCGACGACAGCGAGGACAACCAGGCCGAACTCACCGACCTCGAAGAACACTGCCGCATGGGCGCTCTGCTGCTGTATGCCGCCAGTCGCACCCGCCCGGAAAACGCCCCAACACACTGAGCCAAAACCCTTTTCACCATCCACAACCGGAGAACCACATGACCCGCATGCATATCCGCTACGAAGGCGATTTGAGCACCCGCGCCACGCACCAGAGCGGCGCTGTGATAGAAACCAATGCGCCAGTCGATAACGGCGGCAAGGGCGAACGCTTTTCGCCCACCGACCTGCTCGCCACATCCCTTGCCGCCTGCGCCTGCACCATGATGGGCAAAAAAGCGGAAAGCATGGGCATCGAACTGGCCGTGCATGCCGATATCGAGAAAACCATGATTGCCGACCCGCGCCGCGTGGATGAAGTGCGCATCGAATTCCACTTTGCCCACGCGCATGACGCCAAAACCCGCACCCTGCTGGAAGCAGCCGCTCATGCCTGCCCGATTGCCAAAAGCCTGTCGCCGGACGTGAAGCAGACGCTGATTTTCCGTTATCTGGCAGAGTAATTTCATAAAAACACAAAATATAGTGATTTTTTACCACAATTAAGCGCTTATCGTGATAAAAAATTACCATATAAAGCGCCTGTTGTGGTAGTTTTTTACCATTAACATCAACAAGCGTCATGCACAAAAAAACCGCCGTTGCCGGCGGTTTTTTGCTGGAAAGGCAAAGGCCTCAGCCTACGCTTTCCGCGGTTTTCGCGTACTGTTCGATCTGATCGAAGTTCATGTAGCGGTAAATCGTGGTGCCATGCTTGTTGATGATGGCGATGTTGGCGTTGTATTCCTCCACGGTCGGGATATGGCCAAGTTTCGAGCAAATGGCAGCGAGCTCGGCAGACCCGAGGAAAACGTTGGAGTTTTTGCCGAGGCGGTTGGGGAAGTTGCGCGTCGAGGTGGACATGACGGTCGCGCCTTCGCGCACTTGCGCCTGGTTGCCCATGCACAGCGAACAGCCCGGCATTTCCATGCGTGCGCCGCTGCGCCCCAGTACGCCGTAGTGGCCTTCGTCGGAGAGCTGCTTGGCGTCCATCTTGGTCGGCGGCGCTACCCAGAGGCGCACCGGAATGTCGGTCTTGCCCTCGAGCAGTTTGGACGCGGCGCGGAAGTGGCCGATGTTGGTCATGCACGAGCCGATGAAGACTTCGTCGATCTTGGTGCCGGAGACTTCGCTCATGTATTTCACGTCGTCGGGATCGTTCGGGCAGGCGACGATAGGCTCCTTGATGTCGCTCATGTTGATGTCGATGATGGCGGCGTATTCGGCGTCGGCATCGGCCTCCAGCAATTGCGGGTTGGCCAGCCAGGCTTCCATCGCCTTGATGCGGCGCTCCAGGGTGCGCGCATCCTGATAGCCGTCGGCAATCATGTTTTTCATGAGGACGACGTTGGACTTCATGTATTCGATAATTGGCTCTTTGTTGAGTTTTACCGTGCAGCCGGCAGCAGAGCGCTCGGCGGAAGCATCCGTGATTTCAAAGGCCTGTTCCACCTTGAGATCAGGAAGCCCTTCGATTTCAAGGATGCGGCCGGAGAAGATGTTCTTCTTGCCCGCCTTGGCAACGGTGAGCAGCCCTTGCTTGATGGCATAGAGCGGAATGGCGTTGACCAGATCGCGCAGGGTCACGCCCGGCTGCAATTCGCCGGAGAAGCGCACGAGCACGGATTCCGGCATGTCGAGCGGCATCACGCCGGTCGCGGCGGCAAAGGCCACGAGGCCGGAACCTGCCGGGAAGGAAATGCCGATGGGGAAACGGGTATGCGAGTCGCCGCCGGTGCCGACGGTATCGGGCAGGAGCAGGCGGTTCAGCCACGAGTGGATGACGCCATCGCCCGGGCGCAGGGAGACGCCGCCGCGCGTGGAAATGAACTCCGGCAGTTCCTTGTGCGTTTTCACGTCCACCGGCTTTGGATAAGCGGCAGTATGGCAGAAGGACTGCATCACCATGTCGGCAGAGAAGCCGAGGCAGGCCAAATCTTTCAATTCATCGCGCGTCATCGGGCCGGTAGTGTCCTGGCTGCCGACTGTCGTCATGCGCGGTTCGCAGTAGGTACCGGGACGCACGCCCTGCCCTTCGGGCAAGCCGCAGGCGCGGCCGACCATTTTCTGCGCGAGCGAGAAGCCGGCGGAGCTTTCGGCAGGCGCTTGCGGCAGGCGGAAAACGTCGGACGGCGGCAGGCCCAGCGCATCGCGCGCCTTGGCCGTCAGGCCGCGGCCGATGATGAGGTTGATGCGACCACCGGCCTGCACTTCATCGAGCAGCACTTGCGATTTGAGTTCGAATTCGGCAACGGTTGCGCCATCTTTGACGATCTTGCCCTCATACGGGTAAATATCGACGACATCGCCCATTTTCAGTTGCGAGACATCGACTTCGATCGGCAGCGCGCCGGAATCTTCCTGGGTATTGAAGAAGATTGGCGCAATCTTGCCGCCGAGGCACACGCCGCCAAAGCGCTTGTTGGGCACGAAGGGAATGTCTTCGCCGGTATGCCAGATCACGGAGTTGGTTGCGGATTTGCGCGATGAGCCGGTGCCGACCACATCGCCCACATAGGCTACCAGATTCCCTTTGGCTTTCAGTTCCTGCAAAAGCTTGATCGGGCCGACTTCGCCCGGCTTGTCCGGCGTGATGCCGTCGCGCGGGTTTTTCAGCATGGCAAGCGCGTGCAGGGGAATATCGGGGCGGCTCCACGCATCCGGCGCGGGCGAGAGATCGTCAGTATTGGTTTCGCCATCGACCTTGAACACGGTGATGGTGATTTTTTCCGGCACTTTAGGCTTGCTGGTGAACCATTCGGCATCCGCCCATGATTGCAGCACTTCCTGCGCATGCACATTGCCGTTTTTCGCTTTTTCCTCGACATCATGGAAAGCGTCGAACATGAGGAGAGTGTGCTTGAGTCCCTTGGCGGCGACTGGCGCGAGGCGCCCGTCATCAAGCAGTTCCACCAGCGGATGGATGTTGTAGCCGCCGAGCATGGTGCCGAGAAGCTCCGTGGCATATTCCGGCGACACCAGCGGACTTTGCACGCTGCCTTCGGCCACGGCAGCCAGGAAAGAGGCTTTCACCTTGGAAGCGTCGTCCACGCCTGGCGGAATGCGGTTTGCCAGCAGATCGACCAGAAATTCGCCCTCGCCCGCCGGCGGATTTTTCAGAAGTTCCACCAGATCGGCGGTTTGCTCGGCCGTGAGCGGCAAAGCGGGAATACCGAGCGCTTCGCGTTCGGCGGCGGCTTGACGATAGGCGTCCAACATATCAGGTCCTCACTCATAAGATTAGGAAATTATTGTCTTTATTCAGTCGCGCACGGCTGGCGCGACAGCGCGCCATCATAAAATAAAATGCACAGAATATAAACCGTTGCAAACATTCCCTATTTGCCTGCCAGCAGCACCCACGCATCCTTCAGCAATCCTGCTGACAAATACAGCATCATCAGGGCAATGGCGCCATCCAGCAACTGCCAGGTGCGCCGCCGCCGGAAAAGCGGCAGCAAAAAGCGCACGCCGTAGCCGAGGCTCGCGAACCACAGCGCCGAAGCAGTGGCCGCGCCCAGCCAGAAATGCCATTTTCCCTGCTGCGGGAGCGGCGCCGCAGCGCCACCGATCAGCATCACCGTATCGATATACACATGCGGATTGAGCAAGGTCAGCGCCAGAGTGGTCAGCGCTACCGGCCACGCGGCATGACGCGCACTACCCGCTTCGCTCACGCCGAGCTGGCTGTCGCCGCGCCACGCCGAACGCGCGCTGCGCGCGGCATAAACCAGCAGAAAAATGCCGCCCGCCAGCGCCAGCAAGGCAGTTGCGCGCGGCTTGCCATCGAGAAGCGCGGCCAGACCGAACACGCCGCAGGCGATCAATACCGCATCGCACAACACGCAAAGCGCCACCACCAGCCCCACATGTTCGCGGCGCAAGCCCTGCTTCAGAACGAACGCATTCTGCGCGCCAATGGCGATAATCAGCGCTGCCGACAGCATGAAACCGGAAAGAAATGCCTGCATCGTGATCCCCTTTGGGTTGTGAGATTTTTTCTCATCATTAAGCGCTTATAGTGAGAAAATTTTCCACAATAAGCGCTTATTAATGGTAAAAAATCACTATTTTTAGAATATTTTTGAAATCATGGTTTGCAGCAGACCGCCGCCTGCCACCAGCCACAGCATCAGCAGCGCGCCGAGCAACAGCGGCTTGCTGCCAGCCTGGCGCAAGGCGGCAAAGCGTGTAGTCAGCCCCAGGGAGGCCATGGCCATCGCCAGCAGCCAGCCATCGATCCCGATCAGCGCGCTGACCAGCCCCTGCGGCAGCCATTGCAGGGAATTGAAAAGTACCACGCCGACAAATGCCACGGCAAACCACGGGATCACCAGCGTCTTTGCCTCGCCGTCCGCCTTGCCGCGCCGCGCGAGCCAGAAAGACAGCAGGAGCAGAAAAGGCGCCAGCATCATCACGCGGATCATCTTCGTGGTCACGGCAATATCGGCCACCTCCGCATTGATCGCCTTGCCGGCCGCCACCACCTGCGCCACCTCATGCACGCTGGAGCCGATATAGACGCCAAACGCGCTATCGGCAAACGGCCACCATTGCCAGGCATGCATCTGCGGATAGAGGAAAATGCCGATCGTGCCGAAAACCACCACCGTTGCCACAGCCACCGAGACGCGATCGCTATCGGCGCGCAGCACCGGCGCGGTGGCAATCACAGCCGCCGCCCCGCAAATGCCTGCACCCGCGCCCATCAGCATCGCCGTCTCGCGATCCATCTTCAGCCAGCGCCATCCCAGCCAGCAGGCAAGCAGGAAAGTGCTGGCGAGCATCACCGCATCGGCCACAATGCTGTTCATCCCCACGGCCAGCACCTGCTGCAAGGTCAGGCGAAAGCCATAGAGGATAATACCGAGGCGCAGCAGGCGGTTCTTGCTGAAAAGAATTCCCGCTGTGGTGGCTTTCTCCCACCGCGGATAAACGGTATTGCCAAGCAGCATGCCGAGCACAATGGCAAGCGTCAGCATGCTGAAGCCCATGTGCTCTATCCATCCCTGTTGCGACAGCCACCACGCCAGCGCGGCAATGCCCGCCGCGAGCGCAAGCCCGGGCAAAAACCCCCTAATCCACTGAGCAAAAAACAGTTTCATGAAAAACCCCATCGAAAAAACGGCGACAGCATAGCGCCAACAGGTTGTCGGGAAAAGCAAAAGGCCTTTCCGTGAGCTTGCGCTGGCTGCCGCCTTCCGGCTATGGAAATCCTTCCCTGATCATTCTGCCTGATGAGAAAATTTGCCAGACACTCGTCGGGTAGGCGCAAGCCATGCAGTCACGGCATGGCAAACGGCCGCATGGCTTTCGCATTCTTCTTCCCTGTTTTATATCGGGATTCCCTTGCGGCGGTGAGCGAATGGCGCAGATTGGGCACTTCGTGCCCGACATCAAAAAACTTGTCGGCCACAAAGTGGCCGACCTACAAAAATCATCCTGCGTCAAATGGTATTTTTCTCGCCATAAAGCGCTTATTGTGCAAAAATTTCTCATCAAAAGCGCTTTATGATGGTAAAAATTAGCTATTTTTGTTCGTCTTATAAAGATCACTACTGTAGGCCGGGCACTTCGTGCCCAACATCAAAAAACTTGTCGGCCACAAAGTGGCCGACCTGTAAAAGCCCTTGCGCCAAATAGTAATTTTCTCACCATGAAGCGCTTATCGTGCAAAAATCCCTCACTGAAAGCGCTTCTTTATGGTAAAAAAACTTCTATTTTCGTTCGGATTATAAAAATCGCCACCGTAGGTCGGGCACTTCGTGCCCGACATCAAACCTCCGTCGGCCACAAAGTGGCCGACCTACAAAAACCCCTGCGTCAAATGGTATTTTTTCTCACCAATAAGCGCTTATTGTGCAAAAATTTTTCACACAAAGCGCTTCATGATGGTAAAAAAATACTGTTTTTATCTGTTTTATAAAACATCAGCCTTTTTGACGGCTACCCATGCCGGCGCATGGTCGGAAGGCCGTTCCCACGCGCGCACGTCGGCATGTATGCCGGCATCGACGATATCCAGCCCTGCGCTGACGAGGTTCAGGTCGATGCGCAGCCCCAGGTTGCGGCGGAAGCCGTTCATGCGATAGTCCCACCAGCTGAATTGCTGGCTGTCGGGGTGCACGCTGCGGTAGGCATCGCGCAGGCCGAGGCCGAGAAGGCGTTGCAGGGCCTCGCGCTCGGGTACGGAGCAGAGGATTTTGTCTTGCCAGGCGGCAGGATCGTGGACGTCGATATCTTCGGGTGCGATGTTGAAATCGCCCATCACGACGAGTGCGGCATGGCGCGCGAGTTCGTCATCAAGCCAGTTGGCGAGGTGTGCCAGCCAGTCGAGCTTGTAGGCGTATTTCTCGTCGCCAACCGCCTTGCCGTTGGGCACGTAAAGGTTGATGACGCGGATGCCGCAGATGGTGGCGGCAATGGCACGCGCCTGCGTGTCATCGAGGCCGGGGATGCCGCGCACAATGTCCTGCATGGGTTCGCGCGAAAGGAGCGCAACGCCGTTGTAGGTTTTCTGGCCGTGGGTTTCGAGGTGAAAACCAAGATCGCCGTAAGGTTCGCGGCGCACGGCATCGTCGCTCTGCTTGATTTCCTGCAAGCCGATCACGTCGCAGGGATACTGGCGCAAATAATCGGCAAGATGGGCTTCGCGGACGTTGAGGGAGTTGACGTTCCAGCTGGTGATGATTTTCTCGGACATGGCGGCTTTCGTATAAAATATGCGCGGTATTCTAATTCAAGATGGCCTCTTTCATGCGAGAGTTTCGACTGTTCCAGCCTGCCCTGCCCGGCGACATGCCCCAGGGAATGACCTTTGATCTCGACGAGGCCGGGCATCACCATATTGCCCGGGTGCTGCGCCGCCGCGTGGGTGATCATCTCGTCCTTTTTAATGGCGACGGGCTGGATTATGCGGTGGAAATCGTCAGCATGGCGCGCCAGCACACCACGGTTGCCTTGCGGGAAAGCCATCGGAACGAACGCGAGTCGCCGCTGGATCTTGCCCTTTGCCTTGCCTGGCTCAAGAACGATGCCATGGATCGCAGCCTGCAAAAGGCGGTGGAACTGGGCGTGAATGTAATCCGCCCCATGCTGGTCGAGCGTGGGGAAGCGGCGCTCGACGGCGAACGGCTCGTCAAGAAAATGGCGCATTGGCAAGGCATTGTGCAGGCAGCAGCCTGCCAGTGCGGTCGCGCGGTATTGCCGCAGCTGCACGAGCCGCAACCGTTTGCCAGGGCTATGGAAGCCTGCGGCGGAGCGCGCTGGATTGCGAGCCCCTGGCATGAATCGCCTGCGGTTGGGACGCCTGCGCAGGAAACGCCGCTTGCCGTCGCCATTGGCGCGGAAGGCGGCTTCAGCGATAGCGAAGTGGCGCTGGCCGTATCCCTCGGCTGGCAGCCGTTCACCCTGGGCAAGCGCATACTGCGCGCCGATACGGCCGTGATTGCCGCGCTCACCCGCGCCCAGCTGCTGCATGGGGATTTCTGATGGTCAAGCGCATTGCCGACAGCATCCCCCTGCACGATCCCCTTTATATCGAAAGCCTGATGCTGGAAGAAAGCCTGGCCTACCGCCAGCGCCTGCAACGCTGGGTCAACCGTTTGCGCCTTTTCACCGTTGTGCTTTCGGCATTAATGTTCCTCGCAAGCGGCAAGATGCCACGCGAAGGCCTGAACGAACTGCTCGCGTTTTTGCCGCAAACCCAGGCCATCATCATCTTCGGCTTTCTTTACATCGCCATCCTCGTCGCGCATCAGATCGTGCTGCGCAAGCCGATTGAACGGGAATGGATTTTCCTGACCAATGCCGCGCTCGACTTCTTCGCCCTGTTCGCCCTCCTGATGTGCTTCAGCATCACCGAACACTGGAGCATCATGGCAATGCTGCTGATTAGCACGCTGCTGCTGTCGCTGCTGGTGCTGACCTTCCGCCAGGCCCTGATACTGGCCGTAGTAACCCTCATTATCCTGATGCTTGCCTTCCTCGTCTGGCGGCTGTCGCCCTATATCACGCAAAGCATTCTCGATCCCCTGCCGCTTTCCACGCGCCTGCACAATATCCGCAAGGATATCGCCAACAACCTGAATCTCCTGCTGGAGCCGTGGATGGCATTTTCCGCCATTGCCACCATCATCGCGCTGGTCGGCTATCTCTCCGAGCAGGCCAGGGAAAACAAAATCCGCGCCATGGTGAACCACCGTTTCAACGAACAGCTGCGCAAGCTGAACGAATCCGTGATCGAAGACATGCAGAGCGGTTTCCTCGTCGTCAATGCCAAGGGTGTGATCATCACCTGCAACCAGCGCATCCGCCATATTTTCCAGCTCGGCAGGGACGAAAAAATTTCCTACAACATCAGTTCGCTCTCCCCCGTGATTGCCCAGCGTTTCGGGCGCTGGCTGCACATGCAGCTAAACGACCACAACGCCATCAACCTGCCGAGCGGCGAATATACCGTGAGCTTCAGCGCGCTGAAAATGGAAGCGCAAACCGGCATGACGCTGGTCACTTTTGAAAACACGGAAGAAAGCTACCAGCGCGTGCGCGAAACCCGTCTGGCCTCCCTGGGAAGGCTCACGGCCGGTATTGCCCATGAAATCCGCAACCCGCTCGGTGCCATCCAGAGCGCCACCGAGCTGCTCGAAGAATCCGACGGCGACCGCGAAACCCTGATATTTCTCACTGAAAAAATCCGCAAGAACATCAAGCGCGTCAACAGCATCATTCACGACATCCTCAACATGTTCAGCGACAGGCCGCGCAATACCCAGCTGATTGCCATCAATCCCTTCCTTGCCAAAGTGGCCATGGAAATTGCCGACAACCACGAAATGCAGCAGACCCGCATTCTGCTGGAAACTGCCGCGAGCCACGGCTATGCCGTCTATTTCGATCCCGGCCACTTGCAGCAGATTCTGCACAATCTCATGCTCAATGCCGTCAAGCACAACCGCGACCGCACCATTACCATCATCCTGCGCACCCGCCTCGCCCAGGTGGGCCGCCATCTCTATATCGACGTGGAAGACAACGGCACGGGCATTGCCAGTGAGGATTGCGAGCGCATCTTCGAGCCTTTCTTTTCCAAAGACCAGGGCACCGGACTGGGGCTCTACATGGTGCGCGAAATGTGCATGGCCAACCGTGCGCAAATCGCCGCACTGCCCAAGGAAGGCGGCGCCTGCCTGCGCATCACCACGGAGCGCTATCGCGCGGAGAATGGTAGTATGGCAGCCCCCCGGGGCGCACAGACGCCATCCGCGGGCAGGCTGTAAGGAGTAAGCATGAGCAAGGCACTGATTATTGACGATGAACGCGATCTTTGCGAACTGATTGAAATGGGACTGGCTGGCCAGGGATTCGCCTGCACTTCCGTCCACGGCATCAAAGCGGCCATCAAAACCCTGAAAAACGAATCCTTCGATATTGCTTTTTGCGACATCCGCCTGCCGGACGGTGACGGCATCGACCTGCTCGCCCACATGCAAAAGCATTATCCGCGCCTGCCCGTCTGCATGATTACCGCGCACGGCAACATGGATCTTGCCATCCGCGCCTTGAAGCTCGGCGCCTTCGATTTCATCAACAAGCCATTTGAGCTCAAGCAGCTGCGCGGCGTTGCCAAGGCAATGCTGCAAACCTCGCAAACCGCACCTGCCACTGCGGCGAAAGCGCCTGACAAATCAGCCGGCGACAGGAACGAAGGCAAATCCGCCAGCAAAACCGATCTCATCGGCGAATCACCGGTCATGAAACAAGTGCAGGCGATGATAGAGAAAGTCGCGCGCTCGCAAGCGCCCGTCTTCATTCACGGCGAATCCGGCACCGGCAAGGAAATCGCCGCGCGCAGCATCCATCGCCTTTCCAATCGCGGCAGCGGGCCGTTTGTGGCGGTCAACTGCGGCGCTATCCCGGAAAATCTCGTCGAAAGCGAATTCTTCGGCTACAAGAAAGGATCATTCACCGGCGCCAACAGCGACCAGGACGGCCTTTTCGTCGCAGCCAACGGCGGCACGCTTTTCCTCGACGAAGTGGCCGACCTGCCGCTTGCCATGCAAGTCAAGCTCCTGCGCGCCATTCAGGAGCGCGCCGTGCGCCCGATTGGCGCGGATCATGAAGAGCCGGTGGATGTGCGCATCATCTCCGCCACCCATCATGATCTCGCGCGTTGCGTGGCCAACAAGACTTTCCGCGAAGATCTTTTCTATCGCCTGAACGTCATCGGCCTTGATATGCCGCCGTTGCGCGAACGCGAAGGCGATATCGCCATCCTGAGCCGCTATCTCCTCGAGCGCCTCATCCGCGAATACGGCTATCCGCAAACCAGGCTTTCCCCTGCGGCACTGGCCAAGCTGGAGAGCTACGCTTTTCCGGGCAACGTGCGCGAGCTGGAAAATATCCTCGAGCGTGCGCTGACCTTCTTTGACGGCGACGTTATCGATGCCTGCGATATCCATATCATGAATCTTGGCAGCACCCCTGCGCCAACCCGCAAGGTGCAGATTGAAGAAGAGGAAGAAGATCCTTTCTCCTTCCTGCCCGCCATGCCGAAAGAAAATACCGAAGCGCCTGCCGCACAGGCTGCCCTGCCCAAAGATCTGGAAGACTACATGCAGAATCTGGAAAAAGACCTTCTTCTCAAAGCGCTTGCCGATGCCGACAACAACAAGACGCGCGCGGCGGAAATGCTTGGCATCAGCTTCCGCGCCATGCGTTACAAGCTGAAAAAACTGGGGATTGAATAATGCAGTCCCTGCGTCATGTAGATTTGCGCGATTATCATACGCTGGCGGCTCCGCTGGTTGCCGATTCCCTCGTGCTGATCGAAGCGGAAGAAGAGCTGGCAGCCCTGCCGCGGCAATGCGTCATTCTCGGCCGCGGCAGCAATGTCATTTTTGCCGACAACATCCGTCTGCCGCTGGCAAAGCTTTCTACCGAAGGCTGGCAAGTGGTGGCTGAAAATGCCGATAGCGTATCGGTCAGGGTCAAGGGCGGGCACGAGTGGCACCGTTTCGTCACGGAAAGCGTGGCGCAGGGCTGGCAAGGGCTGGAAAATCTGGCGCTCATTCCGGGCACGGTCGGCGCGTCCCCGGTGCAGAACATTGGCGCCTATGGCGTGGAAGCCGGGCAATTCATCGAGCAGGTCGGCGCTTATGACCGCCTTGGCAGACGGCAGGTGCAAATTCCCGGCGAAAAATGCGGCTTTGCCTACCGTAACAGCTATTTCAAACGCCAGTGGCGCGAGCGCTTCGTCATTACCGACGTCACCTTCCGCCTCAACAAGACCCCGCAACTCTGCCTCAATTACGCAGGGCTGCGCGAAAAGCGCGAACAGCTCACCACAGCGCAAGCCGTGATGGAAGAAGTCATCGCCATCCGCCAGAGCAAGCTGCCGGACCCTGCCAAAGAACCCAATGCCGGCAGTTTTTTTCACAATCCGGTGGTGGATATGGAAAAATTCGCCCTGCTGCGCGAACACTATCCGCAAATGCCCGCGCACCCCACGGGCAACAGCATGAAAATCCCCGCTGCCTGGCTGATTGAACAGGCCGGCATGAAAGGCTTCCGCCAGGGCAAGGTCGGCATGTCGGCACAGCACGCGCTGGTGCTGACCAACCATGGCGGCAGCGGACGCGATATCCTACAATTCGCCGCTTTGGTGCAGGCTGCCGTTTGGCAGCGCTTCGTCATCGACCTGCATATTGAACCCATAGTGATCGGAGAATAGTGCACATGCACAAACCGCTTGACGCCCTCATCCTCGACAAGGACGGCGTGATTTTCGATTCCGAGCGCATCTACGCCGAAACCCTGAAAGAAGCGCTTGCCGCCATGAACCTGCCGGTTGATCCGGGCCTGATTGCCCGCTTTACCGGGCTGGACAGCGCTTCCACTTTTGCCCTTCTCTGCGAAATCCTCGGGCAGCAGATCGATACCGACGCCCTCATCGACGACTGGTTGCGCCGCAAGGATATCGTCTATCAACGCGACGGGCTGCCTTTCATGCCCGGTGCGGACAAACTCATCCGCCGCGCCTACGAAGCGGGCTATCCGCTGGCGCTGGTTACTTCCGACAGCCTCGATCGCACCCTGGAAGACTTTTCCCACACCGATTACAGCCTGATGCAGTGCTTTTCCGTGATCATCACTGTCGATGACGTGGTCAACCCCAAACCCGATCCCGAGCCGTATCTGCGCGCCACTGCCTTTCTCGGCATCGATCCGCAGCATGCGCTGGTTGTCGAAGATTCCGATCATGGCGCCAACGCGGCGCTTGCCGCTGGTGCCAACGTGCTGCTGTTGCCGGGCAGGCGCCAGGTGGCCGCCGACATTGCCGGCCGCGTGCGCGCCATGATTGCCCACCATGATGAAACCTGGGAGTATCTCCGTGCCCATAGTGCCTGAAGAATTGCGCCTGAGCCAAAAGGGCGACACGCTCGCCGTGGTCTTTGAAGGAAAAATCTATCCGCTCGCCGCGGAATTCCTGCGCGTCTGTTCGCCTTCCGCGGAAGTGCGCGGCCACGGCGGTGCCTGGCAAACCATTGCCGGCAAGAAGGAAGTGGTGATTCGCGATATCGAGCCGGTCGGGCAATATGCCGTGCGCCTCGTCTTCAGCGACGGCCACGATACCGGCATCTATTCGTGGGAAATTCTCCACGATCTTGCCACCAACCAGCATGAATACTGGCAACGTTATCTCACCGCCCTGAAAGAAAAAGGGCAATCGCGGGAGCAAAATACATGAGCGACAAAACCCATTTCGGCTACCAGAGCGTCGATGTCAACGAAAAAGCGGCGCGCGTTGGCGCCGTGTTCGATTCGGTGGCCGGCAAATACGACATCATGAACGACGTGATGAGCGCTGGCATGCACCGTCTCTGGAAAGACTGGTACGTCTGGCAGACGGAAGTGAAGCCCGGCGAAAGCGTGCTCGATCTCGCCGCGGGCACCGGCGACATCAGCAGGCGTCTTGCGAAAAAAATGCGCGCGCCGGTGGCAGGCGGCGATGTCGAGGGGCAGCTCGTCGTTTCCGACATCAACGCCGCCATGCTCGCGCGCGGCAAGGCGCGCCTGCTCGACAAGGGCTATTTGCACAATCTGTCCTTCGTGCTCGCCAACGCGGAAATGCTGCCCTTTGCGGACAACAGCTTCGATCTCGTCACCATGGCCTTCGGCCTGCGCAACGTAACCCACAAAGACAAGGCGCTGCATGAAATCGCGCGCGTCCTGAAACCCGGCGGGCGCGTGCTGGTGCTGGAATTTTCCCAGCCGCAAAGCAAGACGCTCGGCAAACTCTACGACTGGTATTCCTTCACGCTCCTGCCGCGCATGGGCGCGTGGATCGCGAAAGACAGCGATTCCTATCAATACCTTGCCGAATCCATCCGCATGCATCCCGATCAGGAAACCCTGAAGAACATGTTCATCGATGCCGGCCTCGTCCAATGCGAATACCAGAATCTGCACAATGGCATCGTCGCCATTCACAAGGGAATCAAACCCCATGCTTGATACGCTTTTCAACGAACAACTCATCGCAACCGTCATCAACCGCGCCCTGCAACTCGATCCCGAGGCAAGCGCCAAACTCGCGGCACTGAACGGCAAGCGCATCGCGCTCACGCTCGAGCCGCGCGATACGCCGTGGATTTTCCTCATCGCCGACAGCCGCCTCGTCTTTGATGGCGCGAGTGCCCTTGCCGATTGCGACGTGCGCCTTGCCGGCACGCTCTCCGGCTTTCTCCGCCTTTTCCGCCCCGACGGGCAAAAAAGCGAGGGCGAGCGCCTCTATATCGAAGGTGACCTGCATACCGCGCAAACTTTCCAGCGCGTCATGGCAAGCCTCTCGCCCGATTTCGAAAGCGTCCTGCAAAAGCGCTTCGGCGAACCCCTGGGCAGCAAACTGCACGACGCCCTGCAAACCCTGCGCCGCGTTGGCGAAGCCGGTCGCGAGCAGGTGGAAAGCCGGCTTGCCGATTATCTGCAACGCGCCTTCGTGCCGCGCGCCGATTTCCTCGCGCGCGAAGCCGAGATCCAGGCGCTCGAGCGCCGCATCGCCGCCCTTGAAGCCAGACTCAAGGACAACGCCTGATGTTGCGCTCCATCCGCCGCAGCTATGACATCGTGCGCATCGTCATCCGCCACAACCTTGATGACTATTTGCCGCGCCAGGGCGTCTTCCGCCTGATCCGCTACGCCGCCTGTCTCCATCCCGCGCACTATCGCCGCGAAAACCGCGACATGCCGACCGGCAAGCGCCTGCGCCTTGCCCTCGAAGCGCTCGGCCCCATCTTCGTCAAGCTCGGGCAAACCCTCTCCACCCGTCCCGATTTGCTGCCGCCCGACATTGTCGCCGAACTCTCGCTCCTGCAAGACCGCGTACCGCCCTTTCCCGGCAAGGAAGCGCGCACCATCGTCGAAGCCGCGCTCGGCGAGCCGATAGACGCCGTCTATGCGCGCTTTGAAGACGAAGCACTCGCCTCGGCATCGGTCGCCCAGGTGCATGCCGCCACCTTGCAAACAGGCGAAGATGTCGTCGTCAAAGTCCTGCGCCCCGGCGTGGAAAAGGCCGTCAAAAAAGACATTGCCCTCATGTACGTGCTCGCGCGCCTTGCCGCGCGCACCCGCGACGGCAAGCGCCTGCGTCCGGTAGAAGTCGTGCGCGAATTTGAAAACACCATTGCCAACGAGCTGGACCTGATGTTCGAAGCGGCCAATGCCAGCCAGTTGCGCGTCAACTTCAAGGACTCGCCGCTCCTTTACGTACCGCAAGTGTACTGGCCGTACTGCCGCAAAAACGTCATGACCATGGAACGCATCCATGCCATCAACATCGCCGACGATGCCGCCATTGCCGCCGCCAATACCAACATGCGCGTGCTTGCCGAACGCGGCGTGGAAATCTTTTTCACGCAAGTCTTCCGCGACAGCTTCTTCCATGCCGACATGCACCCCGGCAACATCTTCGTCGATCTCAAAAACCCGGCGTTACCGCAATATTGCGCCATCGACTTCGGCATCATGGGCTCGCTCACCCCCGAAGACCAGCACTATCTCGCGGAAAACTTCCTCGCCTTCTTCAACCGCGATTACCGGCGCGTCGCCGAGCTGCACGTCGAATCCGGCTGGGTACCGCGCGATACCCGCGTGACCGACTTCGAAGCCGCCATCCGCAAAGTCAGCGAACCCATCTTCGGCAAGCCGATCAAGGACATCTCCTTCGGCACCTTCCTCCTCTCCCTGTTCCAGACCGCGCGCCGCTTCAACATGGAAATCCAGCCGCAGCTCGTCCTTTTGCAAAAAACCTTCTTCAACGTCGAAGGGCTGGGGCGCAGGCTCTATCCCGAGCTGGATCTCTGGACGACCGCCAAACCCGTCCTCGAAGACTGGATGAAAGGGCAAATCGGCCCGCGCGCCGTGGTAAAACGCATGCGCTACAACGCCCATGAATACGCCGCCACCCTGCCGCAACTGCCGCTCTTGGCGCACCAGGCCCTGCAAGGCATGGTCGATGCGCAGCGTCACGACGGCCAGAAAAAACAGCGCGAAGAAAAAGGCACTGCCCGCCTCATCGCCGCCGGCTGCTTTCTTCTGGCCATCGCGCTCACTGCCCGCTACGGCCTCGATGACTTCTGGCAAAGCGCTGCCGTCGGCATCCTTACCCTTGCGGGCCTCGCGCAACTTTTCCGCCGTTGACCCCCTGCAAGCTCCGCGAGCGGCTTTTCCGCAGGCAAAAGATGGCAGGTGCGGTCGGGCGCAGCGCACCATGAGCGCACCGAGTTTGCATGAGAAGTTTTCTCATCAACAAGCGCTTATCATGAGAAAATTTCTCATAACAAGCGCTTAATATTGGTAAAAAGCATCTATTTTTGCGTTAAAGATGAATATTCGCCTGATGACAGCAAATGATTACGACGCCGTACATGCCCTGTGGCTTGCCACGCCGGGCATGGGCCTGAATGATGTCGATGACTCGCGCGAAGGCATCGGCAAATTTCTGGCGCGCAATCCGGCGACGTGCTTCGTGGCCGACAACGGCGGCAAAATCGTCGGCATCATCCTCAGCGGGCATGACGGACGGCGCGGCTTTATCTATCATCTCGCGGTGGCCGAAACCATGCAGCGCCAGGGCATTGCCACGCGCCTTGTTGCCACCGCCTTGCAAGCTCTCGGTAGCGAAGGCATTGCCAAAGTGGCGCTCGTCGTTTTCCGTCACAACGCCAGGGGCAATGCTTTCTGGGAAAAACAGGGCTTTGCCGAACGCGGGGATTTGTCCTACCGCAATCGCGCCCTGCGCGAGATGGTGCGCATCGATACCTGATGCGCGGCTATGGTGGTAAAATTTCTCACCTTGAAGCGCTTATTGTGAGAAATTTTCTCACAATAAGCGCTTATCTGTGGTAAAAAACACCTATTTTCAAGGATTTTATAAAGGAGATAACATGATTTACGCCCATCCCGACCGTCTGCACAGCGATTCCAAGAAATGGCAAAAATATGCCGGCCAGGATGTGCTGCCGATGTGGATTGCTGATGCCGATTTCGTGGTGGATGAGGCGATTGTAGCCGCGCTCGAAAAGCGCCTCAAACATGCCGTCTTCGGCTATGGCGGCGAAACAGAAGCGCTCAGGGATGCGATTGTCGCCTATTGCGCGCGCCAGTATGGCTGGACGATTGCGCGCGAGTGGATCGTGTTCTTGCCGGGTGTGGTGCCGGGGCTCAATTTCGCGCGCGCCGTGAGCATCTTGCGCGGCAAGTGCGCGGCCATCACGTCCATGCCCACCTATCCGCATCTTTTCAACCAGCCGGCGATGCTTTCCTGCAAGCATCACGGCGTGGACTGCCGCCTGCAAGACGAGCACTGGGCGCCGGATTTTGCCGGACTGGATGCGGCCGTCGATGAGCATACCGGCCTCTTGCTCCTCTGCCATCCGCACAATCCGCTCGGCCGCGTGCATACGGAAGCAGAACTCGAGGCCTATCATGCACTGGCGAAAAAACACGATCTCATCGTCTGCTCCGATGAAATCCATTGCGACCTCATTCTTAACGGCACACGCCACCGCCCCTTCGCGAGCCTCGATGACGATGCCCTGCAACGCACCATCACCCTGATGGCGCCGAGCAAGACCTGGAATATCGCGGGGCTTTGCTGCGCTTTTGCCATCATCGCCAATGACGATTTGCGCCGCGATTTCGAGCGGACAACGCTTGGCATGAACGATGTCAACGTGCTCGGCACCCATGCCGCGCTTGCCGCGCTCGAGCATGGCGAGCCGTGGCGGCAGGCGCTCATTGCCCGTTTGCGCGAACTCGCCGATTACACGTTCACACGCGTAAACACCATGCCGTATCTGCGCATGGCGCCGGTGGAAGGCACCTATCTTGCCTGGATCGATGCGCGCGACGTGCCGGTGGAAAACGCGCAGTGCTTCTTCGAGGCGCATGGCGTCGGTCTCAACGACGGCGCGGATTACGGCTGGCCCGGTTTTGTGCGCCTCAATTTCGCTTGCGACAAATTCCTTTTGGATGAGGCTCTTGCGCGCATGGAAAAAGCGCTTGCCGGCTTGCCCAAACAAAAATAGGAATTTCGTGCAATTATTTTGCCCAAACAAGATAAAAAAACGGTAAAGTATGGGCGCTGTATCAGTGATACGGCGTACCTTGCCACGGGGCAAAAGACTGTCGAGAAGCATGCGTTGGCATTTCGGGAGTTTGAATTTCAACGCATATCAGGTGAAAACATGATCAATATTTATGTCGGCAATCTTTCTTTCCAGTCCACGGAAGATGAATTGCGCAGTCTTTTTGCCAGCCACGGCGAAGTCAGCAACGTCAGCATCATCACGGATCGCGATTCCGGCCGCTCCAAGGGCTTTGCCTTTGTGGAAATGCCCGATGCCGCGGCTGCCAAGCAGGCCATCAATGCCCTGAATGACCAGGAAATCAAGGGTCGCAAGCTGCGCGTCAACGAAGCCAAGCCGCGCGAGGAACGTCCACGTCGCCCTGCCCGCCCGGCCAACAACCGCTGGTAAGCAAAAAACCGGTCTTTGACCGGTTTTTTTATGTCCTTCCCTTTTGCCCAATCAGCTTTCTATCGCCGATATCTCCCGCAATATTGCGTCATTAGCACAGATTTTCATTTCCCGTATTGTTGCAAGGGAAATATGCGAAATCTTTCATGGCGTTTCATCCCTGTTCGCAGCTGGCCAAGAGCCTTGCGCCAGAGGCAACACCTCGCCACGTGCCAACAGGCATTTGTGCAATTTTCATTCTTTTGCAAAAAATTGCGGGAACTATCGCGCTTTCCCGCAGATGCAATGTAACCGCTGCTCAGAGACACTCGCGGATGGCATTGGCCAGGCGCACCAGTGCCTGTTCGTCCAATCGTGCATAAAGCGCCGGTTCGATCAGCTCGATTTCGTTGATGCAAAAATTGCCCGTCTCATCAATCAGACCATCCACCCGTGCATAGAGCGGAACTTCCGGCAACGCGGCTAGCGCGCTTTCCGCGCACTCCAGCCAATGCTTTTTCGCCAATAATGGCAGGATTTCAACGCCATATGCGGAGTTGGCACGCCATTCTCCTGCTGGCGGCTTGCGATGTGCGGCGTGAGAAAAACTGCCGTTGACGTAAA
Source organism: Cardiobacteriaceae bacterium (assembly GCA_030529365.1). Classification (GTDB taxonomy): domain Bacteria; phylum Pseudomonadota; class Gammaproteobacteria; order Cardiobacteriales; family Cardiobacteriaceae; genus JAUMXB01. Next base: position 32,953 of record JAUMXB010000001.1, on the reverse strand, counting down.
GCAGGCAGGCTTCACCAAAAGGTGCGTGTACGAAAGGCTGTAGCAAAACACCATGAGGATAATCAACGGGTTCTGGAATCCCTTCCTGCAAGCGGCGCACGCCACGGCCGCTTTGCCCAACCAGCGGTTTGACCACCGGATTGTGCCATTCACATGCATCAAGACGCTTTCCCCAGTCCTCGCCTGGCAGCAGGGCCATTCCTGGCGTCAGCCCGAGCTCAAGGAGATAGCGCTTGTCCATGTTCCATATTTGCAGATCCGGTGAATTCCGTATCTGTGCGCCATGCCGGGCAAGAGCTTGCAGCCATTCACGGTACTGCTCCGGATCAGTGCTGTAATCCCAGGCAGCCAGCGGCAAAACCAGCGTCTGTGCCGCTTCCTCCGGCGCTATTTCCCGCCAGGGTCGCAACTCACCGGCAAGCAAGTGCGCAAGATTGCGCAAGTCTTCATTTCCCTCTGGCCATTGCTGGCAAGTGGCAATCATTACACGCCTTTTCATTGTCTATGCTCCGGCACTTGCGAAACAGGTATTGGCTTTGTCCATGAAAGACAAATGGGACGGCGCAAGTTTCAAAAGCAGAGCATGCCGTCAATTCCGGCGATGCATCATGAATTACTGGCGCCGTGCGAAATGGTTGGTGAGGAAATGGGCAAGATTGGGCGGCGCCATGAAACCCTGTACCAGGGTGCCATCTTCCAGCACCATGGCTGGCGTGCCGGTCACGCCGATCTGGAGGCCGGTGGCATATTGTTCGCGCACGGTTGTCGGGCATTTGCGCTCGGGAATTTCCTGACCTTCCTGCGCGGCAATCATTGCAGCAACACGATCTTCGGCGCACCAGATGGAAATGGCGCGCTGATAGCCGGGCGAGTTCAGGCCACCACGGGGAAAGGCCAGATAGCGCATTTCAATGCCATACTGGCTGTATTGGTAAATATCCTGCTGCACCATGCGGCAATACGGGCAATCGGTATCCATGAAGACGTACACCACATGATGCCGTTCGCCTCTGGCAGGGAAAATGATCATGTCACCGGGATTGATGTATTGCAGGCGTTGCAGCCGGTTTTGCTGGCGTCTTGCTTCGGCAAGGTTCTGCCGGGTATGCAGGTCAATCATTTCGCCCTTGATCAGATAGCGGCCATCCTCGCTCAGATAGAAAATGTCATTGCCAACAGAAAATTCGTATGTACCGGCAACCGGCGTGGGCGAGATATTGGGCATGCTGTCCGTTTTCAGGATTTCGCGCACGATGTCAAGGTTCGGGCTCGCCAAAACCGCCTGGCTTGCACCAAACATCAGCAAAATCGATAACGCGCGTCGCAACATGGGAAATCCGTCGATCCAGGAAAGGCGCATATGATAAAACGTTGCGCGAACAGAAGTATGAAATAGTAGGCAATCATTAATGTAACGTCATTCAGGTCTTGCCGTCAGCCGCGCGGATGGTGTTCGGCATGCAGGGCAGCCAGACGCGCTTTTGCCACGTGGGTATAAATCTGCGTGGTGGAAAGATCGGCATGGCCAAGGAGCATTTGCACGGCGCGCAGATCCGCGCCGTGATTGAGCAAATGGGTGGCGAAGGCGTGGCGCAAGGTATGCGGGGAGATGTCGCGGGAAATGCCGGCCTGCGCGGCGTAATGCTTGATCCGGTACCAGAAGGCCTGGCGGGTGAGCGCTTCGCCGCGCGCAGTGACGAAAACGGCATCGGCAATGCGCCCGTCGAGCAGCAGCGGACGCGAGCGGGCAAGATAGCTTTCCAGTGCCGCCTGCGCTTCTTCCCCCATCGGCACCAGGCGCTCCTTGCTGCCCTTGCCCCACACGCGCAGCACTCCTTCGCGCAGCAAGACGCCATCCATCGGCAATCCCACCAGCTCGGAAACGCGCAGACCGCTGGCATAGAGCACTTCCAGCATGGCACGGTCGCGCAAGCCGATCGTCTCCGAAACATCCGGCGCAGCCAGCAATGCTTCCACGTCTTCTTCACTCAGGGTGCGCGGCAGGCGCTGTCGCCGTCCGCGAGCGGTTTCCAGCTGCAATACCGGGTTATCCGCCCGTTCGCCGCGCGCGCAGAGAAAGCGGAAATAGCGCTTGAGCGTGGTACGCATGCGCGCCAGCGTCGCCGGTTTTTTGCCGGCTTCCAGCATTTGGGCGAAAAGCTGCTGCAAATCACCGCTCATAGCCTGCGCCAGATCCGTTTCCGCAAGCAGCTTGCGCGCAATGGCAAGATCCGTGGCATAGGCGCTGCGCGTGGCATCGCTCACGCCATCTTCCAGCCACAAGTGATTGAGAAAGGCATCCACGGATGCGTCGGTAGATGAGAGCATGTGACAAATAGGCTAAAATGCGCCCATTTTAGAACAAAGCCGCTGATGCGACACAAGCTATCCCTGATTCTGCTCGCCTGCCTGACAGTATCCGCCTTGCTGGCCGGTGCCGTGGTCGCGCTGCGCCTGCAAACCGTTTACGAATGGCGCGATACGCCGCAATGGTCGCTGACCGAAGCGCAGCGCAGCGAGCTTGCCAGCCGCCATCCCTTTACCGTTGAAGTGTATCTGCGCAACAATCCGCGCCTGCGCCGCCAGTTCCAGCAATGGCTGGCGCCCTTGCAGTTTGCCGCACCCCGGTTGCAGGTGCATTTCATCAATCCCGATACCGATCCCCTGCGCGTGCAGGATCGCGGCATCACCCGCGAAGGGCAGATGTACGTGCAGATCGGCCAAACCGGCAAGCGCCTGGAAACGCCGAGCGTGAGCGCGCTGGAACGCACCCTGCTCGAACTGCTCTACCAGGGCGAAAAGCAGATCATCCATATCCAGGGGCACGGCGAGCGCGCGTTCCTGAGCGATACGCCCGGCTCGTGGCTTGGCATTTACCAGGCTCTGCGCGCCGACAACATCCTCATCGGCACGGTGAATCCCGCTGACGTGGCCACCATTCCCGACGGCACCGATCTGCTCGTCATCGCCGATCCCGGCAAGGGCAGCCTCGACGATGCACCCTGGCTTGCCCAATATCTCGACAGCGGCGGCAACCTTCTCTACAGCACGGACATCCGCCATGCCTATCTTCCCGCCCCGCTCCGCGCCCTGAGCGGCCTCGATGCCAATCCCGATCCGCTGGTGGATGCCGCCGCGCGCGACTATGGCTTTGAAAATCCGCAAATGCTCGTGATCGATGCCGTGGGAGAATCACCCGCCCTTGCCGCCCTGCGCCAGTTGCCGGTCATCCCCGGCGCGGTCGCGCTCATACCGCAAGCCGAACCGCGGCAGGGCTGGCAACGCGATATTCTCCTCTACAGCAGCGACAAAAGCTGGGCCGAACGCGATCCGCTTGCCAACACGCTCTCCGCCGATGACGGCGAAGCGCGCGGCCCGCTCGGCATTCTCTGGCAACTGACGCGCGAACATCACGGCAAAACCCAGTATCTCTGGCTGGCCGGCGACAGCGATGCCTGGATTCCGCCTTACCGCGAACTGGGCGGCAACCGCCAATGGTTCACGCAAAGCATTCCCCATCTGCTCGGCGGCGATGCCGCGCTGGCCAAAGTTGCCGCGCCGCCCAAAGACCAAATCATCAATGCCTCGCAGACCCGCCTCTATGTGCTGGGCGCGCTGTTGCTCCTTGGCCTTCCCGCCCTGGCAGGCCTCTGCGGCTGGCTGTATTTCCGGATGCTCAAATGGCGATACCGCGTTCCCTGATCCTTTTCTGGTCGCTGTTGGCCATGCTCATGGTTTTTATTGCCTTTCTGCAATGGCGGCAGGAGCAACGCCAGTTTTTGCCCGTTCCCGACGCGCCGCAGCACGTGCGCATCGACAACGGCACGGGCACCATGCGCTGGCAATGGCAGGACGGACGCTGGCATATCGACGGCAAGCCCGCCGACGCCCTGCGCATTGCCGCGTGGTTTGAAAAGCTGCGCGCCTGCCGCGGCAACTACGACAGCAAGGACATCGCGCCCACGCCCGATCCGCATCCGGTGCAGCTCGTGATCGATGATGCGCACTACGCCCTGGGCGCTGCCAATCCCTTCGGCAACAGCCACTACATCACGCACAACGATCGCGTATATCTTTGCGACGAATCCGTAAAAGCCACCTTGCGTCTGTCCGTCAACCTTTGGCTGGAGAACCCCGATGCCCGAACTCCCTGAAGTGGAAACCACCCGCCGCGGCCTCGAACCGCTCATCCGCAACCGGCAAATCTGCGGCATCGCCATCCACAACCCGCGCCTTCGCCAGCCGGTGGACAGCGCCAGCCTGCTTGCCCTGCAAGGCGTGCATTTCACGGCTCCCGCACGGCGCGGCAAATATCTGTGGCTGCATACTGACCGCCCGCAAGCCAGCCTGCTCGTCCATCTCGGCATGTCCGGCAGCCTGCGCGTGAACCCTGCCGGCATCCCGCGCAAGCCGCACGACCACATCGAAATCACGCTCGACAACTGCCACATCCTGCGTCTGCACGACCCGCGCCGCTTCGGCATGCTGAACGTCCACAATCCCGCCGCCCCGCCCGACTACCTGCAACAGCTCGGCCCCGAACCGCTCGACGACGCCTTCAGCGCGCCCTATCTTCTCGCGCAGATGGCAGGGCGCGCCAGCGCGATCAAAACCCGGCTCATGGATCAAAACGTCGTAGTCGGCGTTGGCAATATCTACGCCAGCGAAGCCCTGTTCATCAGCGGCATCGACCCGCGCCGCGCCGCCGGCACCCTGAAAAAGGCGGAAGCCGAGCGCCTCGTCGCGGCCGTCAAGGCCATACTCGCGCGCGCCATCACCGTAGGCGGCACCACCCTGCGCGACTTCGTGCACAGCGACGGCAGCCCCGGCTATTTCCAGCAAACCCTGAACGTCTATGGCAAAAGCGGCCAGCCCTGCCCGCATTGCGGCACGATATTGCAAAGCGCGGCGATCGGCGGCCGCAATACGGTATATTGCAAAAAATGCCAAAAATAGTGGTTTTTTCTCATATCTAAGCGCTTATTATGAGAAAATTTATCACTATAAGCGCTTCATGATGGGAAAATTTCCCATTCTGATGTATGCCTGCTTGGCAGCATACACGCAAGGAAAATCTGCTCCAGAACCGGACTGTTGTGATTAGTAGGGAGTGTTGCCAATTCATGCTTTAACACAATGAACTCCAAATAAAGCAATGAATTAAAGCCCCTCCCCCTCGAGGGGGAGGGGTTGGGGACTCGAAGAGCTGCGGAGCAGAGAGGGGGATAGAGAAAATCGCGCAGCGACGCAACCATCGATATTTCAAATATTTTCTGAGACTCTGTAAACTCTGGTCGCGAAGTGTCCACCGCTCCTAGAACAAATTGGATTTATCTGTTTGCACATCCAGTTGCTACGAAGCCTCAAAGCCCCTGGGCTTTCTTTGGTTACTTTCTTTGGCGACGCAAAGAAAGTAGGTAGCCGCGCGGCCATGAAGCGCAATCTCGACAAGAGAGAATCATCCACTCTTTCAAAAAATAGGTAGCGGGCAGGTTGGTGGTTCGTGCGCAGCACGAACCCCAACGCAATGATTTGGTCGATGTTGGGGTTCGCCTGCGGCTCACCGCCGGGCACCCATGAAAATGCGGCTGTTGTTCATGGGAATCCGCGCCAACCTGCGCCCTTCAGCCGAATTGGGTTTACAGCGTGTTTTTATGCTATTTACGCCGCAAGCTGCGGGGTAGTTCATTCCCACACATTACCCGTCCGGTTTTTCGGGAAGCCCGCCATATACCGCGAGACCGCCCGCGCATCACTGCGCGATGCCCAGATCGCTGTCGGAAATATCGGCCAGCCGCAACACTTTCCCCGCATGCGTTTCGGCAAAGGTGCGCGCCGCCTGTTCATCGGCGAAAGTGAAATAATCGTCCTTGCCAATCAGCTCCGGCGCCTTGTCGCTCTGCACGAAATAGAGATTTTCCACCGGCGTCCATTGCCAGTTGCCGTCGCCCTGCCCACCATCCGTGCGGCTCAGGCTGGCATAGGCCTGCATGGGCTGGTTGGCGGTTTCCGGCAGGCGCAGATAGCTGAGCATCTGCCGGATATTGCCGAACCAGACGGTTTCGCCACTTTGCAAAATGATTTGCCCCTTGCTGCCGCCGGTTTCCAGCACATTCATGTGGCTGAAATAATCCACCGCTTCCGCAGGGATTTCCGCCTGTGGCGCAGAAGGTGGCGGCGCTTTTTCCGCGCTGTCGCAAGCGGCGAGCGCCAGCCCCGCCACCAGAAAAAGAACATGTTTTTTCACAGGTTTCTCCGTTGGAACAAGAAAATGGCCAGCATCAGGGGCGCTGCCGTCCAGATCGCGAGCGACGCCAGCAGTGCAAACGGTTGCAGCGCGCTCTGCCCGGCCATGCCCAGCATGCCGGAAAGCGTGGCACTGCCACCGGAAAGATTCAAAATGCGATAGGCATCGGCCGGGCTGACCAGCAGCGCGATATCGAGCATCTGCGCGCTCACATGCTGGCCCTTGTCGGCCACGAGAATGCCGAGCAGCAGCAAATCGTAAATCAGCACGAACAGCAGCCACACGCCGATGGAAAGCCCGGCCGCCGTGGCGCGTTCGCGTACCAGCGCGCTCAGCAGATAACCCATGGCGAGAAACGCCGCGCCGAGCAGCACGCTGCTGCCGATAAAGCGCACATAAGGCTGCCATACCGCCCATTGCCAGCCGATGCCCTTTTGCCAGAGCGCCATGCCGAGTGCGGCAATGCCGTAGCCGACAACCGTTGCCACTGCAAGAATCAGCAACTGTCCCAGATACTTGCCCAGCACCACCTGCCAGCGGGCAAGCGGATAGGAAAGCAGCAGCGCCATCGTGCCGCGTTCCACATCACCGACAATCGCATCGTAAGACAGCAGCAGCGCAATCAGCGGCAGCAGGAAAATGCTCAGGCTGGCAAGGCTTACCACCGTGACCTCCACCGGATTGGCCTTGGTTGCCCCGGTGGGCGCGCTGCCCAGCAACGACAGCGACAGCGCAAAAACGGCAAGCAAGACCGTGATCGCAATCACCCAGCGGTTGCGCAAACCGTCTTTGAACTCTTTGCGGGCAATGGTAAGAATGGCATTCATGGCAAACCTGAAAGGAAAATGGCGCGCAACCATAACATGACGGCCAGCAGGAAGGAATGACTTTGCTCATGCCGGCGAAAAACCTGCAAATATGCCGGCTATTTGCGCAAACATATCGCAAAAAAAGCGCAAACGTGGTAAAACGGCGCACCATCCCTGTTGATGAAAACGATGCCATGACTTTCCAGGAACATCGCCAGCGTTTCCGCAAGCTTCCCTTCAGCGAACAACTGCATACCTTCGCCGAGCATTACTGGCAGCAAATCGTCCGGCACCGTTTTTTCGACGAACTCGGCGAAGGCACGCTGGATGAAGACGTCTTCGCCCGCTACCTCATCCAGGATCACGCCCTTCTCCACACCCGCATCCGCCTTGTGGCCAGCGCCCTCATCCATGCCCCGGAAATGGCGCAAAAGCGCATGCTGAGCCAGTTCCTCCTCGCGCTCACCAGCGAAGACAACACCTACTTCGCGCGCAGTTTTGCTGCCCTTGGCGTGCCGGAGCGCCTCTACCGCCATCCCGTACTTGCCCCGTCCACCCAGGCACTCGATATTGCCCTGCAAGATGCCGCCAACACCGGCTATCCCCAGGCCATCACCGCCCTGCTGGTCATGGCGTGGAGCGATCAGGGCTGGGCGCAGCGCCAACGCGGCAAGCTCCCGCCCGAATTCTATTATCAGGAATGGATCAACCTGCACGACACCCCGGCGTTTGATCACTACGTGGACTGGCTGCGTCATGAAACCGACGCCTTCGCCACCCTGCACCCCACCCTGCAAAACGCGCTCGCTGCCCGCTTCAGCCGCCTCTGCAACCTGCGCTACCAGTGCTTTGAAGCCGCCTGCCAGCACCGGCGCCTGCGCGCAAGAAGCCCCCAGTACCTGCAACCGCTGTTCGACTGAACAGCAAATGCCGCATGAGAAAATTTCTCACCATCAAGCGCTTGTCGTGATAAAATTTCTCACGGGAAGCGCTTGATAATGGTAAAAAATCATCATTTTTTGCAAAAAAAAAAGGAAAACCATGACCTACGCCACCCTGGTCCGCCATTGTCCGCAATATCCGGCCTACACCCACCATGAATTCGTGCGCCGCCTTGGCGATGGCACCCTGCCGCAAGCCGCCTTCCGCCAGTACCTGCAACAGGATTACCTCTTCCTCCTCCACTTCACCCGCGCCTGGGCGCTCGCTCTCTACAAAAGCCACAGCCTCGAAGACATGCGCGCCGCGCAGGCCGGCATCAATGCCATGCTCGATACGGAAATCGCCCTCCACATCGATTACTGCACGCGCTGGGGCATCGCCGCGGACAGCCTGCACACCCTGCCCGAACATCCGGCCACCGTCGCCTACACCCGCTACGTGCTCGACTGCGGCCATCGCGGCACCCTCGCCGACCTGCACATCGCCCTCGTCCCCTGCATCATCGGTTATGCCGACATTGGCCGCCATCTCGCGGAAAACCCGGCCATTCCCCTTGCCGACAACCCCTACCGCGAATGGATAGAAATGTACGCCAGCGCGGAATACCAGGCTGCCGCGCAAGCCGAAGCCGAATTCCTGCGCCGCCTCTGCCCGGAGCCTGACGCCCGCCAGCAGCAAATCTTCAATACCGCCACCGACATGGAAATCGCCTTCTGGCAAATGGGGCTGGATGCCGCAGATCAAGCAGCTACTCCTTCCACAGAAAAGTCATAAGCCGCGCGGCGGCGGCAGAGATATCGCCCACAAATAATTTTAATAATATCAGAAAATAGATATTTTTTATCACCATTAAGCGCTTATTGTGCAAAAAATCTCACAATAAGCGCTTAATGATGAGAAAATTTATCATATCGCAGAAATCGCCAAAATAATCGGCCAGTAGGTCGGTTTTCAATATCGGGCATAAAGCGCCCGACCCGTGCGCGCCTTTGCAGGTTGATGGTGAGGCGCAGCCGAACCTCAACACAGAATGGTTGTTTGTCGTGTCAAGGTTCACGATGTGGTGATATAGGGACGTTGCCTGTAACGTCCGTGCAGATGCCGGTTTCAGAGCGTAGCAGGCTACGTCCTTACTACAGCACATAACCCGTTCTCAACTCTCCGCTTATCATGACCGGGATTTTAAAAGTATGGCTTTCTTCGAGTTTGCCTTAATGCCATTTAGCAGATTCCGTATCCGAAAGTTGATAAGGCAAGGTAATGACTTTGAAGAAACTCTTGTTCGCCTCGATTACTTTTCTGGATTCGGCCAGTCCACGCCGTAATATGGATGCCGACGTTGGCGATATTGTCGTTATCCAGCTTATCATAGAAAAAAGAATTTTGAGGAATGTATAGAAAATTTTGCTTTTTTGCGATTGCCCTCTGTTATCAGCTGCGCGTAATCCCACATTGATTTCATAAAAGGCAGTGGCGGAGGCAATATGGGCATAGAGGCCATTGCGGGGAACATGGCGTGCAGATGGTCGCAAGCGTGTGCGACAAGGAACTCAGGCGACGCGCATCACCTGGCGGCGTTTCTGCCCGAGATCATGTTCGCCCCAGGTCTGACGAGCATGGAAAGCGAGTCTTGCCGTATCCACTCCCGCCTGTCGCCAGGCGAGCAGCAAGGCATGGCGCGCATGATGCAGTGCTTCTTCCTCGGCTGCCGCGCGCAATTCAATTTGGCAGGCGCCTTGCTGCACCAGCTGGTAATCACAATCCTTCGGCAGGTTGCGCAGCAAGATACCGTGGCAAACCTCGGGATAGATGCGCACGCTTCTGCGGCTCGCGCCCGGGAGCAGCAAGACGTCTTGTAGGCTGCCTTCCACATGGCGAACAACCTGATGCACGCAGCCGCACGGGCAAGGCAGAGGGTCGAGTACCAATACGTCATTCAGGCGGTATTGCACCAGCGGCAGGCTTTGCGCGTGCAAATCGGTAATCAGCGGCAGGCAGCGGTTGCCCTCAAGATTTTCATATTGCACCAGCAGGTTGGTTTCATTCAGATGCAGGCGGCCGTGGCCGCATGTCATGCCGACAAAGGCTTCCGCCGTGAGATAGATATCGCCCACGCAGGGGAAAAGTGTGCGCAGCTTCAGGCGGTCGCGCTGGGTCAGCACTTCGCCGCAGTTGTACACGTTCGGCAGGCCGATCTGAAGCGTGCCGTCGCGGATGTCATCATGCAGGCGGAGCAGCAGCGCACAGGGCGCAATCACGGTATCCGGCTGCTGGAGCAGCAGGCGCTCGCGCAGCGAGGCATAGGAATGCGAGAGGTCATAGGATTCGATGCGCAAATCCTCATGGCGGATATCGCCGCCCAGCAAATAGTCGGCATGGAAAAAGTAGGCGATATTGCGCGCATCGTTGCCGAGCCCGGCAAGCAAGGTGCCAAGGCGGCACAGACGTTCTTCCGTATTCAACAAAAACAGGGTATTGCCATGGCGTGAGAGCAGCGGACAGCAACTGCCAATCCCGGGCAACACCTGCCCTTCCTGCGTGGCGAGCAGATCTGCCACTTCCGCCTTTTTCAGTCCCAGAGTATTGATGATGTCGAAATATTCGCCCAGCAAACGCGCATTCATCACCGGCCATTCCGCAAGCGGTCTGGAGAGCAGCAAGTTGTAATACGGGCTTTGCGGCAGCACCTGCTTCACCAGACGCAGCATTTGCCGGTGCTGATGCCTTTCCAGTCCTTCACGGGTACGAAATTGCAGGCGCACCTGCGCCTCGCGCGCGGCAAGCAATTGAACGATTTCGATGTTCGGCATGATGACGACAGACTCCATCCGCGAGGACTGATGCGGTTATTGTCGGGTATTTGCCGGCAAAATCCCAGCGAAAACTTGCCCGCGCCGCCTTTTGCGCACGGCATTGCTCAGGATACGGACATTGCTCCATTTTGGCGCAGAAAATTGTTTATGAGCCGAAATCCCCGTATGAATGGATGACTGCCGTGATGCTTTCATACCATCAGGTATTCATGCCATATTTTTCATAAAACTATTAAAAATAGTAATTTTTTACCATACTAAAGCGCTTATCGTGAGAAAATTTCTCATGACAAGCGCTTAATGATGAGAAACTACTCACCCTCTCACATGGCGGCAATTTTTTCCTGCTGCGCTTGCAGGGCGGCAAGCGTTTCCTCGTCTTTGGCAAGCAAGGCGCGGGTTTGCGCGACGAGTTCGGCAGGGGCATTGGCGACGAAGCGTTCGTTGCCGAGCTGGCCGGAAAGGCGGGCGATGTTTTTCGCAAGCTTCTCCATTTCCTTGGCAAGGCGCGCGAGTTCGGCGTCCTTGTCGATAAGCCCGGCTAGCGGAATCATCATTTTCGCGTTGCCAAGCATAAAGGCCGCGGCTTCCGGTTCGGCAGCATTGGCGTCAAGCACGCGGATGTTTTCCAGGCGACCGAGCGAGAGCAGGCAACGCTCCTGATCCGCCAGAGTTTGCTGCCCCTGTTCATCCAGATTGACGATGACCAGTGGCAAGGGTTTGCCCGGCGCGATGTTCATGTCGGCGCGGATTTTGCGGATGCCCAGAAGCGCTTCTTGCAGCCAGGCGATGTCGCGCGCAGCCTTGGCATCTTCGCCGTTTTTGGCAACAGGGAAGGCTTGCACCATGATGGTATCGCCCGCCTTGCCGAGCATGGGCGCGACCTGCTGCCAGATTTCCTCGCTGATAAAGGGCATGAGGGGATGAATCAGGCGCAGGGTTTGCTCAAGCACATCAAGCAGGGTATGGCGCACCTGCGCTTTTTCTGCTTCATCAGCGTTGTTTTTGGACAGCACGGGTTTGACGAGTTCGAGGAACCAGTCGCAATACTGGTTCCACACAAATTCATAAACCGCCTGCGCCGCGAAATCAAAGCGGTAGGTTTTGAAGGCTTCATGCACGGCGGCAATGGCGCGGTCAAGCTCGCCGTAAATCCAGCGCTCGGCGGCGGATTTTTCGGCAAACTTCGCGGGCTGCACGTCTTTGCCTTCGCATTGCATGAGCACGAAGCGCGCGGCATTCCACAGCTTGTTGCAGAAATTGCGGTTGCCTTCCACGCGTTGCAGATCAAAGGCAATATCACGGCCACTGGTCGCCAGCGTGGCAAAGCTGAAACGCAGGGCGTCGGTGCCGTAGGCAGGAATGCCGTCGGGAAATTCCTTGCGCGTTTGCGCGGCAATTTTTTCGGCAAGCTGGGGCTGCATCATGCCGGAAGTGCGCTTCGCGACCAGGCTTTCCAGATCAATGCCGTCGATAATATCCAAAGGATCCATGACGTTACCCTTGGATTTCGACATTTTCTGCCCTTCGCCATCGCGCACCAGGCCAGTAATATAGACTTCATGGAAAGGCACTTTGCCGTCCATGCAGTACATACCGAAGAGCACCATGCGCGCGACCCAGAAGAAGATGATGTCGAAGCCGGTCACCAGTACGTTGCCGGGATAGAAGGTTTGCAGATCGGCGGTATTTTCCGGCCAGCCCTGCGTCGCAAAGGGCCACAGCGCCGAGGAAAACCAGGTATCGAGCACGTCTTCGTCCTGCATGAGCGCAAAATCGTCGGCGAGCTGATATTTCCGGCGCACTTCGGCTTCATTTTCCGCAACATAGATATTGCCGTCGGCGTCATACCATGCGGGGATGCGGTGCCCCCACCAGAGCTGGCGCGAAATGCACCAGTCCTGAAGGTTTTCCATCCATGCGAAATAGGTGTTTTCGTTGTTTTTCGGCACGAAACGGATACGCCCGTCGCGCACGGCATCGATCGCCGGCTGGGTGAGCTTTGCCATGCCATTGGCGCTCGACAAATCCACAAACCATTGATCGGTCAGATAAGGTTCAATCACTACGCCGCTGCGGTCGCCGTAAGGACGCTTCAAGGCGTGCGGCTCGGTTTTTACCAGAAATTCATGCGTCTGCAAATCGGCGACAAAGGCATCACGCGCGGCAAAACGCTCCATGCCGCGGTACTTTTCCGGCACTTCGTCATTCAGATGCGCATCGGCCGTCAGAATATTGATGAGCGGCAGGTCATGACGCTGGCCGACGGCATAGTCGTTGAAATCGTGCGCCGGCGTGATTTTCAGGCAGCCGGTGCCGAAATCCATTTCCACATAATCATCGGCAATCACGGGAATTTCACGGCCAGTCAGCGGCACCACGACTTTTTTGCCGACAAATGCCTGATAGCGCTCGTCATCGGGATGCACGGCAAGGGCGACGTCGGCAAAAATGGTTTCCGGGCGCGTGGTGGCGATTTGCATGTACTCGCCATCCAGCTCCTGCCCGGCCGCAAAGGGATAGCGCACGTGGTACATCTTGCCCTGCTCCTCGCGGTTCTCCACTTCCAGATCGGAAATCGCCGTTTTCAACACCGGATCCCAGTTGACGAGACGCTTGCCGCGATAAATCAGGCCATCATCGTAAAGCTTCACAAAAAGCGTGCGCACTGCGCGCGAAAGATTCTCATCCATGGTGAAGCGCTCGCGCGACCAGTCGAGCGATGCGCCCAAACGCCGCGATTGCTGCATGATTTGCCCGCCGGACTGCGCCTTCCATTGCCAGACTTTTTCCACAAAAGCGTCGCGCCCGAGATCATGGCGCGTCTGCCCCTTGGCGTTCAGCTGCCGTTCCACCACCATTTGCGTGGCAATGCCGGCATGATCCGTGCCCGGTTGCCACAGGGTGCGCTTGCCGTTCATGCGCTGGTAGCGAATGAGCGCATCCATCAGCGTTTGCTGGAAAGCGTGACCAATGTGCAGCGTGCCGGTAACGTTCGGCGGCGGAATCATGATGGCATACGGTTCACCCTCGCCCGCCGGGGCAAAATGGCCGTCCGCTTCCCATTGCTGGTACCATTTGTTTTCGATATCGGCGGGTTGGTAACGGGTGGCCATGGATTCGTCACTGCGCATGGATGCTTTCCTCGGAAAATCGCAAAAGTGCGGCATTTTACCGCCGCATCTGCCGACTTGCCACAATGGCGACCGGCAGGCAAACATGCCTTATCCACCTATAATTACTTATAAAAATAATAAAAATAATGACTTTTTACCATCAAGAAGCGCTTCTTGTGAGAAAAAGCGTGCATAAAATGAATATCAATGATTTCTGGCGCAATTTTTCGCATTGCTCTACAATCGCGCCACCCATCTTGCAAGGATCCCCATGAGCATCAAAAACGACCGCTGGATTATCAAAATGGCCAAGGAACACGGCATGATCACGCCCTTCGAGCCAAGCCTGGTCAGCCGCAACGAACGCGGCGACAAAATCGTCTCCTACGGCACCTCGAGCTACGGCTACGACGTGCGCTGCGCCCCGGAATTCAAAGTGTTCACCAATATCAATTCCGCCGTGGTCGATCCCAAATCATTCGATTCCAAAAGTTTTGTCGATATCGAAAGCGACGTGTGCATCATCCCGCCGAACAGCTTCGCGCTCGCGCGCACCGTGGAATATTTCCGCATCCCGCGCGACGTGCTCACCATATGCCTCGGCAAATCCACCTACGCGCGCTGCGGCATCATCGTCAACGTCACCCCGCTTGAGCCAGAATGGGAGGGCCATGTGACGCTGGAATTTTCCAACACCACCCCCCTGCCCGCGAAAATCTACGCCCACGAAGGCGTGGCGCAAATGCTCTTTTTGCAATCGGACGAACCCTGCGCCACTTCCTACCGCGACCGCGGCGGCAAATATCAGGGGCAAACCGGCGTTACCCTGCCGCGCACCTGATTTTCAGAACACCTGCCTTGCCAAGCGCTTGCCACAACAAGCGCTTTTTTTGCTTCATCGCGTTATCCGCTTACGTATTTGGCGGAGCATTCCGGTGGGCATCCACCTTTTCGCAACGCCATGAAAAAAACCGCACGCACGCTTTTTTATATCCTGCTTTGCCTTTTACTTTAGACCATTACAAACATTTTGCCGATCCTGCGTTTTTTCGCTTGCACTGCCTTCGAAAAAAACTATAATGGCCGCCTCACTCGGCCTGAGTGGCGGAATTGGTAGACGCAGCGGATTCAAAATCCGCCGATAGTGATATCGTGAGAGTTCGAGTCTCTCCTTAGGCACCACAAAAAACTCTGAATTACAACAAAAATTCATTTTCAAACCGCCGTATTGGCGGTTTTTTCTTGAATATTCCTGTCGTTTTTTTGTAGATTTTTGCGCCCTCTGTGTACCATATTTGCACCAAGATTCGGGGGCAGATATGGCGACTATCCAAAAGCGCGGTGACAAGTACCGCGCTATTGTTCGCAAGCGGGGCTATACGCAAACGGCGACTTTTACCCGCAAACGCGACGCCGAGCACTGGGCGCGCGAAGTGGAAATCGCCATCGAGAACGGCACGCTGGAAGTCTATGAATCACTGTCGTTCGGCGACATCCTGCGGCGTTATCTCGCCGAAGTCACGCCCAGCAAAAAGAGCGCCGCCAAAGAAATCTTGCGTCTCAACAGCTTTATGCGGAATTTCTCGAGAATCTCCGACAAGCCCATTGAGCACTTGAACCGCCGGGATGTTGCGCTGTGGCGCGATGCCCGCTTACGGACTGTTGCCCCCGGTAGCGTCAACCGCGAATGGAACACCCTTTCCGCTGCCTACACCCACGCGGTTAAAGTGTGGGGATTGTCGTTACCGGAAAATCCTTTCCGCCAGGTCGCGCGCCCGAAAAGCTCACCACCCCGCGAACAGCGCATCACCCCGGATGAGGTGCAGGCGTTTCTGGAAGCCTTCCGTTATGACGGGCAGCGCCGCCCGCAGCAGCCACGCGAACATGTGGCGTGGTGCTTTCTCTTTGCCATCGAGACGGCGATGCGCGCCGGAGAAATTTTGAAGCTCCAGCCGGACGACATCGGCGAGCGCACCGCCACCCTGCGCAACACAAAGAACGGCACGGATCGCACCGTGCCGCTGTCGCGCGAGGCAAGGCGCCTGCTTGCCCTGGTGGATTTGCCGCTGCCCATCTCGTCGGCGTCGCTGGATGCCCTTTTCCGCAAATACCGACCCGCTGCCCTGCGCCATATTCATTTCCATGACACGCGTCACGAAGCGCTGTCGCGCATGGCGAAGAAGATTCATAACCCAATGGATTTGGCGAAAATTTCCGGGCACAAGGACGTCAACATCCTGATGAACGTCTATTACAACCCGGACGATTCTCACCTCGCGGACTTGCTCGACTGAAGCCACGCAAACACATCCTGCGGACTTTGCCGTTCCGGTGTTTCCATGCCCAGCGCGGCGGCGACGAACTCGCTGCAAAACCAGCGCGTTTTCGAGGCGCGCAGGAAGGGAAACACGAAGCGCAGGACGCCGGCATAGTCGTAGCCACTGCCTTTCTCCTGTTCGAAGAAGGACAGCGCCTCTTTCTCGCCGATGGGGGCGGGCACGATGTCCCAGCGCTCGGGGGCAAGATGCAGGAATTTTTCGCGCACGCCACCATCGCGCGCGTGCGAGGAGAGGCAGCGGTAGTTTCCGTTGCCCTGCGCGATGGCGATTTCGCAATGCGAGTAGGCGCTTTTGGTAATCCAGCGGATGAGGCGGTCGCTCAAATAGGGTGAGTGCCCTTTGAAAAAAGCGATGCAGATCATGATGCCCCCGGAATCTGATAGGCAATCACCACCGCATCCAGCGCCTGCATGTTCTCTGCCGCGTTGATTTTGTCCTCTATCGCCTGGCGCTGTCCGGCCACCGCTGCCGTCAGCAGGGCAAAGGCCTGCGACTTCGCCAGCGCTTTTTGCCGCAGCACGTCGAGCGGCACGCCGCGCGATTGCGCAATGCCTGCCAGTATCGGTGTCGGGGCATTGTTGTCCTTCGCCCACGCCTGTGCTTCAAGCGCCTGCGTTGCCCAGGACTCGCGTTCGAATTGCGGCACGGCGGCGATGCCTGCCGTTTTGTCGATAAACGCCTGCGCCGCCTGCGCGGCTTGCAGCAGTTTTCTTGCCCGCTCGTCTGCAAACAATTGTTGCCACAGGGCTTCGTCCCGCACCCATTCGCGTTTCGTGCGGTCAAAGCGCATGCCCGCTTCCGGCATGGCGCCGCTTACCTGTAGGACACCGTTCTCATCCCACACCTCACCGCCGCCGGTAATGGATGCACAGATAAGGTTGGCGAGCGTTTCATCTACCGGAAAACCGGTATCCAGCGTCGTGAATGCACACGTATCGGGATCGTAGTATGTTTTCATTGTTCTGCATATCCTATGATGAGAAAAGACATTTTTGTCCGTGGTTGTTGCGCCCAGCCCTGCGCTCTCAACAGCGAGACGCCTACCTTGCGCGCCGTGGCTGATATTGGGAATCCGTGCTCGGTGGTATGGCCGGAAGTTATCACCATGGTTCTGTCCGGGAATGTGACAGGCAGGCGGATGTCATGCACGTTGCCGACGCCGAATCTGCTGGTGCCTTCCGTGATGATGTCCATCATGCAGATCTTCAGACGCAGTTTCTTGTGCCACCAGACCTCAGCCCCGTTGTAATGGGAAGGGAAGCGCTGATGGAAAATATCCGCGCTTCTGGCGAAATACTGGTGCAAATCCCCGTACAATTTATGCCAGATGCCATCGTGATCCACCTTCAAGACATCCTGGCGGCGTGACTGGGCAGGATCACCGGCGGGAGACAGCTGCAAGGCCATGCCTGAACTGCCGTTGCGGTCAAACGTAAGCCCCAGCCGGCTGTCAATCGTCCCTTCCCGGCACGCATCGAGAAACACCCCGGCCGGATTTTTGCTGGTATTGTTGCAGCGTATCCCCATCCAGCCCGAGCCCTGCTCGTGATAGTCCAGCTGGAGCAGCCCGGTCAGGGTGCCGCCTGCCGTCGGCAAGGCCCTGCCGGCAACGCCCCTGGCCTCGGTAGCCGCCTGTTTGGCCTCGCTGGCGGCACGGGTTGCCGACGTGGCATTTCGTTCCGCCGTCTCCAGCCGACGCACAAAGGCATCCGGCACGGTTCCCCCTGTGGTCTGGACAAGCCTGCGCAAATCAGCCAGGGAACGCTCCAGATTATCCACTTCCGTGTTGACCGATCTTATGCTGCCTTCCAGGGTACGCTTGGCCGCATCCGCTGCTGCCGATACCTTTTTCAGGGCGGCGATGGTTGCGATCTTGCTGTCTTCCCCGTTCGCGTCATTGCTCATCAAATCCACAAGATTGATATTGGCCAGTTTCCCCTGCTGGTTCCAGCGCAGGAAGCGCCCCGGAGAAGGCCGCGGGATGGCCGGCACGCCATCCGAATTAACCCCGGTATTGACGGAACGGCGCACCATTTCCTCAAGCTGCTGGACATAAATGGTCAGCCGGTCGAGGCTGTCGTTCAGGGTTCGCGGATAAAAGCCGCCCTGGTTGGTAAACACCGTGGGCTGTGCGATGGGCATCTCGCTGATGATGGTAAGCCGGTTTCCGCGGGCAAGCGCAGCAGTCAGCCGCACCACGCCCCCCGGATGCGTTTCCTGGTTGGCGTTCAGGGTAACGCTGTAATCGGTATTGTATTGCAGGCGACGCTCGTTGCCGTCGGCATCAGCCTGGTATGGGCGCACATCGGACGGCGAAAACACCTTGAAGGAAAAAGGATAATCCACCGCCTGCCCGGTGCCGGTGAACGGCCCCGCGCGGCGGACGCTGGTTGAGATAGTCATGGTCTCTCCTTTTTTGGGGGGGATAAAAAAAGCCCCTCGAAAGGGGCATGAAAAATCTTGTGGTTTAACGCTTCTCGTTATATGATGTTCGGCAAATCCGGAAATATTCCATGATCCACAGTTTTGCCGACCACGATACTGCCGCTTTCTTTGCCGGACAGCGCGTCAAAACCTTCGAGCCTTTTGCCGCCGTTGCCCGGCGCAAGTTGCAGCAGCTGGACAGCGCCGCCACGCTGGATTTCTTGAGAAGCCCGCCCGGCAACCGTCTGGAAGCGCTCAAAGGCGAGCGCAAGGGGCAATACAGCATCCGCATCAATGATCAATATCGCCTGTGCTTTCGCTGGCAAGATGGCGCGCATGAAGTGGAAATCACCGATTATCACTAGGAGATTCGCATGAGCATTCCCGCACCCGCCAACGGCCTTCCCCCAATCCATCCCGGCGAAATCCTGCGCGAGGACTTTCTCGCGCCGCTTGGCATGAGCGCCCATGCGCTCGCCATTGCCCTGCACGTCCCCGCCACCCGCATCAACGATATTGTCCGCGAGCGACGCGGCATCACCGCCGATACCGCCCTGCGCCTTGCCCGCTATTTCGGGGGCGACGCGCAAAGCTGGATGAATCTGCAATCGGCGTATGATCTCAAGAGGGAAGCAGAGCATCTTGGCGAGGAACTGGCGCATATCCGCGGCCTGGAAGTAGTGGCGTAGCCCCGTCGTCACTTCGCCAAAACAGGCGGCAATACCCACAATGCCCACTTATTTCTGATGTCCGAACAACACCGCCAGCGGATTGTCGGTCTTATCGTCAAGCAGCGCTTCCGCGCCATCCCACGTGCGGTTGATTTGCGCCGCCGGCAGACCCATCCACGAACCGGCAGTATTGATGAACGCTTTCCGGAAGCCGCGGTCAAATTCGCCTTGCCCCGCCTGCTCGATGAGTTTATGGGCGTCAGCAATCGAACGCAGCCCCACCGGCCCCTGATAGCCGTAGCCGTTGAACTGAATTTCGCGCAGCGCGAAGAAATGCCCGGTCAGGCTGTTGGCCACCGCCTTGCCCGCCGACTTCGCCCAGTCCTCTTCATCCCATTCGCCGGAATCGCCGGGTTTCAGCAAATCCGACAGCGCGGCATCGAGGATGGGCATCACCACCGCCAGCATGAGAATGGTAGCCGCCTTCTGCCCCATGCCGTTTTTCTGGGCGGCAAGAGCGTTGGCTTCGAGGTTGTACACGGTATTCATGAAGCCGTAATACACCGTAAACAGACGGCTGATATTGCCGCGCTCGATGGCCGACAAATCCTTCACCAGGCCGCTGCCCTGCGAATCGATCACCGCCTGGTCGGCGTGCGCGTTGGCATCGGCAAACGATGCCCCGGCCGCCAGTGATTTGTTGCGCTGGGCATGCCAGGTAATCACGTCCACCGTCTGCTGCACCGCCATGATGAGGATATAGCTGTAATCGGCGACAAACTGCTGCACGCGGTTTTTCTGCTCCAAGGCATTCCTCACCTCGTTCAGTTCGCGGAAACGCGTTTTCGCGCGGTGGCGCATGAAAGACGATTCGGCGCGCGCCTCTTTCGTCATCCGCAGCGGATGGGCGACGTATTGCCCGAGGCTCGAAAGCACTTCGCTTCCACCCACGCGCGCCACCGACTGCATAAGCCCCAGCGGCTGCTTCAGTGCCGACAGCACGTTAAACCCCAAACCGGCGACAGAGGCATACTTGCGGATAGTGTGCAGCGCCTCGATGCTCTTGCGGTCGGCCTGGGTATCGCCCTCGGCAATGTCCTTCACCCAGTTCTTGATCTGGTCAAGCGTGTCCGCCCCGTAGTGGCCGCGAATCGCGTCGGTGAGCCGTTTGGAGCGCAGCAGCTTGTTGGTATCAATCAGCCACTCGTGCCATGACAAATCATGGATCACGTCATTCAGCCCCTGATAGACGCCCGCAAGGTCATAGCGCAAGGGGCGGTCATGCACTTCCGCCACCCGCGATTTGGTAAAACTGCGCCGCGTGGTGGCGGCGGTATGCGCGCCGTACATCTGCCGCTTTGCCAGTTCCGCTTCTTCGTGTTGCGCCGCCGTTTCCGAAGCTCGGGTATCGTACTTGATCGGATAATAGCCGCCGTCCAAAGTAATCGTTTCGCCGTCGGCGGTGGTCTGGGTAAACGGTGAAGCCTGCACCCAGTCCGGCTCCTTGCCATGCACCCGTCTTTCCTTGGCGGCGATGTCGTCCTTGAACGAGCCAATGTAATTCCATACCTGCTGCACTGCCAGCCATTCGGCCTTGGTGAGGCGCGCGAGCAGAGGCGCGATGTCCGCTTCCGTCCACCCTTCGCCGTCCAGGAGACGCTGACGGTTACCGTCGTTGCCCCAGTTCAGCGCCATCCCGAAAATATCCTGATGGGTGAACGAGCGCTTCTCGCCACGGATCACGAACGACTGCTTTTGGTTCAAATCCTTTCTGCCCATCAGTGGCGCAAGAATCTCGGTGAGCCTTTCCGACGCCTGCCCGCGCCATTCCGTTTCGCGGTCGGCAGCGCGGTTGGCAGTGGTGATCAGGTTTTCGGTGACAGCGCCACCGTCGGTATCGCCATCCATCAGGCGCGCAATCATCGCCACCTTGCGGTGCGACGCCAAAAAGCGCTTCACCGAAGCCTTCATCCTGTCGCCGCGCGTGGTCGGGGTGCGGTTCTCGATGCCGCTTCTCGTGGCATT
This sequence comes from Cardiobacteriaceae bacterium, assembly GCA_030529365.1. Classification (GTDB taxonomy): domain Bacteria; phylum Pseudomonadota; class Gammaproteobacteria; order Cardiobacteriales; family Cardiobacteriaceae; genus JAUMXB01. The sequence goes on along the minus strand of JAUMXB010000001.1, from coordinate 11,567 downwards.
GGCCACAATGCTGCCCACCATGTGGCTGACAACGGCATCGTAATCCTGCTGCTTGCGGTTGGCGAGCAGCCTGTTCTTGAGGCGTCCCAAATGCTCGATTTGCGCGATGCTGTCGGCGAGACCGCGCAGTTCGGTCAGATTGAGGTTCTGCCACGGCGTGCGCTGCATCTCGTCGAGCACATGCGCGGGCAAATCCGGCTCGATACCCTGCTCACGCTGCCTCTCCACCCAATCGGCCAGGGATTGCGTGCGCGCGAGCGCCTTGCCCGATGGCGTGCGCAGGCTGTAGCGCTCCAGTATCCCCTCGATCTGCTCGCGATACTCGATGGCAATCACCTTGGGATTCAGCTTCTCCATGCGCTTCAGATAGCGCACGATTTTGGCCGCCTCTTCCTGCGCTTCCCATGCGGCGCGGGCAAGCGATGCCTGCAACACCTGATTGCGCTTCTCGGCGGCAGCAGTGGCAATATCACCCTTCCTGCGCGCCTGTTCGGCCGCCTTGGCAGCGCGCGTTTCCATGCGCGTGTACTGGTGGGGGCGGATGTCCTTCAGCGCCTTGTTGGCAATCGTCTGTTGCGCCACCGCCTTTGCCGCACTCGCCAGCACCCGTTGCCCGCCCACCGCTTTTGCCAAAATGGCGGCATCGGTGGCAATGGCGCGCAGGCGAATATCGTTGTGCGCCGCCATATCCGCCGCTTCCGCAATCGCTGCCGGTGAAGACAGCTCGCCGAAGCGCTCCAGCATCATCTGGTCAGTGAGTTCACGAACCGCCTCTTGCGGCGGACGCGCAGCCAGCAGGTCTTGCACCAGCGCATCGCCGCTGTCGTACACCGGATTGCCGTCGGCATCGGGCAGCACTTCCGCGAGCAAATCAGGATGCACACCACCCTTCCTGCGCACCTTGCGGCCCAGGGCAGCAATCTGTTCCGGCGTGTAGCCCAAATCTATCAGGCTGTCATGATCAAGACGCAGGGCGGCAAGGTCGGCCACGTATGGCGCGGCGTCCATCTCCGGCTGGTAATGGTTGCTGTATTGCAGATTCCCGGCAAACTCGTCGGCAAAGCGGCTCTCCAAATCCTTCAAATCGTAATCCGGCGGCAGATAGCCCTGCTCGGCGAGCATCCCCGCCATGTCATCAAGACTGTAACCGCCAGACTTGCGCAGCACCGGATGGTGCGGATGCGGGCGCGCGATACTGTCCTCAAAGCCCCATTCGCTTTTCGCCTGCGCGGCATCGAGGCCGCCCAGCTTGGCAATGGCCACAAAAAGGCTGTCGCGGGCGGGATCAAGTTCCGCCGTCCATGTGCGTTTTTCCTGGCTGATGGTGGTATCGGCATTCATTTTCGCGGTGAGGATGGACCAGGCACGATACACCGGCTCACGCATCACCATCGCCCGCGCTTCCATGGTCAGCTCGGCGCGAATCTCGCGTGCCTCTTTCTGCTTGGCCTTCAAGGCGCGGTTTCTGGCATTGCCGAAATACTTGGCATCGCGGATAACGCGCGCGCGCATCTCATCAAGCGCGGCACTTCTCGCCCCTTCGCCTTCCTGCTGATAGGCGGCAAATTCCGCTACCGTCATCCCCGCCTCTTCGGCATTCGCAAACATCTGGCGCATACTGCGGTTCTGCTCGGCCAAGGCGATGGCTTCATCGCTTGCCAACATGCGGCCGTACACCTGCCGCACCTCATCCGACAATTCCACATCCAGCGCGGTCAGCTTCTTGTACAAATGCAAGAACCACGTCAGCATACGCGCGAACACGCCTTCCAGCTCCAGACTGGGCGCCTTGCCTTCCATGAGATAAGCCTCGAAACCGCGCGCCTGCTGCTCGTGATAGGGGCGCTTTTCTTCCAGCGTCATACGGTTCCACGTTTCCAGATCCAGCCCGAACCAGTCCATGAGAATATCCACATCGCGCAGCATCTGCTTCTCAGTCTCCGACAGCGTGCCGCCGCCGGACAGCGTATCGACATGGCGCAAATCGTTGGCAAAGCCCACCATGGACTCGAGGTAAAAATGCCCCAGCTCGTGCTGGAAGGTGGAAAGGTCAGCGTTCTCGGTCAGGACGATGGTATTGCTGTCGGGCAGGAATGCGCCGCGCGGGGATTGGGGATGGCTTTGGTAATACACCTCGGCTTCTTCTTCGGTCGCCGCACGTACCACATCCGGGTCAAACACGATAGCCCCATCCGATGTTTCCAGCACATTCCAGCCGTGCGGCTCAAACACGTCTTCCCAGACGCTGTTCAAGATCCAGTTTTCTCCAATATCCCAAAAACCTGCACTGTCAACAATATCTTCAGGGTTGGATTCATCCAGCAATTGTTCGATGAATGATTCGGCATCTTCGCCGTAGAAATATCCTGCGTCGCGCAGGTTGTGCATATTGTCTTCAATCCAGGCCCGCATGGCGGAACGGAATTCTTCCGACGAAGCATTAATGCGATTGCCCGCGTCATCATCCAGCACCCAGAGTTTGTCGCCATAATGCTCAATGGAGTATTTGTCATCCGCAAACATCATGTGCGGCGCATCGTTATACGGCACATCCCGATTATTGCGGCGGTAAGATTGGTAAAGAATGCTGTCGTTGTCCGGCGAGAAGGCGCCCGTGTTGGCAGTGGCGGATTTGATTTGGTTGGGGTTGAAAACTGCATATTGGTTATCTACGCCGCCATTATCCCAGATGTCATAAAAAATCAACCCGTCGTTGTCTCCCTCAATGGCATCAATCACAAAGTTATAATGCAGTATCTTGTTGTATGCACCACTATTTCCGTAATCTTCCTGCGAAATTTGCAGCGGATTTTTCAGGGAAAGGAAAACGGGGAAGACATTCCCGCCGTCACCAATAGCGTATTCATTTGCAATCTCCGGCTTGAGGGCAAAGAAAAATGCCGGTTCAGAAGTCGCCCGACTTCCCTGCATCTCCGGGTCAAAGGCATCAAAGTCTTCAATGGTGCCGTGATACACCACCAGCGGCTCGCCTGTCTTCTCGTTTATCACCTTCGAGGCATTGTCGGGGTCATGCTCCCAATCCCCGAACCATGCCTTGAAGGCAGGTGTTCTCACCTGCACCCACTGGCGGTAGGTCAGCTCGGTGTCGCCCGCTGATTTCGCCGCTTCGTAGGTCGCCTCGCCGCCGTATTGTTCGGCAGTGGCGGCGAATTCCCGCTCTTCTTGAGAATTCTGGAAGAGCGCGTTATCATCTGCATATGCCCCCTCCCCGTTTCGGACGTTGAGGCTTTGGCTGGAGATATTCTTCGCGATGTTTTCAGATTTTGCCGTTGGGGGATACTTCCGCATCGAAATAGCGCGAAAGTCTTTCTTCTTGCGACTGGCTTCGGCAACGTAAACTACCAGCGCATCATCAAACCGTTTCAGGTACGCTACTCTCTCCGCCCCTTGTTCCGACTGGAAACCTGTCACGATGTCGTCTGGCGACGTCACAATTTCGGGAATGCGCGCCAAATCTTCAGCAGTGACCGCAATTTGTCCGCGCGCCGCTTCGGTTTCATGGTTTCCATGCTCGGTATACATGTGATGCGCCGCCGATCTGCTCACAGAATGCGAATATCCTGCCGTGCCGGGTATTCCGGTATCTGCGGCATTATCTAGAGTCCAGAATACCGCTTCGTTTTTCGCCGCTTCTCTTCCATCTTCCGTCCAGATTCTGATCGCATCTTGTGGGTTGTCGGAATGCTGCCAGCCGCGCGGCGGATGTTCGGCAAGCGCCTGGTTCAGTCCGCCCTCCGCAGATTCCCCGATAATGCGTAAGGGATGGCGCGCAAAGAGTTCCTGCGGCGTGGTGTGCAATCGTGCCGCCCAGGTCTCATAAGCGGCAGCGGCAAGGGTGGCCTGCTTCTCGTTAACCTCCGGCGTGAATCTGCCCACCGCGTTCAGCTGGTCGAGAATGTTTTGCTTCACCGTCTGCACTTCCGCATCGAGTGCTTCCGCCGCGGCCATTTCCTGCGCGCGCGCCTCAATGTCGGCTTCGAGTTCGGCCGCGGCATGGTGGGTGATTTCCGCAAGCGACAGCCCTTCCGGCTCAAAGCGCACGTGTTCGGCAAGCGAGGCCACCAGCCCGGCATCGGGTGCAATTTTCGCGAGATAGTCGGCCAGCGGTATCTGCACCGCGCCGCCTGCCTCTGCCGCTTCCTGCATCGGCGTGGCGAGTTCCGGCACCGCGTCGGCGATAACGTCCATCAGCCCGGATTGATGCAGGGCGTTGGCATCGAGATACAAATGGGGATGGTCGGCATTGGCGGCAATATCGTGGGCGAGGTCAGCAAAGATTTCCGGGGCGCGCTCGCGCAATTTGCTGTCCTGCACCGCCTTGCTGATGTCGGCAAGATTCTGTAAATCCTGTTCCTGCTCCTGCTGCATGTTCTTCGCAATATCGCCCGCCATGCGTTCACGATTGTTCATCACGTCCATAACCACCGCGGGTGAACCCATCGCGCCGCTCATCAGGGCAGACGTGCCAGTCGCGATCAATTGGCGCTCGCCCTGAATCTTCAGCACTTCCGGCGAGAAGAAGCCGTGCCTGTCAATGGCGTCCTGCAATTCCTGGTCCAGCCCGTGCATGACGTTGTTCATGTCCTGCACAAACTGGGTGGCGTTCTCGCCGAGCATGTCGGATACCGTGGCCTTGCCCAATTGTTTGAGAGCGCTTTGCGCGACATCCCCGCCCCCGCGGCGATAGAGCGCCATCATCCGCCCCAGCGGCATCACCTCGAACAGCGTTTCCGCCGCGCCATCAATCATGCCCTTGCGTTGTGCATCATCAAAGCCCAGGCCTTCCAGGCGGGCATCTGCCGTGGAAGTCTCGGAAACCGTCGCGCCCAGCGCCATCGCACCGGCGGCCGGATTGCGGGTGGCAAGGGTGATGCCCAATGCGGCAAGGGTATTGGGCGCGCTGGTGACTGCGCCGCGGATGATTTCCTGCGCCCAGTGCATGTCCTTGGGGCGCAGGGCGTGGATTTCCGCGTTGATTCGCGCCACTTCCGCCTTCGCTTCCTCGAACTGCCCGCCGTAGCGCGCCATTTCCCGCTCGTAGAACGTCTTCATTTCCGGGGTCAGACTGCCCTGCGCGTCCAGCGTCTGCATGGTGTAGCGCAGATTCTCGATTTGCTGGTCGTTGCGGTTCTGCGCCATCGCCGCCGGAATCTTCTTCAGGTTGAGGCCGATTTCAGACAGCGTGCCGCTCATAAAGCCAGGGCGGTTCAATTCTGCTTCGCGCTGCTTCGCCTCTTCCAATCGCTTGCGCGCCTGCGACAATTGCTCAATGGATGCCAGCGTCGGCATATCGTCCTGCGCCAGCGTCGCGAAAGTCTGGCTGTTGCGGATGGCGGCAGGCAGCGCCTTCAGGCCGGACAGCTGCTGCTCCACGCCGTGCAGACGGTGGCCGGCAATCACGTCATCGTCCACCAGCCCTTGCGGCACGCCGGTTTCCCGTGCGATGCGGCGCAATTCCGCCGCCTTGTCCGGGTTCTCCTTCCAGGCATCCAGAAGGCGCATGCGCTGGGTAAAGCCTTGTTGCAGGTCGTTCATGGGGTTCCTTGGTTTGGATTAAAATTTTTCCGTTAACAGCCAGACGTCTGGGCGATGAACAGATGCGCGCCATCTGGCAATGCGTACTTCATGGCATGGGCATGGGCTATCTGGCCGAGCATCTGAAATAACACTGGCATACACTTTTCCCCTGTCGTATCATATTTGCGTTCCCGCTCTGCCTTCGGCATCGGGCTTTGAGACTGCCCCGCAAGGGGCAGCTGGCGCGCCAAAGGGCGAATGCAAGTCCGGTGCGTCATGTCAGGCCGCCTTCGGGCGGCTTTTTTATGGCTGGTCATTGCGGCAAGATGGATATATTTTTCAGGTCATTCAACTTGGCATCGCGATCAATACCCAATCGCCAGAACCCGCCCCATGACCAGAAATCCACTTCCTCTTCCGGCTTGATGAACTCGCCCTTCAAGTCATTGATGAGGATTTGCACCAGTTCGGCTTCCGTCGTTTCACCCGCCATCAAGGCAGGCGTATAGGCGTTGATGCGCTCTTGCAGGCGGTATTCGACGTTCTCCAGAAACTCGCGGTCGTCTTTCTTGGTGTTGTAGGGGTCAAGCAAGTCGCCAAAGGCACTGCGTATCACCGCCTTCTTCAAGCCTGCTTCCATCTTGTAGGGCTTCACGCCCTTGTCCGCCTTGTGCAGGGATTCCCATTTCGTCACCAGCGCCTGCGTGCGCTCCGTGCCGAATATTGGCGCCATGGCAATCACCTGTTCGCGGCTGAGCGTTTGCAGCTTCTGCGGGTCGCTGTATTCCATGTAATCGCCCCACGATTCGCGCTTGAGTCGGGTTTGCTTCGCACTCTTGCTCTCGTTTTCCATCTTGATGAGCTTGATGATGTCGTCACCGCCCATCTGCGCGGTAAGGCTCGGCGGCAAATCGGCAACACCCTCGCCTGACCAGATGCGCATCACCGCATCGCTCATCACCGCCGCGTGCGCCTGCGTTGCCTGCTCGGTTTCCACCTCGCGATGCGTGCCGTAACGCGAGACGTAAAGCTGCTGCTTCTGCGGATTGTCCGGCCACAATTGTTGCGCGCGCTGCTTGGCCTCGGCGGTGCTCATGCGCTTCGCCGCCTGCGGGCGTCCGGTCGGCAATTCGCCATCGGGCTTGACGCCCATCTTCTGCGCAAAGTATTGAATCAGGCCGCCCGTGGTTTTGTAGCGCATCAAGCTGGCGTTGGCGGCAATCTCCCCTTTGGTCATCACCTTTTCCAGCGGGGTGTCTGGATCTGCCTGATACAGCTTGCGTCCGCCTTCGGGGCCGCCGAAATGGAAGAGGTAGGCCGTCAGGTTGTTGAACGGGATGCCGTGGCGCTCCATCACCCGCTTGTTTTCTTCGGCATACCACAGCGTTGCCTGTTCCGCCGCCGCCGCGTTACTGCGCATTTCCAGCCATTGCGCATCGCTCATATTCCCGCGCAATGCCCGCCCGCGCTCACTCTCACCAAACTGCCGCCATGTGCCGCTGGTAAACTGCGCGCGCCCGTAAGCGCTGGACAGCAGGTTGCCTTTTTTATCGCGCGGTCTGGCGTAATTGTTGCCGCTGCTTTCGGTATCCACCAGTTTGGCGATATACGTTTCCGCCACAAAACCCTGATTGTAAACGGCATAGGCATCGCCCGGCTGTGCGGCAGTGAAGTCCACTTCGCCACCGGCAAAATCGGCATCCGCCAGGGCAATCACTTCCTGCGTTTCGTATGCGCTCTTGTAGGCAGCCATGACCTGTACGCTGCCCCTGGCGTCGAGATAATCCTCAAACTCCACCATCAGCCGCTGTGCGCCCGCCAAGTCGCCTGCATCCAATCGGCTGCCGATGGCGGCCTGCACATAGGGGCTGGCATATTGCCGGGTCAGCGCCTGTATCTGCTCGGGCGAATAGCCGTGCAATTGCGCCAGTCCGGCAATCTGCTCATTGATGCGGGCAATGCCTTCGCCGATGTCGTTCAAATCACCAGTGGCAATCTGTTTCCCTGCGAGTTCAATGCCGCTTTCATAGACGCCCTGCCGGTAGGTCTTGCTCTCGCGCAGCACATGTTCGGATATCGCCTGCTTCTGGCGCATGTCCATTTCTGTGGCGTAGTCAGCAAAGGCCTGGCGCTGGCGCTCATTGCCAAGGCTCTCCATGATTTTCTCGCGCGCAGGCGTCAAGCGGTCAAACACGCGGCTTTCCAGCGTGCTTTTCCTGTCCGTATCCGGCAGCGCGGCAATGCCCCTGGTGCCCGCCCAGCCGTATTCCCGGTTGTTTTTGGCGTCCAGTATCGCAGCATCGTATCGGTTCTTGGCATCGTTGAAACGGGCACGATCCATTTCGTCGGCTTCGCGGATACCAATTTCGCGGAACACGTCCGCCCACTGGCCAATAGCCTGCCCCATGGCGATTTGCTGGCGCGCGGCGGCGTCGGACAATTGCAGGCGTTGCAGAGGTTGTTGGTTGATACCGGGGTCGCGCGGCATCGATTGCATGCGGGCGCGGCTCAATAAATCCGTCGGTTGATGCGCTTCCATGTGCCTTGCCTGCCCGGCGGTGAACTGGGTATTGGGCAGGCCTTTGACGCCGATTTGAAGCTCATTCAGATTTGGGACTTTGGGCATGGCTTATCTCATGGGTTTCTTGTTGTAGATGGAATCCCATCTCTGGTGGAAATTGCTGGCGGCACCAATCAGCGAAGTGGCAAGCGTCATGCCAGGCCGACTCATCCCGGACTGATCAAATATTGGCTGCCTCGTAACGTAACGGCTCAAATCCCGCGGCTTGACATATTGCGTGCGCACGCCCGCCGAACCGAAATACTGCCCATGAATGGTGTGCATGTTCGCCTCCGCCATCCCTGCCTGCGAGAGCAGGTCGGACGCTTTGTGCGTATAACCGAAAGCCTCGTTGATGGCGTTGTTGCGGATGCTCTGAATATCGATGGCGGTCATCATCTCTGCGGTATCCTGCAATTCCTGCGCGCTGCCTTCGTGCATGACGACACCGTTCGCTGCAAGAGCCGCGCGCTGGCTTGCCATCGCATTGCCTGCTTGCAGGCTGTAACGGGCGGCTTCATGATCACCGGCATGGCGCGCCATTACCCGCCCCAAGTCAGAGAATCTGGCATTGATGCGCGCCATGTCCGCCTGATGCTGCAAATTCATGCGCTCGCGCTGGGCATTTTGTGCGCTCATCGCTTCCATGTGCGCAAGCCGCGCTTGCTCAGCCTTGCCCTGTAGGGTAAGCATATCCGCTTCGAACCTGCCGGCTTGATAGGCCCGCTTGGCGGCAAACAAGTCCGAGAGATAATTGCGCTCGCCCAGATAGCTTTGATACTGGTAATCGGCCTGCGCCTGAAGTCTGGACATCTTCGCCTGACCATAAACGCCGAGAGCAGACGTCAAATCACCAGCAAGGCCGCCTTTGCCGAAACCGACAATCCTTACGGCTACCGGCTCTCCGTGCGCGAAGCCCAGCTTACCCCTTATGAAATCCGGGTAGGCACGATCATTCCTGCCGTGATGATCAGCGGCATCAACTCCGATTTGCCCGGTGACATCATTGCCCAGGTCTCGCACAACGTCTATGACAGCAAAACGGGGCGGCATGTGCTGATTCCGCAGGGCAGCAAGCTGATTGGCCGTTACGACAGCCATATCGCCATGGGGCAGGAGCGGGTGATGATCGCCTGGCACCGCCTGCAATTCCCGGATGCCAGCGTCTTCAATCTCGGCAACATGGGCGCGGTCGATCTCGCCGGCTACGCGGGCATGCACGATCAGGTCAACAACCATACCTGGAAGATCTTCAAGGGTGCTTTCCTGCTCTCGGTGATCGGTGCCGGCTCGCAAATCGCCATCGGCAGCAGCGACAAGGACGAAAACAGCCCGCTCAATGTCACCAAAAGCGAGCTGGGTCGCCAGTTCGGCCAGGTCGGCACAGAAATGATCAAGCGCAACCTCAACATTCAGCCGACGCTGGAAATCCGTCCGGGCTACCGTTTCAACGTCATGGTCAACAAGGATTTGATATTGCAGCCTTATCAAGCGATGTAAGCAATATCACCAGATGATAGCAAAATGGTTTTTATGCTATCATCTGGACAAATGACACGCTTGAGGAGCAATGAAGATGGGCGCCATTATTGTAAGAAACCTGCCGGATGAAGTGCATCGCGCATTGAAACTGCGCGCAAACAAAGCAGAAAGGAGTATGGAAGCGGAAATCCGCTTGATCCTGGAAGAAGCGACCCGTCCGCAGCAGCGAGTGCGATTGGGGGAAGTATTGACGCAAATGCGTGAAAAGCATGGTGGCGTGGATGTTGAAGGTTTACGCGACAAAACACCCGTTGATCCTATTGATTTGTCATGATTTTACTGGATACCAACGTTATTTCCGAACCGCTGAGTGTCCAAGGTGCTCCGATCATCAGCACCTGGCTCTCCAATCAGGTTTTGGAAACACTCTATTTATCAGCAATTACCGTTGCAGAACTCCGCTATGGCCTTGCTGTTTTGCCGGATGGCAAGCGAAAAAGCGGCATGAGCGAAGATTTGGAAAACAGGCTGTTACCTTTGTTTTCCGGCCGGATTTTATCTTTTGACGACGCTGCATCACAACAATTTGCCGCGATTCAGGCCCTGGCACGACGACAGGGAACGCCATTGGGTTGGGCGGATGCCGCCATTGCCGCGATCGCCAAAAGTCATCACATGACAGTTGCCACGCGCGATACACAACCTTTCATCGTCGCCGGTGTTGCAATCATCAATCCCTGGGAAACTGACGAGCAGCTTGAATAATCATCAAAAACAGGAAGAAAATGGTCATTTTTTATCACAACAAGCGCTTCATGATGATAAAAAACAACCATATGTAACGCATTTGAAAAACATCATCATAAAAAACCAAAGACAGCCATGCCATCCGAACGTGCCCCATGGGGGAATTTTCCACCAGTGATTACCAACGGGTTCATCGATTCGTTGAGTGATTTGCCAGGCTATGACGCCGCTAAAGCTGGTGACGCTGACGCTGCACTACAGCTTGTTTTGACGTTGATAAAGCCGGAAACTGTCGAAGCCGTGCGGCGTAATTTTAAGCCCGACCTCCATACCCTGATTGTCCCTGTTCATGCCGAAGAAGCAGCAGGACGCAATAAAATTCCGGTAGCCATTGCCAAGGTGCTTGCGGCCGATCTTGGTTTGCAAACAGACGAAAGCATCGTGCAAGTAAATCGTGTCCGGCGTACTGGTTCAAACGCCAACCATCGTCTGGCATTCCCGCCAACATTTGATGGTGACGTGCAGAAGGGCAAGAATTACATCATTGTCGATGATACCTTGACACAAGGAGGAACGTTGGCAGCCCTGCGCGGCCATATCGAAAACCGCGGTGGCCATGTTCTGGGCATGATGGTGATGAGCGCCAAAAACTACTCTCTGCAAATTGCCCCCACCTCGGAAATATTGCATAATATCCATCAGAAACATGGTGATGCCATGAATGAGTATTTTTTGCAGGAATTTGGTTATGGTATTGAGCAACTCACCCACTCAGAAGCAGCCCATGCACTCGCCGCCGCTAATGTTGACACCTTCCGAGATCGCATCGCTCAGGCAAGATTTGCGGGAGGCAGCGGCCTTGATGGATCGTCTATTGGAACAACGCAAAGCACAGAAAAGTCAGAACTAACGCCTGTCCTCACGGCACTTTTGGCGGAAAATCCCAAAGCCATCCTCAAAACCGAGAAACCAACCGTGCCTTGTCGCGGTTGTGTTGTTTTGGCGACGGAAAACTTCATCATCCAGCAGGTTGCCGACGGCAGCCGCTATTTTCAGGTACATCGCAAAGATGCACTGGGCCGCGTCCCCGATGTCGGCGAGAGAGTCAACATCAGCTATTCCAGCAAGGAGCCTTTGGCCAGGGTGCGGGAGTTCACTCAGAGACAGAAGTGCCGCCAATAATCCTTTGGCGTAAAAACCATCCGCATGGGATGATGGATTACAGGGGCAGCTTCATGAT
>JAUMXB010000015.1 GCA_030529365.1 Cardiobacteriaceae bacterium | reverse complement strand
TGAAAGTGGATGATGAGAGAGAAGATGGCTCCCCGAGACGGGCTCGAACCGCCGACCCAGTGATTAACAGTCACTTGCTCTACCGACTGAGCTATCGGGGAATGGTATGAAATTAAATTGTAAAATGGCTCCCCGAGACGGGCTCGAACCGCCGACCCAGTGATTAACAGTCACTTGCTCTACCGACTGAGCTATCGGGGAATGCCGGAAAAGAGCGCGCATTCTAGCGATGCTTGCGGAGCGCGTCAAGCATCGCGGAGAAATTTTCTGCTCAGCGCTGCCGGTAATTTTTCAGGAAATCGCCGAGCTTCGAAAGTGCAACGGCAAGATCGCTTTTATAAGGCAGGAAAACAATGCGGAAATGATCCGGGGCATGCCAATTGAAGGCGCGTCCGTGCACCAGCAAGATCTGCTTGCTGCGCAGGAGATCGAGAACAAAGCGCTCGTCGTTGTGAATATTGAAGCGCTCGACGTCCATTTTGACGAACGTGTAAATGGCGCCCTGCGGTTCCACGGCAGAAAGGCCGGGAATGGCATTGACCATTTCGTGCGTGAGGTTGCGCTGTTCGAACAGACGGCCTTTGGGGAGCACGAGGTCGTAGATGCTTTGATAGCCGCCAAGCGCGGTTTGGATCATGTATTGCGCGGGAACGTTGGCGCACAGGCGCATGGAGGAGAGCATGTTGAGCCCCTGGATGTAGCTGGCCGCGCAATCGAGGTTGCCGGAGAGTATCATCCAGCCAGCGCGGAATCCGGCGGCTCGGTAGTTTTTGGAAAGGCCGTTCATGGTCACGCACAGCGTATTTTCCACCAGCGTTGCCGTCGGGGTATGCTTGGCGCCGTCGTAGAGGATTTTGTCGTAGATTTCGTCGGAAAAAATAACCAGCTGGTGCGCTTCGGCAATTTCCACCAACTGGCGCACAACCTCGGCGCTGTACACCGCGCCAGTAGGGTTGTTGGGATTGATCAGGACGATGGCCTTGGTTTTGTTGGTGACTTTGGCGGCGATGTCGTCGATATCGGGTTGCCAGCCGTTTTCCTCGTCGCAAAGATAGTGCACCGCGCGTCCGCCGGAGAGATTGACAGCAGCGGTCCACAGCGGATAGTCGGGCATGGGAACCAGCACTTCGTCGCCGGTATCGAGCAAGCCTTGCATGGCCATGACAATCAGTTCGGACACGCCGTTGCCAATAATAATGTCATCGACGGTCACGCCCTTGATGCCGAGACGCTGGGTTTCGTGCATGATGGCCTTGCGTGCGGCAAAGATGCCCCTGGATTCGGAGTAGCCTTGCGCGTTGGAAAGATTGGCGAGAAGGTCTTCGCGCATTTCATCGGGCGTATTGAAGCCGAAGACGGCGGGATTGCCGATATTGAGCTTGAGGATGTCGTAGCCCTGGCGAATGAGGCGGTCGGCTTCTTCGAGCACGGGGCCGCGGATGTCGTAGCAGACGTTGTCGAGTTTGTGCGATTTCTGGATCATGGCGCGATGACGGTGGCTAAAACGCGGCATGATACGCTTTTTGCAGAAATGCGAGGAGATATTTTCGGAAAGGGAAAGAAGCAAAGCGCAAATGGCGTCCCCTAGGGGATTCGAACCCCTGTTATCGCCGTGAAAGGGCGGTGTCCTAGGCCTCTAGACGAAGGGGACTGAGTGTGTATTGCAGAGTTGCCCGCAGGCAGACAAGAATCTTTAACAAGGAAAGTTACGCCAGTAAAAATGGCGTCCCCTAGGGGATTCGAACCCCTGTTACCGCCGTGAAAGGGCGATGTCCTAACCGCTAGACGAAGGGGACGCGGCAGAAACTTTTGGTGGAGCTAAGCGGGATCGAACCGCTGACCTCCTGCATGCCATGCAGGCGCTCTCCCAGCTGAGCTATAGCCCCGTCTTGTTAACGAGAGCGCGCATTTTATCAGGGGAAATGAGGCTGTCAACGGCTCCATCAAAAAAATTTTTGCTAATTTTATTTATGGCTGATTCTTCTCGATATATTCCGCAGCGGCATTGAGGCGACGCGCGGCTTCCGCAGCATCGAGCAGCGAGAAAGTGATGGCAAGATCAGGCGAGGGCGCGCCGCCCGTGAGTGCCAGACGCGCAGGCTGGCCGATTTTGCCGAAGCCGACAGCGTTTTCCGCGACACTGGCTTCAATGGCGTGGTGGATGCTCTCTGCCGTAAAGGTTTCCAGCGCGCCGATACGGGCGGCGAGATCGCGCAGGAGGGCAGGGCTGTCGCTCTTGAAGGCTTTGGCTGCCGCTTTTTCGGGATATTCCGTGGGCGCGGTGAACAGCCATTGCATGTGCTCGGCCATTTCCTTGAGAGTTTTGGCGCGTTCCTGATAATGGGGGATGGCGGCGAGCACGCGCTGCTCATCGGCGGCAATGCCAAGGGCTGCGAACTGTTCCATGACGCCTGCAAGCAAATCTTGCGGCTGGCTTTCCTTTATATAGTGCTGGTTGAGCCAGCGCAGCTTTTCGGTATTGAAGGTGGACGGGGCGCTGTGCACGTCTTCGATGCGGAAAACTTCGAGCAATTCGTCGAGGCTGAAGATTTCCTGATCGCCGTGCGACCAGCCGAGGCGCACCAGATAATTGAGCACGGCCTGCGGCAGATAGCCTTCTTCGCGGTAGGAGAGGACGTTGGTAGCGCCGTGGCGCTTGGACAGGCGCTTGCCGTCGTCACCGAGAATCATGGGGACGTGCGCGAATTCGGGGATGGCATAGCCGAGCGCTTCGTAGAGGTTGATTTGCCGCGGGGTGTTGTTGATGTGGTCATCGCCGCGGATGACGAGCGAGATGCCCTGTTCGTGATCATCGACGACGACGCAGAAGTTGTAGGTCGGGCTGCCGTCGGAGCGGCGGATGATCATGTCGTCGAGTTCGGCGTTGCTGATGGTGATGCGGCCGCGCACTTTGTCTTCCCAGCTTACGCTGCCTTCGAGCGGATTCTTGAAACGCACGACGGGCGTCACGCCCGGCACAGGATCGCCGCCGTTGCGGTATTTACCGTTGTAGCGCGGTTTTTCGCCGCGCGCTTTTTGCGCTTCGCGCAGGGCATCGAGTTCTTCCGCACTCATCCAGCAATGGTAGGCAAGCCCTTTGGCGAGCATGTCGTCGATGACTTTGTTGTAAACGTCAAAGCGCTTGCTTTGGTAGATGACTTCACCCTGATGATCGAGCCCGAGCCATTGCATGCCGTCAAGTATGACCTGGGTTGAGGATTCGGTGGAGCGCTCGCGGTCGGTATCTTCGATGCGCAGACGGAATTCGCCGTGGTGCTGGCGCGCGGCGAGCCAGGAATACAGTGCGGTACGGACGCCGCCGATGTGCAGATCGCCGGTGGGGCTGGGTGCGAAACGTGTGATCATCATAGCTTGAAAACCTGTGGCAAAAGGCCGATATTGTAGCGCCTTTGCCGTGGATTGGAGTACGCATGACCCCCGAAAAACTGATTCTTGACGCCGGTTCGCCCGGTTCGCATACGTCGCTTGCCATTTGGCGTTACGGCCGCGCGGGCAGTGGCCCGAAGGTCTATGTGCAGGCGGCGCTGCATGCCGACGAGTGGCCGGGCGTGCTGATGCTGCACCACTTGCATCATTTGCTGGAGCAGGCGGAAATCACCGGCGAGATCGTGGTGGTGCCCATTGCCAATCCGATTGGATTGCGGCAGTTTTTGGGCGGCTATCAATTGGGGCGTTTCGATTTTGATTACAGCGGCAATTTCAACCGCGGCTATCTGGAATTGGCGGACGCCGCCTATCCCTTGCTGCAAGCGCAGCATCTGCAAGCGCTGGATGCGGAAGCGCAAAAAAAGGCCATCCGCGCGGCTTTCCGCGAAGCGCTCGACAACTGGCAGCCGCAACTGGAAGCGGAGCGCTTGCGCAAAGAGCTGCAATTGCTGGCGCATGATGCCGATGCGGTGATCGATGTGCATTGCGATGCGGTGGCCTGCGCCCATGCCTTTGCCAGCCGCCGTCATCAGGCGCAGGCGGAAGCGCTGGCGCAGTGTATGGCACTTGAAGTGTTGCTGCTGGAAGATGATCTGTACAGCATGGCTTTTGATGAAGCCTTTGCCGCGCCGTGGTGGCGCCTGGCCGACAAGCTGGGACTGGCATTTGCGGCCACTCCGTTTGCCACCACGCTGGAATTGCGCGGCGAGCGAGATATCGATGAAGCGACGGCACAGCGTGATGCGGCGAATTTCCTGCGTTTCCTGCAATACCTGGGAGCAGTGGCCGGAGAAGCGGCGATTGCCGAGGCGCCGCCATTGGCTACGCCGCTGGATGGCGTGGCACGCATCACTGCGCCGCATGCCGGTTTGCTGCAATTCCACGTGGCGGCCGGAGCGCATGTGCAAGAAGGGCAGGCTGTGGTCGACCTGATTGATCCGCTGGATCCGCGCCAACCGCGCCTGACGCTGCATGCGCCGGTGGCTGGCACGATTTACGCACTGGGGCGCAACCACATGGTGCGCCCGGGGCATGTGGTGGCGCAAATTGCCGGCAAGACGGCGCGCAGCAAGGCAAAACTGGCATACTGATCATAAAATTGGCAAAAATAGTAATTTTTTACCATTTATAAGCGCTTATCGTGAGAAAATTTCTCACATTAAGCGCTTAATTGTGAGAAATTTTCTCATTCTGCTTCTGGGATAACAAAACCGTGCAAAAACACAGGCCATGATGCACAATAGCCGCCGTTTTCGCCGCGGGCGCGGCCCGGCAGTTTTCCGCCGTTATCTGAAAATTATTCAAGGCAATACTCATGAACGTCTCTGAAATTCTCGACCTCATTGAAGATGAGGAAATCCGCTTTGTGGATCTGCGCTTTACCGATACGCACGGCAAGCAGTTGCGCATCAGCTATCCGGTCGAGCGTGTTGACGAGGATTTCTTTGAAGAGGGCAGCATGTTCGATGCGTCATCCGTGGCGGGCTGGAAAGGCATCGACAATTCCGACATGATCCTCATGCCGGATCCTGATTCTGTCTATATCGATCCTTTCGCCGCCTACAAAACCCTGGTAGTCATTTGCGACGTGATCGAACCCGACACCATGCAAGGCTATGACCGCGACCCGCGCTCGGTGGCGCGCCGTGCCGAAGCCTATCTCAAGTCCTCGGGCATTGCCGATGCCGCTTTCTTCGGCCCGGAAAACGAATTTTTCGTATTTGATGGCATTCGCTACGAAAACAGCATGCAGAAAGTCATGTTTGAAATCCAAAGCGAAGAGGGCGCCTGGAATACCGCAGCGAAAATGGATGGCGCCAATACCGGCTACCGCCCTGGCGCCAAGGGCGGCTATGCCCAGGTCGCGCCCATCGATTCGCTTGGCGATTTGCGTGCGGAAATGTGTCTCGTGCTCGAACAGCTCGGCCAGAAAGTGGAAGTGCACCATCACGAAACCGCCACGGCCGGGCAATGCGAAATCGGCGTGCGTTTCAATACGTTGTTGCACAAGGCGGATGAAGTGCAGCAATTCAAGCACGTCGTGCGCAACGTCGCTCACGCCTCCGGGCGCACCGCCACCTTCATGCCCAAGCCGCTCGTCGGCGACAACGGCTCCGGCATGCACGTGCACATGTCGCTCGCCAAAGACGGCAAAAACCTCTTTTCCGGCGACAGCTATGGCGGCCTTTCCGATATTGCGCTGTACTACATCGGCGGCGTCATCAAGCATGCCCGCGCGCTGAACGCCTTTACCAACCCGTCGGTGAACAGCTACAAGCGCCTGGTGCCGCATTTCGAAGCGCCGGTCATGCTCGCCTATTCTGCGCGCAACCGCTCCGCTTCCGTGCGCATTCCCCATATCACCAATCCGCGTGCGCGCCGTATCGAAGTGCGCTTCCCGGATTCCACCGCCAACCCCTATCTTGCCTTTGCCGCGCTGCTCATGGCCGGGCTTGACGGCATCCGCAACAAAATCCATCCTGGCGAAGCGATGGACAAGGACTTGTACGACCTGCCGCCGGAAGAAGCCGACAATATCCCGCAAGTCGCCTTTTCCCTCGAGCAGGCGCTGGATGCGCTGGAAGCCGATCATGCCTTCCTGTTGGCCGGTGACGTATTCAGCAGCGAGCTGATTGCCGCCTATATCCAGCTGAAGCGTCAGGAAGTGGAAAAAATGCGTCTGCAAGTTCATCCGATGGAATTTGAATTGTATTACAGCTGCTAAGCGCGTTTTGCTGTCTGCCGGCACAAAAGCGCGCTATACTTCCCAAAAATTATCCAACCCTCTTTATCAAGGAGACAACATGCTGCACGAATACCGCGATCTGATTAACGAACTGCGCCAGAATGACAACCACTTTGCGCGCCTTTTCAACGAACACAATGAACTGGACGAAGAAATCGCCCGCCTGGAAAACGATCCCGTTGCTGTCGCTTCCCGTCACGATGAAATCGACCAGAAAAAACGGGAAAAACTGCGCCTGAAAGACGAGTTGACCCGTATCGTCAAGGCCAAGGACGCTGAACGAAAAGCCTGACCGGTTTTTCTCTCTGCTCTGCCCGCAGCCGTTGTCGGCTTGCGGGCTTTTTTATGCGCCTTTGCGGCAAGGCAGCGCGGCGCATGAATCTTTCTGTTCAGAGAAGGGCGAGCATTGTTGTTTGTGCATGGCTTACGATTTGTACCTTGTTTTGCATATTCAGCAGAGCCCGCTTGGCTTTGTCGATGCGCGCGGCCTTTTCTGGATCAGTTTCTGCCGATGTCGGCAGCTTTTGCTGTTTATGCAGATGTCCGTCTTCCGATATTTGGGCAAAAAAAATGCCGGATCCAAAGATCCGGCAAACAACCACCAAAGGAGGATATAGAGGAGATAACATCGATGATGTTGGGGCGCATTATAGAGACAATGCTGCAATGCGTCAAGAAAAAATAAAAACTTTTTGTGACTTTTTGCACATATATTTTTTATATATTAAACATACTGTTGCGCTTTAATCTCGGGTTTTGAATCTTATGCTGCAATGCAGCATAAAAACCTTGTTTCGATTTTTGCACCGTTAACCCAGCAATCGTACGCGGATGGTGCCGTCTATCTGGCGGATATTTTCCAGCGCTACTTGTGCGTTGCTGTCATCCACATCCATGAGGAGATAGCCGATTTCTCCGCGAGTCATCAGGGTTTGTGCCGTGATGTTGATTCCCTTGGCGGCAAACATCTGGTTGACAGCGGAGAGCACGCCAGGCTGGTTGTGATGGATATGCACAAGGCGATGCGTGCCCGGCTGGCGCGGCAGGCTGACTTCCGGGAAATTGACGGCTCCGCTCGTCGTTCCGCGCAAAAGATAGCTGAGCATCTTTTCCGCGACTTCCAGGCCGATATTGGCTTGCGCTTCTTCGGTGGAACCACCGATATGCGGCGTGAGGATGACGTTGGCCATGCCACGCAGCTCGCAATCAAGCGCTTCGTCAGTATTGGCCGGTTCTTCCGGGAAGACGTCGAGCGCAGCGCCCATCAGATGCCCGCTGCGCAAGGCAGCAGCAAGCGCCGGGATATCCACGCAATGGCCGCGTGCGGCATTGATGAGCACGGAGCCTGGCTTCATCTGCGCCAGCTCGCGTGCGCCGATCATGTTTTTCGTGGATGGCAATTGCGGCACATGCAGGGTGACGACATCAGCACGCGCCAGCAGATCGCTCATGGCAAGCACTGGCTCGGCATTGCCCAGTGGCAATTTGGTCAGCACATCATAATAGATGACGCGCATGCCCAAGCCCTCCGCAAGCACGGAAAGCTGGGCACCGATATTGCCATAGCCGATGATGCCGAGCGTTTTGCCCCGCGCCTCAAAGGAGCCTTTGGCGCGCTTCGGCCAGCTGCCGGTATGGACGCAGTGGCTCTTGTCCGTCATGCCGCGCAGCAGGGAGATGATTTGTGCGATGACCAGTTCGGCCACGGAGCGGGTATTGGAAAAAGGCGCGTTGAATACGGGAATGCCGTGTCGGGCGGCCGCATCCAGATCCACCTGATTGGTGCCGATGCAGAAGCAGCCGATGGTTTTCAGGTGTGGCGCGCGGGCGAGAACGTCGGCAGTCAAATGGGTGCGGGAACGGATGCCGACGATATCGGCCTCGCTTAAGGCACGGGTCAGTGCTTCTCCGTCAAGTGCGGCGCTTTCCACCCGTACCTGGTGAAAACCTTCCCCGGCAAACAATGCTGCGGCATTGGGGTGTATGCCCTCCAGCAGCAGCACGCGACAATCTCTGATTCCCATGGCTTTTCTCCTCGCAAAAAGCGGGAGTATATAGCGCGCCCCAGACGAATGCCATATGGCCATTTCCTTGAAGGCGTTTATTTTTCAAGGCTGCTGGAGAACGGAAATAGACGTTGATTACGCGCAGGTTTCTGTGGACTCACGTTGGACGATAAAACTCGCCATGCGTCCGGCCTTGTGGCGGTCGCGCCGGTGCGAGAAGAAGCGTGTGTCGGCAAAGCTGCAATGGTTGCTGGCGAAGATATGCGCTTGCGGCACACCGGCATGGCGCAGCTGGCTGCGGGCGATGGCGGGCAGGTCGGCAAGGAAATGGCCGGGGCGGTTGGCCTGGAAATGTGCGGCGTAAGCGCTGTCCATGGCGACAAAGCGTTGGTAAAACGGCAGGTCCACTTCATAATTGGCCGCGGAAATGCCAGGGCCTATCCAGGCATACAGGGCATTGCCCGTCACGTTCATGGCGGCAATGGTGCGGGCAATGATGTTCTGGTGCAAACCGGGCCAGCCGGCATGAATGGCAGCCACGGTATTGCCATGCGCGTCGGAGAGGAGAATGGGGAGACAGTCGGCAGTCATCACGATCGGCATCCATTGCGGAGAGCGGCTGATGGCGGCATCGGCCTCCATGCCCGGGGTGTAATGGCGGTCGTCTGCGATGGCATGGCCATGCACTTGCGACAGCCACATCGGTTGGGCGCTGGTCGGCAGGTTTTGCAGCAGGGTGGCGCGGCGTTTTTGTACGGCATCGGCATCGTCATCCACATGCAGGGCGAGGTTGAAACCTTGCGGTTTTTGCGGGTGCATGGTGAGCGATACACCGGCAACGACCTGATCTTGCAGCGGCCAATCTGCCGCCAGCCATAAATTTTGCGAATATGCTTGCATGAATTTTTCCTCTCCGTATAATGGCGCGTCTGGTTCGGGGTGTAGCGCAGCCTGGTAGCGCACTTGCATGGGGTGCAAGGGGTCGCAGGTTCAAATCCTGTCTCCCCGACCAAATTCTCTTTCTGCATTGTATATGCAAATTCTTTGAAGAAATGAAAAATATCCTGAAAAAAGCGCTTTCAATAGCGCTTTTTTTGTTGCGCGAATGTTTTTTTCTGTCTTTTTTGCGCATTACGCGCTTTTTGTCAGTATGGCGCTGAAAATAGTGTTACGCATCTGCAACTCTGCAACACCATTGCGCGCTGCGCGGTATCCAGTTCTGCCAAGTTTTTTCAGGAGAAAAGGGCGAGTTTGCCTGTCGTTCTTTAGTGTCTGTCCATGTTGCGATGCTGGACAGGATTTCTTGTGAAATAGTGTATTTTTCTCAAGATTAAGCGCTTATTGTGAGAAAATTTCTCATGATAAGCGCTTATTAATGAGAAAAATCAACCATCCAGTTGATAACCGTAGCCACGGCGGGTACGAATGGGGTCATGCTCGGGCGTGATGGCGCGCAGCTTTTGTCGCAGGGTTTTGATGTGGCTGTCCACGGTGCGGTTGTCGATATGATCGGGGTGATCCCACAGGGTATTGACGAGATGGTCGCGGTCGAAGGTTTGCCCGGGATAGGCGAGGAAGTGGCGGAGCAGACGGTATTCGTAGCGGGTGAGGTCGAGAGGGGTGCCGTGATAGCGGATGGTTTGCGCGGCTTCGTCGTGCTGCCAGACGGGAGAAGCGCTTGCCGCAACAGGCACGGCGCGGCGGCAGACGGCCTTGATGCGCGAGATGAGTTCGCGACTGCTGAAGGGCTTGCCCTGGTAGTCGTCAGCGCCGAGTTCGAGGCCGACGATGCGGTCGATTTCGTCGTTGCGCGCGGTGAGGAAGATGAGCGGCGTATCGAGCGTTTTGCGGATTTCCCGGCAGAGTGCAAAGCCGTCGGTATCAGGCAGGCCGATGTCGAGCAGGATGCAGTCGAACGGGCTTATCGCAAGCGTGCTCAATGCATCACGGCCGGTGGCACACCAGTTGACGTGCCAGTTTTCGCGGGCGAGGGCGTAGCTCAGTGGATCGGCAATGGCCGGGTCGTCTTCAACGAGGAGGATGCGTTTGATGGGGGATTGCGGATCGGGTTTCATGATTATGCTGTTTGTGATGGTTTTTTGTCATGTATAAGCGCTTATTATGAGATATTTTCTCATTGTAAGCACTTGATGATGCACTACTGTCTGGAATAATTCTTAAATTGAATCAGCAGAGTAAGGCATTTGCACAAAATTGAAGATTGCACTCAAAATCTCCCCCTACGGGGGGGAACAGCTCGCGCAGCGAGAAATGCCCCGAAGGGGCAGAGAGGAGATTGCCCGAAGGGCAATAATTCCATCAACATCAGTATATTGTTTGCTATTCTCACCCCAACCCCAATCTCGCTCGCGAGCTCTGGCGAGTTTCACGGGGATAAGGGTTTGATTCCGCAATTGTTTTTCGATTTTTAGGGTTTTTTCAACATATTATTTTCTATTAAGAATTATTCCGGACAGTAGTGTTTGATGATAGTAAAAAAATAACTATTTTTAAGAATTTTTTGTTATCTCTTGCGGCGCTGCGCGGTGGCGGGGATGTTCATTTGTTCGCGGTATTTGCTGATGGTGCGGCGTGCGACCTGTTGCCCTTCTTTGGCAAGCAGGTCGCTGATGGCCTGGTCGGAGAGGGGGCGTTTCGGGTCTTCGTTCTGGATGATTTTTTCGATGATGGCTTTGATGGCGGTGGCAGACTGTTCGTCGCCGTCGCTGTTTTCCAGCTGGGTGCTGAAGAAGTAGCGCAGTTCGTAGATGCCGCGCTTGCAGGTGAGGTATTTGCCGTTGACGGCGCGCGAGACGGTGGATTCGTGGATGTCGAGCATTTCCGCAATTTTCTGGCGGGTGAGCGGGCGCATGGCGGTCGGGCCTTCCTGGAAGAAGTCCTGCTGGATGGCGACGATGACGCTGGCCACGCGTTTGACGGTGTCGGCGCGTTTATCGAGAGCGGTCAGAAACCAGCGTGCTTCCTGGAGCTGCGCGGAGAGGAGCACGCGGTCTTTTTCCGCGCAGTGTTCCACGAGTTTGGCGTAGGCAGTGTTGAGTTCGATGTCGGGGCGCAGGGTGTCGCCGGTTTCCACGTAGCTGATGCCGTTTTTTTCGCGCACGATGATTTCCGGTTGCACGAATTGCGGCGCGGCATTGGCGAAGTTCTGCCCGGGCAGGGGATCGAGGCTTTTCAGCAGGGCGATGGCGTGGTTGTAGTCGGCTTCGCTGATGTTGAGGCGCTGGCGGATCATTTTCGGGTTTTTGGCGATGAAGAGAAAATGGCGCGCCATGATGCGTTCAAGGAGTTCGAGGTAGGGGGTGTCGCGCGGCAGGAGGGCGATTTGCAGATTCAGGCATTCTTCAAGGCTGCGCGCGCCGACGCCGCTCGGCAGGCAGCTTTGCACGACGGTGAGCGCCTTGGCCATGGCTTTTTCGGAAGTGTGGTGGTTGTCCGCGATTTCCTTGAGATTTTCGTATAGGTAGCCGTTTTCATCGAGAAGGTAAACGAGAATTTCCGCGTTGTGTTTCAGGGCAGGATCTATCGGCATTTGCGCGATCTGTTCACAGAGGTATTCGCCGAGATGGGGAGTGTGGCTGACGAATTGCTCGAGATTGGGCGCTTCTTCCTGGTAGGGTTGGTGGTCTTGCCAGTCGTGGTCGTAATGGTCGTCCCATTCGGCGTCGTATTCCAGTTCGTCGGAGAGGATGCCGGTGAGGCCTTCTGCCGGTTCGCCGTCTTCTTCACGCGCGCTTTCCAGGGAAAATTCGCTTTTGGCTTCGAGCATGAAGTTGTGCGCGAGCATTTGCGAGATTTCCTGTTGCAGCTCGAGCGTGCTCATGTTAAGGATTTTGATGGCTTGCTGGAGCTGCGGCGTGAGGGTGAGCTGCTGTTTGAGACTGAGGTCGAGATTGTGCGACTGTCCGGCCATGCTCGCCTCAGCTCAGGGTGAAGTCGTCGCCGAGATAGACGCGGCGCGCGTCTTCATTGGCAACAATGTCCTGCGGGCTGCCGCTCACGATGACTTTGCCTTCGGAGAGGATGTAGGCACGGTCGCAGCTTTTCAGGGTTTCGCGCACGTTGTGGTCGGTAATGAGGACGCCGATGCCGCAGTCGGTGAGATGGGTGATGATGTCGCGGATGTCGGCAACGGCAATCGGATCCACGCCGGCAAAGGGTTCGTCGAGAAGAATGAAGCGCGGATTGCTGGCAAGCGCGCGCGCGATTTCGCAGCGCCTTCTTTCGCCGCCGGAGAGCGCAATGCCGGGAGTATCGGCAAGGTGGGCGATGCCGAGTTCTTCCATGAGCGCTTGCGCACGTGCAAGACGCTCGCCGCGTTTCAGGGGACTGGCCAGTTCAAGGATGGCGAGGATGTTGTCGCGCACCGAGAGTTTGCGGAACACGCTCGCTTCCTGCGGCAGGTAGGAAAGGCCGAGGCGTGCGCGCTGGTGGATGGGGAGATGGGTGATGTCGCGGTCATCGAGCCATACGCGGCCTTCATCGGGGCGCACCAAGCCGATGGTCATGTAGAAGGTGGTGGTTTTGCCTGCGCCGTTCGGGCCCAGAAGTCCCACGACTTCCGCGGCCGCGACTTGCAATGACGCATGATCGACGATGCGCCGCGTGCGATAACTTTTGACCAGCTGTTCTGCGCGAAGCATGGCCGTCATGATTTTTTCGGGGTAAATGTCATTTGCACTCCCTTGCCTTTGACATATTCTTTTTCCAGATTGTAGCTCAGATGGTTGGCACGGGTTTCGTTCTTGCCCTGTTTGACGCGGGCGCGTTTGTCAATATCGACGGTGGCGGTGGCAACGGTATATTTCAGATATTCACCTTCTCCGTCGATCGGCGGTTCGTTGGCGGGCACATAATGGAAAGTGGCGAGCTTGCCCCATGCTTCAAGGCTGACTACTTCGCCGCCGTTGAGACGGATGACCACGCGGTCACCCTTGAGATTCATCTGCCCCTGGGTGATGACGACATTGCCGGTGTAGGTCGCAATGCCCTTGACTGCGTCGTATTCGCCGGTATCGGCTGTGAGGTCGATGGGCAGCTCGGAAGTGTTTTGCTGGGCGATGGCAAAAGCACTCCAAAGCACCAGGCTAGCGGCGAAGACTCGGTTCATAATGGCTCCTGACGTTTTGTTTGAGTATAAGGGAATTGTGCTCAAGCTGCCAGAGAGCGCCAAGGCTTGTGGTGTGGCTTTCCGGGGTGTCGATGGTGACGCTTTCGTCGCTGGCGAGGGTTTGCGCCGCAGGGTCGTAGCGCAGGATGCGGCTGCGCACGGAAATTTCCGCCATATCGCCTGCAAAGCGCTGCATCAGGGCGTCCCCTTCCAGCTCCACGCTGCCGTCCGGCGCATGCCGTCCGTTTGCCGCTTCGCCATGAAAATGGCCGCCCTCAATGTCGCGGCGCAGGCGCGGGCGTGTGAAAAGTGTGTCGCGATCATCGCCGTAATAGCGCACGATATCGGCTTTCAGAGTATCTTCACGCAGGCCATTTTCGCCATAGCGGTATGTGCTGATATTGTGCAGGGTGAGGACGGGGCTGTCTTCGGATGGTACAGGTGCGCTTTCTTCGTTAAAACGCATCGACCACCACCATACCGTCATGCCTGCGCAGGCGCAGGCGAAAAAAGCGTATTGCCACAGGCCACGCTTCACGCGACACCTGCGCGCAGCAGATCGTGGATATGGATGATGCCGACGAGTTTGCCGTCGTCCACCACAGGCAGTGCCGTAATATGGCGCTTTTCCATTTCCTGAAGCGCTTCTGTGGCAAGCATGCCGGAAGGGACGTTGTGTGGATTGGGCGTCATGACGTCGCCGATGGCAAGGGTCAGGTCGTTGCCGTGTTTTTCGAAGGTGCGACGCAAATCGCCGTCGGTGTAGATACCGAGCAGGCGGTCGTCGTCGGCAATGAGGGTGACGCCGAGCTTTTTGTCGGTAATCACGAAAAGTGCCTGGTGCAGGGTATCGCCACACGCGCTGACCGGCACGGCATCACCGGTGTGCATCACGTCGCGTACGCGGGTAATCAGGCGACGGCCAAGGCGGCCAAAGGGATGGGAGCGGGCGAAATCTTCCGGGCGAAAATCGCGCGCGGCAATCAGCGCGACGGCAAGGGCATCGCCGAGCGCCAGCGTTGCCGTGGAACTGGAGGTGGGCGCAAGACCGAGTGGGCAGGCTTCGCGTTCGATATGGATGGGGAGATGGATATCGGCGCCTTGCGCCATCGCCGATTGCGGGCGGCCGGTAATGGCAATGACGGGTACGCCCATGGCTTTCACCAGCGGCATCATGGTGAGAATTTCCGCGCTTTCCCCGGAATAGGAGAGGGCGAGCATGACGTCATCGCCGGTAATCATGCCGAGATCGCCGTGCCCGGCTTCGGCGGGATGGACGAAAAAGGCAGGTGTGCCGGTGCTGGCAAGCGTGGCGGCGATTTTCGCACCGATGTGCCCGCTTTTGCCCATGCCGACCACGATTACATGCCCGCGGCAGGTGAGCATCCGTTCGCAGGCGGCAAGGAAATCGTCATTGATGGTAGGCAGTTGCGCGCGGATGCTGTCAGCTTCGATGGCGAGCACGTCGCGCGCGGCGGCAAGCCAGTAGGTGCAATCAGTCATAGGTAGTCCGTGAGTTGGTTTTTGGGAGCGGCAAGTGCCTGGGTATAGAGATGGACGATGTCTTCCGGGTAGCGCCAGTCGGGCTGGCCGTCGGGGAAGATGGTGCGGCTCAGGTGCGTATCCACCCACGGTGGCGAGACGGTGGCAATGCCGATTTCCGGGTAGCCGCCGCGTTCGTCGTAAAGCGCCTGGACAAGGGCATCGAGCGCGGCCTGGCTGACGCCAAAGCCGTGCCAGTAAGCGCTTTGCCGGGTGTGATCGGGAAAACGGGTAAAGAGGATGCGCCCCTCGCCTGCGCGCAGGAGAGGCAACAGCGTCTGCGAGAGCCAGAGCGGCGCGGTGACATTGGTTTGCAGCGCTTTCAGCCAGTTTTCCGGCTCGATTTGCACGATGGGGCGCAGATTGCCGCAGTAGGCAGCGACGTGGATGAGGGCATCGAGATGGCCGTGGTCTTCTTCGATCAGCCGGGCGAGGCGCAGGTAATCGTCGGCGCCTGCGCTCCACAGGTTAAACGGGACGAGGGTATGGTTACCCGCGAGTTCGTCGTCGAGTTTTTCCAGGGCGAGGGGATCGATGTCGAGGAGAAGGAGATCATGCCCTGCGCCATCAAGATGCTCGGCAAGGGCGCGGCCAATGCCGCCGCAGGCGCCAGTGACGAGGATTTTCATGGCGCACCCCAGATGACGGCATAGAGATCGTCCACGCTTTCCAGCAGATAGTCCGCACCCCAGTCGGCGGCATTCTCGCCGGTGGGGGTGTAGCCGTAGGCGCAGGCCGCGGTTTGCATGCCGGCGGCGCGTCCGGCGAGGATGTCGGTACTGTTGTCGCCGACGAAAAGGCAGCGCGCCGGATCATGGCCGGCCAGGCGCGTGCCGTGGAGGATGGAATCGGGATGTGGCTTGTTGCGGGCGACGGTATCGCCGCCGACGATGGCTGCGGCGCGGGTATCAATGCCGAGGCTTTTGGCGAGGGGGAGGGTGAAGCGCTCGTATTTGTTGGTGACCACGCCCCAGGGGATGTTGTCGGCCTCCAGGCGGGCGAGCAGTGCTTCCACGCCGGGATACCAGCGGCTGTGGACATGGAGGGCGGAAAGATAATGCTCGGCGAAGCGCTCCATGAGCACGGCAAACTGCGGGTCTTCGAAGGTCAGCCCTGCGCCGCGCGCGACCATGGTGCGCGAGCCGAAGTTGATGCCGCCGCGCAGTACCCCTTCAGGAACGGGCGGATAGCCAAAATCCACAAGGGTTTGGTTGACGGCGGGGATCAGATCGTCGGCGCTGTCGAGCAGGGTGCCGTCGAGGTCGAACCAGACGGCCTGGAAACGGGATGTCATGCGGCCTCCGGTTTGCGGGCAACAAAGAGATAATTGATGTTGAAATGGCGCGAGAGCACGGCGCGGCGCAGCAGCGGGTGGTAATCCATGCCGGAGAGCGCGATGGGCTGAAGACCGGCGTGTTCGGCCATGTTGACCAGCTCCTGCGGGCGGATGAAGCCTTCGTATTCATGGGTGCCGCGCGGCACGAGGCGGAGAATTTTCTCGGCAACGGTAATGGCGAGCAGACGCGCTTTCATCGTGCGGTTGATGGTGGAGAAAAAGGCGTAGCCGCCCGGTTTCAGCAGCGCTTCGATGTCGCGGAGAATGGCGCCGGGATCATGAACATGCTCGAGCATTTCCAGGCAGGTGACGTGATCATATTGCTCGCCAGCGGCGACGCATTCGCCAGTGCTTTGCACGCGGTAGTCGATGGCGAGATTTTCCAGCGCGGCGTGCTCGCGCGCCGCTTCGATGACGGCTTCGGAGAGATCGATGCCGGAAACCAGCGCGCCAGCGTGATAAAGCGCTTCGGTGAGAATGCCGCCGCCGCAGCCGATATCCAGTATGCGCTTGCCTTTGGGATCGATATGGCGGCGGATGAATTGCAGGCGCGCGGGATTGATGTGGTGCAGGGTGCGGTAAGGGCCGTTTTTGTCCCAGAACTGGGCGCCGTGCAGGTCGAAGCTGGTATCGGACATGGGGGTTCTCGCAAGAAGCTTGGCAGACGGATAAATGAAAGGTGGCATTCTATAGCCGCCCCGGCGGGAAAGCCATCTTTGCGGACAGGATGGGGTTGTGGGGATGAATATGGGAAATTTTCTCATTATAAAGCGCTTATTGTGAGAAAATTTATCACAATAAGCGCTTAATATTGGTAAAAAATAACTATTTTAGTTAAAATTTTAAAATAATAAGAAATTCAATGGCGAATCTGCGCTTTCCCGAGGCATTGCCGTGTTTTGCCCGTGGAATCAGGCCGGTGCTTTGGCTCGCGGGCAAGGCATGGTAGGCTATGCCGCTTTTGTTGACAGGGGATGTGGCGTGGATTTCATGCCCGAAAAAGGCGCGAAAATCGCGGTGGGAATTTCCGGCGGCGTGGATTCGTCGGTGGCGGCGTATCTGCTGAAAGCAGCGGGTTACGAGGTATTCGGCGTCTTCATGAAAAACTGGGAAGAGTCGTTTGCGAGCGGCTATTGCACGCTGGAAGAAGATATCGAAGACGCGCGCGATGTCTGCGAAACGCTCGATATTCCGCTGCATGTGGTCAATTTCGTCCAGCAGTATCACGAGCGCGTGTTCAAGCTCTTTCTCGATGAATATGCGGCCGGACGCACCCCCAATCCCGATGTGCTCTGCAATCGCGAGATCAAGTTTGCCGAGCTTGCCCATTATGCGCAGGAACTCGGCGCCGATTATCTCGCGACCGGGCATTATGCGCGGCGCGGCACGTTCGCCGGGCAGGCCGCGCTTTTCAAGGGGCTGGACGCCAACAAGGACCAAAGCTATTTCCTCCATCAGATGACGCCCGCGCAACTGCAAAAAGCGCTTTTCCCGCTCGGCGGCATGGAAAAGGGCGCGGTGCGTGCCATCGCCGAAAAGGCGGGCCTGATCACCTTCGACAAGAAGGATTCCACCGGTATCTGCTTTATCGGTGAGCGGCCGTTCCGCGAGTTCCTGGGCAACTATTTTCCGGCCTCGCCCGGGCGCATGGAAACGCCGGAAGGCATCTGGGTGGGCGAGCACATGGGCCTCATGTTCTATACCATCGGCCAGCGCCAGGGGCTTGGCATTGGCGGCGTGGCTGGTGCCGACGATGCGCCGTGGTACGTGCTCGACAAGGATCTCGAGCGCAATGTGCTCGTGGTTGGCCAGGGCGAACATCCGCTGCTCTATCATCGCAAACTCGTTGCAAGATCCTGCGCCTGGCTCAATGAAACGCCGCAAGATGGCGGGCGCTATCACGCGAAAACGCGCTATCGCCAGCAAGACCAGGCCTGCACCGTGCATTGGCGGGGCGATGCACTCGTCGTCAATTTTGACGAAGCGCAGCGCGCGGTTACGCCCGGGCAATATGTAGTGCTTTATGACGGCGATCGCTGTCTGGGTGGCGGAATTATATTTGAGCGACAAAAATAGTGATTTTTTACCATCATGAAGCGCTTATTGCGATAAAAAATTACTATATATACTATAAAAATGATAAAAATAATCTTCCTGATTTTCCCGTTCATTGCCTGTGCCACCGTTGCCGAAACATCCGCCACGGATGAAACACGCTGGTTCGGCGACGCACAACCAGGCTGGGAAGGCGGAGAATGGCGCTTTCGCACCAGCGTTTACACGCGGCATTACCATCCCAGGCCCGAGCACAACAATCACCAGCGCCTCATCGGCATCGAATATCGCCGCGATGATGCCTGGCTTGCAGGCGCCGCCTATTTCCGCAATTCCTTCCATCAGCCCACGCTTTATCTCTATGCGGGCAAGGAATGGCTTTTGTGGCAGCACGAGCATTTCCGCCTGCGTGGCAGCGTAACCGGCGGGCTTATTTACGGCTATCGCGATGAATACCGCGACAAGATTCCCTGCAACCGCCATGGCGTGGCACCTGTTGTGTTGCCTGCCGTTGTACTGGATTACCGCCAGCTTTTTATGGAACTGCAATTTTTGGCTGCTTCGGGTATGCTGGCGACCGTTGGCTTTCGCTATTCACCGAAATGATATCAATACACAATGAACAGGGTGATTATCCGGTGGCCGTACGCCCGTTTTCAGGGAGGAGAAACAGATGAGCGATTTTGATGACCAGGTTTGCGCACTGGGGGCATGGGCACTGGCTCTGCATGCGGTGCATGATTTCGCCAATCACGGACGCGATATCCGCGAAGCCTTGCCGGCTTTGATGCCAAGCCTGGTGCGCTTCAACCAGGCGCATGTGCGCGACTATTATGATTGCAGCGCGCCGCTTAACGAAGGACTGGTGCTGCTCTCCGAGCTGTTTGGGCGCGAGCCGGAGACCGATATTCTCAAATACGGCATGCAAGTGTTGTTTCTGGAGAAGAAACTCTCCAAAAATCGCGAGATGACCGGCGTGCTGATTTCCCGTCTGCAAGCCCTGCAACGTCAAACCGGGCATTTTTCTCCCGTGCATGAAAGCGTGATTGCGCAAGCTGCCAGCATTTATCAGGATACCGTGGGCAAGGTGGGCGCGCGCATCATGGTCAGCGGCAATCCCGATTATTTGCAGCAGGCGGAAATTGCCGCGCAGATTCGTGCTTTGCTGCTTTGTGCGGTGCGGGCGGGCAGCCTGTGGCGTGCCTATGGCGGCAGCCGCTGGCAATTGATGTTTTCCCGGCGCGGCGTGGCTGAAGCAGCAATACGCCTCTATCAGGCACAGGCGCTGCAATAAGCAGAATAGTGATTTTTTATCATGGATAAGCGCTTATTGTGAGAAATTTTCTCATGATAAGCGCTTATTTATGGTAAAAACGAATTATTTTCTATGATTTTTGTTTTTATTTGATTGGCGACCTGTTTTTGCTGGAAAACTCCACCGCTAGAAGTTGATTGGTGCTGGATGGGATCTTTGCTTCGCGTTTGCAAATGAAGGTTCGTACAGTTTTTCCCGCAGTCTGGCTATAATTCTCCTGGTTTTTCTTACGGGAGTCATGAAGGCTATGATTATTTCCCTTGGCCAATACGGGCTGTATCTGCAATACATGGTGCTGGGCACAGTGATGCTGGCGCTGTTCAGCGTGGTTTACCTGCGCATCACGCCAGCCGCCGAGCTCAAGCTCGCCAAACAGGGCAATCTGGCCTGTGCGCTGTCTTTCGGCGGCGCAATGGTCGGTTTTTCGCTGGCCATCGCATCGAGCATTTCGCACAGCGTCAATCTGCTGGATTTTTTCCTGTGGGGCATTGCCGCAGGCGTGATCCAGATTCTCGTCTATTTCGGCGCTACCCGCTTCATTCCGCAGGCGAATGAGGAGCTGGTGGCCAACAATGTGGCAGTGGGCGCATGGCTTGCCGCCGTATCCGTTTCCATCGGGCTGCTCAATGCGGCCTGCCTGAGCTAAGGAGTTCATGATGATCGGCAGTTTTATCAAGAAGCAGTTTATTGATGTCATCGAATGGCCGAATCCCGAAAACGATGTGCTGATGTGGCGCTTCCCGGCCACTGACCAGGAAATCCAGAATGGTGCCGTGCTGGTGGTGCGCGAAGCGCAGATGGCGATGTTCGTCAACGAAGGGGAGACGGCGGATCTTTTCACGGCCGGCACTTACACCCTCAACACGCAAACCCTGCCCATTCTCACCAACCTGCAAAACTGGGACAAATTCTTTGCCTCGCCCTTCAAGTCGGACGTTTATTACTTCAATACCCGCCAACAGCTCGGACAGCGCTGGGGCACGGCACAGCCAGTAACAGTGCGCGACAGCGAATTCGGCATCGTGCAATTGCGCGCCTTTGGCATGTACAGCTTCCGCGTGAGCGATCCGGCGCAGTTTTTCCATGAAGTGGCGGGCGTGACCGAGGTTTACCGGTCAAGCCAATTGGAAGGGCAGTTGCGCAACCTCGCCATGACGCAGCTCGCCGCCGCGTTTGGCACCTCCGGCATTCCTTTCCTCGATATGGCGGCCAACCAGATGCTGCTCTCGCAGAAAATGACCGAGCTGCTTGCGCCTGCCTTTGCCAAGCTGGGGCTGGCGTTGGAGAGTTTCACCGTGGAAAGCGTCACTTTGCCGGAAGCGCTGCAAAAAACGCTGGACGAGCGCATTTCCATGGGCATCATCGGCGACCTTGGCAAATACACGCAATATCAGACGGCTGCCGCCATTCCCCTTGCCGCGCAGAACGAGGGCGGGCTTGCCGGTATCGGTGCAGGCGTTGGCGTGGGGGCGGCGATTGGCCAGGCGATGGCTGGCGCGATGGGCGGCATGCAGCCATCTGCACCGGTACAGGCAGCACCGGCGCAGGCCGCAGGTGGGGAAGATCCGCAGGCGCGTCTTGCCAAGCTGAAAGCCATGCTCGATCAGCAATTGATCAGCCAGGAAGATTACGACCAGGCCAAGGCCGAAATTCTCAAAAAACTGATTGGCTGATGTCATGAACGCGCCCCTGTTCAAAACGGATTGCCCGAGCTGCGGCGCGCCGGTGGCCGTGCACTCGGCCACTGCCGTCACGCTGGTGTGCGACTATTGCCACAGCCTGCTTTTGCGGCATGACAACACGCTGAGCGATACCGGACGCGACAGCGCGCTGCTCGAGGATTTCAGCCCCTTGCAGGTTGGCACCACGGGCAAGCTCGGCGACATGCCGTTTACCCTGATCGGGCGCCTGCAAGCGCAATACGATGCGGGTGTCTGGAACGAATGGCATGCGCTTTTTGCTGACGGCAGCACCGGCTGGCTCTCGGAAGCAGGGGATTTGTATGTTTTTCTCCGCCCGGTGGCAGCGCCTGCCGAGGCACCATCGTTCACGGAAATCGTCGCCGGGCATACCACGCTTGATTACGAAGGCAAGGATTTCCGCGCTTCCGATGTGCGCGAAATCATGCTGTCGCGCACGGCGGCGCAGGGCGAGCTGCCTTTCGTCGTGCCCGAGCGCATGGAAAACCGCGTTGCCGACTTTCGTTGCGAAAACCATTTCCTGACTCTGGATTATGCCGAAAATCTGCCGGAAGCCTTTTACGGCCATGGCGTTACGCTGGATGGTCTGCATCTGCAAAATACCCGCGATGACGCGCAAATCCTGGCCACGGCTGGCAAGCTCAAGGGCGCGCGCAGCGCCGCCAGTTGCCCCAACTGCGGTTCGCAGGTGGAATGGGTGAGCGGCGCAACCAGCACGCTGATTTGCCGCAGCTGCGCCAGCACGCTGGATACCAGTGGCGACAAGGCCGAACTCGTCGAAGCGGGCAAGTATCGCGAATCCATGGAAAGCCGGCTCACCTTGCCGCTTGGCACTCAGGGCGAGATCAATGGCAAGCGCTATGTTGTCATCGGCGTGGTGAAAAAGAATGAAGTCGATATCGAGCTCGCCTCGCGCGCCCTGCGCCACGACGGCGTGCGCCATCTCGGTGCGGAAGGCAGCTGGACGGAATATCTGCTCTATCATCCCGAAAGGGGATTCCTCTGGCTGGTGGAAACCGAGGATGGCGAATGGAGCATCTCGCGCACCCTGAATGAATGGCCGCGCCTGAACCGCAAAGGCAATCCGCAGGGCGCTTCGCTGCTTTACGAATACGGCAGCCAGGTCAGCTATGCGGCAGGGGCGTTTTACTGGCGTATCCGCCATGGCGATATTCTTCTGCACCGCGATTTCTCCCTCGGCAGCAACAAGAAACTTGGTGCGGAGCAGTCCGCCGACGAGCTTGCCTGGAGCGAAAGCCATCCCGTCTCGACAGCGCAGATGGCAAAATGGTTCGGCAAGGCCTTCGCGCCAGCACTGGCCCGGCAGGACGATAAAAAACGTACGCTCCCGCTTTTCCTCATTGCCTTTTTCCTGTTCCTCAACGTGCCGGCATGGCTCAATATGAACAGCGACAATCTCGCTTTCTCCATCTTTGTTTCCGGCATCGTCATTTATCTCCTGCACAAACTCGGGAAGGGCAAACATGAGTAAAGGCGCGTATCTGATAGTGGCGATGTTGCTGATTGGCTTTGGCACGGTGGTTAACTACAGCCTCGTGGATCCGCAGGCCGGTTCGCGCACGCACAGCGGCGGCACGGTTTTTGTGCCGAGTGGCGGCGGCTTTTCATCGGGATCGCACAAATAATGACGCACAGCCCCGGCAGCCACGGCCTGCTTGATCTCTACCACTGCGATGCCGCGTTGCTCGGCGATGCCGCCTATCTGGAAGCACAGCTGCGTCACGCCGCTGCACAGGCAGGCGCTACCATTCTCGCCGCGCATTTCCATCATTTCGGAGAAAACGCGGGCGTGACTGGCGTGCTGCTCCTCGCCGAATCGCACATCAGCCTCCACACCTGGCCGGAACACCGCTTTGCCGCCTTTGATATTTTCCTCTGCGGCGAACTCAAGCTGGAAGCCGCGCGCGAAAGCCTGTGCCGCGCCTTTCCCGGCAGCCGTGCGCAATGGCGGGTGGAAAAGCGCGGTACGGATTTGCCGGGGCAGACGTAGTACGCTCAAGTGCGAAGCGCCGTAACCGTACAGAACCAACAGGCACAAAATGTACGTGTTGGCTTAACTGCACCTGCTGTTCTTTCGCGATGGAGCTTGCAGGCAACATCCGTTCCAACCATTTCCTCATCCCGTCAAAACCATGTTCACCGATTCCCACTGCCATCTCGATTTTCCCGAATTTGACTTGCCGCAAGTGATGGCGCGCTGTGCGGATGCGGGCGTTGCGCGCATCGTCATTCCTGCCGTGGCGCAATGGAACTGGGCGCGCATTGCCGATCTTTGCGCCGCCGACAGCCACTGCTTTGCCGCCTATGGCCTGCATCCCATCTATCTTGCCGATCATCGCGAAGCACATATTGCCGCGCTGGAGCATTGGCTCGCCCATCATCCTGCCGTGGCCGTGGGCGAATGCGGGCTGGATTATTTCGTCGATTTGCCGGCAGCGCAGCAGCAATGGTATTTCGAGGCGCAACTCGATATTGCCAGCCGCCTGCATCTGCCCGCCATCATCCACGCGCGGCGTTCGCTGGAGGCCGTGCTGCAAACCGTGAAGCGCTTTCCCGGTCTGCGCTTCGTGGTGCACAGCTTTACCGGCTCCGACCAGCAGCTGGATCAGCTGTTCGCGCTCGGTGGCGTTATCGGCATTGGCGGCACCTGCACCTATCCGCGTGCGGCACGCCTGCGTCGCCAGATTGCCCGCTTGCAGCCGGGGCAATATCTGCTGGAAACCGATGCGCCGGATCAGCCGCTTTTCGGGCGGCAGGGGCAGATGAACGAGCCGTGGCTCACAGCCGTTGTTGCCGAAGAAGTGGCGCAGCTTACCGGGCAAACGTCGGCAGAAGTTGCCGCTGCGAGCACCGCAGCGGCCAATGAATTGTTTGGATGGTAAATTTTCTCATCAACAAGCGCTTGTTGCGATAAATTTTCTCAATATAAGCGCTTCTTTATGAGAAAAAACAATTATAAATTGTATTTTTATGGAATTACTGCTTTGAGGTCGCGAAGCGGTGGCAGAACTGGCAGACTGGCGGAACGCGAATAACGCTACAATACGCGCCATTTGATTGACTTGCGGAGACTGACCATGCCCCATCCCCAGGCGCGAACAGAAATCTTGCTCGGCGAGGAAGCGCTTGCTGCCTTGCGCGAAAAAAGCGTAATGGTGGCGGGGCTTGGCGGCGTCGGCGGCTATTGTGCGGAAGCGCTGGCGCGTGGCGGCATCGGGCGACTGGTGATTCTCGATCATGACACGGTCGCGCCCTCCAACCTGAACCGCCAGCTGCTCGCCCTGCATTCCACCATTGGCGAGCGCAAGACGGCAGTGATGGAAAAGCGCTTGCGCGACATCCATCCCGACATTGAATTGATGGTTTTGCAGGAGTTTTTGCAGCCGGATGGCGCGGATGACCTGCTTGAGCGCGTCGGCAGGCTGGATTTTCTTGCCGACTGCATTGATTCCATTGCCTGCAAGGCGGCATTGGTGCATGCGGCGCAGCAGCGCGATATTCCCGTGATCTCCGCGATGGGCGCGGGCAACCGCTTCGACGTCACCCGCACCAAAATCAAAACACTGAACCAGACGAGCGGCTGCCCGCTGGCGCGCGAAATGCGCAAGCGCCTGAAAGACATGGGGGCGAATCTGCGCTATCCCGTCGTCTTTTCCGACGAACCGCGTCGCCAACCCTTGCCGCATCAGCCCGTTGGCGGAGAAACGCCGGGACGCCCGCGCGCGGTCAACGGCACGATTTCCTATTTGCCCGCGCAGTTCGGCATCATGATGGCCGGCCATATTCTGCACAGCCTGATCATGGCGGACGGGCTGCTGCGCGAATGGGATGCGTGATAATTGCCGGAAAGGCGGGATGGGGTGAACAGCGCGCATCCTGGCAACTGATGAGTTTCATGTTTAGCCAAAAAATAACATCTTTTTACCATAATGAAGCGCTTATTGCGGTAAAAAGTCACTATTTTTAATTAATATTTGAGGTATTATGCTCTATCGCTGGCTGTTGATGATGAAAAAGCCGGGCAACCGCCTCTGGGTCACGCCCGCATTGGGCGCGATACTCGCCACGCTGTTTGCCTTTGCCGCCAAGCTGGTGAACGTGTGGCTGCCGCCCGACATTCTCCCCGATATTGAACTTTCCACGCTGGAAGGGCTGCTCGACGTGATCGCTTCCAGCATGCTGGCGGTGAGCACCTTCTCGCTTTCCATCATGGTGTCCGCCTTTGCCTCGGCATCGAGCGGCGCCACGCCGCGCGCCACCGAACTGGTGATGGGCGATGACAACACGCGCATGGCCATTGCCAGCTTCATCTCCGCCTTCATTTACGCCATCATCGCCAAAACCGCGCTCGGCATGGGGTTTTACGCGCAAAACGGGCGCTTCGTGCTCTTTGTCAGTACCGCGCTGGTGCTCGCCTATCTCATCATCACGCTGATTCGCTGGGTGCATACCCTGTCGCAGCTTGGCCGCATGGGCAACACGCTCGACAAGATTTACGAAGCAACGCGCACGTCGCTCCTGAACTACCGCCGCAATCCGCAAATGGGCGCGGCGTGGGAAGGGGTGGCCGGCCCGAACGCCATCGAGCTTTATGCCGAAGAGGGCGGCTATCTCACCCATATCGACATGGCCTCGCTGCAAAAACAGGCGGAAGCGCTGGATGGCCATATCCATATCGCCGTGCGCCCCGGCCAACTGGTGATTCCCGGCAACCTGCTCGCGCGCATTGCGGCGGAAAACGTGGAAGATTTCGATGCCCTGCGCCGCTGCTTCGTGCTCAATATCTCGCGCACCTATGAACAGGATCCGGGCTGGGGACTCGTCGTGCTCAGCGAAGCGGCACAACGTGCGCTATCGCCTGCGGTCAATGATCCGGGCACGGCGGTGAACGTCATGGCGCGCATGATGCGTCTTCTCATCGAAGCGCGCCCCGACAAGGATGAAGCGCCCGATGGCATTGCATATGATCGTCTGGCGCTCGTGCCCATGCCGGGCGGCCGCTGGATTCGCGACAGCTTCGGCCCGATCGCCCGCGATGGTGCGGGGATTGTCGAAGTCGGGGAAATGTTGCAGGAAGTGCTCGCTGCCGTCTGGTGCGGCGTGCCGGAAGCGGATGTGGCACAGGCTGCTGCCGACATGGCCGTGCAGGCTCTCGCGCGCGCCGGGGATGCCGGGCTTTTCTCCGCCGATCTCGCCATCCTGCAAAAACGCCACGAAACCCTGTTCGCCGCGAATGCACCGGCAACAGCCTGATTGAAAAAGCAACGGAGGAAAAGGCCATGGCACACGGGCATCATCATGATCACGATCACCATCATGATCACCACCATCACGTTCATGAAGGCAACAGCAAAGCCTTGCGCCTCGCCTTTGCCATCATTGCTGCTTTCATGATGGCAGAAGCGGTCGGTGGATGGCTGACCGGCTCGCTCGCGCTTCTCTCCGACGCCGGGCACATGTTCTCCGATGCCTTTGCCCTCGGCATTGCGCTCCTTGCCTTCCATTTCGCCGCGCGCAAAAGCACCTTCCATAAAACCTATGGCTACAAAAGGCTGGAAATCATCGTCGCCATGGCCAACGGCATGACGCTCGTCATGATCGCCATTCTCATCGTGCTGGAAGCCATCGAGCGATTGCGCGAACCCGGCGACATCGCCACGCTCGGCATGCTCGCCATCGCCGTTGCCGGGTTGCTGGTGAACCTGTTCATCGCATGGTACATGCTGAAAAACAGCGATACCGAACACAACATCAACATGCGCGGCGCCTATCTTCATGTGTTGGGCGACCTGCTTGGTTCCGTGGCCGCCATTGTGGCGGCGCTTCTGATGATGGCCTTCGGCTGGCAATGGGCGGATCCGCTGGCAAGCCTGGTTGTCGCCGTACTCGTGGCGCGCAGCGGCTGGCAAGTCTGCCGCAAAACCTTTCATATCCTGCTCGAAGGCACGCCGGAAGACATCGACGCCAGCGACATTCTTGCCTTCATCCAGAGCCATGAAGGCGTGCGCGCTGTGCATGACCTGCATCTGTGGACGATCACCAGCAATTTCCATGCGCTTTCCTGCCATATCGTGGTGGACGGCGAACTGCGCGTGCACGAAAGCGAAGCCCTGATCTATGCGCTGGAAGCGGCGCTGCGCGAGAGAAACATCATGCACGTTACCATCCAGGCGGAAAGCGAACGCCATCCGCATGGCGACAGCGTGCTGTGCGGCGGAGGAGAATCGTAAGACGGTTTTGCCCCTCTGCAAACACGGGCGCACCACAGCAGCCCTCAACGCGCCCGCCTTTTTGTGCGATGATGCGCGCTTTCGCATCATGCTCTTTTTGAGTAAAATGGTAAAAAATTACTATATTAAGCGCTTGTTATAGTGATTTTTTACCGCAACAAGCGCTTATTGATGGTAAAAAATCACTATTTTTGGAATAAACATGTTGAAATCATTTGAGAAACTGGATATGGCGCGGCTGCCGACGCCGTGCTTCGTGGTCGATACCGCGCTCATCGAGCGCAACCTGCGCCTCCTGCACCGCGTGCAGGAAGAAAGCGGCGCCAAGGTGCTGCTCGCCCTGAAAGGCTTTGCCATGTACCACTTTGCGCCGCTCATTTCCCGATACCTCTCCGGCGTGTGCGCCAGCGGCCTGCACGAAGCGAAACTCGGCCGCGAGTTTTTCGATGGTGAAGTGCATACCTTTTCCGCTGCCTATCCGCCTGCCGACATGGCGGAAGTGCTCGCCATTTCCGATCACGTCATCTTCAACTCCTTCAACCAGTGGCAGCGCTTCCGCGAGCAATGTCTCGCTGCCGCGAAAACGAAAGCCCTGCACTTCGGCCTGCGCGTCAACCCGCAGCAATCGGAAGGCACCGTGGAAATCTATGATCCGAGTGCGCCCGGCTCGCGTCTTGGCATCATCCGCGAAGAATTCCGCGCCGATCTGCTGGACGGCATCAGCGGCCTTCATTTCCACAACCTCTGCGAGCAGGACATCGAGCCGCTGAAGCGCACCATTGCCGCCGTCGAGCGCCAGTTCGGCGAATTCCTGCCACAAATGCAATGGGTCAACTTCGGCGGCGGTCACCACATCACCCGCCCCGATTACCAGGTGGACGAACTCATTCAGCTCATTCGCGATTTCCGCGCCAAATGGAACGTGGACATCATCATCGAGCCGGGCGAAGCCATTGCCCTGGGCACTGGCGTGTACGTCACGGAAATCCTTGATTTGACGAAGAACCACATGAATCTCGCCATCATCGACGGCTCATGCACCGCGCATCTGCCCGACGTGCTGGAAATGCCGTATCGCCCGGACGTGCTGGGCGGCGGCATGCCCGGCGAAAAGGCGCACACCTACCGTTTCGGCGGCCTGACTTGCCTTGCCGGCGACGTTATCGGCGATTACAGCTTCGACGAGCCTTTGCAAATCGGGCAGCGCGTGATGTTCATGGACATGTCGCACTACACCATGGTGAAAACCAACACCTTCAACGGCGTGAAACTCCCAAGCATCCTCGCCTGGGACAGCCGCACGGACGAACTCACACTGGTGCGCGAATTCGGCTACGAAGACTTCAAAATGCGGCTTTCCTGATATTGTCTCCTGTAGGTCGGGCACTTTGTGCCCGACAGGGATTTCAGCGTCGGCCATGAATGGCCGACCTACGGATGGAGCACAATATCGTTCGTAGGTCGGGCACTTTGTGCCCGACAGGGATTTCGACGTCGGCCATGAATGGCCGACCTACGGGTGGGGCACAATATCGTTCGTAGGTCGGGCACTTTGTGCCCGATAGGGATTTCGG
This sequence comes from Cardiobacteriaceae bacterium, assembly GCA_030529365.1. Taxonomy (GTDB): domain Bacteria; phylum Pseudomonadota; class Gammaproteobacteria; order Cardiobacteriales; family Cardiobacteriaceae; genus JAUMXB01. The sequence continues at coordinate 29,083 of JAUMXB010000015.1, read as the reverse complement.
CGTCGGCCATGAATGGCCGACCTACGGATGGAGCACAATATCGTTCGTAGGTCGGGCACTTTGTGCCCGACAGGGACTTCGATGTCGGCCATGAATGGCCGACCTAGGGATGGAGCACAATATCGTTCGTAGGTCGGGCACTTCGTGCCCGATAGGGACTTTGATGTCGGCCATGAATGGCCGACCTACGGAAGGGACACGAATATCGTTCGTAGGTCGGGCACTTCGTGCCCGGCAGGGATTTCAGCGTCGGCCTACCATTTTCGTCACCGGAAAAAATCATGCGCATTGCCGTCCACAGCGATTTGCACACCGAAATCAGCCCCTGCCGCCTTGAAGCGCTTGAATGGGCGGAATTGCTTATCCTTGGCGGCGATATCGGCAATCTGCAAACGCTGCCCGAATTTTTCGCGCAATTGCGGGAGGATGCGCCGCACTTGCCAGTGCTCTACATCCTCGGCAACCACGACCGCTACGGCATGACGCGCGCCGAAGGCGTGGCCGCGCACCGCGCGCTGGCCGAGGCTTACGATATCCGTCTGCTCGATGACGAAGCGGTGATTTTTGGGGACGTGCTTTTTTGCGGCACGACGCTATGGACGGATTTTGCCCTCGCCAGCGATGCCCAGGCTTCCATGCAATGGGCGGGCGATACCTTGCCGGATTTCAGGGAAATACGCGACGACAGCGGTGCACCGCTCACCCCGGAGACCATGCGCATCTGGCACGCACAATCCTGCGATTTTCTGCACCATGCACTGGCAACCGAAAACGTGCGCGAAAAAGTCGTCATCAGCCATTTCCTGCCAAGCCACGCGCTCGTTGCCCCCGAGCACGGGCAGGATCAGGAAGCGCTCATCAAAAGTGCCTACTGGGCCAGCGATCTACCTGCGCTTTATCCGCGCGCCGGCTTCTGGATCTACGGCCACAGCCATACCAATATCAACGCCCGCATCGGCAATACTTCCTTTATCAGCAACCAGCGCGGCGCCAGGCGCAAGGCAGCGGGTTATGATGAAGGATATTTGCTGGTGATTTGAGGTTATTTAAAAAACACTCAAAAATAGTAGTTTTTTACCATGAAGAAGCGCTTGTTGCGGTAAAAAACAGCTACTTTTAAAGTTTTCTTGCATGCAATGAACATCAGGTAAAGCAATGCATTAGGCTTTTTTTGCCGCAGGGTGTGTGGCGGCGATGCCGACACACACGCGAAAAAACTGCACTGCAAACCGCGTGCGTGGACTGCGTCCACACACCCTACAAGCGCTTGCGCAGTCGCACGGCAGTGAAGCGCAGGTAGCTTGGGGTGAGGCTTTGCCGAACCCCAACATTTTTGCTTGAAGTTCATTGCATAACAAACTGAATTGTCAGCAATCCCCGGGAGTGCTTCTTACTCTTCCGCAGCCGTGAAAAGCCGCGTGGCTTTGACGGCGCGCTGCCAGTTGGCCAGCATGTGCGCGACCTGTTGCGGCGGAAGTTGCGGGCGGAAGACTTTGCCGATTTTCCAGTGGCTGCGGATGTCGTCGAGGCTTTGCCAGTAGCCGGTGGCAAGCCCTGCCAGATAGGCAGCGCCGAGTGCCGTGTTTTCTATGGTTTTGCTGCGCACGATGTTGAAGGAAAAGAGATCGGACTGGGTTTGCATGAGATAGTCGCTTCTGCTGGCGCCACCATCCACGCGGAGTTCGACAGTTTGCCGCCCGGCATCGGCTTCCATGGCCTTGACGATGTCGTGTACCTGAAAGGCGATGCCTTCAAGCGTGGCGCGGGCAATGTGGCCGTCGGTGGTGCCGCGGCTGATGCCGAACAGGGCGCCGCGCGCGTGCGGATCCCAGTGCGGGGCGCCAAGGCCGGTGAGCGCGGGGACGAAATAGACGCCGCCGTTGTCGTCCACGGTGGCGGCGAGGGTGTTGACGTCGGCGGAAGTGCGGATCATGCGCGCGCCGTCGCGCAGCCATTGCACGGCAGAGCCGCCGACGAAGACGCCGCCTTCGAGGGCATAGGTGGTTTGGCCGCCGAGTTGCCAGGCGATGGTAGTGAGGAGGTTGTTTTGCGAATCAACCGGGGTGTTGCCGGTGTTCATGAGGAGGAAGCAGCCGGTGCCGTAGGTGCATTTCAGCATGCCGGGTTCGGTGCAGAGCTGGCCGAAGAGGGCGGCCTGCTGGTCGCCGGCAATGCCGGCGATGGGGATGGGGCATTCGGTGTAGCGCGTTTCCGTTTCGCCGTAGATTTCGCTGGAGCTGCGTACTTCAGGGAGGATGGCGCGGGGGATGGTGAAAAGGTCGAGGAGTTCGTCATCCCAGGCGAGGGTGTGGATGTTGTAGAGCATGGTGCGGCTGGCGTTGCTCGGGTCGGTGACGTGCACCTTGCCGCGGGTGAGGTTCCAGACGAGCCAGCTGTCCACCGTGCCGAAGCAGAGTTCGCCCTGTTCGGCGCGTTCGCGCGCGCCCGGGATGTTGTCGAGCAGCCATTGCAGTTTGGTTGCGGAGAAATAGGGATCGAGGATGAGGCCGGTTTTCTGGCGGATGCGTTCGCCATGTGCGGCGCGGATGCTGTCGCAATAAACGGCGGTGCGGCGGTCTTGCCAGACGATGGCGTTGTGCACGGGTTCTCCGCTTTCCCTGTCCCAGAGCAGGGTGGTTTCGCGCTGGTTGGTGACGCCGATGGCAACGATGTCGGCGGCATCAAGGCCGGATTTGGCGAGCGCTTCGGTAAGGACGCCAATTTGCGAGGCCCAGATTTCCTTGCCGTTATGCTCCACCCAGCCGGGTTGCGGGAAATGCTGGCCAAGAGGGCGCTGGGCGCTGGCAATGCTTTCACCGCGACGGTTGAAGATGATGGCGCGGGATGAGGTGGTGCCCTGGTCGAGGGCGAGGAGATATTGGGGCTGTTTTTCCATGTCGCTTCTCCTGTGGCAATGCGGGCATTATCGCGGAATTTGGCGAGGGATGGGGATGCCAATGCCGAAGAACTTGCTGCACGCGGGAATGCAAAAGGCGAGGCGTGCAGGTCGTCGGAATATTATTTTTCAAATTTTTAGCAAAAATAATGATTATTTATCATGATAAAGCGCTTGCCATGATAAAAATTTACTGTTTTTGTTGATTTTATGAGAAAAAACCGGATGTGGGGCATCCGGTTTGCAGCTTGGCCATGAAACTCGGCCATGAAATTTGGTCAAGAGATGGGGCGCTCAATGGGACTGGAGTTTTTCCTTGTTGCGGCGCACCTGTTTTTCGAGTTTGTCCACGAGGAGGTCAACGGCATGGTACATGTCGCTATGCTCGGCGTCGGCATGCAGGGTATGGCCCGAGCGGATGTGCAGGGTGGCTTCCGCCGTTTTCAGGTGACGGTCGGTGCCGAGGGTGACCTGGGCGCTGACGATTTCGCCGTCGCGTTCGTCGATGCGGGCCAGTTTCTCATTCACATACGCTTTCAGGGCATCGCTGATATCCAGATGCTTGCCGGTGAGGTTGTATTGCATGATGGTCTCCTTGTGTTTGTCATGCCGATTGCTCGGTCAGGCTGACCATATCAGAAGGGCGGTGCCGCCTCAAGTGCGGTATCTATCTTGTTGGATGGGCAGTCAATTTGCTGCGGGAAAGAGGCGGGCGAGGTGGTAGCGCGCGCGCAGGCCCCAGGCGCTGCTCCAGCCGCTGGTGGCAAGGCGGATGCGGCCATCCTGCACGATGGCGATGGTGGGCACGGCGGCGATGCCGAAGGCGGTTTGCAGTTCGCCGCTGTCATCGTTGATGACGGGGAAATTCCAGCCGTGCTTTTGCAAATAGGCATGAATTCCGGCATCGCTGCCGGAGCCGATGGCGATGCTGGCGACGGGGTAACCGGCGTTTTTCAGGGATTGCACTTGCGGCGAGGTGTAGCGGCAGATGCCGCACCAGCTGCCCCAGAAGTAGAGGAAAACGGGTTTGCCGGTGTGGTGCAGGTCAAGCGCTTCGCCACGGGTAGTGGTGAAGCTGGCATGGGCGAGGCCGCGGCTGTCCGGCCAGCGGTAGATATCGACGGCGGTGATGAGGACGAGCGCAAGCAAAAGGTAGCCAACAAGGCGCAGGGTTTTGCGCCAGAGGGGAGTGCGGGGCGTGTTCATGCGGGGAAATTCCGGTTGTGCGGGTGAGGGAGGCAGGAGGAAAAATTCGCGTGGCTGCTGTGCTGCCGGGCAGAGGCTTCGCTGAATTCGTGCAGGGTCGGGGCAGGGATATAAATTTATAAAATTGCATTTTATGGTTTTTTTATCGAGTATTGCGATTTATATGAGAGATTTTATCATTATAAGCGCTTATGGTTGGTAAATTTTATCATTCTGCTTTGTTCAAGGGTAAGATTTTCATGCTTTCTCCCTGAATTTCCACGCCATGTACGCTTTCCAGCAAATCGGCAAAGGATGCAAAGCCGTATTCCGCGAAACTCCAGCGCGGTTTCACATATTTTTCTATTGCATGGATTTTCGCCCAGCCCTGCTGGTTCCGGAATTTCGGCAAGGCTTCGTTTGCCAGCAGTTTGATCAGTTCTCCATAGGGAATTTTGCGGCAATACATGCGATTGGCTTCATCATGGCGGAATTGCAAACCGCCCATCGCCTTGAGCATGGCAGACAATTTTCCGTATCCGTAGGTACGCGAATCAAAATCCGGCTGGGTTTGGTTGAGATAACTGCCGATTTGCCCGACAAATGCCCAGCCTGTCGTTTCGTCCGTGCAATCCTTGATGGCTTTGTATAACAGGTTTTTCAACGCACCGGCAATGGGTTGGCGAACAGGTGGTGCAAGCGGGAGCTGTGCATTCGCCGCATTGCCGTCATCCGGCTTGCCATTGCCGGCAGCTTCCAGGTTTTCCACGTAGAAAAAGCGGTCGCATGCCTGGCGGAAGGCTTCGGGCGTTGTCTTGCGGCCAAATCCGTAAACCAGCAAGCCGTTGGCACGTATGCGCTCCGCCAGCGGCGTAAAATCGCTGTCGCTGGAGATGAGGCAGAAGCCGTCAAATGTGCCGCTGTACAGCAAATCCATGGCGTCAATGATGAGTTTCATGTCCGTGGCATCTTTGCTCCTGGTATAGGCGAACTGTTGCACCGGCGTTATCGCATGTTTAAGCAGGATTTTTTGCCAGCCATTCAATGCAGGGCTGCTCCAGTCGCCATAAATGCGCCTGACGCTGGCAATGCCGTATTTGGCAATTTCCGCAAATATTTCCTGTGCCGTATTGGCGGAAGCGTTGTCGGCATCAATCAAAATGGCCAGTTTTTTGTTTCCATCCAAGAATTCTGCTCCTGTGATCATTGTTTACCACCAAAAAGCGCTTTTGGTAAGAAATTTTCCCGTAATAAGCGCTTGGTGGTGAGAAAATCTGTCTTGTTACCTGTTTCAGGCTGATGTCCGCGAGCGGCATATCATATCAGCCCCGAACGGCGACGGGTGTTGGCGTGAAAGCCGCCTTGTGGTACAACCGCGCTTCTTTCAGTTTTGCCACAGGATTGCCATGAATGCCCTTGATTTGTTGACGACCCGCCGCTCCAGCAAGCAATTGACCGAACCCGCCCCCGATGACGCGCAGCTTGGGCGCATGTTGCAGGCGGCCACGCAGGTGCCCGATCACGGCCTGCTGACGCCGTTCCGCTTTGTGGTGATTCGCGGCGAGGCGGCGCTCGCCCGTTTTCGCGAGACTTTACTCAAGGCGGCAGACGATATGGCGCTCGGCGAGGACGGGCTGCAAAAGGCGAAACGCGTCGGCAGCATGGCGCCCGTGGTGATCGGTGTGGTGGCCGCGCTGAAGCCGGACAACCCGGTGCCCGAATGGGAGCAGCTGCTGACGGCCGGTTGCGCCGCCTATGCCATCCAGCTTGCCGCCGCCGCGCAGGGGTTTGACAACGTCTGGATCAGCGGCAAATGGGTGGACAGCGAGGCCCTGCGCAGCGCTTTTGCCTGCACGGCGCACGACAAAATCATCGCGCTCCTGCCGGTGGGCACGGCGCGCACGCCGGCGAGCGGCGAAAAGAATACGGATCTTGCGGGGTTTGTGCAGTATTGGTGATGGTGGCGCGGCTTTTCCGGTATGATGTCGCGCTTTTGATTAGCCGGTTTTACCATGTCCTCATCCGCATCCACCCAAGTCAAACGCCATTTGCAAACCCGCCATCTTTCCATGATTGCCATCGGAGGCTGTATCGGCACCGGGCTTTTCATGGCGAGCGGCTCCGCCATCAGCGAGGCCGGGCCGGGCGGGGCGCTGGTGGCCTATGCGGCGATTGGCCTCATGGTGTATTTCCTGATGACGTCGCTCGGCGAAATGGCCACCTATCTGCCTGTATCGGGATCGTTTTCCACCTATGCCGCGCGTTTCGTCGATCCCTCGCTGGGCTTTGCGCTGGGCTGGAATTACTGGTTCAACTGGGTGATTACCGTGGCGGCGGATGTGGTGATTGCTGCCGTGGTGGTGAGCTACTGGGAGCCAATGCGCTTTATGCCGCCGTGGGCGTGGAGCGTATGTTTCTTCGGGCTGATCTTTGCGCTCAATTTGTTGTCGGTAAAAGCCTATGGTGAATCGGAATACTGGTTTGCCCTGATCAAGGTGCTGACGGTTATCGTGTTTCTGGCGGTTGGTGTGCTCACCATCTTTGGCATTCTCGGCGGCGAATATGTGGGCTTTGCCAACTTCACCGTGGGCGACGCGCCTTTCCTTGGCGGCAGCGCGGGCGGGCAGTTCCTCACAATGCTCGGCGTGTTCCTGATTGCCGGATTTTCCTTTCAGGGCACGGAGCTGATCGGCATTACCGCCGGTGAATCCGCCAATCCGCGCGAAAGCATTCCGCGCGCCGTGCGTCAGGTTTTCTGGCGCATCCTGATTTTCTATATCCTCGCCATCGCGGTGATCGGTCTGCTCATTCCCTACACCAGCCCGCAACTGCTCGGCGCCGATACCCATGAAATCGCGCGATCGCCGTTCACTCTGGTGTTTGAACGCGCGGGACTCGCTTTTGCCGCGGCCTTGATGAACGCGGTTATCCTTACTTCCATACTTTCTGCCGGCAATTCCGGCATGTACGCCTCGACGCGCATGCTCTATGCCATGGGCAAGGATGGCCTTGCCTGGCCGGTATTCGCGCAGACCAATGCGCGCGGCGTACCGATGCCTGCGGTGCTGGCGACGGCGGGCGTGGTGCTCGCGATTTTCCTGTTGCAGCTGAACGAGCGCCTGAGCGAAAGCCTTTATCAGTATATCGTCGCCGCCTCGGGGCTCACCGGCTTCATCGCCTGGCTCGGCATTGCCGTGAGCCATTACCGCTTCCGCCGCGCCTATGTGGCGCAGGGGCGCAATCTAGATGATCTGGTCTATCGCGCCAAATGGTTCCCGGTCGGGCCGCTCTTGGCGCTGTCGCTGTGTGTGCTGGTGATTATCGGCCAGGATACCTCGCTGGTGCTGCACGGCGAGCTGGACTGGAACCGCATTCTCGTCACCTATATGGGCCTGCCGGTATTTTTTGCTTTTTTCTTCTACCACAAGCTGCGCTACAGGACGAGCAAAGTGCCGCTCATGCAGGTGGATCTGCGCCAAGATATCGATTGATACAGGCGCAAGCCTGCCTGGCAGGTTTGCCGTTTGCGGATGCCGCGCCCATAAAAAATCCCCGCCGGTTAAAGCGGGGATTTTTATATTCCATTATTTTTTGAGAAATTTTCTCACGATAAGCGCTTATTTGTGGTAAAAAATATCACAATAAGCGCTTCATGGTGAGAAAATTTACCATCAATGACGGAAATGGCGCATGCCAGTGAAGATCATGGTGATGCCGTGTTCGTTGGCAGCATCGATGACTTCCTGGTCGCGGATGGAGCCGCCGGGCTGGATGATGGCCTTGACGCCTGCGGCTGCCGCAGCGTCCACACCGTCGCGGAAGGGGAAGAAAGCGTCGCTCGCGAGCACTGCGCCATTGATGTCGTAGCCTTCGTCCTGCGCTTTCATGACGGCGAGTTTCGCGGCATAGACGCGGCTGGTCTGCCCGCCACCGATGCCGATGGTGGCGCGGTTTTTCGCGAGCACGATGGCGTTGGACTTGACGGCTTTCACGGCCTGCCAGGCAAAGAGCAGGTCTTTGAGTTCGTCGTGGCTGGGTTCGCGTTCAGTGACGATGTTCAGGTCTTCGTGTTTCAGGTGGCCCTTGTCCCAATCCTGCACGAGTACGCCGCCGCGCACGGCGGTGACTTGCCAGCCATGGTGGTGATGGCCGTCGTTGCGCACTTCGAGGGCGCGGATGGCAGGTTTGCCGGCGAGGATGTCGAGCGCGGCATCGCTGTATGCCGGGGCGAGGATGACTTCGACAAACTGGCGCGAGAGGATTTCGCGCGCGGTGTCTTCATCGAGGCCGCGGTTGAAGGCGATGATGCCGCCGAAGGCGGAAGTGGGATCGCAGCGGTAGGCGGCGTTGTAGGCGGTGAGGATGTTGTCGCCGAGGGCGATGCCGCAGGGGTTGGCATGCTTGACGATGACGCAGGCCGGGTCTTCGTCGTAATTCATCACGGTGCGCAGGGCAGCGTCAGCATCGGCAAGGTTGTTGTAGGAAAGCGCTTTGCCCTGGCGCTGGCGCGCGGTGGCGAGGCTGGTGGCGACAGGGTGGTGGCTTTTGTAGAAGGCGGCGCGCTGGTGCGGGTTTTCACCGTAGCGCAGGGTGTCGGCGAGCTGGTAGTTGAGCGCGAGCTGCTCGGGGAAGACATTTTCGCTCTCCGGCAGGAAGGTTTGCGACAGCCAGGCGGAAATGGCGCGGTCGTAATCGGCGGTATGCGTGAAGGCCTTGATGGCCAGCCTGCAGCGCAATTCCAGATCGTAGCGGCCTTCTTCGATGGCATGGATAATGTCGGGATAATCGGAAGGGTCAACCACAACGCCCACCGATTCGTGATTCTTCGCAGCCGAGCGCAACATGGCCGGGCCGCCGATGTCGATATTCTCGATGGCGTCTTCAATGGTGCAGCCTTCGCGCGCCACGGTTTCGCGGAAGGGATAGAGGTTGACGACAACCAGATCGATCGGGGCGATGCGGTGCGTTTCCATGACGGCTTCGTCCTGCCCGCGGCGTCCGAGAATGCCGCCGTGTACGGCCGGATGCAGGGTTTTGACGCGTCCGCCCATGATTTCCGGGAAACCGGTATGGGCGCTGACATCGGTTACTTCAATACCAGCTTCGCGCAGGGCGGAGGCGGTGCCGCCGGTGGAGAGGATATCGGTGTGCAGGGCGCGCAAATGGCGGGCAAAATCAATCAGGCCGCTTTTATCGGCCACGCTGAGCAGGGCGCGTCGGGGAGTGATGGCAGACATGGTTCGCTTCCGGTAAAAAAGGCGCATGATACTAGAAGCGCCCCGCCTTGGCAGTACGCTTTTCGGCAGGCAATGTTAGAATGATCGCCCCCACGTCCTGCAAGACAGTAGAAACATGCGTTATTTTAAATGGCTTTTTATCGGGTTGCCTGCGGTTTCCGTGACTGCATGGGCCATCCAATGTCCGACGGATCCGTTGGCGTCCTTTACCACGCTGGGCGGCGACCGCGAGGATGACCAGCTCTATATCGATTCCGACCTTTCCGAAGGCAATTTCCAACAAACGGAATTTGAAGGCAAAGTCAATCTGCGTTACCGCGACATGCACTTGCAGGCGCCGCGCTTGCGCTACTCGCCGGAAACCGGCAATGCCGAGTTGCTGGAAGGCGGTGTTTTCGGCTCACCGCGTCTTGCTGTACGCGCGACCGACGGCCGCTACAGTGCCAACGACGAAAGCGGACATTTCAACCGTGCCGAGTATTTCATGAAAAACGAACACGGCATGGCGGCGCTGGGTTCGGCAGAAGACATCACGGTTGACCGCGACAACCAGCAAGGCCTTTTCCACAACGTTACCTGGACTACTTGCGAGCGCGCTTCGCCCACCTGGAACCTGAAGGCGAAAAGGCTGGAAGTGGACAAGGTGGAAGAGCGCGCCTGGGCGCGCCATGTCACCCTGCGCATCAAGGATACACCGGTGCTGTATCTGCCCTATCTCAGTTTTCCTATATCGAACAAGCGCGCCAGCGGTTTCCTGTTGCCTTCGGCCGGCTCCAGCAAATCGCGCGGCCTGGAAATCTATGTTCCCTATTACTTCAATATCGCGCCCAACCAGGATGCCACGCTCGCCCTGCGGCCGATGAGCGAGCGCGGTCTGATGGCGGAAGGCGAATACCGCTATCTCGGCAAGAAACAGAATTTTGAATTCCAGGGCACGTTTTTACCTGCCGATCGCAAGGCCGATGCCAACCGCTGGAGCGCGCGCGCTTTGCACCAATACCGCTTCAATGACCAGTGGCGCGCGGAAACCCTGTATCAGGACGTTTCCGACCTGCGCTATCTGGAAGACTTCAAATCGCCGCTGCGCACTTATGACGACTGGTATTTCGAGCGCTATTTCCGCGTGGACGGCAATACTCGCGCCGGAAAATTCCTGTTCCGCGTACAGGATTTCGAGCGCGTGGATGCCGACGTGCTGCCGGGCAGCAATCCTTACAGTCGCGTACCGCAGCTCCTTTATACCAAGGGCTGGCGGCAGGGGAACTGGCGCATTGATCTGCATGGTGAATTCACCCGTTTCCAGAAAAAACGGCTGGGCGCTGCCAACCGCTTCGACAGTGGCGTGGATGCAAGTTACCGTTTTTCCCGTCCTTACGGCTATCTTGAGCCGGCAGCCAGCCTGCGCTTCACCCACTACGATTTTGCCGCGCGTGACGACCGCCTGAAGGGAAAAAAACAGACGCGTGTGCTGCCCACCCTGAGCGTGGATGGCAAACTAGAATTCGAAAGAAATTTCAAATGGATGGGGGATTCCTGGACGCAGACTCTGGAGCCGCGCCTCTTTTATCTCTACACGCCCTATAAAAACCAGTCCATGCTGCCGCTTTTCGACAGCGCCGAGCGCGACATGTCGTGGAATGCGCTCTTTGCGCGCAACCGTTTCAGTGGCACCGACCGCATTGGCGATGCCAACCAGCTGACCACCGCCGTGACTACCCGCTTTTTCAGAAACAGCGACGGCCAGGAAAAATTCAATCTTTCCCTTGGGCAAATCCAGTATTTTGATGATCGCAAGGTACGCCTGCGCGGCAATAAACCCGAGCGCGACGGCAAATCGTTGCTGGTTGCCGCCGGCCATTACAACATTGACCGGCACTGGTCGCTTCGCGGCGTCAGCTTCTGGGATACGGACAAGAACGAAATCCGCCGCAACCGCGTCAACTTGCGCTATCGTCTCGACAGAGACCGCTTCGTCGAACTCGGGCATTATTATAACAGCGACGATTACGACCAGATTTCACTTGCCGGTGTGTGGCGCTTCAACGAACGCTGGCGCGGCTTTGTCCGCCAGGATTATTCTTTCCATGCCGACCGCGCCTTCAACAGCGTGCTTGGCGTGGAATATGACGACTGCTGCTGGGCCTGGCGTCTTGCCGGGCGTCATTATCGCGACAGCCCGGAAAGCGCCAAGGTGAACAATGCCGTCTATCTGGAATTCGTCCTGAAAGGATTGGGTAACATGGGCAGTCGTTCCGGCAATATGTTGGAAAAACAAATAAACGGATTCAAACGCTTGGCTGAGGAGAGAAAGTTTTGAAAAAGTATGTGATGCTGATGGCCTGGCTGGTCATCCATGATGCTGCCGCCCTGCAATTCGGCCCACCTGCCGATGCCAGCCAGGGCAAGACGCTCGATGAAATCGGCCTGATCGTGAACAACACCGCCATCAGTCGCCGCACGCTAACCAGAGAACTTGAGATGGCGCGGCGCGCAATCGGTGCGCCACAGGGCGTGAGCGAAAAACTGGTGGCCGAGCGTGCCATGGATCAGGTCATCATGAAGCATCTTCTCGATGACTTGCGAGCACAGGCTAATATCCAGATCAGTGCGGAAGAAGTGGCGCGTGGCCTTGCCCTGATTGCGCAGCAAAACGGCGTCAGCGAAGCGGAACTGCTGCGCCGCGTCAAACAGGATACCGGCCTCGATGCCGCCGCTTACCGCGCCCAGCTTGCCGAAGATCTCGCGCATGAAAAACTCAAGCAGGCGCTGATTGCCGACAGCGTGCGCGTGAGCGAGGAAGCGATTGATGACCAAATTACGCAAATCGCGCGCGAACAGGGCAGCACCATCCATGTGCAGGATCTGCTTATCCGCCTGCCAGAAGGCGAGCCCAACCAGCGCGGCCAGGCCGTGAAGGACAGCATTGCCGCGGTTTCCGCTGCCGTTGCCGCCAGCCATGACCTGCGCGAGGCCGCTGCCAAAGTGCCGGGTGCGAATTTCGCCGATCTCGGCGTCATCAACATCGGCCAGATTCCGCCCAATTTCGCCCGCGCCGTGGTAACGCTCGCGCCTGGGCAAATGGTGCCGCAGCCCGTCATCGACAGCGATGGTATGCATTTCCTGAAAGTCGTCTCCAAAACCAGCGGCGGCGGTGCGACTGTCATCCCTGAAGGCAAGGTGCGCCATATTCTCCTGCGCAGCCAGTCGCAGATGGATGACAAGACCCAGGAAGAAAATATCCATCGCATCCATGCCCAGCTGAATGCTGGCGCGAATTTTGCCGAACTGGCGCGCCGCTTTTCGCACGACCAGGCATCCGCAGTGAAAGGCGGCGAACTCGGCTGGATCAGTACCGACCAGGTCGCGCCGGAATTTGCCCGCGCCATGCTGACCACGCCACCGGGGCAGCTCTCGGCGCCGTTCAAGAGCAGCTTCGGCTGGCATGTGCTGGTCGTCGATGAACTGCGCAACGTGGACAGAAGCGAGGAAAAGCTGCGCGAGCGCATCCGCGACAGCCTCTACAACAAGGCAGTGGAAGAAGCCTGGCAGCAAAAATTGCTGGAGCTGCGCGAAAATGCCTATGTGGTGATTCGCTGAGATATACAATGGTAAAAAATCACTATACTAAGCGCTTGAAATAGTGATTTTTTACCATAATTAAGCGCTTATCGTGATAAAAACACACTATAAAACCGATTTTTTTGAAACAAGGATAAAAGCGTGAGCGAAGTTCGCGCTGCCAAATCTCTGGGGCAGCATTTTTTGCGCGACGAAGGCGTCATCGCGCGCATGGTCGCGGAAATTGATCCGCGCCCCGGCGACAGCATCGTGGAAATCGGGCCGGGGCTTGGCGCGCTGACCCTGCCGGTGCTTGAGCGCTGCAAGGCCATGACGGCCATTGAATTTGATACCCGCGTGCTCGACATTCTCGCGCGCAAGGCCAAACCGCATGGCGAGCTGACCCTGATCCATGAGGACGTGCTCAATGTCGATCTTGCCGCCTTGCCGCTGGCAAAGCCGTTGCGCCTGATCGGCAACCTGCCCTACAACCTGTCATCCCCCATTTTGTTTTATTGCCTTGCGGCGCGTGCCGTCATCGCCGATATGCACTTCATGCTGCAAAAAGAAGTCGTCGAGCGCATCGTCGCCGATCCCGGCAGCAAGGCTTATGGCCGCCTCGGTATCATGATCCAGCAGCAATGCGATACGGAATGGCTGATCGATATTTCTCCCGATGCCTTTGATCCGCCGCCGAAAGTGGATTCCGCCGTGGTGCGCCTGGTGCCGCTTGCCGCGCCGCGCTGGCCGGTCGCCGATGATGCCGCCTTTGCCCTGCTGGTGCGCACCGCCTTTGGCCAGCGCCGCAAGATGGTACGGAAATCGCTCGGGCAATGGTTTGATGGCGCGGATTTCGCCGATCTCGACATAGACCCCACCGCACGCGCGGAAAACCTGCATGGCAGCGATTTCGCCGCCCTTGCGCAACGCATGTTGGAGAAAAAACATGAGTGAACACGTCATTATCACCGGCCATAGCCGTGGCCTCGGCGCAGCATTGGCCAATGCCTGGCTGGATCTGGATGCCACGGTTTTCGGCGTGGCGCGCCACGGCAATGCCGCGCTGAAAGCCGCCTATCCCGCGCATTTTCAGGAAATGCTCGCCGATCTTGCTGATGTGGATGCACTCATGCATGTGGCGCGCAGCAATGCGTTCCGCGAATTCTGCCGCGAAAGCAAGCGCCTCTGGCTTTTCAACAACGCCGGAACCGTTCAGCCCGCCAGCGTCCTGGGCGAGCAGGATGCCGATGCCATCGTGCAGGCCGTGCATCTCAATATCCTCGCGCCAATTCTGCTGGCCAATGCCGTGGTGGCGGCGGCCGGTGCGAAAACGCAGGTCAATATCGTCCATATCGGCAGCGGCGCGGCGGCGACTGCCTATCCCGGCTGGAGCATCTATGGCGCCAGCAAGGCCGCCCTCAAGCAGCATGCGCGCGTGGGCCTGATGGAAAACACGCAAACCCGCATCGTCTGCATTGCGCCCGGCGTGGTCGATACCGCCATGCAGGCGGAAATTCGCAATGATGCCGGTTTTCCCCTGCGCGACCGCTTCCAGCATCTGCACGACAGCGGCACCTTGCAGGATGCGGACGATACCGCCATCAAAATCGTTTCCTATTGCCTGAGCCATGAGTTTGGCCAGGAAGCGGCGGTGGACGTGCGCCAGATTCTCGGCAGCTGAGGCCGTATGTGCGGTATGCGAAAAATTCCCGTTTTATATTCGGAATTTGGAAAAAGGCCATGCCACAGCAGCGGTATGGCCGTATTTTTGTGCATAAAATCCTGCTTGGCGTTGGCTTTGCTTATGGAGTAAGCTTTATTATGAATGGAATGTAACAAATGGCAGAACGCAGAATGCCAATCGTTCGCTTGAAGCATTGGAGTCATGAAAACATGAAGAATTTCGCCAAATATGCTTTGCTTGCCAGCGCTTTTTTACTGGCGCCGTCCGCATTCGCGCAACAGGTGCTGACACAGGCGCAAGCCGTTATCGGGCAGGGAGTGGAAGAGCAAACCGGCGCAAATCCGCAAAGCCGTCAGCTTTCCCGTCGCGATGCCAAAGCGCCAACGATTTTGCGAGGCAGCAAGCCGCAGGGCAATCCGGCGCGCATGCGTTACGACCAGCATCGCCCCGCGAGCGAAGGGCTTGCTGCTGTCGCCCGCAACGGTCAGTGGGGATTTGTGGATCGCAAGGGGCAGGAAGTGATTGCTCCGCAATTCGAGGCGGTCTGGGAATTTCGCGAAGGCATGGCGGCTGTTAAGAAAAATGGCCGCTGGGGTTTTATCGACGGTAGCGGACGCATAGTAATTGCGCCGCAGTACGACAATGCCCTGACCTTTGGCGAAGGGCGCGCGCCCGTGCAGAAAAACGGGCGCTGGGGCTTTATCGATGCCAGTGGCCGCGAAGTGATCACGCCGCGTTACGACAAGGTATGGCCGTTCGAGAGGGGGCAGGCCGTCGTCGTCAATAACGGGCAGCACCGCCGCATTGACCGCAACGGTCAGGATGTGCAGCCGTCGGCATCCAGAAAAAAGTGATTTCTATCATTTGAATCTTTTTCTTGCAGGTTTTTTCTTGCATGTGGCGAAAGCGTGCAGGAAAAAAGATTGCTGCCTGAAAAAAAGCGATAAAAAAGGCTTTCTCTTCCGGCATTTTTGCGCGATGATATGGCGCTTTCACGTATAACAACGGAGGAGAGCATGAAAAAAATTCTGTTGGCCAGCGTTCTGGCCCTGGCGAGTCAGGCATTTGCCCATGAAAAGCTGCGCATCGGCATTGAAGGCGAATATCCGCCGTTTTCCGCCGTGGATGCGCAAGGGCAGCTGCACGGCTTCGATGTGGATATCGCCCTCGCCCTGTGCAAGCAGATGCAGCGCGATTGCGAACTGGTGCAAACGGCCTGGGATGGCCTGATTCCGTCGCTCAACAGCGGCAAGATCGATGCCATCGTCGCCTCCATGTCGGCCACGGCGGAGCGACGGCAAAGCGTCGATTTTACCGACAAATACTATGCCAACGCCGGCAAGTTCGTGCTTCAGGAGGCTGCCGCCGCCACGCTTGGCGACAGTGACTGGCGCCAGGCACTGAAAGGCAAGACGCTCGGCGTACAGCGCGCCACCATACATGACCGCTATGCCACGGAAACGGCAAAAGACGTGTTTGCCGACATCCGCCGCTACAACACCCAAGAAGAAGCCAATATCGATCTTGTTGTCGGGCGCATTGATGTGACGCTGGCGGATCAGACCGCGCTTGCCAGCGGCTTTCTCGCAACTGATGACGGCAAAGGCTTTGCCATGGCCGCTCCCGTCATCAATGATCCGGCGTTTTATGGCGAGGGCGTATCCATCGCCATTCGCAAGGGTGACGATACCTTGCGCGGCGCGCTGAACACGGCCATCCGCGCCATTCGCGACAACGGCGAATACCAAAAAATCAACGGCAAATACTTTGATTTCGATATATACTGAAAAATAGTGATTTTTTACCATCAATAAGCGCTTGTTGCGATAAAAAATATCGATACAAGCGCTTTTTAGTGAGAAAAATTATCATCTTCTTACTGGAGAACTTCATGAAAAAACTCGCCATTTCCCTTCTCGCCGCTTGCAGCCTTGCTGCCCAGGCGGATACCTTGCGCATCGGCGTGGAAAGCGCCTATCCGCCGTTTTCCTTCAAAACGGAAAAAGGCGAACTCAGCGGCTTCGATATCGATTTTGCCCGCGCGCTGTGCGAAGAAATCAAGGCGGAATGCGAGCTGGTGGAAACCTCCTGGGACGGGCTGATTCCCTCGCTGAACAGCGAAAAAATTGACGCCATCATCGCGTCCATGGCGGCAACCGACGAGCGCCGCAAAAACGTTGATTTCAGTAACAAATACTATAACCGCAGCGGCGGCAAGTTCGTCATGGAAAGCGCGGCAGCTGGGGAACTCAACGAAGAAAACTACAAAACCGTGCTCAAAGGCAAAATCGTCGGCGTGCAGCGCAGCACCATTCACGAGCGCTTCCTGGAAGGCGAGCTGAAAGATACGCTCGACCGCATCCAGAGCTACAACACTCAGGAAGAAGCGCTTCTCGATTTGCAGGCCGGCCGTCTTGATGCCGTCTATGCCGATGCCACCCAGCTCACCACCGGTTTCCTCGCCAGCGGCGAAAGCGCGGGATTTGCTGCTGCCGCGCCGAAATTCCACAAGCGCGAATACTATGGCGACGGCTCCTCCATTGCCGTGCGCAAAGGCGACAATGCCCTGCGCGAGCGCTTCAACGCCGGCATTCTCGCCCTGCGTGAAAACGGCAAGTACAAGGAAGTCAACGACAAATACTTCGAAGAAGACATTTACGGCGATCCATAAGCCAGCCATATCGGCAAGCGCACGCCCGGACGCGGATCTGCCCATCCGCATCCGGGCATTTTTGCGCGCGCATTTTCGTCGGCCCATCAAGGGCAAATAGGTAAATCTGGCGGCGCGCTATATAATGCCGCGCGTTTCCCGTCGGATATTGCCATGCCCTCCACTGCCGCCCGCATCGAAGCCCTGCTGTTCACCCGCGAGCAACCGCTGCCGCGCGTCGTGATCGCCGATGCCCTGATGCTGGATGAAAGTGACGTGCAGGCCGGTTTGCAGGCATTGGCCGAGCGCTATGGCGAAAGCGCCATGGAAGTCGTGGAAGTGGCGGGTGGCTGGCGTCTGCAACTGCGCGCCGAGTATTACGACGACCTGCAAGCGCTGGAAAACCGCGAACCACCGCGTTACTCGCGCGCCTTTTGGGAAACGCTCGCCTACATCGCCTACCACCAACCCTGCACGCGTGCGGAAATCGATGCCGTGCGCGGCGTCAGTACCGGCAGCGGCATCTATCGCCAATTATTTGATTTGGAATGGATACGCGTCGTCGGCCACCGCGAACTGCCGGGCCGCCCCGAACTGCTCGCCACCACCCGCGATTTTTTGAACGACTTCGCCCTGAAAGCGCTGGATGAACTGCCGCCGCTGTCGGACGAAACCCCTCCCACAGTCGATGACGACATGCAACAAGGAACCCCCTTATGAAAGACCAACACGAACGCATTCAAAAATGGCTGGCCGCGCGCGGCCTTGGCTCGCGCCGCGAAATCGAGGGCTGGATACGCGAAGGCCGCTTGCGCATCAATGGCAAGCCCGCAGAACTCGGCCAGAAAATCACCGGCCATGAGCGCATCAGCCTCGATGGCCGCCCGTTGCGCGTCTCCCCGGAAAAGGACCCGCCGCGCAAAATCCTCATGTACCACAAGCCGGTCGGCGAAATCTGCACGCGCAAAGACCCGGAAGGGCGCAAATCCGTCTTCCAAAGCCTGCCGCGCCTGCGTCAGGGGCGCTGGGTCAGCATCGGCCGTCTTGACCTCAATACCGCAGGCCTGCTCCTTTTCACCAACGACGGCGGCCTTGCCAACGCCCTGATGCACCCCAGCGCGGAAATCGAACGCGAATACTGGGTGCGCGTTGCTGGCGACGTCAGCGAAGAAACGCTCGAAATGCTGCGCCGCGGTGTGGAACTGGAAGACGGCTTCGCCAAATTCGACGACATCCAGCCGCTGCACGCCCTGCACGAAGACGACGAACAATACAACCGCTATTTCAGCGTCGTCCTCAAGGAAGGGCGCAACCGCGAAGTGCGCCGCCTCTGGGAAGCGGCAGGCTGCCAGGTCAGCCGCCTGAAACGCACTCGCTTCGGCAACATCAGCCTGCCCAAGGAACTCGCGGCCGGCCGCTACCGCGAACTCTCCGTAGCGGAAACCAGCGCCTTGCTCTCCCTCGTGCGCAAAAAACCGCGCCCGGAAAAACAACCGCCTTCCCCGCGATAATCGTGATTTTTTACCGCCATGAAGTGCTTATAGTGGTAAAAAATAATCATATAAGGAAGAAAAATGAGAAAAAAATTACTGCTTGTGCTTGCAGTCGCCATGCTGGGCGGCTGTAGCGGCTATCAGGGCGGCAACCTTATGCAACACGCTGCCCGCGACATGCTCATCCACCAATGCCACGACAACATCAATCGCCAGCCCCTGTGGCAAAGCGCAAAAATGGTGTTGGGCGCAGAAGCGCAACGCTGGGAGAACCGCATCTGCCAATGCGCCGCCGAAGAAGCCGCGCAGCAAATGGGCATGCAGCAAATCGTGCAATTTAGCAGCGGACAAACGGATCAGGCTCTCGTCAACCTCACCGCACAGGCTGCGGTCAACTGCTATCAGCGCTTCGCCGCACACGGATTCCGCTAAACCCGTACTTGCAATAGCGGCATCCGGTATGAAGCAGTGCGTCAAGCACTTCATGCTCAAGAGATATGGCTATGCAATCCGAAAGCCCATAAATCTCCGACAAGCAGACGACGCAGATATAGGCACATAGTCCGCTACGTCCCTGAATCACCAAAACATGCGCCACGGACGTTGCAGGCAACGTCCCTACAGCCAATCGTTCTGCCATTGTGCGGCACGTTCGTAGGTCGGCCATTCATGGCCGACATAGAGTTAATGTTGTCACAAGTGCCCGGCCTACGTTCGCATTGCCTGTTTATCAGAGATTTATGTGAAGGTTTTCAGGGTGAATGACTATATCGGATGGTTTCAATAGCCATTAAAAATAGAGATTTTTTACCAATATTAAGCGCTTATAGTGAGAAAATTTATCACGTAAAGCGCTACAGCCAATTGTTCTGCCATCGCGCGGCACGTTCGTAGGTCGGCCATTTATGGCCGACATGGGGTTGATGTCGGGCACAAGTGCCTGACCTATGTTCTCTACGTCCCTGAATCACCAAAACATGCACCACGGACGTTGCAGGCAACGTCCCTACAGCCAATCGTTCCGCCATCGTGCGGCACGTTCGTAGGTCGGCCATTCATGGCCGACACGGGGTTGATGTCGGGCACAAGTGCCCGACCTACGTTTGCATGGCTTGTTTATCAGAGATTTATGCGAAGGTTTTCAGGGTGAATGGCCATGTCATGAGGTTTCAATAATTATTGAAAAATAGAGGTTTTTTACCACTATTAAGCGCTTATGGTGAGAAAATGTATCACGTAAAGCGCTTTTTGATGAGAAAATTTCTCACGATGATTGGCTGAAGAAATGGGCGGATCTTTTCCTCAAGCCTGCCGAAAGATTTCGGGCATCAGGCGGAAGCCTCTTCGCCATAGCGATCCAGCACGGCAATGGCCGAGCGCAAGCGCTGCCAGGCGAGCGCATCCTGTTCGTGAAAGGCATTCCAGATTGCATCCTCGCTCATCACGCTGTATTCGCCCTCGGTACGCAAATCGACAGGCAAACCTTCCTCAATCGCCTGATGATATTGCAAATACTCGCCCTCGAAATAGAAATGGGCGAGCTTTTGCATGATCTCTATCCCGCGCTGCCAATCGGCCTTCGCCGCTTCCAGCTTGGGAAGCAGTTGCGTCCATTCGCGATAGAGTTGCTGGATTTCATGAATCCGCGCCTGTGCGGCGGCAGGATCGAGCGTTTCTTTTTTCACACTAATTCCCTTGGAACAGAATGTAATTAATTTTTTTCGAGAAAATTATTTCTTAAGCTCTTTCAGAAAGGAAGCCAAACCTTCGATCCCGTCAAATGTTCCTGGAACCTTATCTGGATTGGAAAGGATGCTGCTAAAAATTAAGTTTTCGAATTTATCAAGTGTATCCTTACTACTATCATCTCCATTTTTGCGCATTTTCTTCGCATATTCTACATAACTTTGAATAAATTGGCATAAAGACTGACGAAGTTCAAGTTGCATAATTTGTGTTTGAATAGAATGATAATGTGACAAAACTACTCGAAAAAAATATATCATAATTAGTTCTAAACCAACCACAGGGATAGCATTCTCCCAAACAAATTTATAATTTTGATCTTGAAATATACTCCAGACCTGATAAATTAATGGAGAAAGTGTAAGTGTTCCCATTAAAATAAGAAACTTAAATACTTCAATTTTTCTTTTTTCTTTGTCATTGAGAAGATTCTTAAAACCCTTTGATAACCCTACAAAATTATATCCCTCAACTTGCTTATCGAGAGCTACTTTTAATATTTCAACTATTTTTTGTTTTTCTTTTATTTCATTTAGATGTTTTTCTGATGTTTTGATAATTTCATCAAATTTTTCGAATGATTCTTTTTGTAGTGACTTATATTTTTTTTGGAATTCTAGGTCACTTATATAGTAGTTTATAACTTTTGTCGGGAATTCATACAAAATATGATTAAAAAGGATACTGTTTTCTATGTGAACTAAGTTGTTTTGCAAGTCATTTAACAAATGTCTCATGTCTTCTGATATCTTCTCTCCTATTCTCTCAATGGTTAAGCTAGCTTCTTTGAGAAAGATGCTCAAAATAAAAACTAAGCGATCATAGTGAATATCGCTTGAAGCTGTTAATTCTTTGAAAATATTTTCTAGTTCTTCTTTGTAAATTCTATATGAAATTGGACAATGGCTTTTCCAGGAATCTTCAGAACTAATTATTAACTCTAATATTTTATAACAATATCTTATTTTATCTTCTGACTCTTGAGATCCTTGTCGGGAGATAGATTGAAGATTTTTTAGTGATCTTATTAGTAAATCTTTATCTATAGGTAAATTTTCCATACTCTTTCCCTTTAATTAAAAAGCGCTCTCTAAGGAGCGCTTTTTGTTTATTAATTTGCCGGTTTTTCCTGCTGGCGTTTGCGGATATGCAGTTCCTTAAGCTGCGCGTCGGAGACTTCCGCCGGGGCATCGGTCAAGAGGCAGTAGGCGGTTTGCGTTTTCGGGAAGGCCATGACGTCGCGGATGGATTTGGCGCCGGCCATGAGCATGATGAGGCGGTCAAGACCGAAGGCGATGCCGCCGTGCGGCGGGCAGCCGTAGCGCAGGGCATTGAGGAGGAAGCCGAATTTTTCCTGGGCTTCTTCGTCGCTGATGCCGAGGCTTTTGAAGATTTGCTGCTGCATGTCTTCGCGGTGGATTCGGATGGAGCCACCGCCGACTTCGGTGCCGTTCAGCACCATGTCGTAGGCGCGCGAGAGAACGTTGCCGGGATCGCGGTCGAGTTCGCTGAGGTCTTGGGTTTTCGGCTGGGTGAAGGGGTGGTGCATGGAGTACCAGCGGCCGTCTTTTTCGTCGAATTCGAACATGGGGAAGTCGATGACCCAGAGCGGCGCCCAATCGTGGGTGAGCAGTCCGAGATCGTGGCCGAGCTTGATGCGCAGGGCGCCGATGGCGTCGTTGACGATGCTGGCCTTGTCGGCGCCGAAGAAGATGAGGTCGCCGTTTTCGGCACCGACGCGCTTGACGATTTCCATGGCGACGGCATCGCCCAGGAATTTGACGATGGGGCTTTGCAGGCCTTCGACTTGGCTGGCGTCATTGACTTTGATGTAGGCAAGGCCTTTAGCGCCGTAGCGGGCGACGTAGGCGGTGTAGTCGTCGATTTCCTTGCGCGTGAGTTTGCCGCCTTCGGGCAGGCGCAGGGCGACGACGCGGCCGTTTTCCTGTTTGGCCGGGGCGGAGAAGACTTTGAATTCGCAGTCTTTGACGAGGTCGTCGATGTCAACGAGTTCGAGGGGGATGCGGAGATCCGGTTTGTCGGAGGCATAGCGGCGCATGGCTTCGCGGTAGGTCATGCGCGGGAAGGGGTTGACGAGTTCGACGCCGAGCTGTTCCTGGAAGATGCCGCGAATCATGGTTTCCATGAGTTGCAGGATGTCTTCTTCTTCGAGGAAGCTGGTTTCGATGTCGAGCTGGGTGAATTCGGGCTGGCGGTCGGCGCGGAGATCTTCGTCGCGGAAGCAGCGCACGATTTGGTAGTAGCGGTCAAAGCCGCTCATCATGAGCATTTGTTTGAAGATTTGCGGCGATTGCGGCAGGGCGAAGAATTTGCCGGGGTGGGTGCGCGAGGGCACGAGGTAGTCGCGCGCGCCTTCGGGGGTGGCTTTGGTGAGCATCGGGGTTTCGATGTCCATGAAGCCGTGGCCGTCGAGGTAGCGGCGCATGGCAGAGACGACTTTGCTGCGCAGGATGAGGTTTTTCTGCATTTGCTCGCGGCGCAGGTCGATGGTGCGATGCTTGAGGCGCACTTCTTCGGAGACGTCGTCATCGAGCTGGAAGGGGAGCGCTGCCGATTGCGAGAGAACGTCTAGCTCCTTGGCAAGGATTTCGATTTTGCCGCTGGCCATGTCGGCATTGGCGGTACCTTCCGGGCGCAGGCGCACGCGGCCTTCGACGGAGAGGCAATATTCGCTGCGCACTTGTTCGGCTTTGGCGAAGGCGTCGGCGGTATCGGGGTCGATGACGATTTGCACGAGGCCGCTGCGGTCGCGAAGATCGATGAAGATGACGCCACCGTGGTCGCGGCGGCGGTGTACCCAGCCGGCAACGCGCACGGTTTGCCCGTCGAGGGCTTCGTTGACGTCGGCCGCGTAGTGCGTGCGATATTTGCTCATGGTTTTTTCCTGTGTCGGTTCAAGTAGTAATACATCACCAGCATGATGGCGCCGCCCGCCACGCCGCCGCCAAGCGAACAGGCGAGAACGGTTTGCGTAAGCCCCGTGGGATCATCGCGGACGAGCCACTGGGGCAGACGCTGCCAGTAGTCGCCGGGCGCGAGGTAGAGGCGAAAGAGGTCGGGAGCGAACCAGTAGCTGGCCAGTTGCCCGATTCTCGCGCCGCCGAATACGCCCGCCGCGAGGAGGAGAACGAGGGTCAGGATGCGCTTTAACATGCAGTTTTGGCAAAGCGGCGATTATACCTGCTCGGTTGTGCATTGATACAGGCTGATGTTGTGCTTTGCTGCGTGTTTTTGCCGGGGCAGGGCGGGGAAGGGTTTTGCAAGGTAGTTTAAGGGGATGGTAAATTTTCTCAACCATAAGCGCTTGCAGTGATAAATTTTCTCAAGACAAGCGCTTATAATTGGTAAAAATATACTATTTTATGCTGTTTTGTGAATTATCCAGTTGCGCTGATGCCGCGCGCTTTTTCTGCTGCGCTCAGGGTGAAGATTTCATAGCCGCTTTCCGTGACGGCGAGCATGTGCTCCCATTGCGCGGAGAGCGAGCGGTCTTTGGTAACGGCTGTCCAGCCGTCGGGGAGGATTTTCAGCGCGGCGCGGCCGGCATTGATCATGGGTTCGATGGTGAAGGTCATGCCCGGTTTCAGAGTGACGCCGAGGCCGGGTTTGCCATAGTGCGGCACTTGCGGGTCTTCATGAAAGCCGCGGCCGATGCCGTGACCGCAAAAATCACGCACCACGGAAAAGCGCTCGCCTTCGGCATAAGTCTGGATGATGTGGCCGATGTCGCCAAGTGTGGCGCCGGGTTTTACGGCGCGTATGCCTTTCCACATGGCTTCGTAGGTGACGTCTATCAGGCGTCTGGCCATGACGCTGATGTTGCCGACGGTGTACATGCGGCTGCTGTCGCCGTGAAAGCCGTCTTTGATGACGGTGACGTCGATATTGATGATGTCGCCGTCTTTCAGGATTTTGCTGCCGGGGATGCCGTGGCAGACCACGTGGTTGACGGAAATGCAGGTGGCCTTGGGAAAGGGCGGGCTGCCGTAGCCAAGACAGGCGGAAACCACGCCGTGCACGTCGCGCATGTAATCGTGGCAGAGCTTGTCAAGCGCTTCGGTGGTGACGCCGGGACGCACATGGGGCGTGATCATGTCGAGCACGTCGGCGGCGATTGCACCGGCTTCGCGCATGGCGGCAAGGTCGCTTGCCGTTTTCAGGATAATGGCCATGAGGCAAATAGCGGTTGGTAAAAAAGGGCGACTATGGTATAAAGCCCCCGCCGATAAGGCAAGACAACACACAGACACCATCACGCCGCACCGGGTGCCCGTAGCATGCTTCGGGTTGGTGCTTGCGGGTGTCTGGAGGCAAAACCCTTTATTTATTTGGAGTATTTATGAGTTCAGTCAATATGCGCGAACTGTTCGAGGCTGGCGCGCACTTCGGTCACCGCACCCGTTTCTGGAACCCGAAGATGGCCCCTTACATTTATGGCAAGCGCGGCGATATCCACATCATCAACCTCGAAAAAACCGTTCCGATGCTGAATGATGCCCTGAATTTCCTTGGCGCTGTCGTGGCCAATGGCGGCCGCGTGATGTTTGTGGGCACCAAGCGCAGCGCCACCGAATCTGTTGAAAAAGCGGCAACCCGCTGCGGCATGCCCTACGTCAACTTCCGCTGGCTCGGCGGCATGATGACCAACTTCAAAACCATCCGCCAGTCCATCCGCCGCCTCGAAGAAATCGAGAAAATGGGCGAAGATGGCACTTTCGAAAAACTGTCGAAAAAAGAAGTTATCATGCTTGGCCGCGAGCGTGAGAAACTCGAGCGTTCCCTGAAAGGCATCCGCCACATGCGCCAATTGCCGGACGTGCTGTTCGTCATTGACGTGGGCCATGAGCACATCGCCATCAAGGAAGCCAATAAGCTCGGCATTCCGGTCGTCGGCATTGTCGATACCAACAACCAGGTTGACGGCGTTGATTACATCGTGCCGGGCAACGACGACTCCGTGCGCGCCATCCGCCTTTACGTGGAAGCGGCAGCCGATGCCATTCAGGCGGCGAAAAGCTCTGTGGTGACCGGTGGTGGCGAAGATGCCGAAGCCGCGCTTGAGAGCGTTGTGGAAAGCGCTGAAGAAAACGCAGGCGACAACAGCGGCGAATAATCTGCCCGCATCCGGCGCCGCCGATGCGGCGCTGCGAGCCATGCCAGGCAAGTATTTTTAAAATTTAGGAGAACGGAATAAATGAGTATTTCTGCCCAGTTGGTGAAAGAGCTGCGTGAGCGTACCGGCGCAGGCATGATGGAATGCAAAAAGGCTTTGCAGGAAGTCGGCGGCGACATCGAAGCGGCCATCGAGCACATGCGCAAAACCGGTCTGGCCAAGGCTGACAAGAAAGCTGGCCGTGTGGCTGCCGAAGGCGCCTTGGTGGTTTCTGCGTCTGCCGACAACAAGGTTGTTACGCTGCTGGAAGCCAACTGCGAAACCGATTTCGTGGCAATGGGCGACGAGTTCCGCGACTTTGCCGGCCGTTTGGCCGTGATTGCACGTGAAAAAGGCCTTGATGGCGTTGATGCGCTGAACGCGAGCGAATTCGAGTCTGGCGTGACCGTTGATGAAAAACGCCGTGCCCTGGTGGCAAAAATCGGCGAGAACATGAGCGTGCGCCGCTTTGTGACGCTGACAAGCGCCAATGGCGTGATCGGCTCTTATCTGCATGGCCAGAAAATCGGCGTGCTGGTAGAAGTGGAAGGCGGCGACATCAATCTTGCCAAAGACATTGCCATGCACATTGCTGCGAGCAACCCGATTGCGCTCGATGCCGCTTCCCTGCCGCAGGATTTCCTCGACAAGGAAAACGAAATCCACACCGCCAAGGCGCAAGCGAGCGGCAAGCCGGCCAATATCATTGAAAAAATGGTAGAAGGCGCGATGAAGAAACTCTTTGGCGAAGTCACCCTGATGGGCCAGTCTTTCGTGAAAGACCCGGAGCAAACCATCGAGCAGCTGCTTGCCAAGCACAATGCCAAGGTGATTCAGTTCGTGCGCTATGAACTGGGCGAAGGCATTGAAAAAGAAGAAACCGACTTCGTGGCTGAAGTCATGGCACAGGCAAAAGGTGAGTAACCTTTCGCCATGCCGAACCCAAACCGCCGCATTCCACGGCGGTTTTTTTTGCCTGTCATGAGGTAAAAACGCAATATCAATAGGTAACGGAGGCTTCTAATGCAGGACAAACAACCGA
The DNA here is from genome assembly GCA_030529365.1 of Cardiobacteriaceae bacterium. Classification (GTDB taxonomy): domain Bacteria; phylum Pseudomonadota; class Gammaproteobacteria; order Cardiobacteriales; family Cardiobacteriaceae; genus JAUMXB01. The sequence goes on along the minus strand of JAUMXB010000015.1, from coordinate 2,419 downwards.
AATACCGCCGCATTCTGTTGAAGATGAGCGGCGAAGCGCTGATGGGCGAACAGTCCTTCGGTCTGGATGCAGGTGTGGTCACCCGCATCGCCGAGGAAGTCAAAACATTACAGGAAGCAGGCGTGCAAGTGGCGATTGTCGTGGGCGGCGGCAATCTCTTTCGCGGCGCGCAATTGGCCGCGCTCGGCATGGAGCGGGTGACCGGCGACCATATGGGGATGCTGGCTACCATCATGAACGCACTGGCATTGCAGGATGCCATGGAGCAAAAAGGGCTTGAGGTGCGCACTACATCTGCCCTGCGTATCGAGGAAGTGTGCGAATCGTTTATCCGCCGCCGCGCTATTCGCCATCTGGAAAAGGGGCGGGTGGTCATTTGCGCGGCTGGCACCGGCAATCCTTTCTTTACCACTGATTCCGCCGCCAGCCTGCGCGCAATCGAGCTGGAAGTGGATGCCATGCTCAAGGCAACCAAGGTTGACGGCATTTATACAAAGGACCCGAAACGCCATCAAGATGCGGTAAGATACGCCTCTTTAAGCTACCAGCAGGTGCTGACCGAGGGATTGCAAGTCATGGATGCCACGTCAATCGTGATGTGCCGCGACAATGACATGCCGCTTCTCGTGTTCGACATGACCCGCCCGGGTGAAATCGTGCGCGCGGTGATGGGCGAAGACGTCGGCACGGTTGTTCATTCATAAAAGGACTGTTCATGATTCAAGATGTACTCAAAGACGCGGAAGCGCGCATGAAAAAAAGCGTGGCCACGCTGGAAAACGAACTGGTAAAAATCCGCACAGGCCGCGCCAATCCTGCGTTGCTGGATCACGTGCAAGTGGAATACTACGGCTCCCTGGTGCCGCTGTCGCAGGCGGCCAACGTGACAGTCACCGACCATCGCACCCTCAATATCCAGATTTGGGAGCGCGACATGGTGAAAGTGATTGAAAAAGCGCTGATCGACTCCGATCTGGGCCTGACGCCCAACACTGCCGGACAAAACATTCACATCAACCTGCCGCCGCTGACCGAAGAGCGCCGCAAGGAGCTCGTCAAAGTCGTGCGTGGCGAAGGCGAGCAGGCCAAGGTGGCCGTGCGCAACATTCGCCGTGATGCCAATAACGCCGTAAAGCAGCTCGTCACCAACAAGGAAATCTCCGAGGACGACGAGCGCCGCACGGAAGCGGAAGTCCAGAAGCTGACGGACAACTACGTCGCGCAAGTCGATAAAGTGCTTGCGAAAAAAGAACAGGAACTGATGGAAATCTGAGCATGGCGATGGATGCCCTGCCAGAGCATGTTGCCATCATCATGGACGGCAACGGACGTTGGGCGAAGCAACGCGGACGTCCGCGTGTCTTCGGCCATCGTGCCGGACGCGACACGGTTGAGCGGATCGTGTCGCATTGCCGCAAGGCGGGGATTCCCTGGCTGTCGCTTTTTGCCTTCAGTACTGAAAACTGGCGTCGTCCGCAGGCTGAAGTCTCCATTCTCATGGATCTCATGCTGAGCGCCTTGCAGGAAAAATGGCGGCAAATGAGCGATAACGGCATCCGTCTCCATTTTCTCGGCAGCCGTGCCGGGCTTTCCCCAAAACTGGCGGCTGCCATGGACGAAGTGGAAGCGCAAACGGCAAACAATACGGCGCTCAACATCGTTTTCGCCATCAATTACAGCGGCCAGTGGGCCATTGTGGAAACCGCGCGCAACCTCGTGCGCGCCGGTATGGCCGCCGAGGCGATAGATGCCGATGCTTTTGCGGCATATCGTCCGTTGCCTGCCATGCCGCCCGTCGATCTCCTTATCCGCACCAGCGGCGAAATGCGCATCAGCAACTTCCACCTCTGGGAAATGGCTTATGCGGAAATGGTCTTTTGCGATACCTTGTGGCCGGATTTCACAGCCGCCGACTTCGATGCCGCCCTTGCGCAGTATGGGGCACGTGATCGCCGTTATGGTGGTCTCAAAGGTTAGGTGGCAAAAAATATAAAATTAATCGCTTTATATAGTAATTTTTTATCAAACCAAAGCGCTTGATGTGGTAAAAAATTACTATAAAAATGATATTTATATAAATTTACCTGTATGCTTGGTGCTAATGGCCCGCAATGACACCAGCGTTTACTGCCAATCTTGGTGATGGTGTACGGCAACGTCTCAATTTTGAAGCTGACATCATGGTCTGCATTCTCCTCAGAAATTCTGTCAGCAAAATCTTTTACTTGATGCCAAGAGCTCATTCCGGTCATGCTCAGCGTCATCATCTGCAAGCCACAGCCGATGCCCATTCCTGAAACAAGTTCTCAGGCGCAGTCTCATGGTGAATGAGTGCCGAGAACTTGTATCACAGTAGCCGCTTTCATATAGCCAACGCTCTAAAGATAGTCATAAGGAATATTCGCAAAACAGGCTGTCT
>JAUMXB010000026.1 GCA_030529365.1 Cardiobacteriaceae bacterium | reverse complement strand
TCCAGCGTCCACAGTTGCAGCGGGATGGCGGCGCGGTCGGCCTCGTACTGCGCATATTTGGTAAAACCGCCGGTACTGACATACAGGCCACGATCATCCTTGTGGCGGCCGCCAAGAAAACTGCGAATCTCCTGACTGCCCATCTGCCCCTTGCGGTGTTTGACTTCCACCACGATGCGCGGATGCTCAAAGCCGAAGCCATCGGGCGAGGCCACGATGTCTTTGCCGCGATCAGCCCCAGGGGGAGAAACTTCGGTCTTGTAGCCCATGGCGCGCAGGATGCCTGCGACCAACTGCTGCATATCCTCCCAATCCAGTTCATTGACCTGATCCTTGATGCGCTCCAGGGCCTGGGACTCAATATCGGCCAACGGGTCAGCGACGCCCTCTGCTTCGGCCTCATCCTGTACGGGCATGGGCTTGCCTTGCAAAGTCGCCAGCACTTCGGCAGCCACCTCGGGCGGTACTTCAAACACGGTCAGGGTGGAACCCAGGCTGTTTTTGCTGCGGGCGCTCAACTTGTCTCGCGGCAGTTCTTGAGCCTGCCACTGCACTTTGCGCGCCAAGGCCATGTCCTCGTCTACCCATTCGGCATGGTATTGCGCATCAGCCATGACCTTGCCGATGGCGTACAGGCGATTGGCGGGCGAATAAGTGATGACCCAATCGCCCTTTTGCACTTCGTTGACAAAGCGCCAAACCTGGGAGGCGCCTGATACCACTGTGCCACGCTTGGTTTGAGGCTCTGCTGCCTGATACAGATCAATCAAGCGCTCACGTGTGATGCCCGGTTTGGCATCCATGGCAATCCGGCACCAGCCTATGCCCACTACTTCGCGCTCACGAAAAGCATCGTACAAACGCTCGCCGTCGCCGCGCACCATCCACATTCTTGCCATGGGGTTTTCTCCGGGTGTTCTATGGTTGGGGTTTATTCCCACTCAATCGTCGCAGGCGGTTTGCTACTCACATCATACGTCACGCGGTTGATGCCGCGCACTTCGTTGATGATTCTTGACGACACCTTCTTCAGCAGCGCATACGGCAGTTCTGCCCAGTCGGCGGTCATGAAGTCGCTGGTTTGTACGGCGCGCAGGGCGACGACGTAGTCGTAGGTGCGGCCATCGCCCATCACGCCGACGGATTTCACTGGCAGGAAGACAGCGAAGGCCTGGCTGGTGAGGTCGTACCAGCTTTTGCCGCTGTTGGGTTCGATGGTGGAGCGCAGTTCTTCAATGAAGATGGCGTCGGCCTGGCGCAGGAGGTCGGCGTATTCCTTTTTGATTTCGCCCAAGATGCGCACGCCGAGGCCGGGGCCGGGGAAGGGGTGGCGGTAAACCATGTCGTGCGGCAGGCCGAGCGCCACGCCGAGCTCACGCACTTCGTCTTTGAAGAGATCGCGCAGCGGCTCCAGCAGTTTCAGGCCCAATTGTTCGGGCAGGCCGCCGACGTTGTGGTGGCTTTTGATGACGACGGCTTTCTTGCTCTTGGCGCCGCCCGATTCGATCACGTCGGGATAAATCGTGCCCTGGGCGAGGAAGGTGGCGCCCTTGTGCCCTGCCCCACTGGCCTTGAGTTTTTCGGCTTCGGCCTTGAAGACATCGACGAACAGCTTGCCGATGATCTTGCGCTTTTGTTCGGGGTCGGTGACACCCTTGAGCGCATCCAGGAACAGCTCGCTGGCATCGACGCGCACCACTTTGGCGTGCAGCTTGCCTGCAAACATATCCATCACCATGTCGCCTTCGTTGAGGCGCAACAGGCCGTGGTCGACGAACACGCAGGTGAGCTGATCGCCAATGGCGCGGTGAATCAGCGCGGCGGCGACCGATGAATCGACGCCGCCGGAAAGGCCAAGGATGACTTCTTCATCGCCCACTTGCGCGCGGATTTTTGCCACCGCTTCTTCGATGTGGTCGCGCATGATCCAGTCCGGCTTGGCGGCGCAGATGTCGAGCACGAAACGCTCCAGCATGGCGCGCCCCTGCACGGTGTGGGTGACTTCTGGGTGGAACTGCACGCCGTAGAAGCGCCGCGCCTCGTCGGCCATGCCGGCAATCGGGCAGCTGGGCGTGCTGGCCATCAGCTTGAAGCCCTCGGGCAAGGCGGTCACCTTGTCGCCGTGGCTCATCCACACTTTCAGCACGCCGTGGCCTTCGGGGGTGTGGAAGTCTTGGATGTCTTTCAAGAGCGCGGTGTGGCCGTGGGCGCGCACTTCGGCATAGCCGAATTCGCGGGTGTGGCTGCCCTCGACCTGCCCGCCGAGCTGCTGCGCCATGGTCTGCATGCCGTAGCAGATGCCAAGCACCGGGATGCCCAGTTCAAATGCGGCGTCCGGCGCGCGGTCATCCACTTCATACACGCTGGCGTGGCTGCCGGAGAGGATGATGCCCTTGAGGCGCCCATCGGCGGCGTAGTCGCGCAGCCAGTCGCTGCTCACATCGCAAGGGTGCACTTCGCAATACACATGCGCTTCGCGGATGCGGCGGGCGATGAGCTGGGTGACTTGCGAGCCGAAGTCGAGGATGAGGATTTTGTCGTGGGACATGGGAATTCCTTGTGAAGATTGCATACTGGCTGCCTATTCGCATCATTCGCGCGGCGCATGGCCATAATTTTGCCTGGTGGAGCTGTGATTGCCTTTATGGCGGACTGATGCCCGCCATAAAAACAAAAATGGTAAATTTTCTCATCAACAAGCGCTTATCGTGAGAAAATTTCTCATCAAAAGCGCTTATTGATAGTAAAAATCATCTATTTTTGGCTTATCTGCGATAATTCGGCGGTTCCTTGGTAATCGTCACGTCATGAACGTGCGATTCCTGCATACCGGCGCTGCTGATGCGCACAAATTTCGGTTTTTCCCGCATTTCTGCGAGGTTGCGGCAGCCGACATAGCCCATGGACGAACGCAGGCCGCCCATCAGCTGGTCGATCACGGCGGCGACCGGCCCCTTGTAGGGCACGCGGCCTTCGATGCCTTCCGGCACGAATTTTTCCGCTTTTTGTCCGCCCTGGAAATAGCGGTCAGCCGAGCCCGCGCTCATCGCGCCGAGCGATCCCATGCCGCGATAGGCTTTGTAGGAGCGCCCCTGATACAGCTCGACTTCGCCCGGCGATTCTTCCGTGCCCGCGAGCAGGCCGCCGACCATCACGGCATGGGCACCGGCGGCAATGGCTTTGGCAATATCGCCGGAATAGCGCAGGCCGCCATCGGCAATCACGGATACGCCGCGCGCTTTCATGGCTTTTGCCACGTTGGATACCGCGGAAATCTGCGGCACGCCGACGCCGGCCACGATACGCGTGGTGCAAATCGAGCCGGGGCCGATGCCCACTTTCACGACATCCGCACCCGCATCAGCGAGCGCAATAGCAGCATCAGCAGTTGCGATATTGCCGCCGACGATGACGAGATCCGGGAAAGCGGCGCGCAATTCGCGCACTTTGTCGATCACGCCTTTGGAATGGCCGTGTGCGGTATCGACCACGATCACGTCCACGCCTGCGGCGGTGAGCAGTTCGATGCGCTTGTCGCTGTCGCCGCCCGGGCCAATGGCGGCGCCGACGCGCAGGCTTTCGTTTTTGTCCTTGCAGGCGAGCGGGTAATCGCGCGCGCTGCGCAGGTCTTTCACGGTCACCAGGCCTTTCAGCGCGAAGTTGTCATCGACGAGCAGCACTTTTTCGATGCGGTGCTTGTGCAGGAGCGCCTTGATGTCGCTGGTGGTTGCGTGTTCGGTGGCAGTGACCAGCCTTTCCTGCGGCGTCATCACGTCGCGCACTTTCACATCGTCTTCCATGTAGCGCAGGTCGCGACGGGTGACGATGCCGACCAGCTTGCCGTTTTCCAGCACGGGCAAGCCGGAGAATTTGTGCTCGCGGGTAATTTCGCGCACGTCGCCTACTGTGGCATCCGGCGTGGTAGTGAGCGGATCGCGAATCACGCCAGATTCAAAACGCTTGACGCGGCGCACTTCGGCAGCCTGCGCTTCCGGCGACATATTCTTGTGAATCACGGCCATGCCGCCAAGCTGCGCAAGCGCAATGGCGAGACGCGCTTCGGAAACGGTATCCATCGCGGCGGCAAAGAGGGGAATATTGAGCTTGACATCGCGCGCGAACTGGACGGACAAATCCACATCGCGCGGCAGAACATCGGAGAAATCAGGAACGAGCAGAACGTCGTCGAAAGTGAAGGCTTCTTCTATGATGCGCATGGCGCCTCCCGGTATTTAAGAGGCGCGATATTTTAACCGAAAGCGCAAGGCATCAAAACCCCCCGCACTACCGCGCGGCAGTATCAACGAGAATTTTTTTCTTTGCAAAAATAGCGTTATGCGAGAAGATAGCCTTGCTTGCCTTGGATGCCCAAACTATTTTATTCATTTTTACAGCGAAAATGATTATTTTTTACCATCAATAAGCGCTTATCGCGGTAAAAAATCATTATTTCAAGATAAAAAACGATAATTTATCACCCTTGCAATCCCATATGCGGAGGCCACCATGCATTTCCCTGCTGCTCCCACCGCTGCGGATCAACGGCGCTTGCGCCATGGCATGATGCTTGCCGTGCTCGGCTCCATCACGTTCAGCGGCAAGGCGATTATCGTCAAGCTCGGCTACCGCTATGGCGCGGATGCCATGACCCTGCTGTTCTGGCGCATGTTGTTCGCCCTGCCGCTGTTCCTGTGCATGGCATGGTGGAGTCGCCGTGGCAAAGAAAAACTGGCGACGCGTCTCTGGCTGCCCGTGTTCGCGCTGGGCTTCACCGGATTCTATCTTGCCAGTTTTCTCGATTTTGCCGGGCTGCGCCATATCACGGCCAGCCTTGAGCGCCTGATTCTTTGCATGCAGCCCACTCTCGTGCTGCTGCTTGCCTGGTTCTTCAAAAATCGCCCGGTGTACTGGCGCCATATCGTGGGCATTGCCGTGAGTTATAGCGGCGTGTTGCTGGTATTCGGACAAGAAGCTGCGGCTGACGGCAATCAGAATGTTCTGCGCGGTTCCCTCCTCGTCTTCCTCAGCACGTTGAGCTATGCCTGTTATTTGCTGTGGAGCGGCGAGCTGGTCAAGCAACTGGGATCGATGCGCCTTGTGGGGCTCGCGACCAGCATTGCCTGCCTGTTGTGCATTGGCCAGTATTTCCTGCTTCGCCCTGCCCATGAGGCATTTGCCGTGGCGACACCCGTGATCTGGCTGTCGCTACTCAATGCCGTGCTGTGCACGGCTGTGCCGGTACTGGCCTCGATGATGGCCATCGAGCGCATCGGTGCCACCAGCGCCGCACAAATCGGCATGATGGGGCCGATTTTCGTCGTCCTCCTCGGCGTGCTGATACTGGATGAGCCCTTTACCCTATGGATTGCCGCTGGCGCAGCGCTGGTTATCGCCGGCATTTTCATCTTCATTCAGGCAGATTAAAAGCGCCAGACAGCATAGGACGCCCAACCTGCGGCATGCTGAATCGTCTTGATCCACAAAAAAGGCGTCGCAGAATCTGCAACGCCTTTGCTCATGGATTTGCAAGGCCGGGCCGCCTGTCACGGACAACAGCGGCTGCCTTTATCTAGGCTTACAACTTGCCTACCAGAATGTTGAACATGCGGCGCAAGGGTTCGGCCGCGCCCCACAGCAACTGGTCGCCGCAGGTGAAGGCCGACAGATATTCGCCGCCCATCGCCAGCTTGCGCAAGCGGCCGACTGGCACAGTGAGCGTACCGGAAACCGCGGCAGGCGTCAGGCCTTCGGCGGAATCCTGCTTGTGGTTGGGGATGACGCGCACCCAGTCGTTGTGCGCGGCAAGCGCCTGCTCGATGTCGGCGAGCGGAATATCGCGTTTCAGCTTGATGGTAAGCGCTTGCGCATGCGAACGCATGGCGCCGATGCGCACGCAAAGGCCGTCGATCAACACCGGATTGCTTTCGCGTCCCATGATTTTGTTGGCCTCGACTTGCGCTTTCCATTCTTCGCGGCTCTGGCCGTTCGCGAGTTCGGAATCGATCCACGGAATGAGGCTGCCGGCAAGCGGCACGCCGAAATTGCGGGTATCGAGAGTGCCGTCGCGCAGGACGCTGCTGATCTTGCGGTCAATATCGAGAATATTGCTGGCCGGATCTTTCAGCTCGCCATGCACGGTGTTCTCCAGCACGCCCATTTGCGTGAGCAATTCGCGCATGTGCTTGGCGCCGCCGCCGGATGCGGCCTGATAGGTCATGGGCGTAATCCATTCCACCCAGTCTTTTTCGAGAATGCCGCCGATGGCGAGCATCATCAGCGATACGGTGCAATTGCCGCCGATGAAATCTTTTTTGCCGTCAGCCAGCGCCTGATCGATCACGGCGCGGTTCACCGGATCGAGAATGATCACGGCATCATCTTCCATGCGCAGCGTGGAGGCGGCATCAATCCAGTAGCCCTGCCAGCCCTTGGCGCGCAACGGGCCATGCACGGCCTTGGTATAGTCGCCGCCCTGACAGGTGATGATGATATCCATCTGCGCGAGTGCATCGAGATCGTTGGCGTCCTGCAACGTTTTCACGCTGGCGTAATCCGGCGCGGCTTCGCCTGTCTGCGAAGTGGAAAACAGCGTGGTCTCCACACCGGCAAAATCGTTTTCTTCCAGCATGCGGCCGATCAGCACCGAACCCACCATGCCCCGCCAGCCGACTATTCCCAGTTTTTTCATCCTGTCTCCAAGTTTGTTCTGCAAAAGGCCGCATTATATCGCGCGATTTTTGCGGATTGTACAAGCGCTTTTGTTAGGCAACCGGCGGCTTGCTACCTTGGATATCGTGCGTTTTATGACAAGAACGCCGCCAGAACTGACGATTCATACTCAGGTGCGGCAACAGCCAGTGCGGCAATCGCTGCCAATGCCGGCCCAATTGATAGCCTGTCCATTTGGCGAAAGTAAAGAAAGGCGACAGCAACAACCAGTGTGGCGCGTTTTGCCACAGATAACGCCATTCCGACAGCACAAAGCGCTTGCCCTCGCCTGTCGCGCCACCAAGACTTTCCTGAATCCAGCCGGCTTCGCGATGGAAAACGCCGGTATCGAAATAGCGGCGAAATTCCTGCATGAGAGTGTAGTTGTGCGAATGGCGCACGGTGGCCTCAGCACAATAAGCAATTTCGTAACCGGCCAATATCATTTTGGCTGCCAGATACATGTCTTCGGCGAGAATGATGTCTTCGGGAAAACCGCCCAATTCACGCCATGCTGATAAGCGATAAGCGGCAAAGGAATTGGAGATGAAAACGGTCTTGATGCCGAAGCGCGCGATATCCGCCTGGCTCTTGATGGCGGAAGCGGCCGGATAATTGAAAAGCCGTGCGTGTGCCGCAAGCGGATTGGCGTTTTCATGCGGCAATTGCCGGCCATAAGCGGCTGCCACATTGGGATTGGCAAAGGCTGCCAGCAGCATTTCAAAGGCTTGCGGCGCGTGCAACAACGCATCCTGCGTCATGAAGATCACGATGTCCACATCCGCCTCGAGCAGGGAAACGCCGAGATTGCGGCTGCCGCCATGATTGAAATCCGCTGCGGCAATACCATGCACCAAACAGCCCGCCTGCCGTGCCCGCTCCGGTGTGCCATCGGAAGACTGCGAATCGACAATCACCACTTGCGCCGGCGCAAGGGTTTGTTGCGAAAGCAAAGCAAGCCATGCTTCAAACAGCGTGCCCGCATTGCGTGTGGGAACGATCAGGGCAAACTTCATGCCGTCCTTCGCTCGAAATCGGCCACCATCTGCTCAAGACAACGTTGCGCGTCGGCAATCAGCTGCGCATAGCGCACATTGGAAAAGCCCCAGAGCGATGAATCCATATCTTCCCGATGCCCCAGCAAAAATGGCAAGGTAATGACTACGCGCATTTCTCCCTGCATTTGCAGGAAGCGGTCAATAGTATTGCTGTCAGCATCCTGTATAGTTTCATCCCACTGCGCAATGCGCTGCAAGGCTGATGGTGCATAGATATTGCCAACCATGCTGATCATACGATCCAGCATGACGAAAGTTTGCCCTCCAACACGTTCAACTCTTAGAATTTTAGTGTCGGGATGCACTAGCGCCATCAGACCTACAAACGTATCCCACTCTCCTTCATGCGCATCAAGCCAAGCATTCACTTGGGCACGACGCACATCATAATCTGGTGGAAATTCCACATCATCTTCCAAGATTTCCAGGCGTGGCAAGCCTTGCTGCAAAGCACATTGCGCCAGATATTTGTAACTCAGCGCCGCACCCATCCAGCCTGGTGAATAACGTAAACCATCGAAAATGGTCACGTCGGCAGGCCGCACTGCGGCAAAAGCATTACGACGCACTATAAGTTCTGGCAAGCTTAAAGCCATACGTGGTGCAAGCTGTCGTTCGGAAGGTATGAGTTTGGTAAAATCATTATAATCAACAATACGTTGCGCCAACAACAAGCGATAAAGCATAAAAGCAAATCGCTCTTGTGATGAAGCCACAACCGCCTGACAACGTTTGTTATATTCCTCGCGCTCTTCAACATTCTCTTGTTCAGCAATCGCTTCCCGCAAAGCGGCAATCAATGCTTGCTTATCGTTTAACGGCACGAAACGCACCACGCCTTCCAACTCACCATGCTCATTCTGGTCAGCCGACACTTCGGATACTACAGATTTTCCGAGCGACAAACACTCATATATACGCGTCGTTTCCAACAGCGCATCTTCATAATAATGCAGGTTCACCACGACCTTGGCGCCGGCAATCGCCCTGTGCATCTTGGCTCCAAAGACATTACTGATCACACGCAGCTTGAAATGCTTGCCAATGGCATCCAAGAGACGGCGCCGACGCGACACGTTGGCATCACCATAAAACAACACATCGCACACTTCATCATCTACAACATCAGACAGTTCCGCTTCCGCATAATTGGCAATACCGCCAATCGGCGCAAAATAGATATGTGGAAAAACAATGCCATATTCCGCAAGTTTACGAATATTGATCTGGGAATAATCAAGCACAGCCAGCGAATTTTCCAGGGTGGCGATATAGTCTGGCGTAAACCAGCGTGTACTCACACTCTGCTCCATCTGGAAGACAATACGTTTCTCGCCCGGCGGCATATGCCGGAACATTTGCGGACAAATGACAAAATACAAATCCAGAGGATAATGCTTTGATTCTTCAACAAACTGCACAGAAAATCCGGCTCGTGACAACGCTTCGACAATACCATGGGCCACAAACCAGGTATGCGGTGTCGATAAGATGCCGCAATGCAGGGTACCCGAACCTACAAAGTGGTTCAGGCGATGAATATGTGTGGACTGCTTGCGCAGATAGCGCAAACGCTGTGCCAGTTCACGCCAGTTGCCAGTAACAATATAGCCCAAAGCCCTGCGTACCCGACGCAATAGCGTGCCCAGACTTTGTCCTTTAATCGCTGTCCGTACCTGACGCGCACCTTGTCCAAACCAGCGCAAACCTGCGGTCATCCGCCAGCTGCGCGAATCCAGCATGCTTTCCACTTGATCTTGCCAAGCACGAGATTGCGCATGTGCTTCCTGCAATTGCCGCGTCACATTGTCCATATCGCGCATGACGTCGTACAGTTGCTCATAGGCATGATTCGATTGCTCATGGGCATCAGTGTTGGCATCTGACAACGTTACAACCCGCTGTTCCAACAAGTGGGATTTCTCCTGCAAATCGGCCGTCACGACATCCAGATGCAGGTGTTTGGCGCGTAACTCGAAGCGCTCACCCAGTGCACGGAAAAAGTACTGCGCCTGTTCCCGGCACTTCGCATCTTGCGCCAACACTTGCAACGCTTCCGGCACCTTGTCCCCCACCAGCAATACGCCTAGCCCATTGCTGTGCGCAAAGGAAAAAGCGGGGAAACGCTGGGTCAATTCTTCCCAATAACGCCAAACACCGAAATCTCTCTCGTGTACGGCAATATCGTGAAAAAGCACAACGGCACGTTCGCTCAGTTTGGATTGCCAAGTCTCAAAATCATGACGCACTGCTTCATAAGTATGCAACCCGTCAATATGCAGCAAATCAACACTACCATCGGCAATATCGGCAATCGCTTCGTCGAACGTTTTTTGCAGCAAAGTGGAAAAGTGGCCATAGAGCGTGTCATGGCGCTCACGCAAAGTTTGCAGGATACGCGTTCCATCATAGAGTCCGCCATGAACATCACCCTGCCAGGCATCCACGCCCCACATGCGCACCGGCACCTGATTGGCAACAGCAGCCTGGCAAAAAGCAAGATAGGAAATGCCGGAATAGACACCCAGCTCCACTAACGTACGCGGACGCAAAGTTGCCATGAGCCAGGCTGCAAAGGGAATATGCCCCGCCCAAGGCGCTGGTGAAGACAAATGCTCCGGCTCAAAAAAAGCGCTGCGCATCATGGGCAAGGAAAAATCATTGTCGTGATTCATATCTGACTCGTGGTGAAAAAGGGTTTATTGAATGTGCAAACGGATGTCATGCATGGGCAAACCGACCAAACCTGCCGAGGTGCTGCTGCATTCTGAACGAAAAGCGAGCGCATCGAAAATCCAGTGGTGCCGAACATGTTTGTGCTGCGTGCCCTCGGCAATGGAAGCGGTGACTGTGCAGTCGCCTGCCGGCATACGAGACATGCGGAAGGCAAATTCGGTAACGAGCATTTGCCTTGCTCGGCATATCTGCAACCGGCTTTTCAGAAGACATCGGCAAATCCTTTGCGCATGGTCTGGAGCCATGTATATTCCAGCCAGGCCACCAGCAAGCCGCCGGCACCATAGGCTAAAAGCCTAACAAAATCCGGTAATCTTTCCCATGCCAATACTTCACTCACCTGTTCGATCAGGAAAGTGAACAGATTAAGACGAATCAGCAAATGGAAAGCTTCAAGAATAGCATTCTCCAGAAAACATACCGGCGATGCAAAGAGCAAAATAGTGGTAAATACTTTCATGACTTATGCAGCATCACTGGCATAGACGCCAAGCGCAGCAACAAACCAGCCTGGCACCAGCAAAACAAACGGCACGACAGCGAATTGCGCGCGGCTCTGCTCCCTACTATCGATGGTCTGCCGGTCATGCGCGCGCACTTCCGCTTTGTCTTGCAATCGGGCAAGCAAA
>JAUMXB010000014.1 GCA_030529365.1 Cardiobacteriaceae bacterium | reverse complement strand
ATATCCGCTTTGGGCTGTTCAATATCCGCTTTGGGCTGCTCGCCACCTGTCTTGGACTGGTTGCCGCCAACACCAGGTTGACTGCCAGCTGCCTCGGGCTGGTTGCTGCTGGCATTGGGCTGCGGCTTGCCCGGCTTATTTGCCTTCGGCGCGGGCGGTGTCAGGCTGTCAGAAGCATTGCTTTGCGCCGGAGTGGCTGGCTGGGCAGCCAACGGCGCATTGTGGGTACGGTCGCCGCCACAGGCTGTCAAGGCGAGAGCGATGGCGCTGGCAAGCAGCAGAGGCTTGATGTTGTGAGTGGACAGAATGGCGTTCTGCATGATGGAGGAATCTCCTTGTGGTAAAAGTTGGTTAATGGAAAAGCCCGGCTCGCCATGACCAGCCGGGCAAATTCATGATCGCGACACGGGCACTTACGAAAATAAAATATTGCGTATTTTCAGGGGAAACGCTCACGTGGCAACGGAGAAATTTACCAAAATTTCATCAAACGTCAACCTTTTTATGGCACGAAGAAAAGCAAAAGCTTTGTCAGGCAGGCTAATATTTGTTTTGGAGTAAAAGTGATGAACGGTGTCAGAGAGGGATTTCCGGATGCACACTGCTGTGCTTTGTTGCACGAGATCTGGCGGCTCCTGTCAGGAAAGGGGCTGAAATTGGGTCTTGTCGTGCACCAGGGCAAACCATGCAAAGCAGCCTTTATGGATAGTAATTTTTTCTCACCAAGAAGCGCTTGTTGCGAGAAATTTTCTCATAATAAGCGCTTGATGATGGTAAAAATACGCTATTTTTTCTATTATTTTGTACGGGATGCGATATCAATAAAGCCCTGGATGTAATCCTGTCGGCTGTCCGCCTCGCGCACGCCGAGAAAAATCTGCTTGAAAATGCCGTCGCCAAGGCGCAGGCATGTCAGCGGCAAATGCGCCGCCTGCTGCTCGATCAGCCAGCGCGGCAATGCCGTCACGCCGCGGCCGGCCGCCACCATCTGCAACAGGATTTCCGTGGTTTCTATGGTCTTGTGCTCGGCCACCTGATGCTGCGCCGGCAGCAGAAAGCTGCGGAAAATGTCCAGCCGCTCGACCGGCACCGGATAGGTGATCAGGGTTTCTTTCGCCAAATCCTGAGGATGCACCACCTCTTGCGCCGCAAGCGGATGGCCGTCATGCACCACCAGCACCTGCTCGTAATCGAATACCGCAGTAAAGACGAGGCCGTCGCCAAAAACCGGATCGGGCGTGATGAGAAGATCCACTTCATAGTTGTAGAGCGCGGCAATGCCCTTGAACTGGAACTGCTGCTTCACGTCCACATCCACGCGCGGCCACGCCGCCAGATACGGCGACACCACATTGAGCAGCCATTGATAGCAGGGATGGCATTCCATGCCGATGCGCAGAATGCCGAGACGCCCGCCCGCATAATGGCGCAGCTGCTCCTCGGCATGTTCGAACTGCGGCAGAATGGTCAGCGACAGCTGGTGCAGGAAATGCCCCGCCTGGGTGAGACGCAGCTCGCGCCCTTCCTTTTGCCACAGCGCCGTGCCGAGGCTGTCTTCCAGCTTCTTGATGGTATGGCTCAGCGCCGACTGGCTCAGAAACAGGCTTTCCGCGGCGCGGGTCAGCGTGCCATGCTCGATCACGGCGCGGATCACGGCGAGATGGTGGCGTTCCAGCATGTGATGACTCCCGTCGAAAAAAATCCCTGAAAATAGCCTTTCTTTACCGGATGCAAGCGCTTGTCGTGGTAAAAACTGCATGGCAAACGCACTCCGGCGAGAAATATTACCACACGGCCACCTGTCCTCCTATGCAACGGCGCGCTGGCTATAATCCCCCTTCCCCGAAACGGAGATATGCCATGAGAAATAGTCCCTTAGCCCTTCTGTTGCTGGCGACCCCGCTCCTTGCGCAATCCTTGCCGCCCGCGCCCGCCGACCTGCCGGTGCCACGCATTCCCGCCATTCCCATCCCCGACGTGCTCGGCAAAACCCCCGAACAAATCGCCTTCGAAACGCGCGTGCCCCTCGCCTTCAGCCCGCAGAGCGGCCTGCGCATCGAAGCCGCGCGCTGTGAAAACGGCGCATTGATCACCCCCGACCTCATCCAGATACGCGACGACAACAGCGTGCGCCAGCTCAAACCCGGCAGCCAGCTCAAGCTCAATGCCGACGGCTCCAGCGAAATGCTCACCAGCGACACCCGCCTGAAAGTCAATGCCGACGGCTCGGGCGAACTCCTGCGCCAGTTTGAAGGCTACGGCGTGAAAATCACCGTCAAGGCCGACGGCTCCGGCGAATACCTCGGCCCGGAAGGCAAAATCCAAGCCGACGGCCAGGGCGGCGGCGAATGGATCAGCGGCACGCACATCATCCGCATCCAGCCGGACGGCAGCGGTGAATGGATGAACGGCGGCAACATCGTGCGCATTCATGCTGACGGCAGCGGCGAATGGATAGGCGCGCAAATGCAGCAAAACCACGGCGACGGCACTGGCAGCTACGGCATCCCGCACCAGGAAGTCGCCATGGAGCCGTGGCCGCCCGCGCCCAAAGTCGGCAAATTCGACCTCTTCCAGCCCTTCACCATGCCCGGCAACGTCTGCGGCTACCTCATCACCCTCGATGACCGCGTGCTCTTTGATTTCGACAAATACGACCTGCGCCCCGACGCCCGGCAAATCCTCGCTGAACTTGGCAAGGCGCTCGCGGAAGTCAAGGCGCACAGCCTGGAAATCCGCGGCCACACCGACAGCAAGGGCAGCGACGACTACAACCAGACCCTGTCCGAAAACCGCGCGCGTTCCGTACTGGAAAACCTGCGCCAGCAAGGCATTGGCGGCAACATCCAGTCACGCGGCTACGGCGAAAGCCAACCCGTCGCCCCCAACGAAGTGGACGGCAAGGATGCCCCCGCCAACCGCCAGCTCAATCGCCGCGTGGAAATCTTCGTGAAAACGCTGTAATGGTATTTTTTCTCATCACAAAGCGCTTATTACGATAAAATTTCTCATCAAAAGCGCTTAATCATGAGAAAAATTCTCAAAAATCCTGAAACCATAATGCGCTTGCGCATACCAGATCGCAAGTGCAATATAAACACTCACCCGCCAACCATCTGGAGCAACCCATGAAAAAAATCCTCCTCGCCAGCCTGCTGCCCCTTGCGCTCGCAGCCTATGCCGCCCCCGACGCCAGCCTCAGCAAGCAAAGCGCCTTCCTGCGCACCCTCGAAAAAGAAGCGCCGCAAACCTATCAGGCGCTCAACGGCAGCACCCTCGCCGACGTTTACCAGGCCTACCGCCCGCAACTCATCCAGAAACTGCAACAAAGCAGCGACGCCACCTTCTCCAAATACGCCAACAGCTTCATCAAAGCCACCGAGCAACTCGGCCAACAAGACCC
The DNA here is from genome assembly GCA_030529365.1 of Cardiobacteriaceae bacterium. Lineage (GTDB taxonomy): Bacteria > Pseudomonadota > Gammaproteobacteria > Cardiobacteriales > Cardiobacteriaceae > JAUMXB01. Next base: position 71,664 of record JAUMXB010000014.1, on the reverse strand, counting down.
CGCCACCTGCTACGCCATGCTCTCCAGCCAGCAAGTGCCGACCCTGCTCGAGCTGCAACTGGCGCTCACCAGCAACACGCCCTATATCGACCGCGTCATGAAAACCCTGCTCACCGACGCAGGCGGCTGGCAACCGCCGAACCTCGATAGCGATGCCGACGACGCCCCCCTCGAACAAGTCATCACCGATCTGAAGGCCGACGGCCACGGCGAAGGGCTGAAATATGTCTTTGAAGGGCAAAAAGCGGAAAACACCGCGCAAATGCAGGCCGCCTGCAATGCCGCCGTCGCCTTCTTCAAGGCGCTCAACCGCCCGAGCGATGCAAACCGCTTCATCGCCCTGCGCTTTATGCTCGCCGTGGATTCCTGAAGCTCCGCGCAATATGACTTCATAAAATAATCAAAAATAGTGATTTTTTACCATCATTAAGCGCTTATCTTGGGAAAATTTCTCATTAGATAGCCATCTCCCTGAAACCCTGCACATAAAACTCCACCACACAAACGCTTCCGACGTTTGTTTGATGTCGGCCATGAATGGCCGACCTACAACCGACATCAAATCCATGTTGACCATCAATAGCCGACCGACAATCGCTGCGCGATGGTGGGTTGACACCCACCCTACGGATGCGGTTTTGGTGTGCAAGACAAAACACGCCGGATATCCGACGGTTTTTGCACGATGCGGTGCAGGGACGTTGCCTGCAACGTCCGTGGCTGGGATTCAAGCTGGTAGGTTGGGGTGAACGCCGTGAACCCCAACAGGCGATGCTCGCCGGTGTTGGGGTTCGGCTAGCGCCTTACTGCCAACCTACCATTCTTCAAACCCACGTCAGCCATCAATGCCGACCGACAATCGCTGCGTGAAGGACGTGGCGGACAACGCCTGTGGGGCATGGCTTTGGCCATAAAAAAACAGCCCGCAAGCGGGCTGTTTTTTATGAGGGTAAATAAAACCGCTTATTCTTTGAACGCGCGCGGCGGAACGACTTGTTCCATCAGGTCGTTGTTCCACTTGCCATCGACGCGGATTTGCGAAATCGCGCCAAAGTTGAGCGCTTCGATGAGGTTGTGGCTCAAGTACACGTAAGTGCCCGGCTGCTTGAAGGTGTACATGGCTGCACCGGCAGAGCCTGCGGCAATGACCCAGCTTTCCAGGTTCTGCGCCGGCTTGTCGGCGAGGTTGCCGCGCTCCCACACGTATTCGCCGTGGCCACCGATCAAGTGCGGATAGGACTGGCGGTTGGCCTGTGAATGGTAGAGCATCACGGTTTCGCCCACTTTGGAGGTCATGGCGTTGTCGCCAAGGAGCTGGCCTTTCACTTCGCCGAAGACGATATGGCTCGGAATCAGGGTATCCATGGCGCGCTTGTCGTCAGCATAGGAATCGGCGGCACTTGCAAAGCGCATGAATTTGCCGTCCTTGTCTTTCGGGATGTAGTAATCCTGCTCGCCGATGTAGTAGGCGCGGTCATACTTGAGCGGGTTGCCGTCCTTGTCCTTCAGGCCTTCTTTCGGCAGGACAACCACAGCGCCGTTCATGCCGTGCACAACGTGCCAGGGAATCATCGCGCCGCCCGGTGCGCAGTGATAGATGTGAATGCCGGGTTTGGTGGCTTTCCAGCGCAGGACAACTTCCTGTCCCGGGGCAACGTTGGTGAGTTCGCCGCCACCCAGGGCGCCGGTTGAAGCGTGGAAGTCGATGTTGTGCACCAGTTTGTTGCTGGAGCGGTTGCGCAGGGTGAGTTCGACGTAATCGCCTTCATGCACGACCATCAGCGGGCCGGGAACGGTGCCGTTGAAGGTGAACGCCCACATGAAAACGCCAGGCTCAACTTCGATTTCCTTTTCCACGATGTCCATGGTGTATTTGACAAGGCGCGGCTTGCCCGGATGCTCGAGGCTGTGCTCCTGCACGAAGGGTGGATCAAGCAGTTTGGGCTCGACGACTTCGAGCTGGCTCAAGTCTTCGACTTGCGTGCCGACTTCATAGCCTTCGAGGCCGCCGGTGTGGGTGGTTTTTTCCTGTGCCACGGCCGGGAAAGCGGCTGCGGATGCGATGGCCATCGCGAGGAACATTTTTCTCATGGAGGACTCCTTTTTTCAGTTGAGAGGATGGGGAAATCGGGTCAGTAACACACGGTATTGGCGGTATTCATGCGAATCCTGCCCACTTCGGCGATGCCGGAAAGCTGGATGTCGGGCAGGCGCTTTTGCTTTTGCAAATCGAAGACGCCAAGCTTGTTGCTGCGCGCCGTGCCGAAGAGCAGGTATTTGCTGTCGCCGCTTACCCAGACGTCGTTGACGTTTTCTTCATAGCCGAAAGTGATGACGGTGCCTTTGTCCATGTTATCAAAGGGATAGATGCCGATGGCTTCGTCGCCGGAGACGATGAGATATTGATCCATCCAGCCGGTGCGGAAGCGGTTGGGCGGGAAGGAAATCTGATATTCGAAAGGCTCGTCGCCCTCATCCAGGCGATAGATTTTCAGATTGCCGCGCTTGTCGCCAAAAATGACATTCTTGGTGCCATTGTCCACATATGGTTCGACCATGGGCTGGTTGAGGCTGCGCGAATTGTGCATCTTGCCGGTTTTGATGACTTTGCCCGTGTCGTTGAAATAGATGATGCCTTCGTCGGCGTAATAGGTGTTGAAGGCGATCACCTTGTCTTCAAAGCTCGGCGCACCCATGCCAAAGCCGCGCGTGTCGCCGATGTCGATGTCCGACCAGCCTTCCTGCGGCTTGTTGAGATTGTAGCGGTGGATCAGCGGCGTGTTTTCCTGGGTAACCCACACGGTGCGGCTATAGACGCTGAAAATGATGTTGTAGCGGGTATAGAGGCTCTGGAACTTGCGCTCGATGACATCCACCTTGCCGCTCGCCACATCAAGCACGGCGATGTTTTCAAAGAGCACGAGCAGAATCTTGCTGCTGTTCGGGATGAAGATGATGCGATAAACCGTGCTCGGCAAGGGATAGCGCTTCACGGCGCGATCCTTGACATTCAGGGTATAGACCGCGCGATCAACGCGATCACTGAAGGCGAGATAATGCGAATCGGTGCTTGCGGCAAACACCTTGGCTGCCACGGGAATTTTCAGGGTATCAATCTGCTCGCCCTTATCTATATCGACCACGGCAATATTGGGAATGGCAGTGCCGGCGACAAACACATGGCGCGCCGGATTGTAGAGCTCGGGGGCTTCCTGTTCGGCGGCCTGCACAGGCAAGGCCGCAATCATGGTGCCAAGAAGAGCCGCTATCCACGTTCGTGCTTGTCGCATGGCGCTCTCCCTATTGTCCTTCCGCTACGGCAATGGCCTTTTCAATACCGGCGACGAGTTGCTTGGCGCCGCTTTGGTAATCGAAAACGTCGAGCAGCTTGCCTTCGCGATCGAGGAGATAAATCAGGGTGGAGTGGAAGACCACATAGCCGCTGCCTTCCGGCAGGTTGTCAGGGTCGATTTTCTTGCCGTCCAGCTGGTAGCCGTAGGAGGCATTAAAGTTTGTTACAGTCTGGTCGATGGCTTCGCGTGAGCCGACCAGGGCGAGAATGCGCTTGTCGAAAAAGCCGGTGTATTTAGCGAGCACTTCCGAAGTATCGCGCTTGGGATCGATAGTGATGAAGATGGGCTGCAAGCGCTCGGGTTTCTCCATTTGTGCGAGCACCTGCTTGAAATCATAGAGCGTGGTCGGGCAAACGTCGGGGCAGTGCGTGAAACCAAAGGCGATGAGCTGGTATTGCCCGGGGAAATCGGCCTGGGTTTTCGTCTGCCCCTGGGGATCGACGAGTTCGTATTCATAGGAAGGTGCGGCCTGAGCCGTCAGGGTGGCAAAGGCGAAGAGACAAAGCATTCGGCGGGCAAAGCGTGACACGGCAACTCTCCTATGCAACAAATTACGGAAATCATACGCATATGTACATTTATTCATCTTGACTTTTATCAAGAAAGATAAATGTTTTATTCTTTATCGATTTTTTTAAAAAACTTATCGATGTTCTTGTAACAATGCCTGTAATGAGAAATTTTATCATTACAGGCGCCTTCATTGCGAGAAAACTTGCTTCTTGTCTTATTTGATGAATTTCATTGTGTTACCGCTTGCAAAAACCCTGCGCTTGCAGGAAAGGCAGCATATGCGGACGCACGGGTTTGCCCAGCGTGTTGTTAACGGCCTGTTGCCAGTCCAGCACTTTGTCGCCGCGCTGCTGGTAATAGTCGCGCACGCTGTCGTTGTAGGCGGCAAGCGTGGCGCTGTCGGCCGGCGTGTAGCGGTTTTCGCTCATGCTGATGGCAAGCGGCAGGCGCGGGCGATATAGCGGCTCTTCTGCGGTATAGCCAAGGCAGAGGCCGAAAAGCGGAAGGGTATGGCGGGGCAGGGCAAGCAGTTCGGCCACGCGGGCAATGTCGTTGCGCAGCGAGCCGATATACACGCCGCCCAGCCCCAGCGATTCGGCGGCAAGCAGGCAGTTCTGCGCCATGATGCCGGCATCGGTGGCGCCGATGATGAGGGTTTCCGTCCAATCGGTCTGCGCGTCAGGCACGAGCTGGTGATGCTTGTGGTAATCCACGCAAAAGACGAGAAATTCCGGCGCTTCTACCACATAGCGCTGCCCGGCGGCCACTTCGCACAAGGCTTCACGAAGGGTGGAGTCGGTCACGCGGATGATGTGCACGCATTGCATGAAGCTCGAGGAAGAAGCGGCGCGTCCGGCCTCGAGAATGGCTTCGAGCACTGGCGCTTCGACCGGCGTTTTCTCGTATTTGCGGATGGAGCGGTGGCGGTAAATGGTTTCCAGCGCGGGCGCGCTTTGCAGGGCAGTCAGGTAAGACATGGGCATCTCCAATGGATAGTGAAAAGGAACAGATTATTCAATACGGGAAAAAGATTGGCACGACAAAAAGCGCCACCAGCATCACGGCAAACTGCAAGCCGATACCGACTTTGACATAATCCATGAAGCGATAACTCCCCGGCACCAGCACGAGGGTATTGACCGGCGAGGCAATCGGCGTACAAAAGGCGGAAGAGGCGGCAATGGCGACCATCATCAGGAGCGGATGCGGATCGAAGCCAAGGCCGAGGGCGGTGCTCATGGCAACCGGCGCCATCAGCACACTGGTCGCCGTGTTGGAAATGAACTGGCTCAGGAGCGAGGTGAGCAGGAAAAACGCCGCGGCAATCAGCATCGGCTCGGCATCCTGCAAAATGGCGACGATATGGTTGACCACAAAAGCCAGCGCCCCGCTTTTTTCCATGGCAGTGGACATCGGCAACAGGCAGGCGATCAGCACCAGGCTCATGGGATTGAGCGACTGGTAGGCCTCGCGAATGCTCAGGCAACCGCTCACCACCATGAGAAAGGCGGCCAGAAGAATGGCAGTGAGGTTGTCGAGCCAGCCGGTTGCCATGCACACCAGCAATGCGCCCATGATGCCCATCGCCCAGCCGGCCTTGTCGAGATGCACGGGCGCGTCATCGAGTTCGAGCGGCGTATGGAAAATGAGGAGATCCTGGGAAGCGTGGCCGAGGCGGCGGATCTGCGCCCAGTCGCCAACCAGCAGCAGCGCGTCCGATGCCTGCAACAGCGTATTCTGGTAATCGAGATAGAGCACGTCATCGCCGCGACGCACGCCGATGGCACTCAGACCGTAGCGGTCGCGGAAATCGGCTTGCTGCAGGGATTTGCCAATCAGCGCCGAACGCGGCGTGACCAGCACTTCGGCAAAGCCGAAAGCCTGCTGGATGCGCAGCAGCTGGTTTTCGTCCACCGGCAGGGATTGCAGCGCCATATCCTCCATCAGCTTTTCCGCGTATTCCGGCTCGATGTAAAGCCAGAGAATATCGGCGCGCTGCACCGTGGTATTGATCAACACCGGCACGAAGGATGACAGCAGCCGCCCCTGCCGTTCGAGGGCAAAGAGCGTCGCGGCATAACGACGGCGCAAACGCGCTTCCAGCACAGTCTTGCCGATGAGCGGGCTGTCGTCGCGCGGCACGAATTTGTACAGGCGGCGCTCGATGTTGTACTGCGCCGCCAGCTCGGAAAGCGTTTGCCGACCGGCGGCATGGTCGCCATAATTCTTGCTCGGTAGCAGCCACTGCGCCACCGTGAGCAGATAGAACATGCCCACCGCCAACACCGCCAATCCCACGGGCGTGAAGGAGAAAAAGCTGAAAGGCGCATAGCCACCGGCTTGCAGCGCTTCGCTCACCACCAGATTGGGCGGCGTGCCGATCAGAGTCAGCATACCGCCAATCAGTGCGGCAAACGCCATGGGCATCATCAGATGGCTGGCAAACTGGCCGGTACGCCGCACCATGGTGAGAATCACGGGAATCAGCAACGCCACCGTGCCCGTCGAACTCATCAGGCCGGAAAGCACCGCCACCAGCGGCAGCAACAAGAGCAGCGTGCGCCGCTTGTGCCCGCCACTCACCTTGAGCAGCCAGTTGCCGGTCAGCCCTGCCACACCGGTGCGCATGAGACCATCGCCCACCACGAACAATCCGGCAATCATCAGCAACACCGGATTGCTGAAGCCCTCAACCGCCTGCCTGGGCGTGATGATGCCGGAAAGCGCCAGTGCCAGCATCACGGCAAAGGCCACCATATCCATGCGGAAACGGTCCCAGACGAACACCGCTATCGTGACGGCAAGCAGGACAAAGACAAAGATCATTTCCCAGTTCATGGCGGCTCCTGCGACAAATGGCGCAGGCAGAATATTATCATTTTTTTAGAATTCTCAGCGGATGACTTGCCGCTTGCGCCCATTGCCCCCGTTGCCAGCCTGACCACGCAGGTGTAGGCTAGCGGCCTTTTGCCCTGCCCGAGGTTCATATGGATGCCAGCTTGCCCGTTTCCGTCTTTGCCGCGCACCGCGAAGCGCTTTTTGCCCGTCTGCCCGAAGGCAGCGCCGTGGTGCTCTTCGCGCCCGGCGAACCCTATCGCAACAACGACGTACATTTCCCCTTCCGCCAGGACAGCTATTTCTGGTATTTCACCGGCTTTCCCGAGCCCGATGCCGTGGCGCTCCTGCGCCGTGTGAACGGCAAGCTGGAATACACCCTCTTTTCCGCGCCGCGTGATCCTCTGAAAGAAATCTGGGAAGGCAAAATCGTCGGCCAGCAAGGCGCGGTGGACGATTACGGCGCGGATGTCGCCCATCCCCTGGCCGATCTGCCGCAATTGCCCGCCCTGCTGGCAAACAGCACGCGCATCTACACCATCCTCGGCACGCGCGCCACCTGTGACGAACGCATCACCGCCCTGCTCCGCGACGTGCACGCCGCTGCGGGCCGTGGCGGCGCGCCGGTGGAAGGCATCTTCGATTTGCGCCGCGAAGCCGACGAGATGCGCCTCATCAAGAGCCACGAAGAAATCGCCCTCATGCGCCGCGCCGCGCAAATCAGCGCCGCCGGCCATCGTGCCGCCATGCTGGCTACGCGCGACGCGCAATACGAATACGAAGTGCAGGCCGCGCTGGAAGCGGAATTCCGCCGCCACGGCTGCCACTGGTCGTTCCCGAGCATCATCGCAAGCGGCGCCAATGCCTGCTGCCTGCATTACCGCGACAACAACGCCGCGCTCAACCGCAACGCCCTGCTCCTCGTCGATGCCGGCGCGGAATTCGGTACCTACGCCGGCGACATCACCCGCACCTTCCCGGCCAGCGGCACGTTCAGCCGTGAACAGCAAGCGCTTTATGAAATCGTCCTCCATGCCGAAGAAGAAGCCATCCGCGCCGCCCGCGCCGGTATCCGCCATCTGGAATTGCACGACAAAACCGCGCGCATCCTCATCCAGGGCCTGCTCGATGAAAAAGTCATCACGGGCACGCTCGACGGCTGGATGGCGGAAGACCGCTTCAAGCAGTTCTACCCGCACGGCACCGGACACTGGCTGGGGCTGGACGTGCACGACGTCGGCGTTTACAAGCCGGACGGGCAATCGCGCGTCTATCAGCCGGGCATGGTCGTCACCATCGAACCCGGCCTCTATATCCAGACCTACGACGACAGCGTGGCGGAAAAATGGCGCGGCATCGGCATCCGCATTGAAGACGACGTGCTGATTACCGACGGCGACGCGGAAGTGTTCAGCGGCGACGTGCCCAAGAGCGTGGCAGCCATCGAAGCCTTTATGGCAGGGAAATCATAAAATACGCAAAAATAGTCATTTTTTACCACGAACAAGCGCTTATTGTGAGAAAATAACGCTATTCAAGCGCTTCATATCGGTAAAAAATGACTATTATCCTTTTATACCGCTCCCTCCCTGCACCTCTCTGGGCGGACAACAAAAAACCGGGACATGCCCGGTTTGATCATGATGGCCACAAGCGCGGCAGTCTTCGTTTGCCAACACCGGCTGGCCGCCTGCCGTCACCATGCAGAGGAAAGCAGCCGAACCGTAGCGCCACATCCTGGATGCCAGGCTGTCAACATCCGTCAGATCACTGCACGAGCGCAAATCCTGTCCGGCAAACGCATTGGTAAATTTTCCTAAAAATAAGCGCTTTTATAGAAATTATTTATCACCATAAGCGCTTATTGATGGTAAAAAGATATTATTTTTACCAAAAATATGGATTATTTGCGCGATCTACCCATGCGCCGCAAAAACATCAGCACCAGAATCGCGCCCAGAATGGACATCACGAAACCGGCCGGTTCGCCCTCATCGTACCAGCCGATCATCACGCCGAGATAACCGGCCACGATGGAACCGACGATACCCAGCGCGGTCGTCATCACGCAGCCGAGATTGTCCTGGCCCGGATGCAGCGCGCGCGCCACCATGCCGGCAATAAAACCAATCACAATCATGCTGATAAATCCCATAGGGTTCTCCTTGTATCAAAGTCTCAAAAACAGGCAACGGCGAATGATAGCAGACTCCGTCAAAAATGGTAAAAAATTATGATATGAAGCGCTTGCTATGGTTATTTTTTACCACAAAAATCCTCTTTCATAACGCAAACGCTTCTCGCATCCACGAACGGCGCATCGCGCGGGCAAGCGTCTGCCGCAACCGGCAGGAAGCGAAATGCCATCCGGATTGGCCTGGCGACCAGACCTTCTACCACATAAAATAATCCGGCCATCCGCACAGCGTGCGGATGGCCGGATGGTTTTAAGGCAATCGCGAAAAACGTTGTCCGCTTATTTGATGGCGCGAATCGTCACATTCGCCACACCGCTTTTCAAAACGCCCAGCTTGCTGGCGGCGGCATGGGAAAGATCAATGATGCGGTTGCCGTGGAAAGGTCCGCGATCGTTGACAGTGACAATGATGCTCTTGCCGGTGCGCTTGTTGGTTACTTCCAGCTTGGTGCCGAGCGGCAGACGCTTGTGCGCGGCCGTCATCTTGTGCATATCGTAGATTTCGCCGCTCGCGGTTTTCTTGCCGTGGAAACCAGGGCCATACCACGAAGCCGGGCCTTCCTGCACGAAGTCATCGCTGCTTGCAAGCGTTTGATAACGCTTGCCGCGCACCACATAGGAATATGAACCTTTTTTACCGCCACTGCGTTTTTTGCTGACAGGCGCGGCGCGTTGAATGGCCTTGCTGTCGGCAATGGCACGACGTCCGCTGACATCGGCCAGCAATTGTGGCTTGCCTTGCGGCTTGCTCAGATCGATTTTGCGCACGGCATCATCGCTGTCACCCATTTCATCGGCTTCGTAATAGCTCGCGATTTTGAACAGCGTGCTTTCGCTATTCTCGACGGCCGGTTGGCTGTCGCCTTTGGCCGCAATCTGTTCGGTTGCCGATTTGTCTGCCGCTACAACGGTTTTCACCTTGGCAGCGCTGTCATCCGCCGCCTGCGGCTTGGTTTTTTCCGTTTTCGCCGACGCTTTCACGGCCGCCTTGTCCGCTTTTTTGTCGGCAACGGCTTTTTTGCTTTCCGCAGGTTTGTCGCCAGCCGCAAGCGCCTGCAAGGGATTGTCTCGCGCCGTGCCAGCCTGATCTGCTTTCTTGCTGGCATTGTCTTTGGCCGCTAGCGGCGCAGCTTTATGCTGCGCGGCTTGTTGACCATGAATCTGGAAGAGCGCTTTGCCATCCTGCTTGCTCGCCTTGCTTTTCAGCTTGACCGGTTTGGTTTCGCCGGTTTTTTTCGCGCTGCCGATGTCACTGTCCTGCAATGAGGCAACATCACTGGCGACGGTAAAGAGCGGCGCTTTTTCCGCGCTGTGCGCGGCAAGGGCGAACAAGCTCAAACTGATCGCTAATGTTAAGTTTTTCATTGTGTTTTACTCTGACGTTCTTCAACAATACGCCGGGCAAGATCAATCACTGCCATGGCGTACAAAGGCGACGTATTATAGCGGGTGATCACGTAAAAATTATTATGTGTCAACCAGTACTCTTTTCCGTCAACGCCCGTCAACTCAAGGCCGCCCACTTTTTCGCCACGGTGATTGGCTGTCCATTTGATGAAATTCTCGTCATTTTTGAGCGTCTCGTCAACGCGCAATTCTGCCAAGGCCATGTGCGGCTGATGGTTTTCCAGCAGTGCGTGTCCTTCCGGCAATGACGGCAAGCGGTAAACCAGACTGCCGCCCGCCTGCCAGCCGCGCACCTTCATGTAGTTGGCAATCGAGCCGATGGCGTCTTGCGGGCTTTCCCAGAGATTGATGACGCCGTCGCCGTCATAATCGATGGCATCGTTGAAATAGCTCGACGGCATGAATTGCGCCATGCCCATGGCCCCGGCATACGAGCCGCGAATGCGCAGCGGATTGAAATTCTCGCGCTTGGCAAGGCGCAGGAAATAATCAACCTGTTCGCAGAAAAAGGCGGCGCGCTTGGGGTAGTCGAAGCACAGGGTGGCAAGCGCCTGCAATACCGGCGTGCTGCCCGTCACTTTGCCGTAGCGCGTTTCCACGCCGACAATGGCGACGATGATGGCCGGATCCATGCCGTATTCCTGTTCCGCGCGCGCGAGCGCTTCGGCATGACGCTCCCAGAAGGCGACGCCGTTCTGGATGCGCGCCTCATCAAGAAAAATCGGGCGGTATTCCGCCCAGGTTTTGGTCTTTTCCGCCGGACGCGAGATTTTCTCCAGCACGCTGTCATCGCGGTGGATGGCGGCGAGCAGGGTTTGCAGATAGTGTTCGTCCATGCCCTGCGCTTCGGCGATGTCGTGCATCAGGGCGATGGCCTCGGGACGGTCGAGATAGCTGGCCGCAGCAGCCGGCAGGCTGGCCAGCAACAGGGCGGCAAGAAGCGTCTGTTTCATAAATGTTCCTGTTCCGGCGACTGCCAGTAGCCGCCTATCAGATTCATGGCGATGGCAAATCCTGCCATCAGGGAAAAAATCGAGCTGCCGCCATAGCTGATAAACGCCAGCGGCAAGCCGACAACCGGTAAAAAGCCACTCACCATACCAATATTGACGAAGATATTGATGAAAAAGGTGAGAAAAATGCTGGCGGAAACGACCCGGGCAAAGCGGTTGCACAGCATGGTGGACAAATACAGGCCGCGAAAAATCAGAATGCCATAGGCAATCAGCAGGCAGCAGACGCCGAAAAGCCCCAGCTCTTCGGCGATGACGGCAAAAATGAAATCCGTACTCGATTCCGGCAGAAACTCCAGCTGCGACTGCGTGCCCTGCATATAGCCCTTGCCGCTGATGCCGCCCGAACCGATGGCAATCTGCGACTGGATGATGTGCCAGCCTGCCCCGAACTGGTCGGCATCGGGATTGAAAAGCGTCAGCACCCGCTCACGCTGATAGTCCTTGATGCCGAAAAACCAGAAAAGCGGCGCGGCAATGGCGACCAGCACCGAACCGAGCGCAATCATCCGCCACGACAGCCCGGCGAGAAACAGCGCAATGACGCCGCTGGCGCCGACCAGCAAAGACGTGCCCAAATCCGGCTGCGACAAGATCAGCAGCACCGGTACGGCAATGATCGCCAGCGCTGCCAGCACATCGCTGACCGACGGCAAGGTGTGGCGAATGGTGAGATACCACACCACCATCATCGGCACGCTGATCTTGGCAAGCTCCGAAGGCTGGATACGGGCAACGCCGAGATTGAGCCAGCGCTGCGCGCCGCCGGCGCTGACGCCTGCCACTTCGACGAGCACAAGCAGCCCGAGCGTTGCCACATACAGCAACGGCGTGATCCTGCGCAGAAAGGGCGGCGGCAACATCATCAGCGCGACAAACACCACCAGCGCACCGGCAAAGCGGATGCCCTGGCGCAGGACAATGCCTTCGCTGCCCGCGGCACTGCGCAGAATGACCAGACTGGCCGCCATCAGCAGCAGCATGACCAGCAGCAACCAGATATCGAGCCGCGCCATCCAGCCGAGAAACCATGGCAGGCGGTCGCGGCGGCGCACCTCGTCCATCACCGCGTTCATATCAGCCCTTCCTTGTCGAGATAATAATCACAGATGTCGCGCACAATCGGCCCGGCCGTGCTGCTGCCGCTGCCGCCGCGTTCCACCACGATGGCCACTGCCACTTTCGGTGCCTGCGCCGGGGCAAAGGCGATGAACATGGCGTTGTCGCGGTGCTCTTCGGCCAGTTCTTCCTGGGTCAGGCGGCGATCGTTCTGGAAGGAAATCACCTGCACCGTGCCGGACTTGCCCGCCATGCGGTAGCGCGATGGCGCAATCTTGCGCCCGGTGCCGTAAGCGCTGTGCACGACATTGACCATCGCCTGCCGTACCGATGCCCAGTTTTCGGGATGATGCACGTCGAGCGGCGTTTGCGTGCCGTCGGTCACCGGATGCAGGAATTTTTCGCTTTGCGGATCATAGACGCGACGCAGCAGGCGCGGCGTGAACGGACGCCCGTCGCGGGCAATGAGTGTGGTCATGTAGGCAAGCTGGATGGGCGTCATGGTGACAAACCCCTGGCCGATGCTGGCGTTGATGGTGTCGCCGATATACCAGGGGCGCTTGAAGCGCTTCTCCTTCCAGGCGCGTGTCGGCATGATGCCCGATCCTTCTTCGGGCATGTCGATGCCGGTCAGCCTGCCCAGGGAAAAATGCGCGGCATATTCGCTCATGCGCTCGATGCCGAGGCGGTGGCCCAGCTGGTAATAATAGACGTCGCAGGATTCGGCAATGGCATGATCGGCATTCATGCTGCCGTGGCCGCGCCGGTTCCAGCAGTGAAAGCGCCGTCCGCCCTGCCCGTCAATCACATAATGCCCCGGGCAATGCACCGTCGTCTGGGTATTGAAAATGCCGTAATGGTAGGCGGCAAGGCTCATCATCGGCTTGACCACCGAACCCGGCGGATAGCGCCCTTTCAGGGCACGGTCATAGAGCGGGCCGTGCGGGTCTTCGAGCAGGCGCTGGTACTGGCGGCGGCTGATGCCGCGGGTGAAAAGGTTCGCGTCATAGCCCGGCTTGGAAACGAGCGCCAGCACCTCGCCGCTTTCCGGCTCGAGCACCACGCAGGAACCGCGGTAATCGCCCATCGCCTCGTAAATGAAGCGCTGCAATTCGGCATCGAGGCTCAAATGGATATCCTGCCCGCGCCGCGCCGGCACTTCTTCCAGAAGACGCACGAGATTGCCGTTGGCATCGGTTTCCACCTGCTGATAACCCGGCTTGCCGCGCAGGCGCGCCTCGTACTGGCGCTCGATACCGGCGCGCCCGATGGTTTGCAGGCCGCGATAATCGGCCTCGTCCAGCGTTTCCAGATCCTTGTCGTTGATGCGGTTGGTGTAGCCGAGCACATGCGCGGTCAGAATGCCGAGCGGATAATAGCGCTCATGATAGGGTTCGATTTCGAAGCCCGGCAGGCGGTACAGCATCACGGACAACCGGTAATGCGACTGTTCGTCTATCCCTTCCTTGAGAATGGCATTTTCATAGCGCCGGGTCTGGCCGAGGCGCTTCATGAATTCGGCGCGTTCTTCCTCGCTCAGGGGAATGATGGCGGCAAACTCATCCAGCGCTTGTTGCGTGTCCTGCAATTGCGCGGGATTGACGACCACGCGGTAGCGCAGGATGTTTTCAGTGAGCGCCTGCCCGTGGCGATCATATATCTGCCCGCGTTCCGGGATGAGCGCCTTGATGCGCACGCGGTTGCTTTGCGAGCGCGTGCGGTAAAAATCGTGTTTTTCCACCTGAAGATAAAACATGCGCCCGAAAAGCGTGAGCAATCCGGCAAGCACGCCAGCCCCCGCCAATGCCACACGGCGGGAAAAACTCACCCGCTGTGCCGCTTCGAGATCGCCCTCCTGCTGCCCGGAAAGCGCGTCACCGACAGGCCGTTTCATGTTTCATCCCGCGGCAGATAAGGCCGCATCAGCGCTTCACCCAAGGCGCGGGCAAACGGCCACAGGAAAATCTGTACGAACACGCCGAGCGGCCAGCCAGTAGGCATGGGCATACCCAGCATGACATAGAGCAGCAAGCCCTTGCCCAGCGCGGCGAGCACGGCCACAAAGGCCAGTACGGTCAGCTGTTCCACCCCGGAACTCAGGCGCAGCCGCGCCATGCCCGGCAGCAGCAGCAAGGCACACACCGCTTGCACCAAAGCATGAAAACCGAGCGGCACCTGGGCGCCGACATCCATGAACAGGCTCACCAGCAACAGCGGCGGCCATAGCGGAGCGGTAACAAACGCAAAGCGCAGGGCAATCCAGGCGAGCATGACCAGATCGGGCAGCACAAACCAGGGCAAAAACCAGTCGCCCAGCAACATCAGCAGCCACGCGACAAACAGAGTGAAAAAAGTCGCGCTATTCACGCTCACCGTCATCCTCCATGTCCACGTGCGGCCCCATCGGCAGCGGCGTCATCCCTTCGCGCTTGTCGAGGAGCAAGACTTCCAGCATGGACGACAAATGCGCGGCTGGCGTCAGTGTCACCTGCAAAAACGAACTTTCCGGCGAACGCTCGACACCCGCCACGGTCGCCACCGGATAACCGCGCGGAAAGACGCCGCCGAGGCCGGAGCTGATGAGAAGATCACCGGCGCGGATATCGCTGCCGGCGCGCAGATTGTCCAGCGTCATCTCGCCGCGCCGTGCCGTGCCCGATACCAGCGCACGCTGCTGGGTGCGCGCCACATACACCGGCAGGCGCGAACGCGCGTCCGTCACCAGCATGACCCTGGATTCGCTGTTGTGGACCTCCACCACCTGCCCCACCAGTCCATAGGGATCAATCACGGCCTGATGCAGGAAAACGCCATCGCGGGCCCCCTTGTTGATGGTGATGCTTTCGCGGTAGCCATCAATGGCATCGTTGCGGATTTCGGCAATCAGCACCGGATCGGTCACGTTGAGCAGGGAATCCATCAACATGCGCAGGCGGCGGTTTTCCGCCTGGAAATGCCCCAGCGTCTGCAACTGGGCGCGCAATTCGCGGTTTTCCGTGGCAAGCTGCAAGGCTTGGTCAGCCGCCTTGCGGCGCTCCTGCCAGCGCGCCATCAGTGCGCTGCTTTGCGCCAGCGGAAATTGCACGGTGATGCGCACCGGCTGGTACACCCATTCATGCAGCATGTTGCGCAGCGGCGCGAGCAAGCGCGTCTGCTGGTCGGCCACCATCAGGATCAGCGCCAGCACCACAAGCAGCAATGGCGCACGCAGCACCGGCCATAACGCGGTGCGGTTCGGCTCGGAAGACTGCCACATGGCGTGCGCTGCCTACCCTTACGACATCAGGAAAGAAGCCACGCCGCGCTGATCGAGCAAATCCAGCACCTTGCCGCCGCCGCGCGCCACGCAGGTGAGCGGATCATCGGCCACAATCACGTTGAGCCCGGTTTCTTCCATGAGGAGACGGTCAAGATCGCGCAACAGCGCGCCGCCGCCCGTGAGCACGATGCCGCGGTCGGCAATGTCGGCGGCGAGCTCCGGCGGGGTGAGTTCGAGCGCCTGGCGCACGGCGTGCACGATGCCATCCAAGGGATCCTGAAGCGCTTCCAGCACCTCGTTGGAACTGATGGTGAAGCTGCGCGGCGCGCCTTCGCGCTGGTTGATGCCGCGCACTTCGAGCACCCGGCTTTCCGAAGACGGATAGGCGCAGCCGATTTCCTTCTTGATGCGCTCGGCGGTGGGCACGCCGATGACGATGCCGGCATTGCGGCGCACATAATCGATGATGGCGCTGTCGAACTTGTCGCCACCAAGGCGCACCGAATTGGAATAGACGATGCCGTTCAGGGAAATCACCGCCACTTCCGAAGTGCCGCCGCCAATATCGACCACCATCGAACCATAGGCTTCATCCACGGGAATGCCCGCGCCAATCGCCGCCGCCATCGGCTCCTGGATGAGAAACTCCTCCTTGGCGCCAGCGCTGCGCGCCGCATCGCGAATCGCGCGTTTTTCCACCTGTGTCGCCCCGGAAGGCACGCAAATGAGAATGCGCGGACTGGGGCGGCGGATGAAAAAGCCGCGTCGCCCAAGTGCGCGCTTGATGAAGTGGGTGAGCATCATCGAAGTAATCTTGAAATCTGCAATCACGCCATCCTGCAAAGGGCGGATAGTCGTGAGATTGCCCGGTGTGCGTCCGAGCATCTGTTTGGCCTGTGCACCGTAAGCGACGATTTTCTTGCGCCCGTCCTGCGGGTCTTCGGCAATGGCAACAACCGACGGCTCATCCAGCACCAGCCCCTCGCCCCGCACATAAATCAAGGTATTGGCCGTTCCCAGGTCGATGGACAAATCGCTGGTAAACATGCCACTGAAAAGATTGAACATAAACCGTCCTCAAAAAACTGGCCGCAAACACGGGCGGCGGGTGCAAAAAATAGGCGGATATGATACCTTCTCACCCGTTTTTTTGAAGTATTTTTAATCCCGCCCATGAGCCCACTTGATTCAGAACTCGTCGCGCGCACCGCGAAGCTGGCGCGTCTCGCCCTCTCGCCCGAACAGGAAAAACAGCTCGCTGCCGATCTCGGCAAAATTTTCGAACTCTTTGATGTGCTGGATGATGATGCCATCCGCGGCAAAGCGCCGCTCGCCCATCCCTTGGGCGACATCCAGCCCCTGCGTGATGATGTTGCCATCGCCCGCGACATGCACCCGAGCATGGCCGAAAACGCTCCCTATGCCGAAGACGGCTTCTTCACCGTACCGAAAGTGATCGAATAACATGAAACCCCTGCACCACCACACGGCCTGCGAACTCGGGCAACTCCTTGCCGACAAGGCCGTTTCTTCCGAAGAGCTCACCCGCCATTTCCTCGATCGCATCGCTGCGCACAATCCGGCCTTGAACGCCTTTATCCGCGTTACGCCGGACATCGCCCTCGAACAGGCGCGGGCAAGCGATGCGCGCCGCGCCAAAGGCGAAGCGCGTTCGCTGCTGGACGGCATCCCCATGGCGCACAAGGATCTTTTCTGCACCCGCGGCGTGCCGACCACGGCCGGCTCGAAAATGCTCGAGACCTTCATCCCCTCGCACACCGCCACCATCGCGGAAAACCTCGAAAACGCCGGCGCCGTCATGACCGGCAAACTCTCCATGGACGAATTTGCCATGGGTTCTTCCAACGAACGCAGCCATTTTGGCGCCGTACACAATCCCTGGAATGCCGATTACGTCCCCGGCGGTTCTTCCGGTGGCTCGGCAGCGGCGGTTGGCGCGCGTCTTCTGCCCTACAGCACCGGCTCCGATACCGGCGGCTCCATTCGCCAGCCTGCCGCTTGGTGCGGCGTCTCCGGCATCAAGCCCACCTATGGCACCCTGTCGCGCTGGGGCATGATCGCCTACGCCTCCAGCCTCGACCAGGCTGGCCCCATTGCCGTCAGCGCCGAAGACCTCGCCCACATCCTGAACGGCATGGGCGGACATGATCCCAAGGATTCCACCTCCAGCCCGAAAACGCACACCCGCTTCGATGGCGAACTCGATGCCCCGCTCGTCGGCCTGCGCATCGGCCTGCCACGCCAGTATTTTGCAGGTCTCGAAGCGCGCATGGCCGATGCCGTCCAGGCGGTGGCCAAAGTCTATGAAACACTGGGCGCGACACTGGTTGACATTGACCTGCCCTACAGCGAACTCGCCATCGCCACCTATTACCTGATCGCCTCGGCGGAAGCCTCCACCAACCTCTCGCGCTACGACGGCGTGCGCTACGGCTACCGCTGCGACAATCCCAAAGACCTGCTCGATCTCTACATGCGCAGCCGCGGCGAAGCCTTCGGCGACGAAGTCAAACGCCGCATCATCATCGGCACGCACGCCCTTTCCGCCGGCTATTACGACGCCTACTACGAGCAGGCGCGGCGCGCGCGCCGCGCCATTCTCGAAGGCTTCCAGGGCGCTTTCCGCGACGTGGACGTGCTCCTCGGCCCGATCACGCCGACACCCGCCTTCAAGCTCGGCAGCCAGATGGACGACCCTGTCGCCATGTTCCTCGGCGATCTTTATACCGTGCCGGTCAACCTTGCCGGTCTGCCCGCCCTGAGCCACCCGTGCGGTTTTATCGACGGCCTGCCGGTCGGCGCGCATCTTATCGGCCCGCATTTCAGCGAACCGCGCCTGCTCAACCTCGCGCACCGCTACCAGCAGGAGACGGATTTCCACCGGCAAATCCCCGCCGCCTACCAATAAGGCGGCAACAAGGCCAGGAAGCGCAGCCATGCGCTTCCGCAATGATAAAAAATCACTATTCGAAGCGCTTATCGTGGTAGATTTTTACCGCAATAAGCGCTTTTTTATGGTAAAAAATCACTGTTTTTAAGCATTTTTTGAAAATCTACTTGCAGAGTGGGCGTCAGCCCGCCATAGTGCAGGTCGGCCATGGATGACCGACGTTTTTGCAGAATGCAGTGCAGGGACATTGCCCGCAACGTCCGTGGCGGGGATTCAGGACGTAGCAGGCTACGTCCCTACGCGTCGGCCATGAATGGCCGACTTGCGTTGACGATAGAGGTTTGAAGCGGATGCACAGTGCTTGCAGGTTAAGGTGAACGCGATGAACCCCAACAGGCGATGCTTGCCAGTGTTGGGGTTCGGCTCACGCTTCACCGCCAACCTGCCATCCTTCGCGATGGTGGGTTGACACCCACCCTACGGATGCGGTTTTGGTGTGCAAGACAAAACACGCCGGATATCCGACATCTTTGCAGGATGCGGTGCAGGGACGTTGCCTGCAACGTCCGTGGCTGGGATTATTCGCGGATGCCCAGCTGCGCGAGCATGAAGGCGTACATTTCCGCCTGTTCGCGGATGGCGCGGAAGCGCCCGGATTTGCCGCCGTGCCCGGCATCCATGTTGGTGCGGAAGATGACAGGATGCTTGCCGGTGTTGCGGTCACGCAGGCGCGCCACGTATTTCGCCGGTTCCCAGTACTGCACCTGCGAATCCCACAGGCCGGTGCCGATGAACATGGCGGGATAGGCTTGCGTTTTCAGGTTGTCGTAGGGCGAGTAGGCGAGCATGTAGGCATAGCTTTCCGCGCTGGTTTCGGGATTGCCCCATTCGTCGTATTCGTTGGTGGTGAGCGGGATGGTGGGATCGAGCATGGTGGTGACCACATCGACGAAGGGCACTTGCGCGAGGATGACCCGATAATCCTGCGCCGCCATGTTGGCGACAGCGCCCATGAGCAGGCCGCCGGCGCTGCCGCCCATGGCGGCGACGCGTTCTTTCGCGGCATAGCCGTTGTCCACGAGCCAGCGGGTGACGTCGATGAAATCGGTGAAGGTGTTCTGTTTGTGGAACATTTTCCCCTGGTCGTACCATTTGCGCCCCATTTCCTGGCCGCCGCGGATATGGGCGATGGCATAGACCATGCCGCGGTCAAGGAGGCTGATGACGTCGGGGTCGAACCACGGATCGATGTTGGCGCCGTAGCTGCCGTAGCCGTAGAGGAGCAGGGCGGCGCTGCCGTCGCGCGGCAAATCGTTGCGATAGACGAGGGTGACGGGGATTTGCGTGCCGTCGCGCGCCGGTACCCATTCGCGTTTGCTCTGGTAACGGCCGGCATCGTAGCCGGGCACTTCCTCCTGCTTCAGGATGCGGCGTTCGCCCGTGCCGAGATCGAGTTCGTAGGTGGTGGGCGGGGTGGTGAGCGAGCTGTAGCTGTAGCGCAGGCGCTGGCTCGTGCCTTCGGGGTTGGCGGCGAGGTGCATGGTGTAGGCGTTTTCCTCGGCGGCGAGATAGTCGCTGCTGCCGTCCTTTTTCACGATGCGGATGCGCGACAGGCCCTTGGAGCGCTCGCCGATGGCGGTGAAAGTGTCGAAGAGTTCGATATCTTCGATGAGGATGGCGGGATCGTGCGCAATCCAGTCTTGCCAGTGCTTGCGTTCGGTGGCGTCGTCCTTGGCGGTGACGATTTTGTAGTTTTCCGCGCCGTCGGCATTGGTGTGGATGACCCAGTGGCCGTCGAAATGGTCGGCGGTGTATTCCACGTCGCGTTCGCGCGCGGCAAGCACTTTGAATTCACCGGGGTTGTCGGCCGGGGTGTAGCGCACTTCGCCGGAGACGGTATTTTCCAGCGTAATCAATAAATAGCGTTCGTCGCGGCTGCGCGCGAGGCCCATGTAGAAGCTGTCGTCGGCTTCTTCGTAAACCGTTTCGTCGTCTGCCGCATCGCTGCCGAGGATGTGTTTTTTCACGCGCACGGTGAGCAGGGTATCGGGATCGTTTTCGATGTAGAACAGGGTTTTGCCGTCATCCGCCCATACTGCGCTGCCGCTGGTGCCGGGCAGCGTGTCGGGCAGGTTCTCGCCGCTGGACAAATCCTTGACGCGCAGGGTGTACTGGCGGCGGCCGCTTAAGTCTTCCGCCCACAGCATCAAGCGGTTGTCGCGGCTGATATCGACGGGGAAGGCGCGGTAATAGTCATGCCCTTGCGCGAGAGTGTTGACGTCGAGCAGCACGGTTTCCCCGGCGAAATCGCCTTTGGCGTTGGCGCTCTGGATGCTTTGCGCATCCACGCCAGCCCCTTCGCTGCGCCGCGCGTAAACGGGATATTCGCTGCCGCTCACGAAGCGGCTGTAATACCAGTAGCCGTCTTCCAGCGCGGGCACGGAGCTGTCATCCTGCTTGATGCGAGCGAGGATTTCATCATAGAGCCGGTCTTCCAGCGGCTTCAGGGGCTGCATGACGGCATCGGCGTAGGCGTTTTCCGCCTCGAGATAGGCGAGCACTGCGGGGTCTTGGCGGGTATCGTCGCGCAGCCAGTAGTATTCGTCATCGCGCGCGCCGTGCGGCGACGTGACGGTATGCGGGCGTTTTTCAAGATCGGGCGGGGTTTGGGCGTAAAGTGGGGTCATGGCGAGTCCGGTTGTCAGCAGCACAGTATGCAAAATTACGAGTTTTCTCATTTTTATCATCTTTTTAATATTTATAGTGATTTTTTACCGCACAAAGCGCTTGCTGTTGGTAAAAAACGATTATTTTTCTGGTTTATAGGTTATACGGGCTGCAAGAGGGCGGCAACAGCACATCGCCTTGCAGATAGGGATCTTCGAGATAGCAAAACCACAGGGTTTCTCCCTTCTCGTCTTTTTCCGGCCAGAGGATGAGGGTGCTTTCCTGCAAATAGGCGGGCGCTTCGCCATTGAAAGTAAAATAAAGGCCGTGATCTTCTGCATGTTCAACGATGCCGGGGATGGCGTTTTGCAGGCTGGCAATATCGGCATCTTCCACTTTTTCGCCACGGCCGATTTTCTCGCGCAGCGGTGCACTGGCGTCATAGACGTCATCGATGGTTTGGCTGATGGCCGCCTTTTCCGCTTCCGTGAGATCGGGGGCGATCAAAGTGTCGCCTGACATGGCGTTGGCGCGCTTCACATAATCCTGATAGGCGGGCAGAACGATGGCAGAGAGAATGCCAAGGCTGGCCATGCCGGTGAAGGCGTTGTAACCGCTGCTGTGAAGAATATCGAGATGGCTGTTTTCAAACCGGATTTCCGCGCGCAGGTTTTCCGCGTCGCCGCTGATGGCTGCGCCAATATGACCGCTGGCCGGGAAATTCAGCATTTGCGGGCTGGGCAGCCTGTCCATGGGAATGGAGACGCCGGCGACATCGGCCAGATATTGCAGCCAGTGCAGGCGGGTGTAGTAATGCTTGCGCGCGAGATGGTCGATGCGCGCCATGACAAAGGCGCTGTTTTCCGGCTCGCTAATGCCGCCCTGGGCAAGATAGCTGCCCGCGTGCTTGCCGCTCTTGCTGCGCTTGCGGTCCATCAGCGGCTGGGGCAGGGTGGCGAAAACGCGGTAATCGCCTTCGTCCTGCCAGTAAACATGATAGGGCGTGCTGAGAAGGGCGACGATGATCGGCGCTTTTTCCATTCCTGCGATGAATTCTGGATCTTTTTCCAGCAGCGGCACGATATTGAGGCGCAGATGGCGGATGCCGCTGTCGCCCGCGTCTTCCAGGGTGGCGACGCCGGCTTGCTCGAGCATGGCGATGGCGGCGTCGAAGCGCTCATGGCGCGGCGCGGCAAAGACGGTGCCGAAGTCGTCGTTGATGACGGTCCATTGCGTGCCGAGGGCATCGAACAACAGATCCGTATCGATACGGAATTCGCTGGCCAAAGCGCTTTGCAGGCTTTGATAGAGATTTTCCGGGTTACCGCTGCCTTTCTCGATGATGCGCAGGATTTTGCGCATTTGCGCGGCATCGGGCAGGGTGAAGGCATAGAGCGCTTGCAGTTCGCCATGCACGGCAAGATCCGTGGCTGGCGCCGCCATGGGCAGGAAATCGCGCAGGCCGCCCGGCGAGATTTCCGCGTTGAATTGCAGGCGCGGATGGCCGTCATCAGCCGTACCATAGCCGAGGGCAAGCGATTTCAGCTTGAGCAGTTGCAGCGCTTGCACCCAGGCACCGCCGCGTTCGCTGCTCAAGCCAGCGAGTACCAGCGGGTTGTTGCGCAACCACAGCAGCAGGCCATCGCCATTGGGATCGATCGCTGCCGCCGCCGCTTGCAGGGAAGGATCGCCTTCGCCGGCAAAGGGCGACCAGTCCGGCGTTTCCGGCAATTGCGGCGCAAACAGCGCCTGTACGCGCCCGCTGCCAGCATCGAAGCGGTAGGCCAGTGTTTCGCCATTGTCAAAGGTGATGCGGCCTTCCTTGCCGTTGCCGGCGAGCATCCAGCCATTGGCCTCGGCAGCCGCCTGCCACCAGGCGAAAAACTCGGCTTCGTCGCGGAAGGCGTAATGGCTCACGCCAGCCACGGTCACCGCGCCGTTCTTGCCGAGATAAAAGGCGAGTTCCAGCCCGCCGTTGACGCGGGTGAGAAGATCGTCGAGCAGGAGCTTGTCCGCTGCCGAGAGCTCTGGCAGGGTGCCGGGCAGCCGCGCGAGCTTTTCCTGAACCTGTTTCCAGTAGGGGCGCAGGGCCGCTTCGTCGCGCGCGCCATCGGCCAGCAGCAGCTTCCATTGCGAGGGCAGGCGCACATACATTTCCGGTTTGGCGGTCTGGTGGAGCATGGCTTCCTGCGCATACGCGCCCGACAAAGTGCCAAGGGCGAGGCCACAGGCGAGGATCAGGGCTTTTTTCATCATCGTTCTCCGGTCAATCGGGGTGGTTCATGGGCAGGAATATTGGCTGCCATGGGAAATTTTCTCATTCATAAGCGCTTAATCTGAGAAATTTTCTCACCATAAGCGCTTCATATTGGTAAAAAACATCTATTTTTCTTCTATCAATGATAAAACAGCTTCACGCAGGTCTTCCACGCCGCTGTCCGCGGGCAGCGGCGCACCGATGCGCACGGTCACGCGATGGCGCAGGCCGCGAAAGCCGCGAAACGCGCCCGGCGCGCTGTGGCTGAAAAAGCTGCCCCACATGTGGCTGATGGCAACGGGTATCACCGGCACCGGCGTTTTCGCAAGAATGAGATTGACGCCGCCCTTGAACGGCGCCACCGCGCCGTCGCGGGTCAGCCCGCCTTCGGGGAAAATGCCGACGATATGGCCCTTGCCGAGTTCCTTTTCCGCATCGATGAAAGCCTGGCGGAAAACCGGCGCGCTTTCGTGGCGCGCGGCAATGGGAATGGCGCGGGCCAGACGGAAAACCTGCTTCAGCCCGGGAATATCGAAGATCTTGTAATACATGATGAAACGGATAGGGCGGCGGCAGGCGGCCATCAGCAGGAAGGCATCGAGATAGCTCACGTGGTTGCAAATGAGCACCGCCGCGCCGCGCGGCGGAACATGCTCGCGGCCTTCAAAGCGCACACGGTAGAGCACGCGGGTGATAACAAGCACAATCAGGCGCAGGATGAATTCCGGCACCCGTTTGAAAATGTAATAAGAAATAATGATATGCAGGAAAAGAAGCAAGCCGACCAGCTCGCCAATGCTGCGCCCGAGAACGCTCAGCACCACGATGGAAAGCAGCGATACCGCCACCATGAACAGGGAATTGATGATGTTGTTGGCGGCAATCACCTGCGCCTTTTTGCCCTTTTCCGCGCGCGCCTGGATCACGGCATAGAGCGGCACCACATAAATCCCGGAAGCGACGGCAATCAGCAGCACGGAAAAGGTGATGCGCCAGAAGCCGCCAGCGTGGAAGAACGCGGCAAAATCGAGCGGCATGTCGCGCACAATGTCGCCCTTGCCGGGAATGGCGCAGATAAAGGCGAACATGCCGGCTGCGACGAGAAAGGCGCCGAACGGCACCAGCCCGGGTTCAACGCGGCCACGCGCCAGCACGTTGGCAAGCAGCGAGCCTGCGCCGATGCCGACGGAAAAGAGCGCCAGCAGGTAAATCATCACGCTGTTGCCGGCGACGAGGTATTCCTTGGTGAGCAGCGGTATCTGCGTCATCAGCGCGGTGCCCAGCAGCCAGAACCAGGAAATGGCGAGAATGCACTGGTAAATCGTTTTCTGCGCGGCGGTTTCCCTGAGCAATGCGACCGTCTGCCGCCAGGGCTTGAATGCGGGCAGCGGCACGGCGGCCGGCTGGTCGCCGCGCGGAATCAGGGCGGCAAAGGCAAAGCCGCCCAGCGTCGATAGCGCCATGAACACATAAAATGCACCACGCAGGTTTTCGTACAGATAGCTGCCAAGCAGCATACCGAGAATGATGGCGATGAAGGTGCCCGCTTCGATGAGGCCATTGCCGAGCATCAGCTCGTTCTCGGCGAGACGCTCGGGCAGCATGGCGTATTTCACCGGCCCGAAAAAGGTCGATTGCAGGCCGAGCAGGAAGATGACAGCCAGCATCAGCCACACGCTTTCCAGCCAGAAGGCGAGCATGCCGGTGGCGACGATGGCGATTTCCAGCAGCTTGATGCGCAGGATGAGATGGCGCTTCTCGCGGCCGTCGGCAAGCAGCCCCGACCATGCGGAAAAAATGAAGAAGGGCAGGATGAACAGCGCCATCGCCAGATTGGAATAGAGCGACAGCATCTGCCCGGAAAGATGCAAAGTCATGAAGACGAGGAGCGCGTTCTTGTAGAAATTGTCCACGAACGCGCCGCCGAACTGGGTGAGGAAAAAAGGGCCGAAACGCCGCGAGAAAAGAAGCATGGCGCGTCCTGGGGCGATGCGCCGCCTTACAGGCGCATCGGCATGATGACGTAGCGCACGTCGCGGTCTTCCTGCGAGGTGAGCAAACAGGGGCGCTCACCTTCGGTGAGATGGATTTGCAGGTTTTCGCCTTCGATGTTGCGCACCGCGTCCATCAGGTAATTGATGTTGAGGCCGGTATCGAGATGAAGATTTTCCGGGTTGATGATGTCGAGGTGATCATCGAGGCTTTCGTTTTCCAGGTTGCGCGCGGCGAGATGCAGCTGCGCACCTTCAAAGCGCAGGCGAATGCCGTCGTGCTTGTCCACGAGAAGCACCTTGGCGCGATCGAGGGCGCTGATCAGGGCGCTGGTGCCGATGAGCACCGGCGTGTCCTGGTTGGGCGGCAGCACTTGCTGGTAATTGGGGTACTGGCCGTCGATGAGGCGGGTGGAAAGATGATGGTTGCCAAGCGCCAAGGTGAGCTGGCGTTCGCTGATGTTGAGGGTGACTTCGCCGTTACCGCGCGCCAGCAGCTTGATCAGCTCACGCACGCCCTTGCGCGGCAGGATGAGGGATACATTCTCGTCACAGGGATGGGCAAGCGGCATGGCGGCGCAGGAGAGGCGGTGGCCGTCGGTGGTGACCGCATGCAGGCCATGGCCGCTTTCCACCACGTTGAGATAAAGGCCGTTCAGGTAGAAGCGCACATCTTCACGCGCCATGGAAAATTCCACCTTGCTCATGATGCGGTGCAGCTGACGCGCGTCGAGAGTGAGGGAATGGACGGGCGCGGGTGTTTCCGCCATGGGGAAATCGGCAGCCGGCAGGGTGGAGAGGCGCACGGTGGAACCTGCGGCGCTGATTTCGAACTGCTCGCCGGCCAGCACGCAGTCGATGGTGACGTCGCCAGGTATCTTGCGCACGAGGTTCAGGAATTTATGGCCGGGCACGGTGGTTTCGCCGTTTTCGTGGGTGGTGACAGGAATGCGGATGGTGAGGGAGACTTCGGTATCGGTGGATTTCAGGGTCAGCACCCCATCTTCCGCTTTCAGGCATACGTGGCCGAGGATGGGTTGGGTGGTCTTGTTGTCAACGATGGCGACGAGATCGGTAAGCGGGTCGAGCAGGGAGAGTCTGGAAATGCTGATTTTCATAAAAACCTCTTTTTTATTTCTTTCGTCTTCGACGTAAGGCCTGTGGGAAAGTGGAAAAGTCTATCGTCTTTTTGAAATGGTTGGGAAAAAATGGCGGAAAAAAGTCGGTAACGCTGGGGAAAGGCGGTGGGCGAAATGGGCATAAGCGCGGTTTTGCAGATGGCAGCGAGTTATGCCCAGGCTATCCACAGCCTGTCGGGACGGTTATCCGCATCAGCCTGTGAGCATCATGCGCAAGCCCTTGTATTCTTCATCAAAATCGCGGTCGTCGGCGCGCATTTTGTCCACCTTGCGGCAGGCGTGCATCACGGTGGTATGATCACGTCCGCCAAAAGCCCGGCCGATTTCCGTCAGGGAATGCGCGGTGAGTTCCTTGGCGAGCGTCATTGCCACCTGCCGTGCGTGCGCGATATTGGCCTTGCGGCTTTTGCCGGTGAGGTCGTCCACGGTGATCTTGTAATACTTGGCGACGGTTTTCAGGATGTCGTCGATGGAGACCTGCTTGCTCTGCGCGCGGATATGGTCTTTCAGCGCTTCGCGGGCGATAGCGATGCTCGCCGGCTTGTGCACGGCAAGGCAGCGCGCCCATACCGAGCGCAGCGCGCCTTCCAGCTCGCGCACGTTGGAAACGATATGGCTTGCGATGAACATGGCCACGTCATCGGGCAGGGGGAAATCGAATTTTTCCGCCTTGGTTTGCAGAATGGCGATGCGCGTTTCCAGCTCCGGCGGGGTGACGGAAACGCTCAGCCCCGAGCCGAAGCGCGATTTGAGGCGTTCTTCCAGCCCTTCGATTTCCTTGGGGAAACGGTCGCAGGTGAGCACGATCTGGCATTTGCGGTCGAAAAGCGAGTTGAAGGTATGGAAGAACTCGGTTTGCGAGCGCTCCTTGCCGCCGAGGAACTGCACGTCGTCGATGAGCAGGGCATCGACGTTGCGGTATTGCGCGGCGAAGTCCTCCATGCTTTTGCTTTTGTCGTGCAGGGTGCGGGTAAAGTCGTTGACGAAGGTTTCCGCGGTAACGTACATCACGCGCTTGTTGCCGAGGCGCTTCAGGGCGTTGCCGGTGGCGTGCATCAGATGCGATTTGCCAAGTCCGGTGCCGCCGTAGATGACGAGCGGATTGAAATCGAGCGCGCCTGCGCCTACGCGCTGGGCGGCGGCGAAGGCCTGGTCGTTGGAAGGGCCGGAGACGAAGTTGTCGAACTGGTAGTCGGGAATGAGGTTGCTCTTGAAGACTTCTTCACTCGCCTTGCCCTTGCCGCGCGCCGGCACGCCGAAAAGATCCGGCTCTTCCATGACGATCTTGAGTTTCTTGATCTCGGGTGCGATCTTTTTCAGCGCCTTTTCGATGAAAGGCATGTATTTTTTTTTCAGCTGGCTGCGGATGGGATTGCTGATCGCGACCAGCTCCCATTGTCCGTTGTTGTCGCGCAGCTGCACGCCGCGCAGGGTGCTGATGTCGTCTTCTTCGAGGACGTAGCTCAGGTTGTCGATGCAGTTTTCCCAGATGACTTTCGCCGGCTTGCTCATAGCGCCTCCAGCCAGGCGGCAAGCGCCTCGTCGAGCAGGGCATGGACGTGTTCGAAATCACGCAGGTCGCCGTAGTAGGGATCGGGCAGTTCGCGCGGCACTCTGCCGCTTTGTACGCCGGGATGGCGGTCGAGCATGTAGGCGATCTGCGCGCGCGCTTTGGAAGGCGCCAATGCGCTGACGGCGGCATGATTCACATCATCGGCAACAAGAATATGGTCAAACTCGTGAAAATCCTCTGCACGGATGGTGCGGGCGCGCAGATCATCGATGCTGATGCCGTGCGCTTTCGCCACTTTTCGTGCACGGCTGTCCGGTGGATCGCCGCGATGGCCGCCGTAAGTGCCGGCGGAATCGGTTGCAACGGCCTTGCCCAGACGCGCGGCATGATGGCGCAGAATGCCTTCGGCAAGCGGCGAGCGGCAGATGTTGCCCATGCAGACGAGAAGGACACGCACCGTCATGCCCATGCTCCGGTAAATATTTCATTTTTTCTGCAAAAATCGTGATTTTTTACCATCAATAAGCGCTTGTTGCGGTAAAAAACACGCATAATAAGCGCTTCTGATGAGAAATTATTCCATTTTGATTGACGGCATGACAGCGGTGAAAAAGTGAAAGCGGATACGGGCAAGTCTTTCATAAACCTAAATATTGATTTGTAATTCAAAGGGATTTTCAGCGCGCAGTGTAGCACAGATTGCCCTTTCGCCGCTGCCCGCATGTGCGGCAAACCCTTGCCAATGGCGGATGCGGAGAGGGCGACGGGTTTGCTTGTCATGTGCAACGACACGGCATTGCGCGCCATCGCGGAAATGGTCTGGCTATTATTCCATAAAAAAGATAAAAACAGTTATTTTTTACCATCATGAAGCGCTTGGTATGCAAAAATTTCTCACAGGAAGCGCTTATCGATGAGAAAATTTCCCATTGCCAATATTGCCCAAATCCTATTTACTTACCGTAGCTTGCGGCGTAGGATAACTTCGTCTTCCCTTCTTCTCCCTGCCTTTTTCCCGCCATGACCGATATTCTCAGCATTACCGCGCCGATTTATATTCTCATCAGCCTGGGATATTTGAGCGCGCGCCTGGGATTCGTCGCGCCCTTGCAGCTGCGCGGCATGGGATTCTTCGTGCTCAATTTCGCCTTGCCGTCCCTGCTGTTCCAGGCGCTGTCCAGCCAACCCTTTGCCGATATCCTCAATCCCAAGTATCTGCTCGGCTATGGCGGCGGCTCGCTGCTGGTGTTTACCGGCGGGCTGCTGGTCGCCAAATGGCGCGGGCAAACGCTCACGGCGAGCGCCATCAACGGCCTGGGCATGACCATGTCCAACTCCGGCTTCGTCGGCTATCCGCTGATGGTCACCATCATCGGCGACAGCGCCGCAATCTTCATGGCGCAGAACATGCTGATCGAAAACATCCTGATTCTGCCGCTTTTCCTCATCATCGCCGAAAGCGCGGGCAAACGCGGCAAGCCGCTCGGCGAAACGGTGCGCGGCATTCTCGTCGGCCTCGTCAAAAACCCGATGATACTCGCGATTGTCGCCGGCATGGCCTTTTCCCTGAGCGGCACCGCCGTGCCTACCGTGCTCGGCAAGACCACTTCCATGCTCGCCGCCGCTTCCGCGCCAATTGCCCTTTTCGTGATCGGCGGCCGCCTCATGGGATTGAAACTGGCCGGCAGCACGCCAGACATCATCCAGATTACGCTGGGAAAACTCCTCTTCCATCCGCTCATCGTGATCGGCCTGCTTTCCCTGCTCGGCGCGAAATCGCACACGCTCTTTGCCGCGGCGATGTTTGCTTCCGTGCCGATGGCGAGCGTCTATCCGCTTATCGGGCAGGCATACGGGCATGAACGCCGCACGGCCGCCGCCGTGCTTGTGGTTACCATCATTTCCTTCTTTACCACTTCCGCCATCTTGCTGATCCAGCCGCATATGGGATGGTGACGGGCACAAAAAAAGCGCTTGCAAAGAAGCGCTTTTTTTGTGGTTGCCGCGTCATTATTTCTGCGGCGGTACCAAGGCGAGGAAGACCGTATTGCCGTTGCGGTAAACCAGTACCGGCACCGGACGGTTCTTCGGTGCGCGGCGCAGGATGTCGGTCACTTCTCCTGCATCGCTGACCGCCTGGCCGGCAATGGCGAGAATGATGTCGCCCGCGCGCAGGCCGCTTTCTTCCGCTGCCGATTTCGGCGCGATCTTGGCAATAAGCACGCCGCCTTCCTCGTGGAAATTGAGCGCGCTGCGTTCCTCGCTGGCAAGCCCCTTCAGCTCCATGCCCCAGGCCGAGCCTTTGTCGCTGCCGGTGGAGGCGATGCTGTCAGCGTCGTCGAGATTGCCGATGCGCACTTTCAGCGTCATTTCCTTGCCATCGCGCAGGATGGCGATTTCCGCATCCTTGTCGATTGCGCTGAGCGCCACGAGCGGCGGAAGATCCTGGGCTTTATTGATGGGCTTGCCGTTGAAGGACAGCACCACGTCGCCGGCTTTTACGCCCGCCTTTTCCGCCGGACTGCCTTTCAGCACCTGCGTGACCAGCGCACCGCGCGGCGTATCCATGCCGAAGGATTTGGCGAGTTTCTGATCCACGTGCTGCAAGCCGATGCCGAGGAAGCCGCGCTGGATCTTGCCGCCGTCCTTGAGCTGGTCGGCAATGTTTTTGGCAAGGTTCATCGGGATGGCAAAGGCGAGGCCGTTGAAAGCGCCGCTGCGCGAATAGATTTGCGAGTTGATGCCGATCACTTCGCCCTGGCTGTTGAAGAGCGGGCCGCCGGAGTTGCCGGGGTTGACTGCGGCATCGGTCTGGATGAAGGGCACATAGGTG
The DNA here is from genome assembly GCA_030529365.1 of Cardiobacteriaceae bacterium. Taxonomy (GTDB): domain Bacteria; phylum Pseudomonadota; class Gammaproteobacteria; order Cardiobacteriales; family Cardiobacteriaceae; genus JAUMXB01. Next base: position 40,717 of record JAUMXB010000014.1, on the reverse strand, counting down.
CCTTCCGGCAGGCTGCGGCCGAGGGCGCTGACAATGCCCTTGGTGGCAGTATGCGAAAAGCCGAAGGGCGAACCGATGGCGAGCACCCAGTCGCCGACTTTCACGTTGTCGGAATCGCCGAGGGTGGCGACGGGCAGATCCTTGGCGTCGATTTTCACCAGCGCCACGTCGGTGCGCTCGTCAACGCCCACCACTTCCGCCTGGTATTCGCGGTTGTCGATCAGGCGCACGGTAACCGTGGTGGCGTTATCGACGACATGGGCGTTGGTGAGGATATAGCCGCTGCCGTCAATGATGAAGCCGGAGCCCGCGTTCTCGCGGATGTGCTCGCGCGGCATGTCCTGAAACGGCGAGCCGTAAAGATCGGGAAGGCCGAAAAACTGCTCGAAAATATCGGGCTGGCGGCGCAGCGTGACTTTGCTTTCCACTTCGATGCTGACCACTGCATCTTTGGTTTTTTCAACCAGTGCGGTGAAGTCCGGTGCCGGGTCGGCATGCGCCAGTGGCGCGGCAGCGAGAACAGCCGAGAGAACAAGCGTTACCAAGGTTTTATTCATTTATTTTCCTCTAGCGATTAATATAGGAGCGCTATTTTTACATTAGCTTTCCCGTTCGGAAACTGGCCGGAAAATTAAAAAGCATTAGTGCGAAGGAGACCACATGCACGTTCTGATCATCGAAGACGACAAAGACGTCGCCACTTATATTGCCAAGGGCTTGAGTGAAAGCGGATACGTGGCCGATACCGCACACACCGGCACCGCAGGCCTGACCATGGCGCAAAGCGGACAATACGACATTCTCATCGTTGACCGCATGCTGCCGGAGCTCGACGGCCTTTCCGTGATCGAGCGCCTGCGCAAGGAAGGGCACAGCACGCCGGTGCTCATTCTTTCCGCGCTGGGCGAAGTGGATGACCGCGTTGAAGGCCTTGCTGCCGGCGGCGACGATTATCTGGTGAAACCCTATGCCTTTTCCGAACTGCTCGCCCGCGTGCAGGCGCTGACCCGCCGCCGCAATACCGATATTCACGACCAGATGGTGCTGGAAGTGGCCGATTTGCATCTCGACCGCCTGAAGCGCAAGGTCACGCGCTCTGGCAAGAAAATCAACCTCCAGCCGCGCGAGTTCCGTCTCCTCGAATATCTCATGAGCAATGCCGGACAAGTGGTAACGCGCACCATGCTGCTGGAAAAAGTCTGGGAATACCATTTCGATCCGCAAACCAACGTGATCGACGTGCATATCTCGCGCCTGCGCAGCAAGATCGACAAGGATTTCAACCCTCCCCTGATTCATACCGAACGCGGCGCGGGCTACAGCCTGTATGATCCGACCGCTTACAACTAAGTTCTTCCGCGACCTGAAAAGAGTGACGAGAGCGACGGCGTTTCGCGTCTCGTTGCTCTTTACGGTGGCCATCAGCATTGTCACCGCCATTTCGATGACGATGATCTACCAGACGGCCGAACAGGAAATTTCCGAACAAATCGACTCGCGCCTTTTCTCCGAATCGGTGCGCCTGACGCGCGCTCTGCAAAGCCGCTCCGGGCTTGATTTCTACAGCCCGGCCACCGGCATCACCGAGCGCGTGCCCAACGAGCCGGACATGTCCTTCTGCCTCATCCGCCATCGCGAGCTGAGCAGCCAGCTGCGCCGCAACGACATGCAGAGCCTGCTCTTTCTCAACATCGCGCTGTCCGACCTGTGCCAGATCGACCCCTTCCAGACAAAAAGCGGCAGCGGCGACGCCATCCGCGTGCTCATTACCGCCGTGGACGATCACCATGCGCTCGCCATCGGCTACGACACGCGCACCCAGCGCCGCCTGCTCGAACGCATGCTCAACATGGTGTATTTCGTCACCATCATCCTGCTCGTTGCCTCCTTCTTCGGCTCTTTCTTCATGAGCCGCAACATCACCGGCACCATCGCCCGCATCAGCAGCACCGCGCGCCTCATCGTTGATGGCGACTTTTCCGAGCGCATCAAGATTACCGAGCGCGATTCCGTGGAGCTGAGCCGCCTTGCGGGCAACCTGAACCACATGCTGGACCGCATCGAAAACCTCATCACCAGCCAGCGCCAGGTCACCAACAACATCGCCCACGATCTGCGCAGCCCGTTGAACCGCATGCGCAGCCGCATGGAAGTGGCGCTGCTTGACCGCAAGATCAGCTGCGACGACTTGCGCGAAGTGATCGCCGCCTCGGTCACCGATGCGGAAAACCTGCTGCGCACCTTCAACGCGATGATGAACATCGCCCAGGTGGAATCGCGGGCGCGCGACGATTTCAAGGAAATCAGCGTCTCCACCATCTGCGAGGATCTGGCGGAAATGTACGAAGTGCTTTCCGAGGAAGGCGACCACGAATTTTCGCACGACATCCAGCCCGGCCTGCACGTGATGGGCAACCGCCAGCTCATTGCCCAGGCCATAACCAACTTGCTCGACAACGCGGTGAAATACACGCCGAAAAGCGGCAAGATCGATCTCACCGTGCATCATGATGATCAGCACATCGTCGTCGCCGTGGGCGACAACGGCGAAGGCATACCGGACGACAAGCGCGAGGAAGTGCTGAAGCGCTTCGTGCGCCTCGACAGCGCACGCAGCACGCCGGGCAACGGTCTTGGCCTTTCGCTGGTGAGCGCCATCGTCAACCTGCACGGCGGCATGATCCATCTGGAAAACAACAACCCCGGCCTGCGCATCGAATTGTGGTTCCCCACCGTGGCGCAATTCAATGATCGGCTGGTAAAAACCAATGCGCGCCAGCTGGAAAAACTGGCCTGACCCGTTGCCATACCAGATGCAGGGCGTTCCGGCAACGGCCGTGCTGCATGGCTTTGGGCATTCAGCGCCACTTTCCTGCATCTGCATCCGCTATGGATTGAAGAGGCATGACGTTATCACTCGATAGACGATACAAGGGTGATAAATTTTCTCATTGATAAGCGCTTATATAGTAATTTTTTATCGCAATAAGCGCTTCATGATGGTAAAAAATCACTATTTTTTCATATTTTATGATGTGCATTTACGGGCGATGCGGGGTTTGCCAGTAGGCTTCGCTTTGCATTTCAAAGAGGCGGCTTTGCAGGCGGTCGTACTCGAAGGCGAGTTTCTTGCCCTGGTAGATGCTGGCGAGCGGCGCCGCGCTGGTGAGCAGAAGTTTGACACCGCGGTCATAAAATTCGTCGATGAGCAGCAAAAAGCGGCGCGCGGCGTCTTCCTGGAATTCGTCGAGAACCGGCACGCCGACGAGGCCGACGTAGGCAAAGCGCTTGCCGATGTCGATGTAGTCTTTCTGCGAGTAGTGGCCGGTGCAGAGCGGATCGAAGGCGAAGGTGATGCTGTGCGCGCTGCGGCTGACGATGGGAATATCGCGGCTGCCGGTGCGGTAGCTGTGCTGGCCGGGCGTGGCGGGTTCGCCGGTGAGTTCGAGGAGATCCTGTTGCAGGGCGGCACGGTTGGCAGCGCTGTCAGCGCGGAAGACGTTGTCCTGCGAGAAATGGCGGCGGCGGTAGTCTTCGCCGGCATCCACGGCGTGCACGACGAGGTTTTCCGCTATCCAGGCAATGGCAGGCAGGAAGCGCTCGCGTTGCAGACCGCCCTTGTAGAGGTTTTCCGGGATGACGTTGGAGGTGGTGACGATGGTGATACCGTATTTCTGCATGGCTTCGAGCAGGCGCGAGAGGAGCATGGCATCGGTGATGTCGGAGACGAAGAACTCGTCGAGGCAGAGGATATCGATTTCCGCACTCATGGCTTTGACGACGTGATCCACCGGATTTTCGATATGGCCAGCGGCATTGAGCGCGTCGTGCAGCTCGAGCATGAAGCGGTGGAAATGGCGGCGGCGCTTGCGTTCGGTGGGCAAATACGCCATGAACAGGTCCATGAGGAAGGTTTTGCCGCGGCCAACGCCGCCCCAGCAGTAAAGGCCCTTGATCCACGGTGCCTGCGGGGCATCGTTGCTGCCGAACCATTTCCCGAACAGGCCTTTTTTGGGTGGCGGTGCGGCGGGAGCGGCGGGCTTTTGCGCGAGTTCGTCGGCGATGCGCTGCATGTGGGCCAGCACGGCGAGCTGTGCCGGGTCTTCCTGATAGCCTTTGGCGGCGAGCGCCTGGCGGTAGTGGTCGATGAGTGTGGTCATGGTGTGGTCGGGTGGAAACGTGAAAAAGTGGCAGTTTTTTGCGGTTATGTCTGCGCGGGCGGGAAGGGAATGGGGTCGCCGTAGTGGCGGGCGCGGGTGTTGCTGATGAGATCCCAGACGGCTTTCAGGCGCGCGCCGATTTCGCGGATGCGGGTTTTCAGGCTATGCCGCGCGGCGACGGGATCGGCAGCGTTGTAGGCAATGGGAGACTGGCCGTGATGGCGGGCGAGAAAGACGGCGCGCGCGTTGTGGAAAGGCTGGCTGACGATGAGGTAGTCGCTTTGCCCGAAGATTTCCCTGGCGCGCAGGATGCTGTCGAGGGTGCGCAGGCCGGCGTAGTCGGGCTGGATGTGGCTCGCGGGAATGCCGGCCTTGATGAGGTCGGCGCGCATTTGCGCGGGTTCGTTGTAGTTGTGGGCGCGGTTGTCGCCGCTGACGATGAAGTAGCGCGCCTTGCCGGCGTGGTAGAGCGCGGCGGCGGCGTCGATGCGCGCGCGGTAGAAGGGGTTGATGCGGCCGCCGGCAAGATATTTGGAAGTGCCGAGGACGAGCGCCACATCGCGTTCGGGGACGCTGGCGAGGTCGTCATGCAGATAGGGGCGGCTGGCAAGGCTGATCCACAGATAGCAGGCGGCAGGGATGCCGAGCGCCAGCCCGCCGAGAATGGCGGCGATGCGGAGCAGGCGGCGCGCGAGGATTTTCATCAGATGCTGGCGAGCTGGTAGTCGGGCGTGATGCCGCTGGCTGCGATGTATTCGGCGGGATCGAGGCCGCGCAGGAAACCGTGGCCGGTGACGAGACAAGTCGCAAGGCCATAGGCATTGCCGCCGAGGATGTCGGTATGCAGGGTATCGCCAATCATCAGGGTGCGGTGGTGGTCGATGTCATGGCCAAGATGGTGCAGGCGCTTGGCGGCGATATCGAAAATGCCGGCAAAGGGCTTGCCGAAAACTTTGACGCGCTCGAACAGGGTATCGTGCAGCGGCAGGATGTAGCTGCCCGCTTCGATGGAGATGCTGTCGGCAAGGGGGGCGATGAGATCGGGATTGCCGAGCAGCACGGGGCGCGGGTTGGCATGCAGGCTGTCGAGGAAAGCCTGGTGGCGTTCGTCCGGCCAGCGCTGCGGGCTGAAAAAGAGATAGCCGTCGGCATGGGCGAAATCGGGATGATCCTGATCGACGCTTTGGATGCCGAGTTCGGCGAGGTCTTCCTGGAATTTTTCCGGGCCGATGCGCCCCCACAACATATTGCCGGGATAGGTTTTCAGGCCTTCGATGAGCGCGTCGCGGCTGTTGACGATGTGCTCGGCATCGAAGCTGAAGCCGCGCTCGCGGATTTTTTCCACCACTTGCGGCTTGGCCATGCCGGAGCCGTTGGAGACGACCAGGCACTGCTTGCCCATCGCTTGCAGGGCCTGCACCCGCGCTATCGCGCCGGGAATGGCGACATGGCCGACATTGAGCACGCCGAAGGCGTCGAACAGGAAAGTATCGAAGCGGTCGGCAATATCGAGCAGGCTGTGGATCTGCACGGGCGTATGATCCCCGACCGGCTCTTGCGGCAGGCGGTTGCGGATGGCTTCGTATTGCTGGAAGGCGGCAATGGCGGACATGAGGATTCCTGATGCGGGTCAAGGGCGCGATTGTACCCGATTCGCGCGGATGGTGGGCGTTGCGCGTGCCTGCGCCGTGTGGCATTCGGCGGGGGCGCGCTATATAATCCGCGCCTGTTTTTGGGGAGAAAAAAAGATGTGCGGAATAGTCGGCATCGTCGGGAAAGGGTTGGTCAATCAGGCGCTTTATGATGCGCTTACCGTATTGCAGCATCGCGGCCAGGATGCGGCGGGCATTGCCACTTGCGATCAGGGGCGCTTCTGCCTGCACAAGGCCAATGGCCTGGTGCGCGATGTGTTTGCCGCTGACGACATGCGCAAGCTCACCGGCGATTACGGCATCGGCCATGTGCGCTATCCCACAGCCGGTTCATCGAGCGTTGCCGAAGCGCAGCCGTTCTACGTGAACTCGCCTTACGGCATCATGCTCGCGCACAACGGCAACCTCACCAATACCGACGAACTCATCGGCGACATCTACGCCAGCGATTACCGCCACATCAATACCCGCTCCGATTCCGAAGCGCTCCTGAACGTCTTCGCCCACGAGCTGCAAGCCGAGCACGAGCGCCATCCGCGCTCGGACGCCATTTTCAACGCGGTGCGCCGCACCCACGAACGTGTGCGCGGTGCCTATGCCGTGATTGCCATGATCAGTGACTATGGCCTTGTCGCCTTCCGTGATCCCTACGCCATCCGCCCCCTCATCTACGGCAAGCGCGAGAGCGAACTCGGCACGGAATACATGGTCGCTTCGGAAAGCGTGGCGCTGCATGCGCAAGGCTTTGAAGTCATTCGCGACGTCGCTCCCGGCGAAGCCGTCATCATCACGCGCGACGGCGAAGTTTTCACGCAAATCTGCGCCGACAACACCCGCCGCGCGCCCTGCATTTTTGAGTACGTCTATTTCGCGCGCCCGGATTCCACCATCGACGGCATCAACGTTTACAAAGCGCGCCTGCGCATGGGCGAAAAACTCGCCGAACGCATCCTGCGCGAATGGCCGGATCACGACATTGACGTCGTCATCCCCATCCCCGACACCAGCCGCAGCTCCGCTATCGAACTCGCCACCCGCCTCGACGTCAAATTCCGCGAAGGCTTCATGAAGAACCGCTACATCGGCCGCACCTTCATCATGCCCGGGCAAACCCTGCGCCAGAAATCCGTGCGCCAAAAATTGAACGCGCTTGACCTCGAATTCCGCAAGAAAAACGTCCTCCTCGTGGATGACTCCATCGTGCGCGGCACCACCAGCGAACAAATCATCCAGATGGCGCGCGACGCCGGCGCCAACAAAGTCTATTTCGCGAGCGCCGCGCCGCCGGTGCGCTACCCCAACGTCTACGGCATCGACATGCCCACCCACGAAGAACTCATCGCCTGGCAGCGCGAAGAAGCAGAAGTCGCGCAAGCCATCGGCGCCGACCGTGTCATCTACCAAACCCTGCCCGACCTCATCGATGCCTGCATGGAAACCAAGCACAGCCTGCCGGAAGACTTTGACTGCTCCGTGTTCAACGGCTGCTACATCACCGGCGACATCGACGAAGATTATCTGAACCGCCTCCTTGAACAGCGCCGCGCCAAGGTGGCCGCAGAGCGCGAAAGAAAGTAGCCATTTATATTGATTTTTTACCACCATGAAGCGCTTTTCGCGAGAAAAACCGCTTAAAGATGGCTTATTGGTGGGAAAAATTATCATATTCAAAAGCCATGCACGAACGCTTCATCCTTGAACGCCGGGGAGATGACTGGCTGTATCTCGTTGATACCGAGCAGACCTTCACTCCCGTCACCATAGACTTCATCGACCCGTATTACCGCGCGCGCGGCGGCACTGAATACCTGCCGAAAACCCTGCGCGGCATGACCGGTGCGCATGTGGCCGATGCTACTGCCGGCTGGGCGCGCGATGCCTGGCTGCTCGCCTATCGCGGCTTTACCGTGACGCTCATCGAGCGCCATCCCCTGCTTTTTGCCCTGCTTGAACAGGGCATTGCCCGTGCCCGTGCAGATCGCCATATTGCTGACGTGGCCGCGCGGCTCAGCGTCGTGCATGCCGACAGCCGCGAGTATCTGCGCGGCAATGCCTTTGATGCCGTTTATCTCGATCCCATGTATCCGGTGCGCGACAAAAAAAGCAAGGTGAAGAAAGACATGCAAATCCTGCATGCCTTGCTTGCCGACATCCCCGGCCATCATGAGGAACTGCTGGCAAGCGCCCGTTCTGCCGCAAAAGCGCGCGTCATTGTCAAGCGCCCACAAGGCGCTCCCTTCCTGGCCGATGCCGCGCCGAGCTACCAGATTCATGCACCCAATACCCGTTTTGATATCTATCAAACCAGTGAAAATAGCTGATTTTTACCGCAGCAAGCGCTTCATGATGGTAAAAAACAACTATTTTCAAGTGAAATATGGTAATGCCAACGTTGCCGCCGGAATTGGCATAAAATCCCCGCTCCCCTGCTTTTGAGGAAACGCCATGATCATCCGCCCCGCCTACCCCCAAGCCACCACGCTCGACGAACTGCGCGACAATTTCGCCGCCATCGAAAGCCGCATCGCCGCCGCCTGCACCCGCGCCGGACGCGAAGCGGGCAGCGTGCGCCTGTTGCCGGTCAGCAAAACCGTGGACGAAGCACGCATCCGCATGGTGCATTCGCTGGGTTATACCCATTTTGGCGAAAACAAGGTGCAGGAAGCGCAGGCGAAAGCGCAGGCGATGGCCGATCTGCCCTTGCACTGGTCGGTCATCGGCCATTTGCAGACCAACAAGATCAAATACATGGTGAAATTTGCGCACGAATTTCAGGCGCTCGACAGCCTGAAAGTGGCGGAAATGCTCGACGCGCGTCTGGCTGGCGAAGGGCGGCAGATGGACGTGCTCGTGCAGGTCAACACCTCGGGCGAAGAGAGCAAATACGGCATGGCGCCGGACGCCGCGCACGCCTTTTTGCGCGAGATTGCCCATCTGTCCAACATCCGCGTCATCGGCCTGATGACGCTGGCGCTCTTTTCCGGCGAGGAAGACAAGGTGCGCGACTGCTTCGTGGTGCTGCGCGAATTGCGCGAGCATCTGCGCCGCGATCTGCCCGACGGCATGCGCATGGACGAACTTTCCATGGGCATGTCCGGCGATTTCGAGATGGCCATCGAAGAAGGCGCGACCATCGTGCGCATCGGTCAGGCGCTCTTTGGCGCGCGCAAACTGCCGGACAGCCATTACTGGCCGGAAAAGCATGGATGAGGCGGGCGGTTTGCGCCCTATCAGGCAGCAGGCAGTTGCCGTGATTTTCAAAATGGTAAATTTTCTCACCAATAAGCGCTTTCTATGAGAAATTTTCTCACCTATAAGCGCTTATCTTGATAAAAAATAACGAACAAAGCGCTTTAATGTGAGAAAAATTCCCATCAAAAACCTCTTTTGCCCGGTTTTCCGCTGGCACGCATGCGGCGGGCGCTATAAAATGCTTTTCTTTGTCTGCCGGGAAGGATAGTTACGCCATGGCGAATCCATTGAATTTTCAGGATATGATTTTGACCCTGCAACGCTTTTGGGCGGATCAGGGGTGCGTGCTGATGCAGCCTTACGATATGGAAGTGGGCGCGGGCACCTTTCATGAAGCCACTTTTTTGCGCGCCATCGGCCCCGAGCCGTGGAATGCCGCCTATGTGCAGCCGTCGCGCCGTCCGACCGACGGGCGTTACGGCGAAAATCCCAACCGCCTGCAACGCTATTACCAGTTCCAGGTGGTGATGAAGCCGTCGCCGGCGCGTTTCCAGGATTTGTATTTGCAGTCGATGTTCGCGATCGGCATCGATCCGGCGGTGCAGGATATCCGCTTTGTCGAGGACAACTGGGAATCGCCGACGCTCGGCGCCTGGGGGCTTGGCTGGGAAGTGTGGGTGAACGGCATGGAGATTTCCCAGTTCACCTATTTCCAGCAGGCGGGCGGCATGGAATGCAAGCCGGTGATGGGCGAGCTGACCTATGGTCTCGAGCGCATTGCCATGTATTTGCAGAACGTGGAAAGCGTCTATGATCTTGTCTGGGCGGAAACGCCGCAGGGCATCGTGACCTACGGCGATGTGCACCAGCAGAACGAGCGCGAGCAGTCGGCCTACAACTTCGAGCATGCCGATGTCGAGGATTTGTTCACGCAATTCAATATGGCGGAAAAGATGGCGCTGCAACTGGCCGATGCCCGTTTGCCCCTGCCCGCCTACGAGCAGGCGCTGAAGGCCTCGCATCTCTTTAATTTGCTCGACGCGCGCCGCGCCATATCGGTGACGGAACGCCAGCGCTACATTCTGCGCGTGCGCGCCATTTCCAAAGCTGCCGCCGAAGCCTGGTACAAGAGCCGCGAGGCGCTGGGCTTTCCCCTTTGCCGTGACGCCCAAGGAGGTGCCGCATGAGTGAAACCACCAATCTCCTGATCGAAATCGGCGTCGAGGAATTGCCGACCAAAGCGGTGACCGATCTCGCCGAGGCCGGGCGCGAATTGTGGAGCCAGGCGCTGCATGAGGCGGGGCTTGCGTTTGACCGCGTGGAAAAATTCGCCACACCGCGCCGCCTTGCCTGGCGCATCCGTGATGTGGCGCTTGAGCAGCCCGAGCAGACGGTTGAACGCAAGGGGCCGTCGCTGGCTGCTGCGAAAGATGCCGGGGGCAACTGGACGAAAGCGGCGCTGGGCTTTGCCGAATCGTGCGGCGTGGAGGTGGAAAAGCTCGGCGTGGAAGATACGCCCAAGGGCAAGTGGCTGATGTATCGCGGCTATCAGGTTGGGCAGACGCTGGAAGCGCTGTTGCCCGGCATGTTCGAGTGGGTGATGGGCAAATTGCCGATTGCCAAGCGCATGCGCTGGGGCGATTACGAGCAGTCTTTCGTGCGTCCGGTGCTCACGCTGATGGTGCTCGCCGATGACAAGGTGTGGGATCTCGCCTGGTTCGGCATTTCTTCCAACAACGAAATTCTCGGCCATCGCGTGCATCATCCCGACAGCGTGGTGGTTCCGCATGCGCTTTCCTATGAGGAGGCGCTGAAAAGCGCCCATGTGATTGCCGATCACCAGACGCGCATGGACATGATCCGCGAACAGGTGCAGGGCAAGGCGCGCGAACTGGGCGGCCGCGCCGTCATGCCGGAAGCGCTGGTGCACGAAGTGGCAAGCCTTACCGAATGGCCAGTGGCTGTCGCTGGCAGTTTCGACGAGCGCTATCTGGAAGTACCGCAGGAAGTGCTGATCACCACGATGCAGGATAACCAGAAAACTTTCGCCGTGGTTGATGGCAACGGCAAAATCCTGCCGCATTTCGTGGCGGTCGCCAACCTCGAATCGCTGGATCCGGCGTCCGTCAGCCGTGGCAACGAAAAAGTCATCCGCCCGCGTTTCGCCGATGCCGAATTCTTCTGGCAGCAGGATTTGAAGCGCAAGCTGGAAGACTATCTGCCGCGTCTGGAAAACGTGATTTATCAGGAAAAGCTCGGATCGATTGCCGAAAAAACGCGGCGCATCGCGAAAGTGGCGGGCGAACTCGCGCCGCTTTGCGGAGCGGACAGCCAAGAAGTGGCCGAAGCCGCGCGCCTGTGCAAATGCGATTTGCTCACCGAAATGGTGATGGAATTCCCGGAATTGCAAGGGCTGATGGGGCGCTATTATGCTGCGGCGGAAGGTCTTTCTTCCGAAGTGGCGGCGGCGCTGGAAGAGCAGTATTTCCCGGCGGGCGCGGGCGGAGCGCTGCCGAAAAGCCGCGCCGGCCTCACCCTCGCCATTGCCGAAAAACTCGATACCCTGATCGGCGGTTTTGCCATTGGCGCGAAGCCGACGGGCAGCAAGGATCCCTACGCCCTGCGCCGCATGGCGATCGGCCTGATCCGTCTCGTCATGGAAAACGAACTCACCCTGCCGCTCGAGGCCTGGCTTGGCAAAAGCGCCGCCACCTTCGATGCCAGGCTCAACGCGGCAGAGCAGGTGGAAGCCGTGCGCGACTATATTCTCGAGCGCTTGCAGGGGCATTACCGCGAGCAGGGCGTGGCTGCCGGCATCTATCAGGCGGTGCGCGTGCTTGACAGCGGCGATCTGCTCGATTTTGACCGTCGCGTCCAGGCGCTCGCCGGCTTTGCGCAAACCGGCGCCGCCAACCAGTTGCTGGCAAGCGCCAAGCGCATCCGCAATATCCTGAAGAAAAACGGCGACAATCCGCGCGGCGTGAACGCATCGCTGCTGCGCGAAAGCGCCGAGCAGGCGCTCTGGCAGGGCTGGCAACAGCTACAGCCGCGCTTTGCCGGTGCCATGGCCGCGAGCGATTACCGTGCGGCGCTGGATGTGCTGGGTGAATTGGCGTCTCCGCTCGACGCTTTCTTCACCGATGTGATGGTGATGAGCGAGGACGAGCGCCTGCGTGACAACCGTCTGGCATTGCTGACTGCCTTGCAGCAGGCTTTCGACCAGATTGCCGATTTGTCGCTGGTGCAGGAATAACGGCGAACTGACTGTCTGCTGTGCGGAAGCGCTTTATGGCGCCCGATATGGCCCGGCTTGTCGCCTTCGTTCCGCAATGGAGGGGTGTGGCCTGTATTCAGCGCTGGGCGCTTCCCGCAATAAATTTCATCTGAAATGCCAAAATAGTAATTTTTTACCATCGTGAAGCGCTTGTAATGATATTTTTTCTCATGATAAGCGCTTGTTGATGAGAAAAAGACATTATTTCAATACAAAGGAAACGACATGAAAGCACTTTTTCCCCTTGCCTTTGCTGCCGCTTTACTGGGGGGCTGTTTCGGCTCCGCTGATGACAAGCCTGCGGCAGATGCGCCTGTCGCAGCACCTGCGGTTGATCTCAACGATCCGCAGGCTGCCGGTGACGCCTTCATGCAGATGATCGGCCGCGATTTCCTGCCGACCTGCAATCCCGAGCCCTATTTCGCCTTTGTCGCCTTCCCGAAGGGCATCACGCCCGAGCAGCTCGCCGCCGGCAAGCAGCAGCTGGTTGCCGCCTGCGAGGAGCTGCCGGAACGCGAACTGCGCGCGCAGGACACGCTGAAAATGAAGGCGCACGGCATGGCCGAAGGCGAAGCGCCGGGCACCATCGTCGTCCATTACCGCGACGGCAGGGGCGGCGAGATTGCCTATCCCTTTGTGAAAACCGCGCAGGGCTGGAAATATCCTTTCCCCTTCTGATGATCAATCTCGACAAGCGCCTGGTATTGCTCGACCGCGACGGCGTGCTCAATGAGGATCGCGGCGATTTTGTCACCCATCCCGACGAATTGCGCCTGCTCTCCAATGCCTTGCGCGCTATTGCCCGTTTGACGCAGGCAGGCATCCGCGTCGGCGTTTGCACCAACCAGAGCGGCCTTGCGCGCGGGCGTCTCGATGAGGCCATGCTCGCGCGCATTCACGGCAAGTTGCAGAAAGCGGTGGCCGATTTCGGCGGCCATATCGAGCGCATCGTCCATTGTCCGAGCGGCGATGCCGCGCATCCCTGGCGCAAGCCCAATCCCGGCATGCTGCTTGATCAGTCGGCCTATTTCGGCACTGACCTCGGCGGCGTGCCCTTTGTCGGCGACAATCTCGTCGATATCGAAGCGGCGCGGCAGGCGGGCGCCGTGCCCGTGCTCGTCAAAACCGGCAAGGGCGCGCGCACCTTCCGCCATCACCGCAAAACCCTCGATAATGTCTGCGTTTATCCCAATCTCGAAGAAGCCGTCAAGGAGTGGCTGGCATGAATGCAATTCGTACCATACTGTTTTATGTTGTTTTCGTGATCGCGACCCTGTTCTGGTCCATCGCCATCATCGTCATGCGCCTGCTGCCGGAACATCTGCATCACCGCTATTCCATCGGCTGGGCCAATACCACCATCTGGCTTGCCCGCGCTCTGGCCGGCATCCGCTGGCAGGTGCATGGTGCGGAGAATCTGCCCGCTACGCCGGTGATCTTCATGATCAATCACCAGTCCAACTGGGAAACCATCTTCATGCCCACGTTGCACCACAAGAACAAATGGGTGCTGAAAAAAAGCCTGCTTCACCTTCCTTTTCTGGGCTGGGCGCTGGCATCCCTGCGCCCCATCGCCATCGACCGCAGCAAACGCAAGGAAGCGATGGCGCGCATCATCGAGCAGGGCACGGAGCGGGTATCGCGCGGCTATTCCGTGATCCTCTATCCCGAAGGCACGCGGCAGCCGCCGGGCGTGCCGATTGTTTTCAAGCAGGGCGCGATACGGCTGGCCAAGGCGCTCAACCTGCCGATTGTTGCCGTGGCCCACAATGCCGGGCAGTTCTGGCCGAAACGCGGCTGGATGAAGCCGGGCACGGTGCAGGTCTATGTCAGCCCGCCTTTTGCCATCGACAGCGCCCCGCCTGCCGAGCTCAACCGCCAGATCGAGCAATGGGTCACGCGGCATCGCGATATGGCGGAAGCGGCAGAAAACATGCGGCGCGGGCAGGAAGCATAAAAAGCCGGGCGGCCTGTGGCAGCATGGTTTGATCGCGCGGTGGTTCGCGGCAAGCACTGCCGGTGCAGAGGGCAAAAGCAGGTGTAGGGGCGTTGCCTGCAACGTCTGTGGTGCATTTGTTTGGTCATTCAGGTAGAGAGATCGCAGGCGACGTCTCTACCTCTCCTTATCAGAGATTGTGCCGGTTCTCAGGTTGAATCTCTAAAGGTACATTCCCCGCTGCTTGCGGCGTAAATAGCTAAAAACACGCTGTAAACCCAATTCGACTGAGAAGGCGCAGGTTGGCGCGGATTCCCATGAACAACGGCCGCATTTTCATGGGTGCCCGGCGGTGAGCCGTAGGCGAGCCCCAACATTGACCAAATCATTGCGTTGGGGTTCGTGTTGCGCACTCACCACCAACCTGCCCGCTACCTGTTTTTTGAAAGAGTGACGGAAGAGTTCTGACTTTAATAGCGATAGATACCCCGCAGCAAGCTGCGGGGTAGTTCATTTGACATAAAAAAACACCCGGTTGCCCGGGTGTCGTCATGAAAAATCTCAGGAGCCGGCAGGCGGCTTTCTGCGCTTGCCGCGCGTGTTCGCGCCAAGCATCAGGCCAAGTACGGCCGCACCCAGCATCCAGGTTTTTTCGTTGCGCAGCACCGAGCGGTAAAGCTCGCGCTGCATGCCTGCAAATTGCGCCCGGGTTTCGCCGACCTGCTCTTGCACCTGTTCGCTGAACGATGGCGCGCGATAGCGCTTCTGCGCAATATATACGCCAAGCAGTATCACGACCGCCAGCACGGCAAAACCGCCGGCGAAGAAGGCATTGGTCAGCACCGGAGAAAAGTGCAGACGCAAATGCTGGTGCAGGGAAATCAGCATGAAAATGACTGCCACCCCAAGCAGGATGGCAGCCACGAGTTTCAGGGCGATATGTTTGGGCGCCCGGTTTCTCTGCCCGACGCGAAGCGCGAACTTCACCGCCGGGCCAACGAGTTGCAGGGGAGACATCAGCGACGGCTCAGGAATCCTACCAGGAAACCGATACCGGCAACGATGGCCAGGGTTTGCACCGGATTGCTGCGAACCTGGCTGCCAATGGCGCGAACTGCGTCATCATAATGATCACCAGCGCGCTCGCGCAGATCGTGGCCGGCAGAAGTGACGTCGTCCCAGATTTCGCCGGCACGGTTGCTGGCGCGGCGATACATTCTGCGCGCCTGGCCTTGCAGCTCGTCGGTTTTTTCGCTGGCCAGCTCTTTCAGATTCTTGCTGATATCAGAAAAATCCTTGCGGAAATCCTGAAGCTCTTTTTCCAATTGGGCAATGCGCTTGTCATCAGACATGTTGAACTCCTAAGTTGCGGTTGAGGAAAATCCACTATAGGTGTTGATATTCTAAATTGCAAATTCATTTGATGCGAACAATGGGAATTTCCAATGAAAATATTATGATAATTTTTTATAATTATATGTTATATATAATATTTTATAAGAACATTACTAAATAAATATCTGATGAGGATAAATATTTGCAAATTATTGGCGCAGAATAAAACGGTAATTGCCGTGCATGAAAAAATGTTGTATCGCGACCTGATTTTCTGCAAAAAGAAACAGTTTATGGCAGAAACATTGCAAAGGATATTGCCGTTTATGCGCCTGGTCTGCTATTTGTATATTGATCATGCTATTTTTGCATTTTTTCTTTATAAATAAAATATTTTTATCACAAATAAGCGCTTATCGCGATAAATTTTCTCAATAATATGAGTTTTTGTGGTAATTTTTTGTTCGCAGCATGCCCAGGGCCGCGAGCAGCAGGCCGATCACAAGACCGGCGGCGTGCGCCCAGTTGGCAATGCTGCCGAGCCATCCTGTCCAGCCGAGCAGCATGAAGATGACGAAAAAGGCCATCAGGTTGTGCGGCATGGCCGCACGCCAGCTTGGCACACGAAAGCCCCACAGCCACACGTAAGCGGCCAGTGCATACACCACGCCGGACAATCCGCCAAAGAGCGGGCCATAGGCCCACCAGGCGACGGCATTGGCAAAGGCGGCGCTGATCAGGAAGAAGAAAAGCAGATGACGATGGCCACGGGTGGATTCGATGAGGCCGCCCAGTAACAGCCACCACAATCCGTTGAAAAGGATGTGGAAAATGGCGGATCCCCACGCGGAAAAATGGAGAAAGGCGGGCGTCCAGATGCGCCAGAGTTCGCCGTCGCGTATCGATGGCCAATCAAAAAGCCAGGCGATAAGGCGCAGGCGGTTCTCGCCGAAATTCGTCCACAGGGTGAGGACGAGGCAGAGCGCAAGCACGCTCCAGGTCACAATGCCGGCGCGGGCGATGACGGGGCTTTTCATGGCGATTCCTGATAGATGGCAAGAAAGGCTTTCTGGTTGCCAAAGCGGGATTTTCAAGGGGGGCAGGATATCCGTATTCGCGGAAGGGCACGAGAAGGTGGCTGCCGCACCAGAATGGTAAATTTTCTCATTATGAAGCGCTTATTGCAGGAATATTTCTCATAATAAGCGCTTGTGCATGGTAAAAAATAACGATATTTCTTTTATTTTTGAGAAATTCGTTTACAGATGCTGTTTCAGCCAGTCGAGCATGTTCTGCCAGCTTTGCGCGGCAGCCTGCGGGTCGTAGCCGAGATCAACGCCATTCTTCGCCGCGTTGGCATCGGCCTGCGGATTGGTGAAGGCGTGGCGGGCGCCGGGGAAAATATCAATGTGATACGTGACTTGCGCCGCATCCATTTCCGCGCGGAAGGCTGCCACATCTTCCATCGAGACCATGCTGTCGGCTTCGCCATGCTCGACCAGCAACGCTGCCTGTACCTTGCCTTTCTCGGCTGGCGCAAAGGCTTCGACGCCGCCGTGGAAACTGACGGCAGCGCGCAGGGGCAATCCGGCGCGCGCCATTTCCAGCGCCACTTTGCCGCCAAAGCAGAAGCCGATGGCGGCGAGGCGGGCGCTGTCCACTTCGGGGCGTGCGGCAAGCGCTTCCATGCCGGCCTTGGCGCGAGCCATGAGTTCCGCCGGATTGTCGAGCAGCGCCGACATCCAGGCATTGGCCTGCACGGCCTGGTCGGTGGTATTGCCCTGCCCGTAAAGATCGAGCACCAGGGCGGCATAACCGGCTTCCGCAAGCCTGGCCGCCGCGGTTTTGACATGATCCGTCATTCCCCACCATTCGGGAGCGACCACAACGCCGGGCACTTTGCCCGCAGCCTGGGCAGGCAGGTACAGGGCGCCGTCCAGACGAACCTGTCCGGCGAGATAGGAAAGCGTTTCATGTTTCATGGGAGACTCCTCAAGGTTGGCTGCCGCCAGCACATCGGCGGCAGTGAAGGGGTAAACCAGCTCGCGGTCGCGCAGCGTATCGTGCAGCACGGGCAGCAATGCGCCGTATTCTTCGCGCAGCGTTGCATCGCGATCCACGTCCACCCGCAGGAAAGGGATGCCGAGAGCGGCCAGGAGCCGCGCGGCATCGTCGCAAAGATGGCAGCCGAGGCGGACGTAAAGCCGGTAGCGCGCTGGCGGGTTGTCCGTTGCTGTCATGCCTTGCATCATTTCCATCCAAGTGATTCAAAATCTTTCAAACAGCCGTACAATACCCCGCTTTTTCACCTGCAACAAGAGCCATCCTTGGAAACCTTTCACGCCTTCATTCTTGCCCTCGTGCAGGGCGCAACCGAGTTTTTGCCGGTCTCCAGCTCGGCGCATCTCATTCTGGTGCCCAGGTTTCTCGGCTGGCCCGATCAGGGCGTCGCCTTTGATGCCTTTATTTCCCTCGGCACGCTGGCGGCCGTGGTCAGCTATTTCCGCCGCGATCTGGCGGCCATTTTCTATCACTGGTTTGCCCAGTTCCGTGCCACGCGTCCGGCCGATCCCGAGCAATACGCGCGCCTGGGCAACTTGCTGATTCTCGCCACAATTCCGGCTGTTATCGTCGGCTTTTTCCTGAGCGATCATGTGGATAGCCATCTGCGCGAGCCGCGCCTCATTGCCATCACCAGTCTGGTGTTCGGATTGCTGCTGGGCGCTGCCGACTGGTTCGGGCGCAAGCGGCGTCCTCTCGCGCAAACCGGCTGGCGCGCGGCGCTGGTGTATGGACTGGCGCAGGCGCTGTCGCTCATTCCCGGCGTGTCGCGCTCCGGCATCACCATGACGGCAGGGCTGGCCATGGGCTTCGACCGCCAGGCGGCCGCGCGCTTTTCCTTTTTGATGTCGATTCCCATCACGGTGGCGGCGGGCACGCTGGAAACCGTGAAAATGTTGCGCGCCGACGCCGCGCTCAACTGGACGGCGCTCACGGTGGGCTTTGTGGTTTCCGCCGTGGCCGGGTATCTGTGCATCAAATATTTCCTGCATTTCCTGAACCGCTACGGCATGTGGCCGCATGTGATTTACCGCGTGGCGCTCTCGGCGCTGCTGCTGGCGGTATTCCCGTGATTTGGTACAATCGCGCCTCCATTCAACCAGAACGCGCGGGAGACCCCATGAGCGACAATACCCAGAACGATACCGCAGCCAATGCCCAGGATCCGGCAGCCGGCGCAGAGCAGCGAACCGCACCGGCCGTGCACCTGCGCCAGGTGTTTACCGACAACCTCTCCGTCGAAGTGCCGAACACCCCGCAAGTGTTCATCGACCAGCCGCCGTTTGAGGTCAATGTCGCCATCCATCCCGATTTCGACGCGATGAGCATCGAGAACCACTTTGTTGCCCGCCTGCGCATCACGCTGACTGCCCAGGGCGAGGATAAAACGGTATATGTGGTGGAAACCCGCCAGTGCGGCGTCTTTGAAATCGTCGGCTTCGATCAGGCGCAGATTCATCATTTGCTGCATGTCTATTGCCCGATCACCCTCTTCCCCTATGCGCGCGAAACGCTGTCCAGCGCCCTGCTGCGCACCGGCTTCCCGCCTGTTCTGCTGCCGCAATTCGACTTTGAAACGCTCTATCGCGAGCGCATTGAAAGCATGCGGGCGCAAATGGAGAACGAAGAACAGGCCGCAGCCAACGGTCAGGCCGCGGAGTAAATCCCGTGGCGCGTCTTGCCGTGCTGGGCGCCGGCAGCTGGGGGACTGCCCTTGCCCTGCAACTCGCCCGGCAACAGCATGAAATCGCCCTCTGGGGGCATCGCGACGGCCATATCGAAGCGCTGCGCCAGAACCGGGAAAACCAGCGCTTCCTGCCTGGTGTTCCCCTGCCCGGCAATCTTCATCCCACCAGCGATCTTGCCGAAGCGGTGGCCGGCGCGGAAATGGTGCTGGCCGTTATCCCCAGCCACGGCTTTGCCGGACTGCTCGCCGATCTGCGCCCTCATCTCGGCGATACCCCGCTGATGTGGGCGATCAAGGGATTCGAAGCCGGTACGGGCCGCCTGCTCAGTGAAGTGTTTGCCGACGTGATCGGCGCCGACCATCCCCATGCCATGCTGGCCGGCCCGAGTTTTGCCCGCGAAGTGGCTGCCAACATGCCGACCGCCGTTACCATTGCCGCGCCCGATCTCGAACAGGCGGAATGGTTTGCCCGTTATTTTCATGGCTCCGCCTTTCTCTGCTATTTGAGTGACGACCTGATCGGTGCGCAAATCGGTGGTGCAGTGAAAAACGTCATCGCCATCGCCACCGGCATTGCCGACGGCATCGGCGCCGGTGCCAATGCCCGCGCCGCGCTGGTCACGCGCGGCTTGCGCGAGATCACGCGTCTTGCCATCGCCCTGGGCGCGCGCCCCGATACGCTCACCGGACTTGCCGGACTCGGCGATCTGGTGCTTACTGCCACGGACGACCAGTCGCGCAACCGCCGTTTCGGCCTCGCTCTCGGGCGTGGACAAAGCGCCGATGCCGCGCGCGAGCAGATTGCCCAAGTCGTGGAAGGCGAAGGCGCGGTGTTCGATACCTTTGTGCTCGCGCAGAAACTGGGCATCCGCATGCCGATTACCGAACATCTGGCCGACATGCTCTCCGGCAAAACCGGGCTGCGCGACACCGTCGCCAGCCTGATGGCGCGCACCATCAAGGGCGAACGGCTTTGATTCATTGCAAATGGTAAATTTTCTCATTAATAAGCGATTATTGCGGTAAAAAATCACTATCATAAGCGCTTATCATCGATATAAAATCACTATAAAAGCCATAAAAATGAATCTTGATATTCTTTATGAAGATGATGATCTCCTCGTCGTCAACAAACCGGCGGGGCTGCTTTCCGTGCCCGGACGTGGCGACGACAAGCTCGACAGCATCGAGCACCGCGCCCGCCTCTACCGCCCGGGTGCTGTTGCCGTGCACCGCCTTGACCAGGCCACTTCCGGCCTGATGATGCTTGCCTGCCACAAGGCCGCCGAGCGTTTCTACAAGCAGGCCTTTGCCGAACGCCAAATCGGCAAAACCTACCAGGCCATTTGCCACGGCCATCTGGCAAACGACAGCGGCGACATCGACCTGCCCCTCATGACCGACTGGCCCAACCGCCCCCGCCAGAAAATCTGCTTCGAGAGCGGCAAGCCCTCGCTCACCCATTATCAGGTGCTCGCGCGCCTCGAGAACGGGCGCAGCCGGGTGCTGCTGGTGCCGCATACCGGACGCAGCCACCAACTGCGCCTGCATCTTGCCGGCATCGGCCATCCCATCGTCGGCGACCATTTCTATGCCTATCCCGCCGACTTGCAGGAGCCGCGATTGCTGCTGCACGCGCATACCTTGCGATTAAACGATATTCGCAACAAAACGCTTGCCTTCGAAGCGCCTCTGCCCTTTTAATATCTTTGGTTTTCTCACATCCCAACCTTCAAGGAGCACCCATGAAAAAGACTCTTCTGGCTTCCGCCCTGCTGGCCAGCCTCAGCGTCTATGCCGCCATTCCGTCGGACATCAGCGAGCGCGCCGACCTCGTGCAAAAGCGCAATGAAGCCACCACCGCCAACATCGGCAAGGCCTATCAGAACTATCTGCAAGCCAGCCCGCTGCTGGACAAGATCGACGTGCAAATCCGCGACTACACCCGCACTGACAGCGGCGCAACCGAGAAAACCGTCGTCAATATCGACTGGAATGCCAACTACTTCACTGGCGAAGAGCCGCCGGTCAAGGAAATCGTGCTGAACAGCACCATCGATTACAGCGATGCCGTGGCCAAAGAGGGCAAGCTCGCTGTCATCAAGAGCGAAATCGATGCCGACGCGTTGGCGCAAAGCTTCCAGATCGCCAAAGACAGCAAGGATTTCGCGACCCTGAACGAAATATTGAAGCACGTGGAGCTGGTCAGCGTGCTCCATGATGACGACAAATACGAACAAACTTTCCGCATCAAGCCGGTCGATGCCAAGCCGGAAGAAGGCGTGCAGATCGCCTACGAAGGCTTTGAGTACAACGTGCACACCACCGATGCCGATCTCGAATTCGGCTACGGCAAGAGCACGCTGAAATCCGGCAAGTTCGAAGCCAGCAACACCAAGGCTGACAACGACGGGCCGAAAAAAATTACCGTGCTGCCCTTTGCCGGCGAAGGTGAATTTGCCAAAAATGGTGACATGACCTTCAACGTCGAGCCGCTTGAAGCGCATATCGACGACACCGTCATCAAGGCGAAAAACTTCGAAGGCAAAGGCAAGGACATGGTCTATGATCCTGTGTTGGCCGGTTTCCTCGGTGAAGTCGAATACAAGCTGAACGATATTGCCGTGGCAAGCGCCGACATGCCGGAAGCCGTGTACGTGAAAACCATCACCTTCAAGGGTGAAAACGAAAAATCCGGCGAGCTCTACCACAGCAAAATGGGCTTTGAAGTCATTCCGGTCAGCGAAGCCTTCAACGCCCTTACCGGCGGCATGAGCGAAGCGCTCGGCATCGAGTCTCTCGTTGGCAAGGGCGAGCTCAAAAACCTGAGCGGTACGCTGTTTACCGAGCTGAACGAGCTGGCTGGTGAATTCCAGAGTCTTGCCGGCAGCGCCGATGATCCGGCCGGGCAGGAAGCAGCCGAGCAGGCGCTTGCCAAGCGCGTGGACACCGTGCTCGCGGAAGCGGGCAAGCATAACGCCATCGGCAAATTCAACCTGACGCTCAACACCAAGAACGGCAATGCCGAACTCGATGCCTGGCTGGAAATCCTGAAAGGCAGCCAGCTCACCTACGCGGAAATCAAACCGGCGCTGGAAGCCGGGAGTCCCGATACCTTCATCGCGCTTCTCAACAAGAACGTGCGCTTTGAAGTCAACTTCACCCTGCCCAAGGCACTGGCCGACGCCACTGGCATGACTCCCATGGTCGAAAGCATGGCCGCCGGATTCCTTCAACTGGACGGCAGCAACTACAAACTCGTGCTGAAAAACAGCGACAAGGGCATTACCCTGAATGGCGAGGCCTTCCCGCCCGCCATGTAAGCGCTGAGACAAAATCGCGACGGGATATTGCCTCGCCGCAAACACCCGCAAAGGGTATTTGCTGCGGGCGAGGCAACGCCACCGGATTTTCGGACAGCATCACCGGCAATCTTGCCAGCAAAGCGGCCAATGGCCGCTTTTTTCGTGCCTGGCTGTGAACAGCAATGGCTGTGATTTGGTCGAGTTTTCTTGAAAGAAAACAAAAAATACGCAAAAACAGCTTGTTTTTCTCATTATGAAGCGCTTATGGTGAGAAAATTTCTCGCTATAAGCGCTTTGAAATGAGAAAAAATGACTATCAAATTTGCATCGATATTCTTTTGTCGTGTGCCTGCCGCAACATGACATTCATGTCATAATGCCGCTTCATCTCCGGGAGACTGTTCATGTTTGCGTCGTGCCGTCGTGGCTTGCTGCTTGCCCGCTGCCTGTGTCTTGCAGGCGGCTTGCTGCTGGCTGTCGGCATCCATGCGGCGGAGAGCGGCCTGGTGCTGGAAGCGCAGTTTCCCGCAAGCGCGGGTGCATCCGTGCGCCAGCTGGAAGCACGGGCGGCCAAGGGGCAAAAAGACGCGCAGTTTCGCCTTGGCGCGCTCTACCATCAGGGCGCGGGAGTGGAGCAGGATTACGGGCAGGCGATACGCTGGTATGAAAAGGCCGCAGGACGCGGGCACAGCGGCGCGCAGTTCAATCTGGGCGTGCTCTATGCGGCCAACCGCGGGGTGCGCGAGGATTTGCCGCGCGCCGTTGCCTGGTTTCGCGAGGCGGCGGAGCGCGGCCATGCCGCCGCGCAATACAATCTCGGCATGGCCTGTCGCGAGGGCCTCGGCATGGCAGCCGATGCCGAACAGGGCACGCGCTGGCTGGAGCGCGCCGCTGCGCAGCAGTACGCGCCCGCGCAAATTGCCCTCGGACAGCAGGCGGAAGATGCCACTGTCGCACAGGCGTGGTATGCCCGCGCCGCCGCGCAAAACCATGCCCATGCCCGTTTCCTGCTCGCCGAAGCCTATGCGGCACAGGGCGATGCCGAGGCCGCGGTGGACGCCTACCGGCAGGCGGCGGAGCAGGGCGATGCGGGTGCGCAATTTGCGCTGGCCGGACATTACCGGCGCGGGGAAGGCGTGCATCGCAACGAGCGTCAGGCACTGCAATGGTACGCGCGCGCGGCCGAGCAGCAATTCATTCCCGCGCAGCGCGCCCTGGGCGAATGGTATCGCGACAGCGATCCGCCGCAGGCCGTGCACTGGTATCGGCAGGCAGCCGAACAGGGCGATGGCGAGAGCCAATGGCAACTGGGACGTCTGTTCGCGCAGGGCAAAGGCGTAACGGCAGACCGCGAGCAGGCGATTTTCTGGTGGCAGCGTGCCGCACGCCAGCAGCATGAAGACGCTGCCCTTGCCCTCGGCGCCCTCTATGAAGCGCTGCACCATGCCGGGCGCGCCATTCCGTGGTATCAGGAAGCGGCAAGCTGGGGCAGCGGCGAAGCGCGTTACCGTCTTGCCCGTTTGCAGGGCGATAGCGGGCATTATCAGCAGGCGGCAGCGCAAGGTCATGCCAACGCGCAATTCCATCTCGGCCAGCAGGCGGAAGCGGCGGGCGACGTGAGGCAGGCGCGGGAATGGTATGCGCAGGCGGCGCGCCAGCAACATGCCGATGCCCAGCAGCGCCTCGGCGCCCTGTTGCAATACAGCGAGGGCGAAGCGGCGCGCGACTGGCTGCAACAGGCGGCAACGCGCGGTCATGCGGAAGCGCAATGGCTGCTGGGGCGCATGTGCGCACGCGGTCTTGGCGGCGAAGCGGATTGGTTGCAGGCAAGCGTGTGGTGGCACAAGGCGGCGCGGCAAGGCCATGTGCGCAGCCAGTTTGCCCTGGGGCAGGCCTATCGTTTGGGGCAGGGCATCCAGCAGGACGATGCCCAGGCCCTGCACTGGCTGCACCTTGCCGCCGCCCAGGCCCATGCGCCGGCGGAATACGCGCTGGGCGAGCATTATGCGGCGCGCGGGCAAAAGGCGGAAGCGGCAAAATGGTACGCGCTGGCCGAGGAGCATTTCCGCAGTGCAGCGCAACGCGGCGACAGGGAAGGGCAATATGGCCTCGGCATGCTCTACTTGCTGGGGCGCGGCGTGGCGCGCAACGAGCTGGAAGCCCTGCGTCTCCTCAATCGCGCGGCGGAGCAGGGATACGACGAAGCGCAGGCCACGCTGGGCGACATGTATGCGGAAGGGCGCGCCGTGCGCCAGCATACGGATCGCGCCCTTCATTTGCTGGAAAGCGCGGCGGCGGAAGGGCATCCAGAGGCGGTGCGCCTGCTGGCGCAATTGCGCCAGAAAATGCGCAACGGGCAGAAATAGCGGAGCGGTGCATCAAAGCGGATAGCGTGGAGTCGCTAGGGACTGTTGACAATTCATGCTTTAACACAATGAACTTTAAATAAAGCAAGGAACTAAAGCCCCTCCCCCTTGAGGGGGAGGGGTTGGGGACTCGAAGAGCTGCGGAGCAGAGAGGGGGATAGAAAAAACGCGCAGCGACGAAACCATCGAAATTTCAAATACTTTTCTAATCGCGTGTAAACCCTAGTCGCGAATTGTCAACAGCCCCTAGTCTGCGGAAGAAAGCGCGTACAGCAACACAGGCGGATCGTGTTTGATATTTGGGGATTGTGCTTTACGGCTGCGCGGCCAGTGACTGATAGCCACTCAACCTAAATCTTCGACAAACAGATGGCGCAGACGCAGGGACGTAGCCTGCTATGTCGTTGAATGAGCAAACACGTGCACTGCGGACGTTGCAGGCAACGTCCCTACGCCCAATCGTTCCATTGTCGTGCAGTGATAGCAGTTGCCGAGGTGAGGCCCTTGCCGCCCTCCAATATTTTTGCCATCTGCGCGAGCTTCCCGTCGTTCCGCCGGTTTTCTGGAGCATCGTGGCAGATTTTTGGGGTTGAGTGACTGTACAAGCTGCTGAATAAAGAGATTTATTACAAAATCAGCTTTTTTGCACGTTTTTTCTCACGAACAAGCGCTTCTCGCGATAAAAACAGATGATATTTTGCGAAAATACGGGAAAAAAGGAAAAGTAAGATGGGGTGGATAATGGGGCTCGAACCCACGACCTCCGGAATCACAATCCAGCGCTCTGACCAACTGAGCTATATCCACCATTGAGAACTTGCTTCGCTTTGTCTGGCTGCCAATATGGCTTTCCACAAGATTTGGCGCACCCGACAGGACTCGAACCTGTAACCTACGGCTTAGAAGGCCGTTGCTCTATCCAGTTGAGCTACGGGCACATCATTAAGCGTTGGATGGTCGGAGTAGAGGGATTTGAACCCCCGACCCCCTGGTCCCAAACCAGATGCGCTACCAGACTGCGCTATACTCCGATACCTCAAAGCAAGGTCGCGCATTGTAGTGAGTTTGCGCGGGAGGGTCAAGGATTTTTCTTGGGCGGCGGCAAAAATGCCGATCGGTGACATCACGCGGAAAGCGCACGGGGCATGGATTGATGATTGCGCGGTTTTTGTGAACCTGCTGAATGGTGACGACATGCGCCACCGGGTATCCGCGAAAACCACGGGGCGTGTTGCACGGGCGGTCGTGCCGACCGTAGCCATTCCGCTCAAAAGATCTGCAACGATTCTCCAGAAAACCAGTGAAATAACAGTAGGCTGTTGGTGAGGCAAAGGTGAACCCCAGCGTAGATAGGAAAATGTTGGGGTTCGGCAAAGCCTCACCCCAACCTACGCCTCTACCCCTGCGCGACGGCGGAACAATCAGGTGCAGGTGTTGGGTCATTCAGGGACGCAGCAGGCATCACGGCCTGTTTCGCAGGGTTTATTAAATTACAAAAATTCTCTGAAAATAGTGATTTCTTACCACGATAAAGCGCTTATGATGAGAAATTTTCTCATCATAAGCGCTTTATCTTGGTAAATTTTCTCATTTGGCAGTTTTGACCGGCAACGCGCCCGCAGGGCGTCCTGCGCCATATTCGGCGAGGCCGCCGCCCATGGCGATGTAGAGATCGACGTTGTTGGCAAGGATCTGCAATTGCGTGGCGAGCAGTCCCTGTTCGCTCGCGTAGCTTTCGCGTTCGGCGTCGAGCAGGTCGAGCGCGGTGGAAACGCCGGCGTTGAAACGCAGTTTTTCCAGACGCATGCGCTCGGCGACTGACTTGTTGCCGCGCTGTTGCGCCTGGTATTGCTCGGCAAGCGTTTCGCGGGCGATGAGGGCATTGGCGACTTCATAGAACGCGCCCTGCACCACGGACTGGTAGTTCTCCACGGCGATTTGCTGCTGCGCTTCGCTGATGTCCACGTTGCGCTTGAGTTTGCTGCGATCGAAGATGGGCAGCATGACGCTCGGGCCAATATTCCAGCTCAGATTCGGGCGTTCGAGGAGGTTTTTGAGTTCGGTGCTGCCAAAGCCGAGGCTGCCGGTGAGCGCCACGCTCGGGTAAAGGGCGGCGCGCGCGGCGCCGATATTGGCATTGGCTGCTTTCAGCAGGTATTCGGCTTCGCGGATGTCGGGGCGATGGACGAGGACGCTGGCGGGAATGCCGGCGGGCAGGCGAATGTCGGCAAAGGCTTTTTTCAGTTCGCCACTGCTCGGCAGGGCGAGCTGGCTCACGGGTTTGCCGACCAGCATGGAGAGCGCGTTCAGCGCCTGTTGCCGCGCGCGTTTCGCTTCCGCCGCGCTGCCGCGCGCGCTTTCGATTTGCGCTTCGACGCCGCGCAGCGCCGAGGCGGTCAACAGCCCGGCGTCAAATTGCAGCCTGGAGAGGCGGTAGGATTCTTCGCGGGTTTTCAGCACGTCTTCGGCAAGCGCCAGCTGCGCCTGGGCGGTGCGCGCCTGATAGTAGGTTTTGGCAACGGCCGCGATGATGGCAAGCTGCGCGGCATCATGCGCTTCGCGCGTGGCGAAATAGCGATTGAGCGCCTGTTCGCTCATGGCCTGCACGCGTCCGTAGAAGTCGAGCTCGAAGGCGGCAGCGCCGAGGCCGACGCTGTACGCTTCACCCACACGCGAGTGCCCCGTGCCGCTCAGATCGCGCGGGGTGCGCGAGCGGGTAACGGTGCCGTTGGCGTTCACCTGCGGCAGTTCGCCAGTGCGCTGGATGCCGTATTGCGCCTGGGCGATTTGCACGTTGAGCGCGGCTTTTTTGAGATCGTGGTTGTGGGCAAGCGCTTCGGCAATCAGCGTTTGCAGCTGTGCATCGCGGAAGTAGTCGCGCCAGCCGAGGTCGGCCGCCAGCGCGCCGGTGGCATCCTGTTCGGCGATCGCCACTTCCATCCAGCTTTGCGGCAGGGCGACCTGCGGCTCGACGTATTCCGGGGTGAAGGAGCAGGCCGCGAGCATGACGGCGAGCGGCAGGGTTTTCAAAACGGTTTTCATGGCGACACTCCTGATTGGGTTTGCGCGTATTTGTCGAGAACGCCCATGCGTCCGGGGAAGATTTTACGCACCATCACGAAGAAGATGGGAATCATCACGAGGCCCAGGAAGGTGCCGACGCTCATGCCCCAGAAAACGCTGGTGCCGATGGCGCGCTGGCTCGCCGAGCTTGCGCCGCTCGCGAGATAAAGCGGCACGACGCCGAGGATGAAGGCCATCGAGGTCATGACGATGGGGCGGAAGCGCAAATGCGCGGCGGAAAGCGCCGACTGGATGCGCGAGAGGCCGCTTTCCTGCAATTCTTTGGCGAACTCGATGATGAGAATGGCGTTTTTCGCGGTCAATCCCATCACGGTAATCATGCCAATCTGGAAATAGATGTCGTTGGCGAAAAACTCGGCATGGCCCATCTTGGCGTTGAACAGGTTGCGCAGGAACACGCCGCCGGAAACGCCCAGGAAGCCGAGCGGCAGGACGAGCAGCACGGCAAAGGGAATCGACCAGCTTTCATAGAGTGCGGCGAGGCAGAGGAAAACGGCGAGAATGGTAAAGCCGTAAACATAGAGCTGCTGGTTGCCGGCGCGCTGCTCTTCGAGCGAGAGCCCCGTCCATTCGATGGCAAAGCCGGGCGGCAACTGCCGCGCCAGTTCTTCCATCTTGCGCATGGCTTCGCCGGTGCTCTTGCCGGGCACGGCGCTGCCGCTCAGGGCCATCGCCGGATAGCCGTTGTAGCGGCTCGCCTGCATTTGCCCGTCTTCCCAGTGGAACTGGGCAATGGCGCCGAGCGGCACCTGGCCGCCGCTGTTGTTGGGGATGTTCAGGGTGCGCAAATCGTCTTCCTGCATGCGCGAGCCGGCATCGGCCTGGATGGTGACTTTCTGCAGGCGTCCGCTGTTCGGGAAATCATTGACATAGGCCGAGCCGAAATGCATGCCGAGCGTCGCAGCAATGGCGGAGAGACTCACGCCCTGGGCGTAGGCGGCATCGCGGTTGATGTCGATGCGCAGCTGCGGCGCGTCGGCAAGGCCGCCCGGGCGCACCTGGGCAATCACGTCCTGCTCGCGCATGGCCATGCCCATCAGCTGGTTGCGCGCCTGCAAAAGCGCTTCGTGACCGGCGCCGCCGCGGTCTTCCAGTTGCAGGGAAAAGCCGCTCGATGTGCCGAGTGCGGGAATTGCAGGCGGGGAGAGCGCAAAGATGGTGGCATCGCGAATCTGCATGAAGCCGCCCATGAGTTTCTGGCCGACGGCTGCCGCGCTTTG
The DNA here is from genome assembly GCA_030529365.1 of Cardiobacteriaceae bacterium. Classification (GTDB taxonomy): domain Bacteria; phylum Pseudomonadota; class Gammaproteobacteria; order Cardiobacteriales; family Cardiobacteriaceae; genus JAUMXB01. The sequence goes on along the minus strand of JAUMXB010000014.1, from coordinate 11,445 downwards.
CCCGGCTTGCGTGCGCTCCGCCCAGTCTTTCAGGGTGATGAAGGCCATGCCCATGTTTTGCCCCTGGCCGGTGAAGCTGAAGCCCTGCACCGCCGCCATGTTGGCCACTTCGGGAATGGCGAGCGCCACTTTTTCCATCTCGCCGATCTTGGCGAGCGTGCGCTCGGCCGTTGCCCCGGCGGGCAGTTGCGCGCTGGCGATGACAAAGCCCTGGTCTTCGTCGGGCAGGAAGTTGGTGGGCAGCTTCTGGAAGATGAAGAACGCGCCCGCGCCCAGCGCCAGATAAAAGACGAAGACGGCATAACTGACGCGGATGAATTTGGCGAGCGTGGCCTCGTAGGCATGGGTGAGCGCTTTCAGCACGCGGTTGAAGGCGCCGAAAAAGCCGCGTTTTTCATGATGCCCGGCTTTGACCGGCTTCAGAATGGTGGCGCAGAGCGCAGGGGTGAGGGTAAGCGCCAAAAAGCCGGAAAAGCCGATGGAGCCCGCCATGACGAGGGCGAACTGGCGGAAGATGCCGCCGGTTGCGCCGGGGAAGAAGGCCATCGGCACGAAGACCACGATGTTCACCAAAGTGATGCCGACAATGGCATTGGCAATCTGCCCCATGCTTTTCACGGTTGCCTGATAGGGAGTGAGCCCTTCTTCGGCCATGAGGCGCTCGACGTTTTCCACCACGACGATGGCGTCATCGACCACAATCCCGATCACCAGCACCATGGCAAACATGGTGAGCACGTTGATCGACATGCCGAGCGGCAGCATGATGGCGAGCGCGCCCATCAGCGAAATGGGCACGACGATCGCCGGAATCAGGGTATAGCGCAGGTTTTGCAGAAAGAGGAACATCACCACGAAAACGAGCGCCATCGCCTCGCCGAGCGTATAGAGCACCTGCTGGATCGAGAGATCGACGAAAGTGGAGGTGTCATACGGCACATTCCATTCCAGCCCTGCGGGGAAATATTGCGCGAGATCGGTCATGCGCGCTTTCACGGCCTTGGCGGTCGCGACCGCATTGCCGTCGCTCGCGAGCTGTATCGCCATGCCCGAGCTGACTTCGCCATTCAGGCGCATGGAGGCGGCATAGGATTCCTGGCCGAGTTCGACGCGCGCCACATCGCGCAGGCGCACCGTCGCGCCCGAGGCGGTGCTTTTCACCACGATGTTTTCAAAATCCTCGACGTTCGCCAGTTGCCCGGGCACGTTGATGACCGCGGAAAAGCGCTGGCCGTCCACGGCGGGCAGGGCGCCGAGGCTGCCGGTCGGAATCTGGCGGTTTTGCTCGGCAATGGCGGCGGAAATGTCGCTGGCGTTCAGTCCGTAGCCGCGCAGTTTGTCCGGCAGCAGCCAGATGCGCATTGCCGATTCCGCACCGAACTGCTGGATGCCGCCCACGCCTTCGACGCGCTGCAATTCCGGCAGAATGTTGCGCACTGCATAATCGCTCATCTCGCGCACGGTGAGATTCGAGCCTTCCTTGGCGGTGAGCGCCACCACCATGAGGAAGCCGTCATTGCTCTGCGAGACGCGGATGCCGTTTTGCGTGACCGCCCTGGGCAGGCGTGAAGTGACCTGCGCGAGGTTGTTCTGCACGTTCACCTGGGCGATGTCGGCATCGGTGCCCGCCTTGAAAGTGAGCGATACCGAGCCGGTGCCGTTGGCATTGGCCGACGCGCTCATGTAATCGAGGCCGTCGATGCCGTTCATCTCGCGCTCGATGAGCGCCAGCACCGATTCTTCGATGTCGGTGGCGCGCGCCCCGGGATAGACCACGCCGATCTGGATGGTCGGCGCGCCGATATTGGGATATTGCTCGATGGGCAGGCGCGAGAGCGAGAGCAGGCCGCCGAGAATGATGAAAATCGCGACCACCCAGGCAAATACCGGGCGATCGATGAAAAAGCGTGACATACCGCCTCCTTATTTGGCCGGAGCCAGTTGGCCGTCAGCGCCGCGCACCATGGGGGTCACGTGCGTCGTGCCCGCCATGAATTGCGACAGCGTATCGACCATCACCATCTCGCCCGCCTTGAGGCCGCCGGTCACTACCCACTGGTCCTTGAAAGCGCGCGCGATGGTCACGTCGCGCGGGGCGAACGCGCCGTCCTTGTCGACCACGCGCAGCGTATCCGTCTTGCCGCGCGTCACCGCATTCTGCGGCACGAGATAGGCGTTTTTGTATTGGTGCTGGGGAATGTCGGCGCGCACATAAAGGCCGGGGAGCAGGAGATGTTCGGGATTGGGCACGGCGGCGCGCACCAGCAGTTCGCCGGTCGCCGCATCCACCGACTGGTCGGCAAAGAGCAGCTTGCCCGCGTGCGGATAGGGGGTGCCGTCTTCCAGCGTGATCGTCACTTTCAGATCGACGCCATCGAGCGCACCGGCGGCAAAAGCCTGCTTCAGCTTCATGACATCGGCGGCCGACTGGGTGATGTTCACATACATCGGATCGAGCTGCTGGATCTTCGCCATCTGCACCGCGCCGGGCGAGACAAGCGAACCCTCGCTCACGTTCGACTTGCCGATGAAACCGGCAATCGGAGCGGTCACCCGCGCGTAATCCACATTGATCTGCGCCTGCTGGATGGCGGCATTGGCGGCGACGATATTGGCTTCCGCCATTTTCACTTCCGCCAACGCCTGGTCATAGGTCTGGCGCGAGACGGCTTTTTCCTTGACCAGCGGCGCGTAGCGGTTCGCCGTGCTTTGCGCGAGCGCCTTGCTCGCCTCGGCCTGGGCGAGCTTGGCTTTGGCAGAGAGCAGATTGGCCTGATAGACGGCGTCATCAATCTGGTAGAGCTGCTCGCCCGCTTTCACCTGCGCGCCTTCCTCGAAAAAGCGCTTCTGCACAATGCCGCCGACCTGCGGCTGGATCACCGCCTCGCGCGAGGCTTCGAGACGCGCGGGCAGGTTTTCGGTCAGCACAACCGTTTGTGGTTTGGCGATGATGACTTCCACGGCTGGCGGAGGCGGTTGTTGTGCATCCGGCGCACCTTCCTGGGCGAAAGCGGTCTGTGCCATGGCCATGCCGGCCAGCGTGGCCATCACATATTTGCAGCGACTATCCATAAAAAATCCTTGCAGGCAACGAAGAACCCGCCACAGACAGGGCAGCGGGCGAAACGCCGCGATTATAAAGACAGCCCTGTATGTATGTCCAGAACCATCTGCTATACTTGCCACTTTTTCCAATACAGGAACGAATCCATGCGCCGCACCAAAGCGCAAGCCGCCGCCACGCGCCAGCATATTCTCGATACCGCCCTCGTGCTTTTCGACGAAGCCGGCTACGTGGAAACCAGCCTGAGCATGATTGCGCGCGCAGCCGGCGTGACCCGCGGTGCGATCTACTGGCATTTCCACAACAAGGAAGAAATTCTCGAAGCGCTTGCCGACGCGCAATTTGCCGACCTGATGGCGCGCAACGACGCGGCCATTGCCGCGCCCGATACCTGGAAAATCCTCATCGGCAACTTCACCCGCTTTTTCCGCGAACTTGGCCAAAACGAAAGCTATCTGCGCTTTTTCCGCATCGTGCACCAGCAAAAGCGCCGCGATGACACGCTGGCGCAATTGCGCGACCGCTACGACGCGCGCTGGCAGCAGCAATGCCGCGAAGCCGTGGCGCGCGGCAAGGCCAATGGCGAGCTTGCGCCCGATGCGGATGCGGAATACCTGTTTTTTCATCTGTCGGCAGTATTTTGTGGCCTGATTGAACTCTATCTCGATGATCCGCATCGTCCCGATTATCCCGCCTACAGCGAACGCACCATCCGCAGCACCATCATCATGCTGCAAGGCAACGGGCAAATCTCGTGAGAAATTTTCTCATCAACAAGCGCTTAAGGTGAGAAAATTTATCGCAATAAGCGCTTACTCATGATAAAAAACGATTATTTTTGGCAAAAATATAAAATAATGAATAATAACAATTGACTCGCGCCCGCCCTGCCCGTAGAGTAGCGCGCTTTCTGTTCCCGCTTTGCGGAACCCTATCCCCACGAGGTATTTATGCTATTGGCCATTGTTGCCGTGATTGTTGGCCTTGCCGTGCTGGTATGGAGCGCCGACCGCTTCGTCAGCGGCGCCGCTTCCGTTGCCCATTATTTTGAAATGCCGCCGCTTTTGATCGGCATGGTGATTGTCGGCTTCGGCACTTCGGCGCCGGAAATGGTGGTTTCCGCGCTCGCCGCCACCCAGGGCAATCCCGGCATCGCGCTCGGCAACGCCTATGGCTCGAATATCACCAATATCGCCCTGATTCTTGGCCTGACTGCGCTGATCAGCCCGATTGCCGTGCATTCGCAGGTGCTGCGCAAGGAATTGCCCATCCTCACCCTGATTACCGCGCTGGCCGCCTGGCAATTGTGGGACAACAATCTTTCCCGCTTCGATGCCATCGTGCTGCTGCTGGTATTCGCCGCGCTGATGGGCTGGACCATTTACCAGGGCCTGCGCAAGAAGCCGGATGCGCTTGCCAGCGATGTGGAAGAAGAGCTGGATGTGAACGTCATGCCGGTGGAGCGGGCGTGGCTGTGGCTGGTGATCGGACTGGTGCTGCTCATTGTCAGCTCGCGCGTGCTGGTATGGGGTGCGGTGGAGATTGCCCGCGATCTTGGCGTCAGCGATCTGGTGATTGGGCTGACGGTGGTCGCCGTTGGCACCTCCCTGCCCGAGCTAGCCTCCTCGCTGGTTGCCATCCGCAAGGGCGAGCATGATCTGGCACTCGGCAACGTACTGGGCTCCAACCTGTTCAACACGCTGGCCGTAGTCGGCATTGCCGGCATCATCAGTCCGCTGGCGGTCGGCCCCGAAGTCTTCAACCGCGACATACTGGTCATGAGCTCGCTCACCCTGTCGCTCTTCCTTTTCGGCTACGGCTTCCGCAGCACGGGACGCATCAACCGCCTGGAAGGCGGCCTGCTGCTGGCCAGCTATATTGGTTATACCGTCTATCTGGTCAGCACGACTTTCATGGCAACGACGGCCTAATCTGCAAAACAGCAGAAATTCTATTTTTTGCTATTTTATAATTGTTTTTTCTCACCATAAAGCGCTTACTGTGATAAAATTTATCGCATCAAGCGCTTAATAGTGAGAAAATTTACCGTTTCGCCCTGGCGAGACGTCCTGCCGCCGTTTCCAGCACGAATACCAACGCAAAGCCGCCTGCCATGCAGAGCAGCGCCGCGAAGATTTGCGGCTCCGCCAGTTGCCAGGGCCAGGCATGCCCCTCCGCCGTTTGCCACGGCCACAGCTTCACCAGCGAACCGGCAATAAAGCCGGTGAGCAGGGCGAGCATCACTTCGCGGTGCGTGGCAAACAGCCATTCCAGCAGGCGCGCAAACGACAGCAGCCCCACCAGCGCGCCACAGGCAAAAGTGGCCAGCACCGCCAGATCCCAGTGATGCACAGCGTCCAGCACCGTGCCATAGGCGCCGAGCAGCACCAGAACGAACGCGCCGGAAATGCCGGGCAGAATCATGGCGCAAATCGCAAGCGCCGCGGCAAAAAAGATATAGGGCAGGCCGTGCGCGCCGGGCGCAAGCGCCGGCATCAGGCTGATGGCAATGGCAGCAACCATGCCGATGAGCGCGGCAGTCACCGTCTTGCCATGCCAGCGCGAGATGTCGCGACGCAAAAACCAGATGCAGGCCAGCACCAGCCCGAAGAAAAACGCCCAGAGCAGTATCGGCTCGTGCATCAGCAACCAGCGCACGCCGCGGGCAAAGAGCAGAATGGCAGTGAGAATGCCCGCCACCAACGCCAGCAGGAAATTGCCGTGAATATGCGCCCACATCGCGGCAAAGCCCTGCGTGCGCCACCATTTGAAAGCGCCCGGCAGGCGTGACAGCGCCTGAATCCAGCGCTCGTAAATGCCGGTGATGAAGGCAATCGTGCCGCCGGATACGCCCGGCACCACATCCGCCGCGCCCATCGCCATCCCTTTCAGAAAAATGAGGAAATATTCCCGTAAGCCGTGCATGCGGCACTCCTGCAAAAAGCGCGCAGTGTAGGGCATTCGCGCATGGCCTGCATCATTGGCGCACGCGCGGGCAAATGGCAAAATGGCGCTTTTCGCCAGGAACCCGTCATGCCCTTTCCCGATTTCTCCCATCCCGGCGCGCTGAAAAGCGCGGAAATTCTCGAACGCCACGATTTTCCCCTCTTTGAACTCGCTGGCGAATACCAGAAAATCACCGTGCCCGAGCAGGGGCTTACCGTGGAATGCATCATCACCACCACGCGCGGCCACGACAAATCCACCCAGGAACTGCTCGACATGGCCGTCGCCTCCGGCTACATCCGCGACGACAGCGACATCACGTTTCACGTCAGCGAGTCCACCGGCTATTTTTGCGCCTATTTCCATCTCGAACTGCCGCAGGCGGATGACGGAGAATAATTGCAAAAATATCTGAAAAATAGATATTTTTTACCGCAATAAGCGCTTATTAATGGTAAAAAACAATCATATTATTCCAAAAAATGATAATTTTAGAAAATCCGTCACGTTGCCGCAATATCAGCGGTGCAAAGTGCTAAACTGACGGTTTGTTCATCTATGGTTCATCCGTTTCTTTCACACAAGGAGAGTCCCATGAAGCAAACCGCCCCTTGTCTTGGCTTCGGCCTTGCTCTTGCCCTGCTGCTGTCCGGCTGTGCGAAAACCTCGCCGGAGCAGATGCAGGCAGCTGCCGATGATGCCGCAAAAAGCGCGCTGATCGGGCAAACCGCCGCTGGCGTGCTGTGGACGCAGCAATCCGGCGAATATCGCGCGCTGGCCTATCAGGCCTTCAACGTCGCCACCGTTGCCTACGACCAGGCGAAAGTGAAAAAAGGGCAGAAAAAAGCCGTCGTTGTCGATCTCGATGAAACCATGATCGACAACAGCCCGCATGCCGCCTGGCAAGTGCTGAACGGCAAGACCTTCAATCCCGATACCTGGACCAAATGGGTGGAAGCCAAAGAGGCGCGCGCCATTCCCGGCGCGGTGGAATTTGCCCATCACGTCGTCAACCGCGGCGGCAAGGTCTATTACGTCTCCAACCGCAAGACCGGCGCGGAATACCAGCCCACCGTGGACAACTTGAAAGCGCTGGGCTTCCCCGACGTGACCGAGCAAACCCTGCTCCTCAAGGAAAAAAGCTCCAACAAGGATGAGCGCTTCGCCGTGCCGGCCACGCAAGGCTACACCGTGGTGCTCTATGTGGGCGACAACCTCGGCGACTTCGCCGGCGAGCCGACCTACCGCAAATCCAATGCTGACCGCCGCGCCTTTGTTGATGCGCACCGTGCCGATTTCGGCGTGAAATACGTCGTGCTGCCCAACCCGACCTATGGCGACTGGGAAGGCGGCCTTGCCGACGGCTACTACAAGCTGACCCCGCAAGAGCAGGAAAACGTGCGCCGCAGCATCCTCGATGCCTGGAAGCCGTAAACTACCGCTTTTGCACAATAAAAAACCGCAGCCTGGCTGCGGTTTTTTTTATGGTTCGGAAATTGCCGCAGGAAGTCGTCAATTTGGGGGGAGCAGTACGAACCCAGCATACATAACCGTCAGAGCGGATGGGCAAACGATTCCCGGGAGTAGCCATCAGCCTTCATCGTCATGCCAAATGGTCGCCATATCGCGCGTACCATGCAAAATGCGCACAATGATGATGCTGTGGCCGTGGTACTCGAAGAAGATGACGTAGCGGCGATATGGGCAGGCGCGAATGCGCTCGCCCAGTTCCGGGCGCAAACGCCAGGCAAGCGGATGATCCGCAATGCGGCGGCATTGCTCGCGCAACTCACGCACAAAACGCAGGGCGTGCGTTGCATGGTCGGCGGCAATATGGTCGGCAATATCTTCCAGATCCGTCTCGGCAAGCGGGCTGAACAGCAAGCGCATCAGCGCGATGCTCCGTCGGCATATTTTCTTTCCAGACGCTCGAACACGCTGTCCGCATCCCTGCCCGCGCCGCTTGTCTGCCCGGCGGCAATGGCCTGACGCAGGGCTTCCAGCTCCGCTTGCCTGCGTGTTTCCTGTTCTTCGAGCAGGCGCAAACCGGCGCGCACCACCTCGCTGGCATTATTGAAGCGCCCGCTTTGCACTTGCTCGCGGACGAAGGATTCAAAGTGTGAACCCAGGGCAACGCTGGTTGGCATACGTTTCTCCCAATAGTTGTTAACTATTATTATGGCGAAGCGCCATTTTCGCCGTCAATGCGCAGCATGATTTTTATAAATCGGATAGAAATATTCATTTATTATCGATAATAAGCGCTTATTACGGTAATTTTTATCAACATAAGCGCTTATTTGTGATATTTTTTATCATTTCAGGTATAAAGATGAGAATTGATGCCCTAACCCGCTCCAATCCTTATTCATGAATATCATTCATAAGGCAATGCATATTTACCATTATTGTTCATGAATAATCTTGCGTAAGATGTGCACATTCTTCATCAAGCAGGACATCATCATGACGAAAATTCATAATCTTGGCTTCCCGCGCGTGGGCGCCAAACGCGAACTGAAATTCGCGCAAGAGGCTTACTGGAAAGGCGAAAAAAGCGCCGAAGAGCTTTTGGCTGTAGCCAAGGCCCTGCGCGCCCGCCACTGGAAGGATCAGGCCGGGCTTGATCTGGTGCCGGTCGGTGATTTTACCCTTTACGATCATATTCTTGACATGAGCCAGACGCTCGGCAACCTGCCGGCGCGCGCCTATGAAGGCGGTGGCGACGAGCTTGATGCCTTTTTCCGCACCGCGCGCGGCAGAAGCCCGATCGACCAAAGCGCAGGCGGCGTGGCGGCGAGCGACATGACCAAGTGGTTCAACAGCAATTACCACTACATCGTGCCCGAATTCACCAAAGACACTACTTTTACCTTGAATCCCAAGCGCCTGCTCGACCAGATTGACGAGGCGAAAGCGCTGGGCGTCAACTTCAAGCCGGTGATCGTCGGCCCCGTCACCTATCTCTGGCTCGGCAAGGAGAAGGATGATTCCAACCGTCTGGATCTGCTCGAGAAGCTGATTCCGGTCTATGACGATCTGCTCAATCGCCTTGCCGCTGCCGGCGCCGAATGGGTGCAGATCGATGAGCCGTGCTTGGTGACCACTTTGGATGCCGAATGGCGCCATGCCTTCAAGAGCGCCTATCACGAATTGCAGCGCAGCGCGCCGAAGATTCTGCTCGCCACTTATTTCTCAAGCCTTGCCGACAATCTCGATCTGGTACGCGATGTGCCGGTAAACGGCGTGCATCTCGATGTGGTGAATGCGCCGAAGGAAGTGAACCAGCTTGTTGACTGGCTGCCGGAAACCAAGGTGCTGTCGCTCGGCGTGATCGACGGGCGCAATATCTGGAAAGCCGATCTCAACCGCATTCTTGATCAGCTCGAGCCAATTGCCGAGCGTCTGGGCGATCGCCTGTGGATTGCGCCTTCTTCATCGCTGTTGCACGTGCCGGTTGATCTCGAGCAGGAAGATGAGCTCGATGCGGAAATCAAATCGTGGTTCGCCTTTGCCAAGCAGAAACTGGAAGAACTGCGCATCTTGAAAAAAGCGCTCAACGAAGGCCGGGTGAGTGTACAGGTTGAATTGGAAGCCAACGCCAACGCCATTGCCAGCCGCAAAGCCTCCAGTCGCGTGCACAATCCCAAAGTGGCCGAGCGCGTCAAGGCCGTAACCGCCGACATGGCCAACCGCCAAAGCGCTTACGCCGAACGCGCGCAAAAACAGCATGAAGCGCTGAAGCTGCCGCTTTTCCCGACCACCACCATCGGCTCTTTCCCGCAAACGGCAGAAATCCGCAAATTCAGAAGCGATTACCGCAAGGGCGCGCTTTCCGAGGCCGATTACGTCGCGGCCATGCGCGCCGATATCGAAAGCTGCGTGGCCATCCAGAAGGAACTCGGCATCGATGTGCTCGTGCACGGCGAAGCGGAGCGCAACGACATGGTCGAATATTTCGGCGAACAACTGGACGGTTACGTCTTCACCCGCTTTGCCTGGGTGCAATCCTACGGCTCGCGCTGCGTCAAGCCGCCGATCATCTTCGGCGACGTCTCGCGCCCGAAAGCGATGACCGTGCCGTGGAGCGAATACGCGCAAACGCTCACCGAGCGCAAGATGAAAGCCATGCTCACTGGCCCCGTGACTATCCTCAACTGGTCGTTCGTGCGCGATGATCAGCCGCGCGCCGATACCTGCCTGCAAATCGCGCTTGCCATTCGCGATGAAGTGCTCGATCTCGAAAAAGCGGGATTGACTGTCATCCAGATCGACGAACCCGCCTTGCGCGAAGGCCTGCCCCTGAAGCGCGACGAATGGCAGGCCTATCTTGACTGGGCGGTGCGCGCCTTCCGCATCAGTGCCAATGGCGTGGCCGACGAAACGCAAATCCACACCCACATGTGCTACAGCGAATTCAACGACATCATGCAGGCCATCGCCGATCTCGATGCCGACGTGATCACCATCGAAACCTCGCGTTCGGACATGGAGCTTTTGGAAGCCTTCGATACCTTCAAATACCCGAACGAAATCGGCCCCGGCGTTTACGACATCCACTCGCCCAACGTGCCCAGCGTCGAATCCATGGTTGACCTCATGGAAAAAGCCTTGAAGCGCATTCCCAAGGAGCGCCTGTGGGTCAACCCCGACTGCGGCCTGAAAACCCGCGCCTGGCCGGAAACCAAGGCCGCGCTCGCCAACATGGTGCAGGCGGCGAAAGTGCTGCGCGAGAAATACGCGGCGTGACATGGCAGGGCCTCCGAAAAAGCAGACAGGCAACCTGCGGATAAAATTTCTTGTGCAACCGCTCGTCAATCAATTCCAGTCTGATTTTTGGGGAAGCGGATGTAAGCGCTTCGCAACACACAAAACAACCGCCCGAGGGCGGTTTTTTTGTGACAGTTTGGCTCGCATGCTTTTCTGCATGGTACGGCTGCTGACTTTAAAAAAGTGAAAATGCCGTTAATACATGAGGGAAAGCTCATTTTGGGTGTGACAATAAAGAATATCTTCGTGGAAAAGTGTCAAAAAAGATTGACCTTTGATGAGAATTTGGTAGATTTCTGCTCACGCAAAGATGAAATTTTGCTCAGAATCTTCTAATTAAATGTTTTAATTATGATTTTGAGTTATTGGCGCAACCAATATCACGCGCATATCCGATATGTGCGTGCATCGATAAAATTCAGTCTTACGGAGATTCCACATGGGAAAACCAGTTTTTACCCTGCAAACTGCCAAGCCTTTGCTGTTGGCAAGCACCATTGCCCTGGCGCTGACTGCCTGCGGCGGCTCGGATCACGGACATAACGCACCAATTGCCGAGAAGCCTGCTCCTGCGCCAATGCCTGACAATCGCGTAGCACCGCAGGATCAAAGCCCGTCCGCAGAAAAACAACCGCAGGACAACAGCCAACCGGAAAGCAAACAAC
>JAUMXB010000032.1 GCA_030529365.1 Cardiobacteriaceae bacterium | reverse complement strand
CACATTTCCACGGACGAGGTTTACGGCGATTTGCACGGGACGACTGATCTCTTTACCGAAACCACGCCCTATGCGCCAAGCAGTCCCTATTCCGCCTCGAAAGCTTCGAGCGACCATTTGGTGCGCGCCTGGCAGCGTACTTACGGCCTGCCCGCCATTGTCACCAATTGCTCCAACAATTACGGCCCCTACCATTTTCCAGAAAAGCTCATTCCGCTCATGATCATCCATGCGCTGGCCGGCAAACCGTTGCCCGTGTATGGCGACGGTCAGCAAATCCGCGACTGGCTCTATGTGGAAGATCATGCGCGCGCGCTTTATACCGTGCTGACCCGTGGCCAGCCGGGCGAAACCTACAATATCGGCGGGCATAATGAAAAGACCAATCTGGAAGTGGTGCAGACCATCTGTGCGCTTCTGGAAGAGCTGCATCCGCAAAAGCCGCAGGGCGTGGCGCATTATGCGGATTTGATCACTTTCGTTGCCGATCGCCCTGGTCATGATGTGCGTTATGCCATTGATGCCACGAAAATCGCGCGCGAGCTGGGCTGGATGCCGCAAGAGACTTTTGCCTCCGGCATGAGCAAAACCGTGCAATGGTATCTTGCCCACCGCGACTGGTGGCAGCGGGTGCTGGATGGCTCCTATCAGGGCGAGCGCTTGGGGTTGTCATCATGAAAGGCATCGTGCTCGCAGGCGGCTCCGGCACGCGCCTCTACCCGATCACGCGCGGCGTATCCAAGCAGCTCTTGCCGGTTTACGACAAGCCGATGATCTACTATCCCATTTCCACGCTGATGCTGGCCGGTATCCGCGACATTCTTGTCATTACGACGCCCGAAGATCACGACAATTTCAAGCGCTTGCTTGGCGATGGCGCAGATTTCGGCATCCGTCTGCAATATGCCATCCAGCCCAGTCCCGACGGGCTGGCGCAAGCCTTTTTGATCGGTGAAGAGTTTATTGATGGCGGACGCTGTTGTCTGGTGCTCGGCGACAATATCTTCTATGGGCAAAGTTTCAGCCAAACCTTGCGCGAAGCGGCAGCCAACCCGCATGGCGCCACAGTGTTCGGCTATCAGGTCAAGGATCCAGAGCGCTTCGGTGTGGTTGAATTCGATGCGCAATTCCGCGCGGTTTCCATCGAGGAAAAACCGGCCAAACCCAAGTCGAACTGGGCGGTCACCGGTCTGTATTTCTATGACGGGCGCGTGGTCGAGATGGCGAAGCAAGTGAAGCCGTCGGCGCGCGGCGAACTGGAAATTACCACGTTGAACCAGATGTATCTGGAAGATGGCTCGCTCAACGTCAAACTGCTTGGGCGCGGTTTCGCCTGGCTCGATACCGGCACTTACGAGAGCCTGCATGAAGCGTCGTCGTTTGTAAAAACCATCGAGCATATTCAGGATTTGCAGGTTGCCTGCCTTGAGGAAATTGCCTGGCACAATGGCTGGCTCAGCCGTGAAGACGTTATTCGTCTGGCGCAGCCGCTCGCCAAAAATGCTTATGGTCGTTATTTGTTGCGCCTGGTGGGAGAAGTTTGATGCGGAAGATTCTGGTAACCGGCAGTGAAGGGCAGGTTGGACGTGCTTTGCTTGCCCGATTGCAAGACAAAGCGGAAGTGCGCGCGCATGACCGGCAGACC
>JAUMXB010000013.1 GCA_030529365.1 Cardiobacteriaceae bacterium | reverse complement strand
AGACAGCCTGTTTTGCGAATATTCCTTATGACTATCTTTAGAGCGTTGGCTATATCGCTATTCTCTATAAAATAACCAAAAGTAGTGATTTTTCACCACCAATAAGCGCTTATTGTGAGAAATTATTGCGCAATAAGCGCTTATAGCTGAGAAAATTTCTCATCAGCATAAAAGCCGCCCATCAGCGGCGGGACAGGATGGCCAGGTTGGTCACAGCTGCCTGCGAAATTCAGGCGGAGTGTTTTGCAGCGGCAGCCAGACCCTGTGCGAGCGCGCTTTGGATGTCCTCCACGTCTTCGAGGCCGACGGAGAGGCGGAGGACGCCGTCGCTGATACCGACGCGCGCCCTTTCCGCAGGATCGACGCGCGCATGCGTGGTGGTCGCGGGATGGGTGATGATGGTGCGGGTGTCGCCGAGGTTGCCGGTGATGGAGAGGCCTTCGCTGGCATCGATCAGCGCCCAGGCGGCGTTCTGGCCGCCGGCGACTTCAAAGCTGACCATGCCGCCGAAGCCGCGCGGCATTTGCGCCTTGGCGAGTGCGTATTGCGGATGGTCGGGCAGGCCGGGATAGAAAACGCGGCTGACGCCCGGCTGCGTCTTGAGCCATTCGGCGATGCGCAAGGCGCTTTGCGCGTGGCGTTCCATGCGCACGGCAAGCGTTTCCAGACTTTTCAGGAAGAGCCAGGCTTCAAAGGCGCCCATGGTGGTGCCGACCGAGCGCATGAGCTGGCAGATTTTCTCGCCGTCCGCTTCCGTTCTGGCAATGACGATGCCGCCAAGCGCGCGCCCCTGTCCGTCGAGGTATTTGGTGGCGGAGTGGATGACGTAGTCGGCGCCAAGCGCAATCGGGCTTTGCAGATAGGGCGTGGCAAAGCAGTTGTCAACGGCGAGCTTGGCACCGTGCGCGTGCGCGAGTTCCGCGAGGGTGCGAATGTCGCCGATGTCGAGCAGCGGATTGGCCGGGCTTTCCAGAAAGAACAGGCGGGTGTTGGGGCGAATGGCGGCTTGCCATGCTTCCGGGCGGGCGAGATCGACCAGGGTGGTTTCCACGCCGAAACGGGGAAAGATGTTGGTGAAAAGATTGAGGATGGAGCCGAAACAGTTGCGCGCGCAGATAACGTGATCACCGGCCTGCAATTCGGCAAGGCCCAGGGTGAGCACTGCGCCCATGCCGGTGGAAGTGGCCGTGGCGCGCGCACCGCCTTCCAGCGCGGCCATGCGCTTTTCAAACATTTCCACCGTGGGATTGCCGAAGCGGCTGTACTGGAAGGCGGCTTCGCGTCCGGCAAAGATGTCGGCCGCGTGTTGCGCCGAATCAAACAGGAAAGAGGAGGTCAGGAACAGCCCGGGGGAATGTTCCTGTGCCTGCGAGCGCCAGGCGTGTTCACGGATGGCGCGGGTGGCAAATCCTTTCTGGCGATCGTCCACTTACTGCCCCTGGGTGGATTCCAGCACGATGGCAGGCGCTTGCTGCTCCTGCGCGGGTGGTTCGTCCTCGAGCGAGGTGAGGGAAATGCTGCTGCCGGTATTGCCGCCAGTATTGCCGATTTCGGCGATGTTCTGCACTTGCTGGCGCTGGCTGGCCTGCGTTTCTTCCGTGGTTTGCGGACGGGCAACCGGGCCGCGCGCGTCGGCATCGGTGCTGGCCGCAGCGGCAGAGACGGACGGGCTGATGATGCCGATGCTTTCCGGCTGGCTGGCTTTGTGGAGAATGCTGCGCACGTTGTCCGGCAGCCTGGCGATGCCCCATTCGGCCATGGCGCCGAAAGTCGGTTGCAGTCTGGAGTCTTTCCACGCTGGCATTTCGGTCAGCGGCGGCACGAACTTGGCAACGAAAACGAGTACGGCGGCGATGATCAGCCCGCGCAGCAGGCCGAATACCATGCCGAGCATGCGGTCGATGCCGCCGAGGCCGCTGGAGGCGAGGAAGCTGCTGACCAGCATGTTGAAAAGGCCGAGCGCGAACAGCGTGACCAGGAACAGGGCGCCAAAGGCGGCAAGATAGCTGATGGTGGGATCATCAATAAATCCGCGCACGTATTTTTCCGCCACCATGTCGGAGAACTTCCATGCCACCCAGATGGCAACCAGCCAGGTCAGCAGGGACAGCACTTCCTTGATCAGGCCGCGGGCAATGCCCACCAGCGCCGAGATGATGACGGCACCGCCGAGGATGACATCTACCCAGTTGATGCTTTCCAGATTCATGAGTCTCTCCCTTTCTTATTGAATTTCACGGCCTTGGACGCCCATTTTGCTGAGCTCGTTCAAATAGGCGTTCACTTGTGCGGCCGGTACCGGCCCGAGGATGACGCGGTCCAGCGTTTTGCCGCCGGACTGGATTTTTTCCACCTTGACCGGCCAGCCGCGGCTTTGCAGTTGCTCGACGCGGCGCCTGGTATTGTCAGGATTGCCGAAGGCGCCGGCGGCGATGAGCTTGCCGCCGCTTGCGGCCGCAGGCGCTTCCGTTGCCGGCTGGCTGGCCGGTTTCGGCGCGGGCGGTTCTGCGCGCGGCACTTCGGCCTTGGGCGCGGGCACTGCGGCTGCCGCGCGGTTCTGCTCCGGCTGCGGATTGGCAAGTACCGGCGCGGCGCCGCCGTCTGCCGGGAAGTCTTCCAGAGAGGTGAGCGTGAGCGCCGGTGGCGTCAGTTGCGTACTTTCCGCTTCCGGCTCGGGCACTTGCGGTGGCGGAGCGGGAGGCGGCACGGTTTGCCCGCGCACCTGCAAATCGATTTCGCGGCGCAGGGCTTCCGGCGTGTCCGGCTTGAACCATTTGTTGAAGGTAAAGAGGACGATCAGCAGCAAGACCAGCAGGCCAAGCAGGCGCGACAGCCATTTAGTCATGGTTGAAATGCTCCAGTACTTGAGAAACGGTTACAAAAGATCCCATCACCACCTGCAAATCTCCGGTTTTTTTGATTTTTTCTATTTCTTGCAAGGCATCGTGCACAGTGGCGCACAAATGCAGTTTGTGATTGTCAACGCCGGCCGCCTGCGCTTGCGCGGCCAGTTCTGCCACCGTGCTGCCGCGTTCGCCGGGCAATCCGGCCAGCACCCAGATATCGGCGAGCGCATCGAGCGTGCGGAAGACGGCCTGCCGGTCCTTGTCGCGCAACATGCCGCAGAGGATGACGATGCGCCGGTAGCGGTCGCGCAGGGTTTGCAGATGCGCGGCCAGCACTTCGGCGCTATCGGCATTGTGGGCAACGTCGATGAGCCAGTCGCCGTCGCGGCTGAGCGGCATCAGGCGGCCGGTGACGTGCACGGCGCGCATGGCATCCTCGACGGCCTGCGCGCGCAGGGCAACCCATTGCCCGAGGACGGCCAACGCGGCAGCGAGATGGCCATGCTGATGCCGCCCCGGCATACGCGGCGGAGCGGCAATGCTGCGGTGAAAGCCGGGCACGGCAACATCCAGCGCGTCCGCTTTTTCCGTGACGTGCAAATCCTCGCCAAAGCGCCAGACGGCGCGCGCCTGCGCGTGGGCCATTTCCAGCAATACGGGCGCGGGATGGGCGTCGGCAAAGGCGACGGCCTGGCCGTTGCGCAGCACGCCGCCTTTTTCGCGGGCAATTTTCTCCACGCTGTCGCCGAGCCAGTCGGTATGGTCGAGGCCGATGCGGGTAAAAATCACGGCGTCGGCATCGATGAGGTTGACGGCATCGAGCCGCCCGCCGAGACCGACTTCCAGAACGGCGATTTGCGGGCGGCGCCTTGCCATCAGCCAGAAGGCGGCAAGGGCGTTCCATTCGAAATAGGTCAGCGAAATATCGCCGCGCGCGGCATCAATGGCATCAAAGGCGGCGCACAGGTCGGCGGCGTCCGCTTTTTGCCCGTCAAAGCGGATGCGCTCGCGGTAATCGAGGAGGTGTGGCGAGGTGAGGCTTGCCACCGGTACGCCGTGGGCGATGCAGAGCGCTTCGGTAAAGGCCACAGTGGAACCCTTGCCGTTGGTGCCGGCCACGGTGATGATGTGACCGGCGATGCGCGGCGCGCCCAGCGCCTGCCAGACCGCGCCAATGCGCCCAAGCCCGAGATCCCAGGCCTTGGCGTGCGCGCTTTCCTGCCAGGCCAGCCAGCTGGCGAGATCGCCACAGCCGCGCGGCGCTTCGGTACTCATGCAGAAGCCGGTTCGTCGTGGTCGTTTTCCGTGGCCATGGCACTGTCTTCCTTGCCGGCTGGCGGAACGGCTTCCGCAGCCGCTTCCGCCACCTTGCGGCGATCGAGCAGGAGCGCGAGCAGGGCGGCGAGTTCGTCGCGCATCTTGCGGCGATCAACGATGCAGTCCACTGCGCCTTTCTCCAGAAGGAATTCCGCGCGCTGGAAGCCTTCCGGCAGGGTTTCGCGCACGGTTTGCTCGATGACGCGCGGGCCGGCAAAGCCGATCAGCGCGCCCGGTTCGGCAATGATGATGTCGCCGAGCATGGCCAGCGAGGCCGAGACGCCGCCCATGGTCGGGTCGGTGAGCACGGAGATGAAGGGCAGGCCCGCTTCGGAAAGACGGGTCAGCGCGGCGCTGGTTTTCGCCATTTGCATCAGGGAAGTGAGGCCTTCCTGCATGCGCGCGCCGCCACTGGCCGAGAAGCAGACGAAGGGTGTGCGCTGTTCGATGGCGTGTTCCACGCCGCGCACGAAGCGCTCGCCCACCACAGACCCCATGGAGCCGCCCATGAACTCGAATTCGAAGGCGGCGCAGGTGACGGGCTGGCCGTGGATGCTGCCGGCGAGCACGACCAGCGCTTCGCTTTCATTGCTGGTTTTTTCCGCCTGGGTGATGCGGTCGCGGTATTTTTTGCTGTCCTTGAACTTGAGGAAATCGCTGGGCTTCAGGTTGGCGCCGATTTCCGCCTGCGGCGTGTCCTTGTCGAACAAAAGCTGCAAGCGTTCGCGTGCCTTGATGCGGTTGTGATGGCCGCATTTCGGGCAGACGCGCATGTTGAGTTTCAGGTCTTCGCTGTACAGCACTTCGTTGCAGGCGCTGCATTGCTGCCACAGGCCATCCGGCACCTGCTGATTCTTGTTCTTCGTTTTGATGCGCGAGGGCATCAGATTGTCAAACCAACTCATGGATAATCCTTAGTCTCTATGTCGATCTCTGTCCAGCATACGGTCATGGGCGCGGGAAAATATTCAGGGCCTTCATGCTGTTACCGACCCTGTTGGCGCGATTGCAACGCAGCATTCTAACAAATGATAACTGCTGCGGCATGTTTTCCCGACAGCGGGCGGGTTTGCCGGCATGATGATGACCAGGCAAAGCGTTTTTTCAGTGGCTTATGGCGGAGGGCGGTCAGCGGTGGGAGAGAGGATTGCGGCTGCTGCGCAGGAATGGCATGCCGAATCATGATGAGAAATTTTCTCATCATTAAGCGCTTATGGCGATAAATTTTCTCATGATAAGCGCTTATAAATGATAAAAACCCGCTATTTTTAGCGAGTTTTTGTTTTTATTTGAAGCGGTTTTACCGTTTTCAACGGGCGGGGTGCTACAGGCCTTTGCAGTTGGCGTAGTAGGTGACGGTTGCCGGCCAGTCGCTGAACAGCCCGACGATGCCGACATCCTGCGCGAGGACGTCAAGCAGTTTGAGCATATCGCCGTCTTTCTTGATGAGGTCGTTGATGCCGGTGTAGTACCAGCCGCCGCCGTTTGCCAGAGGGCCGGAGCGCTCCAGTGTCCACGAGATGAGCTTGAAGCCGTTGTCTTTCGCGGCCTTGGCATAATCGGAAGGCACGATTTTGCCGCCATCGGCCTTGACGAGCATGGGCATGGCCGGCGCGAGGTAGTTCACGCCTTCCTTGCGCAGCTCGGGCATTTGCGCGATGCGCGCGGCGGTTTCCAGCTCTTCGTCGAGGAAGACGGCCTGTTTGCCGAAGTCGCCGCCGTTCTTGATCCAGTAGTGCACATCGTCAAGCAGGAAGGATTGCGGGAAGACGTCTGCTGCGGGGACGCCGGCGGCGGTGTATTCATCGAGCAGTTTCTGCGCGTATTGTTCCTGGGTGAAGCCGTCAAAGGGCATGTCCACGACGGGCGTTTTCAGTTCGGGCGTCATTTTCACGCCGAGTGATTTGAAGAGTTCGATGCTTTCCGCGTGGGTCATGAGGGTGCCGGTTTGCGCGTAGAGGTCGGTGCGCCAGCGCGGGGTGGCATCCATGTATTCTTCGAGGGTGCGCGCGGATTTGTTGCCGGCATCCATTTTGCCTTTCAGGGTTTTGAATTCGGCGAGCGTCAGGTCGGAGGTGCGGCATTCCACTTCGGCTTCCTTGACGAGTTTGCCGTCGCCATCAAATTCGGCAGGCTTGAAGGGGATGCTGCATTTTGCCGCCAAGGGCGTGGCGAGGATGTTGGTGGTGGTGTGCAGGTCGTTTTGCGCGTGGCGGCAGACGAGTTCCTTGTCCTTGGTGAAGGCGACGTCGCATTCGAGGATGCCTGCACCCTGGCGTGCGGCGGCGATGTAGGATTCGCGGGTGTGCTCGGGGAATTGCATGGCGGCGCCGCGATGGCCGATGGAGAAGGCGGTTTTCTGCGGGGTTTGGTTTTCGCAGGCTTTGAGCGCGGTTTTCAGGTCACCGTCTTCGAGGTCGTCGATGAGATAGAAGGGGCGCACGCCGTAGGTGTAGGCGGTTTCTGCGTGGGCAGCGAGGCCGAGAACGGCAAGGGCGAGGATCAGAGGTTTACGCATGGCATAGTCTCCTGTTGTGAAAAATATGCTTGGTGGTGTGTGTTGTTTGTAGTGCGCGCAGGATGGCTGTTGGGTATTTTGTGCGGCTTTCTGCTTTTGCCCTCACCCCAACCCCTCTCGCGGGAGAGGGGTTTTGCCAAGGCATCTTCAGGGTGCTGGGGTTCGCTGCGCTTACCGCCAACCTGCGTGAAGGTTTGCGTGTTTATTGCAGGGTGTATTGCGCGGCGAGTTGCCGGAAGTCGGCGATTTCCTGCGCTTTTCTCGCGTCGTCCCAGCCCAGTTTTTCCGCCATGAAGGCGGCGACGTCGGCAGCGGCGGCGCTGGCAGCGCGGGCATCCAAAAAGAGCAGGCGGATGCGGCGGGCGAGGATGTCTTCCAGGCTGTGCGCCATTTCGTGGTCGATACCCCATTGCACCTGGGCGTAGGTGTGGGGGTGGTCGGGATGGATGCGGCGCGCGAGTTGCGCATCGTTTGCCGCGAGCGCTTCGATGGCAGGGGCATCGCTGCCGTAATGGCTGAGCGGGGTGTCGTCCATGTGATGTTCGCCGTCGATGTAGCCGTGCAGGCGCAGTTCGCGGGTTTGGCAGGGGCGGTCAACGAGCAGGCCGGCATTGGCGGCGGCGCTGAGGCCGTCTTCGGCCATTTGCCGGTAGGTGGTCCATTTGCCGCCGATGATGCTGACGAGGCCGGACTGGCTGACTTCCACTTTGTGGCTGCGCGAGACTTCCTTGGTGGATTTGCCTTCGGCCTTGGGCGCGGCGAGCGGACGCAGGCCAACAAAGACGCTTTTCACGTCGGCGCGGGTGGGCGCGCGTTTGAGGTAGTCTTTGGCGGTTGCGAGGATGAAGTCGATTTCCGCTTCGAGGGGCTTGGGTTCGTAGTCGGCATCTTTGACGAGGACGTCGGTGGTGCCGACGACGAGTTTGCCATGCCAGGGCACGACGAAGAGGACGCGGCCGTCGGAGGTTTTCGGCACCATGAGGGCGTCGGCGCCGGGGAGGAAGTCGGCGTCGAGGACGAGGTGGATGCCCTGGCTGGGCAGGATGGGCGGTTTCTCGTGCGGCTCATCCATGTTCATGATGGGGTTGGTGAAGACGCCGGTGGCGTTGATGACGCAGCGCGATTTGGCCAGGTATTCCGTGCCGGTGTGTTCGTCGCGGCAGCGCACGCCGCTGATTTTGCCGCCCGGGTCTTTTTCCAGCGCGGTGACGGTGCAGTAGTTTAGGAGGGTGGCGCCGTGGTCAACGGCGGTTTGCGCCAGCGCAATGGCGAGGCGGGCGTCGTCGAACTGGCCGTCGTAGTAGCAGACGCCGGCGCGCAGCTTGTCATCCTTGACGCCGGACAGGCGCTGGCGTGCCTCGCTCCGGCCGAGGTGACGGGTTTTGCCGATGCTGAGTTTGCCGGAGAGGAAGTCGTAGATGGTGAGGCCGAAGGTGTAGTACGGCGCGGTCCACCATTGTTCGCCGGGGATGATGAAGGGCTGGGTGCGGAAGAGGTGCGGCGCGTTTTTGGCAAGCCGGCCGCGTTCGCGCAGGGCTTCGCGCACGAGGTCGATGTAGCCTTGCGCGAGGTAGCGCACGCCGCCGTGTACGAGTTTGGTGGAGCGGCTGGAGGTGCCTTTGGCGAAGTCGTGGCTTTCGAGGAGGAGGGTGCGGTGGCCGCGGCTGGCGGCGTCAACCGCGGCGCCGAGGCCGGTGGCGCCGCCGCCGATGACGATGACGTCCCAGTCGGGTTGTTGCGCCAGTTGTTGCAGGGCTTGTGTGCGTTGCATGGAGAACTCCTTGGCACATGCAAAGTGCTTCAATGAGGGCGAGGGGGATAGTGTTTTTTTATCATCATAAAGCGCTTAATATGAGAAAATTTCTCATAACAAGCGCTTCTTCATGATAAAAACAATCTATTATTTGGGAATTTGTAAATGAACACCGGACGGCATGACCGCCGTCCGGTGCGCTGCATCAGGGAACGAGGCGCTCGTTCGCAGGGATTCTGGCCTTGTGCTTGGCTTCTTCGATCATGGTGATGAAGAGCAGGATGATGGCGAGAACACCGCCGGTGATCATGACGTAGAAGCCGCCATCCCAGCCGTAGTGCTCCGCTGCCCAGCCAACCACGGCTGATGCGGATACGGTGCCGCCAAGGTAGCCGAAGAGGCCGGTAAAGCCTGCGGCAGTACCCGCAGCCTTTTTCGGCGCGAGTTCCAGCGCGTGCAGACCGATGAGCATGACGGGGCCGTAAATCAGGAAGCCGACGGTGGTCATGAGGATGAAGTCGGTGAGCTGGTAGGGGTTTTTGTACCAGACCATGTTGGCGTATTCGGCGACGACGTTGCCTTGTGCGTCAACCGGCGTGGCCGGGTTCATCCACAGGGCGACAACGGCGGCAGTGGTCAGGATCATGAAGATGAAGCCGGTGAGGCCGCGCTTGCCCCTGAATACCTTGTCCGATACCCAGCCACACAGCAGCGTGCCGGGAATGGCGGCAAGTTCGTAGATGGTGTAGGCCCAGGCAGTGCCCTTGATGTTGAAGTGCTTCACTTCGCCGAGATAGACCGGCGACCATTTCAATACGCCGTAGCGGATGAGATAGACGAAGACGTTGGCGAGCGCGATGTACCAGAGCAGGCGGTTCTTCAGGACGTAAGTCACGAAGATTTCCTTGGTGGAAAGGTTGTGCTCGTAGGTTCTTTCGTCGTAGTCGTCCGGGTAATCGTTCTTCCATTTTTCAATCGGCGGCAGGCCGCAGGATTGCGGGGTATCCTTCATCACCAGATAGACGGGAATGGCGGCGATCATTGCGGCAATGCCCGGATAGTAGAGCGCCTGGTGCCAGATGTCGGCAGCGCTGGCTTAGACGCCGTGGGTCTTGAAGAACATCCAGCCGGCGAGAAGCACCATGGCGCCCGGTACCATGCCGCCGAGGTTGTGCGCACAGTTCCAGATGGAGACGATGGAGCCGCGCTCGCTTTTCGACCACCAGTGAACCATGGTGCGTCCGCACGGCGGCCAGCCCATGCCTTGCAGCCAGCCGTTCAGGAAGATCAGGGCGAAGGCGACGGGTACACCCCAGGTAACAATGGGAGTGAGACCCATCAGTGTCATGCAGAGGCCTGACAGGAAGAGGCCGCAGGGGAGGAAAACTTTCGGGTTGGAGCGGTCGGAGATGGCAGCCATGAAGAACTTGGACAGGCCGTAGGCAAGTCCGGCAGCGGCACCGATGGTTCCGAGTTGCGCCTTGTTGTAGATGCCCTGCTCGATCAGTCCTTTCTGGGCGAGGTCAAAGTTGGCGCGTACGAAATAATATGCGGCATAACCAAAAAAGATTCCGGCGAAAACTTGCCAGCGCAGACGACGGTAAGTGGGGTCGATTTCATGCTGCGGTAGCAGGGGTTTTTCCGGTGCCGGCTTGAAAATACCATACATAATGATACTCCTGTTCATGAGGCTGGAATGGTGAGAAAAACAACATATTCAATGCTGTGGCGCGCAATCTATCATAAATTTAACTTTTTGGACAGGTGTAAAAGAGACGTTCTTTTATAAGTTAAGGATAAATCGCGTTTTCTTCTCAATAGTAAGCGCTCATTATGATAAATTTTCTCACAACAAGCGCTTATGGTTGAGAAAATTTATCACCAGGAGGTTAACGGTGCCGTAAAAGCAGCAGGGGAAAGAGTGCGAAGAGAAAAATGGGCGTAAAGGCGCCAAGCACGGGCGGCCAATGGTAGAGCAGGGCAAGGTTGGCCAAAATGCCCTGGGCAATGTAGTAGGCGACGCCGCAAAGTATGCCGATGACAAGACGCGAGCCCTGATGGGTACTGCGCGCGCCGCCAAAGACAAAGGGCAGGGCGAGCAGCAGCATGGTGACGGTGGAAAGCGGCAGGAACAGGCGCTGCCAGAGTTTCAGGCTTTCCTGGTTGTGCGAGAGACCGTTGGCGGCGAGGAAACGGGTGAGGGTGTGCAGTTCGCGCAGGGTGCCGGCCTGATGGCTGGCGGCGAGGGTTTGCAGAATGGCAGGGGGGGCGCCGTTTTGCCATTGCGGAGAACCGGGCATTGTATCCATGCGTTCGGGGGTGACACGGGTAACAACAGCGTTTTCCAGCAGCCAGTCGGGAGCGGCATGGCGGGCGCGCCCGGCTTCGCTGATGGTGATGCCGTCGGCGGTATTGTGGTAAAAGCGCAGACCGCGCAGGCTGCCGTCGCTGTCGATGCCGGCAATGTGCACCATGGCGTCATCGTCGCGCAGCCACAGGCCGTTGCCACGGTAATCCGTGCTTTCGCCCCTGGCCTGTGCGCGCAGGAGCTGGCTTTGCATGCTCCATTGCGGTGCGATGGTTTCGCCGAGGAGAACGGCCAGCAAACCAAGGACAAAAGCAGTGAGGATGGCGGCGAAGACGGCACGCAACCGCGAAATGCCGCTGGCGAGCAGGACAGTGAGCTCGTTTTGGCTGGCGAGCTGGCCGAGACCGATGATGCCGCCGATCAGCACGGCAGCCGGCATGAAGAGCAGGATTTTTTCCGGCAGCTGCAACAGCAGGGTAAGCAGCATGACGGCAAAGCTGTAATGGTTGCCGAGGTCGTCGGCTTCGGCGGCGCTCTGGATGAGGAAATCCATGCCGGTGAGGAATAGCAGGGCAATGGCGGTGGTGACGAGAACGGTGCGAATGATGTAGCGGTCGAGACGGCGCATCAGCGTGGTACCTTTTCTGGCTTGAGCCAGAGAACAAGAATGAGGGCGAGAGTGGCGAGGTGTACCCACAGGCTGCCGGGCAACGGCGGAATATGCCCCTTTTTCACGGCGACAACCGCCAGTTCGAGCAGATTGATATAAAACGCAAAGGCAAGAAAGGCGGGGAGGATGTTCTGGAAGCGGCCTTGCCGCGGTTTGTTGCGCGAGAAGCGGGGCAGCAGGAAAGTGAAGATGAGAAGCGCCAGTGCGGGATTGATGCGGGTCTGCCATTCGCCGAGATGTTCAGGGCGGCTGTCGAGCGCGGCAGTGGGCAGGTTGCGCAGGCGGTCGCTGGCGATGGTGGTGCTGCCCGGCAGTTGCAGCTCGGCGCGGACGAATTGGCTGTAGCCGAAAGAAGTGCTGGCATCATCCTGCCAGGCAAGGCGCTTGCCGTGATGCAGGGTCAGCGTGCGTTGCTCGCCCTGGCCGAGTTCTCCATGTTCGGCAAAGATGACGCTGTGTTCCCCGTCGCGGTTTTGCGCGATGAAGAAGGTGCCGAGCTTGCCTTGCGCGAGACTCTGCGCGTGGACGACCAGGCCATGATCGAGCTGGCGGAAAGTGTTGGGCGTGAACAGCAGCATGCCGGCTTCCTGGCGCGCCTTGTTGCGGATGATTTCCTGCGTGCTGTAGATATGCGGCAGAAAATACAGGGTGATGAACAGCAAAATGACCGCGATGGGCAGGGCAAGGCAGAAAAAGGCGCGCAGCAGATGGCTGCGTCCGACTCCGCCGGCGTAAAGGGCACTGATTTCGTGATCGACATAGAGACGCCCCAGGGTCATTACGCTGGCCAGCACGAAGGCAAGCGGGGCAATGATGATGAAAAACTCCACGCTTTGCAGCGCGATCAGTTGCCAGACGGCAGCCAGTTCCATGTTGCCGGCAGCGGCACGGCCAAGCAGGGAAGAAAGGCGGAAGCTGACGATGATGGCAAGAAGAATGAAGCAGGTGGCCAGAAAGACGCCACCGGTTTCGCGCAGGAGATAACGGTAGAAAATGGGCATTGGGTGACGTTTCTCAACAGCAATGACAGGTGTGGTATTCTACAACGTTTTCATCGGTACGCAGGTTGCTGGCTGCCGGGCGTGCGGCAAGCGGGAGTTGCAGTCTGTCCAGAAAGGAGAAAGTTTTATGAAATGGGTTGTCAAAAACAGCAAGCCGGAAAAAGCGGATGCGCAGGCGCTGGTGGTATTCGTGGGCACGGATGGACGCTTTGCCGTGCCGCTTGCAGCAGTGGATGCCGTCACCAAGGGCGTGTTCCGCAACTGGCAGGAGAAAAAGCATTTCCCGACCGAAGCCGGCGAGGCCGTGGTTTTTCATGATGTGGAAGGCGTGGAGGCCGGCAGCGTGGTGGTTTGTGCGCTGGATGATGACGCGCGCAAGCTGGATGCGGCAGCGCAGGCCGTCGCCAAGCTGGCGCAACGTCATGAATGGAAGAAAGTGGCGCTGTCCTTGCCGGAAGGGATTGTTACCTATGATGATGCCCTGTCGGTGTTTGCCAAAGGGCTGGGGCGCGCCGCTTACAGCTTTGATACGTTCAAGAGCGAAGGCAAGGCCAAGGCGGCGCTGGGCAAGGTCAGCTGGCAATGGCTGGTTGGCGACAAGAAAGCCGCTGAAGAAACGTTGTGCTGGGTGGATGCCTGGGTTGCCGGTACGCATCTTGCCCGTGAGCTGGGCGATTTGCCGCCCAATGTCTGCAATCCCGCCTATCTTGGCGACCGCGCGAAAAAACTTGCCGACGAGCACGATGCTGTCAGCGCGAAAGTATTGAAGCGCAAGGATATCGAAGCGCTGGGCATGGGCGCGTTGCTGGGCGTGGCGCAGGGATCCAATGCCGAACCGCGCTTCATCATCATGGAATACAAGCCGAAAAACGCGGTGAACACTCGTCCGGTGGTGCTGGTGGGCAAGGGCGTGACCTTCGATACTGGCGGTATTTCCCTGAAACCGGCGGACGGCATGGAGCTGATGAAGTACGACATGGGCGGCGCGGCTGCCGTGTTCGGTACGCTGGCCGGATTGTGCGAAGCCAAGGCGCCCGTGCATGTGGTGGCGCTGATTCCGGCGGTGGAAAACATGCCGGGCGGCAAGGCAACCCGGCCGGGCGACATTGTGACCAGCATGTCCGGCAAGACCATCGAAGTGATCAATACCGATGCCGAAGGCCGCCTGATTCTTTGCGATGCGCTTACCTACGCCGAGCGCTACGAGCCGCAGGCGGTGATCGACATGGCGACTTTGACCGGCGCTTGCGTGGTGGCGCTCGGTTCGGTACGCGCCGGCCTGATGGGCAATGACGAAGCGCTGGTGGAAGCGCTTTTCAGCGCCGGTGAAGCGGCGCGCGATCTGGCGTGGAAAATGCCGCTGGATACGGCCTATCGCGAGATGATGAAGTCGTCTTTTGCCGATTTCGTCAATGCTTCGGCCGTGCGCGAGGCAGGTACGCTGACGGCAGGCGCTTTCCTTGGCGCGTTTGCGGAAAAATATCCGTGGGCGCATTTGGATATCGCCGGTGTGGCCTGGGGGCGTGGCATCCAGAAAGGCGGCACCGGACGCCCGGTCGGCCTGTTGCTGGAATATTTCCGCCGCTTGGCTGCCTGATGCCGCACAATACTGTTCGCGCCCGGCTGGAAGCGGGGCTGCAAGATTTGCCCTTTGCGGTTGATGCAGAGCAGTGCAGCGCCATGCTGGCTTATCTCGATCTGCTCAACCGCTGGAATGCCGTGCACAATCTCACGGCGGTGCGCGATCCGCTCGCGCAGGTGAGCGTGCATGTGCTGGATTCGCTGGCAGTGCTGCCCTGCATCGGGGAAAACTGCGCGACGCTTGCCGATATCGGCAGCGGCGCGGGATTGCCGGCGTTGCCCTTTGCCATCATGCGGCCGCAGATGCGCATATATGCCGTGGAAGCCAGCCAGAAAAAATCGGCTTTTATCCGGCATGCGACCATTGCGCTCGGATTGCGCCATGTGGTGGTCGTCAATCAGCGGGTGGAGAACTGGCAGGCGGATGAGCATCTTGATGTGATCACCAGTCGCGCCATGGCGTCGCTGCCGCTGTTTTTGCGCCTGACCCGCCATCTGGGTGATGAACGGACGCGCTGGCTGATTTTCAAGGGGGCGGCAGTGGAAGAAAACGACGTGGAAGGTTTTTTGGTGGAGGCGCCCGTGCAGATTGAAGTGCCGTTGCTGGATGCGCGGCGAACTGTATATGCGGCCAGACTGGAGTGTGCATCGTGACCCGCATTCTTGCCGTAACCAACCAGAAAGGCGGCGTCGGGAAGACGACCACGGCGGTCAGTCTGGCGGCAGCGCTTGCCGAGAAAGGCGACAAGGTCTTGCTGATTGACATGGATCCCCAGGCCAATGCCACCGTGGCGTTGGGAGTGGACAAGCGCAGCGTGGACAGCGGCGTCATGGAAGTGATGCTGGGCGATGCCGACCCGGAAGCGGCCTGCGTGTATTGCGAGGAAGCGGCAGTATGGCTGTTGCCTGCCAATGACAGCCTGACGGCGAGCGATGACCATTTGATGGGCGAAAGCCAGCGTCATGCGCTGCTCAGGCTTACGGCCGGCAGCTGGGTGGAGCGCTTTGACTGGGTATTCGTGGATTGCCCGCCGACCCTGAATTTGCTGACCGTTAATGCGCTGGTGTTGGCCGATTATGTGCTGGTGCCGATCCAGTGCGAATATTTTGCCCTGGAAGGGGTGAGCGGCTTGCTGGATACGGTGGGTAAAATCCGTCAGACCGTCAATCCGGGGCTGCGCATTGCCGGGTTTGTCCGCACCATGTATGACCCGCGTTCGCGCCTGACCCGGGAGGTGTCGGAGAACCTGTTTGCCCATTTGAAAGGACTGGTATTTGAAACGGTAGTGCCGCGCAATGTGCGGTTGGCGGAAGCGCCCAGTTATGGCCAGACCATCATTCAGTACGACGGGCGCTCCAAGGGGGCGCAGTCGTATCGCGATATTGCCGCAGAACTTCTCGAACGGATCGGATCCGCATGAAAAACGATATGAACAAAAACAAGAAACGCGCCTTGCGCCATGGCTTGGATGCGCTGCTGAGCGGGGTTGGGCAGGAAGCGCTGCACCAGCCGGATTTCGAGGTGCTGAAGCAGATCGACGTGGGCCGGATTCGCGCTGGCGTCTATCAGCCGCGTCGCCGTTTTGACGAGGAAGCGCTGAATGAACTGGCGCGTTCCATTGCCGAGCATGGCATTTTGCAGCCGTTGGTGGTGCGGCCGGTCGGTGATGAAAAATACGAAATCATCGCAGGCGAGCGCCGCTTCCGTGCCGGGCAGCAGGCTGGACTTGCGAAATTTCCCTGTGTCGTCAAGCATTACGATGATCGCCAGGCGTTGGCAGTGGCGTTGATTGAAAACCTGCAGCGCAGCGATCTCAATGCCCTGGAAGTAGCGCAGGGGTTGCATCGTCTGGCAAAAGACTTTTCCCTGACGCATGACAATATTGCCCAACTGGTCGGGCGTTCGCGCTCGGCAGTCAGCAATACCTTGCGTTTGCTGGAGCTCAGTGAACCGGTCAAGAAAGCGCTGGGCGATGATCGCATCGAGATGGGGCATGCGCGTGCACTGCTGTCGTTGCCGGACGCGCAGCAGCAGGCGGTGCTGAATGAAATCATGGCCCGCCATCTGACCGTGCGGCAAACGGAAGCGCGGGTTCGTGCCTTGCATGAAGGTGCACCCGCCAAAATGGCGCCAGAGCGGTCTGTCGATATCGATGCCTTGGAACAAAGAATCAGCGAATTCATGTCTGCGAGTGTCAGTTTGCAGCACCAGAAAAAAGGCAATGGCAAGCTGATCCTCAAATACCGCGATCTGGATGAGCTGGACAGTATCCTGGCGAAATGGGGTATCAAATAATCTGGTTTTTTTTAAACCAGTCGTTGACCGCACCTTACCAAGCTTTTATAATCCCGCCGCTGTCGCAAACATGCAGAAAACGTTAATAAAACTTCTTCGTCTGCAAATACTGCTGCTTGCTGTCTTTGCAAGTGCCGCATGGTTGTTTGCCGATAAGGTTGAAATGGTGGCGTCGATGGCAGGTGGTCTGATGGCCATTGTGCCAACCTTGTTGGCAATAGTCATTTTTCGGCGGTTGCCGCGCGTGATGTCCGGAGAAATGTTTTATCGCGGCATGATTGTTTGCGAGATTGGCAAATGGGGCGTGGTAGTGATATTGGGAAGTTTTTTCCTGGTGCGTCACCCGCCGCTATGGGTGCTTTTGGGGTTTGCAGCAGTTTATTCGGCATATTTTTGGATGATGCTTTTTGATAGAGGGCAGTAATGGCAGCAGAACACGGTACTGGTAATCCGAGCAGCGATTTTATCAATCACCACCTCACCAACCTGAGCGTGGGCGAAGGGTTTTGGGCGCTGCATCTGGATACCCTTTTCTTTTCCATTGCGCTGGGCGCATTACTTTGCTGGTTTCTGCGTAGGGTAGCGTTGAAAGCGCACGCAGGCGTGCCCGGATTTGCACAGAACTTCGCTGAAATGATCTTTGATTTTGTTGACGGCGTCGTCAAGGATTTCTTTGGCGAGTCGCGCCAGGATATCGGCTCGTTGGCTCTGACGATTTTCTGCTGGGTTCTTTTGTGGAACATCATGGATTTGCTTCCGGTTGATCTCTTGCCCAGTATGGCAAGCCTTATTGGTATTCCTTATCTTAAGATTGTGCCCTCTACAGATCCCAATGCGACTTTTGCTCTTTCGATTATTATTGTCATCCTGACTTACGTATATTTATTCCGCAACAGTCATGGTGCGAAAAACTTTTTCGTTGCTCTGGGCTCTCATCCATTCGAAGCAGAAAAGCCGTTGAATAAGATTTTACTGTTCCCGGTCAACTTCTTGCTGAAAATCGTTGAAGACTTGGCCAAGGTAATTTCACTTTCCCTGCGTCTTTTTGGAAACCTTTTTGCTGGTGAGCTGGTGTTTATCCTGATCGCGTTGCTGCCCTTTTTCGTCCAGTTCATTCCGGGGGGGGCGTGGGCGATATTCCATATCCTGATTGTGACGCTTCAGGCATATGTTTTCATGATTCTTTCCGTTGTCTATCTGTCAATGGCGGAATCCCATTAACCTAAACTTTTCCATTTAACTGTAACTATTGGAGGCTTATCATGGAAAACTTGGCGCACTTTGCTCAACTTCAGAGCTACACGGCAATTGCAGTAGCCATCATTTTGGGCATGGCAGCATTTGCAACCGGTATCGGTTTTGCGCTTCTGGGCGGCAAATACATAGAAAGCAGCGCACG
Organism: Cardiobacteriaceae bacterium; assembly: GCA_030529365.1. Lineage (GTDB taxonomy): Bacteria > Pseudomonadota > Gammaproteobacteria > Cardiobacteriales > Cardiobacteriaceae > JAUMXB01. The sequence continues at coordinate 60,856 of JAUMXB010000013.1, read as the reverse complement.
TCAGCCTGAAATGATGAACCCACTGCAAGGAAAATTCTTCATCATTGCCGGCCTGTTGGATGCGGTGGCAATGATTGCGGTGGTTGTGGCTCTGATCATGGTGTTCGGTAACCCGCTGTTAGGACCTCTTGGCTAATTTTTACAATCAAAGCCATAACGGAGGCGCCACAACATGAACTTGAATTTGACCCTCATCGGGCAGATGGGTACCTTCCTGGTTTTTTGGTGGTTCGTCAATAAATACGTTTGGCCGATTTTTGCGCGCATTGCCAAAGAACGCCAACAAAGAATTGCCGAAGGGCTGAGTGTGGCGGACAAAGCCAAGCATACGCTGTTTGCTGCCGAGGAAGAATCGGCAGAATTGCTTAGTCAGGCCAGAACCCAGGCTGGAGACATTCTGACCCGTGCGCACAAACAGGCGGATCAGATGATCGAAGAAGCCCGTCAGCAGGCAAAAGATGCTGGAGCGCTTGAGTTGTCTCGTGCGCGTGAGCAGATTGAACAGGAAAAACTGCGCGTGGTTGGTGATTTGCGCAAGCAGTTGGCTGGTTTGGTTATCGAAGGTGCTCAGCAGGTTGTTGGCCGTGAAATCAAAGCCAGTGATCATGATGCACTGTTACGTGAATTAAGCGAGAAACTATAAGTCTATGGCCCACGCAGAAACCATCGCACGGCCTTATGCCAAAGCAATTTTGGCACAGGCAAAAGATCAGAAAGAAAAGGAAAACTGGCAACTTTTTCTGGATGCGCTGGCAAGTATGCTGGCAAACGTTGAATTGCGTCGTCATCTGGGCAGCCCGGATATGCTCGAAACATTGACGGGCTGGGTAGAAGAGTGGATGAAAAAGCAGCGCGCATTGCCAGTCACCCAGCAGGAGCATAATTTCATGCGTCTGCTGGCAGAGCACGATCGATTGCCTGTCGTGCCAGCTATTGCTGCGTTGTATGCGAAGCTGCTCTCCCAGAGCAAGAATATTTGCCTTGCCGAAATCTCCAGCGCCAAGCCTCTACAGGCTGAAGAGCTGGATCTGATCAAAAAGGCATTGGCGAAAAAGACCGGCAAAGCCGTTGAGTTGTCTACCAGGATCGACGAAACACTGTTGGCCGGCGTCTATATTGAATATGACGGGCAAGTGATTGATCAAACGATGAAAGGGCGTATTGCCCGATTTGCCCATTCACTCGTCGACTAGAGGAATTACCATGCAATTAAGCCCTGCGGAAATTAGCGGTTTCATCAAAGAAAAAATTGCCGACTACGAAAACAAAGTCGAGAGCAAAACGGAAGGCGTCATTATCAGTCTGTCTGATGGTATTGCCCAGATTCAAGGATTGAGCGAAGTCATGCTGGGGGAAATGATTGAGTTTCCCGGCAATACTTATGGCCTGGCCTTGAACCTTGAGCGTGACAGCGTTGGTGCGGTCATCATGGGTGATTACACCAAAATGAAGGAAGGCGATAAGGTACGCTGCACAGGCAAAATCCTTGAAGTTCCGGTGGGGCGCGGTTTGCTCGGGCGTGTTGTCAATGCCTTGGGCGAGCCCATTGATGGCAAAGGGCCCATCAAGCACGATGGCCTTTCTCCGATTGAAAAAATTGCACCGGGCGTAATCGAGCGCCAGTCGGTCGATCAGCCGCTGCAAACCGGCTTGAAAGCAATCGATGCGATGGTGCCGATTGGCCGTGGTCAGCGCGAGCTTATCATCGGTGACCGTCAGACAGGAAAAACTGCAATTGCCGTGGATACCATCATCAACCAGAAAGATACTGGCGTGAAGTGTATCTATGTGGCCATCGGTCAGAAGGCTTCTTCCATTGCGGCCGTAGTGCGAAAGCTGGAAGAGCATGATGCCCTGAAACATACGATCATCGTGGCAGCCGCTGCTGCCGATTCTGCTGCCATGCAGTACATCGCGCCATATGCTGGCTGCTCCATGGGCGAATATTTCCGCGATCGTGGCGAAGATGCCCTGATCATTTATGATGATTTGACCAAGCAGGCATGGGCTTACCGTCAGGTTTCCCTGTTGCTGCGTCGTCCGCCAGGCCGCGAAGCCTACCCGGGCGATGTTTTCTACCTCCATTCCCGTCTGCTGGAGCGGGCGTCGCGTATCAATGCCGATGAAGTAGAGCGCTTGACGAACGGCGAAGTCAAAGGCAAGACAGGCTCTCTGACCGCCTTGCCGATTATCGAAACGCAGGCTGGCGACGTATCGGCATTTGTTCCGACCAACGTTATCTCCATTACCGACGGCCAGATTTTCCTCGAAACGGATCTGTTCAACGCGGGTATCCGCCCGGCGATCAACGCGGGTCTTTCCGTTTCGCGGGTAGGTGGCGCGGCGCAAACCAAGGCCATCAAAAAACTGGGTGGCGGCGTCCGTTTGGCGCTGGCGCAATATCGTGAGCTTGCAGCATTCGCCCAGTTTGCCTCCGACCTGGACGAAACCACACGCAAGCAGCTTGAGCGTGGCCAACGCGTCACCGAGCTGATGAAGCAGAAGCAGTTTTCGCCGATGAGCGTGGGCGAGATGGCAACATCCCTCTATGCGGCCGAACATGGTTATCTCGACGGCGTTGCACTGGATAAAGTGCAAGCCTTTGAAGCGGCGCTGCTGGCCTTCATGCACAGTGATCACCAGGATTTGCTTGACAAGATCGATGCCAAGGGTGATTACAGCGACGAGATTCAGGCAGGCTTGAAAGCCGTCGTCAGCAGTTTTGTCGACAAGGGCGTCTGGTAAGAGGAAACACTATGTCGAATGCCAAGGAGATCCGCGGACAGATCAAGAGCACGAAAAGTACGCAGAAGATCACCAAAGCCATGGAAATGGTGGCGGCTTCGAAAATGCGGCGTGCACAGAACAACATGCAAAGTGGGCGGCCTTACGCCCACAATATTCTTGCCGTTGTTGCACATCTTGCCAGCGCCAATACTGAAGGGACACATCCTTTCCTGGTTGAGCGGGAAGAAGTCAAGAATGTCGGTTACATTGTGATTGGTACGGATCGTGGCTTGTGTGGTGGCTTGAATATCAACTTGTTCAAGACGGTATTGCGCCATATCCGGGAATCCGAAACGGCAGGCTACGGCATCAAGGCCAGTGTATTCGGGCGCAAGGCTATCAGCTTTTTGAGTCGCCTCAACGTGCCCATCATGAGTACGGTGGAAAATTATGGCGACAACCCTCCCTTGCATGACCTGATTGGCGGCATCAAGCCGATGATTCAGGCCTATCGGGATGGCGAGGTGGACAAGGTCTATCTGATAGGCAACCGCTTTGTGAATACCATGACCCAGGAACCAACGGTATTGCAGCTGTTGCCGGCTACCATGATTACAGATGAACAGGGCATGCCCGGATATTCCTGGGACTATATCTATGAGCCTTCTGTTTATGAATTGCTGGACAAACTGACGGTGCGCTATTTGGAATCCGTGATCAAACAGGCCGTGGCAGAGAATATTGCCTGTGAAATGTCGGCGCGCATGATTGCGATGAAAAACGCCTCGGACAATGCGGGCAATCTGATTGATGAATTGCAGTTGAAATACAACAAGGCACGCCAGGCCGCGATTACGCAGGAACTGTCGGAAATTGTCGGGGGCGCAGCCGCCGTTTAACGAATTGAGAGAGGTAATTATGAGTACGGGTAAGATCGTTCAGGTAATAGGCGCGGTAGTTGATATTGAATTTCCGCAAAATGCAGTTCCCAATATCAATGATGCACTGGTTGCCGACAAGAACGGCCTGGTATTTGAAGTGCAGCAGCAGCTGGGCGATGGCGTGGTGCGTACCATTGCCATGGGATCTTCTGAAGGACTGGTGCGTGATATGGAAGTGCGCAATACCGGCGAGGCGATTTCTGTACCGGTAGGCAAGGCTACGTTGGGCCGCATCATGAACGTACTGGGCGAGCCTATCGATCATCAAGGCGACATCAATGCCGAAGCCAAAATGCCTATCCACCGCAAGGCGCCGGCTTATGATGAATTGGCGAATTCCACCGAATTGCTGGAAACCGGCATCAAGGTCATTGATTTGCTTTGCCCGTTTGCCAAAGGCGGTAAAGTCGGTTTGTTCGGCGGTGCGGGTGTAGGCAAGACGGTCAACATGATGGAGCTGATTCGCAACATCGCAATCGAGCACAGCGGTTATTCCGTATTTGCCGGGGTTGGCGAGCGCACGCGCGAAGGTAACGACTTCTACTACGAAATGAAGGATTCCAACGTTCTGGACAAGGTATCCCTCGTCTATGGCCAGATGAACGAACCGGCGGGCAACCGTTTCCGCGTGGCCTTGACCGGTCTGACCATGGCGGAATATTTCCGTGATGAAGGTCGCGACGTACTCTTCTTTGTTGACAACATTTACCGCTATACCCTGGCGGGCACCGAAGTCTCTGCACTGCTTGGCCGCATGCCTTCAGCGGTGGGTTATCAGCCGACGCTTGCCGAGGAAATGGGCAAGCTCCAGGAACGCATCACGTCCACGAAAACCGGCTCCATCACCTCCATTCAGGCGGTTTATGTGCCGGCGGACGACTTGACGGATCCCTCACCGGCCACCACCTTTGCTCACCTGGATGCGACCGTCGTACTCTCGCGGCAAATCGCGGAGCTTGGTATCTATCCGGCAGTGGATCCGCTGGATTCCACCTCGCGCCAGCTGGATCCGTTGATCATCGGCGAAGAGCACTACAACGTGGCGCGCAGCGTGCAAAACGTTCTGCAGCGTTACAAGGAACTGCGCGACATCATCGCCATTCTTGGCATGGATGAGCTCTCCGAGGAAGACAAGCAGATTGTGTATCGTGCACGGAAAATCCAGCGTTTCCTTTCCCAGCCCTTCTTCGTTGCGGAAGTGTTCACCGGCTCTCCGGGCAAATACGTCTCGCTGAAAGATACCATTGCGGGCTTCAAGGGCATCGTCAATGGCGATTACGATCACTTGCCGGAAGCAGCGTTCTACATGGTTGGCTCCATTGAGGAAGCTGTTGAAAAAGCCAAGGGAATGCAGTAATCCTCGCGGATAAGGAGTGAACATGGCCAAATCGTTCCATGTGAATATGGTCAGCGCGGATCGCCAGTTGTTCAATGGCGAAGTTGTGTCGATTGCTGCAACGACCGTCACGGGTGAGATCGGCGTGCTTGCCGGCCATACGCCCTTGCTGGCCATGTTGACGCCGGGTCAGGTGCGCTTGACTCTGGCGGATGGCAAGGAAGAGATCATTTATGTATCCGGTGGTTTTCTCGAAGTACAGCCGGGGCAGACAGTGATTCTGGCGGACGAAGCGGAGCGCGCGGAAAGTCTGAACGAAGAAAAAATCCAGGCTGCCAAAGCGCGTGCGGAAGCCGCCATGCGTGAAGGCGCCAAAAACCGCATGGACTATGCCAAGGCGCAGGTCGAACTGGCACAGGCGACTGCACAATTGGCTGCCCTCAAACGCAGCAAGAAGCGCTGACAGACGATTCATGCTGATGCAAAAGCCGGCGATATGCCGGCCTTTTTATGGCCATTCAAAAAACAAGTAGCGAGCAGGTTGGTGGTGAGTGCGCAGCACGAACCCCAACATTTTAGAATTCATTATGTTGGGGTTCGCCTGACGGCGGATATTGAGCCTGCCGAAATGCATCACCAACCTACAGTTTCGTTCTGTTTTTTATTTATTTGGCTATAGAGCTTTTTTGATGCATCTAATGGCAAGATTTGCTGAAACAAGGATGTGGAAAGCTTCGTTTGTGCCCTCACCCCATCTCGCTTCGCGGGCTCTGGCGAGTCTCACGGGATTCGAAGAACGCGCGAAGCGAGATGGGGGCTTTAAGTTCCGTTCACATTTGAATCGAAAATGCTTTAATCACCGGGCACCCATGAAAATGCGGCTGCTTTTCTTCATGGGAATCCGCCAACCTGCTTTTGTTCCAGTGGTTTTTTGGCAGGGTGGTTGCAGATTTTTTGCGTGGAGTGGCTATAGCTTGCGCAAGCATGTCATTTTTGCGGCGCGCTCACTATAATTTGCGCTTTTCCTGTTACTGCTTGTTGCCACCATGTTGTTGATCCCTCGCTTCAATCCCAAGATTTACGAATTGCGCCATGGTTATTCGCGCGCGCGTTTTGTCCGCGATTTTGGCGCGGGTCTGACGGTCAGTGTGGTGGCTTTGCCATTGGCGATGGCATTTGCCATTGCCTCGGGATTGAAGCCGGAAGCGGGGCTGTTTACCGCGATTATCGCCGGTTTCCTGATTTCGCTTTTCAGCGGGTCACGCGTGCAGATTGGCGGGCCGGCTGGCGCATTTATCGTGATTGTCTATGGCGTGGTGGAGCAGCACGGTGTATCGGGATTGCTGCTGGCGACGCTGATGTCGGGCGCCATGCTGTGGTTGATGGGCATGCTGCGCATGGGCGTGCTGATCAAGTTCATTCCGGTGGCGGTGATTATCGGTTTTACCAATGGCATCGCGGTATTGATCGCGCTCTCGCAAGTGAAGGATTTTCTCGGGCTGGATATTGCGGGCAAGGTGCCGGCGGAGTTTTTCGCGCTGCTGCAAACGCTGTGGCAGGCATTGCCGACCTGGAATGCGCAGGCGGTTTTCGTGTCGCTGCTGTCGCTGGCCATCATCATCGCCTGGCAGCGCTTCATGCAAAAACGGGTGCATCTTCCGGCCGAGGTTGGGGTGTTGCCCCGCGTTTCCGGCTCGCTGGCGCTGATTCCTGGTTCGATTATTGCACTGGTGGTGGCGACGCTGGTCGTTGCCTTGCTGGATTTGCAGGTGGCGACGATTGGCAGCCGTTTCGGCGGGATTCCGCAGGGCTTGCCGGCATTTACCGTGCCGGCCTACAGTCTGGCGCTGGTGAAATCGCTGTTTTTCCCGGCGTTGACGCTTGCCCTGCTCGGTGCGATCGAGTCGCTGCTGTGCGCCAGGGTGGCGGACGGCATGATTCGTGACCGCCACGATGCCAACCAGGAATTGCTGGCGCAGGGTTTTGCCAATATGGTGGTGCCGTTTTTCGGTGGTATGCCAGCCACTGGCACCATCGCCCGCACCATTACCAATATCAAGAACGGCGGCAGCAGCCCGGTGGCCGGCATGGTGCACGCTCTGGGGTTGCTCGTGGTCGTGCTGGTGGCCGCGCCATTGGCGCAGTACATTCCCCTGCCGGCTCTGTCGGCCATTCTGGTGTTCGTGGCGTGGAACATGGGCGAATGGCATGAATTTGCGCGCTTGCGCAGCTTCCGCATGCCCTATCGCATCGTGCTGCTGTCAGTGTTTTTGCTCACTGTCATGGTGGATTTGACGGTTGCGGTGGAAGCGGGAATTTTCTTCGCCTGCTTTATTTTCATTTACCGCATTTCCAGCCTGACGGTAGCCGAAGCGGTGGATGGCGAGGCCAGTCCGGAAGGCGTGCTGGCATTTCGTCTCACCGGCGCACTGTTTTTCGGCGCGACCAAGCTGCTCGAGCATCTGGAAGGGCACTGGCCGTCACGCGCGCTGGTGCTGGATTTTTCCGGCGTGATTTATATCGACAGCTCCGGCGCCGATACGCTGGAAACCCTGCGTGAGAGTTATGCCGATCGTGGCGTGATCCTGCTCGTCTGCGGATTGCGCGAGCAGCCCTTCGACATGCTCACCCGCTCCGGCTGGCTGCAAAAGATTCCGCCCGCCCATCTTTTCAGCAACCGCCACGAAGCGCTGGCCTATCTGGCGGAAGGGCAGGAAACGGCTACGGCAGCGCTGCCGTAATCTTCGCCCATTCGCTCAGGGGCAACGGCTCGCCGCGCCAGATACGCGGCCACAGGCGCTCCAGCAACGGTGCGATATCGGGTATCTGCTCGCCGTAGCGATAAGGCACCACCGCTTGCCATGCGCCGCCATCGCGCTCTGCCATCACGAAGCGGAAAGTCAGCGCGCCGCTGATGCCCATGCGCAAATCGCTCACCACCAGCTTGCCGCCTTCTTCGTCCACGCGCAGCCAGCCGTCAGTAAACCATTGCAGGCGCTGGTAGAGCGGATCATTGCGCAACGGCTCCGCCCACGCCAGCCCCTGCGGCAAGCGGATGTATTCAGGCGCGGCATGATCGCGCCAGCCGCTGATCGCCTCGATATAGTCGCCGTGATCGCTTTGCGCCACCACGCGGAAAGTAAGCGTATTCAGCGGCAGCGGAGTGGCCATGATGTGGGTGACGGTTACGCCCTGCGCGCGCAGATGTTCGGCAACACGCCGCTCGTGATGCCATTGCCCGTAAGCGCCCCAGACGAGATAGGCCGTGCTGAAGGCAAGCGTTGCCAGCAGCGCCGCATGCGTGCGCCGCGTGATGCCGCGCCACAGCACGGCCACCAGCGCCAGCAGCATCGGCACGGTATAAAGCGGATCGATGATGAACACTGCCGACCACTGCTGCGGCACCGGCGCAAACGGCCAGAGAAGCTGCGTGCCGTACACTGTGCAGGCATCGATGAGCGGATGGGTGATGAGCGCTGCCGCCGTCGTCCAGAACAGGCGGCTCTGGCTGTAGGGCGCATCGGGATAGCGCTTTTTCACTGCCCACGCGATGAGCGCGGCGAGCGCCGCCAGCACGAACACGCTGTGGGAAAAGCCGCGGTGATACGTCATGGACGACACCGGATCGCTGTAGCGGATGAGCACATCGAGATCGGGCAGCGTGCCGAGCATCGCGCCATAGGCGAGCGCCCTGCGGCCCTGGTATTTGCCCATGCCCGCGCCCTGAACGGCGGCGCCGAGCACCGCCTGCGTCAAAGAATCCATCGTGTTTGCGCACCGTTATGAAAGGAAGCGCATTGTACGGTTCTCATAAGTCCTCATAGTTATCTTGAAGGATTTTAATTAATGGTTCCCATTTTGCGAAAATTATTTCAGCCAACTTTCCTGAATGCAGTAAGTCGCTCCAGACTTCTGAATTCCAATTCAATAAATTTCCATCAAAATAATCATAAAAAAACCAAGAAGACGACGATTTTTTATTTTTTCCTAAGTGATCGATTATTATCGAATTTATTTTTTTGAACTTTTCTTCTTGATCGGTCCTGTAAGAATGATCATGCCAAATTCCATAATAGCAATCCCTGAAATATTTCTTGCCGAATTCAAAAGAAACTCCTACTTTATATTTTTCTTTTGGGTAGAAGCCAATGCTGAAGTATCTTGCTGAAATTTCTCCATATTTCTATATTTTGAAACCGTTTTTTATTAATGAATCAAAAATCTCACATTTATTATTTAGTTGCTTTATTAAGATCTCTATAAGAGAGTGATATATAAATTCTTGGTTTTCTATTAATTCTATGGATGTTTTTACAAGATTCTGATTGTTTGTTATATTTTTTACCCAACTTGGCGGTATTTTTTCTTGAAACATAAGAGTCCTCAAAAACGCAATAAAGTCATGGTGGAAGAAATCAATATTATCTTTTTCTAAGGTTTTTTCTGATAAAATTCTAATAATATCTTCTGGGTCAAAAATTTTTGCTTTGTTTGCTTTATTTAGTTCATCCCAATCTTCTTCTAAAATCGAAATACGGGAAGGTGGTCTTTTATTTCTGGTTAAATAAATTACGAAGAAGTTTTCATTGTATAGTGTTCTTAAATCTTTAATGTAGTCGCTTAATTGATTTTCTGCATCTCCTGCTCCCAGTAATTTATTTTCTATACAAATTCCCCATATGCCTTTGTTGTTTTTTCTGCCTTCAATAAAAATATCATGTCTTCTTCGATTTATTGTGATTTTTTCAGTTTCAACCGATACAGATTCATAGTCTAAAAAATCTTCTCTTGCAATTTCCTTTAGGAGTTTTTTTAGAAAAAAGTCTCTTTGTTTATGGGATTCATTTGGGTCTAAGAAAAAAGCAAGAATGGCTGATAGGCCCATTTCATTTTTTCTGACAAATCTCATAATGTTAAAATCAGATATACTTTTTTGATTATGCTCTGTTTTTTCCCGGATGTTGCGTCCAATTTCTTCTAGAACAGAAGAATGAGTTATGTAGTCGTTCATGTAAAAATCCTTCCAATGGAAAAAACGCTGCAAAAGTTGCGACGTTACAAAGAGTCACCTGTATTTACGTCGTTATATCAGCCCTTGTAGAGCTTGGGATTGAAGACGTCGCGCAGCCAGTCGCCCAACAGGTTGACGACGAGCACGAGGAGCACGAGCACCAGGCCGGGGAAGAGCGTGATCCACCACGAGCTGGTGATGTATTCAAAGCCGATGGAGATCAGCGAGCCGAGCGAGGGCTTGGTAGGCGGCATGCCGAGGCCAAGGAAGGAGAGGGCGGCTTCGCTCATGATGGCGTTGGCAATCTGCACGGTGGAGATGACGAGAATGGGCGTCAGGCAATTGGGCAGGATGTGGCGGAACATGATGCGTAAAGAGCCAAAGCCCATGACGCGCCCGGCTTCCACGTATTCCTTGCTTTTTTCCGCGAGCGCGGTGGCGCGGATGGTGCGCGCATACTGCGGCCATTCGGAGATGCCGATGATGAGCACGAGGATGAGCACGGCGTGTTGCGCGAAAAATTCCGCGCCGAAGGCGGTTTTGAACAGTGCCGAGATGATGATGGCGATCATCAGGGTGGAGAAGGAGAGCTGCACGTCGGTGATGCGCATGAGGATGTTGTCGAGCCAGCCGCCGTACCACGCGGCAAAAAGGCCGACGACGATGCCAATCACCATTTGCAGGGCAACGGCGCCGAGGCCGATGGCGAGCGAGGTGCGCAGGCCGTAGAGGATGGTGGAATAGATGTCGCGACCCTGGTCGTCGCTGCCGAGCCAGAAGCGCGGGTCGGCGCCTTCTATCCAGCGCGGCGGGTTTTCCGCGTCCATGACGTCAATGACCATGAGGTCGTAGGGATTTTGCGTGGCGAGCCACGGCGCAAAGAGCGCGGCGAGAATGAGGGCGAGGAGCACGATGAAGGAGAACATCGCGGTTTTGTCGCGCTTGAAATAATAGAAGAAATCGCTGTTGGCAAAAGCGCTGTTTTTCATGATTTTTTGCCTCCGGTGAGGTTGACGCGCGGGTCGATGAAGCCGTAGATCAGGTCAACCACGGTATTGGTGACGACGAAGATGAAGCCGACGAAGACGATGTAGGTGGTAATCAGCGGAATATCGGCGCGTTTGACTGCTTCGAGGAACATGAAGCCCATGCCTGGCCACTGGAAGACGCTTTCGGTCAAGATGGTGTAGGCAAGCATGGTGCCGAGCTGCACGCCGCCCACGGTAATGACGGGCAGCATGGTGTTCTTGAGCGCGTGTTTGTACCAGATCTGGCGGTTGCGCAGACCTTTGGCGTTGGCAAAGCGGATGTATTCCTGGCCCAGCGATTCCATCATTTCCGCGCGCACGAGGCGAATGAAAAGCGGCAGCATGATGGAAGAGAGCGCCAGGGCGGGCAGGATGACGTGCGCCCAGCCGTCTTTGGTGAGCAGGCCTGACGTCCACCAGCTGCCGACATGCACCACGTCGCCGCGCCCAAAGCTCGGCAGCCAGTGCAGGGTTTGCGAGAAGACGAAGAGGAGCAGGATGGCGGTCAAAAAGACGGGTACGGAGATGCCGAGGATGGAGAAGCCCATGATGACTTTGGTTGCCGCGCTGCGCGGATGGATGGCGGTGTAGATGCCAAGCGGGATGGAAAAGCCGATGATGATGAGGGAGGCGACGAAGACGAGCTCGATGGTGGCGGGCAGCTTTTCGAGAATGATGTCGATGGTCGGGCGCTTGAAGAAATAGCTGGTGCCGAAATCGCCCTGCACGGCGTTTTTCAGATAGCGCCCGTATTGGGTGAGGAAGGGGTCGTTCAGGCCGAGCTTTTCACGCAGCAGTTCTTTTTCCGCGGCGGAAGTGGATTGCGCGGTGAGTTCGTTGATGGGATCGCCGAGCTTGCTTTGCACGGCAAAGGCGATGAAGGAGATAACGAACATCACGACGATGAGTTGCGCGAGTCGTTTGGCGAGAAAGGTCAGCATGGGCAGTCCGTTAGCGTTGAAGAGAGTGGGTTTTTAATGCGTACCACGATGCGGGTTCGTGATTGAGCCGTAGGATGGGCGTAATCCCGGGCACCCACGCAAAACGCGCAGCGTTTTGGCGTGGGAACCCTCGCCCATGCGGTTTGCAATGGTGCGTGTATGCACCGATGCAAAATCGCTGCGCAATACCGCATGGGTTTACACTCATCCTACAAGTGGTATTTTTTACTATCCATAAGCGCTTTTCATGAAAAATTTTCTCACGATAAGCGCTTATGGATGGTAAAAATATACTATTTTGCATCATTTTGTGAATTTTCTTTATTCGTCGTACAGTTCCGTAGCGAAGGCGCAATTCGCCGCCCCAATCCGGCACGAAAAAGCCGCGACGCACGTCGCGCTGAAAGGAGGAGTGCGGCCAGTCCACCACCCGTCGCACATGTCCGTGTTTGACCGGGTTGTAGTAGGTCTAGAAAACGTGGCGTTGCAGGTCGTCATCGTCGCGAATGGCGTGTTCCCAAAAGCGGCGTTGCCAGATGCCGAGTTCGCTTTTTTGCGCCTGGCTGACGCTTGGTGGCGGCGGTACGCCGTCATGGTCGGATTCCTTGGTTGTGTTTGGCCGTGGATGGGCAATCCATGCGGTATCACGAAACGATGGTATGCAAGTGCATATGGCACATTCGCAAACCGCATGGGCTGATGCCCATCCTACGGGTCAGAGGTTGGTTATACGCTTATTCTTTGACCTTGAGGTCGCCGAAGAGCGGGAAGTTTTTCATGTTGACGATGTCGGGGAAGTTTTCAAACTTCTTGCTGTAGCCCCAATCCTGGTTCTGCCAGTGCAGCGGGATGACGAAGGCTTCGTCGAATTCGATCTGGCTGACCTTGCGCAGCAGTTCGTTGCGCTTGGCTTCATCGACAGTGGCATTCGCTTCCTTGACCAGCGCGTCAAGTTCGGCGTGGCTGTTGCCGTTGCAGTTGTACTGGCCTTCGCCGGTGTCGGTATTGCGGGTCATGGTCAGGAATTCGCTGTAGTTCGCGGAGTCGCCGGTGTCGGACGACCAGCCGATGAGTTGCAGGCCGGCGGCGCATTTGTCGAATTCGGTCCAGTACTGCGCTTTCGGCATGGTGGTGAGCTCAACCTTGATGTTGATTTTCGCGAGCATGGCAGCGACCGACTGGGCGATTTTTTCGTCGTTGACGTAGCGGTCGTTGGGCGAAATCATGGTGATGCTGAAGCCTTTTTCATGACCGGCTTCTTTCATGAGTTCCTGTGCTTTCTTGAGATCGAAGCGTGGCTTCAGGTCGGCGTTGTAGCCGCTGTAGCCGTCCGGCGAGAATTGCGCCGCAGGGGTGGCAAAGCCGCGCATGATTTTCTCGACGATGCCGGGGTTGTTGACGGCATGGACGACGGCCTGGCGCACGCGCTTGTCCTTGAAGGGTTCGACGACGTTCTGGTTCATCTCGATAAAGATGATGCGGTCAGAGGCAAGGCTGTGCAGATCGAGCTTGTCGTTGCCCTTCACGCGCTCGAGATCGGTCGGCGGCACCGGATAGATCCAGTCCACATCGCCGGCGAGCAGCGCCGAGACGCGGGTGGCGTTTTCCTTGATGGTGACGAGTTCGATTTTATCGACGTTGCCGCGCTCGCCCCAGTAGTCCGGGTTTTTCACGTACACGGATTTCACGCCCTGCTGGCGGCTTTCGAGCTTGAACGGGCCGGTGCCGGAGACGTTGTGCGAGGCGAAGGTGCCGGTGGCTTTTTCGATTTTGCCGCGGTCGTTGCCCTTGTCGTCAGTGCCGGAGTAGAAGTCCTTGTCCATGACGAAGAAGTAGGTCATGTTCGGCAGCACCAGCGGATACGGCTCTTTGGTGACGACGTCGAAGGTGTAGTCATCGACTTTTTTGATGCCTTCGTACTGGGTGAACAGACCCTTGAAATCCTGCGAGGTGAGCATGCGGTTCCAGGTGAAGAGTACGTCATCGACGTTCATTTCGCGGCCGGAGTGGAATTTCACGCCTTTGCGCAGGTGGAAACGGAGGGTTTTGTCATCGATCTGTTCCCATTTTTCGGCCAGGCGCGGCTCGATTTCGAGCTTGCTGTTGTGGCGCACGAGCGGGTCAAAGAGCAGGTGCGACATTTGCAGGGTGCCGCCGGAAAGCTGCTCTTGCGGATCCATGGATTCGGGATCGGCATCGTAGGCAATGCGGATGTCGGCGGCGTAAGCGCTCATGGCCGCGAAAAAGGCGGCAGAGAGCAGGGTTTTCTTCAACATGGGTTTCTCCTCTATATGAACGGAAAGGTCAGGCCGCGTGGTATTCAAAACGCGGCATCAACGCGATGAGTTCTCGCGTATACGGGTCGTCGGCGTGGGCGAAAAGCTGGTCGGTGGTGTTGATTTCCACCATCTTGCCGTGCTTCATCACGCCGATGCGGTCGCACATCTGCCGGATGACCGGCAAATCGTGGCTGATAAAGAGCAAAGTGAGGTGCAGTTCCTGTTGCAAGTCTTTCAGCAGGTTCAGAATCTGCGCCTGCACGGAAACATCGAGCGCAGACGTGGGTTCGTCGCAAATCAGCAGCTGCGGACGGCTTGCCAGCGCGCGGGCAATGGAAATGCGCTGGCGCTGGCCGCCGGAAAATTCGTGCGGGAATTTGCGCCCGGCGTTCGCTGCCAAACCGACGTGCTCGATCAGATCGCGCACCACGGCGCGGGTTTGCGCGTCGTTTTCCGTGAGCTGGTGGAAGCGGATGGGCTCGGCGATGATGTCTTCCACGCGCATGCGTGGATTGATGGACGAATAGGGATTCTGGAAGACCATCTGCATCTGGCGGCGCAGCGCGGCCTGCTTGCGGTCGCGGCGCGGATGCGTGGAAATGTCGTGCCCGGCAAAGAGAATGCGCCCGGAATCCGGCGGATAGAGGCCGGTAATGGCGCGGGCAATGGTGGATTTGCCGGAGCCGGATTCGCCGACGAGGCCAAAGGTTTCGCCGGCGAGAATCTCGAAGCTCACATGATCGACGGCCTGCACATAGCGGCGCTTGCTCGGGAAAATCGAGGCACGCGTCTGGAAGCGCAGGGAAATGTCATCGACGACCAAAAGCGGTTCGCCGCGCGCGATGCCGTGGCTGTCCGCGCCCTGGCCGAGCCAGTGCGTTTTGATGTCCAGCGCCTTGCTTTCGGTGGCGTCCTCGATATAGCTCACCAGCGGGAAGCGCTCCAGCTTGTAGCCGGAAGGCGGCACGGCGGCAATCAGGCTTTTGCTGTAATCGTGCTGCGGATTGCCGAGCACTTGCGCGGTATCGCCGATTTCCACCATGCGCCCGCGATAGGTGACCATCACGCGATCGGTCACGGACGAGACCACACCCATGTCGTGCGTGACCAACATGCAGCCTACTTGCTGCTCGCGGCAAAGCTTGCGCAGGAGTTGCAGGATTTGATCCTGGATGGAGACGTCCAGCGCCGTGGTCGGCTCGTCGGCAATCACGAATTTGGGATGGGTGGAAAGGGCGATCGCGATTACCACGCGCTGGCGCATGCCGCCGGAAAACTGGTGCGGATACTGATCCATGCGCGTTTCGGGATCGATAATCCCTACATCATTCAGAAGCGCGATGGCGCGTTCGCGCGCCTGTGCGGGTGTCATGTCCAGATGCTCGAGCATCGGCTCCATCAATTGCTCGCCGATGGTAAAGAGCGGATTCAAGGACGTCATCGGATCCTGGAAGATAAAACCGATATCTTTGCCGCGCACGCGCCGCATCTGCGAAGGCGACAGCGCACGCACGTCCACGCCATCGAGAAACACGCGCCCGCCTGCCACATAACCGGGCGGCGTGAGCAAGCCGGCAATGGCATTGCCTATCGTGGATTTGCCCGCACCGGATTCGCCCACAATCCCCAGAATCTCGCCCGCATGCAGATCGAAGGAAACCTTCTGCACCGCGTGGAAATCGCCATGCCGCGACGGGAAAACCACTTGCAAATCTTCTACACGCAGCAGGGGAGAATCCGCCATTGCCTACTCCTCATGGTTCTTGGTTTGAATACGAACGGGCGATAATACGGCGCACCTAACCAAAGTGCAATATTTCGGCCAATAAGGGGCAAACAGGCTTTGAACAAGGAAATTTTTCAAAAATATCTTGATAATAGTTATTTTTTATCATGCATAAGCGCTTTGTGCGGTAAAAAATCATTACATAAAGCGCTTTGAATGGATGATTTTTATCATCAAAAATGGCGTGATGGAGTTTTCACAGGGCAAATGGCAGGGGCGGTTGGGCGAAGTCGCAACCGTACAGCATGGACTTGCATCAGGTTTCCGTAACATTGCGAAGCGGTTTTGCATGAAACCCAGCGCCTCTTGCCTGAAGCCGGGTAAGATGGCAATCCAGTTGCCGGGATAACAGGAGGAAACATGAAACATTCGCTGCCCAGATCGCTGACCATCATTTTCTTTTTTACGGTAGCTTACGGTATAAATTATCTATTCGATTTCAATGGAATTATTGCTTTTCTGGTCATTGCCGCAGGAGTTTTCACAGGGCATCTCTTTGCAAAGTATGTTTTGAAGCTGCCGCGCGGCGGAACGGAAGCGCGTCTCAAGGAGTAAATTGTTCGGCAAGGGAACAGATTGCGGGTTTTTCCGATTCCTCGGTAAAATCGGGCGGGATGCGAGGGGAAACAATCCATTGCCATGCAATGGTTTTCTGCCGCATTGCGTGCCAGTTTCAAAGGATAGCCATAGAACCATTATGCGTACTTTCTTGATCGCACTTTTCTCGAACATGCTGTTCAATATTTTCTGGGACGTTTATTACCCGAAAGTGGGCATCGAATGGCACAAATATGTCGCGATGGCGATTTTCTTCTCGCTGGCAATCCTTGCATCGCTGTATTGGGAAAGGAAAAAGCAATCTTTGGCAAAGCAGCATCGGGATGCGGGCGACAGGGCATCCCGGCAGGATCGATAAGCACGCCGCGAACTGCAACAGCCCATGCCATGTTTACCCTGTGGCAAATGGCGGCAAGGCCTGTTCTATGGAAAAATGTCAAAAATAACAAAAAAACGGTATATTTTCTCATCAATAAGCGCTTTCAATGAGAAATTTTTGCATAATAAGCGCTTATCGATGAGAAAATTTCTCACGTTGGATCTGGAAGCATTATTCGAAAGTATTCTGCGCGAGCATGTGCGCGTAGCGGCCATTTTGTGCGCGCAGTTCGGCGTGGCTGCCGCTTTCGACGATGCGCCCCTGTTCGAGCACGATGATGCGGTCGGCATTGCGGATGGTGGAGAGGCGATGGGCGATGATGATGGCGGTGCGGTTTGTCCGCAGGCGTTCGATGGCCTGCTGCACTTTGCGTTCGGATTCGCTGTCGAGTGCGGAGGTGGCTTCGTCGAGGATGAGGATGGGCGCGTTTTTGTACAGGGCGCGGGCAATGGCGAGGCGCTGGCGTTGTCCGCCGGAGAGTTTGCCGCCCTGCTGGCCGATGTCGCTCTGGTAACCTTCGGGGAGTTTGGCGATGAAGTCGGCGGCGTTGGCGGAAAGGGCGGCGGCTTCAATGCGCGCGGGATCGGGGTTGTCGTCGGCATAGGCGATGTTGGCGGTGACGCTCGCGGCAAAGAGGATGGTGTCCTGCGCGACGTAGGCGAGCGCGCGGCGCCGGTCTTTCAGGCTGATGTCGCGGATGTCGCGGTCGTCGAGAAAGATGTGGCCGCTGTCTGGCAGGTAGAATCCGGCGAGCAGCGCTGCGATGGTGGATTTGCCGCTGCCGGAAGCGCCGACGAGGGCGACGGTTTCCCCGGCGCGGATGTGCAGGCTGAAATCGCTGAGCACGGGATGGCCGCTCTGGTAGGCAAAGTGGATGTTTTCAAAGCGGATGTCGCCACGGGTGATGACGAAGGGCGGGAGCGTGGCCTGTTCTTCGTTTTCTTCGTCGAGAAAGTCGAAGATGCTTTGCGTGGCGGCAAGGCCGCGCTGAATGGGTTCGGTGACTTTGCCAAGGCGCTTGATCGGCGGGAAGAGCAGCGCCATGGTGCCGAGGAAGGCGATGAAGGTGCCGGTGGTCATCTGCGCGGGCGCGCTTTGCGCCTTGTGCGCGGCGATGAGGATGATGGCGCAGAGGGCGGCGATGATGATGATTTCGACCACGGGCGAGATGAGGTTGGCAATTTTGCCGGACTTGAGGATATGGCGGCGCACGGTGTCGGCCTGGCGGCTGAAGCGCTGGTATTCGTAGGTATCGCCGCCGTGGATGCGGATGATGGCGCGGCCGCGCAGGGTTTCGTCGAGGACGTGGTTCATGCCGCTCATGTCGGCTTGCAGGGCGTGGGCGATTTTGCGCAAACGCCGCGAGAACTTGATGATGAGGATGGCAAGAAAGGGCGCGCAGAGGAGCACGAGGAGGGTGAGCTTCCAGTCGAGCCAGAGGAGGTAGGCGAGCAGCGCGGTGATGGTGATGGTTTCGCGCACGAGGATGGCGACGGCGTCGGTGGAAGCGCTCATGAGCTGGAGGACGTCGTAGGTGAAGCGCGAGATGATGCTGCCCTGGCTGTGCTGGTCGAAATAGCGCATGGGGAGCTTCAAGAGCTTGGCGAACATGGCGTCGCGCAGGGTATAGACGACGTTTTGCGAGAGCCAGGTCATGAGATACGACGAGGTGAAGTTGGCCACGCCGCGCACGGCAAAGCCGACGAACAGCAGCGCGGTCATGAGATAGACGGTGCCCATGTCGCGCGCGGCAAAGCCGCCGTCGATCAAGGGCTTCATCACCATGGGAACGAGCGGTTCGGTGAGGCCATAGACAATCGTTGCGGCAAGGAGCACAAGCACGACTTTCCAGTGCGGGCGGATGTAGGAAAGGAGGCGCTTGTAGCGGGCGCGGTCGTCAGGATTGAAAAGCATCAGGGTTCGAGGGTGAGGGAGACAAGGGCGTCGGTGCGGGTTGCGGGCGGCCGTGGATTCAGGGTTTCACCGGCGAGCACGCGCGCGTAGCAATCGAGATAGGCGCGGCTCATGGTGAGATGGTCAAAGCGGGTTCTCGCGTATTCGTGGCAGGCGCGGCGGTCGAAGCGCCCGAGATGATGAAGCGCTTCAACCAGTGCGCTTTCGCTGTTGCTGGCCAGGCCGATATCGTCGTGCACGAGTTCCGGCAGCGAGCCGTAAGCACTGGCTATCACCGGGCAGCCGTAATACAGGCTTTCGATGATGGCAAGCCCGAAAGGCTCGTGCCACAAGACGGGGAAAAGCAGCGCTTGCGAGCGGTTGAGCAGGAAGCGCTTTTCGGCATCGTTCACCATGCCGTGAAAGGCGAGATCACGGCCTGCATAGAAATATTTGTTGGATTTGAGATTGAGGCGCCTGCCGCCCAGTACGCGCAAGGGCAGCCCGGCCTTGCGCGCGATGCGGACGGCGCCTCGCAAATTTTTATTGCCGTTCGAGGCCTTGGCGAGGAAATGGATGCCCGTGCGCGGCGTGTCCCATTGCACGTCGCCGTATTCCGGCCAATGCAGGCCGTTGTAAACGTGGCACTCGGCATCGTGGATGGCGGCGTGCTTTTGCGAGAGAAAGATGGTGTTCAGCGGATAGGGTGTCTGGTTGCCGCGATTGCCGTGCTGGGTGCAGACGAAAGGGGTCGCGAGATCGCCGTCATGCGGCCAGTGGAAATGGACGATGTCTGCCCAGCCGTCGAGTTGCGCTTCAAGCGGGCGTGCAGCATCGAGACATTGCACGAAAGAATGCCGCCCCGGATTGCTTTTGGCGAGGATGCGCACTTCATGCCCCAGCGTCTGCTGCCCAAGCACCAGCGCCCACAGCACGCGCTCGGTACCGCCGTAGTCCACGGGCGGGATGGGGTGGTCTGTCAAATGGACGTGGAGGATTTTCATGCGGCTTTCTCGCGCGGACGACAGGCGGCACTGTACAGCAGACAGAGCGGCAAGGCGAAGAAAAGCATGCCGCTGTTGTGGCCGAAAAGCGCGGTTTGCGTGAGGCCGAAACCGCCGTAGAGCACAAGATGGGCGATGCCTGCCGTGCGTGCGGCAGAGGGCGGCAGGCGGCGGTAGGCGACAAGCGGTACGATGATCAGCGCGAGCACAAGGGCAAGGCCAGTCGCGCCACGGCGCGCAAAGGCATCGAGATATTCGTTGTGCACATGGCCGAGCTCGCCAATGAATTCGCGTGCCGGATGGTCGTGCAGCCAGGCGGTCTTGTCATGGCGAAAACCGGCGGTACCCGCGCCGAGCAGAGGATGCCGTGCGCCTTCCTGCAAGGCAAATTGCCAGAGTTCCAGGCGCGCGCCGATGGAGGTTGCGCTATGGCCTTGCTGATAGTGGACAAGATCATTGCGGATATCGGCAAAGCGGCGGGAAAGCGTCTCTCCTCCCGCCCACCACAGCATCGCGAATGCAGCCAGGGTGGCAAGCCAGAAGCGCCCGTTCACGTGCCGCCGCCCCTGCCAGAGCAGAATGATGCCGAGCAGGAGCAGCGCGAGCAGGCTGCCGCGTGTTTCCGACAGCAGCATGGCATAAAGTCCGGCAGCGATGCCCGCGCCGAGATAAAGGCGCACTGGCAAGCCTTTCACTTCGCGCAATCCGCAGGCGCTCAACACGGCAAGCACGGCGGCAATATTGCCGAACTGGATGGGATGGAGATAACGCGCACCGCGTCCCATGGCGAGCAGTTCCGGCGTGTATTGGCTGTAATACCAGGCGCTTGTTGCACCGAGCAGGGCGCCGGTTGCCGCGCCCAGCCAGATGGCGCGCGCATCGGGAGGGCGGATGGCGAGCGCATAAAGAATGACGGGCACGAGCAGGTATTTGCCCGGCAATTCGTAATCCCTGAGCAATAGGTGCGAGCGCCAGGCATCAAACGCGCCGAACAGGGCAGCGAGCAACAAAAGGAGAGCGATTGCGTGCAGGTCGCGGCGGGCGCGCAGATTTTTTTGTTCCCTGGCCAGAATGATGATGGCGAGTATGAGCAGCAGCGCGGCACCGTAGCCATAGCCGCTTTTCACGACGAGACTCAGGGCAAAGAACAGAAAGGTTGCGAGATTGACTGTACAGGTAATGTTCATGACGGTTTGCGGGCAAAGGCCAGCATCAGGTATTTGTTGAAATGATAGCCGGCGCTGGCCATGGCGAGGAAAAAGCCGTAGCGCCCGCCACGAAAGGCGCCGCGCAACACATATTCGCGCAAAAAGGCAATGCTGCTTTTGAGCGGCAGCGTCCACAGATTGGGCGCTTTTTTGCCGGCAAGCGCTTTTTCTTCTGCCCAGATGTGGCTGTAGCGCACGTTTTTGGCGAGGAAGTGGTGAAGATTGTCGTTGGTGAAATGGCGCAGATCGCCGGCAAGCGTTTGCACTGCGGCGTGGCCGCTGTCCAGTGATTCATGCACTTCATAGGGATGGTAATGGAAATGTTCGCGGCCATAGAGGCGGACGATTTCGTCGCGATACCAGGCATGCACCGGCGTGCCGCAGAAAATATTGGGGCGACGCACGGCATGGACAGTATTTGCATCCGGCGCGTGGGCAATGACCTTGCGAATGGAGGCTTTCAGTTCGGCATCGGGCTGCTCGTCGGCATCGAGCACCAGAATCCATTCGCCTGTGGCGAGCGCCTGGGCGCGCTGGCGCTGGATGCCGAAGCCCTGCCAGTCGGTGTTCACATACCATCGGGCGCCGAAATGGCGGGCGATGCTTTCCGTTTCATCCGTGCTGCCGGAATCGAGCAGCACGATGTCATCGGCAAGATCGGCAATGCTCGCCAGGCAGGCAGGCAGATGGCGCGCTTCGTTTTTGACGATGAAGACGGCGCTCAGGGGATGCGGATTGCCGGGCGCTTTCGGCACGGGCGGCAGATGGTGGCGGTTGATGGCATGCGGCTCGAAATCATCACGATAGCTTTGCGGGCGGTGGGTGAGGTCGTTCAAGAGCGCGTATTTGTTGAAAGTGTATTGCGCGAAAAGCCAGGCGTAGCTCCAGCCATGGCGCCCGCACAAAAAGCGGCCGTCGGCCAGATATTGCTTGAAAAATGCCCACAGCGCGCGCGCCGCTGCTCCTAGTGCGGAGACGCGCTTGCCGCGGGCAGCGCGGTCTTTTGCCCAGGTGAGCGCGTAGGCGAGGCGTTTTTCCAGCCAGAAATGCGGCGTATCGGCGGTGTGGTGCTGCAAGAATCCGGGAAGGATGACGGTTTCTGCGTCATTGAGTTGCACGGATTCATGCACGGGGTTGGCGTTGTAGGCAAAGCGCGCGGGGTACAGCCGCCAGTGCGCTTTCAGTCGCCAGTGCGGCGAATCGATGGCATGGCCGAAGACGTAATCGATGCGGCGGATGCCATACACGGTATTGCCCGGCGCTTCGTGCTTTTTCGCGGCAAGCGCTTGTAACAGCGCGTCATCCGGCACTTCGTCGGCATCGAGCGCCAATATCCAGTCGCCGCTCGCGAGCGCCTGCGCGCGCTGGCGCTGGATGCCGTAGCCTTGCCAGTCGGTGTTCGTGTGCCACTGCGCGCCGTGTTCGCGGGCGACGTGCTCGCTCTCATCCGCGCTGCCGGAATCCAGCACGATGATTTCATCGGCAACCCGGGCGATAACGGGCAGGGTGCGGCGCAGATTGGCGGCTTCGTTTTTCACGATCATCACCACGCTCAGGCGATACATGTCAGCTCCAGTATTGCGCAAGCCACGGCGCGGGGCGCACATGGCGGTACCATTTGCCGCCGCCACCGGCAATGGCAGAGTCGGGATTGATTTCGCCGTGGAAGATGAGGATGTCGCAATCGGGCTTTTTCGGGGTCAGGAAAAAGTCGAGGGGGAAGGGGTAGAGCGCGTGATATTTGTAGCTGCGGCACCAGCTTGGCGGCCAGTAGCACAGGCGGTTCTGCGCATGCACATACCATGACAGGTAGGCCTGCTCGTTGCGGAAACTGCGGCGAATCTCGGCAAAGCGCGCGCGGAAATCGTCGAGCAGGTCGGGAAAGCTGCCGAGGCGGAAGCGGTACACCGAGCTGTTGCCGGTGATGCGGCGCGGGTATTTCCAGTCCTTGATGATGAAAAGGCCGTCGTCCTCGGCGTGGTGGGTAAAGAAATGGTCGATGTTGCGCAAAATCACCACATCGAGATCCAGAAAGAGCGCAGTGCCGGAAAGGCCATGGAGATCGGGGGTGAAGGTGGTGAGCTTTTTCCAGCCACGTTCCGGCAGCCCTTCCGGCAATTGCAGCGACGGGATGGGATGGCAGACCACTTCGCGGTTGATGCCGCTTGCGTCATCGGTGAGGCACACCATGGTAAAGGGCAGGGTGAGATGGCGTTTTACCATGCGATACAGGCGGTTCACGAATTCCGCAGGGTATTTGCTGCCCCATTTCATGCAAAGAATATAGCGCTGGTCGGACATAAAAACTCATTACAAACAAATTTCTGCCAAAACATCCGCGCCAGGGCTTGCACGAAACGCGCGCGGGCGGTACAAACCGCGCATGCCAGCCGACACGAAAAAGATGCACAGTCTAAGCCATTTTGCCCCCATCCCGAAATCCGCCGTGCGCTATCGCGATGCCGACATCGTGATTGCCGACAAACCGGCAGGCCTGCTCGTGCACCGCTCGCCGGTCGATCGCCATGCCCACGAATTCCTGCTGCAACGCCTGCGCGATGACGTGGGCGCGCGGCTTTATCCCGTGCACCGCCTCGATCGCCCCACTTCCGGCATCATGGTCTTTGCCTGCCATCCCGAAGCGGCGCGCTTTCTTGCCGCGCAGTTTGAAAGCGGCGCGGTACAGAAAACCTATCTCGCGCTGGTGCGCGGCTGGCCGCAAAGCCAACGCATCGATTATCCGCTGCAAACCCTCGATGCCGTCACTGCCAAAAAAAGCGGCGAACACCAAGAAGCGCAAAGCCGCCTGCGCCTCATCGCCCGCTACGAACTGCCGATTGCCCATGCGCGCCATCCCGCCTCGCGTTACGCGCTGGTCGCGCTTGCGCCGGAAACCGGGCGGCGGCACCAGTTGCGCCGCCATCTGAAGCATGTTTTCCATCCCATCATCGGCGATACCAGCTATGGCGATCTCAAACAGAACCGAGCCTTCGCCGAATGGTGCGGTGCAAGCCGCCTGTGGCTGCATGCGGCGAGCCTTTCCTTCGTGCATCCTGATGGCAGACGCGTGCGCTTTCGCGCGCCGGCGGATGAAACATGGCAGAATGTTTTTCATAAAATAGCAAAATATAGTTATTTTTTACCATAACAAAGCGCTTGCCGTGATAAAAAATCTCTATTTCACGATGCTTAATGAAACATAAACTCAGTTGCCGATAAAAAATATTGATGGCAGAATGAACGTCTGTTAAGCAAGATATCATCCGGATGAAAATAGATGCCCTGATTATCGGCGGCGGCATGGCAGGGTTGTGGACCCTTGCCACCTTGCGGGCAAGAGGCTATGGCGCAGTCTTGCTGGATATCGGCGCGCTTGGCGGCATGCAGACGCTTGCCAGCCAGGGCATCATCCACAGCGACAGCCGTTACCGCCTGATCGGCAACCCCGACGAGAGCAAGCCCGCCACCAGCATCATGCCCGGCCGCTGGCAAGAAGCATTGCGCGGGCATGGCGACCTCAACCTGTGTGACGCGCAAATTCTCTGCGCGCACCAGTATCTGTGGACCAACGCCAATTTCACCAGCAAAATCAGCGGCTATCTCGTTTCGCGCCGTCTTGGCGGCCAGCTGGAAAAATGCAGTGCCGAAGCCTATCCGCCCTTCCTGCCCGGCCAGTTTCGCGGCAATTGCTATACCCTGAACGCCATCGTGCTCGATATGCCGAGCGTGTTGCACACCGTGGCCAGGCAATATGCGCCGTGGATATTGACGGACTGCTTCTGGAAGGAAAACGGGCGCTACATCAATGTGCTTTGCGGTGGCGCCATGCACCGTTTCCAGCCGCGCCGCGTCATCTACACTGCCGGGCGCGCCAACAGCGAACTCACCGGCAACAGCCAGCGCTACCAGCCCCTGCACATGGCAGCCCTGCGCGTGCCAAGAAATGCGCCGGATATTTTCGGCCATCATCTGGACAGCAATGGCCGCCTTGCCATCACCATCACCACCCATCGCGAAAAAAACTGCAAAATCTATTATCTCGGCGGCCAGCCCGCCGAAGATGGCATTTATCTCGGCGCCAACGAGCAAATTGCCAGCTTGCGCGCCACGCTGCTCAAGGCCCTGCCGTGGATCAACAAGGACTGGCTTGCCGACAAGGCCTTCTATCCTTTTTCCGTCGAGCGCATCAGCGGCCATGGCGATGAAGAAGACGTACACGAACCCGTCATCGTCCAGCGCGGCCGCAACCTCATTGCCTGGCCGGGCAAGCTCACTTTCGCGCCGCTGCTCGCCGAGCGCCTCGTTGCCCTGTTACCGCCCGCCAACGACAATCCCGATTTCCAAAGCGGACAAATTCCGCGCGTCGGCACGCACCCGTGGTCAGCGCAAAGCGAATTTTTGCAATAATCTTGATAAAATATCGTATTTTTACCAAACATAAGCGCTTATGGTGAGAAAATTTCTCGCAAGAAGCGCTTGTTGGTGAGAAAAAATCCCATTGACTCAACCGGAAAACACCAACATGAACCTCGCATCCATCGACGGCGCAACCCTGCTCGCGCAACTGCACATTCTCGGCAACATTGGCGCGGAAGAAGGGCGCGGACGCACCCGCCTCGCGGCCAGCGATGAAGACAAGGCGGCGCGCGACCAGTTGTGCGACTGGATGCGCGAGCTGGACATGGCAGTGCACGTCGATGAAATCGGCAATATCTTCGGCGTTTATCCCGCGCAGGGCGGCCATGAAGACGCGCTGATGATCGGTTCGCACATCGATACCGTGCGTCAGGCAGGAATGTTCGACGGCTGCTACGGCGTGCTTGCCGGGCTGGCCGTGGTGCGTGCCTTGCGTGCGGCAGGCATCGTGCCGCCGCGCCCCGTTGTTGTCGCTGCCTTTACCAACGAGGAAGGCGTGCGTTTTCATCCCGACATGATGGGTTCGCTGGCGCACGCCGGTGGCATCAGCGTCGCCGACGTGCTCGACGCGCGTGATGATGACGGCAAGCGTCTCGGCGACGAACTCGCGCGCATCGGCTACGCGGGCAACATGCCCGCAGGCAGCATTCGCCCGCGCGAATACCTCGAGCTGCATATCGAGCAGGGGCCGGTGCTGGAAGCGGAACATCTTGCCATCGGCGTGGTGGACAGCCTGCAAGGCATCTCCTGGCAACGCGTGACCATTCGCGGCACCGCCAACCATGCCGGCACCACGCCGGTGCATTTGCGCCACGATGCCGGTTATGCCGCCGCTGCTTTTGTCACCTTCCTGCGCGAACAGGTCGTGGCACTCGCGCCTGCCATCATGCGCGCCACGGTTGGCAGCCTGCGTTTGCTGCCCGATGCCATCAACGTCATTCCCGGCGAAGCGGTGTTCACCATCGACTTGCGCTGCGCGGACGAAGCGCTGTTGCAGCAGGCGGAAGCGATGATTGCCCGCTTTGCCGACGAGATTGCCGCGCGTGAAGGCGTGCGCGTCGAGCGCGAGAGTCTGGCGCGCTTCCAGCCGGTGCAGTTCGATGCCGCGCTGGCTGACGCGATCGAGCAGGCCGTGCAAACCCTGGGTTATCCCTACAAGCGCATGACCTCCGGCGCTGGTCATGACGCGCAAATGATCGCGCGCATCGCCCCGGCAGCGATGATTTTTGTGCCCAGCCGCGACGGCATCAGCCATAACCCGCGTGAGTACACCGATGATGCGCACCTGCTGCAAGGGGCGCAGGTGCTGCTGGAAGCCGTACAGGCGCGGATGGGCGGAAAATAGCAGGAGTGCATGCCGATTTATCGGAAATTCATTATTCTGCAATAAAGCTGATATGTGCAAATAATAAATTAAATCTTCCTGCAAGATAGTTGTTTTTTATCATCATGAAGCGCTTATTGTGGTAAAAAACATATATCACTGGCGTAAAAATCGATAATATTTATCATGACCATTTGATTTCAACGTCATAACTTCCTACAATCTGCTCGTAACGCTTTCCCCCTCGCAAAGGAGTACATCATGACCATGAAAGCAGCCCGCTGGTACGGCCAGCGCGACATCCGCGTCGAAGACATCCCCGTCCCGTCCATCCAGTACCCCAAACAGGTGAAAATCGCGGTGAAATACACCGGCATCTGCGGCAGCGATCTGCACGAATACCTGGGCGGCCCCATCTTCATTCCGGTGACAAGCGAGCATCCCTATTCCAAACAGAAAGCGCCGCTGACCATGGGGCATGAATTTGCCGGTGAAATCGTTGAAGTCGGCAGTGAAGTCAAGCATTTGAAAGTGGGCGATCGCGTCTGCGTCGAGCCGATACTCGCCAAAAACGGCCTCACCGGCAAATACAATCTCGATCCCAATCTCGGCTTTGTCGGCCTCGCGGCGGACGGCGGCTTTGCCGAATTTTGTGTGGTGGACGGCGAGCTCTGCCACAAGCTGCCGGATGGCGTGGATTACGAACAGGGCGCGCTGGCCGAGCCGGCAGCGGTTGCCCTCTATGCCGTGCGTCAGAGCAAGCTGAAAGCGGGTGACAATGCCGCCGTTTTCGGCTGCGGCCCGATTGGCTTGCTGATTATTGAAGCGCTGCGCGCTGCTGGCGCGACCGATATCTATGCCGTGGAACTCTCGCCGGAACGCCAGGCAAAGGCGCGCGAACTCGGCGCCATCGTCATCGATCCCAAGGCGGACAATCCGGTGGAAGCCATCAGGAAAGCCACCGATGGCGGCGCGGATGTGTCGTTTGAAGTGACTGGCGTCGCGCCCGTGCTCAAGCAGGCCATCGAAGCCGTGCACAACGACGGCGAATGCGTGATCGTCAGCATCTGGGAGAACGAAGCCTCGATTCATCCCAATGAAATCGTCATCAAGGAAAAAACCGTGAAAGGCATCATCGCCTATCGCGACTGCTTCCCGGCCGTGCTCAAGCTGATGGAGCAAGGCTATTTCGCCAGGGACAAACTGGTCACCAAGCGCATCAAGGTGGCGGACATCGTCGCCGAAGGTTTCGAGGCGCTGGTGAAAGAAAAAAGCCAGGTGAAAATCCTCGTGTCGCCGAAATGACGCAGCGGCAGGTTGCCCTACAAAAAAACGGCAGGAAATCCTGCCGTTTTTTTGTGCCAGCGGATGTATAGCCATTCAATTCAAAAAATCTGCAACCGCTCTCCAAAAAACAGGCGGAACGAAAGCTGGCTGGCGGATACCGATGAACAACAGCTGCATTAGTGTCGGGGTTCGGCTACGCCGGTTATTGAGCCAGTCAAAATGCATCCCAGCCACGCCCCTCTCGCTGCGTAACGGCGGAATGATTGTGCAGGAACGTTGCCTGCAACGTCCGATAGACGAGATCGACAATATTTGGGACGTAGCAGGCTACGTCCCTACACCTGCGCCGTCTGTGGCTGGAGAGTTATGTGAGCCTTTTCAGGTTGAGCAGCCATATGTGCATTTGAACAACAGCCGCATTTTCACAGCTGCCTGATGGTTCTCGATAAGCGAATTACAGCACAGATGACCAAAATGTTGGGGTTCGGCTACGCCGGTTATTGAGCCAGTCAAAATGCATCCCAGCCACGCCCCTCTCGCTGCGTAACGGCGGAATGATTGTGCAGGAACGTTGCCTGCAACGTCCGATAGACGAGATCGACAATATTTGGGACGTAGCAGGCTACGTCCCTACACCTGCGCCGTCTGTGGCTGGAGAGTTATGTGAGCCTTTTCAGGTTGAACAGTCATATTTGCATCAGTAGCGACGGTGAGAAATTTTCTCATCAATAAGCGCTTTTTACGATAATATTTATCATGATAAGCGCTTCATGATGGTAAAAAATCACCATTTTTTCTGATTTCTTGCAAAATCACTTGCAAGGGGTGCGGCAGGGTTTGTCCGTCCACGCGCTTGGCCTGGCTGCGGCAGGAGTAGCCGGTGGCGAGCAGGCGTTCGCCGTGCTTTGCCACGTTGTCCTGCCACGATTGCGCGTAGAGGGTTTTCGAGAGCTCGAGATGCTCGGCTTCGTGGCCGTAGGTGCCGGACATGCCGCAGCAGCCGGTGGCAATTTCGCGCAGTTCCAGCCCGAAGTGGGCGAAGATGCGCTGCCAGGCTTTGCCGCTGCCCGCCATTTGCGTTTTTTCCATGCAGTGCGCGGCAAGGTAATACGGCGCGGCGTCGCGCGCGGCGTGCGGGGGTTTGCCTTGCAGCCAATGGCTTAGAAACTCCTGCGGCAGGAGAATGTGCCAGTCGGCGCTTGCCGGGCGCGGATGGCCGTAGTCCTTGCGGTATTCGTCGCGGTAAATCAGGGTCATGGCCGGATCGAGGCCGATCATGGCGATGCCGCTTGTCGCGTATTGCGCAAAGCGCGCGTGGTTTTTCGCCGCGACTTTGGCAAAGCGCTTCAGAAAACCGTGCACATGCAGGGGTTTGCCGCCCGGCGCATAGGGGAGCACATATACCGTCAGTCCCAGGGTTTGCAACAGCATGAGCCAGTCGCGCCACACGGCGGTATCGAAATGGCGGGTGAAGGCGTCCTGCACGAGAATCACGCTGTTGGCTTTGTCGGCAGCATCGAGTTGCGCCGGGTCTTTCAGGAGGATAGTGGCGGGCAGGGCTACGTGGGTGGCAAAGAGCGGTGCGTCCACCAGCCCGAGAAAACGGCGGTGCAGGGCGCGCATGAGGCGGCTGCCTTGCACGGCGTTGTAAAGCGGCGCGGCAAAGGCGAAGCGCGGCAGCAGGTGTTCGAGGTTGGCAATCACATGGTCGCGCAGGGGGCGGCGGTAGCGGCGGTGATGGCGCTCGAGAAAGCGCGCCTTGCTGTCGGGAATATCGACTTTCACCGGGCATTGCCCGCTGCACGATTTGCAGGAAAGGCAGCCGTGCAGCGCGTCATAGACTTCGCGCTCGAAGCCTTGCGCGCGCGTTTTCCATAATCCGGCAAAGGCACGCGGCGCGGGCGCCTCTTGCAGCAGCCATTCCTTGATCAGGGTGGCGCGGCCTTTGGGTGAATGGCGACGGTCGCGCGTGGCTTTCCACGACGGGCACATGGGATCGGCGAGGTCGTAGTTGAAACAGGCGCCGTTGCCATTGCAGTGCATGGTGGCGCCGAAGGCTTGCCAGTCCGGCGCGGCAATGGCGCGGTCGCGGCTGCCGCGCAGGGTGATGTCGGTGAGTCCTGTCAGCGCGCTGGCATCCGGCGTGGCGATTTTGCCGGGATTCAATTGGTTGTGCGGGTCGAACAGCGCTTTCACTGCCTGCGCGAGCGGATAGGCCGCGCCAAAGAAATCGGGCGCGTAGGCGGAGCGCAGCCCCTTGCCGTGTTCGCCCCAGAGCACGCCGCCGTAGCGCCGCGTGAGCGCAGCCACTTCGTCGCTGATCGTGCGGATGCTGTCTGCGCTTTGCGGGTCTTTCATGTCGAGTGTGGGGCGCACATGGAGGACGCCGGCGTCCACATGGCCGAACATGCCGTAAGAAAGCCCCATGCGGTCGAGAATGGCGCGGAATTCGGCAATGAATTCCGGCAAATGCTCGGGCGGCACGGCGGTATCTTCCACGAACGGCTGCGGCCGCGCTTCGCCCTGCACATTGCCGAGCAGGCCGACAGCGCGCTTGCGCATGTTGTAAACGGCGCCAATCGCATTCGCGCCGTGCGCCTGGGTGATAGAAAGGCGAGTGACGCTGTGATCGTTTTCCAGATGCTTGAGAAAGGCGGCGAGCGTTTCGCCAAGCGCTTCGGCGCTGTCGGCATTGAATTCGACGAGATTGATGCCCGCGACCGGCACCGGGAAATATTCGGCGACGCTTTGCCAGACGATGTCGTTCTGCGCGAGCGCGAGCACGGTGGAATCCACGGTCTCAATGGAAAGGGGACTGAGCGCCATCAGGGTGCGCGCATCCGACAGCGCCGCCATGAAATCGGCATAGCCGATGTTGACGAGCACGCGATGCCTAGGAATAGGCAGAAGATTGAGCGTCGCCTGCGTGACGATGCCGAGCGATCCTTCCGCGCCGCACAGCACGCTGTTGATATTGAATTGTTCCGCATCGAGGAGATTGGGCAGGTCATAGCCGGTCAGCGAGCGGTTGAGTGCGGGGAAGGCGCTCGCGATCACGTCGCGGTTGTCATCGGCGAGTTGATAAAGCGCGCGGTAAAGCGCCTGTTGCGCGGGCGGTTTGTCGGCAATGTTTTCCTGCCAGTCCGCACGCGACAGCGCTTCGGACGTGAGCGTTTCCCCGCTGGCGAGCACGGTCTGCAAGGCGAGCACATGATGGCGCGTTTTGCCGTAGGTGCAGCTGCCCTGGCCGCTGGCGTCGGTATTGATCATGCCGCCGATGGTGGCGCGGTTGGAGGTGGAAAGTTCCGGCGCGAAAAACAGCCCGTGCGGCTTCAGCGCGGCGTTCAGCTGGTCTTTGACGACGCCGGCTTGCACCGTGGCCGTGCGCTTTTCCGGGTCGATCGCGAGGATGCGGTGCATATGGCGCGAGAGATCGACGATGATGCCGTCGGTGAGCGACTGGCCGTTGGTGCCGGTGCCGCCGCCGCGCGCGGCGATATGCACGCCGCGAAAAGCGTCTTCGCCGAGCAAGGCCATGATGCGCACCACGTCATCATGATCGCGCGGGAAAAGCGCCGCCTGCGGCAGGCGGTAGTAAATGGAATTGTCGGTGGCATAGACCGCGCGCTCGGCGGCGCTGGCGCCGATATCGCCGCGAAAGCCGCGCGCGGCAAGCGCTTCGAGGAAGCGTTGCACAAGAGGAGAAATCCGGGATGACATTGCCTTGGAATCATAAGATGGGAATGCGCGTATTGTAGCGCGACTTGGCTTTGCGCAGGATGTTGCCGGCAGCGTTCCTGCCATGTCTGCCCTGCGGGCACCTCCCTCATTGGCGAGGCGGCCATCTGTTTGATGCCCGTCATCGATGTCGGGTATTCACTGATGCCATCAACCCAATATTCTGCTACAAAAATATTGCAAAAATTATCGTTTTTTCTCATTAATAAGCGCTTATTGTGAGAAATTTTTGCATGATAAGCGCTTATTAGTGAGAAAAAACATTATCGCTTCCTGGTCACGGTTTCGCGAAAGCAGGCTGTAGGTTGGGCAATCTGTGCCTGACGTTTTTTGATGTCGGCCATCAATGGCCAACCTGCGAACGTGCGACATAGGTGCGGTTAGGCGAATCCATAACCGTACGAAAAAACCATCATGTACGGTTACGCCCTGCGGGCTAACCGTACCTACCATCGCTGCGCGACGGTGGGTTGACACCCACCCTACGAATCGCTGCGCCGTAGGTCGGGCAATCTGTGCCTGACGTTTTTTGATGTCGGCCATCAATGGCCAACCTGCGAACTTATGGGGGCTGTTGGTGTGAGTAGGGTGTGTGCCGCTTAGCGGCACGCACGTGGTTTGCGGTGTTCGGTTGCGCGTGCGTGTCGGCGTTGCCGCCGCATACCCTACGGCTGCGTTCGGTGGTTTGATGTCGGGCATCAATGGCCGTGCACCCACGAACGTGCGACGTAGGTACGGTTAGGCGAAGCCGTAACCGTACCTACGTCGCATCTGGCAACAACCGCCATTCAACCCACCGTCGCGAAGCGATTGTAGGTCGGGCACTCTGTGCCCGACGTTAAACCGCAAATGGTGGGTTGACACCCACCCTACCATCACTTTGCGGTGTTACTGGCGCAAATCGATGCGGTAAATGGCAAAGCCGGTGTCGTCGGTGCCGACGGCTTCCATCGGGTATTGCGCTTTTTCCGCGATGAAGGCCTTGGCCTTGTCGGATGCTGAGGTTTCAAAGCGGATGTCGAGCTTGTCGCCGGCAATGGGGGCGAAGCGCCAGTTTTTGTCTGCACTGGGGCTTACTTCGCCATGCGCCTTGCTTTGCGCGCCGATGTAGTTGGCAAGGATTTGCCGGTTTTCATCGGGGGCGGCGAAGACGATGTGGCTGTCGCCGGTGCCGGGGAATTTGTTGCCATAGGCGCGGTAGTTGTTGGTGGCGATGAGGAAGGTATCGCCATCTTGTACGGGCTTGCCGTTGAAGGTGAGGCTCACGACGCGGCGCGCGTCGGCATTTATCAGCTTGCATTCGCCGTCGTAGCGCGCGGGTTGGGTGATGTCGTACTGGTACTCGACGCCGTCGATGACGTCGAAGTTGTAGGTGCGGAATCCTTCCCAGTCGAGAAGCGCTTGCGGTTCGCTGCTCGCCGGATCGATCTGGCGGAACATGCCGGCGCTGCATTCCAGCCATTCGCGAAGCTCGGCGCCGCTTACTTTCACCACGACCAGGGTATTGGGGTAGAGATAGAGATCGGCGGCGTTGCGGAAGGTAAGTTCGCCCTTATCGACTTCGGTGTAGCCGTTGGGGTCGTTTTTGCGGCCGCCCGCTTTGAACGGCGCGCCGGCGCTCAGGATGGGGATGCCCGCGAGTTCGGGAAGGCTTTGCACGACGTTTTCCACGTAGGCTTTTTGCGCCTGGTTGACGATCTGGATGGTGGGATCGTCCTGCACGAGGGCGAGATAGCTGTACATGTTGTCGCTGGCCTTGCCGATGGGCTGGGCGACAAAGGCGCGCGTGGCGTCGTGCACGGGGGTGAGGAAGGCGGCGATTTCGGGATGGTTGGCCACGAGGGCGGATTTGTTGTCGGCATCGTAAATGCCGCGCAGCGCGGCCTTGCCGTCAGTCACATGCCAGACGCCATTGGTGCGCGCGAGTTCGAGGTCGATGACGCTGATGTGGTTGCCCCAGTAGCCTGCCATGCTTTGCAGCATGTTGTGCACGGTGCCTTTTTCCAGGTTGACGTTGGGCGATTTCTCGAATTCCTTGTGCGGGAAGCGGCGGTGCGCATGGCCGAAGATGACGGCATCGATGCCCTTGACGCCCGCCAGATAAAACGCGCTGTTCTCCGCGCCTTCCTGGTAGGGCTCGTCGGAAGGGCCGGTGTGGGCGAGGGCGACGATGATGTCCGCACCCGCTTCAAGCATGATGGGCACGTATTTTTCCGCGGTTTTGACGATGTCGCGCGTTTCCACCTTGCCGTCGAGATGCGCCTTGTCCCATACCATGATTTGCGGCGGCACGAAGCCGATGTAGCCGATGTTGAGGGTGTGCGTGTTGCCCTGTTCGTCTTTCACTTCTTTTTTCTGAATGACATAGGGCTGATAGACGGGTTCTTCCGTGCCGGGTTTGACGATGTTGGCGTTGATGATGGGGAAGGTGGCCTGTTTGAGCGCTTCGTCGAGGTAGGGCAGGCCGTAGTTGAATTCGTGGTTGCCGAGGGTGCCGACGTCGTAGTGCATGAGGTTGAGCACTTCAATGGCGGGATGCGGCTTGCCTTCCTTGTGGCCGACGGCGGCCTGGTAGTCGGCGATGGGGTTGCCCTGGATGAGGTCGCCGTTATCGACCAGCACGCTGTTCGCGACTTCCGCGCGCGCCTGTTCAATGAGCGTGGCGGTGCGCGCAAAGCCGAAGGCATCGGTGGGCGCGTCCTTGTAATAGTCGAAATCGGTGAGGAAGCTGTGGACGTCGGTAGTGCCGACGATGCGCAGCTGCACTTTGTCAGACGCGGCGGCAAAGGCATGGCGGCTGTTGGCAAGAACGAGCACGGCACCGGCGCCGAGTTGCAAGAAACGTCTTCTGTCCATTACGGTCTCCTTCAAAAAAACGTTGACATTGTACGCGCATGGCGCAGGATGTGGTTATTTTTTGTTTGCCCGTTTTGTTGTTTATGACCATAAAAACAAATGATTTTTATCTAGATAAAAGCTTCCTTACGGTAAAAAACCGTGCTTTTTTGCTTCGTTGCGAGATGACCATGGAGTCATGCAACAGAAACGTAACCAAGCCTTCATGAGTCATCTGCCAGAAAATTGGCTAGAGTTGGCGCGCGGGATGGCGTCGGCCATGGCCGCTTTTCATGTAACCAAATTACCTCGTTCAAGGAGTACATCATGTTTAACCGAAAGCATCTTCTGGCGATGGCTGTTGCATTGGCAGCGGCCGGCATGACAGCCCAGGCACAGATCAATGCTGCACAGGCTGCCGATGCGGCCAAAGCGCATATTGCCGGCAAGGTCGTGGATGTCGATTACCGGACAAAGCGGGGACAATATGAAGTCGATATCATTGCGGCAGATGGCCGCCGTCATGAAGTCTGGGTGGATGCGCGTGATGGCAGGGTCGTGGACAGCCATCTCGACCGCGATGACGATGATGATGACGATCGCAAGCAGGCCGCCGGCAAGACACGCAAGGATAAGGATGATGATCGCGACGATGACAAGGATGACGACCGCGATGACAAAGACGATCGCGATGACAAGGATGATCGCGACGACGATAACGACAATGATGATAACGACAAGAGTTGATCCTCGTCTCCAAATGAAAAAAGCGCCTTTTCAGGCGCTTTTTTCGTGTCCGGCGGCTATTGCCAGCCCGGCCAGAACACTTGCCACCAGTGCTGCAACGGCGGCAGCAGCAGCGCGAGAAAGGCCGCCAGCCACAGCACAATAATCAGCACGCCCTCGCCGTCGCGCATGGCGCGAAAATTTACGCTGCGCAGCAATTGTTCGGCAAGCATTACCCGTTGCACCGCTTTGGGGCGGGCGGGATGCGCGACCAGACGCAGGGCGAGCAGGCGCTCGTCGAGCAGGGTTTCCGGTGCGGGTTGGTTTGCCCAGGCCTGTTGCCAGCGGCGTTGCTGCGCGAGCTGGCGCCAGGCAAAAAACGGCATCAGTGCCAAAACCGCGAACGCCGCCACGCCCTGCCACCAGGCCAGCGCCAGCATGGCCGCGACGGAAAATGCGCAAAACGCCTGCGACCACACGAGCGCGCGCTGGCCGAGCAGCGCTTGCAGGAGATGGCCGCCATCGAGCGGCAGCACCGGCAGCAGGTTGAACAAATTGATCACCACCAGCAGCAGGGCGAATTGCGCGAGCAGCGGATGCTGCGCGGCAAAGGGCATGAGCAGCGCGCCCAGCGCCACGCCGGGCAACGGCCCCAACAGCGCCACCCAGGCGCGATCGCGGGCGTTTGCCGTCCGCTCCTCGCCGAAGGTCACGCCGCCTGTGAGCGGCAGCATCATCATGTGCACGTCGCGATAGCCGAGGGCGCGCATCGCGAGCCAATGCCCGGCTTCGTGCAGGGCAATTACCGCGAATACCAGCGCCGTCGCCTGCACCGACCAGTACACTGCCCCCAGCAGGAAAAAGAGCAGGGCGGAGAAGGCAAACAGCCCCCATTGCACCGCAGCGCGCGGCGGCGTTTGCGTCTTGCGCCTTTGCCACACTTCCCAGAGCAGGGCAAGGCGAGCGGGCGGTACGGCGTCGGTATCGGCAATCGTTTGCGCCGGGCGGCGCAACAGCGCGGGCAAGAGGCGCAGCGCGCCCTTCAGGGTGAAATGCAGCGCGCCGCGATGCGCGACGAGCAGGCCGCGCGTCTGCATGGCCTGCAACCATTCGTTATCCATCGCTTCAACGAAACGGACGCACGCCGCCGTATCCGGCCATGGCATCAGCGCCCTGCCTGCGAGCCATTGCCGGTGCG
This sequence comes from Cardiobacteriaceae bacterium, assembly GCA_030529365.1. GTDB lineage: Bacteria > Pseudomonadota > Gammaproteobacteria > Cardiobacteriales > Cardiobacteriaceae > JAUMXB01. The sequence continues at coordinate 24,241 of JAUMXB010000013.1, read as the reverse complement.
CCGCATGTTGCGCGGCGGCATCGGCATAGATGCCGGTTTGCGTGTCCAGTGCGCCAATGCCGTTGAAGGCGGGCGATAGCGCCGACCAGCCCGCAGTGTGGCAGAGGCGGCTGTGCGCGTCGCGGCTGTAAAAATGCAGCTGGCAGTCGGCCGCGTCTTCCAAAGCCAGCGTGGTCGTCACCAGCGCGAGGGTGAGATTGTCGGCGCTGCGATACAGGCGCACCACGCCGGCATGCAGCAAGTGCGGCGGTTGCAGGGCGATGTCCAGATGGCTGTCGAGCGCAAAGCCGAGTGCCGACAATTGCGCATGCGCTTCATCGAACATCGGCTCGATCAGGGGGTGGATGAGTTTGCCCGGCTGCTCGTGCAGGGCTGTGGCGACGGGCAGCGTAGCGGTAAAAATCTGGCGCAACGCCCCGAGCAGACTGATGAGCGCAACGAGGAAGACGATGAAAAGGAGCGACATGGCAGGCGGCGACAGCAACAGGGAAAGACATTATATCGCATACGCCATAAGGCAAAATATAGTGTATTTTTACCATCAATAAGCGCTTGTCGCGGTAAAAATACACTATTTTTGGTTAAAAAATGATATTTTTGATATTAGGTTAGGACGAGAAAAGCGGATATGCCCTCTGATATGGCGTTGTTCCCCGGCCAGTTTTCCTTCCCCGTTTGCGGGGGGAGGCAAGATTTTGTCATTTCATGAAAAAATTCGAGAAATCATTCAAGAATCATCAAGCACTTGTCCCGGGCCGGGGTTATTTTTATGGCGCAGCGCGTGGCTTCACTTCAGGCTGCGCTTGCAGCCAGTCGTGAGCGGCCGTCATGCCGCCAAGGTTGTAAACGTGGCGGTAACCTTTTTCCACCAGCAACCTGCGCGCGACTTCCGAGCGGTTACCGCTGCGGCAGTACAGATAGACGGGCTCATCGAGATCGGGCGCGATGGCGGCAATACCCTCATCCAGATGCTGCACGGGCAGGAGAAAGGCCGGCTCGAGATGGCCGGCGTTGTATTCTTCCGGCGTGCGCACGTCGATCAGCACGTCGGCAGCCGCGCAAGTCGGCAACAGGGAAAGGAAAAAAATTTTTTTAAACATAGAGTTCATAATGGAAATTCCAGGGTGAAGACGGCTGTGAAGTATATCGGCGCAATTTTCAAAAAACCATATCCGGATGGGCTGCGCAGACTCGGCCTGCCAGATGCGCAAACGGGATTGCAAATGAGAATGCAATTGAAATTGCATGATGTGCAGGGTAAGATGCGAGCTCTTTCAACCCGCTCAGGAGTATTTGATGAACAAGAAGATGATTGCTGGTTTGGTTGCTCTCGGCGCTGCTGCCGTGGCAAGCGCGGACGTCAACGTCTATTCCTACCGCCAGGAATTCCTGATCAAGCCCATGCTTGAGGAATTCACCAAGGAAACCGGTATCAAGGTCAATACCGTCTATATCAAGGACGGCCTCGTCGATCGCCTGAAGCAGGAAGGCGAGCTGAGCACCGCCGATATCGTCCTTACTGTGGACATCAGCCGCCTGGAAGCGCTTGTTGAAGCGGGCGTGACTCAGCCGATCGCTTCCGATGTGGTCAATGCCAACGTGCCGGCGCATCTGCGCGGCGACAACTGGGTAGCGCTCACCAAGCGCGCTCGCGCCGTTTATAGCTCGAAAGAGCGCGTCGGCAAGCTGCCTGCCTCTTTCACTTACCAGGATCTCGCCAAGCCCGAGCTGAAAGGCAAGGTTTGCGTGCGCTCCGGCAAGCACCCGTACAACGTCTCCCTGCTCGCTTCCATGATCGCGCGCGACGGCGAAGCCAAGGCGAAGGAATGGCTGGAAGGCCTGAAAGCCAACCTCGCGCAGAAACCGCAGGGCGGCGACCGTGATCAGGTGAAAGCCATCATGGAAGGCAAGTGCGACTACTCGCTCGGCAACTCCTACTACCTCGGCGCCATGCTGAAAAACGAGAAGAACCCCGAGCAGAAAGAGTGGGCAAAAGCGGTGGAAATCAACTTCCCCAACCAGGAAACCACCGGCACGCACATGAACGTCTCCGGCGTGGCGCTCGCCAAGCATTCGCCGAACAAGGCCGAGGCGATGAAGCTCATCGACTTCCTCACCGGCGACGTAGCGCAGAAACAATATGCCGAAGACAACAACGAGTATCCGGTGAAAGCAGGCGTTCCCGCCTCCGAGCTGGTTGCTTCCTGGGGCACCTTCAAGGAAGACGATTTGAACGTGCTCGATATTGCCAAGCACTATGGCGCGGCGCTGAAACTCATCGACGAAGTGCAGTTTGACCTGTAAAACGTCTGCCATGCGTGCTTTTTTTCCGACCCGGCTTAGGCCGGGTCTTGCTGTTTTACTGTCGCCCGCGCTGTGGGCGGCGCTTGCGCTGATCGCGCCGGTTGCCATGCTGGTGGTAACCGCCGTCTCCGCGCCTTCCCCGATTTTCACCCATCTCGCCGATACCGTGCTCGGCGCCTATGTGCAGAACAGCCTGGTGCTCGTCGTTGGCGTGTGCCTCCTTGCCCTCTTGTGGGGGCTGCCCTGTGCGTGGCTGGTAGCGCGCTGCGATTTTCCCGGCCGCCGCTTTTTCCGCTGGGCGCTGCTGTTGCCGCTCGCCATGCCCGCCTATCTTGCGGCCTTTGTCTATACCAATATTTTCGATTACGCCGGGTTCGTGCAAACCGCGATCCGCCGCCTCTTTGGCTTCACCTCGGCTGCGGATTATCCCTTCTTTGAAATCCGCAGCATGGGCGGAGCGATGTTCGTGCTGTCGCTGATGTTCGCGCCCTATGTGTACTGGATCGTATCGCTCAATTTCGCGCGTCTGCCCGCTTCGCAGGTGCAGGCGGCGCGTCTCCTCGGCGCGGACGAATGGCGCATTTTCCGCCGGGTAGTCTTGCCGCTCGCGCGCCCGGCGATAGCCGTTTCCTGCACGCTGGTGGCCATGGAAACGCTCGCCGATTTTGGCACTGTCGCCTATTTTTCCGTGTGGCATCTCACCACCGGCATTTACGATGTCTGGCTTGCGCACCATGATTTGTCCGCTGCTGCCAAGCTCTCCTGCCTGATGCTGCTGTTCGTGATTACTCTTGTCATGCTCGAAAAGCACCAGCGCCGCCATTTGCGCCCGGCTGCGCGCAACGCGGGCATCCTGCCTCGAAAAACGCTCACTGGCGGCAAGCGCTTCTTTGCTGTTTTTTGGTGCGCACTCGTGCTCTTCCTTGGATTTGGCCTGCCCGCCACGTGGCTGGCGCAAGCGGCGGTGCATTATTTCGCCGATACCGACTGGCCCGAGTTTTTGCAGATGAGTGGCCATTCGCTGATCGTTGCAGGCAGTGCGGCAGGCATTGCCATGCTGCTCGCCTTTGTGATGCTCGCGGGCAGCCGTCTGCGCCCGCAAACCCATGTGTTCGTGCGCCTTGCCAGCACCGGCTATGCCGTACCCGGCACCGTGCTCGCCATCGGTGTGCTCATTGTCACCACCGGTCTTGACCATACCCTGAACGGTTTCACCAGGGCTTACGGCCTTGGCCTGCCCGGCCTCGTTTTCAGCGGTACGCTGTTCGCCATGGGCTATGCCTTTCTCTGCCGCTTTGCCGCCGTTGGCATCGGCGCGGTGGAAAGCGGTTTCAACCAGATTCCGGCAAGCCTCGATGAAAGCGCCTGGCTGCTCGGCAAATCGCCGCGGGCCACGGCGCGGCGGGTGTGGCTGCCGCTGCTGCGCAACAGTCTTTTGACTGCCGCCCTGCTCGTTTTCCTCGAAAGCATGAAGGAACTCTCTGCCGCCATGCTGCTGCGCCCCTTCAATGTGCAGACGCTCGCCACCTATATTTATGAATACATGAGCGCCGAGCGCTTTGAAATGGCGGCGATGCCGGCGCTGGTGATGGTCGTCGCCGGGCTGCCGACAGTGCTGCTCCTCATGCATTCGATGGAAGACAGATGATGATTAAAAATAATGATTTTTTACCATCAAGAAGCGCTTATTATGGTAAAAAATCAATATATTTAAGAGAAAAATGGTATGAATCCTTGCCTTGAACTGCGAAATGTCCATATTGCCTATGATGGCGCGGATATCATCCGCGGCGTGAGCTTTGCCCTCGCGCGCGGCGAAATCCTTTCCCTGCTTGGATCCTCTGGCGGCGGCAAGTCCACCCTGTTGCGCGCCATTGCCGGCCTGATGCCAGTGAAGGGCGGGGAAATCATCATGCAGGGCGAAGTGGTCTCCTCGCCCGCCGTGCATATTGCGCCGCAGCGCCGTCAGGTCGGGATGATTTTTCAGGATTACGCGCTCTTTCCCCATCTCGACGTGCTCGGCAACATTGCCTTTGGCCTCGAGCACCTCGGCAAGGACGAGCGCGAACAACGCGCCCGCGAGATGATGGGCGTGGTGCAGCTCGACGGCCTCGAAGGGCGCTATCCGCACGAGCTTTCTGGCGGCCAGCAGCAGCGCGTCGCCATTGCCCGCGCGCTGGTGCGCGAACCTTCCTGTCTGCTGCTGGACGAGCCGTTTTCCAATCTCGACAATGCCGTTCGTGAAGCGGTGATGGACGACATGCAGCGCCTTTTCCGCGCGCGCGGCATCAGCGCCATTTTTGTCACCCACAACAAGGCGGAAGCCTTTGCCCTTGCCGATCGCGTCGCCGTCTTGCAGGCAGGCGAGATCGGCCAGATGGATACGCCGACCGCGCTCTATGATCGACCTGCGACTGACGAAATTGCCGCCTTCCTCGGCCACGGCGCCACCCTGCGTTTCGTGCGCGGCGCGGACGGCTGGGAAAACAGCGCCGGACGCATCCCCTTTGCCGCCGGCGCGCGCATCATGCTGCGCGCCGAGCATGGCGAGCACGCCGACATCTTCCTGCGCCCGCACCAGCTCATCTTGCGTCGCGACGCGAGCGGCAACGGCATCGTCGAACAGGCGCGCTTCCTCGGCGATTTTTCCCTCTATCGCATCTGCCTCGACGACCAGCGCGCCGACGTGCTCTGCAAGAACCGCCTGCAAGTCGGCGAGCGCGTGCATCTCGGCATTGATATTCGCTGATGCGTCTGAATAGATGTTCCATCTTGGCTACATAGTGCATAGAACCCCTTGGGCGCAGCCGCAGACGCGGGAGCGCCTTTCTTTGGTTCCAAAAACAGGAACACGTCCTTTGGCGACGCAAAGAAAGTGTTCCTGTTTTTGAAACCGGCCGTGCGGCCGTAAAGCGCAATCGCGAAGAAGAAAAGATGTTGAAACATGATGGAAAACTTGTTTTGCTCCAAAGAAAAAAGAGTTACCTTCATCAACAGTAGCACGAAAAACGACATATAATCCGTCCCTTGCTACCATCCCAAAAAACATGTCCACACCACTCCCGCCCCGCCGCCTCTCCACCGCGCCCATGCTCGACTGGACGGACCGCCACTACCGCTTCATGGCGCGGCAAATCACGCGCCACGCCTGGCTCTACAGCGAAATGGTCAATGCGCTCGCCATCGTGCATGGCGATCACGAACGGCATCTCGCCTTCAACGCCTGTGAAACGCCTGTTGCCCTGCAACTCGGCGGATCCGATCCGCAAGTGCTGGCGCAGGCCGCGAAAATCGGCGAGCGCTACGGCTACCACGAAATCAACCTAAACTGCGGCTGCCCCAGCCCGCGCGTGCAGAAAGGCGCGTTTGGCGCCTGCCTCATGCTCGACGTCGCGCTGGTCGCCGCTTGCCTGAATGCCATGCAGGATGCCGTGCAAATTCCTGTGACCATCAAGCACCGCATCGGGCTTGACCGCCAGACCGAATACCAGCCGCTCGCTGATTTTGTGGGATTTCTGCGCGAAAAAACGGCCTGCCGCACCTTTATCGTACATGCGCGCAACGCCTGGCTGGATGGCCTCTCGCCCAAGGAAAACCGCGACATCCCGCCCCTGCGCTACGACTATGTGCACCGTTTGAAAGCGGAATTTCCCGATCTGGAAATCATCATCAACGGCGGCATCGCCGACAATGATGCCGTGGCCCGGCAATTGCAGGCCGTCGATGGCGTGATGGTCGGGCGCGAAGCCTATTACAACCCCATGCTTCTTGCCGACTGGGACAGGCTTTTCTATCAGGATGATGCTCCGCCGGTCACGCACGAAGCGCTGGTCATGCGTCTTCATGACTACGCGCGCACGGAAACCGCGCGCGGCACGTCACTGCGCCATCTCACCCGCCATTATCTCGGGCTCATGCACGGCCTGCCCGGCGCGCGCCACTGGCGGCGCATGCTCTCCGACGCGGACTTGCTGAAAGACAACGACGCCGCGCTGATTCTCCGCGCCTGGGAGAAAGTGGCGAAAGCCAGAATATAATGGTTTTTTCTCATCTCGAAGCGCTTGTTGTAAGAAAATTTCTCACAACAAGCGCTTTATCGCGGTAAATAATAACTATTATTTGCCGATTTTTGCAAATATGTTATTGATGTTGCTGGGGCGGCTTTCCAGCGCTTCCGGGGCGGTGGCGGCGATGTCGGCGCGTTGGGCAAAGGCGGCGAGTGCGCGCTGGTTGTCGGCAGAGAGATATTGCTCGGCGAGTTCCGGCAGGCGCAGTTTGAGGTAGGAGAGGGCGCAGCCGAGCGCGAGTTGCGCGAAATCGCGGCTGTCTGCCCTGAGTTGCGGCGCGCGCGGCAGGGCGCGGATGACGGCGTCGCGGGCACGGGCGATATGCGGGTGCGTTTCGCCGCGCTCGGGTTTGGCGCGGTTCAGGGAGAAATATTTGACGGTTTGCTCGAGCAATATGCGCGCGTAGGCAAGCGTTGCTGCGGCTTGCCCGCCGCGGATGGGGTGGTCGAGAAGATGGTCGGCGATGATGAAGCTGTCGTAGAGCACATGGCCGTCGCGGGTGACGAGGGTGGGGATTTGCGAGAAGGGGTTTTTCGCTTCGAGTTCGGCGGGATTGCTCCACGGGTCAACGAAGGTGAGGGCGATGTCGCGGATGCCGGCGTTCAGGGCGCCGACGAGGATGAGGCGGCCGTAGGGCGAGGTGGGGCTTAGGTAGAGGTGCATGGGGTTCTCCAAAAGGTTTGCGGGTGGGCAATATAGCCGCTTGGCGGGAAAAATGGCATAGGCCGTTAGGGGCGGGTGATCCAGTAGTGTTTGACCGGGCGGCCGGCGACGGTGACGGTTTTGTCGTAGATGCCGCCGTTTTTTTCGATGACGCGGGCGGAGGCGATGTTGTCGGGGTCGCAGGTGATGAGGATGTCGCGGATGCCGAGGGTGTCGCAGTGTTGCAGGGCGAGGGCGAGCATGTGGGTGGCATGGCCTTTGCCCCAGTCGTCGGGGTGGACGGAGTAGCCGATGTGGCCGCCGTATTCGCGCAGGAAGTCGTTGAGGGTGTGGCGGATTTGGATGATGCCGCGCAGGCGTTGTGCGCTGTCGTCCCAGGCGATGAAGGTGGAATCTGCCACTTTGCGGTAGCCGTCCGGGCGAAGGCTGCCAGCGGGCGCCTGACAGAAGGCGAGCCAGCTTTCGTAGTCGGGGAAGCGGTTGATGGCACCAGCGGCGAGGATGATGCCGCGGGCGTCAAATGCCTGTTGCAGGGCGAGGAGTTGTGCTTTGTGTGAGAATTTTTTGCATGATAAGCGCTTTATGATGGTAAAAAATAATTATTTTTGATATTTTTGTAAAAAAAGAGACCTTGCAGGCAAGGTCTCTTTTTATTGGGGGCTTATTTCAGCAGATGCTCGACGGCGGCGCGTTCTTCGCGCAGTTCGCGGTCGGTGGCGTCCATTTTCTCGCGGCTGAAGGCGCTGACTTCCAGGCCCTGCACGATTTCGTAGCTGCCGTTTTTGCAGCGGCAGGGGTAGGAGTAGATGATGCCGGGGGCGATGCCGTAGGAGCCGTCGGAGGGGACTGCCATGCTGACCCAGTCGTCGCCGTCGGTGCCGAGCGCCCAGCTGCGCATGTGGTCAATGGCAGCAGAGGCGGCAGAAGCAGCGGAAGATGCGCCGCGTGCCTTGATGATGGCGGCGCCGCGTTGCTGGACGTCGGGGATGAAGGTGTCTTTATACCAAGCCTCATCAACCAAACCGGCGGCGGCCTTGCCGTCAACGGTGGCGTTGCTGATGTCCGGGTATTGGGTGGAGGAGTGGTTGCCCCAGATGGTCATCTTGCGGATGGCGGTGGTGTGGCTGCCGGTCTTGTCGGCGAGCTGCGACAGCGCCCGGTTGTGGTCGAGGCGGGTCATCGCGGTGAAGTTGCGCGGGTCGAGATCGGGGGCGCTGGCCTGGGCGATGAGGGCGTTGGTGTTCGCGGGGTTGCCGACGACGAGCACTTTGACGTTGCGCGAGGCGTGGTCATTGAGCGCTTTGCCTTGCGGGCCGAAGATGGCGCCGTTCGCTTCGAGGAGATCCTTGCGCTCCATGCCGGGGCCGCGCGGACGGGCGCCAACGAGCAGGGCATAATCGGTATCCTTGAAGGCGGTGGCGAGGTCGTCAGTGGCGATGATGTCTTTGAGGAGCGGGAAGGCGCAGTCTTTCAATTCCATGACGACGCCTTCGAGCGCGCCGAGCGCCGGGGTGATTTCCAGCAATTGCAGGATGACGGGCTGGTCAGGGCCGAGCATGTCGCCAGCGGCAATGCGGAAGGCCATGGCATAGCCGATATTGCCGGCGGCGCCGGTGATGGTTACGCGAACGGGTGCTTTCATCGGGTTTTTCTCCATAATTACGAATAAGACAGAAGGCGGAGTATAGCAGATGCCCGCCGTGCTGCGGACGCCAAAATATCAGGGAGCAGCGGCAAATCTGTACAAAAGTACAGAAATTTTTTGAAGTCATCCAAGGGATGCCGTTATACTTCTGCATGACTGCTTTTGTGAAAGCGGTGTTCTGCCCTGCCGGGCAGCAGGCATGCCGGTCAGGCGCACGTTTCCGCAAGGGATGCGCAGACGCCAACCGGGCGCAACATGTAGAATGTCCAAGGGTTTTTTTGAAAGGATTCTAGCCATGAAAAGAATAGTCGTTTTGGGAATGGTTGCCATGGGATGCGTTTCGCTGGCGCAGGCGCAAGTGAAAAGCGGCGAAGAGCAGTTCGTGATTTACAAGTGGTATCAGAATGGCCGCGCGCATTATGCGAAAGTGCCGCCGCATGGCGTGCAGAATTACGTCAAGCTCAACGAGCACGGGTTGGTGATCAACGAGCGTCCGGACATGGAGTCCTTCTATGTGCTGAAGCCGATGCGTCCGGCTGGTGGCGAGGCGGAAGCGCCTGCTGCACAGGGCGTGCAACAAACCGCCCAGGCTGCGGAAAAACCGGCAGAAATGACGCCGGGCACGATTACCCGCGAACAGCGTTGCGAAACCGCGCTGAGAGACCTCGAGGTGATGAACACCAAAAAAACCATTTACGAGGAAGATAGCGCCGGCAATCTGGTGCCGCTGGACAGCACGGCAATCATGAACCGCAAGACCCAGGCGCAGCAGAGCATCGACCAGTTCTGTAGCCCTCAGTAATTTTTCATTGTTTTTCAGATAGATTTATGCGACTTTCCCAGTTTTGGTTAACTACCCAGAAAGAAACTCCGGCAGAAGCCGAAGTCATCAGCCATCAGCTCATGCTGCGTGCCGGCATGATCCGCCAGACCGCCACCGGCATCTATTCGTGGATGCCGCTGGGCTTGCGCGTGCTGAAGCAGGTCGAGAATGTGGTGCGCGAGGAAATGGTGCGCGCCGGCGCGCTGGAAATGGTGATGCCCGGCGTGCTGCCGGCGGAGCTGTGGCAGGAATCGGGGCGCTGGGAAGAATATGGCCCGGAGCTTTTGCGCATCAAGGACAGGCACCAGCGCGATTACTGCCTGGGGCCGACGCATGAGGAAGTGATCACCGATCTGGTGCGCCGTGATTTGAGTTCCTACAAGCAGCTGCCGGTTAATCTCTTTCAGATCCAGAACAAGTTCCGCGATGAAATCCGTCCGCGTTTCGGGGTGATGCGCGGCCGCGAATTCCTGATGAAGGATGCCTATTCCTTCCACCTTGATGAAGCGAGCTTGCAGGAAACCTATCAGGCGATGTTCGATGCCTATTGCCGCATTTTCGAGCGCCTCGGGCTGGATTACCGCCCGGTGCTTGCCGACAACGGCGCCATCGGCGGCACCGGCTCGCACGAATTCCACGTGCTGGCCGATACCGGCGAAGACGACATCGTCTTTTCTTCCGACGGGCAATATGCGGCGAACATGGAAAAAGCCGTGGCCGCGCTGCCGGAAGGCACGCGCCCTGCTCCTGGTGCCGCGATGGAAAAGATTGCCACGCCAGGCGTGAAGACCATTGCCGAACTGGTGGAAAAGCACGGCATTCCCGTGGAGCGCACCCTGAAAACGCTCTTTGTCAACGGCGTGGACGATACCGTGGTTGCCCTGGTATTGCGCGGCGATCATGAGCTGAACAAGGTGAAGGCCGAGCATTTGCCAGAAGTGGCAGCGCCGCTGACGCTGGCCGACGAAAAGGCGGTGAAGGCGAAAGCGGGTGCCGGATTCGGTTCGCTGGGCGTGGTGGGCCTGCCCGAGGACGTGGTCGTCGTGATCGATCACCACGCGGCGCTGGCTGCCGATTTTGCCGTTGGCGCCAATGAAGACGGCTACCACTACATCAACGTCAACTGGGAACGCGATGCCAAACCGGGCCGCGTTGCCGATCTGCGCAATGTGGTGGCCGGCGATCGCGCACCCGACGGGCAGGGCACGCTGTCCATCCGTCGCGGTATCGAGGTGGGGCACATCTTCCAGCTCGGCGACAAATACTCGAAAGCGATGAACCTCAAGGTGCCGCTCGAAGGCGGCGGCTCCGCCATTCCGCTGATGGGCTGCTACGGCATTGGCGTGACGCGCATTGTCGCGGCCGCGATCGAGCAGAACCATGACGACAACGGCATCATCTGGCCGGAAGGGCTGGCGCCGTTTACCGTCGTCATCCTGCCGGTGAACGCGCAGAAATCCGATGCCGTGCGCGAGGAAAGCGAAAAGCTCTATCAGGCGCTGCTGGCGCAGGGCGTGAACGTGGCTCTGGATGACCGTGGCAAGCGCCCCGGCTTCATGTTTGCCGACATGGACTTGATCGGCATTCCGCACCGCGTCGTTATCTCCGACAAGACGCTGGAAAACGGTGAAGCCGAATACAAGCACCGCCGTGGCGCGGAAGCGCAGCGCATGGCGCTTGCCAGCCTGCCGGAATTCCTCGTGGCGGCCAGTAAGTCCGGTAAAAGATGATAAAAATCTACTATAGTAAGCGCTTAAGATAGTGATTTTTTATCACAGAAAGCGCTTAATAGTGGTAAATTTTCTCAATTTTGACGGAATCATGAAAAACATGTCTGCAAACCTCGCGTACACCGGCCCGGCAATATCCCTTGCCGGACAGGAACGAGGAAAGACATGAACCGACCCGAAGCGGCAAGCACCCAGGCATTTACCTTTCAGCGCCCCGCCATTCTCGGCGCGACGCCGATGGGCGCGCTGATTGCCGCGCGTTTTGCCGATGCCGGCGTGCGTGTGCGCCTGTACGACAGGGCCGGCGCCGACGCGCCCAATGCCCGCGCGCAGGCCGCGATAACCGCGCTGCTGCAAATGCGCCCCCTGCCGTTTGCCGGACAGGAAGCGGCATCGCTCATGGATGCGCGCAATTATCGCGATCACTGGTCGATGCTGGCCGAGCACGATCTCGTCATTGAATGCGCGGGCGACGACCTGGCCGTCAAGCAGGGTATCCTGAGCCGCATAGCCCCCGGCCTGCAACGCGATGCCGTCATCCTCTCCATCAGCGGCGGGCTGTCAGTGGAAGCCATTGCCCAATGCCTGCCTGCCGGTTGTCGGCCGCGTTTCCTCGGCGCCCACTTTTTCCGCCCGCCGCGCTTCCAGCGTGCCATCGAACTCATTCCCGCCTCGCGCACCGAGCCGCGCACGCAAGAGCGTGTGCAGGGCTTTTTTCGCGACCTGCTCGGTGCGGAAATCGTCGTCGTGCCCGACAGCGACAACTTCGCCGCCAACCGTTTTCAGGTGCTCGCCGTCACCAGCGCTTTTCACCATGCCGCCCATCTGGCGCTGCCGCTGGAAGACGTGGCAAGCCTCACCGCGCTCGTCTGCGGCCGCTACGATGGCGGCCTGATCGGCCTGCTTGACCGCATTGGCTGGCAGCGCTTCTGTGACATCCACGCCCGCACGCCAGCCAGCGACTATGCCCTGTGGGGCGACAAAATCACCCTGCCGCCGTGGATTGCCAGCATGGCGGAGCGCCACGGCAATGCCCGCGCCTTTGCCGGCGGCCTGTTTGCCGGAGACAACGCAACCGCGCCGGCATACCATGCGGCAGCGCCGGACGACATGACGCTCTCCGCCTTCCGCGCCTACGACTGGGCCGCGCTGGCAAGCCTCGACCATGCACATGCGCGCTTCGTCTGCGCCTGGCTGGGCGACATCTGGACAGCGCTTGCCCACGTCAGCCGGGAACTGGCCCTTCCGCCGGAAGCGCTTGACATCCTCGTGCGCCATGGCCTTGCCTGGCAGGTACAGCCGCACCAGCTGCTGCTGGCATTCAACCCGAAAAAAGTGCTGAAAACCCTGGGCAATCCGCCCTCCGTGCTGAAAAGCCTCAAAGGGCGGCGCAACAGCGAAGACAGCGACGCCCGCCAGCTGCCCAACCCCTTTGCCGACAAAAGCCGGCAATGGCGCGATTTGCGCAACAGCAGCAGCTGGCGTTACCAGGAAGGCCTGCTCATCTGGCAGCCGAGGCACACCCGCCTTGCCCTCGACCGGCAAACCCTCGACGAGCTTGCCACCATTTGCACCGATGCCAAGCAGGAGCACCGCATGCTCCTCCTCTATCACCGCGGCGAAACCTTCGGCCATGCTCACGACTGGCGGCAACTGCACCACAGCGCGCCGCAAGAGGTGGCCGAAGAAAGTGCCGCCCTCAGCCGCCTGCTCATGGAACTGCGCATGCTGCCCCGCCCCGTGCTCGCCTCGATAACCGGCGATGTGCACGACAGCGGCTGCGCCATCCTCATGCAGGCCGACCGCATCATCAGCGACATGGACCTGCGTTGCCATCTTGCCGCGCCTGCGCAAGGCCTGCTGCCGTTCGGCGCTATCGCCTTTGAATGGCTGCGCCGCCTGCCTTCCCTCACCCTCACCGTGCACCTCGAGCAAATCCATGCCGTGCTCGCCCACCTCATCAACAAGCAGGGCGGCATCGGCGTGCACCGCATGCGCGAACTCGGCCTCGCCCGCGCCCAGGACATGTTCGTCATGAACCGCGCCGTGTTGCCGCAAATGACCAGCGACCTCGCCCATTCCTGGCTGAACGCCCGGCTGCCGCGCAGCTACCGCGTGCCGCAGCCCGCCTTGTCGGCAGAAGCGCTCTCCCTTCTGGCCGCGCGCGCCGATACCCTGCGCGATCCCGAACTCTACCGGCGCATGCTCACCCTCTTTGCCGCCGACAGCGCCACCCCCATGCTCTCGCTCAGCATGACGCTCGCGCGCGAACGCGAACTTTTCCTGAACCAGCTTGCCGGAAACGCCCCATGAAAGCCCATGCCACCATCCGCACCCAGCCTGCCGATTTCAAAGTCTTCGAAATCATGAACATCCCGTGGAGCGGCGATGGCGAGCATCTCTGGCTGCGCGTGGAAAAAACCGCCATGAACACCGCCTGGCTGAAAAAGGACATCGCCCGCGCGAGCGGCTGCCCGGAACGCGACATCGCCCACAGCGGCCTGAAGGACCGCCACGCCGTTACCGAACAATGGCTGTCGCTGCCGTGGAAATACCGCGATGCCCTGCCGTCTTGCGGCGACGGCTGGCGCATCCTGGAATACCAGCGCCACCAGAAAAAGTTGCGCATCGGCACCCACCGCGCAAACCGCTTCGTGCTCACCTTGCGCGATGTGCAGGGCGAACGCGCCGCCATCGACAGCGCCCTCGCCGATCTGCGCGACCAAGGCTTTGCCAATGCCTTCGGCGTGCAGCGCTTCGGCCGCGACAACCTCGCCTGGGCGCGCGAATGGGTCGCGCGCGGCGTCCTGCCGAAAAAGCATGACGAACGCGGCCGTGTGCTCTCCGTGCTGCGCGCCTGGCTTTTCAACTGCGAACTTGAAGTGCGCGGCGAGCGTGCCCGTGAAATCCTCTCCGGCGATCGCGCCATGCTTGCCGGCAGCCACAGCCATTTTGCCGTCGAAGCCGTGGATGATGCCCTGCGCGCTCGCGCACAAAGCGGCGACATCGCCCCCGGCGGCTGGCTCGCAGGCAAAGGCGAAGTGCCGCTCGCTGGCGAAGCCGGTGCCATCCGCGCCCCCATTCTCGCCGAAGAAGCGGCGATGCTCGCCTATTTGCAGGCGCATGCCGAAAGTGACTGGCGCCCCATGTGGCTGCGCGCCCGCGACGTGCAATGGCAATGGCAGGACGACGCCACCCTTGTCCTCGACTTCATCCTCCCCGCCGGCGCCTTTGCCACCACCCTGCTCGACGCGCTCTTTGCCGTGCAAGACGCCAGCCGCCCCGCCAGTGCAAGCGGCGAAACGGCATAAAAACGTATATTGAAGCAATGTATCATCATTTTTACCACAATAAGCGCTTATTTGTGGTAAAAAATAACCATATTTGCAATTTTTATGAATAAAAAGTGGGCTTCAGCTGAGCCGCCGCACGGGATAGGTTTGCCAGCTACGACGCACATTTTCCGTAGGGTGGATGTTGTCCGGGTACCCATAAAAATGCGAACGCATTTTTATGGGAAGCGGAACCCACCGTCGCGCAGCGATTTTTGTGAGTGCCCGGCCATGGATAGCCGACAGCAAACCAATATCGACCTGCGGCTTCGCAAAGCGATGCCGATAGGATTTGCCCTGCGGGTACTAGAGCGTTTTTGACTCAAATGTGAACAGAATTCAAAGCCCCAATCTCGCTTCGCGAGTTCTTCGAATCCCGTGGGACTCGTCAGAGCTCGCGAAGCGAGATTGGGGTTGGGGTGAGGGCAGAAACAAAGCTTTCCACATCCTTTCCTCAGCAAATCCTGCTATTAGATGAATCAAAAATGCTCTAGAAGCGCTTCCTGGTTTTACGGGACGCAGCAGGCGAAATCCCGCAATCGCTGCGCAACGGCGAGTATGCCCAATCTGCGCGGACGGAAAAAAATCCCCCTTGCCGGTGCGGACGTGATAAAAAGCCGCGAATATTTTCCATGGACGCTGGCTTTATGAATCATCGTGAATCCCATGCCTTTCCTGCCGCGCTGGCCGTCTTCATCGCTGCCGTGGCCGTCTGGTCGGGCATCGCGCCTTTCGATCGCGCCGTGTGGTGGGCGGAAGTCATTCCGATTTTTGCCGTCTTTGCCGCGCTCGTCATCACCTATCCGCGCTTCCGTTTCAGCAATCTCGCCTATTTTCTGATGAGCCTGTGGCTACTCATGCACCTCGTCGGCGCGCACTACACTTTCGCCAACGTGCCTTTCGAATGGGGCAACCGCCTGCTCACGCCCATCCTCGGCGAGGACCGCAACCATTACGACCGCCTCGCCCACTACATCATCGGCTTCTACAGCTATCCGATGATGGAATGGCTGTTGCGCCGCAAGCTCTGCGGCCCGAAGCTCGCCTTTTTCTTTGCGCTCTTTTTCATCATGAGCGTGGCTGGCGCTTACGAAATCATCGAATGGCAATATGCGGTGATCGAAGGGGGCGACGCCGGCATCGAATTTCTCGGCTCGCAGGGCGACATCTGGGATGCGCAGAAGGATATTCTCGCCGATACGCTGGGCGCGCTCACCGCGCTCGCCATCTATCTCGTGGTGCGGCCTGACCGGAAGATGGATTATGTTTCCTGATGTTATAGACGTTTTTTATCGCGACAAGCGCTTCATGCTGGCAAAAAACCGATATTTTTGAGAGCAAGATGAGCATCTATGATTTCAAACCCCGCTTCCAGAACTTGCTGCGCCCCACGGTGCGCAAGCTGCACGCGCGCGGCATCACCGCCAATCAGGTGACGTTGTTTGCCTGTGCCGTGTCCGTGGCGCTTGGCGTGTTGCTCACAGTTCTTGCCGCAAAATCATGGCTTTTCATTATGCTGCCGCTGTGGATGTTCGTGCGCATGGCGTTGAATGCGATGAACGGCATGCTCGCGCGCGAATTCGGCCAGCAATCGCGCCTCGGCGGCTATCTCAATGAAATCACCGATGTGGTGGCGGATGCCGCGCTCTATCTGCCCTTTGCCTTTGTCGCACCTTTTTCGCCGCTTGCCGCCGGGCTTTTCATTTTTTTCGCGACGCTTTCGGAAATGTGCGGCGCGCTCGGGCAAGTGTATGGCAATGGCCGCCGCTACGATGGTCCGCTGGGCAAAAGCGACCGTGCCTTTGCGATGGGAGTGCTCGCCTTGTGCCACGCGCTTTTCGCACCGTTGCCGGCGTGGTTCGCCGTCGTGATGTGGATACTCGTCGTGCTTCTGGTCATGACTTGTTGGCAGCGGGTACGCAGGGGGTTGGCCTGATATTTGCCCGTGACATTGCCCGGCAAACTGCACTATGCTGTCCGCTCTTTTCCGTGGAGTTTGTTATGAAAATCGCGCTCGCAACCTTCGCCCTGCTGCTCGCGGCCTGCGGCGGCAACCATGATGTGACCTACCGCTTCGAGCAGAACGATCCCGCGCGCCACAACACCATCGGCATCACCAACGCTGGCGGGCAAACGCAGGCCTATGGCAGCGTCGGCATCAGCGCGCACACTGGCAATTAATTCATAAAAACTGCAAAAATAGTTATTTTTTACCAAATATAAGCGCTTATTGCGAGAAATTTTTGCATGGTAAGCGCTTATTGGTGAGAAAATTTATCATATCGATGTTGTTAACAAGCATGAGCAAAATTCCGGCCAAATTCGCCCCCATCGTTTTCACTTTCTACGCCACCATGATGATGGCTTTCATCATGAGCGCGGTGCTGGTGGCGCTCAATAATGGCGTGAACAGCGAATGGCTGCCTCGCACCCTGCGTTCTTACGCGCTGGCCTGGCCGATTGCCTTTGTGAGCCTGCTGACGGTGCGCCCGCTGGTGATGAGGCTGACGCGCTGGACGACCGGATCCTGAGTAGCCGACCCGTGCCGCCATTATTGCGGGAACGGCGTGATCTTGTTGCCGCTGCCGCCGCTTGCCGGCTGGATGCGGCTGTCGCCTTCGCGGCTGACCTGATCGATGCGGATGATTTGGTGATAGGGAATGAACGCGGTGGTCACGTCGCCGAATTCGGCATGGAGCTTTTCCGTGCGCGGATCGATCAGCACGCGGCTTTCCTCATGAAAAAGAAAGTCTTCCAGGCAGACGAAGCCGTGCATGTCGGAAGGATAGACATGGCGGACATAAAGATCGTAATGGTGGCTGTCGGTTTTGAACTGGACGCGGTAAATCGTGGGCTTGCTCATCGGAATGCTCTCGGGGCGGAGGCGGGATTCTAGCAGGGTTGCGGGCAAAACCCCATCGCCAGCGCTGGCGGAAAATTCTTGCGTCAGCAGGATGGTCTATTGAACAGGGAGCTGCCAGGAAATGGGTGTTGAATGATTCCTGCGTGGCGGGCAGGAGAATCGGAAGATGCCCTGAAGCGCCGTATCGTGCAATGCAAAATCCTGTGCATTAATGCTGACAAAGTGCGCAGCCGGCAGTATCACAGTCTTCCATATGGGTGATTTTTGCAAATATATTTATGATTTTCAATATGATATATATGCACTTGACCTAGGCATCTGGACACGGGAAAAGATAATAATTACTATCCGCGCACATTTACAAATGATGAGGGTTTTGTCATGCGCGTCCGCTATTTCCTGCCCGCTTTGATCATCTCCACGCTTCATGCGGAAGAGGGAGTCAACCTGGCTTCCGCCGAAGCATACAAGATGCAGCTTTCCTTCGGCCCGCCGCCAGTCATCACGCCGCAAACCGATTTCACCATGCCGGTGGAAAACCAGTTTGATTATCTGCGTCCGTGGGCAGATGCATCGGTGGCGCAGGATGTGGGCAGCGTGACGAGCCGACCCGTGCTGATTGGCCTGCAAGCCAATCCCTACAGCGATGGCGAGCGTGCCCTGTTCCGTTTCCGTGGCAGCAATGCCTATGTCGTTGGCCACGCCTATCGCCATAATCTCAACAGCTACAAGGATGGCAACGGAAAGACGGTCAATGCAGGCTATTTGCGCAATGGCCAGGCCGTAGTGGCCGGCCTGGTGCCGGATGCGCGGCAAGAATACCGTCTGGGCGTGATTCACGACCGCATCGATGACGACAGGCAGCCGCATTTCCAGCTCGATGCCAAGAGCACCCGGCGCATCGTCCTGAACGGTACGGCACGCATCGGCGCACAGGATCAAAGCAATACCTTCAATTTCAACGTGCGCCATGTGGATCTGGAACGCGCTGCCGACAACCACAGCCTGCGTCGCCCGGCAGCAGGACAACCGCGCGTAGGCATGGAAATCGAACGGCAAATGACCACGCTCAATGCCGATTACCGTCTCCATTATGGCGAGCAGCGCTCGCAATTCGGCCTGACCTACGGGCATGACCAGCATCTGGCCAGCCGTTTCGTCTTCACGCCGCAGGGGAAAAAGCGCAATGCCTACCGCTTCCCTGATATCCACAGCGACCGCATGCATCTTTTTTATGACCATTTCTGGGATATCACCCCGGCGCACCAGCTGAGTGGCGGCCTGAGCTATGACGTGCTGCGTGCTGATCCCCGCGCTAAAAACACGCCGGCCAGGATTGGCAACAACACCTTCCCCGCGCCAGCCCAGCTTTGGCAGAAATATTACGGACGCAAGCTTGCGGGCAAGCAAAAGACCGACGGCTTCGGCATTGCCCTGAGCTACCGCTTCCAGCCCAGCGAACGGCAAAGCTATCGGGTAAGTGTTGACAGCCTGCTGCGCCAGCCTGACAACACCGAGCGCTTCCATGCCCTGCCGGGTGAAAACGGGGCGGGCTGGATCGGCAACCCCTTCCTGAAGCCGGAACGCCATAACCGCATCAGCCTGCAAGGCAGCTGGCAGGGAGAAGGCTACCGGGATTATGGCAAGGTTGCGCATGGCGATCTGGCCGGCGCCTGGAAAATCGAGGCCCAGGCCGACTATGACAAAGTCAGCAATTTCATCACGCTGGATCGTGCCCGCCGGCAGCCTGGCATCTTGCAGGCAGACAGCAACATCATCAGCCGCAACGTGGATGCCACCCTGATCGGTGCGGAGTTGAGCGCGGCCAAAAGTCTCACGGACAATCTCGCCGTGCGCGGCAAGATTCGCTACCAGTATGGAGAAAACGACACCGACAAGCGCGCGTTGTACAACGTGCGTCCCATGAGTGCCGACATTGCCGTGGATTATCGCGATTATGCCGAATTCGGCAGCTACAACCTGGGCGCCAGCCTGCATTATTCCCACAGAAACAGCAGACTGGACAGCGACAAAAAACGCGGTCTGGGGCTGGACAATCCCCTGAACCATCAAAGCTACGCCACGGTCAATCTCTATGCCGGCCTGCAAACCCGCGACCGCTTTGCGCTCACCCTTGGCGTCAACAACCTCTTTGACCGCCAGTACTACGCCTTCAACGAGCAGCCGCACATCGCCGCACAGAGCACCCGCGCCGTGGGCGCACCCGAGCGCACCTACTGGCTGGGCTTCCACTTCAATTTCTAACGGAGACACCTCATGATGCATCTTACCCGCCGCCATCTGCTGCGCATGGGCGCGCTCGCCGGAGCTGCCAGCGCATTGCCCTTGCGGGCCGACGATACCCTGACCCTGTGGGGGCCTCCGGTAACGCCAACCGTGCTGCTGGCCATTGCCGCACAGATCGGCAACGCCCGGAAAATCCGCCCCTTCCGGGTGCAAAGCTGGCGCACGCCGGATCACCTGCGTGCCGGTCTGCTCAACCGCAGCATCGAAATCAGCATCGTGCCCAGCTATGTTGCAGCCAACCTGCGTGCGCAGGGCCAGCCCGTCATCCTGCACAACATCATGACGCGGGGGCTGCTTGCCCTCATGAGCAAGGGGCAGGTCATCAGCAGCATCGAGCAGCTCGCCGGGCAGAAGATCGTCATGCCATTCAAGAACGACATGCCCGATCTTGTGCTGCAAATTCTTGCCAAACGCAGCGGCGTCTCGCTCGACGGCCTGGTCAGCTACACCGCCACGCCACCGGAAGCCGTACTCCTCTTCCTGCAAAAGGATTTCCCCAACGCACTGCTCCCCGAGCCGCTGGCAAGTGCTTCCATCCTGCGCGGCAAGCAGTCCGGTGTGCAGGTTACGCGCGGTATCTCCCTGGATAAAGTCTGGGACAGCAGCTTTGGCAGCCAGAACGGCATCCCGCAAGCCGGCCTGATGGTTTCGGAAAATATCGCCAGCAGCCACGCCGAATTCCTCGCCGCGCTGGATGAAGACCTGCTCAAGGCCGTTGACTGGGTGGCGGCACACCCGAAAAGTGCAGCAGAAATCGCTGCCAACTACATGCCCGCTCCCGTCCCCGCGCTGGAGCAGGCCTTCCCGCATTCAGCGCTGACCGCTGTTCGCACTAAAGATATCAGTGCGGAAATCCTGCAATTCCTGAACGAAATGTATCAGCTCAATCCCAAGATCGTCGGCGGTGCCGCGCCTGACGCAAGCCTGTTTGGCTGAGGCGGCACCACTTTTCAACCTGTGCATGACAGCGCAACCTGCCACAATCCCTTGATTGCCCGGCAGGTTGCGCTTTGCTGTTATGGCAAGATTGAATGGCGAAGCGCTCCCGATATCTCATTCCCATACGGACAACAGGCTTTTGCCGCCGAGCCAGATCATGAAAAGGCCGCTTGCCTTCAGCAGCCCATGGCGCAACGCGGCCAGATGCGGCAGATGACGCAAACCAAGGCTCACCAGCAGCAGCCACGCGAGCAGCATCGCGGCATGCAGCCCCAGCGCGTGCGCATAAAAGGTGAATGGATCAACGCTGTGCAACAGGGCGGGCAGCAGCACCACATAGAGCGTAATCGCCTTGATATTGCTGACCACTATCGTGAACGCGCTCGCCACGAGCCGCGGCGGCAAGGGTCGCTCTGCCTGTGCGGGCGAATGCTGGCAAAGGCGCACGCCCCAGAAAACCAGCAAGGCGCCGCCGATCATCGCCAGCAGCGTTTGCAACAGCGGATAATGCAACACCAGCCGGGCAACGCCGAGCGCGCTTGCCACCGCCAGCACAGCCAAACCCAGCGCCGTACCCGCCCACACTTTCAGCGCGGCAAAAGGCACGCCTGCCGTGCTTGCGGACAGCGTGAGCACGAAACTTGCGCCCGGGCTGATCACGAAAGGGAAAAGGGTTTGCGCAAGCGCAAGCAGCAAAGATGTATCCATATTTTGCATAAAAATGGTTGTTTTTTACCATCAATAAGCGCTTACTGCGGTAAAAAATCACTATGATAAGCGCTTAGAATAGTAATTTTTTATCGCCTATTTCTCGAAAAGCGTCTCCGGTCGGGAAAGGATCGTAGAAATGGTGCAACAGCGCCTCAAACGCCCGCTTTCTGCAACCATGCCGAGAGAACGCCCGCAAGACCATGCGGATTTTCCCACGACATGCTGTGTCCGGTGGCGGGAACGATGGCGCTTTCAATCCCGCGCGCGGCGAAAAACGCGATGTCGTCGTCCGGTAGGCTGTGTTCGCCGACGATGAAAAGACGCGGGGCATCCAGGGCGAGGAAGCGTTCCATCCAGGAAGGGGAGACGCCTTCCACCAGGCTTTTCGCCGCACGCCATACCGCCCAAGGTGCACTGCGCTGCAAGCAGCCTGCCCACGGCGTGCCGTCTGCGGTGACCATCTGCGTATGTCCGTGCGCCACGAACTCGGCTTCGCCTTGCGCGACGATTTGCTGGCTGAAAAAGCCACCGCCCGCATGGAAATTGCATTCCGACACCAGCAGGGCGGCGATGCGTTCCGGCATCAGGCTTGCCGCTTCGATAGCAATGCTGCCGCCCATGCTGTGTCCATAGAGGGCAAAGTGTTGCAAGCCGAGATGTTCGATCAGTTCGACGATGACTTGCGCCTGCGCTGATGTGGTGTAGGAAAAATCTTCTGGCCAGTCGCTGAAGCCGCTGCCGGGGCGGTCGAGGAGGATGGCGCGCCTGCCCTGCCATGCCGTGTCAATGACCACGCGCGGATATTCATAGGACGAGGCGCAGCCCAGCCCGTGCACGAAGACGCAGGGCAGACCGTGGCCGGGCAAATCGTGAAAACGGATATGGCACTGCGCGCTCGGGGAATAAAAAGACTGCATATAAGCTCCTGAAATGCAATATCAAGACAACGGTGACGGCATCATGGCCACGCGGCGAGATATTCCTGCCAATGCGCATCGGTTTTTTCCTCAAGCCAGTCGCGGATTTTCGCGTTTTCCGCCGCGAGCTGCTTGGCGCTGAGATTGCCGCGCAAGCGCTCGAAGCGCAGATACAGCAGATAGGTGGTCATCACGTCGGTTTCGCAGTAGGCGCGGATGCGCGCCAGATCGCCTGCATCATACAGCCCCTGCACGGCGCTGCCGTCGATGCCGAGTTTGCCGGGCAGGCCGCAGAGCACGGCGATGTCGTTCAGGCTCGCCACGCTGCGCGGCTGGAAGCCGGATAGCACGTCCATCATGTCGATATGGCGCCAATGGAAGCGGGAGAGGTAGTTGTTGTAGCGGAAATCGCGGTCGTCGTCGCCGATCTCGAAATAGCGCTGCGCGTCGATGCCGTGGATGAGGGCGCGGTATTGCAGCACCGGCAAATCAAAGCCGCTGCCGTTCCAGCTCACCAAAGTGGGCGAATATTTGTCGATGCCCTGGAAGAAGCGGCGGATGAGTTCGGCCTCGTCGCTCGCTTCTTCGCCAAGGGTCCACAGCGCAAATTGCTCGCCATGCTTGAAGGCCACCGAGATGGCAGCGATTTTCTGCAAATGATGGCGCATGAAGGTGCTGCCGCTGTCGGCCAAGCGCTCGTTCTGCATGATGGCGAGCACGTCGGCATCGGAAAGGGCGGCGAGTTCGGGATGGAGCAGGCGGTAACCGGCGGTATCGGCGACGGTTTCGATATCGAAGACGAGGATGTTGTGCATGGGTCAGACGGGTTGGTAAAAAATGTCGGGGATGAGCCAGGCGGGTTTTTTAGCCGCTTCAGGAGAAGATGGGGCGGGCGGATGATAGGCGATATGCGCTTGTGGCCAGCGGTCGGCTTGCCAGTCGCGGATAAAGTCGCGGCGGAAGAGATGATCGCCGCTGATCGGCCAACGGGTTTGCAGGCGCCAAAACAGCAGTTGCGCAATGCCGCGATCGCAAAGCGGATGCGCCAGGAGCAGGGCGTGGTTTTCCAGCAGCTCGCGGTCATCAAGGAGGACGGCAAAGTTGTACAAATCCATGCGGTCGCAGCGCTGCACGGCAGAGACGAATTCTCCGCCCGGTTTGCAGTTGATTTCCTCGGCATCCCAGTAAAGATACGGTTCTTCGCCTGCGCTCGGCAGATAGAGGCTTGCAGGGATGGCGACGGGTTGGGCAAAGTGCGGGCTGGGGTCGAAATGGCGCTCGCTTTCGGCATAAAAGCCCTGCGGATAGCGGGTGAGCAAGGTTTGCAGCAGATGGAAAGTTTCAGCATCGGCGCGGTTTTTCAGCTTTTTGCCCAGGGGATACGCCTGAAAATCCTGGGGCTGCGCCAGCCAGAACATTTCCAGGGCAGTGGCACGGCTGCACAGCGGGCTTTCGGCTATCCACTGCAAGACGCGATTATCGTCATCCCAGTTGTGGTTGGTGAGGAGATAGTGGAGCTCGGCAGTTGTCGTCAATTGCGCGAAGGCTGCGCGGCTGTAACGTGCGCCTTCGCCAAAATGGGTGTCGATGAATTGCTGTTGCTCGGGGGTGGGAAGCATGAGGATTCGGTGGGTTTTGGTCGCGGTGCACAGCGCGGATACGGTCAAGCCGATGGCATCGCCTGCTTTGCTCGGCATGGCTTGTCGGCCACCAAGTGGCCGACCTACAGGATACGGCGAATCGCGTACGCAACGGCGAGCTAAAGCCCACCCTGCGGTTGAAAGGTTACTTCTGCTTCCACGCGCCGCCGCTTTGATACCACCAGCCGCCGCGTGCCTGGCTGATCCAGCGTTCGGCGAAGGTGCCCTGGATTTGTGCCGCCCAGCCCGGTTGGTTGTTGGCTTTGGCAATGGCCTGGTAGAGCGCTTTGCGGTCGGCGT
>JAUMXB010000012.1 GCA_030529365.1 Cardiobacteriaceae bacterium | reverse complement strand
CTTGAAGTTGAGCAGGTATATTGTGCCAGTATATGCGGCGTTGGCTATATAGCCATTAAACTTAAAAACCCACACACAAGCCCCGATATAAAGACCGCGCGGGCGTAGGTTGGTGAGGTCTTGCTGGGCTCCAAACATTTTTACCGGCTGAACTGGGGCCGCCTGCGGCTCACTACAAGGCCCCCATGAAAATGGGCCTGCATTTTCATGGGAAACCTTCAGCCTACTTTCATGCTGCTTCTTTTTTGAAGAGTTGTTAGAGACTTTTGGGTTGAACGACCATACTTCGCCATGCAGAAAGTCGTCGTATAACAAACTCACCCATAAAAAAACCGCCTTAAAGGCGGTTTTTTTATAACTGGTGCATGCCAGCTTATTCGGCTGTATCCGGCAGCGGACGATCCACCAGCTCGACGTAGGCCATAGGTGCCTGATCGCCGGCACGGTAGCCGCATTTCAGGATACGCACGTAACCACCCGGACGATCCTTGTAACGCGGCGCAAGCTCAGCAAAGAGTTTTTGCACGGCATCACGGTCACGCAGACGGGCAAATGCCAGACGGCGGGCAGCAACGGTATCGTTGTTTTTCGCGTGCGTGATGATCGGTTCGATCACACGGCGCAGATCCTTGGCTTTCGGCAAAGTAGTTTTGATCAGCTCATGTTCGATCAACGAGGCTGACATGTTTTTGAACATCGCCTTGCGATGTGCGCTGGTGCGATTGAATTTGCGACCGGCTAGTTTGTGTCTCATGGTAAATACTCCAATTCGTTAGCTGGCCGGCGCTCAGGCGCCATCTCCCGGCCAGTTTTCAATATCCATTCCCAGTTCAAGCCCATGGGCAGCAAGAACTTCTTTGATTTCATTCAGGGATTTTTTGCCGAGATTCGGTGTCTTCAGCAACTCGACTTCACTACGCCGCACCAAATCACCGATATTGTTGATATTCTCAGCTTTCAGGCAGTTCGCACTGCGCACGGTGAGCTCCAAATCGTCCACCGGGCGAAGGAGGACGGGGTCCACGTGGATTTCCACTTCCGCCTCATCTTCGATATCGGTCGATTCCAAGTCCACAAAAACGGCAATCTGGTGATGCAAGATCGTCGCAGCGTCGCGAATCGCCTGTTCGGGATTGATGGTGCCGTTGGATTCGATGTCAATGATCAGCTTGTCGAGGTCGGTGCGCTGCTCGACCCGTGCCTGCTCGACGCGATAGGCAATGCGGCGCACCGGACTGAAGGAGGCATCCAGACGCAGGACATTGGGAGAAGAGGTTTCTTCCTCGCCATCATGGCCCACAACCTGATAGCCACGGCCTTTTTCCACCACCACACGCATCTTGAACGGCACATTGCTGGTCAGGTGCGCAATGATGTGATCGGGATTGGCAATTTCGATATTCGACGGTGCGCTGAAATCGGAAGCTTTGACATCACCCGCCTTGTTGACCGACAGATGCATTTCGGCACGTTCGCCTTCGTGCATGATCAGCGCCAGCCCTTTCAGATTGAGCAAGACGTCAATAACGTCCTCGCGCACGCCTTCGATTGCCGAATATTCGTGCAATACACCGTCAATCTCGCATTCCGTCACCGCAGCGCCTTCCAGCGAAGACAACAGTACCCGGCGCAGGGCAGTGCCCAAGGTGTAACCGAAACCGCGCTCCAGCGGCTCCATTGTGACTCGCGAGGTATTCGGGCCAATCTCTTTGATTTGCACGATCCGCGGAGTCAAAAGTTCAGATAAAGCCATGTTGACGCCCCTGTTCTATTCAGCCAATACGGATTATTTCGAGTACAGCTCGACAACCAGCGACTCATTGATGTCTGCTGACAGGTCAATGCGCTCCGGCACCCGTTTGAAAAGGCCGCTCATCTTCGCGGTATCCACTTCCACCCAGTCGACGAATCCGCGCTGAGCAGCAATTTCCAAGGCGCTTTGAATGCGAACCTGCTTGCGTGATTTTTCACGCACGGCCACTACGTCCTCTGCCTTGACTTGGTAAGAAGCAATGGTAACGCGCTGGCCGTTGACTTCGATCGCACCGTGCGACACTAGCTGACGCGCTTCGGCACGTGTCGCGCCGTAGCCCATGCGGTAAACTACGTTGTCCAGACGACGCTCCAGAAGTTGGAGGAGATTCTCACCAGTAGAGCCTTTCGTTTGCGAGGCTTTTTTGTAGTAGTTGCGGAACTGGCGCTCTAAGACGCCATAAATGCGCTTGAGTTTCTGCTTCTCGCGCAACTGGCCACCATAGTCCGACAGACGGCCCCTGCGCGCACCATGCTGGCCGGGCGCCGAGTTGAGGTTGCATTTGCTTTCCAGCGGGCGGACACCGGATTTCAGTTCGAGATCCACACCTTCACGACGCGCCAAGCGGCACTTCGGTCCAATATATCTAGCCATAATTTCTCCGTGAATTCTTTATACGCGACGTTTCTTCGGCGGGCGACAACCGTTGTGCGGGATCGGGGTCACATCCGTAATGCTGTGGATGTTGAAACCGCTTGCGTTCAGGGCACGCACAGCAGATTCACGACCCGGTCCTGGTCCTTTGATATTGACATCAAGGTTCTGCACACCATATTCCTTCGCCACAGCGCCTGCACGTTCGGCAGCAATCTGCGCCGCAAAGGGCGTACTTTTTCTTGATCCACGGAAACCAGAACCACCGGCAGTTGCCCAAGAAAGCGTGTTACCCTGACCATCGGTGATGGTCACGATCGTGTTGTTGAAAGAAGCGTGGACGTGCGCAACAGCATCCACCACAACACGCTTTGCTTTTTTTCTTACGTTTTTTTGTTTACCAGCAGCCTTAGCCATATTTTACTCTCTCGAAATTAACGCTTGATCGGACGACGCGGACCTTTGCGGGTACGCGCATTGGTTTTAGTGCGTTGTCCACGAACCGGCAGGCTACGACGGTGACGCAAGCCACGATAGCAGCCAAGATCCATCAAACGTTTGATATCCATGGAAACCTGGCGACGTAGATCGCCTTCCACCTGATACTCGCCAACTGCCTGACGCAAGGCATCAACCTCAGCGTCTGACAAATCACGAATCTTTTTATCAGTCGGCACATTGGCCTTGGCACAGATAGCCTTGGCTGTGGTCGGACCGATACCGTAAATAGAGGTCAATGCGATGACAGCATGCTTTTGCGTCGGCACATTGATTCCGGCAATACGAGCCATAATTCAACTCCTGAAATAAAGGGGCGAAATTCTATAGTCACATTGTCACACCGTCAAGTCGTCCGACGGCATGGCAACACACTCCGCTTGCGTTCACATGTCATGCGCCTTGCGGAGTAACGCAGGACAGCGCCATTTTTGAAGGGATGCGGCGCCCATCCCAGTGTCACGTATGTCAGCGATGATACTGGCCGCCAAAACCGGACAGGTTCGCCTTTTTCATCAGCGATTCGTATTTCTTAGACATGATGTGCGATTGCACCTGCGAAACAAAGTCCATCGCCACCACCACGGCAATCAACAGGGAAGTACCGCCAAACAGGAACATGATGCTGCCCGTGGCGCTCCCCAGTTGCATGATCGATGGCAGGACGCAGACGAAAGCCACATAGATGGCGCCGACAAAGGTCAGGCGCTCCTGCACCATGTCGAGATAATCCGCAGTCTGCTTGCCCGGCCGGAAGCCCTGAATAAAGGCATTACTCTTTTTCAGGTTTTCGGCCATTTCACGATTTTCAAACATCATGGAAGTATAGAAGAAGGAAAACAACACGATCAACAGGCTGAAGGTGGCAATATAGAGCCAGCTGCTCTGGCTGCCACCGAGATTGGAAGCCACGTCTGCCACATAGCGACCTGCCGTGCCCGGCAACATATTGCTCACCAAGGCGAGGCCGGATACCAGCAAAGTAATGATAGCGGAGGCAAAGATGGCGGGAATAACCCCGGCCATGTTGATTTTCAGAGGCAAAAACTGGCGCTGCCCCATAGCTTGGCTACCCATGGCCTGACGCTTGGCATAGTGAATAGCTATACGGCGCTGGGCGCGCTCCACCCAGACGATCAAGGCAAACAGCGCCAAAATGATGGCAATCATCAGGAAGAACTTGTCATAGCCAATGTCGCCAATTTTCGCCTGCTGGATGAGTCCGCCGATGCCGGCCGGCATACCGACAGCGATGCCGGCAAAGATCAGCATGGAAATGCCGTTGCCAATCCCACGCTCGGTGATTTGTTCACCCAGCCACATCATGAAAAGCGCCCCTGCGGTAAGGCCAACAGTCGCGGTCAGGATGAAACTGCCGCCCTGCACCAAGGCCATTCCTTGCGCTTGAACGGTACGCGAAATGGCAAAGGCTTGGATGACGGCAAGCACCAAAGTGAGGTAGCGGGTGTAATAGTTGATCTTTTTCTGCCCACTGCTGCCCTGCTGGCGCAACTCTTTGAGCGGCGGATACATGTGCGACATCAATTGCATGACAATCGAAGCCGAAATGTAGGGAGCCACGCCCAAGGCCAATAACGAGGCATTGCTCAATGCCCCGCCGGAAAACATGTTGAACAGCTGGAAAATGGAACCGTCACCGCTGCTGAACATATCACGAATCCGGTCCAGGTTGACGCCCGGAACCGGAATGTGCGCACCAACACGGTACACAATCAGCGCAATGACCAGAAACCACAGCCTCGAAGTCAACTCTTTATAGGGATTTTCCGCTTTGGCCATATCATACCTTGGTTACTTAACTGGCAATAGAGCCGCCGGCTGCTTCAATGGCTGCCTTGGCGCCGCTACTCACGGTAATGCCCTGCAATTTGACGGCGCCTGCGATATCACCGCTCAGATAAACCTTGGCAGCCAAGGCATGTGCCGGAACAATGCCATGCGCTTTGAGTACATTGAGATCAACGGTATCACCGCCGGCAAACACATTGAGTTCGCTGGTGCGCACGCCATAAACCTGACCTTTGCTGCGGCTTTTGAAACCGCGTTTGGGCAAGCGACGCTGCAACGGCATCTGACCGCCCTCGAATCCGACCTTGTGATAGCCGCCAGCGCGCGCTTTCTGGCCTTTGTGACCTTTACCGCTGGTTTTGCCCAGACCGGAACCGATACCGCGTCCCAGACGTTTTTTGCTGGCACGCGAGCCCTCTGCGGGCTTGATTTCATTCAAACGCATTTATGCCACCTCTTCCACTTTGAGCATGTAGGAGATTTTGTTGATCATGCCGCGGTTCTCCGGAGTATCTTCGACAATGCGCGAATGGTGCATGCGGCGCAGCCCCAATCCGATGACGCACTGCTGATGGCTTTCCAGACGGCCGTATTTGCTCTTGATCAGAGTCACTTTCAGTTTATTCGACATTGGCCACCACCTCTTCTACTGATTTGCCGCGTTTTGCTGCCACTTCCTGCGGAGTTGTCATGTCACGCAGGCCATTGATGGTGGCACGCACCACGTTGGCAGGATTGCGCGTACCGATGCACTTGGCGAGCACGTCTTTCACGCCCAACACCTCGAAGACGGCGCGCATGGCTCCGCCGGCGATGATACCGGTACCTTCGGAAGCTGGCTGCATGAAAACTTTTGCCGCGCCATGCTTGCCAACGAGCGGATGCTGCAGGGTGTCACGGTGCAAAGTGACCTTCACCAGGTTTTTCTTGGCCTGATCCATTGCTTTTTGTACGGCGATTGGCACTTCTTTCGCCTTGCCATAGCCGAAACCAACCTGCCCCTTGCCGTCACCGACAACGGTCAATGCGGTGAAGGCAAACTGGCGTCCGCCTTTCACGACTTTGGTTACCCGATTGACTGCGACCAGCTTTTCCTGGAATTCGCTGTCTTGCTGACGTTCTTTTTGTTGCGCCATAACTACCTCTTAAAACTTCAGACCCGCTTCGCGAGCGGCTTCGGCCAGTGCTTTCACACGTCCGTGAAAACGGAATCCATTGCGGTCGAAGGCAATGGCATCAACGCCAATGGCTTTGGCTTTTTCGGCAATCGCCGCACCCACTTTGGCTGCGGCATCAATATTGCCGGTACTTTTTACGCTGCCTTTGATGTCGGCCTGCAAGGTGGAAGCGCTAGCCAACACGCGATCGCCTTCGCCACTGATGATCTGGGCATAGATGTGGCGCGGCGTTTTGTTGATGACGAGGCTGGGCTTGCCGGATTCACGAATATTGAGGCGTGTCCGTTTGCCGCGACGAATACGGTTGATCTTTTTCTGGTTCATCGTTTTACCCCGTTATTTTTTCTTCGCTTCTTTCATGATCACGCGCTCATTGGCATAGCGCACACCCTTGCCCTTGTAAGGCTCCGGCGGACGGTAAGCACGAATCTTGGCAGCCACTTCGCCGACCAATTGCTTGTCGGCACCGCGCACGACGATTTCCGTCTGGCTCGGTGTCTCCACGGTAATGCCTTGCGGCACGCTATATTCAACCGGATGGGAAAAACCCAGGGCAAGATTGAGCTTCTGGCCCTGTGCCTGGGCACGATAACCAACGCCGATCAATTGCAGTTTTTTCTCGAACCCGGCGCTGACGCCAATCACCATATTGTTGATGAGCGAGCGCATGGTGCCGCACATTGCCCAGTGATCGGCCGTTTCCTGTACCGGCTTGACCTGCACTGTACTGTCCACAGTTTCTGCGCGTGTGTAAGGGTGCAGCATCAGCGAGAGCTGGCCTTTGCTCCCTTTCACCGCGACCTGGTTGTCGCTGATCTTCACTTCTACGCCAGAAGGAATGCTGACCGGCTGTTTACCTACTCGTGACATGTTTCCTCCTTATGCGACATAGCAAATGACTTCGCCGCCCACGCCGCGCTCACGCGCCTTGTGGTCGCTCATCACGCCCTGGGATGTGGAAACAATGGCAATACCCAGCCCGCCGCGCACTTTCGGCAACTCGTTTTTGCCCTTGAAGATGCGCAAGCCCGGACGGCTGACACGCTTGATGAATTCGATGACCGGTTTGCCCTGATAGTACTTCAGGTGGATGGTCAGTTCGGGCTTGACATCACCCTTGATTTCGTAACCCTGGATATAGCCTTCTGCCTGCAAAACTTCAGCAATGGCCTTTTTCTGTTTGGACGCCGGCATCACAACCAGAGAACGCCCAATGGCTTGAGCGTTGCGAATACGGGTCAACATATCCGCGACGGGATCAGACAACATAAATACCTCTTTTCAGTATCAGGCCCGAAGGCCCTGGAACTTAACAAATGAACCCGCTGTTTTACCAGCTGGCCTTTTTCACACCGGGAACTTCGCCACGCATGGCCAGTTCACGCAGCTTGATGCGCGACAGGCCAAACTTGCGATAGACCGCATGCGGGCGACCGGTGATGCGGCAACGCCGCTGGACGCGTGCCGGAGAAGCATTGCGCGGCAACTTTTGCAGGCTTTCCTGCGCTGCCATGCGCTCTTCTTCCGAATAGGTGTCCACCTTACGAATGATTTCTTTCAATTCCAAGCGCTTTTGCGCATACTTTTGAACCGCCTTGAGGCGCTTCGCCTCACGATTCACCATGCTTTTCTTTGCCATATCTCAACCTCTGAAGGGGAAACCGAAGGCTTCGAGCAATGCTTTCGCACCGGCGTCGTCCTTGGCAGATGTGGTGAAAGTAATGTCCATGCCACGAATGGCATCGGTTTTTTCGAAATCGATTTCCGGGAAAATGATTTGCTCTTTCACGCCAAATGTATAGTTGCCACGGCCGTCGAAGGATTTCGGGCTGAGACCACGGAAGTCGCGGGTACGCGGCAGAGAAATATTGATCAGGCGATCAAGGAACTCATACATTTGTGCGCGACGCAGAGTAACCTTGCAGCCAATCGGCCAGCCATCGCGAATCTTGAAGCCCGCAATGGATTTTTTCGATTTGGTGACAATCGGTTTTTGTCCGGCAATCAACGCCAAATCCTGCAGAGCGCTGTCCATGATTTTCTTGTCATTGACCGCTTCGCCAACCCCCATGTTGATGGTGATTTTTTCAAGACGCGGCACTTCCATGACGTTCTTCAGTCCCAAGCGCTCCTGCAGGGCAGGCGCCAACTCGGTGCGATATTTATCGTGTAATCTTGACATCTTATCCTCAGTCGACACGTTGGCCATTTGATTTGAAGACACGGTATTTCTTGTCGCCTTCTACCTGGAAGCCCACACGGTCTCCCTTGCCGGTTGCCGGATTGAACAGCATGACATTGGAAATGTGAATCGGGGCTTCCTTGGTGACCACGCCACCTTCGATACCCAGCTGCGGATTGGGCTTGACATGCTTGAACACGAGGTTCAAGCCTTCAACGACAACCTTGTCGCCCATGACCGCTTTCACGGTACCGCGCTGCCCTTTGTTTTCTGCCTTGCCGGCAATAATGATGACTTCATCACCCTTACGAATACGTTTCATCTACCAGCTCCTTACAGCACTTCCGGCGCAAGAGAAATAATCTTCATGAATTTCTCGCTGCGCAGTTCACGGGCAATGGGTCCGAAGACACGGGTACCGATAGGCTCAAGCTTGTTGTTGAGCAATACGGCAGCATTGCCATCAAAGCGCAATACCGAACCGTCGCGACGGCGTACGCCTTTCTTGGTACGCACTATCAGGGCATTGTAGACATCACCCTTTTTCACGCGCCCACGCGGCATCGCTTCCTTCACAGAAACCTTGATCACGTCGCCAATGCCGGCATAGCGGCGGTGCGAACCACCCAACACCTTGATACACATCAATTCACGGGCGCCGCTGTTGTCGGCAACGGCCAAACGAGATTGCATCTGAATCATTTGCCAGTCTCCTTAACCTTTTGCACGCTCGACGATTTCCACCAAACGCCAGGTTTTGGTCTTGGAAATCGGACGTGTCTGATTGATGCGCACGGTATCGCCGATATTGCATTCATTGTTCTCATCATGCGCATGGCATTTCAGGGTTTTCTTGACATATTTGCCATAGATGGGGTGACGCTCGTAACGCACAACATTGACAGTAATGGACTTGTCACCCTTGTTGCTGGTCACCACGCCCTGCAGCACGCGCTGAATGGACTGTTTTTCACTCATGGTCATACCTTCACATTCTGTTGTGCCAGCAAGGTTTTCACCCGAGCAATATCACGGCGTACCTGACGGATGTGATGGGTTTGCTCCAAGTGACCACTGGCCTTTTGCATGGTTAGTTTCAATTGCGTCTGGCGCAGGGCAATGAGCTCCTCGCGCAGTTCGTCGACACTTTTATCCTTGAGTTCGCGAAGACTCATCACATCACCTTCCGGGTTTCAAATACGGTCTTGACCGGCAGTTTGGCCGCAGCCAGGCGGAACGCCTCGCGTGCGAGTTCCTCGCTTACCCCTTCCATTTCATACAGAATCGTACCGGGCTGAACCTTGGCAACCCAGTATTCAACGTTACCTTTACCTTTACCTTGACGGACTTCCAAAGGCTTGTTGGTTACCGGAACATCCGGGAAGATACGAATCCATACCTTGCCACCACGCTTGACGTGACGGTTGATGGCACGACGCGCTGCTTCGATCTGGCGAGCCGTGATGCGACCACGAGTGGTCGCCTTCAGGCCAAACTCGCCAAAGCTCACGCTATTGCCAGCTTGGGCCAAACCGCGGTTGCGCCCTTTGTGCTGTTTTCTGTATTTGGTTCTTTTTGGTTGCAACATGTGAAATACTCCTTAGTCCTTGCGGCGCGGCGTACGCGGTTTGCGACGGGCACGCTTGTCATCAGGGGCTTCGCGAGTTGCTTCCGCCTCCAGACCTTCAAGGTTTTCGCCTTTGAAGATCCAGACCTTGACGCCAATTACCCCGTAGGTCGTGTGTGCTTCGGCCAGACCGTAGTCAATGTCTGCGCGCAGCGTATGCAAGGGTACGCGTCCTTCGCGATACCATTCGGTACGTGCAATTTCCGCGCCATTCAGGCGACCAGAAATACTGACCTTGATACCAGCCGCTCCGAGACGCATGGTCGATGCCACTGCGCGCTTCATCGCGCGACGGAACATGACACGGCGCTCAAGCTGCTTGGCAATGCTGTCTGCCACCAGATAGGCATCAAGCTCAGGACGACGGATTTCTTCGATATTGATCGAAGCCGGCACACCCATGATGCGGCTGACTTCCTGTTTCAACAATTCGATATCTTCGCCTTTCTTGCCGATGACCACACCGGGACGCGCCGTGAAAATGGTAATCTGCGCGCCATTGCGGGGACGCTCGATCTGAATTTTACTAACCGAAGCGTGCGCAAGTTTCTTGCGAATGAATTCGCGAACCTCGAAATCCTTTTCCAGGAAATCGGCATAATCGCGACCTTCCGCATACCACTTGGAAACCCAGTCTTTGGATACGCCCAGACGAAAACCGATTGGATGGACTTTCTGACCCATAGTAAATAACTCCCGATTAACGTTCCTGGACCCGAATCATGATATTGCTGGTTCTTTTCAAAACCCGCGTACCACGTCCTTTTGCCCGCGCCGCAAAGCGCTTCATGGTCATTCCTTCGCCGACCTGAATCTCGGCCACCTTGAGCTCGTCTATATCCGCACCTTCGTTATTTTCCGCATTGGCAATGGCGGAATTGAGAAGCTTCAGGATGATCGCTGCCGCTTTTTTCTGGGAGAAAGTCAGAATTTCAACCGCTTCGTCTACGTGCTTGCCGCGGATCTGATCCGCAACCAAACGCGCTTTTTGCGCGGAAATTCGTGCCGCACGCAATTTTGCAATCGCACCGGTCGTGTGTTGTGTTTGCATTGACGTGACTCCTTAACGGCCTTTCTTGTCTGCGGCATGCCCGCGGTAATTGCGGGTCGGCGCAAACTCGCCCAATTTGTGACCGATCATGTCTTCGGTAATGAGAACCGGAACATGCTGCTTGCCATTGTGTACCGCCATGGTCAACCCGATCATGTCGGGAATGATCATGGAACGGCGTGACCAAGTCTTGATCGGCTTTTTGCTTTTGCTTTGCACGGCCTCATCGACTTTCTTGGCAAGATGCAGATCGATGAAAAACCCTTTTTTCAGTGAACGTGGCATGTCTTATCCTCTCTTCTTGCGGCGCTGGACAATCAGTTTGTCGGTACGCTTGTTCACACGTGTCTTCTTGCCTTTGGTCGGCAGCCCCCATGGAGAAACCGGATGACGACCACCGGAAGTGCGGCCTTCACCACCACCATGCGGGTGATCCACCGGGTTCATGACCACACCGCGAACGGTCGGACGAATGCCGCGCCAACGTTTGGCGCCTGCCTTGCCCAAGGCACGCAAGCTGTGCTCATGATTGCTGACTTCGCCAAGCACGGCACGGCAATCACTCAAGACCTTGCGACGTTCACCAGACTTGAGACGCAAAGTGGCATATTTGCCTTCACGAGCCACGATCTGTGCCGAAGTGCCGGCACTACGCGCCAGCTGTGCACCCTTGCCCGGCTTCATTTCCACACAGTGAATGGTCGATCCCACTGGAATGTTGCGCACCGGCAGACAATTGCCACGCTTGATCGGAGCGTCATCACCGTTACGAACCACATCACCGACTTCCATGCCACGCGGGGCAATGATGTAACGGCGCTCACCATCAGCATAACGCACGAGAGCAATATAGGCTGTACGGTTAGGATCATATTCCAGACGTTCTACCACCGCATCAATGCCATCTTTCTGACGACGGAAATCGATGATGCGGTACTTGTGGGCATGACCACCGCCGCGATGGCGGGTAGTGATGCGGCCCATATTGTTACGGCCGCTGCCGCGCTTTTGCTTTTCAAGCAAAGGTGCATAGGGTTGCCCCTTGTGCAACTCCGGACGCGCAACCGTAACCACAAAGCGACGCCCTGGAGAGGTAGGTTTGTTTTTGATTACTGCCATCTTCTACTCCTTAGGCCTGCTCGGACAGGAGCGCTTCCATATCGACACTCTTGTCCAGACTGATATATGCTTTTTTGTAGTCTTTGCGACGGCCTGAGCGCACACCAAAACGCTTGGCTTTGCCCTTCACATTAACGCAATTGACACCAACCACTTTAACTTCGAGCAACTGCTCGACCGCTTCCTTGATTTCCGCCTTACTGGCCGTGGGATCAACCCTAAAGACCAACTGCTTGTCCTGGGCTGCCCGGGAAGTTTTTTCGGTAACGCGCGGGCCACGGATGACCTGTAAAATACGTTCTTGTTTCATCATGACAACCACTCGTTGATTTTTTCGACTGCCGCACGATCGGCAACAACACGGCCATAAGCGAGCAACAGGGCAGGATTGAGCGCCTGCACGTCAACCACACCCACATTTTTCATATTGCGCGCCGCCAAAAACAGATTGACGTTGTCCGACTCGGTAACGAACAGCACATCATCACTCCAACCCTGCTCAGCAAGATAGGCAGCAAATGCCTTGGTTTTCGGCTCATTACAAACGATATCGTCCACCACATTGAAGCGATCAAGACGGTTCAGTTCGGAAAAAATGCTGCACAGCGCCGCGCGATACATCTTGCGGTTGACTTTTTTGCTGTAATCACGAGGTCTTGCTGCAAAAGCCACTCCACCACTGCGCCAGATCGGCGAACGGATGGTACCGGCACGGGCACGACCACTGCCTTTCTGACGCCAAGGCTTGGCACCGCCACCGGAGACTTCGCTGCGTGTTTTTTGCGCCTTGGTTCCAGCCCGGGCACCTGCCATATAGGCAACCACGACCTGATGAATCAACGCTTCATTGTAGGGTGCGGCAAAAACGGTTTCTGCTACGTTCACGGCACCGGATGTATTTTTCATTTGAATATCCATCGTGATTCCTTACGCCTTGATAGAGGGACGAATCATGACAAATCCGCCTTTCGCACCGGGAACAGCTCCCTTGATCAAAAGAAGACCGCGCTCTGCATCAACACGCAACACTTCCAGATTCTGCACGCTGCGCATCTTGTTGCCCATGTGGCCGGACATTTTTTTACCCTTGAAGACACGTCCAGGTGTTTGGTTCTGACCAATCGAACCAGGTACGCGATGCGAGAGCGAGTTACCGTGAGTTTTGCGTTGCCCACTAAAATTGTGACGTTTGATCGTGCCAGCAAAACCCTTGCCGATGCTGCGCGCACGCACATCGACGCGCTGACCGGCACTGAACAAGGTGATTTCGATTTCTTTGCCGACTTCATAATTGACAAGCTCTTCCGCACTGACACGGAATTCCTTGGTCACCTGTGCAGCAGCCACACCAGCCTTGGCAAAATGCCCAGCCATCGGCTTACTGACACGGCTTGCCTTGCGCTCACCGACAGAAACCTGAACAGCATCATAGCCATCGGTTTCCAATGATTTGAGTTGCGAGACGACATTGGGTTTGACTTCGATCACCGTAACTGCCGAAGCCGTGCCGTCTTCCTGAAAAATTCGGGTCATGCCTAATTTCTGACCCACCAGGCCCATTGTCATAAGCTTTCCTTTTGTAATATAAAAAAGGCGAGAGGAGGGCGGGTGACCCTCTTCGCCTTGGCTTCAAGAAAGGCGCGCGATTCTACTGCAACTCGATCTTGACGTCAACACCAGCCGCCAAGTCGAGCTTCATCAGCGCATCCACGGTTTTGTCCGTGGGGTCGATGATGTCCATGATGCGCTTGTGGGTGCGCATTTCATATTGGTCACGCGCGTCCTTGTTGACGTGCGGTGAAATCAGAACGGTATAAATTTCTTTTTTCACCGGCAGAGGCACCGGACCATTGACCTGAGCGCCGGCACGCTTGGCGGTTTCAACGATCTGCTTGGCAGACGCATCGATCAAGCGATGATCATAGGACTTCAAACGGATACGGATTTTATGTGTACTGGCCATAATAAAATTCCGTTATTCCTTGATTTTCGAGACGACGCCCGCACCCACAGTACGGCCACCTTCACGAATCGCAAAACGCAGACCTTCATCCATCGCAATCGGAGAAATCAGGTTTACGTCCATCTTGATGTTGTCACCCGGCATGACCATTTCCACCCCTTCCGGCAGGATGCATTCGCCAGTTACGTCCGTGGTGCGGAAATAGAACTGCGGACGGTAGCCTTTGAAGAACGGGGTATGACGACCACCTTCTTCCTTGGACAGGATATACACTTCGGCTTCGAAGCGGGTGTGCGGGGTAATGGTGCCCGGCTTGGCGAGTACCTGGCCACGCTCAACGTCTTCACGTTTGGTGCCGCGCAGGAGGACGCCGACGTTGTCACCGGCACGACCTTCGTCGAGCAGCTTGCGGAACATTTCCACGCCGGTGCAGGTGGTTTTGGTGGTCGGGCGGATACCGACGATTTCGATTTCTTCGCCAACCTTGACGATACCACGCTCGATACGACCGGTTACAACAGTACCACGACCGGAGATGGAGAAGACGTCTTCGATCGGCATCAGGAAGGGTTTGTCGATGTCGCGTACCGGCTCGGGGATATAGGTGTCGAGTGCTTCCACGAGTTTTTCGATGGCAGGCACGCCGATGTCGGAGGTGTCGCCTTCGAGTGCTTTCAGGGCGGAGCCGATGATGATCGGGGTGTCGTCGCCCGGGAAGTCGTATTCGGAGAGAAGGTCGCGCACTTCCATTTCGACGAGTTCGAGCAACTCGGCGTCGTCAACCATGTCGGCCTTGTTCAGGAAGACGACAATGTTGGGTACGCCAACCTGACGGGAAAGAAGGATGTGCTCGCGGGTTTGCGGCATGGGGCCGTCGGCTGCGGAGCAGACGAGGATAGCACCGTCCATCTGTGCAGCACCGGTGATCATGTTCTTGACGTAGTCGGCGTGTCCCGGGCAGTCAACGTGGGCGTAGTGACGGTTCGGGGACTCGTATTCCACGTGTGCAGTCGAGATGGTGATACCACGCGCACGCTCTTCCGGCGCACCGTCGATTTGGTCGTAAGCACGGAAAGCACCACCGAACTTCTCAGCACCAACTTTCGTGAGAGCCGCTGTCAGCGTAGTCTTACCGTGATCTACGTGGCCGATCGTTCCCACGTTCACGTGGGGCTTCGTACGTTCAAACTTTTCCTTGGACATAATGTACTCCGTAACTGATTATCTTGAATTCTTTTTGATGACTTCTTCGACGACATTATTGGGTGCTTCGTTGTAGCAGTCGAATTCCATCGAATAGTTGGCGCGACCCTGGGTCAGGGAGCGCAGCGTGGTGGCATAGCCAAACATATTGGCAAGCGGCACCTGTGCGCGAACCACCTTGCCGGTCGTCTCGTCATCCATGCCCTGGATAAGACCGCGGCGTGAGTTCAGATCACCGATGACATCCCCCATGTAATCTTCCGGGGTAGAGACTTCGACTTTCATCATCGGTTCGAGCAATACCGGCTTGGCGCGACGCGCACCTTGTTTGAAGCCTTCGGAACCTGCCATTTTGAAGGCCATTTCCGAGGAATCCACTTCGTGGTAGGAACCATCAAAAATCGTAACCTTGACATCGACCATCGGATAGCCGGCAAGCACACCATTGCGCATTTGTTCCTGAACACCCTTGTCGACGGCCGGAATGTATTCCTTGGGCACCACCCCGCCAACCACTTCGGAAGCAAACTCGTAACCAAAGCCAGGCTCCTGCGGTTCGATACGCAGCCACACGTGACCGAACTGACCGCGACCGCCCGACTGACGAACAAATTTGCCTTCCTGTTCGACCGCCTCGCGGATGGTTTCGCGATAGGCAACCTGCGGCGCACCGACGTTGGCTTCCACTTTGAATTCGCGCTTCATGCGATCAACGATGATTTCAAGGTGCAGCTCACCCATGCCGGAAATGATGGTTTGTCCGGTTTCTTCGTCGGTATGTACACGGAAAGACGGGTCTTCCTGAGCAAGCTTGCCCAAGGCCATACCCATTTTTTCCTGATCCGATTTGGTTTTCGGCTCAACCGCTACTGCAATAACTGGCTCTGGAAACTCCATCCGTTCAAGAATGATGGGTTTTGCCTGATCACAGAGGGTTTCACCGGTCACAACATCTTTCAGGCCGATACAGGCTGCGATATCGCCAGCATACACTTCCTTGATTTCTTCACGGGAATTGGCATGCATCTGTACGATACGGCCTACGCGCTCCTTGCGATCCTTGACGGAGTTGAGCACGGTGGTTCCCGCTTCGAGCACACCAGAATAGCAACGCACAAAAGTCAAAGTGCCCACGAAAGGATCGGTGGCAATTTTGAAGGCCAACGCAGAGAACGGCGCATCATCAGATGCTTCACGGCTCTCCACCGCTTCTGTGTGCGGCACCACGCCCTGAATAGGCGGAACATCCACCGGGCTCGGTAACAACTCGATCACCTTGTCGAGCATTGCCTGCACCCCTTTGTTTTTAAAAGAGGAACCGCAAAGCACCGGAATGATTTCGTTGTTGATGGTGCGCGTACGCAGCCCCTGGACGATTTCTGCCTCGCTCAGCTCCTCACCGCCCAGGTATTTTTCCATCAGCTCTTCGCTGGCTTCCGCCGCCGCCTCGACGATTTTCTCGCGCATGGCTTCGCATTCGTCTTTCATGTCCGCAGGCACGTCGGCATATTCAAATGTCAGACCATTGTCTTCTTCGTTCCAGACAATTTCCTTCATTTTGATCAGATCGATGACGCCCTTGAAGTTTTCCTCGGCACCGATCGGCAGTTGCAGCGGCACCGCATTGGCATGCAAGCGAGTGCCCATCTGCTCGACCACGCGCAGGAAGTTGGCACCGGTACGGTCCATCTTGTTGACATA
Organism: Cardiobacteriaceae bacterium; assembly: GCA_030529365.1. Lineage (GTDB taxonomy): Bacteria > Pseudomonadota > Gammaproteobacteria > Cardiobacteriales > Cardiobacteriaceae > JAUMXB01. Next base: position 62,243 of record JAUMXB010000012.1, on the reverse strand, counting down.
GGCAATGCGCGGCACCTGATACTTGTTGGCCTGACGCCATACCGTCTCGGTTTGCGGCTGAACGCCACCCACCGAACACAATACCAGACAGGCGCCATCGAGAACACGCAAGGAGCGCTCTACTTCAATGGTGAAGTCCACGTGCCCGGGGGTATCGATGATATTGATGCGATGCTCGTCAAACTGCTTGGCCATACCTTTCCAGAAGCAGGTAGTTGCCGCAGAGGTAATGGTGATGCCGCGCTCCTGTTCCTGCTCCATCCAGTCCATGGTGGCTGCACCTTCGTGCACTTCACCGATTTTGTGGGACAGGCCGGTATAGAACAGAATGCGTTCGGTCGTTGTCGTCTTGCCGGCGTCAATATGCGCCATGATGCCAAGATTGCGATATTTGTCGATTTTCGTTTTGCGTGCCACGCAGATTCTCCCGTGTCGAAATAAAAGGCCGGCTTACCAGCGGAAGTGTGCGAAGGCTTTGTTGGCTTCCGCCATGCGGTGCGTGTCATCACGTTTTTTCACCGCTGCTCCGCGCTCTTCAATCGCATCCACAAACTCGTTGGCCAAGCGTTGCGCCATGGATTTCTCGTTGCGGTTGCGCGCAGCATCGATCAGCCAGCGCATGGCAAGCGCATTTTGGCGCACCGGACGCACTTCGACCGGCACTTGATAGGTGGCGCCACCGACACGGCGGGATTTGACCTCGACAGCCGGACGCACTTTCTCAAGCGCTTCTTCCAGCACATCTACCGCTTCCATTTGCTTTTTCTCGGCTGCCTTGGCAAGCGCTTCGTAGACCACTTTTTCGGCTACGGATTTCTTGCCGCTGACCATCAGCATGTTGATGAATTTGGCCACCACCACATTGCCGAACTTGGGATCAGGCAAAATGTGACGGATCGGCGCACGAACACGTCTAGACATAAATATTTCCTTGAAACTTAACCTTTGGGACGCTTGGTGCCGTATTTAGAACGGCCCTGTTTGCGATCCTTGACTCCCGCGGTATCCAGCGCGCCGCGCACGATGTGATAACGCACACCCGGCAGGTCCTTGACCCGCCCGCCTCGGATGAGCACCAGGCTGTGCTCTTGCAGGTTGTGCCCTTCACCGCCGATATAGGCAGTTACTTCGTACTTGTTGGTCAAACGGGTACGTGCAACCTTGCGCATGGCCGAGTTTGGCTTCTTGGGAGTCGTTGTGTAAACACGGGTGCAAACGCCGCGCTTTTGAGGACAACCCTGCAGTGCAGGAACGTTGTTCTTTTCTTTTTGCCGCGTGCGCGGTTGACGCACGAGCTGGTTGATAGTCGCCATGTAAGCCCTTTTCTCTTTATAAATAAAGTCAAAAAATTAGCGCTATACGCCAAAGGCGGCGCATAGTATTCTTTTTGCTTGACATTGTCAAGCCTTACTCTTCCTGCTCCGTGAGCGGCTCGACTGTTTCGACCTCCGTCACGTCCATGTCTTCTTCCGTGCCAGCAGCGAAAAACTCCTCGGGGAGATCGCGCTGGGCGCGGCGTTCGGCGTGATACGCCAACCCCGTACCTGCCGGGATCAGCCGGCCGACAATCACGTTTTCCTTGAGACCGTGCAGATTGTCGGCACTGCCCAGAACCGCCGCCTCGGTGAGCACGCGGGTGGTTTCCTGGAAGGATGCCGCCGAGACAAAGGATTCGGTGGCGAGCGAGGCCTTGGTAATCCCCATCAGCACCGGTTCGTAACGCACCGGCAGCTTGCCCTGCGCATTGAGCATGTCGTTTTCGGCCAGCACGGTGTTGAGCTCTACCTGCTCACCGGCAATGAGCGAGGATTCACCGGCATCCACTACGGTCACCTTGCGCAACATCTGGCGCACGATGACTTCGATGTGTTTGTCGTTGATTTTTACCCCTTGCAGGCGATAGACGTTCTGGATCTCGCGCACGATATGGGCAGCGAGTTCGTGAATACCGCGCAGGCGCAGAATGTCGTGCGGTGCCGGTTCGCCGTCTGCCAGCAGTTCGCCTTTTTTCACCTGTTCGCCTTCGAAGACGTTCAAACGCCGCCATTTCGGGATGAGGATTTCAAACGATTCGCCGTTTTCATCGGTAATCACCAGACGCTGTTTGCCCTTGGTCTCCTTGCCAAAAGAAACCGTTCCGGTCATTTCCGCAAGGATCGCAGGCTCCTTGGGCTTGCGCGCTTCGAAAAGCTCGGCCACCCGCGGCAGACCACCGGTGATATCGCCGGTTTTTCCTGACTCCTGCGGCATTCTCGCCAGTACGTCGCCGATCTTGACTTCGGCGCCGTCCACCAGGTTGATGATGGCTTTTTCCGGCAGGAAGTAGTTGACCGGAATATCGGAGCCCGCCTGGGTGACCGGCTTGCCCTTGTCATCGAGCAGCTGGATGAGCGGTCGCTTGTCCTTGGCTGAATTCGGACGCTGGGCGTTTTCCAGAATATTGAGCACAGTAAGACCAGTATCGGCATCGGAAGAACTGATCACCGTCACGCCTTCCTCGAAATCGAAGAAAGCGGCACGACCGGCCACTTCCGCCACGATGGGCTGGGTGTGCGGATCCCACATGGCCAGCATTTGTCCCTGCTTGACCGCATCGCCATCACGCACATAGATAGTCGCGCCATAGGGCAGCTTGTAGCGCTCGCGCTCATGCCCATTCTGATCAATGACCGACATTTCCCCGGAACGCGACACGGCCACCAAATGACCGTCCTTGTTGACCACGGTCTTGATGTTGGACAGCCGCACATGACCGTTGTTGCGGATTTCCACGCTGCCGATCGAGGCCGAACTTTGCGCGGCGCCACCGATGTGGAAGGTCCGCATGGTGAGCTGGGTACCAGGCTCGCCGATGGATTGCGCGGCAATGACACCGACCGCTTCACCGACATTGACCTGATGTCCGCGTGCGAGATCACGGCCATAGCACTGTGCACAAACGCCATGACGCGCATCACAGGTAATGACCGAGCGCACCATGACGCGATCGACCCCAGCCTGGTCGAGAATCTCGATTTGTGCTTCTTCCAGCAGGGTGCCAGCGTCGAGCACAATCTCGCCCTGATGGTTGATCACCGGCTCGGCCAGTACACGACCGAGCACGCGATCAGAGAGTTTTTCGACCACGTCGCCGCCTTCCACGACGGCCTGCACTTCCACGCCGCGGGTGGTGCCGCAATCATGTTCTGTAATCACCACATCCTGGGCCACATCCACGAGACGGCGAGTCAGATAACCGGAGTTTGCGGTCTTCAGGGCGGTATCGGCCAAGCCTTTGCGCGCGCCGTGCGTGGAGATGAAATACTGGAGAACATTCAAGCCCTCGCGGAAGTTCGCGGTAATCGGCGTTTCGATGATCGAGCCGTCCGGCTTGGCCATCAGGCCACGCATGCCAGCAAGCTGGCGAATCTGCCCCGCCGAACCCCGTGCACCGGAATCGGCCATCATGAAGACTGAGTTGAAGGAATCCTGTTCGACAGATTTGCCTTCGCGATCCACGACCTGCTCCTTGCCGAGATTGGCCATCATTGCCTTGGCCAGACGATCGTTGGTGCGCGACCAGATATCGATCACTTTGTTGTATTTTTCACCGGCAGTAAGGTAACCGGAAGTGTATTGTCCTTCGATTTCCTTGACCTCCGCTTCCGCTGCCAGCAGGATTTCGCCTTTATTGCCCGGCACCACCATGTCGGTCACGCCGATGGAGACGCCCGATCGCGTGGCATAGCTGAAGCCGGTGTACATCAACTGGTCAGCCAGGATCACGGTTTCCTTGAGGCCGATCTGGCGATAGCAGGCGTTGATCAGCGCGGAAATCGCTTTTTTCGTCATTGGTTTGTTGATGAGATCGAAGCTGAGACCACGCGGCAAGATCTTGGAGAGCAGCGCCCGGCCGACGGTGGTTTCCACACGCTTGATGTAAGGCGCTTCCGCATCGAAAAATTGCAGGCGCACCTGAATTTTCGCCTGCAGGTGCACTTCACCGGCCTGATAGGCGCGCTCCACCTCCATGATATCGGCAAAGCGCATGCCTTCGCCCTTGGCGTTGATGCGCTCGCGCGTCATGTAATACAGACCGAGCACCACGTCCTGGGAAGGCACGATGATCGGCTCGCCGTTGGCAGGCGAGAGAATATTGTTGGAGCTCATCATCAGGGCACGCGCTTCCAGCTGCGCTTCCAGCGACAAGGGCACGTGCACCGCCATCTGGTCGCCGTCGAAGTCGGCGTTGAACGCGGCACAGACCAAGGGATGGAGCTGGATGGCCTTGCCTTCGATGAGCACCGGTTCAAAGGCCTGGATACCGAGACGGTGCAGGGTCGGTGCACGGTTCAGGAGCACCGGGTGCTCGCGAATCACATACTCCAGCGCATCCCAGACAGCCGGCTCGTCACGCTCGACCATGAGTTTCGCCGCCTTGATGGTCGGCGCATGCTCGTTCAGGATAAGCTGCTGGAAAATAAAGGGCTTGAAGAGCTCAAGCGCCATGCGCTTGGGCAAACCGCATTGGTGCAGACGCAGGGTCGGCCCCACCACGATGACCGAACGACCGGAATAGTCGACGCGCTTGCCGAGCAGGTTCTGGCGGAAGCGTCCCTGCTTGCCCTTGATCATGTCAGCGAGAGATTTTAGCGGACGCTTGTTGGAGCCGGTCACGGTGCGGCCGCGACGGCCGTTGTCGAGCAGGGAATCGACCGCTTCCTGCAACATGCGTTTTTCGTTGCGCACGATGATGTCCGGCGCAAACAGCTCGAGCAAGCGCTTCAGGCGGTTGTTGCGGTTGATGACGCGGCGGTAGAGATCGTTCAGATCCGACGTGGCAAAACGGCCGGAATCGAGCGGCACCAAAGGACGCAAATCCGGCGGCAATACCGGCAGCACATCGAGCACCATCCATTCGGGACGGTTGCCGGATTTGAGCAGGGATTCCATCAGCTTCAGGCGCTTCAGCAAGCGCTTGCTTTTCGTCTCCGATGTGGTTTCCGCGAGCTCTTCACGCAATTCGGCACATTCCACCGCCAAATCCATGCTGCGCAGAATGGCCTGGATGGCTTCCGCCCCCATCATCGCCTTGAATTCATGACCGTATTCTTCAATGGCCTGAATGTATTGCTCTTCGGTGAGCAGCTGGTTCTTCTCGAGCGGGGTCATGCCCGGATCGAGCACGATGAAGGACTCGAAATAGAGAATGCGCTCAATCTCGCGCAGGGTCAGGTCAAGCAGCAAACCGATACGCGACGGCAGCGATTTCAAGAACCAGATATGGGCGACCGGCGTAGCCAGTTCGATATGGCCCATGCGCTCACGGCGCACGCTAGACTTGGTGACTTCAACCCCGCATTTTTCGCAGACCACGCCGCGATGCTTCAGGCGCTTGTATTTGCCGCACAGGCACTCGTAATCCTTCATCGGCCCGAAGATCTTGGCACAGAAAAGGCCGTCACGCTCCGGCTTGAAGGTACGGTAGTTGATGGTTTCCGGTTTTTTCACTTCGCCAAACGACCAGGAGCGGATCATCTCCGGGGAAGCGAGGCCGATGCGAATCTTGTCGAAATCGTCCACTCCGCCCTTGGGTTTGTACATGGTCATCAATTCTTTCATAAGACAAACTCTCCGGATTAATCTTGCTCGAGCTCGATATTGATACCGAGCGCACGAATTTCTTTGGTCAGCACGTTGAAGGATTCCGGCATACCGGGATCGATCTGCAAATTGCCGTCGACAATATTCTTGTACATCTTGGTGCGTCCCTCGACGTCATCCGATTTCACCGTCAGCATTTCCTGCAGGGTGTAGGAAGCGCCGTAGGCTTCGAGCGCCCACACTTCCATTTCCCCGAAACGCTGGCCGCCGAACTGGGCACGACCGCCAAGCGGCTGCTGGGTGACCAGCGAGTACGGGCCAGTAGAGCGCGCGTGCATCTTGTCGTCAACCAGGTGGTGCAGCTTGAGCATGTACATATAGCCCACGGTGACATCGCGGTCGAACGGTTCACCGGTACGGCCATCGTACAGGCGGGTCTGGCCATTTTCCGGCAAGCCAGCCAGTTGCAGCATGCGGCGCACTTCGGCTTCTTCCGCGCCATCGAAGACATGGGTCGCCATCGGCACTCCAGCACGAAGCGCTTCGCACAGCTTCACGAACTCGGGATCATCGAGGCTCTGCAGGTCTTCCGGTTTGCACTCGGGATTGTGGTTGTAAATTTCATCCAAGTAGGCGCGCAGTTTTTTCGTCGGCTCATGCTTGTCAAGCATGGCGCCGATCTGCTGGCCAAGACCGCGTGCCGCCCAGCCCAGATGCGTTTCGAGAATCTGGCCGATGTTCATGCGCGACGGTACACCCAGCGGGTTCAAACAGATATCGACCGGGGTGCCGTCTTCCATGTAGGGCATGTCTTCGACCGGCACGATCATGGAAACCACACCTTTGTTACCGTGGCGACCTGCCATCTTGTCGCCCGGTTGCAGGCGGCGCTTGACGGCCAGATAGACTTTGACCATCTTGAGGACGCCCGGCGCCAGATAATCGCCCTGCGAGAACTTGGCTTTTTTCTCTTCGTAGAAATCCTGCAGTTCCTTGCGCTTGTCGACGAGGAGCTGGTGCATGCCGTCGAGCTGCTCGTTGAGATCATTGTTTTTGAGACGGATATCGAACCACTGCTCGGGGCGCATCTCGTCAAGCAACGCTTGATCCACAACATCGCCGGACTTGCGCTTGGCCGCTTTCTTGATTTCCTGCCCCATGAGGAGGCGGGCAGCACGCTCGTGGATATCGGCTTCGAAAACACGCAGGCGATCCTTGACATCCTGGGCAATGGATTCGATTTCCATCGCTTCGATTTCCTTGGCGCGTGCATCTTTTTCCACACCATCGCGGGTGTAGACGCGCACGTCGATCACCGTACCGTCATAACCGGTCGGCACGCGCAATGAAGTATCTTTCACGTCCGAGGCTTTTTCGCCGAAGATGGCGCGCAGCAGTTTCTCTTCCGGCGACTGCGAGCGCTCACCCTTGGGTGTGACCTTGCCGACGAGGATATCGCCCGCCTTCACTTCCGCGCCGATGTAGACGATACCGGTAGCATCGAGCTTGGCCAAAGCGCTTTCCTTGACATTGGGAATGTCGCCGCTGATTTCCTCGGGGCCAAGCTTGGTATCGCGCGCCACACAGGTCAGCTCTTCAATATGGATCGTAGTAAAGCGGTCTTCCTGCACCACGCGCTCGGAAATGAGGATGGAGTCCTCGAAGTTGTAACCGTTCCACGGCATGAAGGCGACCAGCATATTCTGTCCGAGTGCCAGTTCACCAAGATCGGTGGAAGGGCCGTCGGCAAGCACGTCACCACGTGCCACCACATCACCAGGACTGACCAGCGGTTTTTGGTTGATGCAGGTATTCTGGTTGGAGCGGGTATATTTGGTGAGGTTGTAAATGTCCACGCCCAAGCCGTTCACATCCACTTCGTCATCATTGACCTTGACGACGATACGCGAAGAATCGACAGAATCGATAACGCCACCACGCTCGGCGCGCACGAGAACACCGGAATCGTTGGCCACAACGCGCTCCATGCCGGTACCGACCAGCGGCTTGTCGGCACGCAACGTCGGCACCGCCTGGCGCTGCATGTTGGAGCCCATCAGGGCGCGGTTGGCATCGTCATGCTCAAGGAAGGGGATGAGCGAGGCGGCCACCGAAACAATCTGCTTCGGCGACACGTCCATGTAATCGATACGTTCCGGCGGCGACAAGGTGAATTCGTTTTCGAAACGGGTCGAGACCAGCTCGTCAGCAAAACGGTTATCGGCATCAAGACGCGCGTTCGCCTGGGCAATGGTGTAGCGCGACTCGTCGATGGCGGAAAGATATTCGATGTCACTCGTCACTTTGCCATCCACGACCTTGCGATAAGGCGTTTCCAGAAAACCGTATTCGTTGGTCTTGGCATAGACGGCAAGCGAGTTGATAAGACCGATGTTCGGACCTTCCGGGGTTTCGATCGGGCACAGACGGCCATAGTGCGTCGGATGCACGTCACGCACTTCAAAACCGGCGCGCTCGCGCGTCAATCCGCCCGGGCCGAGTGCAGAAATGCGGCGCTTGTGCGTGACTTCGGAGAGCGGGTTGTTCTGGTCCATGAATTGTGACAATTGCGACGAACCGAAAAATTCCTTAATCGCTGCCGCCACCGGCTTGGCATTGATGAGATCCTTCGGCGTCCAGCCTTCAGATTCCACTTGTGACAGGCGTTCTTTCACCGAGCGCTCCAAACGCACCAAGCCGATGCGGAAGGCATTTTCCGCCATCTCGCCCACGCAGCGGATACGACGGTTGCCGAGGTGATCGATATCGTCGATGCTGCCTTCACCATCACGAATGGCAATAAGCATCTGGATGACCTTGACAATGTCTTCGCTGGACAGAACGCCGCGCCCCTCGTCTCCTTCAATATTGAGACGGCGATTGAACTTCATGCGTCCGACGCGGGAAAGGTCGTAGCGCTCTTCATTGAAGAAGAGATTGTCGAACAGCGTATCGGCCGCTTCTTTGGTCGGCGGCTCACCCGGGCGCATCATGCGGTAAATTTCCGCGCGCGCTTCAAGAGTAGTGGTCGTTTCATCCTGGGCAATGGTGTGGGAAATATAGGCGCCACGATCCAGGTCATTGACCAGCAAGGTCTCGAAAGTCTTCACGCCAAGTTCGATGAGCTTGGCAACGTGCTCGGCAGTGAGCTCGGCGTTCGCCGGCAAAATCAGCTCGCCGGTTTCCTTGTCGACCAGATCCTTGGCAAGAATCTTGCCGACGAGATAACTCTCCGGCACCACCTGACGGTTCACTCCGCTTTCCTCGAGCAAACGCACATGGCGACTGGTCACGCGCTTACCGGCTTCGACGAGCACTTCCTGGTTGGCGACGAAATCGAAAGGCGCAATCTGCCCCTTGTAAACCGCAGGTTCAAAGACCAGTTCAACCTTGCCGCGCGAAACCTTGAAGGTTTGCGTATCGAAAAACATTTCGAGCATTTGCTCGTTGTTGTAGCCCAACGCGCGCAGCAGAATACTCACTAGCAACTTGCGGCGGCGGTCAATGCGGCAATAGAGCAGGTCCTTGGCATCGAATTCGAAATCGAGCCATGAGCCGCGATAGGGGATGATGCGCGCCGAGAAGAGCAATTTGCCGGAACTGTGACCTTGGCCGCGGTCATGATCGAAGAAGACGCCAGGCGAGCGGTGCAGCTGCGAAACCACAACCCGCTCGGTACCATTGATCACGAAAGTGCCGTTATCAGTCATGAGCGGCATTTCGCCCATGAAGACTGATTCCGATTCGATGACTTGCTTCAATTTACGCTTGGTGCTGTTCTTGTCATAAATCGCCAGGCGCATGCGCGCGCGCAACGGCGCAGAATAGGTCACGCCGCGCAGCTGGCATTCGCGCACTTCGAATTCGGGCTTGCCGAGGTCATAGCCAACAAACTGCAATTCCACCATGCCGTTGTGGCTGACAATGGGAAAGATGGAGGCAAAGGCGCTTTGCAAGCCAACCGGCTCGCGTTGGTCGAATTTTTTGTCCTGCTGAAGAAACTCGCGATAGGAATCGAGCTGCATGGACAGCAAATAGGGAGTTTCCAGTACGGTGGGACGCTTGCTGAAATTTTTGCGGATGCGTTTTTTTTCGGTGAACGTATAGGTCATAACGACAGTAACCTCGAGCGTCGGTAATGCGCAAAGCGCGGAAGAAGGCAGTCAAACCTGCAAACCGTTGCACAGTGTCTGCACAAGGGTTTACCGGCTTTTCAAAGACGACAAAAAGTACTGACGCCTGCGCGCCAGTACTTTTGCAAAATATGCCAAGCAATCACTTGAGTTCGGCTTTGGCGCCTGCTTCTTCAAGTTCTTTCTTGATCTTCTCGGCTTCAGCCTTGTCAACGCCTTCTTTCAGCGTGGTCGGGGCGCCGTCAACCGCTTCCTTGGCTTCTTTCAGGCCAAGACCGGTAATGGCACGAACAGCCTTGATGACAGCAACCTTGTTGGCGCCAGCGTCAGCGAGAACCACGTCGAATTCGGTTTGCTCTTCAGCAGCGGCAGCACCGCCGGCAGCAGCAACCGGTGCAGCGGCAACGGCAGCGGCAGCGGATACACCGAATTTTTCTTCCATGGCAGCGATCAGATCGACCACATCCATGACGGACATTTGGGCAATGGCTTCCAAAATATCTTCTTTACTAATGGCCATAATTCATACTCCAAAAAACAATTCAAAAAAGGATACAAGAATACCGACAAATACTTATGCCGCTTTGCTTTGACGAATGGCTTCGACGGTGCGCACCAGTTTGCCGGGCACTTCGTTGAGTGTGCGGGCGAGTTTCTCGACCGGCGCACGCATGCATGCCATAAGCAGCGACAGCGCTTCTTCCTTGGTCGGCATTTTTGCCAGACGATCCAGCTCTTTGCCGGGCAACACTTCACCGGAAACGCTCAAGAACTTGACAATATTCTTGTCCATCTTGTCGTGTTCCTTGAAGAAATCTCGCCACAGGCGCGCAGCCGCGCCCGGATCTTCCAAGGAGAAAGCCAAAATCAGCGGCCCTACGAGACGGTCTTCGACATTGCCGAAATCCGTATCCGCGAGCGCGCGTCTTGCCAGGGTATTCTTGACCACACGCAGATATACGCCGCTTTCGCGTGCACGGGCGTGCAGTGACGTCAGATGCTCCACAGCCAGACCGTGATACTCTGTGGCCACCAACGCCAATGCGGAAGAAGCCACTTCATGGACTTCCGCGACGACGGCTTTCTTGCTGGTCAGATTCAATCCCATTCCATACTCCTTAAGTCGGATTGGATTACCCTTGTTTCTGCGGTCAGAACCGCAGCCCTCGGTATGGCCATTTCAGACAACTGAAGCTGACCTACCATCTATGCGGGAAATTAAGTGATGAAAAGTCACACCCGCAGTCTTTGACGATAGCTGTTTGAGCTACAGCCATCCAAAGAACGATGACCGCGGAGAAAGCGGGCTTTCTCCGCGGCATATAGCAGATTGTTATGCCACCAGTGCAGCAACATCCACGGCGAGCCCCGGCCCCATGGTCGTGGACAGATAGGCTTTTTTCAGATAGACGCCTTTGCTGGTTGCCGGCTTGAGCTTGTTGACTTCGGCAACCAGAGCGCGAAGGTTTTCGACCAGTTTGTTGTCGTCGAAATCGAGCTTGCCAATCATGGCATGCACTACGCCGCCCTTGTCGGCGCGGAAGCGCACCTGGCCCGCCTTGGCATTTTCCACCGCGGTTTTTACATCGGCAGTCACTGTACCCACTTTCGGGTTGGGCATGAGTCCACGCGGGCCGAGAATTTGACCCAAGGTACCGACGACACGCATGGCAGCCGGTTCGGCAATCACCACATCGAAATCACTGCGGCCACCCTTGATCTCATCAGCCAGCTCGTCCATGCCGACAATATCAGCACCAGCGGCCTTTGCCGCTTCAGCATTGTCTCCCTGGGCAAAGACGGCAACGCGCACTGATTTACCGGTTCCGTTCGGCAGCACCGCGGCACCGCGCACCACCTGATCGGATTTGCGCGGATCGATGCCAAGATTGAGCGCCACATCGACAGACTGATTGAATTTCACGCCTGGCAGCGCTTTCAGCAGAGCGAGTGCTTCTTCCAGGGAATAGACCTTGCCCGGCTCGAGCTTTTCACGAATGGCCTTGGCACGTTTTGTCAATTTTGCCATTTTCTCAATCCTCTACCTTGATACCCATGGAACGCGCACTGCCTGCAATGGTCTTGATACCAGCTTCGGCATCAGCAGCGGTCAAGTCCGGCTTCTTCAGCGCATAGATTTCTTCCAGCTGCTTGCGAGTCACCTTGCCCACCTTGTTGGTATTGGGACGACCGGAACCGGATTTGATGCCGGCAGCCTTTTTCAGCAGATAGGAAGCTGGCGGGGTTTTGGTGACGAAGGTGAAGCTGCGATCGCTGAATACGGTAATGACAACCGGAATCGGCATACCCGCTTCCATGGACTGGGTTTCAGCATTGAACGCCTTGCAGAACTCCATGATATTAACGCCACGCTGACCGAGCGCCGGACCAACGGGCGGTGACGGATTGGCTTTGCCTGCAGGAATTTGCAGCTTGATATAGCCAGTGATTTTCTTAGCCATTCATTTACTCCTTGCGGGTGATAACGCCTTGCGGCTCCCCGTGATTGATCAAATGTCCTTTTCCACCTGATGGAACTCAAGTTCCACTGGTGTGGGACGCCCGAAAATCAGCACGGATACCTTGAGGCGACTCTTGTCGTACTGCACTTCTTCAACCGTCCCGGTGAATTCGGCGAAGGGGCCATCGACGATGCGCACTTCTTCTCCGACTTCGAACAGGGTTTTCGGGCGCGGTTTTTCCACACCCTCTTCAATACGCCGCATGATGGCATCGACCTCATGCTTGGCGATGGGCGCCGGCCGCTCCGCCGTGCCGCCCACGAATCCTGACACTTTGGGGGTGCTGTTGACCAGGTGCCAGGTCAATTCATTCATTTCCATTTCTACCAGGACATAGCCCGGGAAAAACTTGCGCTGCGAACTGCGCTTCTTGCCGTCCTTGATTTCCACCACCTCTTCAGAGGGTACGAGAATCTGACCAAAATGTGCTTGCAGACCTTCGCGCTCGATGCGCTCCAAAAGCGCGCGCTTGACCTGATGCTCAAACTGGGAATAGGTTTGCAATACATACCAACGCATCAGAGCACCCACTGGATCAGGGCGGCCAGCAGCCAGTCAATCAAGCTCAGGAACAGGGCAAAGACGGTCACGATGACCAAAACCATCAATGTCGCTTTCCACCACTCATCCTTGCTCGGCCAATGCACCTTGCGCAACTCGATGCGCGCACCGCGCGCCAGCGAGAAAAGACGCGCACGATAACTGCTCAGCGCGAGAACCGCCAGCGAGGACACAATGGCGACAACAATGATCAGCAGACGGATGTACCAAGGCTTGGCAGCGAAAAACAGGGACCCGGCAAGATAAAAGCCACCCAAAAAAAGGAGGGTGGCCAAAAATATCAATACACCATCCAGCGGTTTTTTTTCGATTTCAACGGGAGCTTGCTGCATGGACACTCTCTGAGAATAATGGCAGGCGAAGAGGGACTCGAACCCCCAACCGACGGTTTTGGAAACCGCAACTCTACCAATTGAGCTATTCGCCTGTGTAAAAACGTTTGTCCTGAAGACAGACTCGGGGCGGCGCATTATAGCCACCACCCCGAATATTTGCAAGAATATTATTCCTTAATTTTCGAGACGACGCCCGCACCCACGGTACGGCCACCTTCACGAATCGCAAAACGCAGACCCTCATCCATCGCAATCGGAGAAATCAGGTTTACGTCCATCTTGATGTTGTCACCCGGCATGACCATTTCCACCCCTTCCGGCAGGATGCATTCGCCAGTTACGTCCGTGGTGCGGAAATAGAACTGCGGACGGTAGCCTTTGAAGAACGGGGTATGACGACCACCTTCTTCCTTGGACAGGATATACACTTCGGCTTCGAAGCGGGTGTGCGGGGTAATGGTGCCCGGCTTGGCGAGTACCTGGCCACGCTCAACGTCTTCACGTTTGGTGCCGCGCAGGAGGACGCCGACGTTGTCACCGGCACGACCTTCGTCGAGCAGCTTGCGGAACATTTCCACGCCGGTGCAGGTGGTTTTGGTGGTCGGGCGGATACCGACGATTTCGATTTCTTCGCCAACCTTGACGATACCACGCTCGATACGACCGGTTACAACAGTACCACGACCGGAGATGGAGAAGACGTCTTCGATCGGCATCAGGAAGGGTTTGTCGATGTCGCGTACCGGCTCGGGGATATAGGTGTCGAGTGCTTCCACGAGTTTTTCGATGGCAGGCACGCCGATGTCGGAGGTGTCGCCTTCGAGTGCTTTCAGGGCGGAGCCGATGATGATCGGGGTGTCGTCGCCCGGGAAGTCGTATTCGGAGAGAAGGTCGCGCACTTCCATTTCGACGAGTTCGAGCAACTCGGCGTCGTCAACCATGTCGGCCTTGTTCAGGAAGACGACAATGTTGGGTACGCCAACCTGACGGGAAAGAAGGATGTGCTCGCGGGTTTGCGGCATGGGGCCGTCGGCTGCGGAGCAGACGAGGATAGCACCGTCCATCTGTGCAGCACCGGTGATCATGTTCTTGACGTAGTCGGCGTGTCCCGGGCAGTCAACGTGGGCGTAGTGACGGTTCGGGGACTCGTATTCCACGTGTGCAGTCGAGATGGTGATACCACGCGCACGCTCTTCCGGCGCACCGTCGATTTGGTCGTAAGCACGGAAAGCACCACCGAACTTCTCAGCACCAACTTTCGTGAGAGCCGCTGTCAGCGTAGTCTTACCGTGATCTACGTGGCCGATCGTTCCCACGTTCACGTGGGGCTTCGTACGTTCAAACTTTTCCTTGGACATCTCAAATACACCCGTAAGAGAAAATAATGGAGCCCATAACCGGATTTGAACCGGTGACCTCTTCCTTACCAAGGAAGTGCTCTACCTGCTGAGCTATATGGACTGGGAATAGAATTTTGGACTTGGAGCGGGTGATGGGAATCGAACCCACACCATCAGCTTGGAAGGCTGAGGTTCTACCATTGAACTACACCCGCAAGTTAAATGGTGGAGGGGGTAGGATTCGAACCTACGAAGGCTGAGCCGGCAGATTTACAGTCTGCTCCCGTTGACCGCTTGGGTACCCCTCCGAAACAGAGCGCGCATCATACCAACATTCACCACCCTGTCAATCTTTTTTTTCTGCCTTTCACAAAAAGACGCTTAGCACACGCTCACCCGCCCGGCAACACGCCAGCTGTCCACATCAAACGCCACCAGCTCCCCACCCCATGCGCTGCCGCCATCCAGGCAGGCCACGTGTTCACGCACCATCAATCCGCAGTTCGCCCAATGCCCGAAAATCCAGCGATATTGATTGCGCGCCGCAAAATCAAACCACGGTTTCAGCCCGGGCGGTGCGTCATGCGGCGCCATTTTCGCCTGAAGATCCAGCACGCCATCCTCGCGCAGAAAGCGCATGCGGCAGCATACATTCACAGCGAAGCGTTTCGCCGCCATGCCGGATAAATCCTCCGACCATTGCGCGGGTTCATCGCCATAGATATCGCGCAGGAAATCGCGGTATTTTCTTCCCTGCAACGCCTTGCACACCGCGCGATTGAGGCGCTTCGCCGTTTTCATCGTCCACAGCGGATGCACTCCGGCATGCACCATCGCCACCTTGCGCGACTTGTCCACATGCATGAGCGGATACTGGCGCAAGCGGCGCAACAATTCCGGCGCATCATCGGCAGCGAGTACCTGCACAGCCGCATCCTTGAGCTTGTTGCCCTTGAAGCGCTCGGCCTGCACGAGCAGGGAAAAATCATGATTGCCGAGCACCACGCGCGCATTTTCCAGCGCCGTCACAAAGCGCAGCACCGAGAGCGAATCCGGCCCGCGATTGACCAGATCGCCGACAAACCACAATTCATCGTCGTCACCATAGCCAATCCCTTCCAGCAAACGCATCAGCGCCTCATATTGCCCGTGCACATCGCCAATCGCATAAATCGCCATGAAAATCCTGTCATCTATATAATGCGGGCATGAATAGTACGCATCCGCACGCCCCATCACAAGCCGCCCTGCCTTGGTATTACGCGCCGCTCCTCGCCTTGCTGTTGCCGCTGGCCATCCTTCGTCTCCTGTGGAAATCGCGCAACAATCCGGCCTACCGCAAGCACATCGCCGAGCGCCTCGCCCGCCAGCCGCCTGCTGCTCTGCCCGACACCCTCTGGGTGCACACCGTCTCCGTCGGCGAATTTCTCGCTATCCGCCCGTTGCTTGCCGCCTATTTGCAAGCCAATCCCGCGCACACCCTGTGGATCACCACCACCACGCCTACCGGCCGCGCGCAGACTGCCCGTTTTCAGCGCGAACACCGCGAGCGCGTGCGCATCAGCTATCTGCCCTACGACCTTCCCGCCCTCATGCGCCGCTTCATCCGCCATGTGCGCCCGCGCGCCATCGTCCTCATGGAAACGGAAATCTGGCCGGCGCTCATCACGGAAGCCGCGCGCCACAACATCCCCGTGCTCCTCACCAACGCCCGCCTCTCCGCGCGCTCCCTGCGGCGCTACCGCCGCTTTGCGCAACGCCTGCTCGCGCCCCTCCTCGACAGCCTCGCCATCAACGCACAAACCCGCGACGACGCCCGCCGCTTCCGCCACCTGGGCTTTCGCCGCATCACCGTGACGCCCAGCCTCAAATACCTGCCGCCCCAACCCGCTGCGCCCGCTGCACTCGCGCACAACCGCCATCCCGTCATCCTCGCCGCCAGCACCCACGAAGGCGAAGAAGCCGTTATCCTCGCCGCCTTCAAAACCCTGCAACAGCGCCATCCGCAAGCCACCCTCCTCATCGCCCCGCGCCATCCCGAGCGCCGCGAAGCCGTCAGCCAGTACATCCGCCATGCCGGCTACACCCCGCGCCTGCGCAGCCAAAACGACATCGCGCAACACGCGAACGACGTTTACCTCATCGACACCCTCGGCGAACTCCCCGCCTTTTTCGCCGCCGCTGATCTCGCCTTCATCGGCGGCACCCTCATCGAACGCGGCGGCCACAACCTTTTGGAACCCCTGCACGCGCGCATTCCCGTCCTCTACGGCCCTTCCACCTACAACTTCGCCCACATCGCCCGCGAACTCGCCCGCCAGCCTTTCGCCCAACAAGTCCAGAATGCCGACGAACTCGCCGCCGCCATGCAGACCCTGCTCGAGCGCGACCGCGCCGCCCTGCAACAGGCCATCGACCACTACCTCGCGCCCTACCGGCAACTCTTGTCGCAGCATCTGCACATACTCAATACTATTTCTCATAGAAAAGATAAAAATAGTATTTTTTTATCATAACAAAGCGCTTTTCCTAATAAATTTTCTCGTAAAAAGCGCTTAATTGTGAGAAAATTTCTCATTTCTCTTTCCCTACCCATATGAGGCAAATCAAGGCGCGAAACCCGCATTCGCCGTATACTGACGCAAATCTTCCCGATGGAGATCATCATGCGTCGCCGTCTCTCGTGCCTGCTCGCTGCCGCAATGCTTACCGCGCAAGCCGAGCCCTTCACCCTGCTCTCCCCCGAAGAACTCGGCCAGCTCTTTTTCTTTGATCCCACCCTGTCGCGCCATCAGGACATGGGCTGCTTCACCTGCCACCAGCCCGCCGCCGCCTTTATTGACCTGCGCCAGCATGCCGGGCAGAACATGATCTCGCAGGGCAGCGGCGGCGAGCGCTTCGGCATCCGCAACGCCCCGTCCATCGCCTATGCCGCGAACAGCCCGCCCTTTCACTATGATGCCGCTCTTGGCCGCCATGTCGGCGGGCAATTCTGGGACGGCCGCGCCATCGATCTTGCCGAACAAGTCAGCGGCCCGCTTTTTACCGACTTTGAAATGGGCATGCGCGACAGCCAGCACGTCGCCCTGCGCCTGGCAAAAAATCCGCAATACGCCGAACAGCTCAAGCGCCAGCATGGCCAGCAGGTTTTTGTGACCGTTGGCAAACCTGGCCTCGGCTACCAGGAAGCGCGCGCCTTCCGCGTGC
The DNA here is from genome assembly GCA_030529365.1 of Cardiobacteriaceae bacterium. GTDB lineage: Bacteria > Pseudomonadota > Gammaproteobacteria > Cardiobacteriales > Cardiobacteriaceae > JAUMXB01. Next base: position 44,562 of record JAUMXB010000012.1, on the reverse strand, counting down.
TTGCGCAAGCGCTCGCCGCCTACGAAAAAAGCGCGGCGCTGCGCACTTACGACAGCAAATATGACCGCTTTCTTGCAGGCAAGGCCGAATTCAGCGCCGAAGAAGAAGCCGGACGCGCGCTTTTTTTCGATCCCGCGCGCAGCAACTGCGCTGCCTGCCATGCCGCCAAGGCACCGGGCAGCCGTGAAGAACCGTTCAGCACTTATGTTTTCTACAACATCGGCGTGCCCGGCAATCCCATGCTTATCCGCCTGGCGCAACGCGAAAGCGATTACGTGGATCACGGCCTCATGGACAACCCGCGCACCGACGGCAACCCTGCGCTCGACGGCCAATTCCGCACGCCGAGTTTGCGCAATGTCGCCGTTACCGCGCCCTACATGCACAACGGCGTCTTTGCCGACCTGCGCACCGTGCTCCATTTCCACGACCACTACAACCATCCCGCACGCGCGCAAAACTGGGGCAAGGCGGAAGTGCCGCACACCATCGACTACGACGCGCTTGCCGCTCCGCCGCTCAGCGATGCCGAGATCGACGCGCTCATCGCGTTTTTGAAAACCCTGACCGACCAGCGCTACGAAGCGCTGCTGGCGCTACAGCCGTAACCAAAACAAAAAATCGCCAAAAATGGCGATTTTTTACCATGACAAAGCGCTCATGGTGAGAAATTTTCTCGCAACAAGCGCTTTATGGTGAGAAAAAATAACTATCAGCAGCCAATCATGACACTGGAAGCCTTGATCAAGGCGCAGGCCGGTTTGCCGACGGCAAGGCCGAGGCGCTCGACGCTGGCGCGGGTGATGATGGCGGTCACACTCTGGCCATTGCCGATATCGAGCGTCACTTCGTCATTGACCGCGCCGCTTTCGATGCGGGCGACCGTGCCGGCCAGGCAGTTGCGCGCGGAAATGCCCGCCGCCACATCTTCGCTGGCGATCATCACGTCGCTCGCCTTGATGAGCGCATAGGCGGTCTTGCCTGCCGCAAGGCCAAGGCGCTCGACGCTGGCGCGGGTGATGATGGCAGTGATCTCGTGTGCGCCCAGGGCAATCTGCACTTCGCTGTTGACGGCGCCAGCGTTCACCGCCTTGATTTCGCCTTTCAGTTGGTTGCGGGTGGAAATATTGAAAAACATGGCTAAAAACTCCGTAAATTCAGAAGATAAAGAAGACAGTAAGGCATGCAGTTGCGTTTCCTGCTGTCGGTAGCGGGCAAGCCACTCGTGGCCTTGTGCGGTGAGCGTGAGGGTCTCCCTGTCCCGTTGCGAGAGCGCGATGCCGGCAAGATTGTTGAGGCTGTCCAGCGCGTCCAGCGCATCCTTGCGGCTCATGCCCGCTTGCGCGGCGGCATCATCCAGGGTTATGCCCGATTTGTCCAGCGTTTCCAGCAAACGCACGCGCGCGTTGCTGCCGAGCGATACGCCATGCAGGCGCGGCACGATCTCGAGCGTCACTTCCGCTTCCGGCAGCGCCGGCGCATCCTGCATAGGGCGCAGGGTGGCGCGGTTGTCGTGGCGGCTCATCTGGTAAAAATCATCGCCCAGCGCCTGTGCATCGGCCGGATCGTGGGTAATCAGAATCAGCGGCACATCGTATTCGCGCTGCAAATCGCTGACCAGATGGCGCATGCGGTCGCGCAATCCGGTATCGAGCGCGGAAAAGGGTTCATCAAGCAGCAAAACGGACGGACGGCGGATCAGCGCGCGCGCCAAGGCAGTGCGCTGCTTTTGCCCGCCGGACAGCTGGGCAGGATACAAACCGGCGATATGGGCGATATCGAGGCGCTGCAACCAGGTATCGACTTCCGCGGGCAGGGTTTTGCCCGGATTGCGCCAGCCTTGGTAAAGCCCAAAAGCGATATTCTGCGCCACGGTCAAATGCGGAAACAGCGCATAATCCTGAAAGAGATAGGCCACATTGCGCTTGGCAGTGGACAGGAAATGGCGCGCATCGTAAAAGCACTGCCCACCCACGCGCACATGACCTCTATCGGGGCGATACAATCCGGCAATCGCCTGCATGAACAGCGTTTTGCCGCTGCCGCTGCCGCCGAGAATGGCAATGCGCCGCGCGTCCGTTTGCAACGTGGCATCCAGGGTGAAGCCGGGCAGGTTTTTTTCGATATGAATATCAAAGGCCGTCATTTCAGCCCCGCTTTCGGCACTTTGCCGGAGGCAAGCGCGCCGACGCCGAGCAACACGGCGATGCACACCGCGGAAATCAGCGCCACCATCCAGTGCGCATCGCTGTCACGCCCGGCCTGCACCGCTTCGTAAATGGCAATGGAGAGGGTTTGCGTCTTGCCGGGAATGCTGCCCGCCACCATCAAGGTCGCGCCGAACTCGCCGAGCGCGCGGGCAAAAGCCAGCAGGCTGCCCGCCAAAATGCCGCGCCAGGCGAGCGGCAAAGTCACGCGCCAGAAAATCGCCGCAGGTGACAACCCCAAGCAGCGCGCCGCCGCTTCCAGCTGGGGATCGACTTGCTCGAACGCCGCGCGCGCCGGTTTCAAAATCAGGGGAAAGGCGACCACCGTCGCGGCAATCACCGCGCCTTGCCAGGTAAAAATGAGCTGGATGCCGAGGCTGTTCAGCCATTGCCCGAAAGCGCTTTGCCGCCCGATGAGCACGAGCAGGTAGTAGCCGAGCACCGTAGGCGGCATCACCATCGGCAAGGTCAGCACCGTATCCAGCAATTCGCGTCCGGGAAAGCGGCTGCGCGCGAGAAGAAAACCGAGCAGCACGCCGAGCACGAGGCTGATCAATACCGCAAACCCCGCCACTTTCAACGAGAGCCATAACGGCGTCCAAACGCTGGCCGTCATGCGTCACCAGCGGCGCGGATAGGCGCGCACCTGCGCGAAGCCCTGGGCATGCAGCAGACGCGCCGCGCTTTGCGCGCGCTGTCCGCTCGCGCAAACCAGCAGCACGGGGGCGCCGCCGAGATACGCCGCAGGTGTGGCGAGAAGCGCATCCATCGGCACTTCACCATCGGCAAAAGCGCAAGGTCGCGCCGCCGTTTCCTCTGCGCTGCGAATATCAATCACCCGCAAGCCTTGCGCCCGCGCCGCCTGCCAGTCCTCATCAAAAACGCTGTCGTCATCCATACGCGGACGATGGTTGCAATCCGGCGCACGCGGCACAGCAAAGCGGCTTTGCGCAAGCCGCGCGAAATCGTATTGCAGCACTTCGCCCCGAAGCGGCGCGGCAAAACCGGCGAGCACTTTCAGCGTTTCCAGCGCCTGCAACATCCCCATCACCCCCGGCACCGGCCCCATGACCCCGAGCGCGTCGCAGTTGCCGCCGGGGAGCACTTCTTCCGGCCACAAACAGCGCCAGCAAGGCTGATCCTCGCCTGGATGCAGCACGAAAAGCTGACCCGCGAGCGCGGAGGCATTGGCAAAGACCACCGGCTTGGCGCAGAGGAGCGCGGCATCGTTCAATTGATAGGCGAGCGCGCGGCTGTCGGTGCAATCAAGCGCCACATCGTGCGTTTGCAAGTATTGCAGAATCTCCGCGCCGCCCAGTTCGCGGGCAATCGCTTCGCAAGTCCCCTCTGCCATGCGCGCGCGGCAATAATCGGCGAGCATTTCCGCTTTGGGCTTGCCGATGTCGGCATAGGTAAAGGGCAGCTGGCGATGAAGATTACTTGCGGAAACCGTATCGCCATCAACAATGGTGAGATGGCCGATACCGGATGCCGCAAGCCACGGCACGGCGCTCGCCGCCAACCCGCCCGCACCGAACACCAGCACCCGCGCCCGCGCGAGTTTTTCCTGCGCCGCAGGGCTCATGCCCGGAACTGTTAATTGACGAGAAAAATCAGTGGGGTGGGATTGGTTCATGTTTTGCTGTTAATGGTAATGCTGTAGGTTGGCGGTGAAGCGCTTGCGCTGAACCCCAACAGGCAACGTTTTTCGCTTGTGTTGGGGTTCACGTCGTTTCCCCCAACCTACGGGATGCCGCGAAAAATCAGGTATATTATTTTTATTCATAATTTGCACATTTATGATTGTTTTTTACCATTAAGAAGCGCTTATCGTGGTAAAAAACATTTATTTTATAGTCTCGAACGTCGTAAATTGACGCTTCGTTTACTCCAACCTCCGGGCGCGTCAACAACAATGATGATTGAGCACCCATTCGCGGCTGCCGTCGGCGTAAAACTCGTGTTTCCAGATCGGCACATCGCCCTTGATGGTATCGATGATATAGCGGCAGGCCTCAAACGCCGCGCCGCGATGCCCCGCCGAGACGCCGACCCACACTGCCATATCGCCGATGGCAAGCTCGCCGACGCGATGGATGCACGCCGCCGCTTCGATATCGAAGCGCGCCATGGCATCGGCGACAATGCGCCCGCCTTCTTTTTCTGCCATTTCCGCATAGGCGCTGTAGATCAGTTTCTCCACCGCCTTGCCGGCGTGATGGTCGCGCACCCAGCCTTCAAAGCTCACATAGCCGCCGGCGTTCCGGCGCAGCAGCGCTTCGCGCGCACGCGCGGTATCAATCGGCATCTCGGTGATGATGAACGACATCTCAGCCTCCCGATACCGGCGGGATAAAGGCGATTTCGTCGCCGTCTTGCGGCGCATCCGTCCACGCGGCAAAACTCTGGTTACGCGCCACGCGCAGCTGGTTTTGCGCCAGCGCAAAGCCGTACTTCACATCCAAAGCGCCATACAGCGCTGCCATATCGGCAAACTCGCCCTCCACTGTTTCGCGCGCCTTGCCGCTCGCTTCAGCGAGCTGGGCGAAATATAAAACCGTCAGTGTCATACCCTGTCCTTATGATAAATTTTCTCATCAAAAAGCGCTTATTATGAAAAATTCTCTCACTATAAGCGCTTTATAATGGTAAAAAATGACTATTTTTTACGTTCTTGAAAAATCCCGTTTACCGCCGCTTTTGCCGAGCAATTCGATGCGCTCGATTGCGATATCGTGGCTCATCGCCTTGGTCATGTCATAGACCGTCAGCGCGGCAACGCTCGCCGCCGTGAGCGCTTCCATTTCCACGCCGGTTTTGTGGGTCACGCGGCAAGTCGCGGTGATGATGAGCGCGCAAGCCGCATCATCGTAGGCGAAAGCAAGGCCCACTTTATCCAGCGGCAGCGGATGGCAAAGCGGAATGAGGTTCGCCGTTTGCTTGGCGGCCATCACGCCGGCGATATGGGCGATGTCGGTCACCGAACCCTTGCGCGTTTTGCCGTCGGCTTCGCGCAGCGCGGCATAGACGTCTTCGGGGAACACCACGCGCGCCTGCGCGACCGCCTCGCGCACAGTTGCAACCTTGTTGCCGACATCCACCATATGCGGCTTGCCCTCGGCATCGAGATGGGAAAAACTCATGCGCTCCCTCCTTGCGCGGCCTGCCAGTCGGCAGGCGTATTGAACGAAAACGGCTGCGGCCAATCCGCCGGCACCGGCACATAACGCACGCCCGGCAATGCCGCCAGCGGCATCATGCGGCGCACGCCAGTGGCGAGCCATTCGGCGAGACGCGGATAGAGCGCAAGACGCACGCGGGCAAAAAGCGGCTGCGGCGTGCCCTCGGCGATGAGACAGGCAAAGGGCGCGTGCGTTTCCGGCAAGGCGGCGGCAATTTGTGCGGGCGTGACCAAGGTATCGACCGGCATCAGCAATGCGCTTTGCGCGCTTTCGCCTTGCAGTGCGGAAAGCGCGCCGACCAGCGCCGACAACGGCCCCTGACGGTCGGGCAAGGCATCATCTGCTTGGCGCACATTGCCCGGCAGATCATAGGCACTGCCGCCGCCAGCCACCCAGACCGTAAACCCTGCCGCTTGCGCCAAACGAATATGGCGGGCGAGCAGGGTTTCGCCTTCGTGCATCAGCAGGGCCTTGTCTTCGCCCATGCGCTGCGATTTTCCGCCGCAGAGAATAATCAGATGCTCATTCATGGTTGTTTTTTATCATCCTGAAGCGCTTATGGTGAGAAAAAGATGCTATTTTTTGCAATTTTTATAATAGATTATCATCCCCTCTCCAGCTGCAAGCCTCACGCTTCACGAGTCAAATGCGGATAGAAATTGCACGGCCGCGTGCGCGAATCGAGCTGCGCTTTCAGCACTTTCTCCCAGCCGGTTTTGCATGCGCCGGTCGAGCCGGGCAGACAGAAAACGGCGGTGCGGTTCGCCATGCCGGCAAGCGCGCGCGATTGCATCGTGCTCATGCCAATTTCTTCGATCGAGGCCATGCGGAAGGCTTCGCCGAAGCCGTCAATAGCTTTGTCAAAGAGCACCGATACGGCCTCCGGCGTATTATCGCGGCCATAGAAGCCGGTGCCGCCGGTAACCAGCACGACTTGCACCGCGTGATCGGCAATCCATGCTGCCACTTTGGCGCGGATGGCGTATTTGTCATCGGTGAGCAGCGCGCGCTCGGCGAGATGATGCCCCGCTTCCTGCAGGGCGTCTGCGAGATACTGGCCGGACGTGTCTTCGGCAAGCGTGCGCGTGTCGGAGACGGTGAGCACGGCGATATTCAAAGGATAAAAGGCTTTTTCGGCATGGCCGCTCATGATATTTCCTTGGATGATTTTCAAATGGGTTATCCGCCAATCTGCGCCAAATGCCGCATGATGCCGGGGTTGTCTTGATGCAGATGGTGCTCTGCCGGTTTGTGGGCAATCAGTTCGTGCAGGCGCGCTTTCACGCCGGTGACGTCGCCTGCGGCAAGCCACGGGCGCAGATCGTAATTCAGCGAATCGAAAAGGCAGAGGTGCATTTGCCCGCGCGCGGTCACGCGCAGGCGGTTGCAGCTTGCGCAAAAGCTTTTGTCGTAGGGCGCGATAATGCCGATGCCACCCGCGTAATCGGGATGATGGTATTCGATAGCAGGTCCCGCCATGGGGCTGCGCGTTTTTTTCTGCCAGCCGTCTTGCTCCAGACGCGCGCAAAGCGCTTGCGCGCTCACGTGCGATTTGTCGTAAAGCGCGCGGTTATCGCCGGTTTGCATGAGTTCGATAAAGCGCAGGGTCACCGGGCGGGTTTTGACGTAGGCAAGACCGTCGGCGACAGTGGCGTCGGCGGTTTCGCGCATCAGCAAGGCGTTCAATTTGATGCGGATATTGTCGGCGAGCATGGCGTCGATGGCGTCCAGTATCCCCGCGAGGCTGTTTTTGCCGGTCATTTTATGGAAAGTGGCGGGCTGGAAACTGTCCACGGAAATATTGAACTGATGAATGCCAGCAGCGACGAGGTCGCGGTAAATCTGTGCCAGGCGATGGCCGTTAGTAGTGATCGCCACTTTTTCGATGCCGTGCTGGCTTGCGCACACGCGCACGATGTCGGCGATGTCGCGGCGCAGGGTCGGCTCGCCGCCGGACAAGCGGATTTTTTCCGTGCCGCATTCGGCAAAGGCCTGCACCAAAGTGGCGATTTCGGAAAGCGTGAGTTCGTTGGCCTCGCCACAGGATTGATAGCCGTCCGGCAGGCAATAGACGCAGCGATAGTTGCAAAAATCGGTGACGGACAGGCGCAAATAGGCAATGCGGCGGGCAAAGGGATCAAGCAGCATCATCCACCTCCGGCAAAGCGGTCGAAAAACGGCCACACGGTAACCCGTTCGCCTGCGGCGAGATCGCCGCTTTCGGCTGGAATGTCGATCAAGCAGTTGGCACGCGCCAGGCCATAAATGCGGTGCGAATCCTGCGCGCCTTGCGGCACGACCTGCCAGCCGCTTTCCGTGCGCTGCAAGCGGCCGCGCTGAAAATCGCGGCGCCCCGGCGATTTGCGCACACCTTGCGCAAGCGGCACCACGAGCGAAAAGGCTTCGGGTACAGGGTCAGCCCCCGCCATTTGCCAGAGCGCCGGGCGCACGATGCGCGAAAAGCCGACAAAGCCGGAAACCGGATTACCAGGCAGACCAAAATAGACGGCCTTGCCCACGCGCCCGAAAACGAAGGGCTTGCCCGGCTTCATTTTCACTTTGTAGCTTTTGATTTCGCCAAGCGCTTCAACGGCGTCTTTGAGGAAATCGTAGTCGCCCACGGAAACGCCGCCCGAGGTGAGGATGACGTCGCAGCGTTCGCCCATGTCGGCAAGCGTGGCCTTGATGGCATCCAGATCGTCGCGCACGATGCCGCCGTCGATGATCTCCACCGGCAAAGCCTGCAAGAGCGCGATCAGCAAGGCGCGATTGCTGTCGTAAATCTGCCCGTGTTCAGAAAGCGCTCCGCCGGGCACGACCAGCTCATCGCCGGTGGAAAAGATGCCGACAGCAAGCCGCGCGCGCACTGTCACCTGCGCCTGCCCAAGTGCGGCGAGCAGCAGGATATCAGCGGCAGTGAGCAGCTGTCCGGCACAAAGCACGGTTTCGCCCTCTCGCACTTCCTCTCCGGCGCGGCGGATATGGCTGCCCGTCTTGCCGGACTGCTGCAACACGATGTGATCGCCTTCGCGCACCACGTTTTCCTGCATTTCCACGCTATCCGCGCCTTCAGGCACCACGGCGCCGGTCATGATGCGCACGCATTCACCCATCCCGACCTTTCCGGCAAAGGACTTGCCCGCCACTGATTCACCGACGCGGGCAAGGCGCGTTGTTCCATCGTTATAAAAGGCATAACCGTCCATGGCGGATACATCGGCCACCGGCATATTGAGCGGAGAGACCGCGTCTTCGGCGAGAATGCGCCCCTGCGCGTCATGCAGGGAAACGGTTTCAGCCGGTTTTTCCGGCGCTTGCAGTGCATTGGCAATCAGGGCATTCAATTCGTCGAGGGTCAGCATGGGTGCTCCGCTGGAAAATTTACACGGCATTGTAACCCGAGCCGTTCCTGCCCGCAGATGATTTGGTTATTTTTATCATCAAAGAGTAATTTATAGATAATTTTTACCGCAATAAGCGCTTCAGAATGGTAAGAAAATAATATTTTTTGCAGAAAAATAGGATTTTTAATATAAGAAAGAGGTATTTTGCAACAAAAACGGACAGCATCTCCAATTTTCTTTTATCATCATTGATTTCATACTATTTTTGTCTCAATTAATATCTGTTTTTTACAAATTGCGTTAGCAAAAGCGCCCGCCTATACTGCCCGAAAATTATCAGAACATCAGGCAATGGAGTCCATATGAGAAAGCGGCAAAGCAGCAAGGGCAAGATATTCGGCCTGCTGGCGCTGGGCATGGTGCTGGGCGCGGCAGGGCTTTATGCGACGAACTGGTCGATGCGCGCCACCAGTACCACGGAATTCTGCGTAAGCTGCCACTCGATGAGCAAGCCGCATGAAGAATGGCAGGCTTCCTCGCATTTTTTCAACAAATCCGGCGTGCGCGCGGAGTGCGCCGATTGCCACATCCCGCATGACAGCGACTGGAATTATGTGAAAACCAAAATCAGGGACGGCCTCGGCGATCTCATCGCCGAAATGCGCGGCACCATTCCCGACGAGGCGGCATTCGAGGCCAAGCGTGGCGAGATGGCGAAATACGTGTGGGCGCAAATGAAGGAAAACGATTCCGTCACCTGCCGCAGCTGCCACAAGGCCGACGCCATGGACATCTTCTCGCAAAGCGAAAAAGCGCAGGAAAAACATGCGCAAATGGCGGAAACCGGCGAAACCTGCATTGATTGCCACCGCGGCCTCGTGCATTTCCCGCCGGAATTTGCCGACGAGGCCAACCAGGCCGCCGAGCATCTGGTGGATTTGGCCAAGCAAACGCCGGTGGACGCCAAAACGCTCTATCCCGTTGGCCGTATAACCGTTTATGCCGACAAAGAGAAAACCACGGAAATCGCCAACATCCTGCCGACTGCCAAAATGGAAGTCACGGAGAGCGAAGGCGACATGCGCGCCATCACCCTGCGCGGCTTCCAGCAGGAAGGGGCAACCCAGGTGATCTACGCACAAAGCGGCAAGCGCATCATCACCGCGATCGTTGAAGACAGCGCATTCGACCGCATCGAAGGCGGTGAATACGCCATCGATCCCGATACCGACAGCCAATGGCGCCCGGTCACTTTCAGCGGCTGGATTGCCGCAGAAGGACTTCTGGCAGAGGCCGAAGCACTCTGGCGCTATGGCAACGATCTCAACAATGCCTATTGCGGCGGCTGCCATGCCGTCATCCCCGCAGGGCACTACACGGCCAACCAATGGCCGCCGATTGTCAACGGCATGGTCAGCCGCACGTCAATGGACGATACCGCCAAACTGATGCTGACCTATTATCTGCAACACCACGCGAAAGACATGACTGGAGGTCATCCATGAGCAAGCGCTTTTCATCGAACCGTCGCAATTTCCTGAAAACCAGCGGCCTTGTTGGCGGCGCGGCATTGCTGTCGCCCCTGATGAGCGTCCGTGCCTTTGCCCAGGCTGCGGCCGAAAGCAAGACCATCATCACTGCCGCGCACTGGGGGCCACTTGCCGTCGTCGTCAAAGACGGCAAGATTATCTCATCCGGCCCGGCGGTCTCCGATCTGGGCGATAATCCCCTGCAAAACGTCGTTGCCGATCAGGTGCACAACAAGGTGCGCATCGAGCAGCCCATGATCCGCAAGGGCTTCCTCGACAATATCGACAATCCCGGCCAGCCCGACGGCAAGCGCGGCGATGACGAATTCGTGCCCGTCTCCTGGGAAAAAGCCTACGACATCATCGAGAGGCAACTGCGTCGTGTGCGCGATACCCACGGCAGCGAAGGCATCTTTGCAGGCTCTTACGGCTGGCGTTCCGCCGGTTCCTTGCACAAGGCGCACACCCTGCTGCAACGTTTCCTTCATCTCACCGGCGGTTATGTCGGCCACCTTGGCGATTATTCCACCGGCGCCGCGCAAGTGATCATGCCGCACGTGGTCGGCACGCTGGAAGTCTATGAGCAGCCGACCAGCTGGGAAGTGGTGCTGAAAGAGAGCAAGGTTGTGGTCATGTGGGGCGCGAACATCTACAACTGCTCGCAAATCTCCTGGACAGTAGCTGACGGTCAGGGGCGACTGTATTTGAAAGATCTCAAGGAAAGCGGCATCAAGGTCATCTCCATCGATCCGACCTGGACGGAAACCGCCGAATACCTCGGCAAGGAACGCTGCGAATGGGTACCCGTCAACCCTACAACAGACGTACCGCTGATGCTCGGCATCTGCCACGAACTCATCGCCAAGGACTGGCACGACAAGGAATTCCTGAAGAAATACTGCGTCGGTTTTGAGCAAGTGCAGGATTACATCCTCGGCAAGGCAGACGGCGAGGAAAAAACCCCGGAATGGGCAGCTGCCATCTGCGGCGTCAGCGCCGAGAAAATCCGCGAACTCGCGAAGATTTTCCACGAAAACCGCACCATGTTCATGGCCGGCTGGGCTATGCAACGCCAGCATCATGGTGAGCAGCCTCACTGGATGTTAGTCACGCTCTCCGCCATGCTCGGCCAGATCGGCCTGCCTGGTGGCGGCTTTGGTCTCACTTACCATTATGCCAACGGCGGCGTACCCATTCGCAAAGCCGGCGTATTGCCGAGCATTTCAAACGTACCTGCCACCGAAGGCAGCAATTCCGACTGGATGGGCGGCGGTATTCAGGATCTGGCCATTCCTGTGGCGCGCATCTCCGATGCTTTGCACAATCCGGGCGCCGAATACGCCTACAACGGCCAGACCCGCAAATTCCCGCATATCCGCATGATCTGGTGGTGCGGCGGCAACCCCTACCATCACCATCAGGATCTGAACCGCCTGCGCGCCGGCTGGCAGAAGCCGGAAGTCATCATTGTGCAGGATCCGTACTGGACGGCGACCGCCAAGCATGCCGATATCGTGCTGCCGATCACCACTACCTACGAACGCAACGACATCTCCATGACTGGCGAATACTCCAACATGCACATCGTGCCGATGAAGCAGGTTATCGAGCCGCAGGGTCAGGCAAAAAGCGATTATGACGTCTTCTTCGATCTTTCGAAAATCTTCGGCGTGGAAGCCGCCTACAGCGAAGGCCGCGACGAAATGCAATGGATCAAGTTCTTCTACGATGAAGCGCAGAAATCCGCGCGCCAGCTGCGCATCGTCATGCCGCCCTTCCAGAAATTCTGGCAAGACAACAAAGTGTTCGAGAACCCGCGCGACAAGGCAGGCGACGAATGGGTGCGCTACGCCGATTTCCGCGCCGATCCCATCCTGAACCCGCTTGGCACGCCATCCGGCAAAATCGAGCTCTATTCCAAGACCATCGAAGCGATGAACTACGACGACTGCAAGGCACACGCCTCATGGCTGCCGCCTGCGGAATACCTCGGCAACGCCCCTGCGGAATACCCGCTGCAAATGGTCACGCCGCACAGCCACTTCCGCCTGCACTCGCAGCTCAACCAAACCTCGCTGCGCGAGCAATATGCCGTGGCCAACCGCGAACCGCTATGGATTCATCCCGAAGACGCGGAAGCGCGCGGCATCAAGGATGGTGATCTGGTGCGCGTCTTCAACGGCCGCGGGCAAGTGCTGGCCGGTGCCGTGATCAATGGTCGCGTTGCCAAGAACGTCGTTGCCCTGCAAGAAGGCGCGTGGTACGACCCGGCAGACGGCAGCAGCAATGCGCTCTGCAAGAACGGCTGCGGCAACGTGCTCGCCATTGACCTCGGCACCTCCAAACTTGCCCAGGGCAACACCGGGCAGACCGCCGTCGTCAACGTGGAAAAATACGAAGGCGAAGCCCCGGAACTCACCGCCTTCGTGCCGCCGCGCATCGCGCAAAGCGCCTGACGGCTCGTGATGGCACAAAAAAACCGCCTGCGGGCGGTTTTTTTGTGGACGCCAACGAAGCATCACATGTTGGCGTGAGGCATGGCCGAACCCCAACCGGCAATACTTGCCTGCTGTTGGGATCACTTCATGGCTATTGGCTTGCCGAAATGCCCCAACCTGCGGCGACTGCAATCCAAACCGCAGGGCGGGTATCAACCGCCATTGCGCCGCATGATAAATTTTCTCACTGATAAGCGCTTATTGTGCAAAAAATTCTCACGATAAGCGCTTATTTGTGATAAAAAATGACGATTTTCAGGAAAATTTTGAAATATTACATCTTGGGCGCAATAAAGCCGTAGCCTTGCAGCACTTTTTGTCCTTCTTCGCCGCGCACGAACCCGACAAAGCGCTTCGCCTCATCCGCGGCCTGGCTGTTTTTCAGCACGGCGATGGGGTAAACCAGCGGCTGCTCCAGCGCCACTTCAAACACCACTTTCACTTTCTCCGGCATGATCGCGGCATCGGTCGCGTACACGAATCCGGCATCCGCTTCGCCGCGTGCCACATAATCCAGCGACTGGCGCACGTTCTGCGTGGGCAGGTTCTTGTCGCCCAATTTGTCCCACAGGCCGGCCTTGTCAAGCGCGGACTTGCTGTAGCGCCCCACAGGCACGCTTTCCACGTTGGCAATGGCAATGCGCTGCACCGCCGCATCATCGACGAGCGCAGCAAGCTCCTTGCCTGCCCAGGCAGAATCCTTGGGCACGATGACCACGAGGCGGTTCTCGGCGAAATTCACGCGGCTGTCCGGTGCCACGAAATCCCTGGCCTTGTCCATGGTGACCGTATCGGCGCTCGCGAACACGTCCGCCGGCGCGCCATTCACGATTTGCTGCAACAGCGCACCGGAACCGGCGAAATTCAGGTTAATCTTGGCATCGGGATACTGTTTCTCATAAGCCTTGGCGATATCGGTAAAGGCATCCGTCAAGCTCGCAGCAGCCGACACGGTGATTTCCGCGGCGCCCGCGGCAAGGGAAGACAAGGCGAACAACATCGCCAGCGACGTTTTTTTCATTGATCCACTCCAAAAAAACTGCCACATGCAGCACGCACATTATAGCATTTAACAGAAAATGGATTAAAATAGTGATTTTTTACCATCATGAAGCGCTTGTTATGAGAATATTTCCCACATCAAGCGCTTCATATTGAGAAAATTTCCCATTTTATCCTGAAACATGACCACAACCGATCTCATCCACATCATCGGCACTGCCGCCTTCGCCATCTCCGGCTATCTCGTCGGCGTGCGCAAGCGCCTCGACATGCTCGGCGTCATCATCGTCACCCTGCTCACCGCCATTGGTGGCGGCATGCTGCGCGACGTGCTCATCGGCCGCATTCCCGCCGTCTTTACCCAGCACACCGCCCTCATCGTCATATCCGTCACCCTTGCCATCGCCTGGCTCGCCAAGCTGCAACAGCGGCAAAAGAAAATCCTCGTCACCCTCTTTCTCCTTGCCGATTCGCTCGGCCTCGTCGCCTTTACCATCACCGGCGCGCAAGCGGGGCTTGCGCTCGATCTCAACCTCTTCGGCGTCGTCATGCTCGGCTTTGCCACGGCGGTGGGCGGCGGCATTATCCGCGACATGCTGGTGAACGACATCCCGATGATCTTGCGCAAGGATTTCTATGGCAGCGTCGCCATTCTCATCGCCCTTGCCCTCTACGGCCTGCATCATGGCGGATGGGTCAATCCGCTCACCCTGAATATCCTGCTCTGGGGCGGCTATGCCCTGCGCCTGCTCGCCCATTACCGCGACTGGCATCTGCCGAAATTCTAGAAAAACAGTGCTTTTTTACCATCACGAAGCGCTTGCCGCGATAAAAAAATATTATTTACCGGCCAAAAACGATAAAAATGAAAATACCCTTTACAATCATCCTGTTATACCTGATGCGATAGGATAACACCGCAAGGCATCGCTATACTGGAGCCGCCTGATGCAGGCACCATTCTCAATTGCCATTTCAAGGAGTTGGACATGAAAGCAGCAGTCGTCAACCAGGCATGCAACGGCGTGGAAGTCGTTGAGAAACCCATCCCCAAGGTCGGCCCCGGCGAAGCGCTCGTCGAAGTGGAATTCTGCGGCGTTTGCCACACTGACTTGCACGTTGCCGCCGGCGATTACGGCAAACAGCCCGGCCGCATTCTCGGCCACGAAGGCATCGGCATCGTGCGCGAGATTGCCCCCGACGTGGAATCGCTCAAAGTTGGCGACCGCGTGAGCATCGCCTGGCTTTTTGAAAGCTGCGGACGCTGCGAATATTGCGATTCGGGGCGCGAAACCCTGTGCCGCAGCGTGAAAAACGCGGGCTATACGGTGGACGGCGGCATGGCGGAATACTGCCTCGTCACCGCCGATTATGCCGTCAAAGTGCCGGACGGCCTCGATCCCGCGCAGGCCAGCAGCATCACCTGCGCAGGTGTTACCACTTACAAGGCCACCAAGGTTTCCGGCGTGCGTCCGGGGCAATGGATTGCCGTTTACGGCGCGGGCGGACTCGGCAACCTCGGCGTGCAATACGCCAAAAAGGTCTTTGGTGCACAAGTGATTGCCATCGACCTCAATGACGACAAACTGGCGCTCGCCAAGGAAACCGGAGCGGACGTCGTCATCAATGCAGGCAAGGAAGATGCTGCCGCGCGCATCCGCGAAATCAGCAATGGCGGCGCACATGCTGCCGTGGTTACCGCCGTTTCCAAGGCCGCCTTCAACAGCGCGATTGACTGCGTGCGCGCCGGTGGCCGCGTGGTTGCCGTTGGTCTGCCGGTGGAAACCATGGATCTCTCCATCCCGCGCACCGTGCTTGATGGCATTGAAGTGGTCGGCTCGCTGGTCGGCACGCGGCAAGACCTGGCCGAAGCCTTTGATTTCGGTGCGCGCGGCATCGTCGTGCCCGTGGTGCAAACCCGTGCGCTCGATGAAGTCGGCGACATCTTCCAGGAAATGTACGACGGCAAGATCCAGGGACGCATGGTACTCGACATGAAAAAAGGCAAAGACTGCGGCTGCGGCCACTGATCTCCATTCATTGCCAGAAGCCACCGCAAGGTGGCTTTATTGATTTCCGGCATGAAAACGCATGGCCATCGTGGTATAAACGCACGCGGCGCAACCTTTCCCGTTTACAACCCAAGGATATTCATGAAAATCAAATCCCTTCTGCTCGCTGCCACCCTCGCCACGAGCGCCCATGCCGCCGATTCCGCCAACGCACCCATCGTGCTCGACAGCCAGTTCGACTTCGCGAAAACCGTCGATACCCTGGAAAACACCCTCAAGGACAAGGGCATGACCATTTTCGCCCGCATCGATCACCAGGCCGCCGCCAAGGAAGCCGGGCTTGACATGCAACCGGCTATCGTCATTGTCTATGGCACGCCCAAGGCCGGCACGCCGCTGATGGTGAAAGATCCGTCGCTCGCCCTGCAATTGCCGCTGAAAGTGCTGGTGACGGAAGTGGATGGCAAGGTGCAGGTCATCCTGAACAGCGCCGAACA
This sequence comes from Cardiobacteriaceae bacterium, assembly GCA_030529365.1. Classification (GTDB taxonomy): domain Bacteria; phylum Pseudomonadota; class Gammaproteobacteria; order Cardiobacteriales; family Cardiobacteriaceae; genus JAUMXB01. Next base: position 28,291 of record JAUMXB010000012.1, on the reverse strand, counting down.
GGTTGTCGCGCGCAGCAGCACGTCCTATGCAGATGTGGAAAATACGCTCGCCAAGGCGGAAAATCTGGTTCGCGCCACAGTTGTTGCAAAATAAATGCAAATATAGTAGTTTTTTATCATCAATAAGCGCTTATTTTGATAAATATCATCTACATAAGCACTTATAAATGAGAAAAATTACCATTGCTCGCAAACCCGCAAAAACATGCGGGCACAAAAAAACGGCGCTTCGGCGCCGTTTTTTGCTATCTGCTGCAACAGGAAATCACAGCTGGTTCTGCTTGCGCAGGCTGTCGCGAATCTCGCGCAGCAGCAAGACTTCTTCGGCAGGTGCGGGCGGCTCGGCCGGTGCGGCTTCTTCCTGCTTTTTCAGTTTGTCCTTGAGCTTGTTCATCGGAGTGACGATGAAGATGTAAACGGCGAGGGCGACGAGGAAGAAATTCACGCCGGCAGTGATGATTTTGCCGTATTCAAAAACCGTCGGCTGGGCATTTTCGATCAGCGGGTTGATCGGCGGCAAAGAGAAAGTGAGCTGGTCAAAATTGGGCTTGCCGGCAACCCAGGCAATCAGCGGGTTGATGAAACTTTCCACCAGGCCATTGACCACCGCACCAAACGCCGCACCAATCACGACACCGACCGCGAGATCGACGGCATTGCCGCGTGCGATAAATTTCTTGAAACCGTCCAGCATTTTCTGTCTCCTTTTTTCATGAAAAGCTGGCGCGGAGTATTAGGGAAAAGAGTATTTCTGCCAATTCACATTTCTGTCATGTTTGCCGGTTTGCGATGCCAAAATGCCAGATAGTTTTCTATTTTTTAAACAGGTTTTTATTTCAAGAGATAAAAAATGACGATGGCGTCACCTTGCCTTCAGAAATCGCTCAGGATAGTTGCTTTTTATCATCAATAAGCGCTTTATGTGATAAATTTTCTCACCAAAAGCGCTTATTGATGATAAAAAATCACTATTTTTTGAGCTTGTGCGTTTCCGGCGTCAGGCCGCGCGCCCTGTAGGCGGCAAAGCGCTTGCGCGTGGCTTCCAGCACGGTGGGCTGGGTGGTGACCAGTTCAAACACGCGGGTGCAGCCGCGCGGCATGTCCGGCTGTTCTTCAAGGCTCAGGTTGATGAAGACGTCGCCGCGCTGGCCGCGCTCCGGCGGCACCAGCAGCAGCACCGCCGCTTCGCGGGCGAGTTCGCTTTCCGGCAGGGCATGGGTGACGAAGCTGTCAGCGCGGAACGACCAGAGCAGGGCATCCATGTCCGCGCGCATTTTTTCATCTTCGCAGAGGAGCAGGGTTTTCTGCCCGGCCTGCTGCGCCTTTTCGCAAAGCTGGCAGGCGAGTTGCAGGCGCGCGTCGCGGCTAGCATGGGGAAAAACGTAAAAACGCACCAGCGTTTTCGCCGGTGCGTGTTCGGGCTTACTCACAGGAGATGGTCAAGCTTTTCCAGATATTTTTCGCGCAGAGCCGGCGCCAGTTTGCCCGGCTTGCCATCGCCGATCTTGTCGCCATCGATGCTGACCACGGGCATGACGATGCCGCTTGCTGATGTCGCAAAAGCTTCGTCGGCGGCCTTGGCTTCGGCTACAGTGAAGGGACGCTCTTCCAGCACAAGCCCCAGTTCGGCAATCACTTTCACGAGCGCCTGGCGGGTAATGCCGTTCAGGATGGAATGGCTGGCCGGACGGGTGATCACAGTGTTGCCTTTGATTATCCAGACATTGTTGGAGCTGCCTTCGGTGACAAATCCGTCTTCCACCATCCAGGCATCGTCATAGCCTTCGGATTTGGCAATCATTTTGGCCAGCGATTGCGCCAGCAGCTGGGTGGTTTTGATGTCGCGGCGCTGCCAGCGGATATCAGGCTGGGTGAGCACCTTGAGGCCGGTTTTCACCTTGGGATCGTCGCGCAGGTTTTTCTCTTGCGTGAACATCACCAGCGTCGGCTTCATGTCCGGGTCAAAGAGGAAATCGCGCTCGGCGCTGCCGCGCGTGACTTGCAGATAAATGATGCCTTCCTGCAATTTGTTGTCGGCAATGAGTTTTTCCTGCGCAGCCACCAGTTCGGCGAGTGGCAGCGGCATGGGCATGTTGAGTTCGCCGAGCGAGCGCGCCAGGCGCTGCAAGTGGGCGAGGTTGTCGAGCATTTTGCCGCCGATGACGGCGCTGACTTCATAAACGGCGTCTGCCATCAGAAAGCCGCGGTCAAAAACGGAGACGGTCGCCTCGCTTTTCTTCAGATAGCTGCCGTTGACATAGACAATGCGTTCTGCCATAAGTTTTCCTTGAAATATTGGTAGGTTGTTCGGTTGAAAGCGTGTTTTTGCGAGCCGCCTCAGTCTTCAAAGACGAGCAGGCTCTTGCCGCTCATCGCCTTGGGCTGGGCAATGCCCATGATGGCCAGCAAGGTGGGCGCAAGGTCGCAAAGCGCGCCGCTTTCCACGAAATGCGCCGGGCGCGCGCCATGATAGATGAGCGGCACGACGTTGGTGGTGTGCGAGGTATGCGGCTGGCCGGTGGTTTCGTCGATAAGCTGCTCGCAGTTGCCGTGGTCGGCGGTGACGAGAATGCTCGCGCCGGTTTTTTCCACGGCTGCCATCACCTTGCCGAGCGCGTCGTCCACGGCTTCCACGGCTTTCACTACCGCCGGGATCACGCCGGTATGCCCGACCATGTCGGGGTTGGCGAAGTTGCACACGAGAAGGCCGTATTCCCCGCTTTCAATGCCGTCCACCAGCACCTGCGTGACGCCGGCGATGCTCATTTCCGGTTGCAGGTCGTAGGTGGCCACTTTCGGCGAGGGCACAACCTGGCGCACTTCGCCTTCGTTCGGCGTTTCATTGCCGCCGTTGAAGAAATAGGTCACATGCGGATATTTCTCGGTTTCCGCGGTGCGCAGTTGCTTGAGACCAGCGCGTGCCACCACTTCGCCGAGCGTTTCGCTGATATCCTGCGCCGGAAAGGCAACATCCACCTTAAAATCATCGCGGTAGCTCGTCATCGTCACATAATGGGCGAGTTTGGGGCGATTGCTGACGTCGTAGCCGTCAAACCCTTCTTCCACAAAGAGCTGGGTGAGCTGGCGCGCGCGGTCGGAACGGAAATTGATGAAAACGACGCTGTCGCCATCGGCAATGGGATGCGGGGCAATGACGGTGGGCTTCACGAATTCGTCCATCTCGCCGCGCGCATAGGCCGCTTCCAGCGCGGCAAGCCCCGAATCGGCAGCAAACTCCGCCTTGCCGCTGCGCACCAGGTCATACACCGCGCCGGTGCGCTCCCAGCGCTTGTCGCGGTCCATCGCGTAATAGCGGCCGCTGATGTCGGCGAGCACGATTTGCGGGAAAAGGGCGGCAAGCGCCGCGAGTTTTTTCAGCGACTCGGCCGCGCATTGCGGCGCGGTATCGCGGCCATCAAGGAAAGCATGCACCACGACTTTCTGCGCCCCTTCGCGCACCGCCAGGCGCAAAAAGGCAAACAAATGCTCCTCGTGCGAATGCACGCCGCCTGCGGACAGCAGGCCGAACACGTGAATGGTCTTGGTCGGCGTATCGCGCACCGCGTGAATCAGCACGTCGTTGTCGGCAAAATCGCGCTCGGAGGCGAGCGATATGCGGGTGAAATCCTGATAGATCACGCGCCCGGCGCCGATATTCATGTGCCCCACCTCGGAATTGCCCATCTGCCCGCGCGGCAGGCCGACCGCCTCGCCATCGGTGCGGATGAACATGCGCGGATGCGTGGCAACCAGCCTGTCCCAGTTGGGGGTATTGGCCAGCGTAATGGCATTGTCGGGCGCTGCGTCGCGCTGCCCCCAGCCATCGAGAATCAAGAGAACGGTACTTGCCATAAAGCCTCCGAAAGCCCGCCAGATGCGGATGAAAAGAGAAGCGGCATAGTGTAACGCCAGCGTCGGGCAAAGGCGAGAGAAGCCCCAAATCTCCATGATGGTAAATTTTCTCATCAACAAGCGCTTATGGTGATAAAATTTCTCACCATAAGCGCTTATACATGATACAAATACACTATATTTATTAAATAAATGATAATATATACCGGAACGCCACTCTCCCCCTCACCGGCGCTACAATGCCTCCATTCTCCGCCGGACATCGCGCATGCTCAATATCCTGACCGTACTCCTGCCCATCTTCCTCGTCATCGCCGCGGGATACTTCTTTACCCGCTTCGGCGGCTTTACCCGCGAAGGACTGATGGCGCTTGGCCGCTTCGTCATCGGCATCGCCCTGCCCGCGCTCGTCTTCAAAACATTGGCTGAACGGCAAATCGGCGACATCCTCATCCCCGCCTACCTCATCGGCTACAGCATTGCCGCCCTGCTCTGCTTCGCCCTGGGGCTTGCCTTTTCCCTGTGGGTAAGCCGCCAGACGCTGGTCGCCTCCGCCATCAACGCCCTCGGGCAAAGCTTTTCCAACAGCGCCTTCGTCGGCTATCCCCTGCTGCTTGGCGTACTCGGCGGCGGCGATGCCGGCGTGTATTTTTCCCTCAACACCATGGTGGAAAACGTCCTGCTCCTGCCGCTTTTCCTCATCATCATCGAAATCCACCAGGGCGGCGAAGGCACGCTCGCCACCCGCATCGCCCGCATCGTGTTCAACACCCTGCGCAAGCCGCTCATCCTCTCCCTCATCCTCGGCATGCTCTTTGCCGCCATGCAATGGCAGCTGCCGTTGCCCGTGCAAAAAGCCATCGATCTCCTCGCCGCCGCAGCCGCGCCCATCGCCATCTTCGTCATCGGTTGCGGCCTGAACGGCATCCGCCTGCAAGGCAACGTGCCCGCCATCATCCAGATCACTGTCGGCAAACTCGTGCTCATGCCCGCGCTCGCCGCCCTCTTTATCTGGCTGTGCGGCGGCGACCGCGACATGGTCTTCGCCGGCGCCCTGATGGGCGGCGTCGCCATGGCCAACACCGTCGCCATCCTCGCCCAGCATCACGGCTTCCCCAACCGCGGCACCGCCAGCATGATGACCACCAACGTCCTCTCCGTCTTCACCCTCTCCGTCATCTTCCTGCTGCACTGACCCGTGACCTCCGATCCGCAACAGCTCCTCGACGCCATCGGCGCGCACATCCGCGCCCACCTCGACGACAACCCCACGCCCGCGAGCATCGCCGCCCATTTCGGCATGAACCGCTTCCATCTCTCGCGCTGGTTCCGCCAGCATGCCCATATCCCGCTGCGCGATTACATCGCCGCCCTCAAAATCGAACAGGGCATCGCCCCGCTCGTTGACCAGCAAAGCATCATCACCGCGCAACAGGAAAGCGGCCACCAGAGCGCCGCCACCTTTACCCACCGCTTTCGCCACGCCACCGGCATCACCCCGCGCGACTACCGCAAACAAATGCCCGCCTACCAGCAACTGCTGGAAAGCGAACTCGAACAGCACGGCGGGCGCACCATCCCCTACCGCCGCGTCCCCGTCCACGACGGCCATCCCCTGCACGTGCGCGTGAGCGGCAGCGACGCCCGCCTCGTCTTTGCGGGTCTTTTCCCCGAACCCGTGCCGCGCGGCGTACCGCTTGCCGGTGCCGCCCTCTTTGACCGCAAAACCTTCACCATCCCCGCGCCGCCGCCCGGCACTTACTGGCTGCTCGGCTGCGAACTCCTGCCAAGCCGCAACCCGCTCGACTACTTCCGCCTCGACCACTGCCAGCGCGAACGCTATCCCGACCCCATCACCTTCCCGCTGCCCGCCCCGCAAAGCGTGGAACTCATCCTCCGCCCCTTCCAGCCCGGCGATCCGCCCATCACCGTCAACCTGCCGCGCCTGCTCTTTGAAGTGCTGCGCGGCGGACATGGACATAAATGATGCCGCAGGCGCGTTGCCTGCAACGTCCGTCGCGCAATCCGTGACAAAACCCCCGTTGCCGGTTTTGCTATCCTGCGGTTTTTCATGAACGGAAACCTGCCCATGTCCCTCCTCGTCATCAACGCCCATCCCGATCCGCACAACCCGCAATCCGCCACCTTCCAAATGCTTGCCCACCTGCGCAGCAAGCTGCCTGCCAGCGCGCGCGAACTCGCGCTCTACGACACCGACATTCCCGCGCTCGATGCCGATCTGCTCGCCGTGATGTACAAGCGCCTGCAAGGCAGCGCGCTCAACGCCAAAGACCAGGCCATCGCCGCGCGCAGCGCCGCCTTGCTCGAACCCTTCATGGCCGCCACGCACCTCATCATCGCCCTGCCCATGCACAACTTCGGCATCCCCTCGCGCCTCAAGGATTACCTCGACAACCTCATCATCCCCGGCACAACTTTTGTGCACGACGACAACGGCGCGCCGCACGGGCTGCTCACCCGCCACAAGGCATGGATACTGCAAGCCAGCGGCGGCAGCTACCGCGAAGGCAGCCCCATCGCCGCCATGGAACACACCATCCCTTTCCTGCGCACCGCGCTGGGCTTTATCGGCATCCGTGACCTGCGCGTCACCCGCGCCGACAACACCACCGAAGGCGAAGCCGCCTTTGCCCGCGCGGTTGCCGACGCCTGCGCCGATATCGACCGGCAGTGGCAAGATTTTCTGGGCCATGCAAGCGAAGCTGGCCATGGCCATTGACGACGCGCTGGCCGCACGCATCCGCGCCATCCTCCGCCAGCACCTGCCTGCCGACGCCATCACGGAAAAATCCCTGTTCGGCGGCCTCGCCTTTATGGTGCGCGGCCATATGTGCGTGACCGTGAGCGGACGCGACGGCACGGAAATCATGGTGCGCATCGGCAAGGACGCCCACGATGCCGCGCTCTGCGAAGACGGCGTGCGTACCACCATCATGCGCGGGCGCGCATACCGCGGCTATCTCGATCTCGATGCGCAGGCCCTGCCCCGCCTTGCCTACTGGGTGGAAAAAGCGCTGGCCTACAACCGCACCCTCCAGGAAAAGCCCTGAAACGGGAATTCCCTCTCGTGCATTCGCGAGATGTTTTGGCGGATTGATACCGCAGGCACGTTGCCCGCAACGCGCGATTGTCGCGGGTGCCCGGCCATTGATGCCCGACGGGGGTTAATGTCGGGCACAAAGTGCCCGACCTACGGTGCGGGTTTGCAGCGCAGCGATTGTGAAAGGTTTTCCGCAAGGCATCGCGAAAACTGGCATAAACGTAGCCGAACGCCGACAGCCAATGCCGCATCGCCCGTGATAAATGGTATTTTTTCTCACCAACAAGCGCTTAATGTGAAATATTTTCTCACCACAAGCGCTTATTCATGAGAAAAAAACATTCATTATTGGTCATTTCATGAAAAACGCAAAGACCGTTATTCCCTACAGCACCCACACCTCGTCCTTCAGCTCATTGCCTGCCGGATCGTCCGCCACGCCGTAATGCTCGCGCAGCTGCGCGGCAATGCTTGCCAGCAGATGCTCCAGCGCGTCCACCGCGCTGCCGTGCCGCATCGTGGCAACTGCCGTATCGGCCATTTCCTGCCAGGTTTCCTGCGCCACACAGCGGGCAATGCCTTCATCCGCCACCAGCTCCAGACGCTGTTCGGAAAGATTGAGATAGACGAGCACGCCGCTCTGCGCCTCGGTATCCCACACCCGCAAATGGGTAAAAAGCGCTTCCGCACGCTCGCGCACCCGCATGTTCCAGGCCATGTGCAGCGGCAGGCTGCGCTCGATCACGAGACGAATCTCCCCGCCATGTCCGCATTCGGCCGCCCGGGTCGCCGCATGCAAGCGGGCCAGCGCTGCCTCGTCCAGCCAGGCGAAGTGGGGCAGATCGGGCAGCCCCTTGCCGGAAACGGACATGCTCATCGTCTCTCCTCGTGCTGATATTCTGTTGAACGCATTATAGCCGCACCTGCCTTTTTCTTAAGGGAACAGCGGATGCACACGCCGCCGGAGGCGGGTATAATCCGCACTTTTTCACGGCATATCCCCATGAGCTTTGCACAATTCTTTCAGGAAAATATCGTCCTGTTCGCCCTTCTGATCCTGGTCATTCTCGCCATCATCGGCTACGAATTCAAAAACCGCGGCACCAACAGCGGCAGCGTGACTGCCCTTGGCATTTCGCGGCTGGTCAACGACGGCGCGCTCCTGATCGATACCCGCTCCGCCGCGGAATACAAGAAAGGCCATATCGCCGGCGCGAAAAGCCATCCCGCAGATACCCTGGCCGAGCAGGCCGGCAAGCTCGCCAGCCGCTACAAGGCCGACAAAACCGTAGTCCTCTACGACCAGAACGGCATGAACACGCGCATCTCCGCCAAGCACCTGCGCGACGCCGGCTTTGCCAACATTTTCGTGCTCCAGGGCGGTCTTGACAGCTGGCTGCAAGACAACCTGCCACTCGTCAAATAATCTCCCTTTTTCCTTGTTCATCTTTGGATTTTTCCATGCCTAACGTCATCATGTATTTCAAGCCCACCTGCCCCTATTGCCAGCATGCGCATTTCCTGCTTGACGGCAAGGGTGTCCAGTACACCGGCATCGATATCGCCGCCCATCCCGAGCGCCGCGAAGAAATGATCGGCCGCGCCAACGGCCGCACCACCGTGCCGCAAATATTTATCGGCGAGCGCCATATCGGCGGCTTCGACGATCTCAACGCGCTCGACCAGCGCGGCGAACTGGACAAAATCCTCGCGGGCCGGGCATGAGTTCGCTGGCTTCCCGCATCGGCCTGCGCTACAGCTATGCAAGAAGCGGCGCGCGCTTTATCGGCCTGAACGCCATTCTTGCCATCATCGGCATCGCCATCGGCATCGCTGCCCTGATCGTGGTGCTTTCGGTCATGAACGGCGTGATGAGCAAGGTGCGGGAAAACATGCTGTCCATGACGTCGCACGCCGCCATCCGCAGCTACAGCGACGCGCCGCCCATCCCCTTCGATTTCGATGCCGCGCCCTATGTGCAGAACGTGAAAGGCGTTACCGGCTGGGCGCCCTATGTGCAGGGTCAGGGCTTGATCGGCGACAGCGAGCGCTTCCAGGGTGTCGTCATCCAGGGCGTTGATCCGGTGGAAGAAAGAAAAGTATCGACGGTATTTGCAGGTCTTTCCGAGGAAATGACCGCGCAACTCGAACCCGGCACTTTCAATGCCATCATCGGGCAAAAAATGCTCAACAACCTCGGCGCGCAGCCCGGCGACAAGATCAGCATCATCGTGCCGAAAATCACCGCTTCCGCCGCCGGCCTGCTGCCGCGCGTCAAGCGCTTTACCGTAGTCGGCAGCTTTGAAAGCGGGCACCACCAGTTCGACAGCCAGGTGGTGCTCACCAACGTGCAGGACGCCGCCAAACTCCTCGAACAGGACGGCCTCACCGGCTTCCACATCATGCTGGAAGACGCCCTGATGGCGCCGCACATCAGCCAGCAAATCAGCCCCACCTTGCCCTACGGCACCTACGCCAGCGACTGGAGCCGCGACCAGGCGTCCTACTTCAACGCCGTGCAGACCGAAAAAACCGCGATGTTCATCATTCTGTCGCTCATCGTCATCGTCGCCGCGTTTGGTCTGCTGTCTTCCATGTATATGGTCGTCACCGAAAAACGCCGCGACATCGCCATCCTGCGCACCATGGGCATGACGCGCGCGCAAATCCGCCAGATCTTCCTCACCCAGGGCCTCACCTTCGGCGGCTTCGGCATGGTGGTAGGCGTGATACTTGGCATCATCATCACCCTCAACGTGCCGGCCATCATGGACTTCATCCAGCGCATGACCGGCTATTCCCTGCCCGCGGAAATGTATTTCATCAACGAACTCACCGTGGAAATCGATCCTGCCGTGGTCATCGGCATCAGCGTGGTCACCCTGCTGCTCACCCTGATCTTCTCCGTCATCCCCGCGCAAATCGCGGCAAAAACCGAACCTGCCCGCGCCCTTTCCCATGAATGACACCGCCATGAACGACGCCCCCATCCTCGACGCCCGCGACCTCCATTTCGCCTACCGCCAGAAAAACGCCGAACCGCTCGTCATCCTGCGCGGCGTCAGCCTCCGCGTCGCACACGGCGAAAGCATCGCCATCGTCGGCGCGTCCGGCTCCGGCAAATCCACCCTGCTCCATCTGCTGGGCGGGCTTGACGTGCCCGACCAGGGCAGCGTCAAGCTCTGCGGCGAAAACTTAAGCGGCGCTTCCGACAACAAGCGCACCCGCCTGCGCAACCGCCACATGGGCTTTGTCTATCAGTTCCACCACCTGCTGCCGGAATTCTCCGCGCTGGAAAATGTCGCCATGCCGCTGAAAATCCGCGGCCAGGGCGACCGTGAGGCGCACGATGCCGCGCGCATCCTGCTCGAAGAAGTCGGGCTTGGCAAGCGCATGCACCACCGCCCGGCGGAGCTTTCCGGCGGCGAACGTCAGCGTGCCGCCATTGCCCGCGCGCTGGTCAGCCGCCCCGATTGCCTGCTCGCCGACGAACCCACCGGCAACCTCGACAACCAGAACGCCGGCGCCGCCTTTGCCCTGATGAAACAGCTCATCACCCAGCAACAGGGCGCGATGGTCATCGTCACCCACGACATGCACCTCGCCGCACAAATGGACCGCTGCCTCTACCTCGTCAACGGCGAACTGCAAGACACGCCGCCGCAGTAAAAACATAAAAAATGCTTTTATCGTCATTTTTTATCACGTAAAAGCGCTTATCATAAGAAAATTTCTCGCGATAAGCGCTTATTGGTGAGAAATTTTCCCATTCCGCCACCATATCCTCCGCCCCGCGAAAAACAACAAGCGCCTGTTCTTCCCCGCCTCCTGGCCATCTTGCCTTGCCATGCACGTTTCCTATAATGAAACCTGGCCTTCAGCAAAACCGGAGCATCCCATGAACATTCAGAAAACGGTACTCTCGCTTGCAGCCATCTCCCTGCTTGGCGCCTGTGGCGGCAGCAACGATAGCGACATGAGCCAGCCGCCTCCCCCTCCGCAGCAAACCGTCTCCGGCCATATCGAAAACCCGGACGCAGACAACATCCTCCCCATCCACGTCACCGCGCCCGCCGCGTTCTCGCGCATCACCTACAAAGGGCATGGCGTCTCGCTCGACAAGGCCCATGCCATCGTTGACATGATGCAAAACCCCACGCCCCGCTGCTGCCAGAGCATCCACGACGATTACTTCACCACCGCCATGGGTGACGGCATCGCCGCCGTGCGCGCCTACAGCGGCTTCAGGCACGTGCGCTTCGGCAACATTTCCACCTACGACGCCAGCCAGCACACGCTGAGCGATACCGTCGGCTTCTACCAGGGCATCCCCACCGCTTCCGCCTTGCAGGAAGGCGGTGCCGCCGTCTATCACGGCGTCGGCTACCAGTTTGGCAAAGATGCCGAGGGCCGCTCCATCGCCGACTACCGGGGCAGCGTGGAAGCCACCGTCGATTTTGCCACCCGCATCGTGGACATCCACCTGCGCAACGTCAGCGTTCCGGTTGACATCCGCGCGCGCATGACCGGTCACAGCAGCTTCGCCGCACAACAGGGCAGGCTCTCCGTGCACGGCGGCCTGTTCGGCCTCGATGCCGAAGAAATCGGCGGCATCATCCGGCAGGACGGCAACGGCGAATGGACGGCCACCTTTGCCGGCAGCAGCCGCAAAGCCCCATAAAATACCCCAAAAATCTTGCAAAAATAGCAGTTTTTTACCAATATGAAGCGCTTATTGCGAGAAAATTTCCCAATATAAGCGCTTCTTCATGAGAAAATTTCTCACACTCCATTGCCGTCATGACGTGCTGCAAGAATCGTCATGATTCGCAACGCGCTTCCCCAGTATCATGGCAACCCTTCTCCCATCCGAACGTCTCTTCATGCCTCAGAGAAAAATCAGCCTCCTCGTTCGCGAAACCGCCGGATTCTCCTATGAATTCCTGCGCCATCCCAAAGGCATCGGTTCCCTGATTCCCTCCTCGCGGGAACTGGCGCGCACCATGTACCGCGTGGCGGAGGCATACGGCCATCACGAAGCCGTCGTCATCGAAGCCGGCGCCGGCAGCGGTGCCATCACCCGCGAACTGGTCGGCAACTACCCGGCAGACCGCCTCATCATCAACGAACTCAATCCCCGCCTTGCCGCCCGCCTGCAACGCGACTTCGACGGCAACGACATCCGCACCGGCCGCATCGAGCAGCTCGACATCTGGCAGGACGCCCGCCCGAAAATTATCATCTCCTCGCTGCCCTTCCGCTCCCTGCCGCCGCGCATCGCCTTTGCCATCCGCGACGTCTTTACCGCCGTGCTGCACGACAACCGCGCCAACATCCTCATCCAGTTCACTTACGGACGCAAAGCCCCCATTCCGCGCATGCGCGCCGACATCCACGCACACCGCGTGGCACATGCCTGGCGCAATATCCCGCCCGCGCATGTCTGGCTGTACCGCGCGCAAGGCTGAAAAAACGCACCATGCCAACCCCGCCACACAACACTGGCACATCCTCCCTCCCCAACGGCACCACATGCTCACCCTGCTGGTACTCCTGAATTTCCTCACCTCCACCCTCACCGCCGTCATCGGTATCGGCGGCGGCATGATCCTTATCGCCTTCATGCCGTTCTTCCTGCCTGCCGCCGCCATCATTCCCGTGCATGCCGCCACGCAATTCGCCTCCAACCTGTCGCGCGCCTGGTTCGGCCGCCGCCACATCCTTGTTTCGCCGCTGCGCCAATACCTCCTTGGCAACGTCCTCGGCATCCTCGCCGGTTTCTGGCTCATCGGCCACATCAACCTCGAACACGCGCCGCTCTACATCAGCGCCTACATCCTGCTCAACCTGTGGGTACCGCCCTTCCAGCGCGCCATCGGCCGCTTCGAGCACTTCAGCATCATCGGCTTTCTCCAGACCGTGCTCGCGCTCTTTGTCGGCATCACCGGCCCCATGAACGTTCCCCTGCTCATGAAGCGCTGCAACGACCACCACGCCATCGTCTCCACCGCCGCCGCCATGATGATTTTCGCCCATCTCGGCAAAATCGTGGTGTACGGCTGGTACGGCTTCGCCTGGCTCGACCATGCCGCGCTGCTCGCAGCCCTCATCGCCGCTTCCGTTGCCGGCTCGTGGGCGGGCGTGCGCCTGCGCCAGCGCGCACGCATGGACTTCCTGCGCCCCGTGCTCAAATATGTGCTCACCGCGCTGTCCCTATGGATAATCGTGCGCTACCTGCGGGCATAGCCATCCGCCACCGCTGGCAGGCTGTATCGCCCATCTGCCGCCTTGCCCTCGCCATCCTGCTGGCCAGCTGGCTCGGCAGCCAACTGCCGGCAAACCTTGCCCTGCCCGTCGCCGTCCTCGCCCTCGTCATTCTGCCTTTTGCCCGCCCCCGCCCCGCTGCGCCTTTCCTGCTCCTGCTCGCCCTGTGCGCCTGGCGGCTCGCCCCGCCTGATATCCCCTCCCACTCTTGCCATGTTGACGCACACGTCCGCGATTTCCCCGATGACCTGCCGCCGCGCGCGCAGCGCATCCCCGTGCATATCGACGCCAGCGCCGATTGCCCGCAACTTGTCGGCGAAAACGTCACGCTTTTTGAATATGACCGCCGCGAACTGCCGCTCGCCAGCCGCTGGCATATGCGCATTGCTCTGCGCCTCAGCGACAACCGCCTCACCGGCACCTTGCAGGACGCCACGGCGCTGCCGCCAGCCGCCCATTCCCTCTCCCGCCTGCGCGCCACTCTCGATGCCCGCATCCGCGCCCGTTTTCATGACCGCCACGCGCGCTGGCTGCAAGCGCTTCTCATCGGCAACCGCACCGCCCTGCACGCCGCCGACCGCAACCTGCTGCGCGAAACCGGCACTACCCATCTCCTCGCCATCTCCGGCCTGCACGTCGGCCTCATCGCCCTCATGGCCTACTGGACAGGCAAAACCCTCATCAGCCTGAACCGCCGCCTCATGCTTGCCATCGCACCGCGCAGCGGCGGCTACGCCTTCATGCTGCTCGCCACCCTGCTCTACGTCATCCTCTCCGGCGCGCAGCCACCCGCCCTGCGCGCCTGGATCATGCTCGCCGGCGTCAGCCTCGCCTGGTTCACGCCGCGCGTGCAAAGCGGCGTCGAAGGGCTGGCGCTTGCCGCCGCCGTCTCCCTCCTCCTTGACCCTGCCATCCTTGGCGCGCCTGCCGCGTGGCTGTCCTATCTCGCCACGCTCACCGTCATCGTCGCCTGGCAACGCTACCGCGAGCTGCCCGCCCTCGTGCAATGGCCGCTCATCCAGGGCTGGATCACCCTCGCCCTCACCCTGCTCATCTGGGCATGGTTCGGCGGCGTGAGCCTCGTCGCCCCCGTCGCCAACCTCATCGTCATCCCCTGGCTGGGCTGCCTGCTGCTTGCCGGCTTTCTCGCCATCACCCTTGCGCCCGTCATCCCCGTCGCGCAAACCCTGCTCGACCACACCCTCGCCACCCTGCAAGCGCTGGCCAATCTCCCCGCCGCCCACGTCGAACCCTTCTGGCAACCCGGCACCGCCGCCGCCCTTGCCGCCTATCTCCTGACCCTCGCCCTGCTTGCCCGCTGGCCGCGCAAAACGCGCATGGCGCTCGTCCTTCTCGTGCTCGCCGCCTGTCTGTGGCCACTGCGTCCGCAAGCGCCCGTCCTCTACCAGACACCGAACGGCAACGCCGCCATCCTGCACACCCCTGAAGGCAGCCTCGTCATCAATCCCGGCTACCGCTACCGCGAACGCGACGACGCCCGCCGCCATCTCTTGCCCGAACTGCGGCGCCGCGCCCGTGCGCCTGTCGCCATCCTTATCACCGCCGACAAAAAGCGCCAGCACAGCGCCCTGAAAACCCTGCTCGACGCCTACCCGCAAACGCCCGTCATCAGCCTTGTCCCGCTGAAGGACTACCCCTTCGCCGTCACGCACTGCCCGCCAAACCCGCCGCTCCCCGCCGGCTGGCAACTGGAACACTGCACCCTGCTCACCCCCGCCTACCGTATCGACCGCCACGGCATTCATCCACGCCCGCCGTAAAACCCGGCGCAAAGTGCTACCATATGCCCGCAGAAGTGCACGGCGCAAATCATAATTTCATAAAACACGTAAAAATAATGATTTTTTACCATAAAGAAGCGCTTATCATGAGAAAATTTATCACGGAAAGCGCTTATGAATGATAATTTATTGCTCGCGCAGCGAGAGAAAATTTCCCATTCCAACCAAGCCTTGTGGCCGCTCTTTCTGGCGACCATCTTCATGCTTGCCGTTCTCTACCTGCCGCAGCCCCTGCAACCCGCGCTCGCCGCGCAGTACGGACAAAGCCCGGCCAGCGCCGGCCTGCTCACCACCGTAGCCCTCGTGCCGCTTGCCGCCGCGCCCCTGCTCTACGGCTACCTGCTCGGCAACCGCCATCCCGCAAGCCTGCTGCGCCCGGCGCTTATTGCCCTCGCCCTCTCCTGCTTCGCCTTCGCGAGCGCCCGCCATTTCACCCTGCTCCTTCTCATCCGCTTTGCGCAGGGCGCGCTGTTGCCCATCCTCATCAGCGCCATCCTGCATTTCCTCTCTGATGCGCCGGACAACCGCAAAACCCTCGCCCTCTACGTCAGCTGCACCATCATCGGCGGCTTTTGCGGCCGCCTCGGCACCGCCGCCTTCGCCACCTGGTCGCACTGGCAAATCTTCCCCGCCCTCTGCGGCATTGCCCTGCTGGTTCTCGCCTTTGTCATCCGCGCACCGCGCACCGATGCCGCGCACCGCCCGCAGCGCCCCCAACTTGCCGACTTCGCCATCCTTCTGCGCTCGCGCCGCGTGATGACGCTGTGCTTCATCATCTTCGCACCCTTCTCCGCCTTCGTCGCCATTCTCAACTACCTGCCCTTCATCGTGCGGCAAAGCTTTCCCGAGGCCAGCACCTTCGCCACCGGCATGATGTACAGCGGCTACCTCATCGGCGCCATCGTCTCCCTGCTCGCTCCTCGCATCACCGCGCGCTTCGGTCTGAAGCGCAGCTTCGTCGCCGCCTCCCTCCTCTTTACCGCTTCGCTTGCGCTCCTCATTCCCGAGAGCATCGTCCTCACCTTCGCCGTGCTCTTTACCCTGTGCGCCGCCATCTTCCTCCTGCACAGCGTCGCCATCGTCGAAGTCGTGCGCGCCAGCCCCGCGCCACGCACCCTCACCAGCGCCTTCTACACCACCATCTACTACACCGGCTCCGTTTTCGGCTCCTTCGTGCCCGGCCTCATCTTCCAGCGCCACGGCAAAGCCGCCTTTCTTGCCGCCCTTATCCTCGCCGCCCTCCTCGGTCTCATCGCCATTCTTACCCTGCCCCGCCCCGTGGAAACCGAATCATGACCCCCTTCATCCTTCTCGACGACGCCCGCGCGCAAACCGCCCGTCTCTACCGCGATTTCATCCGCCGCGATTGTCTGCCGCCCGCCGAACTCGATGCGCTGGATGACCTGCTTGCCGCAGGCTGGGCGCAAGGCTGGCATGCCACCCTCCGCATCCCTTACGCTTTCGGCTTTCCCCTCGTCCATCTTCCTGGCGACGCGCCGCCACTGGCCCTCGACTGGTATGTCCGCCTTGACCACCTGCACGGCGACGCCATCGACCACTGGCTCGCCGCAGAACAGCAAGGCGAGCCCGGCGGCCTCATCAATCTTGCCTTCGACCAGAGCGAGGAAGAACACGCCGCCATCATCGCGCGCATCCACGAGCACATCCGCGCTGGCGACGTCTATCAAATCAACCACACCCTGCGCGCCCGTGGCGAATATTACGGCTCCCCTGCCGCGCTCTATCGCGCCCTGCGCGCCCGTCAGCCCGCGCCCTATGCCGCTTACGCCTTCCATCCCGACGACGGCCACACCCTTTGCCTCTCTCCCGAGCTCTTTCTGCAACGCGATGGCGAGCATCTCCACACCCTGCCCATGAAAGGCACCGCGCGCGCCGAAGGCGACATCGAAGCCGCCAAGGCCGCCCTGCAAAACGACGAAAAAAACCGCGCGGAAAACGCCATGATCGTCGATCTCCTGCGCAATGACCTGAGCCGCATCGCCCGCCCCTTCGGCGTTACCGTGAGCGATGCCTTCCACGTCGCCCAACACGGCCAGGTGCTGCAAATGACCAGCCGCGTCAACGCCCACCTGCGCCAGGGCATCAGCCACGCCGACATCCTGCGCGCCACCTTCCCCTGCGGCTCCATCACCGGCGCGCCCAAACGCATGGCCATGCACCTCATCGACCAGCTGGAAACGAGCCCGCGCGGCCTCTACACCGGCGCCATCGGCTATCTCGAACCCGGGCGCTTCTGCCTCAACGTCGCCATCCGCACCCTCGTCCTCAAAGACGGCCAGGCCACCTTTGGCACCGGCGCCGGCATCACCATCGACAGCCGCGCCGACGACGAATACCGCGAATACCAGCTCAAAGCCGCCTTTTTGCACGTCCCGCCCGCCTTCGACCTCATCGAAACCCTGCGCGTGGAAAACGGGCAGGCGCAGCAGCTCGATGCCCATCTGCAACGCCTCGCCGACAGCGCCGCGGCCTTCCGCATCCCTCTCGACCGCAGCCGTCTCGTGCAAGACCTGCACACCGCCCTGCGCAACGACCACGGCAGGCAACGCCTGAACATCACCCTGCACTCCGATGGCACGCACCATATCCGCCTCGCCCCGCTCGCGGACATCGCCACCCACGTCAACCTTCTTCTCCACCCCGAGCCGCTGCCCGACCGCGATCCCCTGCGCCGCTTCAAAACCACGCATCGCGCCCATCTTGATGACATTTGGCAACAGGCGGAAGCGCAAGGCGCCTTCGATGCCCTGCTTTTCAACGAACGCGGCCAGCTGCTGGAAGGCGCGCGCAGCAATGTTTTCGTGCAACTCGATGGGCAATGGCACACCCCGCCGCTTACCCTCGACATTCTCCCTGGCATCGCCCGCGCCCATCTTCTCGCCCACCCCGAGCGCGTCGGCGCTGCTGCCATCCACGAAAGCGAACTCACCCGCGCCGATCTCGCCCGCGCCGAACGCATCCTGCTCTGCAACAGCCTGCGCGGCATTCTTGTTGCCAGCATAAAAACATAAAATAATAAAATATGAGAAATTTTCCCAATAATAAACGCTTATCGTGAGAAATTTTTGCACGATAAGCGCTTATGGATGAGAAAATTTCTCACTCTATTTGAGTGCTGTATTGGGCGATGGGGGCATACAGTGCCGGGGCGTAGCGTTGTGCGCTGTGCAGAAGGCAGGCGTTGACGTCGCTGTCTTCGTGGCCGCGGAGAAGAAACAGGAAAGCGTCAAGGTCTTCGTCGGGGTACTGCGGATGACGCCATTTGTTCAGGATGGGTTGCAGCTGGTTGTCGTCGGGCGGTTCGCCGTTGAGCCAGTGTTCGCCGATGGCAGGCGGCAGCAACCAGAGTTGTTGCTGGCTGTGCTGATAGACGTTGAGCCAGGCGCGCAGCAGGCTTTCGGCATCGGCAACCGGCGCGAGGACATGGATACCGTCGGCGAAGGCGCACCAGGTTTCGCCGCGGCCGCCAGCGCTTTGCCAGATGAGGTGCTGCCACCACAGGCCAAGGCGCTGCCGGATATTGGCTTTGCCCGGATGGAGAATGAGCTGGCGCGGGGTGGCGAGGTGTTGCGGCAGGATGGCGGCCAGGGTGAGGCTATCGAGGGTGATGAGCTGTTCCTGCACGGGCGTGAGTTCGCGTTCGCCGCTGGCGGCCAGCAGCGCGGCGCGGCGGCTGGCAAGGCGGGAATGGCTGTCGCTGTGCAGCGCTTGGCCGGCAGCTCCGGCGGGCAGCAGGGGCAGATGGGGCAGGCGCGGATCGTCGGGATGCTCGATGAGGGTTTGGTCGAGCCGGTAGTTTTCGAGATTGTCGAGGCGCAGCGGTTCCAACTCGGGATCGGGCTGGAGGGAGCTGTGCACGGCCAGTTCGCGCGCGCGCATGAAGGTGGTCGCCGGGTACAGGAGTGCGTGGCGCAGGGTGCTGACATGCAGCGTATCGCCTGCGGGGAGCGGCGCGGCAAGATCCGCTTCGGGGACGGCCAGGGGGATAAAGGGCTGCGCCGCCTCGCGCGGGGTGGCCAGGCTTTCCCGCACTTGCTGCCAGAGCGGCGGCGGATGGTTGCCCGGCGCATCGTACTGGAAGGGGTCGCTGCCGTGTTCGCGGAGAATGCGCGCTTGCGGGCAGTGTTCTTCCAGATAGCTGACAAGCGCCTGCACGGGCTGGGCCGGCAGCTGTTCGTCGCGGCTGCCGGGGGCGTAGCGGTCGTAAAAAATCCACAGCGCTTCCTTGGCATGGCGCAGGATGTCGAGAAAGGCGGCCAAATCCTGGTGCTCGGGATGAATATCGCCGGGGCGTTTGTGGCCGAGGCGCGAGAGGTCGTGGCGGTCATCGGGCGGGTTGGCAGGGAAATCGGCGATGTTGGCGCCGACGAAGGCCACGAGTTTGTAGGGCAGGGTGCGCATGGCGCCAATTTTGCCGATGGTCATGACGCCGGAAGGCTCGGAGCCGGTGTGTTCGGCGGACAGGCGCTTGCCGATGTCTTGCAGGACGAAAGCGAGGGTAACCGGCGGCAGCGACGTGTGCGCTTCCAGGCTTGCAAGCTGGCCGTCAAGGTCGTGCAGGGTTTGCTCGATGGTGCGGTGGGCCGGAGTGTTCGCGGCATGGGCGAAACGGTTCGCGAGCTGTTCGCGCAGCAGGGCAAGCCAATGACGGACCGGGCGGGTTTGCGTCTGCTCGCGGCGCGCCTGTTGCCAGTGCAGGACGAGTGCGCAGACGGCATCAAGGGTGGCGGCGTCGGCGCCGGGCTGGGGGACGGTGTGTTGGTGCAGCGGGATGTCGCCAAGCCAAAGGCCTGCGAGCAGGCGGTCGAGGGCGTAGGTGAAGGTGAAGCGCGCGTCGCGGTCGGCGCTGCTGTCGTGCGCGTCGTCGAGGCCGCGACGATAGCCGGCGGCGAGCAGCGCTTCGCAGAAGTGGTTCATGGTGGCGGGGGCGATGCCGAGCATGGCGGCGGTGTGCTCGTCGCGCAGCCAGTTGAGCACGCGGTCGGCTTCAAAGCGGGTGGCGGGCAGGGTGTAAAGGCCGGCGAGGCTTTGCCAGAGCTGCTGGGCGGCCGGGGGCGTGATGCCGGTGAGACGCGCGGGGAGGATATGGCCGTCGTAGTCGCCGCTCGGCGGGAAGACGGTGCGCAGGAGGTTTTCCGCGTTTTCCAGTTCGGGGAGGACGACAAGAACGTCGGCGGGCTGGCGCGCGGGGTCTGCGGCAAACCAGCGCGCCAGTTCGCCGCGCAGGGCTTCGAGCTGGCGCATGAGGCCGTGGCAGGCGTGGATGCGCAGGGAATCGTCGTCGTCCTGCACGGCAAAATCGGCGAGCAAGGACGGGTTCAGCTCGCGGATTTCTGCTTGCAGGGTGGCGAGCAGCGTGGCGGGCGGCGGATGGGCCGCTGGCAAAGTAACAAGGCGGCGCTGTTCGTGTTCTTCGCCGGCAATCCACAGGCGGAAGATGTCGCGCTGTTCCTTGCCGTAACGCGAGAGCAGCGGGTGAACGGGGTCGTAGTGCTGGTCGGGCTGGTCGAGTTGCAGGCGCTTCAGCCAGCGGTCGTCCACCATGTCGCCGAAATAGCCGTCGCTGACGGCATGATGATAGACGTGGATATCGCAATAGGGGGCGAGGCGTTCGAGGAAGGCGAGCATGTCGGCTTCCGGCGTTTCCAGGCCGTACACGAAAAGGGTAGGCGGCAGCGCAGCGGTGCGGCCTTGCGCCAGTGTTTCCCAGAAGGCGGCGAGGCGGGCTTCGCGGGCGAGAAAGGCGTCGGCAAAATCCTGTTGCCACACGGCCTGCTGCACGGCGGCGAGGGTTTGGTAATGCTCACGCATCCATGCTGGCCAGTCGCGCTGGCTGTCGCGCTCGACGGCAGAGAAAAGCGCTTCGAGGCTGCCGCCCTGCCCCCGGCTCCACAGCGCCAGCCAGTCGGGGCGCATGTGCAGGTAGCGCGCGAAGATGCGGGCAAATTCTCCGGCGGTTTGCCAGAGCAGGGCGAGGATGGCGTCGGGGTCGGCGAGGTTGCGGGTCAGACCGGCAAGGAAGCGGTCGATGCCGTCGGGGCTTGCGCTATCGAGCGGCAGGCGCGCGCTGAATCCGGCAAACATGCGCCACTGCATGGCGGCACGACTCAGGGGTGGCATACTGGGATAAACGGGGTCGGCCGTGACTTTTTCCACCAGCGCCCAGGCGAACATGCCGAAAAACCGGGCGTCGAGCAGGGTGGAGATGCCATCGCGGTCGGCGAGGCGGTTGTCGAGATAGTCGCGCACGGTCATGGAAGGGACGATGACGGTGGCGCGTTCGAATACGCTGCGGCGGCTGCGCGCAAGTTCGCTGGCAAAGGCCTCGAAAAGCGCGTCAGCATCGGTAGACTGGTGGATGGTCAGCATGGAAAAGGATAGTTGTTTTTTCTCATTGAAAAGCGCTTATCGTGAGAAAATTTACCACGATAAGCGCTTGCTGATGGGAAAAATATGCTATTTTTGCAGTATTTTTGAATGCCTTTTCCTGCCATGCACGGCAGAAAAAGGCTGTTTGCCGCATCAGGCGGCTTTCTTTTTCGGCACGAGGTAGTTGTAAGCCACCAGTGCGGCGAGGATGACGACGATAGTGGCCGTGATCAGGGTTTGCGAGCCGCTGCCAGCCAGCTTGCCGATGAGGATGCCGACCACGCCGAAATCCGCGTCGGAGAAGGTGGTGTTGGTGAAGCCGAGATTACCGAGCACCGGCAGCAAAAAGACGGGCAGGAAGGTAATCAGCAGGCCGTGGGCAAAGGCGCCGAGGATGGCGCCACGCCGTCCGCCAGTGGCATTGCCGAAAACGCCCGCGGTCGCGCCGCAGAAGAAATGCGGCACGACGCCGGGCAGGATCAGCACCCATTTCAGCATGCCAAGCAGCGCCAGCCCGACCAGTCCGCCCATAAAGCTGGCAAGGAAGCCGATGAGCACGGCGTTCGGCGCGTAGGGGAAGACGATGGGGCAATCCAGCGCCGGCTTGGCATCCGGCACCAGGCGCTCGGAAAAGCCGGTAAAGGCGGGGACGATTTCCGCGAGAATCAGGCGCACGCCCTGCAGGATGATGAAGACACCGGCGGCGAAGGTGATGGCCTGGATGATGGCATAGACGAGATAGTTCTGCCCGTCGCTGAGTTGCCCCTGCACGTAGGTCGGGCCGGCGGCGATGGCGAGCACGAGGTAGATCACCATCATGGTGAGCGAGATGGAGACGGAGCTGTCGCGCAGAAAACTCAAATTGCTGGGCAGATTGAGCTCTTCCGTGGATTTCGAGCCTTTGCCGACGGCCTGGCCGATGGCGCCGGAAAGCACGTATCCCACCGTGCCGAAATGCCCGAAACCGACATCATCGCTGCCGGTCACGCGGCGCATGTAAGGCTGGATGATGGCCGGGAAAAAGGCCATGACCAGCCCCAGCCACAGCGAACCGACGAGCACGAGCATAAAGCCCTTGAAGCCGGCCACGGTCAGGATCACGCCGATCATGCACGCCATGTAGAAGGTGTGATGGCCGGTGAGGAAGATGTATTTCAGGCGGGTGAAGCGCGCAATCAGGATATTGGCGACCATGCCGAATGCCATGATGAGCGCGGTGGCCGTGCCGTATTCCTTGAGGGCGATAGAGACGATGGCTTCATTGTTGGGAATGATGCCCTGCACCTGGAAGGCTTCCTGGAACATGGCGCCGAGCGGATTGAGCGAGCCCACCAGCACGCCCGCGCCGCCGCCGAGCACGATAAAGCCGAGAATGGTCTTGATCGTGCCGCGGATGGTATCGGGCAGCGACTTTTTCTGGGCAATCAGGCCAACCAGCGCCACCACGCCCACGAGAATCGCGGGCACCTTGAGAATATCGAAGACAAATTGCAGCAATCCGTTCATCACGCACCTCCACGTCCGGCAAAATATTCACCGAGCTTTTCATCATACTCGGCAGCGCTCACAAGATTTTTCATGATGATGATCTTGTCGCGCGGTAACGGGGAACTCGCGGCGATATCCGCCCCCATCACGAACAAGTCAGCATCGTCACCACCGGTGACGGACAAGTCGGAATGGCCGACTTCCGCTTCCACTCCCAGCTTGGCCAGCGCCTTCTTGATATTCATCTCCATCAGAAAGCTGCTGCCCAAGCCATGTGCACAGACTGCGAGGATCTTCATGCCTGTCTCCTTGCTGGATTAAAAACTCCGAATCAAATCGAAAACTTCCGACGCATGCGTCGCCTGTGATAATGCCACGACAGTCTCCGCATCGCCAAGCATTTCCGCCAGCGAAGAAAGAGTTTTCACATGCGATTCCCTGTCTGTGGCGCACAGCATCGCCACGATGCGCACCGGATCGTTGTCGCAGCCAAAGCTCACGCCCTTGCGCACCACCAGCAGCGACAGCCCCCGCTTGTGCACCCCGTCTTCCGGCCGGGCGTGCGGCATGGCAATGCCGGGTGCGACCACGAAGTAGGGACCGGTGTTTTCATATTCGTCGAAAATTTTCTGCACATAGCGGTCTTCTATAAAGCCGCCATCGAGCAGGGGACGTGCGCAAAGGCGCACCGCTTCCTGCCAGTCGGCCACACTTTCGACAACATCGACATGATCGGGAGTAACAAAAGTTTTTAGCATTTTTACAGCCTCAATAGAAATTTAGGCGCGGCATTCTAGCGCCGGCAGTCAGGAACGCAAGAGAGAATACACGGGTAAAAACGGCATCGGCCAGCCTGAAATCGGGCAAAAATTTCCATGGCGGAATATATTTAATAATTTTTATCAAAAAACCAAACCTAATAATTATTTTTTACCACCGTGAGCGCTTGTCCATGAGAAAATTTACCATCCTTGAAAACAAAGAGATTCTCATCGTGAAGCCCCCTGCTTTCCGTGATGAAAAAAAGATTCCATATATAAGATGTTATGATGCGCACCCAAACCACTGACGGAACCCACATGCAGGCAATTGACGAATTATTGGCGTTTTTTTCCGATAACGACCTTACCCACACCCTGAACCCACCTGCCGATGAAGCTGACATTACCGCGCTGGAAAAAGCCTTTGGCCATCCCCTGCCGGACAGTTTCAAGGCGCTTTACCGCCGCTTCGACGGCCAGCGCCGCTCCGACGGCCAGGAAAGCGAAGACCGCTTCCTGCCGCTTTCCGAAATGCTCGCCATGCACCGCCACTGGCAGGAGTATCTGCGCAACCATTACGGCGACAACTGGCGCACGCTCACCCCTGGCGAAAGCGACAACGACGGCGTCATCGCCAATGTGCTTTTCCATCGCGACTGGCTGCCCTTCCTCACCAATGGCGGCGACATCACCTGCCTCGATTTCGCGCCCGGGCAAATCGGCCGCGATGGCCAGGTCATCACCGCCTTTATCGGCGACGACATTTATGACTACACGCTGGAAGCGGAAAGCCCGGATTTTTCCAGTTGGCTGGAAGACTACCTCGGTATGCTCAACGGCGATTTTCAGGACGTGATCGACGACATCATCGACAGCTTCACACCAGGCGACGGCAGCGAAGGTTATGACGCCGACGACGAAACCCGTTTCCAGGAAAGCATCCGCGAATACGGACGGGAAATCGAAGGCCATTACGAGCATTATTTCGGCGACATCGGCGGCGTTTACCACGAAATCGTCAGCGATCTCGTGCATATTGATATCCACATGATCCCGGCCACGCCGGAACGCCCGTGGCTCACGCTTGCCACCACCGGCATGAGCGACCTGCCCATGAGCGTTCCCGCCTTTGAGGGCAGCCACCGCTATTCCCGCGCCGAACTTCTCATCTATCTGCCGAAGGACTGGCCGATCAACCAGGAAGATTTTGACAACGAAGACAACTATTGGCCATTGCGCTGGCTGAAAATCCTCGCCCGCCTGCCGCATGAATATGAAACCTGGCTTGCCGAAGGCCATACCATTCCCAACGGCGATCCGCCGGAGCGCATCGCCAACACACCTTTTTCCGGCTTCATGCTGCTGCCGCCGCTCCTGTCGCAGCCGGAAGAAGCCTATACCTTGAAGACAGTGGATGGCGAAATCGTGCGCTTCTATTGCCTGATTCCGCTCTATGCGGAAGAAATGGCCTACAAGCTCGAACATGGCATCAACGAACTGCTTGGCTATTTTGATACTGACATCATCAACGAAGTCGTCGATATTCACCGGCCATGCATGGTGCCCAAGACGAAATCCTGAATGCTGCGCGCTCCTGCCATACCTGTACAATGCCTTTTCCCGTGCGGGAGCGCTTTGCCCGATCCATGCGCGCGATTTTTTTGAAGTTTTATGAATTACGGAGTTTCCATGTCCTCTGTTCTGGTTCTCATCCTTGCTGCCGGCAAGGGTACGCGAATGCAGTCCCATTATCCCAAGGTGCTTCAGCCGCTGGGCGGCCGGCCGATGATTTTTCATTTGCTGGATACAGTGCTGGCATTGCCGCAGGCGCAGCCGGCGCTGGTTTACGGTTTCGGCGGCGACCTGTTGCAGGAAATGGTCAATGCCCATTACGACGGCTTGCGCTGGGTGGAGCAACGCGAACAGCTCGGCACCGGCCATGCGGTGCGTCAGGCCGTGCACCTGATTGGCGAAAGCGACATCACGCTGATCGTGCCGGGCGACGCGCCGCTGGTGCAACTCGATACCATGGAAGCGCTGTGCCGCGCGGCGAAGCGCAGCGGCTTTGCCCTGCTCACGGCGATTACCGAGCAGCCGCAAGGTTATGGCCGTATTTTGCGCGACGAAGATGATTGCATGATCGGCATTGTGGAAGAAAAAGACGCCGACGCCCGGCAGAAGCTGATTACCGAGATCAATACCGGCCTCATGGCTGTCGATAGCCAGCGTCTGCTCGATTACCTGCCGCGCCTCGATAACCACAACGTGCAGCAGGAATATTATCTGACTGATCTGGTCGGGCTGATGGCGGCGGACGGCTTGCCGCTCGATACCGTGCTCACCGAAGACTTCACCGAGACGCTCGGCATCAACAACCGCGTGCAACTCGCCGAAGCGGAAAGCGTGATCCGCTTCCGTCAGGCGCAAACCTTGCTTGAACAGGGTGTTACCCTCATCGACCCGTTGCGGATTGATGTGCAGGGGCGGGTGAGCGTCGGGCGTGATGTGGTCATCGAGCCGAATGTGATGCTGATTGGCGATGTGGAAATCGGCGATCGCGTGTTTATCGAAGCCGGCTGCCGCATTGAGAACAGCGTGATTGGCAATGACGTGCACATTCGCAGCCATTGCGTGCTGGAAAACGCGATGCTCGGCGACCAGGTGCAAGTCGGCCCCTTTGCCCGCTTGCGACCGCACACGCGGCTGGCAGCAGGTGCAAAAATCGGCAACTTTGTGGAGACCAAGGCCGCTTTCATCGGCGAGGGCAGCAAAGTCAATCACTTGAGCTATGTTGGCGACGCCGTGCTTGGTGCGAACGTCAATATCGGCGCGGGCACGATTACCTGCAATTACGACGGCGCCAACAAATTCCAGACCACCATCGAAGATGACGTCTTCGTTGGCTCCAATACCGCACTGGTTGCGCCGGTCATCGTAAAACAAGGCGCGACCATCGGCGCAGGCTCCGTGATCGGCAAAACCGTGGAAGAAAACCAGCTCGGTATCGCCCGCGCGCGGCAGGTCAATATCGACAACTGGCAGCGTCCCAGCAAAAAAGAGAAAAAATAATGCCGTTTCCGCAAGGTGGGCTTTAGCCTGCCATCGTAGGGACGTTGCCTGCAACGTCCGTAAAAACACATCGTCGCAACCGTAGGTCGGCCACTTTGTGTCCGACATCAAACACATGTCGGGCATCAATGCCCGACCTACGATGCACAGCGAACATTCTCCGTAAGATGGATTGGCAATATCGCAATAGCTGGCTTATGTCATCCCATGACAAATCCCATAAAACTACTAAAAATAATCATTTTTTACCACTCATAAGCGCTTATCGTGCAAAAATTTCTCATCATAAGCGCTTATTGGTGAGAAAATTTCCCATCGATTGCCTATCCATCATGACAGGCGGACAATAGCCCCTCACCCTTTAACCCGAGGACACGCTATGCCCGCCTTGCATCCCCACATCGATCCCGATGGTCTTGTCGAATATTCCGTGGTGTACACCGATCGCGCGTTGAACCACATGTCGCAGCGCTTCCAGGGCGTGATGCGCGATCTCTCCGCCATGCTCAAGCGCGTCTATCAGGCGGAAAGCGCGGTCATCGTTCCCGGCAGCGGCACCTACGCCATGGAAGCCGTGGCGCGCCAATTTATCCAGCAGCAAAAAGTGCTGATCGTGCGCAACGGCCTGTTCAGCTATCGCTGGTCGCAAATCATCGACACCGGCAAATTGAGCCCGCACGTCACCGTCATGAAAGCGCAAGCGCAAGGCCGCGCCTTTGCACCGGTCGCGATTGCAGACGTCACCGCCGCCATCGCCCGCGAACGCCCTGCCGTAGTCTTTGCCCCACATGTGGAAACCGCTTCCGGCATGATCTTGCCTGATGACTACATCCGCGCCCTGGCTGAAGCCACCCATGCCGCAGGCGGCCTGCTCGTCATCGATTGCGTCGCCTCCGGCGCGATCTGGCTCGATATGCGCGCGCTTGGCATCGACGTCCTGCTTACCGCGCCGCAAAAAGGCTGGAGCGGCACGCCCTGCTGCGGCATGGTCATGCTCGGCGAACGGGCGCTCGTGCGCCTTGCCGAAACTGAATCCGACAGCTTCTCCTGCGACCTGAAAAAATGGCACGCCATCATGCAGGCCTACGAAAACGGCGCCCATGCCTACCACGCCACCATGCCTACCGATAGCCTGCTGGCGCTGCGCGACGTCATGCGCGAAGCGGAAAGCATCGGCTTTGCCGAACTGAAAGCGGCACAGCAAAAGCTGGGGCAGGAAGTGCGCCACCTTCTCGCGCAATACGGCTATCCAAGCGTCGCCGCCGAAGGATACGGCGCGCCCGGCGTTGTCGTCTGCCATACCGACAATCCCGAGCTGGCCAGCGGCCGCGCCTTTGCCGCGCAAGGCATGCAAATCGCCGCCGGCGTGCCGCTGCAAATCGACGAACCTGCCGATTATCAAGCCTTCCGCGTCGGCCTCTTCGGCCTGGACAAACTGCAAAACATCCCGCGCACGGTCAGCACCTTGCGCGACGTGCTGGACAAGCTGAAAGCGTAATCGCGCAGACAGGCTAGAGCAAATTGGATTTATCGGCTTACCCATTTATTGGCTACGAAGCGCCTCAAAGCCCCTGGGCGCAGCCGCAGACGCGGGGCTTTTTTGG
>JAUMXB010000011.1 GCA_030529365.1 Cardiobacteriaceae bacterium | reverse complement strand
TAGACAGCCTGTTTTGCGAATATTCCTTATGACTATCTTTAGAGCGTTGGCTATAGTCGAAGGCGAACAGGTGGGCAAGATGCTGGCGATGGATGACGAGATTGTCGAAAGGGGAGAGCAGGCGGATGCGGCGCGCTGGCGAATGTGACAGGGCAGCGAGGCTTTCCAGCGCCTGCGGCGTTGTCCAGTAGTCCGGCAATCCGGGCGCGGATGAGCGCTTTGACGGCGGGTTTGACGGTTTTGTCCGCCTGCAAGTGCAGCACTTGTGCCGGACTGATGATGCCGTGCGCGCGCAGACTGCTATCGAGAAGATAGACGGCATATTCTTCCGTCGTCGGTTCGCGGCAGTCCGTGCCGGACGGCAGTACTCGCTCGGCGAGATTGTAAATTTTTTCCATGCCGTCACGTGCGCAAACCATGAGGTTGCCTTGCAGGAATAGCTTGTCCAGCGCACGCCGTGCCGGATGCCAGTTCCACCAGTTGCCGCGGTTTTCCGTTCGTCCCTGGCCGAGATCGCGCAGGCGCGTGGGGCCGCGTTCGCGCACTTGTGCGAGGATGTCTTGCATTAGGGCGTTGTCCACCGCGGCAAACCACGGATGGCTGCTGTCGCGGATGCGCTGCATGCGCACGGTGGCAAAGCGGTAGTCGCGCATCGGCAGACAGGCGGCGGCATGCGACCAGTGTTCGAAGATTTTTCCTTGCGCGAGCAGCTGGTTGAGGTGACCAGGCTGGTAATCGGGATTGCGCGTCCACAGGACATGATGATGCGCGCGTGCCACGACGGCGATGGTATCAATCTGCACATAGCCCAGATGCTCGATGGCGCGCAAAGTGGCGGCAAGTCCGCGTCCGAACGGGCGGCTGCGGGCAAGCCCCTGGTGGTGCAGGATGAGATGGCGGTAGGCTTCAGCGTGCATGCGGGCGGTTTGCGGTATTATTGTATAAAACAAGCATTTTTAATCGTTTTTTACCATCAACAAGCGCTTGTGATGAGAAAATTTATCGCGATAAGCGCTTGTTGATGAGAAATTTTCCCATGTTTGGGTGGCGCGGCATTTTATCATGCGCGACGTCGCTGTTATCGCGAAAAATTGCTATCATTGCCGCTTTCATTTTTGCCGGGAAATTCCATGCCTATCTGTAAACCTTCCTTTGCGCTGACGGCGCTGGCCGCTGCGATTTTTGCCGCTTCCGCCCATGCCGCACCTTTCGTCATCAAGGATATCCGCATCGAAGGTTTGCAACGGGTGTCCTCCGGCTCGGTGTTCAGCTATTTGCCTTTGCAGCCTGGTCAGCGCTTTGATGTGGCAGAAGGGCAGGCCGCTATTTCTGCTCTGTATGCTTCTGAACTTTTTGCCGATATCCGCCTGCGCCAGGATGGCAATGATCTGGTGGTCATCGTGGAAGAGTTTCCGGTGATTGCTGAAATCAACGTCAACGGCAACCGCGAAATCCGCAACGACGATCTGCGCAGCGCCATGAGCGGCCTTGGGCTGGTGGAAGGGCAGAGTTTCAATCCTGCCAAGCTGAACGCACTGACCGCGGAACTCACCAACCAGTATCAGGCGCGCAGCAAATATGCGGTGGAAATCAAGCCGGAAGTGCGCACCTTGCCGCGCGGGCGCGTGGCAATCGATTTCAATATTTCCGAAGGGCGCTCGGCGCGCATCCAGGAAATCGCGTTTGTCGGCAACAAAGTCTATAGCGACGATACCTTGCGTGGCCTGCTCGATACCGATACGCCGCGCTGGCACTCTTTCCTGACCAAATCCGACCAGTACAACCCGGAAAAAGTCGCAGCCGATCTCGAGCGCTTGTCCGGCTTCTATGAAAACCGCGGGTTTCTCGATTTCAAAATTGTTGACAGCAATGTGGCGCTCTCTGCTGACCGGCAAAATCTCACCTGGACGATCAGCATCGACGAAGGCCCGCTGTACATGGTCAAAGGCTATGAACTGAGCGGCGATACCGTGGTGCCGCGCGAAGTGCTGGAGCAGCTGGTCGCCATCGAGCCGGGCGCGATCTACCGCCGCGATGATGTGAGCAAAACCATCGAAGCGCTGCGCGTGCGTCTGGCTGATGAGGGCTATGCCAAGGCCGATGTCGCCATCATTCCCGATGTGGATCATCTCACGCGGCAAATCCATTTCGACGTGAATATCCGCCCCGGCCAGAAAACCTATGTGCGGCAAATAAATTTCGCCGGCAATGAAAAAACCTACGACCGCGTGCTGCGCCGCGAATTGCGCCAGCAAGAAGCGAGTCCCTATTCCAGCTCCGATATTGCCCGTGGCGAAGAGCGCATCCAGCGCCTGCCGCAAGTGGCCAAACTCGAGAAGGAAATCGTGCCGGTAGAAGGCAGCGATGACCAGGTGGACATCAACTACACCGTCCAAGAGCAAAGCACCAGCTATATCCAGGGCGGGGTGGGCTACGGCCAAAGCAGCGGCGCGCTTTTCAACATTGAATACACCGATGACAACTTCTTCGGCACCGGCAACCGCCTCGGCGTCGCCTTCGGCAAAAGCTCGTCGGCGGAAAAATACGGCTTCCACTTCACCGATCCCTATTTCACGGCTGACGGCATCAGCCTTGATTACAACCTTTACTACGAAAAATACAATTTCGACAAGGAAGACCTCTCCGACTGGGCTTCCGACAACATGGGCGCGCTGCTCACTTTCGGCTACCCGCTTTCCGAATACCAGACCTTCTATTTCGGCGGCGGCTACCGCGGCGTGAAAATCCAGCTGGGTGACGAAGTCGCAAGCGAAATCCGCGATTATGTGGAGAAAAACGGCCGCAAATATCATGAAGGCGTGCTCACGCTTTCCTGGCTGCGCGATACCACCAATCACCACCATTTCCCGACCAAGGGCGCAAGCCACCGCATCAGCGGCGAATTCACCGTTCCCGGCTCGGACGATACCTACTACAAACTCGGCTACAGGAACCGCAGCTATTTCAATATTGCCAACGAATCGCTCATCATTGGCCTGAAAGGCGACATCAATTTTGGCGGCGGCTATGGCGACAACGACAACCTGCCGTTCTACCGCAAATACTACGCTGGCGGCATCAATACCGTGCGCGGCTACGAGCATAACTCGCTCGGCCCGAAATTCCGCAACGGCGATACATCAGGCGGCGATTTCCGCGTCAACGGCGGTGTGGAAATGATGGTGCCGCTTGGCAAGCTCGGCCGCGAATCCAACCTGCGCCTCGGCACCTTCGTCGATTTTGGCAACGTCTATGCGCGCCCGAAAGATTTCGACGCCGGCGAATTCCGCTATTCCGCGGGTCTGTTCCTGCAATGGATGTCGCCCATCGGGCCGCTCAACCTGAGTTACGGCTTCCCGCTGAACAAGAAAGAGGGCGACCGCACCGAGAAATTCCAGTTCACCCTGGGAACCACGCTCTGATGCGTTCAGTCGCTTTGCCATTGCTGGCAGGCCTTGCCTGGCATGCGTTTGCCGAGCCGTCTGCCGCCGTATCCGCGCCGGAAAGCGGCAACGACATGCCAACCGAAGCGGCGGAACAAGCGTTGTCTGCCGCGGATGGCGTGGCAACTGCCGTTGCGCAGAAAATGGGCATGAGCCGGGAACTCAAGCTCGGCTTCGTCAACTTCCGTCGCATCATGCTGGAAATTCCGCAACTGACCGATATGCGCAGAACCCTGGAAAGCGAATTCCGCGCGGAGAACAGCCGCCTGCAAAGCGAGCAGGAAGCGCTGGCCAATCTCGAAGCGCAGCTCGCCAAGATGGAACGCAACGATGCCTACATTGCCTTTGAAAAACAGGTGATTGCCAAGCGGCGCGATGTGGCGCGCCAGGAAGCCGCTTTGCGCGATGGCTACAGCGTGCGCCGCAACGAGGAAATGGCGAAGCTGCAAAGCGTGGTCGCCGACGAAATCGTGGCGCTGGCCAAGGAAGAAGGCTACGACATCATTTTGAACGACATCGGCGTGGTGTATGTCAGCGAAGGCGCTGATCTCACCAGCGCCATCATCAAACGCCTGCAACTCCGGACGCCCTGACATGATGACCCTGCAACAACTGGCCGCACAGTTTGGCGGCCGCATCGAAGGCGATGCCAACCCCGAGATTACCGGCGTTGGCACCGTGCAGGACGGCAAAACCGGCGAAATCGGCTTTCTCGCCGAAAGCGCCTATGAAAAATATCTGCCGGCGAGCGGGCTGTCTGCCGTGATCGTCGCCAAGGCGCACGAGAATGCTCGCGCCGCACAATGGGTGGTCGCCGACGTCAAAAAAACCTGGCGGCAAGTTTGCGACACCTTCGCGCCCGCGCTGCCGCAAGCGCGCATTTCCGAACGGGCTTTTATCGCGCCCGGCGCGCAAATTGGCGGCGACGTTGCCATCGGCGCGGGCACGAGCATCGGCGAAGGCGCGGTGATTGGCCGTGGCAGCCGAATTGGCGCGAACGTTACCATTGAAGATGGCGTCATCCTTGGCGAAGACTGCTGCATTGCCGCTGGCGCGCGCATCCTGCAAGGCAGCCGTTTGGGGCATCGCGTCATGGTGGACGCCAATGCCGTGATCGGCTCGCGCGGCTTCGGCCTCAATTTCGAAGATGGCCGCTGGCAGCCCATTGCCCAGCTTGGCGGCGTGGTGATCGGCGATGACGTGGAAATCGGCGCTTGCACCACCATCGATCGCGGCGCGGTACGCGATACCGAGATCGGCGAAGGGGTAAAACTCGACAACCATATCCAGGTCGGGCACAACGTGCGCATCGGCGCGCATTGCATCTTCGCGGGCTCGACCGTGATCGCCGGTTCGGTCACCTTTGGCAAATATTGCGTGGTCGGCGGCGCGAGCGTCTTTGCCGGCCACATCACCATCTGCGACGGCGCGCAATTCACCGGCCATTCCTCGGTGAGCAAATCCATCAGCAAAGCAGATACCTATTCCTCGGCGCTGACCATCATGCCCATCCGGGACTGGAAGCGCTTTGTTGCAAAAATCCGCCTATTCGGGAAAGAAAAATGACACAAATGGACATCGAAGAGATCCGCCGCTATCTGCCGCACCGTTACCCCTTCCTGCTCATTGACCGCATTGTTGAAGTGGAAGCGGGCAGCCACATCCGCGCCATCAAAAACGTCTCCGCCAACGAACCCTTCTTTCAGGGGCATTTCCCCGGCAAGGCCGTGATGCCTGGCGTGCTGGTCATCGAAGCGATGGCGCAGGCCGCAGGCATTCTCGGCGTG
Organism: Cardiobacteriaceae bacterium; assembly: GCA_030529365.1. Classification (GTDB taxonomy): domain Bacteria; phylum Pseudomonadota; class Gammaproteobacteria; order Cardiobacteriales; family Cardiobacteriaceae; genus JAUMXB01. The sequence continues at coordinate 74,010 of JAUMXB010000011.1, read as the reverse complement.
AAAAGCGGCAAAAAGGAAATGGGGTTGCCTGACGAGCCGGAAGAAGACGGCATCTATTTTTTCGTCGGCATCGACAAGGCGCGTTTCCGCAAAACCGTCGTCCCCGGCGACCAGCTGGTGCTCGATGTGAAACTCATCCGCTCGCGCCGCGGTATCTGGTCATTCGAAGCGCAAGCCACCGTGGACGGCAAAGTCGTCTGCGAAGCCGATATCATGTGCACTGCCGCTGGCAAGGGTGATGCCTAAGATATTTCTCATAAAAAATCAAAAAATAATCATTTTTTACCACGATGAAGCGCTTACGGTGAGAAAATTTCTCACGAAAAGCGCTTGTGAATGAGAAAAAATACCATCTTGATCAAGCCATGCCTGGGTAGGGTGGGTGTAAACCCACCGCAAAACCAGAAGACGACCGGAACAGTATTCGTAGGGTGGGTGTAAGCCCACCGCAAAAAACCAGAAGACGACCGGAACAGTATTCGTAGGGTGGGTGTAAACCCACCATAAAACCAGTCACAACTATCGTTTCTTGCCATTCTGAAGCGCTTGTTGGTGACTGGAACAGCTCGCGAAGCGTGACTGGAACAGCTCGCGAAGCGAGATAAAATGACCACTGATTTGAGCCAATGCAACCGGAGGCCGCCATGATTCATCCTACCGCCATCATCGATCGCCGAGCAGAGCTCGATACGGACGTCAGCGTCGGCGCCTACAGCGTCATTGGCGCCAACGTGTATATCGGCAAGGGCACCGTCGTTGGCCCGCATGTGGTCATCGAAGGGCCGACGCGCATCGGGCAAAACAACCGCATCTTCCAGTTCGCCTCGCTCGGCGCTGAACCGCAGGACAAGAAATACGGCGGCGAGGAAACCTGGCTTGAAATCGGCTACGGCAACACCATTCGCGAATTCGTCACCTTCAACCGCGGCACTGTGCAGGATGCGGGCGCAACCCGCCTTGGCGACGACAACTGGATCATGGCCTATTGCCATCTTGCGCATGATTGCCAGGTGGGCAGCCATACCGTCTTTGCCAACAACGCCTCGCTCGCAGGCCACGTGCGCATTGATGATTACGTGATTCTCGGCGGCTACGCGCTGGTTTACCAGTTCGTGCATATCGGCGCGTACAGCATGATCGCTTTTTCCGCAGGGGTGAAGCAAAACGTGCCGCCGTTTTCCACCGTGGCCGGCATGCCGGCAAAAGCGGCGGGCATCAATGCCGAAGGCCTGCGCCGCAACGGCTTTTCCGCCGACGACATCGCCATCATCAAGCAATGCCATCGCCATCTCTATCAGGAAAATCTGCTCCTTGCCGAAGCGCGCGACAAAATCAACGCATTGGCCGCCACTTCCGATCCGGCACGGCAAATCGCCGAATTCCTGCGCGAAACCGGCAAACGCGGCCTGATTCGCTGAAGGTTCTCTCGCGATGCTCATGCTTGCCATGATGATGCGCTGTTTATGGCGTGAATTTGTCAGGAAAAGCGCTTGCTGATGCGGAAGTTGCGATAGCAACGGTATTCGCACAGCGAACTTCAACTTATGCTTTGCCCTGTTGGCCTCGAAGAGCTGCAAGCAGAAATGGTGGGTTGACACCCACCCTACGCGGGAACGGACGGATGATGTAGGTACGGTTAGCCCGCAGGGCGTAACCGTACATAGGTTTTCTGTACGATTGCGGTTTCGTCCAACCGTATCTACTGGTGCGCGTTTGCCATTTATGGCCGACATGGGCTTGATGTCGGGCACAAAGTGCCCGACCTACGATTTGCTCTACTGGTAAATGATGGGCGTGTGTAGGTTGGTGGTGAGGCGTAGCCGAACCCCAACATGGGATGCCCAAAGATCCGCAGCGAGCATTATGGACTTTCACATAGCCGTTGATTCAAAGCGGGATGGACGCAGGTTCATCCCGCTTTTTCAATGATGCAGATGCTGGCGGGCGAGGGCAAGGGCGGTTTGCTGTGCGTCGGCGGCCAGCGGATCGAGAACATGCGGGTTGAGGGTGCGGCCGAGGCGGTTGCGCATCCAGGTGATTTGCCGCTTGGCGAGCTGGCGCGTGGCGATGATGCCGAGTTCGACGGCTTCATCCCGCGTGGTTTCGCCGTCGAGATGCTGCCAGAGCTGGCGGTAGCCGACGCTGCGCATGGAAGGATGTTGCGCGGTGAGCTGCGGGCGCGCGCGCAATTGTTCCACTTCTTCAAGAAAGCCTGCGGCCATCATGGCGTGGAAGCGCTGGGCGATGCGGGCGTGCAGGAGGGCGCGGTCAGGCAGGAGCGCCAGGGTGAGCGTGCGCCAGGGCGGTGCGGACTGGCTTTGCGCGGCGTAGAGTTCGCTTGGGGTCTTGCCGGTGAGGATCATGAGTTCGTGGGCGCGGAGGAGGCGTTGCGGGTCGTTGGCGTGGATGCGGGCGGCGCTTTGCGGATCGCGCGCGGCGAGTTCGGCATGGAGCGCGGCCAGCCCTTCATCCCGCAGGCGCGCTTCGAGTGCGGCGCGCAGTGCGGCGTCTGCGCCGGGCAGGTCGGCAAGACCGGCAAAGATGGCGTTGTAGTAGAGCATGGTGCCGCCCGCGAGCAGGGGCACGCGCTCGCGCGCGTGGATATCGGCGATGAGGCGGGCCACGTCGCGCTGGCAGTCGCCGGCGCTGTAGCTGGCTTCCGGCGGCAGGATGTCGATCAGGTGATGCGGGTAGCGTGCGAGAAATTCGCGGTCGGGTTTGGCGCTGCCGATGTCGAGGCCCTGATAGATTTGCGCGGAGTCGATGCTGATGATTTCCAGCGGCAGGACATCGTAGAGCGCACAGGCGAGGTCGGTTTTGCCGGAGGCGGTAGGGCCGATGAGGCAGATGACGGGTGGTTTGCTGTTTTTCATTTTTTTATGAAATATAGTGATTTTTTACCATGATTAAGCGCTTATCGTGAGAAATTTTTGCACGATAAGCGCTTGTTGATGGGAAATTTTATCATTTTGCTCGCTGTGGCTGAATACCGGCTTACACCGGGCGCACGGGGATGCCGCGCGCGGCAAGATAGGCCTTGGCTTCGCCGATGCTGTAAGTGCCGAAGTGGAAGATGCTGGCGGCGAGCACGGCATCGCAGCCGCCGAGGGTAATGCCTTCGACGAGATGGTCGAGGGTGCCGACGCCGCCCGAGGCGATCACGGGCACGTTGACGCGGCTGGTGATTTCGCGGAGCAATGCGTTATCAAAGCCGGACTTGGTGCCGTCACGATCCATGCTGGTGACGAGCAGTTCGCCTGCGCCGTAATCCGCCATTTTCACGGCCCAGGCCACGGCATCGAGTTTGGTTTCCTTGCGCCCACCGTGGGTGAAGATGCGCCACTTTCCGGGGGCGGTTTGCTTGGCGTCGATGGCGACGACGATGCACTGGTTGCCGAAGTGGGCGGCAGCTTCCTGCACGAATTCGGGGTTTTTCACGGCGGCGCTGTTGATGGCGACTTTGTCGGCGCCAGCGTTCAGGAGGTTGCGGATGTCTTGCAGGGTGCGCACGCCGCCGCCGACGGTGAGCGGGATGAAGATTTCGCCCGCGACTTTTTCCACCATGTGCAGCGTGGTATCGCGGGCATCGGAAGTGGCGGTGATGTCCAGGAAGGTGATTTCGTCGGCGCCTTCGTCGTTGTAGCGGCGCGCGGTTTCCACCGGGTCGCCGGCGTCGCGGATGTTGACGAAGTTGGTGCCTTTGACGACGCGGCCGTTATCGACGTCGAGACAGGGGATGATGCGTTTGGCGAGAGTCATTTGCTTAACCAGTGTTGGAGGAATTGGTTGAGCCAGGCGCGGATGGCGGGGCTCAGTTTTTCGCAGTAGCGCCATTGCGCACGCACGGTTTGCGCGCCGGGATGGGCCAGTTCTTCCGCGTCGCGCCGGTGCCAGCCCGCGATTTGCACGGGCGTGGCCTCGGGGTGGAACTGGAAGCCGTACACGCGGTTGCCAAGGCGGAAGGCCTGGTTGGGGAAATGGTCGCTGGCCGCGAGTTTGACAGCACCCTCCGGCAAAGTAAATCCTTCGTTGTGCCACTGGAAGAAGCGCTGCGGGGCATTGGCGAAGATGTCGTTGTAGCCTTCGACGGTGGGATAGACGGGATGGTAGCCGATTTCAGTGATGCGTTCCTGATGGCGCGTGACCACGCCGCCAAAGCTCATGGCCAGCAGTTGCGCGCCCAGGCAGATGCCGACGAAGGGCTTGTCCGCTTCGGCGCAGGCGCGTATCCACAGCAGTTCGTCGAGCAGCGCGGGCAATTCGGGGCCATCGTTGGCGCTCATTTTGCCGCCGAAGACGATGGCGGCATCGAATTCTTCCGCGGCGGGCAGTGGATCGCCGGCAAGGGCGCAGCGGATGTTGAGGGTATGCCCGGCAGCAGTGAGCAGCTCGCCGATCAGGCCGGTGCTGCCCTGGGGGTTGTGCAGAATGATGGCGATGCGTTTGCTCATGCCATGTCTGCCGTGCGGGATGTTGTTGCCATGATGATGTTTTTTTATGGGAAGAAAAGCGGCAGAGCATAGCGCAAGGCGGCGCAGCTGTCAGCGCGCGGGCAAGAATTTTTTGTGATGGGGAAAGGCGCGGAAGTGATGAAAAAATTCTGGCGCAAATGGCGGATGGCAAAAGCGCTGTCTTGCCATCTGGAATGACGCTTGCCGGTCAATCCATGGGGAAACCGGGTTGGCGGATGTTTCATGCCGGAAGCCGGTTGCAGATTTTTTGTTTGACGCGCCTCGGATAGCAGAGCAGACAGGTGGCGCATATTTTGTCTGCGTGCACGGTCGGCGCTTTGATATGGCGGCTAGAGCGACTTTGGTTTTTAAATATTGATGAAACTCAAAGCAAAGGCTAATTGCCCGATTGGCATGGCATTGGAGTTGGGACGAAGGGGAATCAAAGTTTTCACAATATTTTTGTCAACAAGTTCCGCAGCGATTTTCTGCATGATTCTCTCTTTTCGAGATTGCGCTTTGCGGCCGCGCGGCCGGTTACTTTCTTTGCTTCGCCAAAGAAAGTAACCAAAGAAAGGCGACCCCGGGGCGCAGTTTTCCCTTGCCGCGGGGCTTTTGGCGGCGGGCTTGTAAACTCGCTGCGCTCAAACACCCAAGCCCGTATTTCCGCCAAAAAAGCCCCGCGTCTGCGGCTGCGCCCAGGGGCTTTGAGGCGCTTCGTAGCAAACCAATGCGTAAACAGATAAATCCAATATGCTCTAAAGATCACCTTGCGGTAAGACGGTAAATTTTCTCACGAATAAGCGCTTATGGTGAGAAATTTTCTCGCCATAAGCGCTTAATGATGGTAAAAATATGCTATTTTTTACAAATTATCGAAAAAACTCTTGACGCTATCGAGGAAGGATTTTTCCTTGGGCGCATGGCGTTTGCCGCCTTCGTTCAGGGTGGCAGCGAATTGCTGCAACAGTTCTTTCTGCTGCTTGGAGAGGTTGACCGGGGTTTCCAGGTTGACGGTGCAATAGAGGTCGCCGGTTGAGCGGCTGCGCACTGATTGCACGCCTTTGCCCTTGAGGCGGAAGGTTTTGCCGGTTTGCGTTTCCGCCGGGATGGTGAGCATGACGCGGCCGGAAAGCGTCGGCACTTCGATTTCGCCGCCGAGCGCGGCAGTGGTGAAGCTGATCGGCATGTCGCAATGGAGGTTGTCGCCGTCGCGCGTGAAAATCGGGTGCTTGCGCACGCGGATTTCCACGAACAAATCGCCAGCCGGTGCGCCAAGTTCGCCGGCTTCGCCTTCGCCGGCCAGACGGATGCGGTCGCCGCTATCGACGCCGGCGGGGATGTTGACGGTAAGGGTGCGCTGTTCTTTCACGCGGCCTTCGCCGTGGCATTTGTGGCAGGGATTTTCGATGACCTGGCCGCGCCCTTTACAGGTGGGGCAGGGTTGGGCGATGGAGAAAAAGCCTTGCTGCATGCGCACTTGTCCCGCGCCCTGGCAGGTGGGGCAGGTTTTTTTCACCGATTTGTCGTTGGTGCCGTTGCCGTGGCATTCCGAGCAGGTGACGTAGGTCGGGATGCGGATTTGTTTTTCGCTGCCGTTGACCGCTTCTTCGAGCGAGAGATCGAGTTCGTAGGCAAGATCGCGGCCTTTGCTGGCGCGCGCGCCGCCGCCCTGTCCGCGGCCGCCGCCGAAGATGTCGCCGAATACGTCGCCGAAGATGTCGCTGAAAGAGCCGCCGCCACCGCGTCCGCCAAAGCCGCCGAATCCGCCCTGGCCGGAAGCGGCCTCGAAGCCGAAGCGGTCATAGGCGGCGCGTTTCTGTTCGTCGGAGAGGATTTCGTAGGCTTGCTTGACTTCCTTGAACTGTTCCTCGGCGGCTTGCGGGTTATCCGGGTTGCGGTCGGGGTGCAGCTTCATGGTGAGCTTGCGGTAGGCTTTTTTGATGTCTTCCTGCGAGGCGTTTTTGGCGACGCCAAGGATTTTGTAAAGGTCTTTTTCTGCCATTTTGCGTTCTTGTATCGGGTGGCGTTGGGGTTCGTGCTGCGCACTCACCGCCAACCTACGGTTTGGTATGGAAAGACGGGTTTCCCGGCGCACTCGCAAATGCCACGGGAAACCCGTCCTTGCGGACGGTATAGATGCTTGTTTAGGTGTAAAGGCGTCAATTGGTTGCCACTGAGAGGCTTTTTATCCCCCTCTCCCCAATCCCTCCCCCTCAAGGGGGAGGGGATTTTTGGAGGGGTTATTTGTCGTCTTTGACTTCCTGGAAGTCGGCATCGACGACGTTGTCGTCGCCTTTGTGGTCGCCAGCGGCGTTGGCCTGTTCGCTCATTTTGGCAAAGGCTTTTTCCATCACCGGCTTGGCCGCTTCCATCAGCGCTTCGCTCTTGGCGTTGATGGCCTCGATGTCGTCGCCCTTGATGGCTTCGCGCACGGCGGCAATGGCTTCATCAATTTTTGCCTTGTCGTCGGCGGAAACGTCGCCCGCTTCTTCCACGGTTTTCTCAACGGTGTGGATCATGCCGTCGGCGTTGTTGCGCGCGGTGGCAAGCTCCTGGAAGCGCTTGTCTTCTTCGGCGTGCGCTTCGGCATCTTTCACCATGCGCTCGACTTCCTCATCGGAAAGACCGGAGCTGGCCTTGATGATGATGGATTGCTCCTTGCCGGTATTTTTGTCTTTGGCGGAGACGTTCAAAATACCGTTGGCGTCAATATCAAAGCTGACTTCGATCTGCGGCATACCGCGCGGCGCGGGTTCGATGCCGGCCAAGTCGAAACGGCCGAGCGATTTGTTGCCGCTCGCCTGCTGGCGCTCACCTTGCAGGATGTGAATGGTGACGGCGGACTGGTTGTCTTCGGCAGTCGAGAACACCTGGCTCGCCTTGGTCGGGATGGTGGTGTTTTTCTCGATGAGCTTGGTCATCACGCCGCCCATGGTTTCGATGCCGAGCGACAGCGGGGTGACGTCGAGCAGAAGCACGTCTTTGACGTCGCCTTTCAGCACGCCGCCCTGAATCGCGGCGCCGAGCGCCACCGCTTCATCGGGGTTGATGTCCTTGCGCGGCTCTTTGCCGAAGAAGTTTTTCACCGCTTCCTGCACCTTGGGCATACGGGTTTGGCCGCCGACGAGGATGACGTCGCTGATGTCGCTGTTGGAAAGGCCGGCATCTTTCATGGCGATGCGGCACGGCTCCAGGGTGCGCTCGATCAGGTCTGCCACCAGCGATTCCAGCTTGGCGCGGGTGAGCTTCAGGTTCAGGTGTTTCGGGCCTGAGGCATCGGCAGTGATGTAGGGCAGGTTGATGTCGGTCTGCTGGCTGGAAGACAGCTCGATTTTCGCTTTTTCCGCCGCTTCTTTCAGACGTTGCAGTGCCAAAGAATCGTTGGCGAGATCGATGCCGCTGTCTTTCTTGAATTCGCTCACCAGATAGTCAATCACGCGCGCGTCGAAGTCTTCACCGCCGAGGAAAGTGTCGCCGTTGGTGGCCAGCACTTCGAATTGCTGCTCGCCATCAAGGTCGATGGTTTCGATGATGGAGACGTCGAAGGTACCGCCGCCGAGGTCATAGACGGCAATCTTGGCGTCCTTCGCGCCGCGATCCATGCCGTAGGCAAGCGCTGCGGCAGTGGGTTCGTTGATGATGCGCAGCACGTTGAGGCCCGCGATTTTGCCCGCGTCCTTGGTGGCCTGGCGCTGGCTGTCGTTGAAGTAGGCGGGTACGGTGACAACGGCGTCGGTCACTTTCTCGCCGAGATAGTCTTCCGCGGTTTTCTTCATTTTTTGCAGGATGCGCGCGGAGACTTCCGGCGGCGCCATTTTCTTGCCGTTCACTTCCACCCAGGCATCGCCGTTGTCGGCCTTGACGATGGCGTAAGGCACGAGCTTGATGTCTTTCTGCACTTCTTTTTCGTCGAAACGACGGCCGATCAGGCGCTTGATCGCGTACAGGGTGTTTTTTGGGTTGGTGACTGCCTGGCGCTTGGCAGGCTGGCCGACCAATACTTCGCCGTCGTCGGCAAAGGCGACGATGGACGGGGTGGTACGCGCGCCTTCCGCGTTTTCGATCACGCGCGGCTTGTCGCCGTCCATGATGGCAACGCAGGAGTTGGTGGTACCCAGGTCAATTCCAATTACTTTGCTCATAAGTTTTCCTTTCAAGATTGTTAAAACGGTTGTTGCGAGCCTTTATGGGGCGGCGCATGAATTTTTCAAGGGCTTTTCTGGCCAAAGATGCGAAAAAAACATCCCGCCGGAGATCAGGGCGCGCGGGAAACCACGACTTGCGCGGCGCGAATCGAGCGGCCGTTCAGCACATAGCCTTTCTGCGCCACATGCAGCACGGTATTCGGCTCCACCTCGCCATTGGGCAATGCGGTAACGGCTTCGTGATATTCGGGATTGAATTTTTCGCCGACAGGGTTCAGCTCCTCGATGCCGTGCTTGGCGAGGGTATCGACGAAAAGTTTCAGCGTCATTTCCGAGCCTTCGGTGAAGCGCTTCATGCATTCGTCTTCGCTTTGCCGCGCGGCGTCGATGCCGAGCGCGAGCGAATCGAGCACGGGCAGCAGGTCTTTCAGCAGGCGTTCGCTGCCGTATTTGTGGGCGTTGGAGAGATCGCGTTCGTGGCGCTTGCGCAGGTTTTCGTTTTCGGCGCGTTCGCGGATGAACTGGTCTTTCAGGGCGGCGATTTGCGCGTGCAGGGTGGCGATTTCTTCCGCGCTGGCGTCGGCAGCCGTTTCTTCGGCGGGCACGGCCTGGTCGAGATCAATCTCGAGCTCGGGCGTGTCTTCCGTGGGGGGAGTGGTGTCGTGGTTGTCCTGCGTCATGGGGCGTCCTCAAGTCAAAAATCAGAAAACAATGTCGCCTAGATGAGGACGGGGCATTTTTTTTCAAGGACGCAGGCAAGAAAATATTGAAATGGTAAATTTTATTATCAATAAGCGCTTGATGTGAGAAATTTTCTCATCATAAGCGCTTGTCGATGGTAAAAAATAACTATTTTTTTGCTGTTTTGTGATTTTACTTCTTTTTCCATTGCAGCCAGCCTTTTTGTGCCAGCCAGTACAGGGCGCAGACGAAGATGGCGCTGACGATTAGTTGCTTGAGGAGATAACCCAGGCCGCCACTGCTGCTGATGCCGAGCACGGCGTCAAGAAAGAGGGTGGCAACGAAATAAACGATGAAGGCGGCGGGATAGGGCGGCTTTTTCAGGGTTTTCCAGTCGAAGGTTTTCAGGAAGCGGTTCATGGCGGCTCCGGCGGCAAAGGGAGGGCAAAGCATAGCGGTCAGGCGGCTTTTTGTAAACAGGATTGTTTCGCAATTGCGTTATGGTGATAATGATTTTTTCTCATTAACAAGCGCTTTTGATGAGAAATTTTTGCATGATAAGCGCTTTTTCATGGTAAAAAACATGTATAAATGCTGTTGTGATGTTTGGCCTGTTTGCAGCTACAATGGCGCGATGAAAAGGTTCCGTAATTTTGCGTTCTGTGCTTTGGGCTTGTGGCTGCTGGCGCTGCCTGCTGCGGCGATGACCGTGGATGTTCATATTGGTGATGCGCGGGTGCAGGGCGCACGCGCCAAGGATGTGACGTTGAGCCTGCAAAGCGGGGCGGAGCAGGATTGGCGGCAATGGTCGCTCACGGCGCAAGCGCCGCGCCTGCAATATGACGGCAAGACTTTGCAGGCGCCGCGTCTCGATGCGGCGCTTGCCTGGCGCGACGGGGCATGGCATGTGGATGCGGCGACGCTGCGCGCGCGCTTTGCCGGTACGCGCTGGCGGCTGGCCGCCGAGGCGGTGGCGCTGTCGCGTTTGCTGGCTGGCGAGGCGGACTGGCCTTCCGGGATGGGTTTGCATTTTCAGGCGGATGACGGTTTGCTGCGCGCGGATTGGCACGACGGACGCGGCGACATGCGGGCGCGGATTCCGGCGGCGCGTCTGGCAGCGTGGCTGAAGGCGGCGGGGCTGGACTGGCCGGAGATGCAGGGGATGCTGCTGTCGGATTTGTCTGTGCGCTGGCAGGGCGGGCGCTTGCAGATGGAAGGCAAGATGACTTTGCAGGATGGCCGCTGGAGCAGTGCGGATGCGCGCTATGCCCTGGAGAAGGCGGGCGGTACGCTGCGCTTCACGGCGGCTGGCGCGGGCGGGCGCTGGTCGGGCGATTTCGATTTGCAGCTTGCCGGTGGCGAGGCGTTGCTGTCGCCGCTGTATTTCAATTTGCGCGAGACGCCGCTGTCGCTGTCCGGGCGCTGGGCGCTGGCAAAGGGGCAGTTGCAGCTCGACGATGTGCATTTTGCCGAGCGCGAGGCGCATGGCGAGCTGGCGGCGACGTTTGCCTGGCCAGGCATGAAGCTGCGGCGTTTGCAGGTTTATCAGGCGAGCGGCGATGCCGATGCGCTTTATCGCCGCTATGCGCAGCCGTTTCTCGCGGATACGGTGTTTGCCGATGCCGCACTGAAGGGGACGTTGTTTGCCAGCCTGGATTGGGCGGACGGGGCGCTGAAGGATGTGGCGCTGGTGTTCAACCGCGTGGATGTGGTGGATAAACAGGGGCGCTTTGCCTTGCGCGGGCTGGACGGGCAATTGGGGCACGGCGCGGTATCGCGCGTGCGCGCGGCGGCTTCGTCATGGCACAGGTTGCCGATCGGGGCGTGGCAGGCGGAATTCCGCTGGTCGGCAGATGGCGTGCATTTGCAAAAGCCGCTGCGCGTGCCGCTGCTGGACGGAGCGCTGGTGATCGAGCGTCTGGAGCCGGTAGGCAAGCGGGATTACCGCCTCGATGTGCGCATCGAGCCCATGGATTTGCGCAGCTTTGCCGAAGCGCTGGATTTGCCGGGGTTTGACGGGGAGGTGAGCGGCGAGTTCAAGCAGGTGCGCTTCAATCGCGAAGGGCTCAGGTTGTTGCAGCCGGTGCAGGTGCGGATTTTTGGCGGGGAGGTGCGCATCGGCGATTTGCGGGTGGAGCAGCCTTTCAGCGTGCAGCCGTTGCTGTATTTCGGGCTGGATATCGACAAGATCGATTTGCAGCGTTTGACGCGCGTGCTGCAAGTGGCGGAAATACGGGGAAATATCAGCGGAACGGTGCGCGATGTGCAGCTGCTCGACTGGTCGGTGAAGCGCTTTGCCGCCGATATTCATACCTCGCCGGACAATCCGGGCAAGCGCCTGATTTCGCACGAGGCGGTGCAATATTTGTCGGCAGCGGGCGGCGGCTCGGCGATGGTGGGCGAGTTTGTGCGTGTGCTCAGTGCGTTTCCCTATGTGAAGCTTGGGTTTTCCGCGCGGCTGGAAAACAATGTGCTGCACATGCGCGGCGTGGAAGAGGCGGAGAATGGCGGCTACTATCTGGTGAAAGGCCGTGGCCTGCCGCATCTGAACATTATCGGCTATGAGCGCCGCGTCGATTGGCCGGAACTGCTGCGCCGCCTGGATGCGGCGCGGCATACGGATTCGGCCGTGGTGGAATGATGCCGTTCAGCACAGGTTGTCGAGCAGCCCGGCAAGCGCGGGACGGCAATGCCCGCGAAAGCCTTGCACGCTTTCCGCGCTGAGCAGGGCATCGCGGACGGCGTATTCGGTGGCGTCTGCGGCGGCGCGGAAATAGTCGTCCAGCGCGGGTTCGGGAAGTGGCGCGGGGGTGCGGCAGGTGGAGAAGGCGAGGGCGATGTCGCCGGAGCCGTGCCCGAGATGGCTGCCCATGCGCCCGAGTCCGGCACCGGCACGGCGGGCGATGCGCTTGAGCTGCCGTGCGTCCAGCGGCGCATCGGTAGCGAAGATGATGATGATGGAGCCGCGTTCCGCCTGGCTGTCAATTTGCGCCTGCAACTGTTCGCCGATGAGCAGGCCGTCGAGGCGCAGGTCGGGCAGGCGGCCGAAATTGGCGAGCACCAGTGAGCCCAGGGTGTGTTCGCCGATGCGGCGCGAGGCGCTGCCGATGCCGCCCTTGAGGCCGAAGCAGCTCATGCCGCGTCCGGCGCCGACGGCACCGCGGGCGAAGTTTTCATCGGCATGGGCAAGCGCTTGCAGGGCATGTTCGATGTGAATGGCGGGATGCTGGATGTCGTTGAGATAGCCGTCGTTGCATTCCATGACGACGGGGTTGACGGTGGATTGTTCGCGGCCGATTTCCGGGTTGCTGGCTATGGCATGGCGCACGAGCGCGGAAAATCCGCTGCCGACGGCAAGCGTGTTGGTAAGGAGAATGGGCGTTTCCAGGGTGCCGAGTTCTTCAATTTGCACGAGGCCCGCCGATTTGCCGAAGCCGTTCAGGACGGCGGCGGCACAGGGCAGCGGCTCGGCAAAGAGATTGCCGGGGGCGGGGATGATGGCGGTGACGCCAGTCTGGATGTCGCCTTCGGTCAGGGTGACGTGGCCGACGCGCACGCCGGGAACGTCGGTGATGCGGTCATGCGTGCCGGTGGGCAGATGGCTGGGCGGCAGGCTGCGGTGCGTGCGCCAGTAATCGAGGAGCAGTTGCAGACGGGCATCGGCGTAGCTGGACATGTTTTTTCCTTTTTTGACTAAATATAATGATTTTTTACCGAAGTCAAGCGCTTGTTATGATAAATTTTCTCACAATAAGCGCTTGATGGTGAGAAATTTTACCATTTTCTGTCAAAAGCTTTGTCGCGTGGGGCGGATGGTGATTTCGTTGACGGCGACGTCCGCCGGTTGCTCGATGGCATAGGCGATGGCGCGGGCAATGGCATCGGCGGAAATTTCGTTGTCGGCATAGTATTTTTCCAGACGGGCGCGGGCGATGGGATCGCGGGTGCCGGATGTCAGTTCGCTGGCGACGGCACCCGGGTACAGCGTGGTGACGCGGATATTGTGCTCGGCCATTTCCGCGCGCAGCCCTTCGGAAATGGCCTTGACCGCGAATTTGGTGGCGCTGTAAACCGTGCCGCCGCCCGCCGAGACGCGCAGGCCGGCAACGGAGGAAAGATTGATGATGTGACCGTCGCGCCGCGCCATCATGGCGGGCAGCACGGCAGCAATGCCATGCAGCACGCCCTTGATGTTGACGTCGATCATGTGGCTCCATTCCTCCACGGGCAGTTCGCTCATCGGCGCGATAGGCATGATGCCGGCGTTGTTGACGAGGACGTCGATGTGGCCGAAGGCTTGCAGGGCGGTTTGCGCGAGCTTTTCCACGTCTTCGCGGCGGGTAACGTCAGTGGTCACGGCAAGCGCTTCGCCGCCGCCCTGGCGGATGCTGGCAACGATTTTTTCCAGGCGATCGCTGCGGCGCGCGCCGAGAACGACTTTTGCACCGAGGCTTGCCAGATGCCGCGCGGCTGCTTCGCCAAGGCCGCTGCTGGCGCCGGTGATGACAACGATTTTGCCGTGGATCGGAGAGTTCATGGGAGGCTCCTTTGCCAATGGGAAGTGTTGGGTGATTTTACGGATTTCCTGAACGGGTTTGGATTGGGGCAGTTTTTATGCCCGTCATATTGATGCCGATTATGCGGAATTTTGGCAATAATGATTGGGAAATTGAGAGTGGTTTCTATTTTGTGCCAATTGTTTTGAAAGTGAATCGCGATGGGAATTAGGTGCAACATCAATTAAAAATATATATATTTCAAATGAGTAAATAAATTTGATAAATGATTTTTTAAAACGAAAAATTTATTTTTGACTTTTTTATAAATCGCATATTAAGCTCCGCCCCCTCTAATGACATCAACAAGGAATTATCATGAAAGGGCATCCCGAAGTTATCGCGTATCTCAACGAAATGATCGCCGGCGAACTGGCCGCGCGCGACCAGTATTTCATTCATGGCCGCATGTATGACGACTGGGGCTACACCAAGCTGTTCGAAGCCAACCATCACGAGATGGAGCATGAAACCGAACATGCCACGCAAATGATCCGCCGTGTGCTTTTCCTGGAAGGCACGCCCAACATGCAGCCGGAGAAGCTCAAGATCGGCACTGATGTGATGAGCATGATGCAAAGCGATCTCGAGCTGGAATACCGCGTGCGCGACAATCTGAAACGCGGCATCGTGCTTTGCGAAAAGCATCAGGATTATGTGACCCGGCAAATGCTGATCGAGCAGCTCAAGGATACGGAAGAAGACCATGCCCACTGGCTGGAGCAGCAATTGCGCCTGATCAAGGACATGGGTCTTGAAAACTATCTGCAAAGCCAGGCGAAGTAAGCCATGAAAACGCAACCGGAAATCAATGCCAGGCTCAATGTGCTGCTGCGCCATGAGCTGACGGTGATCAACCAGTATTTCCTCCATGCGCGCATGTTGAAGAACTGGGGGTATGGCGAATTGGGCGAAGTGTTTTACAAGCAGTCCATTCGTGCCATGAAAAATGCCGACAAGCTGATCGAGCGCATCTTCTTTTTGGAAGGGCTGCCCAATCTCCAGGATCTCGGCAAGCTTTTCATCGGCGAGAGCGTGAGCGAGGCGATCGATTGCGATCGTCGTGCGGCAGGCCAGCAATACCAGGAGCAGCAGGAAGCCATTGCCTTTTTCGAAAGCCGCGAGGATTTTGTGTCACGCGATTTGACCGAGCGCCTGCTCGCCAGCAACGAGGAATATATCGACTGGCTGGATGAGCAGAAAGGCTTGCTGGAAAGCCTGGGAACAGCGAATTATCTGCAATCAGCGGCTGGCGCAGGCCATCATTGATAAGCTTTCAGGCTCGCTTCAGGCGGGCTGGGGCTGAAAGAAAACCGGTTCGCAAGAGCCGGTTTTTTGTTGGCCGTGTTCGCGAATGAGGTTCTTGACATCCGGCACGCACAGGCCACAGCAGCTTCCGGTGCCGAAATTGTCCGCAATATCACGATAATGTCTTGCACCGCTGTCAAGCGCCTTGCGGATGGTGTGATCGGAAATGCCGTGGCAAATGCAGATATACATGGTTATGGATAAGGTAAATCAAACGATACGATTTCTCATTCGTGAGAAGTGTACGTTTGCCCAGGAGCAAACTCAAGTTTTTTTACACGGGAAAGCGCGCGATTGATTGTGCTGGCGCAGGTGATATGGAACAATATCTCGCATGGATAACAATCATTATGACCAAAACGTTTTTGACGCGCAGGGCTATCGTTATAACGTCGGCATCATCATTATCAATGAGTTGGGTCAGGTTTTCTGGGGCAAGCGCGCCGGCCAGGATTCCTGGCAATTTCCCCAGGGCGGCTTGAGCGCCGGGGAATCCAGTGAGCAGGCGATGTTGCGCGAGCTTTTTGAGGAAACGGGTTTGTTGCGCGAACAGGTGGAAATCATTGGCGAAACCGAGCAGTGGTTGCGCTATCGTTTGCCCGTGCGTTATCGCAGGCGGCGCAAGAGCGGCGTGCTGCAATGTATCGGGCAAAAGCAGAAATGGTTTCTGGTGAAATTGACGGGCAGCGATGCGGACGTGAACCTGCACGCAAGCGGCACGCCGGAATTCGATGACTGGTGCTGGATAGATTTCTGGCGCCCTTCAAAGGAAGTGGTGCATTTCAAGCGCCGGGTGTACCGGCAGGCGCTTGAAGAACTGGCTGCCCTTGCGCCGCCGGGGCTGGTGCAAAAATCGGCGCCGGGGCAGCAGGAGCAGGGCGGTAATGCGCAACGCACGCGACACAAACACCGCCGCAAAGCGCCTTCTTTTGCCCGCACATCGGGGCAGGAAGGCCAGCCAAGAAAAGCCGAGGGATGATCTCGGCTTTTTTGTTTGATGATTGGCATCGCGTCGGGCTGCGTGGTCTTGCAATTGAACCTGCCTATGTTTGGCAATGAAGTCAATTGGTTGTGATGCCAATGTCGGCCATAAATGGCCGACCTACAGGCGCGGGTCGTAGAGTGGGTGGTCAACCCACTGTTGTGCAGCGATGGTAGGTACGGTTAGCCCACAGGGCGCAACCCGTACAGGATGGTTTTTTCGTACGGTTACGGCTTCGCCTAACCGTACCTACGATTGTTTTTGCCGTGTTTGTAGGTTGGGGTGAACGCAGTGAACCCCAACACGGGGTGGTCGTTTGATGTTGGGGTTCGCTGCGCCCACTGCCAACCTACACCTTGCCCTTGTGGATAAACGGTGGGTTCCATGAGTAGGGTGTGTGCCGCGAAGCGGCACGCACGTGGATGATTCGCCATCGCAAACCGCGTGCGTGTCGGCGTTGCCGCCACACACCCTAGCAATCCGCCCACAAAAAAACGCCGGATGCCCGGCGTTTTTTGTGGTGCCCGTAGGGACGTTGCGGGCAACGTCCGTCGCGAAGCGATGGTAGGTACGGTTAGCCCGCAGGGCGTAACCGTATATGATGGTTATTTTCGTATGGTTACGGCCTCGCCTAACCGTACCTACGATTGTTTTAGCCGTGTTTGTAGGTTGGGGTGAACACAGTGAACCCCAACACGGGGTGGCCGTTTGATGTTGGAGTTCGCTGCGCTCACCGCCAACCTACGATGTGCGTTTGTAGGTCGGCCATTTATGGCCGACATCAAAAAATGTCGGGCACAAAGTGCCCGACCTACGATGATGGCGGGTTGTATGGCTATAGGATAAGCGTGAGAAATTTTCTCATTTATAAGCGCTTAACGTGAGAATATTTCTCATGATAAGCGCTTATGGGTAGTAAAAAGTTACTATAAGTTGGCAGTTTCCGTGACGGGATAGTACATGCCCGGTTTGCTTTTGGGCATGGCCGCGACGGGTTCGGGAGCCGGTGCGCCGTGCAGGCCGAGTTTGGCAAAGAGGGCGCGGTCGCGGTCTTCTTCCGGGTTGGGGGTGGTGAGGAGTTTGCAGCCGTAGAAGATGGAGTTGGCGCCAGCCATGAAGCAGAGCGCCTGCATTTGTTCGTTCATGCTTTCGCGGCCGGCGGACAGGCGCACGGCGCTTTTCGGCATCATGATGCGGGCAATGGCGATGATGCGGATGAAGTCGAAGGGATCGAGGTCGTCGGCGTGGGCGAGCGGTGTGCCCTTGACGCGCACGAGCTGGTTGATGGGCACGCTTTCCGGCGGCTCGCGCAGGTTGGCGAGTTCGACGAGCATGGCAAGGCGGTCGTGCTCGCCTTCGCCCATGCCGAGGATGCCGCCGGAGCAGATTTTCATGCCGGCGTTGCGTACGTTTTCCAGGGTTTGCAGGCGGTCGTCGTAGCGGCGGGTGGTGATGATTTTGTCGTAGTAGTCGCGGCTGGTGTCGAGGTTGTGGTTGTAGTAGTCAAGGCCGGCATCGGCAAGCGCTTGTGCTTTGGGGGCGTCGAGCATGCCGAGGGTCATGCAGGTTTCCATGCCGAGGGCTTTGACTTCGCGGATGATTTCTTGCAGATAGGGGATGTCTTTTTCCTGCGGATCGCGCCAGGCGGCGCCCATGCAGAAGCGGGTAGCGCCCTGGGCTTTGGCGGCTTGCGCGCTTTGCAGGATGTCGTTGAGTTTCATGAGGGTTTCGCGTTCGACGCCGGTGCGGTAACGCGCGCTTTGCGGGCAATATTTGCAGTCTTCGGGGCAGGCGCCGGTTTTGATGGAAAGCAGGGTGGAGATTTGCACGGCGTTGGGGTCGTGGTGCTCGCGGTGCACGGTTTGCGCGCGGAAGACGAGGTCCATGAAGGGCAGTGCATAGAGGGTTTGGGCTTGTTCCAGTGTCCAGCGTGGGGTCATGGGGGTGTCCAAAAAACGGCAAGGATAACGGCTTTGCAAAAAAAATGTTAGTGGCGATTCGTTCTTAGCGATTTTCCGCCGGAATATCATATAACTGACGATTTTATATGATAATATTCGCGCTTTCCCGTTTTCCTTGCCTTGTGGAGCCGCCGTAAGTGGATCTGAACGTTCTCTATTTCGTTATTGCGCTGCTGCTGTTTGTCAGCATTATCGGCTCCACGCTTTCCGCCCGTATTGGTATGCCTTTGTTGCTGGTTTTTCTCGGGGTGGGGATGCTGGCCGGCGAGGAAGGGATTCTCGGGATCCAGTTCGAAGGCTATTTTCTCGCCAATTTCATCGGCCAGGGGGCGCTGGCGATTATTCTGCTCGATGGCGGTTTGCGCACGGCGGTGAAAAGTTTCCGTATTGCCTTGCGGCCATCGGCGATTCTTGCGACCTGGGGCGTGCTGGTGACGGTTGCGCTGCTCGGCGGCTTTGCCACCTGGCTTTTGGATGTGGACTGGCGGCTCGGTTTCCTGATGGCGGCGATTGTCGGCTCGACGGATGCGGGCGCGGTATTTTCCCTGCTGCGTAATGGCGGCATCCGCCTGAATGAACGGGTGCAGGCCACGCTGGAGATTGAATCGGGCGCGAACGATCCGATGGCCATTTTGCTGGTGACGGGGTTTATCAGCCTGAATCTTGCGCCGGATGATATGTCGGCAGCCGGATTTGTCTGGCTGTTGTGCAAGCAGCTGGGGATAGGGTTGGTGGCCGGTTTGCTGTTCGGGCGCATTCTGGCGCTGATTTTGCCGAAAATCCGTTTGGCGGAAGGGATGTACGCCATTCTCATTGCTTCCGGCGGGATGATGGGCTTTGCGCTTGCCAATACGATTGGCGGCAGCGGTTTTCTCGCGATTTACATTGCCGGCGTGATGATCGGCAACCGCAGAACGCGCGCGACCGAGCATGTGCTGCGCGTGATGGACGGCATGGCGTGGCTGTCGCAGGCGACGTTGTTCGTGGTACTGGGGCTGTTGGTGACGCCGAGCCGCGTGCTGCATCTCTGGCCGTATGCCCTGGCGCTGGCGGCATTTTTGTTTCTGGTGGCGCGACCGGTGGCCGTTGCGAGCGGTTTGTGGCCGTTCCGTTTCCAGTGGCGCGAGGTGTTTTTCATTTCCTGGGTGGGCCTGCGCGGCGCGGTGCCGGTCACGCTCGCCATCATGCCGGTGATGCAGAACGTGCATGATGCGGATTTGCTGTTCAATCTGACGTTCGGCATCGTGATATTGTCGCTTCTCATCCAGGGCACGACGCTCCCCTATACCGCGCGGGTGTTCAATGTGTGTGTGCCGACTGCCGGCGAACCCACCGATGACCACGAAATCTGGGTGGGCAACAAGGCCAGCATTCATATTTTTGAATTTGTGGTGCGCAAGGGATCGTTTGCCATTACCCGCCATCCCGACGAGATCGCCAAGCGCGTCTGCGAGGAGGAAGTGCGCTTTTTTGCGCTGGTGCGCGGCGGCAAGCTGGAAACCGATACGCCGCAGATGAGCCTGCGCGGCGGCGACCATGTGTGGTACACCGTGCGCGGCGATCACGGCCAAACCTTGGCGCGCATTTTCAACGACACTTACGTTACCCGCCGCGAACGCACGGAATTCTTCGGCGAATGGGTGGTATCGCCGCAAGTGCTGATCGGCGATCTGGCGCTGCTCGACGAAGCGCCGATTGCCGCGGAAGACCGCAAGAAAACCATTGCCGAGCTCTTTGCCGAGCGCCTTGGCGAAACAGTGGTTGGCGATGTGCTGGACGTGGGCGGCGACTGGGATTTGGTCGTGCGCGAGATGGATGACAAGGGCACGATTGCCGCCGTTGGCCTCAAGCTCGACCGCAAGCGCGGCGAGGCGGAAGACGGAATATAGGTTTCCATAAATTGCTTCAAGATAAATGTTTTTTATCGCTATTAAGCGCTTGTCGTGAGAAATTTTCTCATAAGAAGCGCTTTTGGATGAGAAAAAATAACGGTATCTGAAAGTGCTTTGACTCATGCCAGGCTTGCAGCGAAATTTCCGGCAGCCTTCGCGTTTCTTTGTGCATTTATTCGTTCTTCGACTTGCCTGCGCCGCCATGCAGGATTAAATAAATTCAAAAAATCATAAATAATAGTTATTTTTTACCATAGTTAAGCGCTTATCGTGAGAAAATTTCTCATGATAAGCGCTTAATGGTGAGAAAATTTCCCATTTATCAAAATCGGGCAAAATGCTAAGATGCGCGCTTTTCTTTTGCCCGGACGCCCATGAACATCATCGCCAAAATCGCGCAGGAACTCTCCGCCCAAGCCACGCAAATCACGGCTGCCGTTGCCCTGTTGGACGACGGCGCCACCGTGCCCTTCATTGCCCGTTACCGCAAGGAAGCGACCGGCGGCTTGGATGACACGCAGTTGCGCACTCTTGCCGAGCGCCTGCAATACCTGCGCGAACTGGAAGAGCGCAAGCAAACCGTGCTGAAAAGCATCGAGGAACAGGGCAAGCTCACGCCGGAACTGCAAAGCGCCATCGACGCAGCCGACAACAAAACCGCGCTCGAAGACCTCTATCTGCCCTACAAGCCCAAGCGCCGCACCAAGGCGCAAATCGCGCGCGAGCACGGTTTGCAGCCGCTGGCTGATATGCTCTTGGCCGAACAGCCGCAGGACGTCGAAGCCATCGCCGAAGGCTATCGCAATGACAACATTGCCGACAGCAAAGCGGCACTGGACGGCGCGCGCGCCATCCTGATGGAGCAATTCGCCGAAGATGCCGAACTCATCGGCGCGTTGCGCGACAAGCTGTGGGCGGAAGGCGAATTGCACGCGCAAGTGATTGAAGGAAAAGAAAACGACGGCGCAAAATTCAAGGACTACTTCGATCATCGCGAAGCCATCCGCAGCATGCCGAGCCATCGCGCGCTCGCCGTCCTGCGCGGCCGCAACGAAGGCGTGCTCACTATTGCCCTGAAATATCAAGCGGATGAAACGCCCGCCACCGAGCAAAGTGCCTACGAAAAAATCATTGCCGATCATTTCCGCATCGGCGACGGGCACAAATGGCTGCGCGATACCGTGCGCCTCACCTGGCGCGCGAAAATCTTCCTCTCCCTCGAACTCGATGCGCTCAACCGCCTGAAAGAAAGCGCCGATACCGACGCGATTACCGTATTCGCGCGCAATCTCAAGGATTTGCTGCTGGCCGCGCCTGCCGGTCGTTTGCCCACACTGGGGCTCGACCCCGGCTATCGCACCGGCATCAAATGCGCGGTAGTGGATGATACCGGCAAACTGCTCGATACCGCCGTCGTGTATTTACATCAGGAAAACAATGCCTTGGCAACGCTTGCCACGCTCATCAAACAGCACGGCGTCAAACTCATCGCCATCGGCAACGGCACCGCCAGCCGCGAAACCGACAAACTCGCCGGCGATTTGCTGAAAGCCCTGCCGGGATTGCACAAAATCGTCGTCTCCGAAGCGGGCGCGTCCGTCTATTCCGCGTCCGAACTCGCGGCACGCGAATTTCCCGAGCTGGACGTATCCTTACGCGGCGCCGTATCCATCGCGCGGCGCTTGCAGGATCCGCTCGCCGAACTCGTCAAAATCGATCCCAAATCCATCGGCGTCGGCCAATACCAGCACGACGTCAACCAGTCGCAACTGGCGAAATCGCTCGATGCCGTGGTCGAGGATTGCGTGAATGCCGTCGGCGTGGACGTGAATACTGCTTCTGCCCCGCTGCTCGCGCGCATCTCCGGCTTAAACCAAACGCTCGCGCAAAACATCGTCGCCTGGCGCGACGAAAACGGCGCGTTCGACAGCCGCAAAAAACTCCTGAAAGTACCGCGCCTCGGCGAAAAAACCTACGAGCAGGCCGCCGGCTTCTTGCGCATCAACGGCGGCAAGGAAGCGCTCGATGCCAGCGCCGTGCATCCCGAAGCCTATCCCGTGGTCGCGAAAATGCTCGACGACCTGCACTTGAAAGCCGCCGATCTTATCGGCAACCGCGACAAAATCAGACAAATCAAGCCGCAACACTACATCACCGAGCAATTCGGCCTGCCCACCATCATGGACATCCTCGCCGAACTCGAAAAACCGGGGCGCGATCCGCGCGGCGAATTCCAGACCGCCACCTTTGCCGAAGGCATCAACGACATCAGCGATCTGCAAGTCGGCATGATATTGGAAGGCGTCGTCTCCAACGTTGCCAACTTCGGCGCGTTTGTCGATATCGGCGTGCACCAGGACGGCCTCGTGCACATCTCCGCGCTTGCCAACCGCTATGTCGCCGACCCGCGTGAAGTGGTGAAAGCCGGCGACGTCGTCAAGGTCAAAGTGCTGGAAGTCGATGAAAAAAGAAAACGCATCGCGCTCACCATGCGTCTTGATGATGATGGCAACAAAGACCCCAAACGCCCGCCACGCCGCGACAACGCCCCGCGCCAGGAGAAAGCGGAAAAACCGGTGGCCAATACCGCGATGGCGGATGCGTTTGCGCGATTGAAACGATAAAAATAATTTTATGGAGTTTTTTTGAATGGAAATTACGAGTGTTGCAGAATTGGCAGAAGCCTTGATAAAACTCAAAAGTCCCCGAGAAGGGTGTAGCAGATTTTTTCGTGGACATTCAGATTGTTCTTACCTGTTGGAGCCAAGTATTTATCGAAGAGATGAGAAAAATAGCTCTAACGACCCTACGTATCTTATAAAAAATGAAGATAAAATTATTCGCGATGTGCTGATAAATTGCTCTGATTCATTTAATCCGAGCGATACGCTTTTTGAGAAATTGGCCAAAATGCAACATTATGGATACGCAACACGATTGTTAGATTTGACAACTAATGCGCTGGTAGCACTTTATTTTTCAGTTCAAGAAAATAATGATAAGGATGGAGAGTTGCTAGTACTAGATATTCCTAATGAAGAGATAAAATATGATGATAGTGACCTTGTTTCAGTTTTGTCCGCTGTTAGTTTAAGAGATGATAG
Organism: Cardiobacteriaceae bacterium; assembly: GCA_030529365.1. Lineage (GTDB taxonomy): Bacteria > Pseudomonadota > Gammaproteobacteria > Cardiobacteriales > Cardiobacteriaceae > JAUMXB01. The sequence continues at coordinate 50,927 of JAUMXB010000011.1, read as the reverse complement.
TTTTTCATTGAAAGACATTATTGAATCTTCTAAAGTTTTTTCTGCGATAGAAGCTATAAAATTCTGCCTTAAAAATAGAAAAATTATTAAAGTGAATGAAGATATAATATTAAAAATTAAAGTGAGTCTTAACAATAATCCTTCACAAATAAATATCAAAAATATTTTTGATATTTATATGGATTTGGTCATGTTGCAAGAGGATGAACTTGTCAAAAAATCAATAGATGGTGAATACAATGATAGCTTTATAAAAACTTTCAATAGACAGGATAAAATAAAAAAACTTATCCGTGATATCAGGAATGAAAAGCCTTATTTTTCTCCTGATATTAATCCTGATGATTTCAGACGTGTTGTTTGTGTTCAGGCGAAGAAAAGCAATCCACGAATTGCCAAGCAGCAAGGGTGTTTTCTTTTGTTTGGTTTTGATGGTGAGAAAAAGACAAAAGCAGAAGTGGAAAATAGCTGGAGGCGGACGATAGTAGATAGTGATAGATTGATTATTAAGAGAGGAGAGGCTAAAGATAATATCCTGAAAGAGTTGAAATCTTTTGGTATTAGCCATCAAAATCTTTTTCCAGAACTGGATACACAGGCTCGCGATATTCTGAGTAAGTATCGAAAAAATTAAATATAGTTATCTTATTTTTATTTAGTTCATTTTCATTGTTATGGGCGTACTAGGGGATGCTTGGACGTTTTTGCTACTTGTAAAAAACTTAAAATAGGCATCAGTATTATTTCAAGAAAAGGTATTTTCTTAAAATAAGTACGGCGAGCTTCCTTTGTGTTATGCTGTTAAGCGTTTGTTTTTTATATTTTTTGTCATGTGCGCCTCAGCTATCGAAACCCACCCTCTTCCGCCGTTTGCCCCGCAAAACGCCAAACTTCTGATGCTCGGTTCCTTCCCACCGCCGCGCGTGCGCTGGAAGATGGATTTCTATTACCCGAATTTTCAGAATGATATGTGGCGGATTTTCGGGTTGGTATTTTTTGGCGACAAGGATTTTTTCATTGACGGCAAGGGTTTTCATGAAGATGCGATTCGCGCGTTTCTCGCCGAGAAGGGTATTGCGATTTACGACACGGCCTATCGCGTTCAGCGTTTGCAGGGCAATGCCTCGGATAAATTCTTGCAAGTGGTGGAAGCAGTGGATTTGGCATCTCTTTTGGCCAGGATGCCGCAATGCCGAACAGTGATGACCACAGGCGAGTTGGCAACCGATACCTTGCTGTCGCTGTTGCCGCCGGGCGTGAAGAAGCCGAAGCCGGGTGTGGCGAGTGCGGCAGATTTTGCCGGGCGCGAATTGCGGCTGTTTCGTCTGCCGTCCTCATCGCGCGCCTATCCCTTGCCGTTGGTGGAGAAGGCGAGGATTTATGGCGATTTTTTTGCGGAGATTGGCTTGCGTTGAGGCGGGGTTTTGTTGTGATTGGATGTGAGAAATTTTCTCATTTTTAAGCGCTTACTTTGAGAAAATTTATCGATATAAGCGCTTTTTATTGGTAAAAAATCACTATTTTTGATCAATTTATAAGGGGTTATTAGGGTTAGCACCCATGAGGCATTATGTATCCGCAGGGTAATGCAGGTCGGTGGTGCATATTTGACGGGGGCGATAACTACCGACCTGCAAATCGCCAAGGATTCACCGCAGGTCGGCCACTTTGTGGCCGACATTTTTGCAATGTCGGGCATAAATGCCCGACCTGCGATAGAAAGTCATTGGTGCAGGACGTTGCAGGCAACGTCCCTGCCGTGCTGCTGCGCTTCCCCCTGTTTGACGCTTGCGCTTAAAAGAATCTCCGCCGGAGCGAGGATTCTTTTCGGGGGATGGCGTTTAGAGCTTTTTGATTTATCTAATAACAGGATTTGCTGAGGAAAGGATGTGGAAAGCTTTGTTTCTGCCCTCACCCCAACCCCAATCTCGCTTCGCGAGCTCTGACGAGTCCCACAGGAGAGGGGCTTTGAATTCTGTTCACATTTGAACCAAAAATGCTCTAGCGCGTGGCGGCAAGCGCTTGTTCGAGGTCGGCGATGAGGTCGTCGATATGCTCGATGCCGATGGAGAGGCGCACCATGTCTTCGGAAACGCCGGCGGCTTTGAGTTCGTCGGCATTCAATTGGCGGTGCGTGGTGCTTGCCGGATGGGTGGCCAGCGATTTGGCGTCGCCGATGTTGACGAGGCGGGTGAAGAGTTGCAGGGCGTCGATGAAACGTCCGCCGGCTTCGATGCCGCCTTTGATGCCGAAGCTGAGGAGGCCGGAGGCTTTGCCGGCAAAGTCGCGTTCGATCAGGTTTTTGTAAGGGCTGTCGGCAAGGCCGGGATAGTTGACCCAGGCGACTTGCGGGTGCTTTTGCAGGAATTCCGCGACTTTGAGCGCGTTGTCGCTGTGGCGTTCCATGCGCAGGCTCAGGGTTTCAAGCCCTTGCAGGATGAGGAAGGCGCTCATCGGGCTCAAGGCCGCGCCGGTATTGCGCAGCGGTACGACGCGCGCGCGCGCGATGTAGGCGGCAGCGCCGAAGTGTTCGCTGTAATTGACGCCGTGGTAGGAAACATCGGGTGTGGTGAGCATGCTGAAGCGCTCGCCTTGCGTCCAGTCGAACTTGCCGCCGTCGATGATGGCGCCGCCGATGCTGTTGCCGTGGCCATTGATGTATTTGGTGAGCGATTCGACGACGATGTCGGCGCCAAGCTCGATGGGGCGGCAAAGCGCGGGCGAGGCGACGGTGTTGTCAACGACGAGCGGCAGGCCTTGCGCATGCGCGGCTTTGGCGAAGGCGGGGATGTCGATGACGTTGATTGCCGGGTTGCCGATGCTTTCGATATAGACGAGTTTGGTGCGCGCGTCGGTATTGGCGGCGATGTCTTCGGGTTTCGCCGGGTCGATGAAGCGCACTTCGATGCCCTGTTTGGGCAGGGTGTGGGCAAAGAGGTTGTAGGTGCCGCCGTAGAGGGTTTTGCTGGCGATGATGTTGTCACCGGCTTCGGCGATGGTCTGGATGGCGTAGGTAATGGCCGCCATGCCGCTTGCCACGCAAAGCGCGGCGATGCCGCCTTCGAGCGCGGCCAGGCGCTTCTCGAGGACGTCGGTGGTCGGGTTCATGATGCGGGTGTAGATGTTGCCGGCGACGTTGAGGTTGAAGAGGTCGGCGCCGTGCTGTGTGTTGTCGAAGGCGTAGCTGGTGGTGTGGTAGATGGGAACGGCCGCGGCCTTGGTGGTGGGGTCGGGCTGGTAGCCGGCGTGAATGGCCTGGGTTTCGAGTTTCATGAGGTGCTCCAATGGGGAAAGGTAAGGAGCGCATTGTATAGCCGCATCATCATGATTGCCATGCGGTATTTTTCATAACAGCATGAATAAAATTGATTTGTAAGGACTGTTGCGCGTTTTTCCCGCAAACCTGGAGCCATGGGTTCTATCTCATGGCGAAAAATGATTTGGTAAATGACAATTATCAAGACTGAGGCATAATAGCGCATTAAATTTTGCCTCTTGCTCCGGACTTCGCATATGAAGAGAATGCCGGTAATTTTTTACACGTGTCTAAATTGGTGGGGACTCAATGAGGGTTAATGAACGTATTGTCGGCGCCAGTGTGCTTTCCAGCTGGATCCGCTCGATCTGCCAGACGGTGCGCGGCTATGGCGTTGATCCGCTTCCGTTGATGGAGCAGGCGGGGCTGGATGCCAATCTGCTCAATATTCCCGATGCGCGTTACAGCGTACATGCGGTGCGTCGCCTGTGGCAGCTTATTATCCAGGCAACGGGCGATCCGCTGGTGGGCTTGCGGGTGGGGCAGGAAATCCAGGCATCAACTTTGCATGGCCTGGGGCTTGCAATGATGTCGTCGAGTTCGCTGTCGGAGCTGTTGATGCTGTTTATCCGCTACGGAAAAGTCATTTCCACGACGATGCAGATGAGCCTGGAGCACAACCGCACCGGAACGACGCTGGTTCTGCGCACGGTCGAGGGCAGCGAGCCGATGAGTTCGGCACGGCTTGCCGCGATTGCTTTCATTTACCGCCAGGCGTGCAGCCTGTCACAGCATGGCGTGGTGCCGGAATTTGTGACGTTGAGTCTGGCGGCCGAGGGCGATATCAGCCGTCTTGATGATTATTTCGGAACGCCGGTGAGTCTTGGGGCGGAGCAGGATGCCATCTGTTTTCGCTATGTTGACACGATAGAGCCTTATGCGGGCGCCAATGCGCAACTGGTGGCGCTGAACGAAACGGTGATCAACCAGTATCTGGCGCATCTGGCGCGCAGCGATTTTTCCACGCAGGTACTCTCGCGCATTCATGCCATGCTTTCCAGGGGCGAACCCAAGCTGGCCGACATTGCCGCGCTGCTCAATATCACGCCGCGCACCTTGCAGCGCCGTCTCGAGGAAGAGGGGCATACGTTCAATGAACTGCTGGACAGGGAAAGAAAAAATCTTGCCCACGATCTGCTTGCACACAGCGACCGTACGATCACGGAAATCAGCTTTCTTCTCGGTTTTTCCGATCCGAGCAATTTCAGCCGTGCGAGCAAGCGCTGGTTTGGTTGTGCGCCCTTGCAGCACCGGCAACGTAGTCTGCGCATATTGACATGAGAAATTTTTCCATCAATAAGCGCTTGCTATGATAATTTTTATCGCTATAAGCGCTTATTGATGGTAAAATATCATATATTTGGATGATTTGTGATAATTTTTATCAAAACAATTTTTTGTGGCGTGGAAAGCCAAATGCTTGGCATAAACGGACTGGCAAGCCCAGTAGCCTTTCTATATAGTAACCACAAAATTTTATAAAAAACGAGGGAAGTGTTATGTCGCCCAATGATGGTATCTCCAAAAAGAGCCTTGCAAAACTGCTAGGAAATCATCGGCTTGCTAACGCCGACTTGATGCCGGCGGAGCAGAAATGGACCTGGTACAACATCTTCGCCTTCTGGATGTCCGACGTGCACAGCGTGGGCGGTTACATCTTCGCCGGCACGCTGTTCGCTCTCGGTCTCACTTCCTGGCAAATTTTCATCGTGCTGGTGGCCGGTATCTGGATCGTGATGATACTCGCGAACCTCATTGCCAAGCCGAGCCAGGTGTCCGGCGTGCCTTATCCGGTCATTTCGCGCATGCCTTTTGGTGTCTATGGCGCGAACATTCCCGCGATTCTGCGCGGCATCATTGCCATTGTCTGGTACGGCATCCAGACCTATCTCGCTTCCGTGGCGCTTGCCATCATCCTCCTCAAGTTCTTCCCCGGGCTTGCGAGTCTTCAGGAGCAATCCTTCCTCAATCTCTCCCATCTCGGCTGGCTCGCCTTCTTCATCATGTGGAGCGCGCAGACTGCCCTGTTCCTTGCGAAAATGCAGGCCATCAAAATCTTTATCGACTGGGCTGGTCCCGCAGTGTATGTGGTGATGTTCCTGCTCATGGCGTGGATTGTGCACCGTGCCGGCTGGGAAAATATTCACTTCAACCTTTCCGAGCGCGAGCTGAATGTCGGCCAGACAATCGTGCAGATGCTGGTAGGGATGTCGCTGATCGTGAACTACTTCGCGGGGCCGACGCTCAACTTTGGCGACTTCTCGCGCTATTGCCGCAGCATGGATGAAGTCAAGCGCGGCAATTTCTGGGGATTGCCCATCAACTTCACCGCATTTTCCATCATCGCCATCATTACCATCACAGGTACCCCCGCCGCATTTGGCGCAATGATGCACGATCCGCTGGAGATTGTGGCGCATGTTGACAGTCTGACACTCGCCATTCTGCTCACCTTTACTTTCGTGACTGCGACCGTCGGCATCAATATCGTTGCCAACTTCGTCTCCGCCGCCAACGACATCTCCAACATCTATCCCGGCAAGATCAGCTGGCGCAAGGGCGGCATGATCGCAGCCATTGTTTCCACCGTAATCACCCCCTGGAACCTTTTCAACTCGCCGGAAGTCATCCACTACACCATTGACATGCTTGCCGGCACGATCGGCCCGATGTATGGCATCTTCCTCGTGGATTACTACATCGTGAAGAAAGAGCGCATCAATGTGCATGATCTTTTCAGCGACGATCCGCAAGGCGAGTACTGGTATCGTGGTGGTGTGAACCCCGCGGCGGTAAAAGCGCTCGTTCCCGCCTCGCTGATTGCCATTCTGTGCGTCGTCATTCCCGGGCTGGATTCTTTGCAGAATATGCCGGGTATTGAAATACTGAAAACCATCAGCAACTTCTCGCTCCTGATCGCCATGGTCATCGGCGGCCTGCTTTACTACAAATTTGCTGCGCGCCCTGCTGATCCGGCCTGAAAGCAAAAGGCGCAAAATTAAAAACCGGGGTTGCCCCCGGTTTTTTAATGCGAAGCCGTTGTGCATGTTCCGTTGCCCGCAAGAATGCCAGTATGCTGACTGCCCACGCACCTGCCGGTTATATTGTTGCCAAATGGCTTGAAGCACGTTTGCGCCCAGGCACCCTGTCATCCCGTGCCTGGGCACTATGCGGCGTGATGGGCGGCTTGCTGCCGGATATTGATATGTGGTGGTTTTATGTCGTGGATCAGGGCAGGGTACATCATCACCGTTATGTGACGCACTGGCCGATACTCTGGCTGCTTTGCCTGTTGCTCGCGCTTTGCCTGCGCCGGTGCAGCTCGCAAAGTACGGTGGCAGCGCTGTTTTGTCTTATAGGCGTGAATGGCATGGTGCATATGGTGCTCGACAGCATTGTCGGTGATATCTGGTGGCTGATGCCGTGGCATGACCAGCCTTATGCCCTGTTCGTTGTAACCGCACGTTATCAGCCGTGGTGGCTCAACTTCGTGCTGCATTGGAGCTTTGTTCTGGAGGCAGGGGTGTGGCTGTGGGCTATGATAATTTTGAAAAATAGTAAGAAATAGTTGTTTTTTACCATAGAAAAGCGCTTATTGCGATAAAATTTATCACAATAAGCGCTTGTTGGTGATAAATTTTCTCAAATGGTTTACTGAGTGCGGTTTGCTCCATAAGCGCTGCGATAGAGTTCCGGGCCAATGCTGCGCTGGAATTGCCCGCCCAGCTCGGCAGCGTTGGGGCCATAGAGACGTGCCCTGCCGCTGGTGCTTTCAAATTGCCCGGCATTGCCATTCCATCGCAGGGTATCCTGGAAATCCAGTCTGCCATCGTGAGAAAAAGCCAGGCTTTGTCCACTCTCCAGATCGCGCTGGGTGCGCTGGCTGTTGTAGAGCTGCAAGGCAAGCGTTTTGCTGTCTGCCGAAAAATTCAGATTGGCTTTGACATCGGCAATCACGCGGCTGTGCTGGCCGAGATCACCAATGGCATAGCCTTGGTAGCTGGCGCGCAGATTGCTCGTAGCATCGGGAACGAAGGGTTTGCCGAGATTGATGTAAGCCTCCGGCACGCCGCCGGTATCAACGATTTCGCCGAAGGTTTGGTACGACCAACCGGCCGCACGGTGCGGACGCAGGAGCAGATGGTGATCCGAGTTGATATCTATCATGTGCGGCGTACTGTAAATGCCAGTGCGACCGATGCGGGCAATACTGTCTTGCGGATTGCGAATAGGGATCTGGATATGCAGTTTGTGTTCCGCGTCATATTTGCCGGCATTCTGGATGGCAGTCAGCGCGACCTGGCGGTTGAGCGGAGAGATGAAACGGAAAAGGCTGGTAATATTTCCTTCTCCGGCAAAGGTTTGCGTCCAATGATGTTTGTAACGGGTGCCGGCGCCGTAGTAATAGCCCATGCCGATGCGCGAGAAACTCGGGCTGATGATGTTCTGGTAATGTCCGGGGCTGTTGCGCCATTGCGTGGCTACGGTGTATTCAGGGGAGGCGTTGCCAGCGGCGAGGTTTTCACCGATGGTGCCGTAGCCGGGAAAGAGGTCGAGATCCAGCGCGTCTTGTCCATTGGGGCGCGTGTGTTCAAAAAGTGTGGCGGATTCTCTGGCGCGCACGGCAGCATAGGCGGCGAGATTTTCATCGAGCGCCAGGGAAGGCTGGCCAACTTCCGCACGCAAACGGTTGCTTGTGGCGATGGCAGTGTTGAGTTGTGCCCAGGTGGCGGCATCAGGGCGTTCGGCGCGATTGGGGGCAATGCGGACATCGCCGAGCGTGGCTTGTGCCGACTGGAGCTGTCCGGCAACCGGAGTCAGGTTGGCAGGCGGCGGAGTGGGAACGCCGGAGGGAGGCGGCACTTTTTGATCCGGGACGGTTTGATTGTCTCCGCCGCCGCCACCGCAGGCTGTCAGGAAAGCGGCCATCATGCTCAGGAAAAGGGCGGATTGTTTCATGATAACTCCTGTTGGTTGGGGGTATTTGCATTGTCGAAGAAAGAATGGGAGAAAGCAATGCGGGAAGGCGGGTTTTGGTGCCTGGTGATGCGGTTTCTGTTCCGATCGGCAGAAAGCAACAAGCATTTGCCGGGCCGGTATTTTTCAGGAATGATATGGCCAAATAATGTTATTGGAGGAAGCATGAATATTTTTCGTGAGAACAATGCCCTGTATTTGCAGGCGGATGGGGGGCGCATTGGCCGGCTGGATTTTGTGAATGCGGACGGGCGCATGCGTATTGATTATGTGGGTGTTGATCCGCAGTACCGCGGCAAGGGATTGGCGCAGCAATTGGTGGAGGCGGCAGTGTCGCTGGCGCGCGAAGAAGGATGGAAAATCGTGCCGGTATGCCCGTATGCGCGCGCTGTGTTGCTGCGCGACAAGACGGCGGCGGATGTGCTGGCCGAAGGCGTTGCAGAATAGGATATTATTTTTCGGAATTTTATGGTTGTTTTTTATCGCGCAAGGCGGATTAAACTCCGAAGTGCAACAACGGCTCTCGCCAAAAAATACCTCATGCGGCGTTTTCATGGCAAGACACTTGCGCGGACGATGATTCAGCCGTGCCATGATCCAGGCAAGATGCTCCTCGCTCACCGCGTCAAAATCGCAGCCCTTGGGCAAATATTGACGGATCAGCCCGTTGGCATTCTCGTTCAGCCCCCGCTGCCATGACGCATAGGGGTGGGCAAAATAATAGTCCGCTTCCAGCGCCCGGGCGATGCCTTCATGACGGCTGAACTCCATGCCGTTGTCTGAAGTCAGCGTGTGCACCCGTGCCTTGAGCGGCAGCAGCAGATCAATGACGGCCGTCTTCAGCACTTCCGCCCCCTTGAACGGCAGCCTGGCCATCAGGGTCAGACGGCTTTGGCGTTCGCAAAGCGTCACGATCGCCTGACGCGGATGCTTGCCGACGATGGTGTCCATCTCCCAGTCGCCGATACGGCCTTTCTCGGCGACGATGGCCGGGCGCTGGTCTATCGGCGTGCGATTGGCGATACGGAGTGCCTTGCCGCGGCCACGGCGGTAAGGACGACGATGACGCAGGTGCAGATGCAAATCCCCGCCGTTGCGCCTGTCCTCACGGATATGACGGTAGATGCGGGTATGGCTGACGCCGGGTTTGCCCCGCGCTTTCAGATAGAGGCTGACCTGCTCCGGGCTCCAGTCCAGGCGCAGATAGTGCTCCACCCTTTGCCAGCATGACGGGCGGATACGGGTTCTGCCCTGGCGCCGCTGCCGGGTTTGCTGTTGTGCCTGTTCGGGATGGTAGCGGCCGTCCTGGCCGTTGCGCAGCACTTCGCGCGAGATGGTGGAGCGATGCACGCCGAGCAGGCGAGCAATGGCGGCCGGGCTTTGCCGGTCGTCGAGGAGGATGGAAATCTGGTATCGTTGCGCCTGGGTAAGCTGCGTGTAGCGTTTCATTGTGCTTCTCCTTTCTTGGTCGGAAGAAAAGCATAGGCTAACGCAGCTTGCCTCTCTCCAACCGGGGGAGTTGCACTTCAAAGTTTAATCCGCCCAAAGCGCTTGTTGGTAGTAAAAAATGACTATTTTATGATATGAAATGCAATAAAAATCCCCGCTTTCCTGATGGAAAACGGGGATTTTTTGTGCGTGGTGATTCAGCCTGGCTGATGGTTGCCGAGGTTATAGGCAGGCAGCGTGGTGAGGCGGCGGGTGAGGGCCTTGAGGAGCAGACCGTAGGCAGGCAGGAAGAATAGCACGCTGACCGCGATTTTCCAGGCGTAGTCGGTCAATGCCAGTTGCTGCCAGTGTGCAGCCATGTATTCGTCGCTGCTCTGGTAGAAGGCGATGGAGAAAAAGAGCGCGGTATCGATGATGTTGCCGATGATGGTGGAGGCGGCAGGCGCTACCCACCATTTGCCTTTTTGGCGCAGACGGTTGAAGACGCTGATGTCGAGTAGCTGGCCGACAAGATAGGCGATAAAGCTTGCGACGGCGATGCGTGCGACAAAGGTATCCAGCGTTTGCAGGGCGGCGAAGCCGACGAATTGTCCTTCATGGAAAAGGACGGAGATGAGGTAGGAGAGCACGAGCGCGGGAATCATCACGCAGAAGATGATTTTGCGCGCCATTTTTGCGCCGAAGATGCGCACGGTAAGGTCAGTGGTGAGGAAGATGAAGGGGAAGGAAAATGCGCCCCATGTGGTATGCAGTTCACCGATCTGGAAGGGGATTTGCACGAGGATGTTGCTGGCGGCAATGACGAGGGTGTGCCAGAAGACGAGCCAGTACAGGGCTTTTTGGCGTTGCGCGGGGGTGAAGGCGAAAGTTTGGTTGTTGCTGTTCATGTGTGTTCCTTGCGATGTTCAGAGGGGGAGGGCGGCGTGGGCGTAGAGGCGTTCGTCGGCAAGCACTTCATAACGGGTGCCCGGGCGTCCGTAATTGGTGTAGGGATGCGTGGCGATGCTGCTGCGCGGCGTGAATTGCCCGCGGATTTCGATGTATTTCGGCGCGATCCAGGCCACCAGGTCTTTCAGGATGATATTGATGCAGTCTTCGTGATAGTCGCCGTGGTTTTTGAAGGTGGCGAGATACTGGACGAGTGACGCATTCTTGATGATGTGCCTGTCCGGCAGGTAGGCGATGTGCAGGCTGGCGAAGTCCGGACGTCCGGTGAGCGGGCACGGGCAGGTGGTAAATTCGCGGCAGGTGAAGCTCACGAAATAGTCGCGTTCGGGATGCCGGTTGGGGAAGGTTTGCAGGTAGTCCGGCATGGGCGCGGTCTGGCAGGGGGTTTTTGATGTCATGGAGTATCCGAAAGAATTATTGGCGCGCGCCGGCAAAGGCGAGCAAACGCGCCCTGGCCATGTCGGCATAAGCGCTTCCGGGCTGGCCGTAATTGGCATAGGGCTCGATGGCGATGCCGCCGCGCGGCGTGAAAGCGCCGAATACTTCGATGTATTTGGGCTGCATCAGATTGATCAGGTCTTTCATGATGATGTTGACGCAGTCTTCATGAAAATCGCCGTGGTTTCTGAAGCCGAAGAGGTAGAGCTTGAGCGATTTGCTTTCCACCATGTTTGCCGCAGGCAGGTAGGCGATGCGGATGGTGGCAAAATCCGGCTGGCCAGTCATCGGGCAAAGGCTGGTGAATTCCGGGCAATGGAAGGTGACCCAGTAGTCGTTGTCCGGGTGCTTGTTGGGGAAGGTTTCGAGCAGGGATGGGGTATAGGTCGCCGGATAGGCAACGTTTTTGTCGCCGAGCAGGGTAAGCGACGACAGCTCATCGGGGGATCTCATTGGGTTTCCTGGTTTTTTTGTGTGGGAGGTCTGCGAACCACAGAGGCAACGAAATGTTGCGGGGGCGCGCATTGTACGCGCACGGGTGTTGTTGTCAAGGCAGCTGGTTGATTGCGCTGCCACGCCGGGTATTTCTAGCGAAGTGGTATTTTTTCTCGTCATCAAGCGCTTGTCGCGAGAAATTTTCTCATGATAAGCGCTTTACGATGGTAAAAAATAACTATTTTGGGGTTAGCTGCGCAATAGTTCGTTGATGCCGGTTTTGCTGCGCGTTTTTTCATCCACCTGTTTGATGATGACGGCGCAATAGAGGCTGTGCGAGCCGTCTGCCGCAGGCAAGGAGCCGGGGACGACGACCGATCCCGCCGGAACGCGGCCATAGCTTACTTCACCAGTCATGCGGTTATAGATTTTCGTCGATTGCCCGATGTAAACCCCCATGGAGATGACGGAGCCGCGTTCGACGATGACGCCTTCGACGATTTCCGAGCGCGCGCCGATAAAGCAGTTGTCTTCAATGATGGTGGGCGCGGCCTGCAAGGGTTCGAGTACGCCGCCGATGCCGACGCCGCCGGAAAGATGCACGTTTTTGCCGATTTGCGCACACGATCCCACGGTCGCCCAGGTATCGACCATGGTGCCGTCGTCCACATAGGCGCCGATGTTCACGTATGACGGCATCAGCACCACGCCTTTGCCGATGTAGCTGCCGCGCCGTGCAACCGCAGGCGGCACGACGCGCGCGCCTTCGGCACGGAAACGCGCTTCATCATGATGGGCATAGCGGCTGTCCACCTTGTCGAAATAATGGGTGTAGCCATGGGAAATCAGGCGGTTGTCGTTGAGGCGAAAAGAGAGCAGGACGGCTTTCTTCGCCCATTCGTTGACTTGCCAGCCGTCGGCTGTTGGTTCGGCAACGCGCAGGGTGCCGCGTTCGAGTTGTTGCAGGGTTTCTTCCACCGCTTCGCGCAGTTCGGCAGCGGGGTTGGCGAAATCCAGGGTGTCGCGCGCGGCAAAGGCGCTGTCGATGATGTGTTGCAAATTCATAAGCCAGGGATGGTGAATGGAAAGGGCGGCATTATATCGGAATGCCCGGGGAAGGGTTTGCTTGCAGCGTTTTTTCGCAGATATTGGGCTATGACTTTTATGATAGTGATTTTTTATCACCAATAAGCGCTTATGGTGAGAAATTTTTTCATTATAAGCGCTTTTTGGTGGTAAAAAACGATTATTTTGTGTGCTGTTTTGTATGGGATTCTGGCGGGTTAAACATGGCCGGATATTTGCCCGCTTGCCTTGCTGTGCGTATCATGTGCGGGTTTTATTGCGGAGTGTCCCGATGGGCAAACCTTTTCAGCGCAAGCCTTATACCAGCGAAGATGCCAATACCTGGGAAAAGACGTTTGGCAAGATACTGACGCCTTTTGAAAAGTTCGTGGAGAGCAGTACGGGAAGCGGTATTCTGCTGATCGTGCTGACGATTGTGGCGATGGTGATTGCCAATTCTCCCTGGAACGATACTTACCAGCACTTCATTCACGAGCATTTGGTCGTGAGTTTCGGGGAGTGGAAGATTGATCTGAGTCTGCATCATTGGGTCAATGACGCGCTGATGGCGATTTTCTTTTATCTCGTTGGCCTGGAAATCAAACATGAAATGATGGTTGGCGAGCTGTCTTCGGTGCGCAAGGCGGCGTTGCCGATCATGGCGGCAATTGGCGGCATGGTAGTACCTGCGCTGATTTATGCGGTAATCAATTATGGTACGGACAGCACGGCAGGCTGGGGTATTCCGATGGCCACGGATATCGCTTTTGCCATGGCAATCCTGATCTTGCTCGGCAAGCGCATCCCTCATGCCCTGATGACGATTCTGGTAGCGCTCGCGATTGTGGACGATTTGGGCGCGGTACTGGTGATTGCCATTTTCTATACCGACAATCTGGCACTGGTGCCGCTTTTTTGGGCGCTTTGCTGTTTTGCAGCCCTCATGGTGCTGAATCTTGCCGGTGTGCGCCAGATTTGGCCTTATGTCGCAATTGCCATGGTGATGTGGATCAGTATGCTGTTTTCCGGGGTGCATGCAACGATTGCCGGGGTGCTCGGTGCGCTGGCTACGCCCGCCCGCTCGATTTACAATCCGGCAGAATTTGGCCGTGATGCGCGCAAACTGCTGGACCGCTTTGATGTTTACCGCAATAACGACAAGGAATTCCTTTCCTCCGAACGCCTGAATGGTATTCTTCATACGCTCTCAACAGGCATCAACAAGGCACAAACGCCCCTGCAACGCCTTGAACATGGTTTGAAAAGTCCGGTGTATTTCGCGATTATTCCGCTTTTCGTGCTGTTCAATGCGGCCGTTGCCGTGGATATGAGCCAAATGGATGTAATGTTGCGGAGCCCTGTCGTGCATGGTGTGGTTGCAGGGCTTGTCATCGGCAAGTTTGTCGGTGTGTTCGGTGCGGTGTATCTGTGTGTGAAACTGAATATGGCTGCCTTGCCGGACGGCGTGAATTATCGGCATGTCATTGGTATTGCCATGCTGGCCGGTATCGGCTTTACCATGTCCATCTTTATCTCCGAGCTGGCTTTCCGCGGGAATGCACCGCACCTCACCGAAGCAAAAATTGCTATTCTGACGGCATCGCTGATTGCCGGGATTGCCGGGTATGTCTGGTTATTCATTAATGGAAAGGGACAAGCGCATGAGTGAGGATCGCAAATTTTTTGGCACGGACGGTGTGCGCGGCGAAGTGGGCACCTTGCCGATGACGCCCGCGTGGGTCATGCATTTGGCCTGGGCAGTGGGCAAGATGCTGTCCGACAGCGGCTATGCCGGTGAAAAGGTGATTATCGGCAAGGATACGCGCATATCCGGCTATATGTTTGAAAACGCGATTGTCTCCGGGCTTTCCGCGGCCGGTATGGAGCCCCATTTGCTGGGCGTGATGCCTACACCCGGCATTGCCTATTTCACACGCACTTTCCATGCGGCGGCTGGCATCGTGGTCAGCGCTTCGCACAATGTCTTCAGCGATAACGGCGTTAAGGTTTTCTCGCGCGGCGGCTTCAAATTGCCCGATGCCGCGGAGCGCGAGATTGAACGTTATCTGGAATTGCCGATGAAGGTTGTTCCCCCGGCGCAAATCGGCAAGGCTTTCCGCATTGCTGCTGCCAGCGGCCGCTATATTGAATTCTGCAAAAATTCCATCCAGCTCGGATTGCCTTTCGAACGCCTGAAACTGGTGGTGGATTGCGCCAATGGCGCAACTTACGCGATAGCGCCGGCGGTATTGCGCGAATTGGGTGCGAAAGTGGTTGTCATGAATGCCGAGCCCAACGGCTGCAATATCAATGCCGGCTGCGGTTCAACCCATCCCGAATCCTTGCAGCGCCGGGTGCGCGACGAGCAGGCTGATGCCGGTATTGCCTTTGATGGCGACGGCGATCGCGTAGTGATGGTGGATCGCAACGGCCGTTTGCTTGATGGCGACATGTTGCTCTACATCATTGCCAAATATCGTGCTTTCAAAGGCGAAAAGCTCAATCATGTTGTCGGCACGCAAATGACCAATCTTGGCCTCGAGCATGCCTTTGAGAAGATGGGCATTACCCTGCATCGCACGCAAGTGGGCGACCGTTATGTGCTGGAAAAGCTTCAGGCGCTGCCTGCACGGATCGGCGGGGAAAATTCCGGTCATATTATTTGCCTGGATCGAAACTCCACCGGCGATGGCATTATTGCCGCACTGCAAGTGCTGGCAGCCATGCTGGAAATGGGGCAAAGCCTGGTAGAGCTTACCGCGGACTTGCACATGACGGCGCAGGTTCTCAAAAACGTGCGCGTTGGCAACAAGGAAAAAGTCATGCGTTCGCAGGCGCTGACCGATAGCCTGAAAGCGGCGGAAGAAAAACTGAAAGGAGGGCGCATTCTGCTGCGTCCTTCAGGTACGGAGCCCAAGATTCGCGTAATGGCAGAAGGAGAAGACGAAGCGCTTCTGGAATCCGTCGTCAACGAGTTGATCAATGTAATTTCACAGGAGAATAGCAATGCGTAAACCCATGGTGGCAGCAAACTGGAAAATGAACGGTGGACGGGCATTGATCGGCAGCTTTGCCCATGCACAGTGGCCGGAAGGAAATGTGGAAGTTGTGCTGGCCTTGCCGAGCATATGGCTGGATGCGGGCAAGGAAGCCGGCTTGCCGGGGCTGAGCGCGCAAGACGTCAGTGCCCATGACAATGGCGCACATACCGGAGAAATTTCTGCAAGCATGCTGAAAGAACTGGGCTGCGCCTATGCCATTATCGGGCATTCCGAGCGCCGCGAGGCCTTCGGCGAAGATGAGAACTTGCTGATTGAAAAATGGAAGCAACTGAAAGCGCGAGGTATTGGCGTAATTTACTGTATTGGTGAAAGTCTCGCCGAATATGAGGCCGGAGAGCGGGAAGTGGCCATCCGCCGTCAGATCGTGCCGATTGCCGAAGCGGGATTGCTGGACGAGAACAGCGTGATCGCTTATGAGCCGATCTGGGCGATTGGCACAGGCAAGGCAGCCACACCAGAATACGCACAATCCGCGCATCAGGATATTCGTAAGATTATTAATAAAAATTGTGGTACACTCGCCGCCCGAATTCGGGTGCTGTACGGCGGAAGCGTTAAGCCAGACAATGCAAAAAAACTTGCAGAACAAGAAGATATAGATGGTTTTCTTGTTGGTGGCGCCTCGCTGGACGTACAGTCTTTCGTTAAAATTGTTGAGGCTTTTCTATGTTGACCATCACCATCGCGCAGGTGGTATTCCTGGTGACGTCCATCGCGCTTGGGGTTCTTATTTTGTTGCAGCAGTCCAAAGGGGCGGGCATGGGGGCATCGTTTGGTGCGGGCGCCTCAGGAACCGTATTCGGAGCCCGTGGCGCGGGTTCCTTCCTGTACAAGCTTACGCGCTTTCTCGCGATCGTATTCTTTGTGACGGCTTTGGGCTTGGGATATTTGCAAAATGATGCAGCGCGTGGCGGCAGTATTTTGAATGATTCCAGCAGCGAAGAAAAAAAAGTTGAAGCAGTGCTTGACGTGCCTGTGCAAGGTGCGGATAATGGCGCGCCTGCTTCAAATGCCGATATTCCTGGACCTGCGCAGAAGACGCAATAAAGGATATAAAAGCCGACGTGGTGGAATTGGTAGACACGCTATCTTGAGGGGGTAGTGAGCCTAGCTCGTGCGAGTTCGAGTCTCGCCGTCGGCACCAACACTAAAGACAGACAAACGTCTTGAGGTAATAAGGTATTGAACGCATGATATCGATCAAAAAGGGAATCGATCTTCCCATCTCTGGTGTCGTTTCAGACACAACGATTCACGATTTTATGCCAGCCAGCCATGTTGCCATTGTCGGCGACGACTTCATGGGAATGAAACCCAGCATGTTCGTTACCGTGGGCGACAAGGTGCAAAAAGGACAAGCGCTTCTTGAGGACAAGAAAATCAAGGGCGTTCAGGTTTGTGCACCCGTGGCGGGCGAGATTGTGGCTATAGAGCGCGGCGAACGGCGCAAGTTATTGTCCGTTATCATCAAGCCCGATGATCAGGGTGGCGAGAAAACATATGCACCGCTTGGTTATGAGGCGATGGCGGCAATGGCGCGCGAAGACATCGTGGCTCGCCTGCTTGACAGTGGTCTGTGGACGTTTCTGCGTACCCGTCCGTATGACAAATGTGCCGCACCGGAGAGTGTGCCGCAGGCCATTTTCGTCAATGCCATGGATACCAATCCGCTTTCCTTTGATCCGCTTTTGACAGTGACTGGCCGGGAAGAGGACTATACTTTCGGTATGCGTGTGCTGGCGCGCCTCACCGCTTCCGTCGTGCATGTCTGTACGGCGCCGGACGCCAACTTGCCGCGCGTTTCCGATGGCGCTATCAAGGAGCATGTCTTTGCCGGTATCCATCCTGCGGGCCTGGTTGGTACCCATATCCATTTCATTGAGCCGGTCGGCGAGAAAAAAACGGTCTGGCACATTGCCCTCCAGGACGTGCTCGCGATTGGTCATTTGTTCCGCGAAGGCCGCATTGACAACACCAAGGTGGTGGCCATTGCCGGCCCGGGCGTGGAAACGCCGAAACTGGTGCGCACCGTGCGCGGTGCTGACATGCATGCGCTTATCACCGGCAACATCAAGAGCGGACATCAACGCGTCATTTCCGGTTCGGTATTTGCCGGTCGCAAGGCAGAAGCCCACACCCATTATCTCGGCCATTACGATCAGCAGATTTCCGTGGTTCCGGAAGACAACGATCCCGTCTTTCTTGAATTTGTGCGTCCGGGCATGAAGACTTATTCGCGTACCCGTGCCTATGTTGGCCATTTCCTGAAAGGCATCCGTTTCCCGCTGACTACGGCCGTGCAAGGTTCACCGCGCCCCATCGTGCCCTTTGGTATTTTCGAGGACGTGATGCCGCTTGATATTTTGCCGACCCTGTTGGTAAAGGCTTTGATTGTCAAGGATACCGACATGGCGAAAAGCCTGGGGGCACTCGAGCTTTCCGAAGAAGACATGGCCTTGCTGACCTTTGTGGATCCGGGCAAGCATGATTTCGGCGCAATCTTGCGTGAAAACCTGACCTTGATTGAGCAGGAAGGTTGATTATGGCTAAACAGACGTTTTTTGACAAAATCGCGCCGCATTTTGAAAAAGGCGGCAAATTCGCGACCCTATATCCGCTTTACGAAGCGGCTGCCACCATTTTCTATAGCCCGACCTTCAATACTGCACGTCCCTCGCATGTGCGTGATGCGATCGATTTGAAGCGGGTGATGATTCTCGTGTGGATGGCAGTATTCCCTGCGATGTTCGTGGGCTGGTATTTCATCGGCTCACTCGCAGCACAAGCCGATGGCGTTGAGCGTGGCGTGATTGCCTGCCTGCTGTATGGCGCGAAATACCATTTGCCCATTTATCTGGTGACTTTTGCGGTCGGCGGCTTCTGGGAAGTGCTTTTTGCCTTGATTCGCAAGCATGAAATCAGTGAAGGCTTTTTCGTCACTTCCATCCTGTTTTCGCTGATCGTGCCGCCCACCATTCCGCTGTGGCAAGTGGCGCTCGCCATTTCTTTTGGCGTGGTGATCGGCAAGGAAGTGTTTGGCGGAACGGGGCGCAATTTCGTGAACCCGGCGCTCACGGCGCGCGCTTTCCTGTATTTTGCCTACCCGGCGCAGATTTCCGGTGATGCGGTGTGGATTGCCAGCCAGCAGCCGGATGGCTATTCCGGCGCTACCGCATTGTCGCAAATCAGTGCCAACGGCATGGACAGCCTGGCCGGGCAGTTGAGCTGGTGGGATGCTTTTCTCGGCAATATGGCCGGCTCCATTGGTGAGACGTCCACTTTGGCCATCATTTTGGGCGGCGTCTTTATTCTCGTTGCCGGGGTGGCATCGTGGCGCATCGTTGCCGGTGTCTTTTTGGGGGCAGCAGCAACGGCGATTCTCTTCAATGTGGTAGGCAGCGAGACCAACCCGATGTTTGCCGTGCCGTTCTGGTGGCATTTCGTGCTCGGCGGCTTTGCCTTTGGCGCTTTCTTCATGGCCACGGATCCGGTGTCGGCCTCTGTTACCAATGCCGGGCGCTGGGTATTCGGCATTCTGATCGGTGTAATGACCGTGCTGATCCGCGTGGTCAACCCCGCCTTCCCGGAAGGCATCATGCTGGCCATTCTCTTTGCCAACATGTTTGCCCCGATCATTGATTACTTTGTCATGCAAGCGAATGTCAAACGTCGCAAGGTGAGAACTCATGTCGGCTAAAACTTCCAATTTCAGCATTTTCCGCTTTGCCGCCCTGGTTTGTCTGGTCTGTTCCTTGGTGGTGTCCGCTGCCGCAGTGTCCCTGCGCAGCACCCAGGAAAAAAATGCGCTCAATGAAAAGCGCATCAACATCCTGATTGCGGCAGGGCTTGCCGAAAGCGGCGAGAAGCTCTCCGCTGCTGAAATCGACAAGCGCTACGGGGAAATCGTGCCAGTAGTCGTTGATTTCAAAACCGGCGAGATTGATAGCGCCACCGATGCCAATGCCTACGACATGTATGCAGCGGCGCAGGATGCCCAGGAAGGACGCGCGCTCAGCGAAGATCCGGCAAGCATCAAGCGCATTGCCCACAAGGGATCGGCCTATCTTCTCGTGGAAGGGGACGACATCAAGCGCGTGATTCTGCCGGTGCAGGGTTATGGTCTGTGGTCCACCATGTACGGCTTTACGGCGCTCGATTTCGCCAACAACACCTCCACCATTACTGCGCTGACTTTCTACGCCCACGGAGAAACCCCGGGTCTGGGCGCGGAAATCACCAACCCGGTCTGGCAGGAAAAATGGAAGGGCGCAAGTCCGTATGATGCGGCAGGCAAGCCGCACATCAAGGTGCCCAAGCGCGCCAACCCGGCGAATGACAATGAAATCGACAGCATTTCCGGGGCGACGCTGACCAGTAACGGCGTGCAGAACCTGATGAATTTCTGGCTGGGCGAGCAAGGCTATGAAGCCTTCATCAAGCGCATCCAGGAAGGCAAAATCCGTGCGGCGGATGTCACGTCCGCGCGCGCGTCATAGGAGGCAATATGAGCGAAAAAAGCTACGACTACAAGCGCATCGTTTTCGATCCCGTCTTTGCGCAAAATCCTATCGGATTGCAAGTATTGGGCATTTGCTCAGCCCTTGCGGTGACCAGCAACATGAAGACGGCTTTTTTGATGTCACTGGCGCTTACAGCTGTGACGGCCTTTTCCAATTTGTTTGTTTCCCTGATTCGTACGCAAATCCCGAACAATATCCGCATTATCGTGCAGATGACTATTGTGGCTTCGCTGGTTATCGTGGTCGATCAGTTGCTGAAAGCCTTTGCCTTTGAGCTTTCCAAGCAATTGTCGGTCTTTGTGGGGTTGATCATCACCAACTGTATCGTGATGGGACGTCTCGAAGCCTATGCCATGATGAATCCACCGATGCCGAGTTTTTTGGATGGCATTGGCAATGGTCTCGGCTATAGCGTGATGCTGCTCATTGTCGGTACGATCCGTGAAATCTTCGGCAGCGGTACCTGGTTCGGCATGACTGTATTGAGTCCCGACTGGTATCAGAGCAATGGTCTCATGCTGTTGCCGCCAAGCGCCTTCTTTGTCATTGGTTTGCTTATCTGGGCGTTGCGTACCTGGAAGCCGGAGCAGAACGAAGCGCGTGATTTCGAAGAAGCCAAGGCGGCAAAACCGCTGGTTGGCGGTCATCCGGCCCACTGATCGGGAGAAAGAACATGGAACATTACGTCAGTTTGGCGGTCAAATCGATTTTTATCGAAAACATGGCACTGTCCTTTTTCTTGGGGATGTGTACCTTTTTGGCTGTTTCCAAGAAAATCTCTACCGCTATTGGTCTTGGCATTGCCGTTATCGTCGTACAGATGATTACCTTGCCGCTTAATAACCTGCTTTATCAGTATCTGTTGAAAGACGGTGCAATCTTGTGGAAGTCGCTGGGGCTCGATGTCAATCTGAGCTTTCTGGGGCTGATTGCCTATATCGGCATGATCGCCGCCTCGGTACAGATCCTCGAGATGTTTCTCGACAAGTACGTGCCGTCGCTGTATGCCGCCCTCGGTATCTTCCTGCCACTGATCACGGTGAATTGCGCCATTCTCGGCGGCTCGCTCTTCATGGTTGAGCGCAGTTACAACTTCGCCGAATCGGTGGTTTATGGTTTTGGCAGCGGCACCGGCTGGGCGCTGGCCATCGTGGCGATGGCGGGCGTGCGTGAAAAGATGCGCTATGCCGATGTGCCCAAAGGTCTGGAAGGCCTGGGCATCACCTTCATCACCGCAGGTCTGATGGCGCTCGGCTTTATGTCGTTCTCCGGCATCCAGCTGTAATTTCGGGAGAAAACAAACATGGAATTGATTTATGGGGTTGTGATCTTCACCGGACTGGTGCTGCTCTTGTCCGCCGTGATTTTGCTCGCGCGCAAATGGCTGGTGCCGGAAGGAGATGTGACGATCACGGTAAACGGCGAGAAAGAGATCAAATTGCCGGCCGGCGGCAAGCTCTTGGGCGCTTTGGCCGAAGGCGGCATCTATGTATCCTCTGCCTGTGGCGGTGGCGGCAGCTGTGGCCAGTGCAAAGTCAAGGTGAAAGAAGGCGGCGGTGAAATCCTACCCACCGAACTCAGCCACATCAGCAAGCGCGAAGCGCGCGAAGGCGAGCGCTTGTCCTGCCAGGTTGCAGTGAAGGGCGATATGCAAGTGGAAGTGGATGAGGCCGTATTCGGCGTGAAGAAGTGGGAATGCACCGTTATTTCCAATGACAACAAGGCCACTTTCATCAAGGAACTGAAGCTGAAAATTCCCGATGGCGAATCGGTGCCATTCCGCGCTGGTGGCTATATTCAGATCGAATGCCCGCCCTACAGCCTGAAATACAGCGACTTCGACATCGAAGAGCAGTATCGCGGCGACTGGGAGAAGTTTGGGCTCTTCAAGATCGAAGCGGTCAATACGGAAGACACGGTGCGCGCCTATTCGATGGCCAACTATCCGCTCGAAGAAGGCATCATCATGCTGAACGTGCGTATCGCAAGTCCGCCACCCAATGTGCCGGAAGCGAAGCCGGGCATCATGTCGAGCTACATCTTCAACCTGAAGCCGGGCGACAAGGTCACCATTTCCGGGCCCTTCGGCGAATTCTTTGCCAAGGATACCGATGCCGAGATGGTCTTTATCGGCGGCGGCGCGGGCATGGCTCCGATGCGCTCGCACATTTTCGACCAGCTGAAGCGCATCGGCACCAAGCGCAAGATCACTTTCTGGTACGGCGCGCGTTCGAAAAAGGAAATCTTCTATCAGGAAGACTTTGATGCACTGGCGGCGGAGTTCCCCAATTTCGAATGGCACGTGGCGCTTTCCGATGCGTTGCCTGAAGATAACTGGGATGGCTTTACCGGTTTCATCCACAACGTGGTCTATGAAAACCACCTGAAAAACCATCCGGCACCGGAAGACTGCGAATACTACATGTGCGGTCCGCCCATCATGAACAAATCCGTCATCAACATGCTGCATGATCTCGGCGTGGAAGACGAAAACATCATGCTGGATGATTTCGGAGGCTAAGGTGAAGGCTGTCATTCACCCGCTCAAAACGCTGTTGCTTCTGGCAACAGCGTTTTTGCTTTTGGCCTGCAAGGAGACGGCTTCGCCGCAAAACGTTGCGAAGCTCTCCGGCGAAACCATGGGGACTTTCTGGCAGGTGTCATTGGCCCACGCGCTCGATGACAAGGCGCGTGGCGCCCTGCAAATGCGCATTGAAGAGACGCTCGAGGCCGTCAATGCCGGAATGTCCACCTATCGCGAGGATTCGGAGCTGATGCGCTTCAACCGGAGCAGCGCGACCACGCCGCAGACCATCAGCCCCGAATTGCGCCATGTGCTCAGCAAAGCGCTTGCCATCAGCGCGCAAAGCGATGGCGCTTATGATGTGACTGTTGGCCCACTGGTCAATCTCTGGGGATTTGGCCCCAAACGGCGCACTGACAAACCCGCGCCGCAAGAGATTGCCGCGGCGCTCGCGCTGGTCGGCCATGACAAATTGCAGCTGGATGACGCGGGGCTTGCCAAGCGCGAGCCTGGCGTATTCGTCGATCTCTCATCTATTGCCAAGGGGTATGGCGTCGATGCCGTGGGAGATACGATTCGCAATGCCGGTTACCAGCATTTTCTTGTGGAAATCGGCGGCGAAGTGCGCGCCTATGGCGAGAAATACGGCAAGCCGTGGCGCGTTGGTATCGAGCGGCCGCAAAGCGGCGCGAAAGGAGCGGTGCAAAACATCATCATCATGGATGTGGCCTTGCCGGCGATGGCCACTTCCGGCAATTACCGTAACTATATCGAGCATGGCGGCGAAGTCGCCTATCACATCATCGATCCGAAAAGCGGACATTCGCGCGCCTCGTCGCTGCTGTCTGCCACGGTGCTCGCCGCCGACTGCATGACGGCGGACGGCTATGCCACCGCCCTTATGGTGCTGGGCGATGAGCAGGCGCTTGCCTTTGCTGACAGGCACGGCCTTGCGGTCGAACTCATCTTCGCCGGAAGCCAAAAGGGTGAATTCGTGGTCAAACGCAGTCGCGCTTTTGCGGAAAACATCAAGGAGAGCCAATAATGGGAACGTTTATTGCCGTATTCGTGGTACTGATGCTGGTTGTCATTGGCATGGGCATCGGCGTGATTTTCGGGCGTCCGCCGCTCAAGGGCAGCTGTGGCGGCCTGAACAACGTTGGCGTGGAACGCGCCTGCGGCTGCACCGACGTGTGCGCCAACGAAGCGCAGCAAGATGGCGGGAAGCCGTCATCCGCTTCTGTGGATCATGGCGTCAAACATTACAAGCCGTAAATTAGTTGTTTTTTATCATGACAAAGCGCTTGTTGTGGGAAATATTCTCACAATAAGCGCTTTTTTTGATAAAAATTCGATGGCTTTTCGGCGCGGTTATCAACCGGAAAACCTGCATATATAGCTGTTTAACCTGAAAACAAGCGACATTCGCAGGCTGGTTTAGCGATAGCGTAACCCAGCAAAAGATTCAAACATCGCGCTGGGTTACGGTGCTGCGCAGCTAACCCAGCCTACGTTCGTTTCGTCCGATTTTTGTGAATTGTCAGGTTGAATGGCTATACAGTGCCCCTCTCTCGAACCCCAATCTCTCTTCGCGAGCTCTGACGAGTCCCTCCATGGAGAGGGGCTTTCATTTGTTGCATGATTTGCGATTCATGGCATCAAGGCATTATTTGTCATAGCCCCTGGCGATAGAAATAGCCCGCAGGAAGCGGGCTAATGCTCAGCGCAGGTGCGAGAGGCGCTCCAGGCAGGCTTTGACGAGGGGCGGGCCGTGATAGATGAAGCCGGTGTAGATTTGCACGAGGTCGGCACCGGCATCGAGTTTGGCTTCCATGTCTGCGGCGCTCATCACGCCGCCGGCTGCAATGATGGGCATGTCGGGCAGATGGCGGCGGACTTTGGCGGTGAAGGCGGTGCTTTGTCTGGTGAGGGGAGCGCCGGAGAGACCACCTTGTTCCGCGCCATGCGGATGGCTGGCAACGGCGCTTTTGTCGAGCGTGGTGTTGGTGGCGATGAGGCCGTCCATGCCGGCTTCGGCGATGCTGTCGAGGATGGGATAGAGTTCGGCGCTGGTGAGGTCGGGCGCGATTTTCACGACGATGGGCACGTAGCGGCGCAGTTGCGCGTGCATTTTCGCCTGTTCTTTCTTGATGCCTTCGAGCAGGCTGCGCAGGTGTTCGCCGTGTTGCAGGTCGCGCAGGCCGGCGGTATTGGGCGAGGAGATGTTGATGGTGAGGTAGTCGGCGAAAGAATAGGCTTTCCGGATGCCGGTGAGGTAGTCGGCAAGCGCTTCTTCGTTGGGCGTGTTTTTGTTTTTGCCAAGGTTGATGCCGAGTTTGGCATTGATGGGCAGGGCGCTGGCCACGCGGTCGGTGAGCGCATCGATGCCGAGGTTGTTGAAGCCCATGCGGTTGATGATGGCCTGGTGTTCGGGCAGGCGGAAGAGGCGCGGTGGTTCGTTGCCGGGTTGCGGGCGCGGGGTAACGGTGCCGACTTCGATGAAGCCGAAGCCGAGGCGGTCGAAGGCGGTGATGGCTTCGCCGTTTTTGTCGAGACCGGCGGCCAGCCCCAGGCGGTTGGGGAAAGTGAGGCCCATGCATTCGACGGGTTTGCCGCCATGCAGTTTGGGCATGAGGTGCGGCATTTTGCTTAACGCGGCGAGTGCGAGGTTGTGGGCCTTTTCGGCATCCATGCGGAAGAGCAGCGGGCGGATGAGTTGGTACATGCGGAGTTCCTATAGTGTTTTGGGTTCAAATGTTGATGAAATCCCAATTGCCTTTTGTGTGAGCGGCTCTTGTTTTGTGGTGCTCGTTTACAGCTTGCAACATGAGATTGGGGAGTCAGGGCAAATTCTTCAACATGGTTGTTTTCTTCGAGATTGCGCTTCACGGCCGCGCGGCCGGTTCCAAAACAGGAACACTTTCTTTGCTTCGCCAAAGGACGTGTTCCTGTTTTTTGGCCCCAAAGAAAGGCGACCCCGGGCGCAGGTTTTCCGCAGCCGCCAGGACTTTTGGCGGCGGGCTTGTAAACTCGCTGCGCTCGAACACCCAAGCCCGTGATCTCGCCAAAAAAGCCCCGCGCCTGCGGCTGCGCCCAGGGGGCTTTATGGCACTTCGTAGCAAGCATGGTTGCGCCATCAAATACATTTGAAATGGTCTAGCCGTGTTCGCGGGCAAATTGTTCCATAAAGGCGATGAGCGCGCGTACGCTGTCCAATTCCAGGGCATTGTACAGACTGGCGCGCAGGCCGCCGACGATGCGATGCCCCTTGAGGCCGGAGAGGCCGGCTTTTTCCGCTTCCTGCCAGAAGCGGGTATCAAGCGCTTCTGTGGGGGTGCGGAAGATGACGTTGGTGCGCGAGCGGTATTCGGGGGCGATGTCGTTGCGGTAGAAGGCGCTTTGGTCGAGATAGTCGTAAAGCAGCGATGATTTTTCGATGCTTTTTTCTTCGAAGCGGGCAACGCCGCCTTGTGCTTTCATCCAGTGCAGGACTTTGCCGAGCAGGTAGATTTGCCAGGTGGGCGGGGTGTTGTAGAGGCTGTTGGCGTCAGCATGGGCTTTGTAGGTGAGGAATTTGGGGATGCCGGCATGGTCTTTGAGCAGGTCGCGGCGCACGAAGACGACGGCGATGCCGGAGGGCGCGAGGTTTTTCTGCGCGCCGCCATAGACGATGGCGCAGCGTTCCCAGGGCAGGGTGCGGGCGTAGTAGTCGGAAGAGGCGTCGATGACGAGGGGCAGCGGGCTTTCCGGGAAGGTGCGGTACTGGATGCCGCCGATGGTTTCGTTGCTGGTGACATGAAGGTAGCGGCTGTCGGCAGGCGGTGCGGCGAATTGCGCGGGCAGGGTGGTAAAGCCGCTTTCCCTGCCGCTCCAGATTTCCTGCGCCTTGCCGATGCGCTGCGCTTCCTTGAGCGCTTTTTCCGCCCATACGCCGCTGTTGGCAAAAGCGGCGCTGCCGCCGTCGGCAAGGAGGTTCATGGCGGTCATGACGAATTGCTGGTGCGCGCCGCCCGGCAGGAAGAGGGGCATGAAGTCGTCGGGCGCGCCGATCAGTTCCTGCGCCAGCGCGAGCGCTTCTTCGTGCAGGGGTTCAAAGCGTTTGCTGCGATGGCTGATTTCCATGACGGACATGCCGCTGCCCTGGAAATCGAGCAGTTCTTCCCGGGCTTCTTCCAGCACGGTGAGGGGCAGTGTGCAAGGGCCGGCGCAGAAGTTGTGGATACGATGGGGCATGGCAGGGTCCTCGTGAGTTGCGTGAGAAATTTTCTCATGATCAAGCGCTTTTCGTGAGAAATTTTCTCACCGTAAGCGCTTATTTATGGTAAAAAGTAACTATTTTTGATTGTTTTGTGAAATATGGTCATTCAGCCTGAAAACCTGCAAATCATCTCCCATAAACCCTCAGTGCAGCGGTTGGGATGAGGCTTTGCCCAACGCCAACGCTTTTGTCATCTGCGCCGGGGTTCGCTTGTCGCGAACCACCAGCTTGCCGTTGTTTGAAAATTATTGCAGTTTTTGGGTTGAATGGTTAGGGGGTGTTGACAATTATCGAGCGAAGTTTGCGGGATTCCAGAAGGGAGTTTAAATATTGAAGGTTTTGTCGCTAACTGCTTTCTTTTATCCCCCTCTCTGCTCCGCAGCTCTTCGAGTCCCCAACCCCTCCCCCTCGAGGGGGAGGGGCTCTCATTCGCTGATTTATTTGAGATTCATTGCATCAAGGCATCAATTATCAATAGGCCCAAGACATCACAGGCTTTTCAGGGTGTCGCTGACGAAGCGGCCGTTTTCGGCCTGGATGTCGTCCATGGGTTCGATGTTCCAGATGTGGCGGGCGTAGTCCATGACGGAGCGGTCGGAGGAGAAGTAGCCCATGCCGGCGATGTTGAGGATGGCGGATTTCGCCCAGCCTTTGCCGTCTCCGTAGGCGGCGCTGACTTTGTCCTGGGTGTCAACGTAGCTGCGGTAGTCGGCCAGCACCTGGTAATAGTCGCCGATGGGCGAGAGGACGTCGTGGTAACGCGAGGGCTCGTCGGGCGAGAAGGTGCCGACGGAGATTTGCGTGACGATTTCCTGCAATTCCGGGTCTTTTTCGATGTAGCTGAAGGGCGAGTAGCCGTTTTTGCGCAGTTTTTCGACTTCTTCGACGGTGTTGCCGAAGATGTGGATGTGCTCTTCGCCGACGGCTTCGAGGATTTCCACGTTGGCGCCATCCAGCGTGCCGATGGTGAGCGCGCCGTTCAGGGCAAATTTCATGTTGGAGGTGCCGGAGGCTTCGGTGCCGGCGAGCGAAATCTGCTCGGAAAGGTCGGCGGCGGGGATGATGAGCTGGGCGAGGCTCACGCCGTAGTTGGGGATGAAGACGACTTTGATGAGGTCGCGGATGCGGCTGTCGTTGTTGATGACTTTGGCGACATCGTTGATGAGGCGGATGATTTTCTTCGCCGCATAGTAGGCGCTTGCCGCCTTGCCGGCGAAGATGAAAACGCGCGGCTGCCAGTCGGCATCCGGGTTTTTCAGGATGCGGTTGTAGAGGGTGACGATGTGCAGCACGTTCAGGACTTGCCGTTTGTATTCGTGGATGCGCTTGATTTGCACGTCGAAAAGCGCTTCGGGATTGATGGCGATGCCGAGCGTTTGCTCGATGTATTCGGCGAGACGGCGCTTGTTGTCGTATTTGACAGTCATTACAGCTTGCTGGAAGTCTTCATCGTCGGCAAGCGCTTTCAGCCTGGCAAGCTGCGGCAGGTCGGTACGCCAGTCGCTGCCGATGTGCTTGTCGATAAGTTCGGCAAGGCCGCGGTTGGCAATGCCGATCCAGCGCCGCGGCGTGACGCCGTTAGTGACGTTGGTGAAGCGGTTGGGATAGATCTTGGCAAAGTCGGCAAAGATGGATTGCACCATGAGATCGGAATGGATTTTCGCCACGCCGTTGACCTTGTGCGAGGCAATCACCGCGAGCCATGCCATGCGGACCTTGCGGCCGCCGTATTCGTCGATGATGGAGACGCGGCGCACGAGGTCTTCGTCGTTGGGGAAGGACATGCGCACTTCGGCGAGGAACCAATCGTTGATTTCAAAGATGATTTGCAGATGGCGCGGCAGGATGGCGCCGAGCATGTCCACCGGCCAGGTTTCCAGCGCTTCGCTCATCAGGGTGTGGTTGGTGTAGGAGAAGATGCGTCGCGTCATGCTCCATGCCTGCGCCCAGGTATAGCCTTTCTCGTCCATGAGGATGCGCATGAGTTCGGGAATGGCGAGGGTCGGGTGGGTGTCGTTCAGGTGGATGGCGACTTTGTCGGCGAGGTTGCGGCAGCTGCCGAAATCCTGTTCGTGGCGGCGGATGATGTCTTGCAGGGAGGCGGAGCAGAGGAAATATTCCTGGCGCAGGCGCAGGTCGCGGCCGCTGTGCGTGGAATCATCGGGATAGAGGACGCGAGAGACGTTCTCCGAGAGGTTTTGCTGCATCATGGCGGCGAAGTAGTCGCCGCGGTTGAAGTTGGCGAGGTCGAAGACGTTGTTGCCCGCGTGTGCCGACCACAGGCGCAGGGTGTTGGCAGTGTTGTTGCCGTAGCCGGGGATGAGGTGGTCGTGGCCGATGGCGATGATTTCTTCTGCCGGTTGCCAGCGCATGTGGCGTCCGTCCTGCCAGACGTGGCCGCCGAAACAGATTTGATAGCGCTTGCCCGGGCGTACATAAGGCCAGCCGACTTCCTGCTCCAGCCAGTCGTCCGGATGCTCGATCTGCTCGCCATTGCGGATTTCCTGGCGGAACATGCCGTATTCGTAGCGGATGCCGTAGCCGGTGGCGGGCAGGCGCATGGCGGCCATGCTGTCCAAAAAGCAGGCGGCAAGTCGCCCGAGGCCACCGTTGCCGAGGCCGGGGTCGCGTTCTTCGGCAACCAGCGCGTCAAAATCCTGCCCCATTTCCGCAAGCGCCGCTTTCATCACCTCGTAGAGCTCTTCGGCGATGGTGGCGTTGGAGAAGGTGCGGCCCATCAGGTATTCCATGGAAAGGTAATAGACGCGACGGGTGCCGTTGGCGCGTTGCAGCCTTTTGGTTTGCAGCCAGTTTTCCGTGGTGATGTCGCGCACGACGCGCATGGCGGCATGCAGCCAGCTGCGCGGGCTGGCTTCGCGCGGCTCGCTGCCGAGCGCAAAAATCATTTTGTGAACAATGGCATCCTTTATGTTTTGGATGTGCTCGGGACTGAGACGTTTTTCGGACAAGGCATTACCCATGTCGGATTCTCCTGCTAATTCGCTGAAAAAGTGCGCCATTCTACTGGTTGATGAGTGTCTGATAAAGCTTTTGATAGGCGGTGGCCGCGCGTGCCCAGCCGAAATCCTGGCGCATGGCGTTTTCGCGCACGCTTTGCCAGCTTCGCGGTTGTTGCCAGAGATCAAGGGCGCGCTGGCAGGCATGGCGCAAATCATTGGCATCGGCATGGGCAAAGACGAAGCCGGTGGCGGTGCGGTCGGCAATGGTATCCGCATGGCTGTCGATGACGGTATCGGCGAGTCCGCCGGTATGGCGCACCAGCGGCAAGGTGCCGTACTTCAGGCCGTAGAGCTGGGTGAGGCCGCAAGGCTCGAAGCGGCTGGGCACGAGGATGATGTCGCCGCCGGCCATCATTTGGTGGGAAAGCGCTTCGTCATAGCCGATACGCACGCCGATGTTGTCGGGATGGCGTGCTGCCGCTTGCTGGAATGCCTGTTGCAGCGCCGGTTCGCCGCTGCCGAGGACGGCGAGCTGGATATTGTCGCCCATCAGGCTCTCAAGCGCTTGCAAGACCAGATCCGCGCCTTTTTGCGGGGTGAGGCGGGTGACCATGATCATGAGCAGGGCATCCGCTTTTTCAGGCAGGCCGAAAATGTTTTGCAGGGCTTTCTTGTTGGCAGCCTTGCCGGTTTTTTGCGTCGTGACGGTGTAGTTTTCGGCGATGGCGCTGTCGCTGGCCGGATTCCACACGAAATCATCGACGCCGTTCAAAATGCCGTGCACGCGGCCTTCCGCACTGCGCGTGGCCAGCAGGCCGTCGAATCCGTAGCCCGAGTCGGGGTGCGTGATTTCCCGCGCATAGGTGGGGCTGACGGTAGTGATGGCGTCGGCGTAATAGAGGCCGGCCTTGAGGTAGGAGATTTCCCCGTGAAACTCCAGGCCGTCGGTGGCATACATGCTCCACGGCAGGCCGATTTCGGCGAGATGGTGCGCCTGGAAGCGGCCGGGGTAGGCGATGTTGTGGATGGTGAAGACGCTTTTGACCGGGCTGTTCCAGTGTTTCAGGTAGGCGCAGGCAAGTCCTGCCTGCCAGTCGTGGGCATGGAGGATGTCGGCGCGCCCCCACCAGTCATCCAGCCCTTCGGCGAGCTGCGCGGCGATATAGCCCAGGAGGGCGAAGCGCTTGTAGTTGTCGGTGTAGTCGGCGTAGTGCGGGTCGTGATAGGGATTGCCTTCGCGGGCGTAGAGCTGCGGGGCATCGAGGAGATAGAGGTTCACGCCGTGATGGTTGGTATGGCGCAGGGTGATGGTGCCGGCAAAGGTTTCGCGCACGCAGACAACGCTGGTATGGCCAACGGCGCGGGCCACTGCGGGGTAGCAGGGCATGAGGACGCGCGCGTCCTCTCCCGCCGCTTGCAGGGCATGAGGCAGGGCGCCCATCACGTCGGCAAGGCCGCCGGTTTTCAGGAGGGGATACATTTCCGAGCAGACGTGAAGGATTTTCATGGGATCTCCGGGATGGAATGATGATTTTTTTGCATGAAAAAGCGCTTATTACGGTAAAAAATGATGGTTGAAGCGCTTGTAAGTGGGAAAATTTATCGTGTTAACGGAAGATTTCGCTGTGGCTGTTCAGGTGGTGCAACTCCGGCATGTCGTCGTCGAGGCGGTATATCAGCACCAGATCGGGCTTGATATGGCAATCGCGCAAGCCCTTGAAATCGCCGGTAAGGGCATGATCGCGATAGCGCTCCGGTAACGGAAGACCTTTGGTCAGGCAATGCAGGACTTCCGCCCATTCCGAAGAGAGCAGATTCAGATGATGTTTTTTTGCATCGCGTTTGAAGGACTTGGCGAGGCGGATGCGGCGATCCCGGCTCATGGGCGCTGCTCTGCGAGTGCGGCATTCAGGGATTCGATGCTGTCAAAATCTTCGTATTCACCATCGGCTATTTCGCGGATGGATTGGCGCAGGCGCGCTTCGGCCCGGGTGGTCAATAGGTAGTCGTGGCTGCCGTTTTGGTAATCGAAGGAGAGCGGTACTTTTCCGGTGCGGCTGACCTGGTTGAGAAAGAGCTTGAAGGCTTGTGCTGGGGTGAGGCCGTAGCTTTCGAGGATGGGGAAGGCCTTGTCGCGGAGTTCCTCATCAATGCGGATGTTGTAGCTGATGCTGGGCATTTGCTTACCTTTTGGTTGACAGTGTGCGGCAAATATACGGCAGAAGTGTGCGAGTTGCAATGCGGGTTGCGCTATGGCCTATCTTGTTATCGTGCTCATGATGAATGGAAGGGGGGTATCCCGGGGGCAAATGGCGGGGGCACTCACTTAGAGCATTTTGGGTTTAAATATCGACGAAACTCAAAGCAACAGCCAATTGCTTGATTGGCATGGCATTGGAATAGGGGCGAGAGGGAATCAAGGTTTTCCACAATATTTGCGTCAACAAGTTCCATGGCGATTTTCTGCATGATTTTCTCTTTTTGAGATTGCGTTTCATGGCTGCGGGGGGTTGAGGCGCTTCGTAACAACTACATGGGTAAACAGATAAATCCAATTTGCTCTAGGGGCTGTTGACAATTCGCGACCAGAGTTTACACCGCCTCAGAAAAACATTTGAAATATCGGTGGTTTCGTCGCTGCGCGATTTTTTCTATCCCTCTCTCTGCTCCGCAGCTCTTCGAGTCCCCAACCCCTCCCCTCGAGGGGGAGGGGCTTAGTTCTTTGCTTTATTTAGAGTTCATTGTGTTAAAGCATGAATTGCCAACACGCCCTAGTGGATTTGCGGAAGGTTTGGGGAGTTGTTGTTCAAGGTAAAATGGTATTTTTTCTCATAATGAAGCGCTTATTATGAGAAATTTTCTCGTCATAAGCGCTTATTGATGATAAAAAATGACTATTTTGAGTGATTATATGGTGTGATAAACGGAATCGAATTCGCCCTTGACGGCATCGGGATCCAGCGCTTCCAGCATTTTGCGGTTGACCAGCACGATGCCGCCGGAACTGACACGGAAGCGCTTGCGGTCTTCTTCCGGGTTGACGCCTATGTGCAAGCCGTCGGGGATGGTGCAGTGGCGATCGACCACGCAGCGGCGCAGGATGCAGTTTTTGCCGACGGTGACTTGCGGCAGCAGCACGCTGTGCTCGATGACGCTTTCTTCATCCACCCGGCAGCGGCTGAACAGCACGGAGTTGCTGATTTCCGCGTCGGTGATGATGCAGCCGCCGCTGATCAGCGAGTTGTCGAGGGTGCGTTCGCGCGGACGGCGGTAGAAGAAGCGTGCGGGTGCGGTTTGCTGCGGCCGGCCATGGATGGGCCAGGATTCGTCGTAGAGGTCGAGTTGCGGATTTTCGCTCACAAGGTCCATGTGTGCCGCCCAGTAGCTGTCGATGGTGCCGACGTCGCGCCAGTAGATGCTGCCGGTGGGGTTGCGGCCCTTGCAGGAGCGCTCGAAGGGGTGGGCATAGAGCGTGCCTTCTTCCACGGCCTTGGGAATGATGTCCTTGCCGAAGTCGTGCGAGGTGGCGGGGTTGGAGACTTCGCGGTCGAGGATGTCATAAAGGTAGGCGGCATCAAAGACGTAGATGCCCATGGAGGCGAGCGATGAGCCGGGTTTGTCCGGCATGGCGGGCGGATCGGCGGGTTTTTCCACGAAGGCTTTCACTTTCAGCTTTTCGTTGACGGCCATGACGCCGAATTCGCGTGCCTGCTCGCACGGCACTTCAATGCAGCCCACGGTGCAGCGCGCGCCGGATTCGATGTGGTCTTTGAGCATTTGCATGTAGTCCATCTTGTAGATGTGGTCGCCGGCGAGGATGAGGACGTATTTGGGGCGGTAGTGCGATTTCATCATGCCCATGTTCTGGAAGACGGCGTCGGCGGTGCCGCGATACCAGGTGCGGTCGTCGAGCTGCTGGCGGGCGGGGAGCATGTCGATGTACTGGTTGCGCTCGTAGGGCAGGAATGACCAGCCGCGTTGCAGGTGGCGCAGCAGGGAATGCGCGGCATACTGGGTGATGACGCCGATTTTGAGGAGGTTGGAATTGATGCAGTTGGAGAGTGCAAAATCAATGATGCGGCGGCTGCCTCCGAAATACACGGCGGGTTTGGCACGGCGGTCGGTCAGTTCGTAAAGGCGCGAGCCGCGTCCGCCTGCAAGGATGAGCACCAGGGTATTTTCAGCGATGTCTTGCAGGGATAGCGGGTTGTTTTCGGTAGGCATGGTTGTCTCCGTAAAGTTGGGTGGGGGAATTGGAATAACGGGTTGTTGGCTGTGATAGATATTGGGATAACAGGGTTTTTTGGGGATTGCGTTTCACGGCTGCGCCCAGGGGGACGGGGCACTGCGTAGCGAAGTCCACGCATGTTTTCGCCATTGTGCGGCATCTGTTCATGCTTGGGGTTCTCCCAGTGTTGAAGCATGTTCGAGACGTTCCAGCACGCGGATGTCCATGTGCGTGGTTTGCAGGGTGGTTTGGTATTGGCCGCTGTGCAGGCAGTCCTGCCATTGGCCGGGGGGCAGGGTGAAGCGTTCTCCGCTGCGTTTGCTGTTGACGAGGATGAGGAAGGCGTCCTGCATGAGGATTTGCAGTGCCTTGCTGTCGCGGGCATGCCAGTCTTCAACCTGCATGGGTTTGCCGTCGGCGGTGAGCCATTGCACGTCGGCATCCGTCCAGCGCCGTTTGGTGGCAAGCAGGGGGATGCGTTTGCGCAAGCGGATGAGCTGTTCCGCGTGGCGCAGGAGTTCGTGGTCGGCGTTTGCCCAGTCGAGCCAGGCGATGGGGTTATCCTGGCAGTAGCTGTTGTTGTTGCCGTGCTGGCTGTTGCCGAATTCGTCGCCAGCAAGGAGCATGGGCGTGCCGTGTGAGAGGAGCAGGGCGGCGAGCAGGCTGCGCTGGCTGGCATGGCGGGCGGCGAGGATGGCGGCGTCGTCCGTGCGGCCTTCGTGGCCGTGGTTGTCGCTGAAGTTGTCGCTGTGGCCGTCGCAGTTGTCTTCGCCGTTGGCGTGGTTGTGCTTGTCGTTGTAGCTCACCAGGTCGCGCAGGGTAAAGCCGTCGTGCGCGCTGATGAAGTTGATGCTGCGCCAGGGTTCGGCGAAATGGTCGTCGCTGCCGGCGAAGCGGCGGGCGAAGGTGTCGCTTTCGCCGTTTTGCCAGAGGAAATGGCGGCGCATGTCGTCGCGGAAGCGGTCGTTCCACTCGGCAAAGGGCGGCGGGAATTGCCCGAGCTGGTAGCCGCCCCAGCCGATGTCCCACGGTTCGGCAATGAGCTTGACCTGCGAGAGCAGCGGATCGGCAGCGATGGCGGCAAAGAAGGGGGCGTCGCGGGTAAAGGCGGGAGTGCGACCGAGGATGCTGCCGAGGTCGAAGCGGAAGCCGTCCACGTGGCATTCTTCCACCCAGTAGCGCAGGGCATCGAGTATCCATTTCAGGGTGTGCGGGTGGCTGGCGTTGATGGCGTTGCCGCAGCCTGACCAGTTTTCTTCGCGGCTGTGGTGCAGCCAGTAGTAATCGGGGTTGGCGATGCCGCGCTGGCAGAGCATGGCGTCTTGGCGTTCGCCTTCGGCGGTGTGGTTGAAAACGACGTCGAGGATGACTTCGATGCCGACGCGGTGCAGGGTGCGCACCAGGGTTTTGAATTCGTCGAGCGGCGCGGTTTTGTCGGCGGCGAGGTCGGGGTTGACGGAAAAATGGCCGAGTACGTTGTAACCCCAGTAGTTTTTTAAGCCGCGCTGTTGCAGGTGCGCTTCGTCGATGGCGTAGCTGATCGGCAGGAGTTCGACGGCGGTAACGCCCAGGCGTTTCAGGTGACGGATGGCTTCGGGATGCGCCATGCCGGCAAAGGTGCCGGCGATGCTGGCGGGGATGCGCGGGTGTTTTTGCGTGAAGCCTTTGACGTGCGCTTCGTAGAGGATGGTGTTTTCCCACGGTGTGCGCGGCGGATGGTCGTCGCCCCAGGCAAAGCCGGCAGGCGCAGTGACCACGGATTTGGGCGCATGGGCGGCGTTGTCGCTGTCGTTTTGCCAGTGGAAGCGTTGCGCGGCGGCGGGCGTGGAGAGGTCGGGCTTGCCCGCGATGGTTTTGGCGTAAGGATCGAGGAGGAGTTTCTGCGGGTTGAAGATAAGGCCGTGCGCGGGGTCGCTTGGCCCATGCACACGATAGCCGTAGTGCGTGCCGGCGCCGAGATCGGCGATGAAGCCGTGCCAGATGTCGCCGCTGCGGGTGAGGGGAAGGCGATGTTCATGGTCGTCCACAAACAGGCACAATTCCACGTGCTCTGCTTGCGGAGCATGGAGGGCGAAGTTGACGCCGCCGTCGCGGCAGGTGGCGCCTTCAGGGTGGGGCTGGCCGGGCTGGATTTGGATGTTTTTCATATTTCAGTTAAAAATAGTAATTTTTTATCATGGTTAAGCGCTTTTTGTGAGAAATTTTCTCATTGTAGGGACGTTGCCTGCAACGTCTGTTCTCCGCGCATGGACGTAGCAGGCTACGTCCCTACGGTTGTCCTGCGGTTATGTGTCATGCTTTCACCAAAAACAGGGTGGAGAGCGGCGGCAGGGTGAGGTTGAGCGAGTAGGGTTTGCCGTGCGAGGGGATGTGGTCGGCGATGATTTGCCCGCCGTTGCCCATGTTGCTGCCGAGGTAGCAGGCGGCGTCGGAGTTGAGCGCTTCGCGGTATTCGCCGTCCTCGTGGACGCCGATGCGGTAGCCGTGGCGCGGTACGGGGGTGAAGTTGCAGATGACGATGACGTCGTGGCCGTCATCGGCCTTGCGCATGAAGGCGAGCACGGATTGTTCGGCGTCGTCCACCACCAGCCATTCAAAGCCGGAGGGGTCGTAGTCGCGGGCGTGCATGGCCGGGGTGCTGCGGTAGAAATGGTTGAGGTCGCGAACCCAGTTCTGCACGCCGTTGTGCCAGCCGCCGTAGCCTTCGTCGAGCAGGAACCAGTCGAGGCTTTCGCCATAGTTCCATTCGCGGCCCTGCGCGAATTCGTTGCCCATGAAGAGGAGTTTTTTGCCGGGGTGCCCCCACATGTAGCCGTAGTAGGCGCGCAGGTTGGCAAATTGCTGCCAGCAGTCGCCGGGCATTTTGGCGAGCAGCGAGCCTTTGCCGTGCACGACTTCGTCGTGCGAGAGCGGCAGCAGGAAGCGCTCGCTGTAGTGGTACATCATGCCGAAGGTCATGAGGTTGTGATGGTATTTGCGGTGCACCGGGTCTTTTTGCATGTAGGACAGGGTGTCGTTCATCCAGCCCATGTTCCATTTGTAGTCGAAGGCGAGGCCGTCTTCGTGGGTGACGCCGGGGAAGGCGGTGGATTCTTCGGCAACGCTCATGCTGCCCGGCACTTCCTCGCGCAGCATGCGGTTGGTGCGGCGCAGGAATTCGACGGCTTCGAGGTTTTCCCGTCCGCCGTACTGGTTGGGTATCCACTGCCCTTCTTCGCGCGAGTAGTCGCGATAGACCATGGAGGCGACGGCATCGACGCGCAGGCCGTCCACGCCGAAGCGCTCGATCCAGTAAAGGGCGTTGCCGGAGAGGTAGTTGCGCACTTCGTGGCGGCCGTAGTTGAAGATGAGGGTGTTCCAGTCCTGGTGGTAGCCTTCGCGCGGGTCGGCGTGTTCGTAGAGCGCGGTACCGTCGAAGCGGGCGAGGCCATGTTCGTCGGTGGGGAAATGGCCGACCACCCAGTCGAGCAGCACGTTGATGCCGGCTTCATGCGCTTTCGCGATGAAGCGCTTGAGGCCTTCCGGCGAGCCGAAGCGGCTGGTGGGCGCATACAGGCCGGTGGGCTGGTAGCCCCAGGAGCCGTCGAAAGGAAATTCGCTGACAGGCAGGAGCTCGATATGGGTAAAGCCCATGTCTTTGACGTAGGGGATGAGTTGGTCGGCGATTTGCTCGTAATCGAGCCAGTAGTTGTTTTCGGTGTTGCGCCGCCAGGAACCGAGATGCACTTCATAGATGGAAACGGGCTGGTCCAGGCCGTTGGCCGCCTGTCTTGCTGCGGCGCGCGGTACGCTGTCCGGCAGGCCGCAGACCACCGAGGCGGTATCGGGGCGGAATTGCGCGGCAAAGGCGTAGGGATCGGCTTTCAGATGGATGTTGCCGTAGCCGTCGAGAATTTCGAATTTGTAGAGCATGCCTTTCCCGACGCCGGGCAGGAAGATTTCCCAGATGCCGCTGCCCGGATGCAGGCGCATGGGATGGCGGCGGCCGTCCCAGTGGTTGAAATCGCCGACCACGGACACGCGCCGCGCATTGGGCGCCCAGACGCTGAAGAGCACGCCGGAAATGCCGTCGCGCTCGTGGAAATGCGCGCCCAGCTTTTCGTAGGGGCGCAGGTGCGTGCCTTCCGCGAGCAGCCAGTTGTCGAGGGCGGAGATGTCGGGCGGGAAGCGGTAAGGGTCTTCGGCGTCCAGCGTGTGCTCGCCATAACGGATGCGCAGGCGGTAGGCAAAGCCGGGCGTTTGACCAGGCAGGTCGGCAGTGAAGAAACCGCGCGCGTCGGCCTTTTCCATGATTGTCAGTGCCTTGCCGTTCTCATCAAGCAGGGTGACGGCGTCGGCATCCGGCATGAACACGCGGATCACGCAGCCGGAAGCGCTCTGGTGCGCGCCGAGATAGGCAAAGGGATCGCTGGCCTGCCCGGCAAAGAGCTGATCGACGACGTACTGGTCAATGGAGCCGTAGCTGGCCGCCGTTGCCGGATTG
This sequence comes from Cardiobacteriaceae bacterium, assembly GCA_030529365.1. Classification (GTDB taxonomy): domain Bacteria; phylum Pseudomonadota; class Gammaproteobacteria; order Cardiobacteriales; family Cardiobacteriaceae; genus JAUMXB01. Next base: position 12,264 of record JAUMXB010000011.1, on the reverse strand, counting down.
TCCGCTTGCGGCGCGGAGCGGTTTGCGTTGGGTTGCTTCATGGCCGTATCCCCTTGTGGTTGGCGAAAGGAGGTCATTTCCCGGATCATGCCGTGCAGGCGGCCGTCGCGCGCCATCTCTTCCGTACTGACGGGCAGTTTCATGCGCCAGTTGGGGTAGGCGTCGGTGACGCCGGGCACGTTGAACGGCTTTTCCACCGGCAACAGGTTTTCCGGTTGCAGGGCAAAGAGCTGGCTCTTGCTGTTGGCGGCAAAGATATGCAGCGCCATCACCAGTTCGTCGTCCAGCCCGCCATCATGGGCGCGGGAAAGGTAGTAGCGGCGGCGCAGAATGCGCAGCAGCGCTTTTTTGTTGTAGTCGCGCTCCTGTTTCAGGTGGTTGAACTGCGCCGGCGTTTCCAGCACGGCCAGTTCGGCAAGGAGATCGAGATCCTTTTCCTGCCAGTAGGCGCTTAATGTCGGCAGATCGTGGGTGCTGAGCACGGCCATGGCCTTGTCGCGGTAGTGCTCGGGCGGCAAATAATCCTCGCCCTGGCGCATGAAATAGACCACGGAATAGGAATAAACGCCGTAGCGGTGCAGGGCATGGCGCACTTCGTCGGGCACGATGCCGAGGTCCTCGCCGACCACCACGCACTGCGCGCGATGGCTTTCCACGGCGAGCACGGCCATGAGATCTTCCAGCGGATAGCGCACATAGGCGCCATCGCCCGCTTCGTGGCCGTAGGCAATCCACCACAGGCGGAAAAGCGCCATGACATGATCAATGCGCAGGATGCCGAAATAGCGCATGTTGGCGCGCAATACCGCGATAAACGGGGCATAGGCATTCTTTTGCAGGGCGTGCGGATGCAGGGGCGGCAAATTCCAGTTCTGCCCGGCGGGGCCAAGGGCATCCGGCGGCGCGCCGACCGAGGCCTGCAAACAGAAGGCCTTGCGGTTCATCCACGTTTCCGAGCCGCCGCGCGAAACGCCGACGGCAAGATCACCGTAAAGGCCGAGCTGCACGCCCTGCGCGGCACAGAGTTCGCGTATGCCGTCAAGCTGCTCGTGCGCCAGCCATTGCAGCCAGAGATAGAATTGCACGTCTTCGGCATGGCGCGCGGCGAAGGTCTGCACGGCGCCGCTGTGCGGTTCGTGATATTCCGCCGGCCAACCCAGCCAGCCCACGCGCGATTCGGCAAAGGGCAGGGCATCGGCGCGGCTTGCGAAATGCACGTCCAGCGCCTCGAAAAGGGCGTGGTAATACAGGGCATCGCCGCCGTCGGCAACGAAGCGGGCAAAGGCTTCGCGACGGCTTTGCGTTTCGGCCTGGTTGCCTTGCAGGAAAGTGCTGTGCGCGAGACGCAGCGCTTCGAGCTTGAGCGCGGCAACGCGCTGGTAATCCACGGCATCGAGCGCGCGCACCGCCTTCAGGCGCGCCTGGGTATGCGCATCCTGCCACCACATTTGCGCATTGGCGGAAAGCCGGAATTCCGGCACGGCCGGCACATCGAGATAGAGCACGTTGAGCCAGCGCCGCGAGGTGGGGCTGTAGGGGCTTGCCCATTGCGGGCGGGCAATGAAAAGGGCGTGCAGGGGATTGAGCCCGATGAAATCGATGCCGTCGTCGGCGAAATCGCTGATGAGGCGGCGCAAGTCGCCAAAATCGCCCATACCCCAGTTCTCCTCGGAGCGCAGGCTGTAAAGCTGGATGTTCATGCCCGTGCATTTGCCGCCCTGTTGCAGGCGCGGCGATTCATAGACCTTGGGCGGTGCGCTGATCACCAGATAATGCGGCCCTTTGGGCAGGGAAAGGGTGTAGTAGCCACAGGGCAGCGCGGGCAGGCAGGGATTGCCGGTGGCGTCGGCAGCGAGCGTGATGGTGTGGCCGCGTTCGTCGCACAGCACGGGAACCAGTCCGGTAAGCGGAGGCGGCAGGGGAGCGGCTACATCTGCGGCGACCACGAAAGATTGCTCGACCTGCCCGGCTTCTTCGGGCAGCGGCGCGGAAAGAATGCCGGCCAAGGCGGCGAGAACCGGTTCGCGCACTTGCACCAGACGGCCATCATAGGCGAAATAGTCGGTTTCTATTCCCAGCGCTTTGACGCGCTCCGTAAATGATGCTTGTGTCACGGGTGTTTCCTTTGCTGTGTATGGAAAGGGCAGGTTGCCCTTTGTTCATATACGGCACAGTATCATCAGGCACAGGCAAAGGCTAATGAGATTTTCTGTGTCAAAAAGGGTTTTGCTTGAGGAAAACGGCACGGAAAGACAGGCGGCTTTGCGGGCCTTGTTGCGCCTGGCAGAGTGAGGAATCTGCCAGTTTGGCAGGGAAACGGGAATTGACTGTTTTTGCTTGTTTTTATATGCCGTAGCGCATTAAGTGTTCTGCGACAGGATCTTGTTGGCAGCCTGCACGCCCCAGTGCAGCGCTTCTTCCATCACGGAATAGCCGCTCATGTCGCTGTGGGCAAAGAGAAGGCGGGAATGGTGCTGCTGCACGGCCCGGAGCACGGGGTGTTGCAGGTAGCCGGGATGTGGCACGCTCATGCCGTGGCCGCGGATGGTGAGGTCAACGTGCTCCACGTTGCGCCAGACTGGTTCGCCGTAGGCGTGCAGCAGATCCTGCGCGGCGATGCGCAGCAGGCTGTCGTCATCGGTGTGGAGCAGCCATTGGCGCACGATTTGTGGCGCTTCGTGGTTGAGGGCGGTGTAGGTGGTAAAGACGGTTTTTTCCGGTTTGGCGACGCGGATGAGCTGGTGGCTGGCCACCACATAGCCCAGCCCGGCGCTGCCGTGCACCACGTTGTCCCATGCCAGCTCGTGTTCGATATTTTCGTGGCGCTTTTCGCGGGGGAAGCGCTTGAGGACGAAATTGCCGATCAGCCAGGGCGCGGAAGGCAGATGCAGGCCGGCGAGGCCGTAGCGCTCGGGGCGATGCGTGATGCGCGCGGCAACGGCGAGCGGCATGGCGCTGATGACGTGTTGCGCGCGGATGCGGATGACCTGGTGTTGCGGATGGGAAAGCAGCAGGACGTCCACGCCGTTGTCCTCTTCGCGGATGCGGATGGCGGATGCCGGCAGCGCCGCGATGCGGGAGAAGCGCAGCGATGCGGTTTGCGGCAGGGCGACGAGGGTTTGCAGCCCGATGTGCCGGCGCAGGCGGGTGGCGAGATGGCCAAGGCCGTCCGGCCAGGTGAGCACGGCTTCGTTGTCATGGCCGCGGGCGGCGAAATAGTGCAGTCCGGCAAAGGCGGAGACTTGCGCGATGCCCTGGCCGTAGTCGTCGCGGCAGCAATAGTCGAGATACCAGCGCAGGCTTTCGGAGCGGTAGCCTTCGCGGTCCAGCCAGGCGGCGAAGGTGAGGCTGTCCAGCGCGCGCCATGTCGCATCCTGCGAGGAAAGGGCAACGGGAATGGCGAAAATCTTGCGCCCGTCCGTGCCGTATGCGCGTTTCAGCTCGCGGATCAGGGCGAAGAAGCGCTGGCTGTCGGCATCTTCCGCCGGGAGCAGGCTATCCTGCCAGCGCCCCCGGTAGAGGAGACGCTCGGCGGGCGCGTGGACAAGATCGCTTTCGCGGTATTGCGGATCCGCCGAGTCGAGGCCCTGTTGCAGGATGCCGAGATCGCGCAGCATTTCCCGCACCTGGCGGCTTTCGCGCGAGGGCAGGGCAAGATAGTGCGCGCCAGTTGGCGCTTTCAGGTCCCCGTGGTGAAAGGTGGCGGCGTTGCCGTCGGCTTCCGGGCCTTCGGCGATGAGCACGTCGCGATGGCCGTGTTTATTGAGGTACCAGGCGGCAGACAGCGCTGCCATGCCGCTGCCGAGAATGAGGGTGTGGCAATGGTGTTCGCGGGCGGGCGTTTGCGGCAACTGGCCGTCGCGCAGCGCATGTCCCAGGGCGAGACCGGGGCGGTTGACCGTGAGCGTCGGCATGCGGTTGAGCTGGCGATGGATGAACCAGGAGGAGCAGGCCGTAGCGGCAAGGGCGGTGCCGTAGAAAAAATGGCGTCTGGACAGGGGCATGCAAACGAGTTGGGCGGTGAGGCAATCGGCGGCATTATAGTGGGGCGCGGCGAAAAACCTTATGCGCAAGCTTAGTGAGGAATACGGCATCAATATTGCCAATGAGAAATTTTCTCACCAATAAGCGCTTTTCTATGGTAAATAATCACTATTTTTAATGATTTTATGAATTTTTCTGAACCGTTTCTGCACTGGCAGGCTGAATACCAACCTGCCACCTATCTCCTCGCTTTCAGTGGCGGGCGCGATTCCGTGGCGATGCTGGATTGGCTGGCGCAGACGGAGTTGGCCGCGCCGCTTGCGCTTTGCCATGTGCATCACGGCTGGCGTGCCGAGGCCGATGACTGGGCGGAGTGGTGCGTGGCGAAAGCAGCGCAATATGGCTTGCCCTGCCAAGTGGTGCGCATTGATATGGGCGATACCCAGGGCAAGAGCCTGGAAGCGGTGGCGCGCGCGCGGCGCTATGAAGCGCTTGCGCGTTTGCTGCCAGCGCGCGGGGTGCTGCTCACTGCCCATCATCAGGATGATCAGGCGGAGACTTTCCTGCTGGCGGCGCTGCGCGGCAGTGGTTTGCAGGGGCTTGCCGCCATGCCTGCGCGCAAGGCGTTTGCGTCAGGCGAGCACTGGCGGCCGTGGCTTGATGTGCCGCGCGCCGCGATCGAAGCCTATGTGGCGGATAACCATCTGGATTATCTGGATGATCCGAGCAATGCCGATATGCGCCTGCGTCGCAATGCCTTGCGCCATGCGGTGTTGCCGCATCTCGATGGCAAGGCATTGGCGCTTGCCGCACGGCGCGCTGGCGAGGATTTGGTGGTGCAGCAGTTGCTGCTGGACAGGCTGTTGCCCGATCCGCTCGCCAATCCTTTGCCGTGGCAGGGTTTTTTGCATGAATCGCTCGGGTTGCAGGCAGCGCTGCTGCGCCGTTTTCTGCAACGCGCCGGTTTGCCGATGCCGCCGGGGCAGCGTTTGCAGGAATGGCTGCGGCAGGTGCATGCGGGCGGTGGCGAGCCGCTTCTCGCCTATGGCGAGTGGCGGGTGGTGTGCTATCGCGGGCAGGTGTTTCTCTATCGCGACGTGGCGGTGGATGCGCCGCCTGCTTTTGCGCCCTGCACATGGTGGCCGGGTGTGGGCGAGTTGCGCGTGGCGGGCGTTGAGAAGGGCGAATGGGCGCTCGCGCGCGGCAGCATGCGCTTTCAGGGCAAGACGCTGAAGGATGCCTTTCAAAAGGCGGGCGTGAACACGTTTTTGCGCGCGCATACGCCGGTGCTGCTGGTGGATGGTGAAGTGGTGTGGGCGGGCGGTCTGGGCGCTGCAAAAGGGGCGGCGCGCGTGTCGGTCGCATGGCAAAAAAAGCCCTGGTCTGTTACTATTTGCCGCTGATTTTTTCTGCCTTTCCCTTTGCTATGACCAAATTCATTTTTGTAACCGGCGGTGTTGTTTCCTCTTTGGGAAAAGGCATTGCCGCCGCGTCCCTGGGCGCGATTCTCGAATCCCGCGGCCTGCGCGTCACCATGATCAAGCTCGATCCCTACATCAACGTGGATCCGGGCACGATGAGCCCCTTCCAGCACGGTGAAGTGTTCGTCACCCACGACGGCGCGGAAACCGACCTCGACCTCGGCCATTACGAGCGCTTCGTCAACATGCGCGCGACGCAGTTCAACAACTGCACCACCGGGCGCATCTATTCGGAAGTGATCCGCAAGGAGCGGCGCGGCGACTATCTCGGCGCGACGGTGCAGGTGATTCCGCACATTACCGATGCCATCAAGTCCTACGTGCTGCGTGCGGCGGAAGGCGCGGACGTGGCCATGGTGGAAGTGGGCGGCACGGTGGGCGATATCGAATCGCTGCCCTTCATGGAAGCCATCCGCCAGCTCGGCACCCAGCTCGGGCGCAATCGCAGCATGTATATCCATTTGACCTTGCTGCCTTATATCCCGTCTGCCGGTGAACTCAAGACCAAGCCGACGCAGCACAGCGTCAAAGAATTGCGCTCCATCGGCATCCAGCCGGACATGCTGATTTGCCGCGCCGACCGCGACATTCCCGAAGAAGAGCGGCGCAAGATTGCGCTGTTCACCAACGTGCCCGCCGAAGCGGTCATTGCCGGTCTCGATGTGAAAAGCATTTATGAAATCCCGCTCTTGTACCACAAGCAGGGCGTGGACGAACTCGTCATCCGCCATTTCGGCATGGAGGCAAAACCAGCCGATCTTTCCGCCTGGCAGGCCGTGGTGGATGCGCAGAACAATGTCGAGCGCGACATCACCATCGCCATGGTTGGCAAATACGTCGATCTCACCGATGCCTACAAATCGCTCAACGAAGCGCTTTATCACGCGGGGCTGCGTACCGGCAACGGCGTCAACATCCGCTATATCGATTCGGAAGATCTCACCACCCAGGGCACGGAATTGCTCGCCGGCGTTGATGGCATCGTGGTGCCCGGCGGCTTCGGCAATCGCGGCATCAACGGCAAGATTCTCGCCGTGCAATATGCGCGCGAAAACAACATCCCCTATCTCGGCATTTGTTTGGGCATGCAGATTGCCGTCGTCGAATATGCGCGCCATGTCGCGGGCATTGCCGGTGCAGGCAGCACCGAATGGGACGAAAAAGTGGCCGATCCGGTGATCGCGCTGGTGACCGAATGGGTGAACGAGCGTGGTGAAACCGAGCAGCGCGACATGCACGCCGATCTGGGCGGCACCATGCGCCTGGGATCGCTGCCCGCGCGCCTGAAATCGGGCAGCAAGATTGCGCAAATCTATGGCGCGGAAATCATCAACGAGCGTCATCGCCACCGCTACGAAGTGAACACGCATTACGAGAAGCGCCTGGAAGAAGCGGGGCTCGTCATCTCCGGCCGTTCGGAAGACAATGGCCTGGTGGAAGTAATTGAATTGCCGGATCATCCGTGGTTCGTAGCCTGCCAGTCGCATCCTGAATTCACTTCCACGCCGCGCAAGGGACATCCACTTTTTGAATCCTTTATCTGCGCCGCGCGCAAACAACATGACAGGAGAACATCATGAAACTCTGCGGATTTGAAGTCGGCAACGACCAGCCCTTTTTCCTCATTGCCGGGCCTTGCGTGATCGAATCGGAAGCGCTTGCCATGAGCACTGCGCAAACGCTGAAAGACCTCACGGAAAAACTCGGCATTCCCTTTATTTACAAATCTTCCTTCGACAAGGCCAACCGTTCCTCGGGCGCAAGTTATCGCGGTCCGGGCATGGCGGAAGGCCTGCGCATTCTCGCCAAGGTGAAGGCGGAAATCGGCGTGCCGGTGCTGACTGACGTGCATGAGGATACGCCGCTCGATGAAGTGGCGGATGTGGTGGATGTTTTGCAAACACCGGCCTTCCTCTGCCGCCAGACCAATTTCATCCACAACGTCTGTCGCCAGGGCAAGCCCGTCAACATCAAGAAAGGGCAGTTCCTCGCCCCCTGGGACATGAAGCACGTCGCCGACAAGGCCAAATCCACCGGCAACGAACAGATCATGCTCTGCGAACGCGGCGTCTCTTTCGGTTACAACAATCTCGTGTCAGACATGCGCGCGCTGGCCGTCATGAAAGACACCGGCTGCCCTGTGGTCTTTGACGGAACACACAGCGTGCAATTGCCGGGCGGGCAGGGCGCATCTTCCGGCGGGCAACGCGAATTCGTGCCGGTGCTCGCGCGCGCGGCCGTTGCCGTGGGCGTGGCCGGGCTTTTCATGGAAACCCATCCCGATCCCGACAAAGCGCTTTCCGACGGCCCCAATGCGTGGCCGCTCGGCAAAATGCAGGATCTGCTCCAGCGCTTGCAGGCGCTGGATCAGGTTGCCAAGGCTCCCTAATTTTTCAAGCAACAGGAGAAATCTATGACCGCGACCATTTCCCACATTCAGGCGCTGGAAATTCTCGATTCACGCGGCAATCCCACCGTGCAGGTGATTGCCACGCTTTCTGACGGCAGCCGTGGTTTGGCGGGCGTGCCTTCCGGCGCTTCCACCGGCTCGCGCGAAGCGCTCGAATTGCGCGATGGCGACAAGGGCCGCTATCTCGGCAAGGGCGTCACGCAAGCCGTTGCCAACGTCAACGACAAACTCTTCCCCGCGCTCAAGGGCAAAAGCGTCGAGTGCCTGAAAACGCTCGACAAAATCATGCTTGATCTTGACGGCGACGATTTCAAGAAAAACATCGGCGCCAACGCCATCCTCGGCGTATCGCTTGCGCTTGCCCATGCCAAGGCAGCCAGCGAGAAAAAAGCGCTTTACGAAGTGCTGCATACCGGCCAGGGCTATCAATTGCCGGTGCCGATGATGAACATCATCAACGGCGGCGAACATGCCGACAACTCCGTGGATATCCAGGAATTCATGATCATGCCGGCGGGCTTTGCCACTTTCCGCGAAGCGCTGCGCGCCGGTGCGGAAATCTTCCATACCCTGAAGAAAGTGTTGCATGACAAAGGCCTTTCCACCGGCGTGGGTGACGAAGGCGGCTTTGCGCCCAACCTCTCCTCCAACGAGGAAGCGCTGCAAGTCATCATGCAGGCCATTGAAAAAGCGGGCTACAAGGCAGGCGAGCAAATCTATCTGGCGCTGGACGTTGCCGCTTCCGAGCTGTATGAAAACGGCAAGTATCATCTCGCTTCCGAAAACAAGACCTTCACCTCTGCCGAATTTGTGGACTACCTCGCCGGCTTGGCCGAGCGCTACCCGATTGTTTCCATTGAAGACGGCCTCGACGAAAGCGATTGGGACGGCTGGAAAATCCTCACCGACAAACTGGGCGGCAAAGTGCAGCTCGTCGGCGACGACCTCTACGTCACCAACACCCGCATCTTCAAGGAAGGCATCGAAAAAGGCATTGCCAACGCCATCCTCATCAAGCCCAACCAGATCGGCTCGCTCTCCGAAACGCTGGAAGCCATCAAAATGGCGCACGATGCCGGCTACGGCGCGATCGTGTCGCACCGCTCCGGCGAAACCGAAGACACCACCATCGCCGACATCGCCGTTGCCACCACGGCCACGCAAATCAAGACCGGCTCGCTCTGCCGCTCCGATCGCGTGGCCAAGTACAACCGCCTCCTCACCATCGAAGCCGAACTCGGCGACAAGGCGACTTACGGCGGCAAGGCAGCGTTGCTCGGCAAAATCCGTTAAATGAAAAAAAACCTTGTCTATCTGGCACTGCTCGTCATCGCGGCAGTGCTGGTCTTTCTCAATTACCGCCTGTGGCAATTGCAGGCGGAAAAGAAAGGCCGCATCGAAGGGCTGCAAACCCAGGTCGCGCTGCACCAGCGGGAAAACCACGGGTTGAATGATCGCAACGATGCCCTGCGCGTGGAAGTGGAGAACCTGCGTTCGCCCGATTCCCACTATTCCTACGAGGAAAAGGCGCGCGAGGATTATGGCATGATAGGCAAGAACGAAACCTACTTTGTATTGCCCGCCAGCGAACTGGCCGGTATTCCCGGCGTGGAAGGGCTGGTGGAGAAAAAACGGGACGGCGCCAGCGCGAGCGAAGCGCCGATGCCCTTGCCCGCCAATACTTTGAGTCTCGAATCGGTGGAAGGCGTGGAAGCCGCGCCGGTACCGCGTCAAACCACGGATGACCCCATTCCCGTCACTCCCGTTCCCCTGCAACTGGAATCCCTGCAATAGGGATTTATCCTGAATTCATCAAAACGCTATTTATGGTGATTTTTGGTGGTAAGGGACAACTTTCAGGCTATTTTTGAGTTCCCTTCGCCTAAGGGACAAAATGGATGCTCTGGCAGGCATTTTTTTCGAGAAATAGTCCTTGATAAACCGAACCTTGTTTTCCTTTTTCATCCCTTGATGGCACCTTAATTTTGCCTTCAAATCCGCAAACCTCCCTTCCAGCAAATTGGTGGTATTGTGAATGCCCAAGTCGGGATAACGCTCGAAGGTAAAGAGGTGTGGCAGGTTGCGTTTCAGACTGTGGCAAGCGCTTCTCAAGCGGAAATGGGGGTAGCGGGATTGGTGTGTCAGCGGGTTTGTCGTGCGTTCATCAAGAAACGCTTCATGCTGTTCGTGCCATGCCTGCAAAGCGGCCTCAAAGCCAGTTTGCGTGCTGTTTTTCAAGGTCAGGGCAAGCGCTTTCAGCTCATGCGCGGCAAGACTTTTGGGATTGCGAGTCAGATAACGATTGATGATTTGCATTTGGTGAAACTGACATAGCTGCGTGGGAATGCCGGGAAAAAGTTTCTCCAAGCCTCGTCGCTCGTTACAGGTAATACTTTGTATTGATGTGCATTTCTCTTGCAAACAACGAATGCCTTCAAGATATAGGGCATTGCTTTCATAGCGCACTTCTTCCACAAACAGGGCTTGCTTGCTGATGCTGTCGTACAGGACGATGATGCCATATTGCCTGCCGAAGTAGGTGGTATCCATGAGGATATTGGCCGTTTGCACTACGGCAACATCGGATTTGGTCTGTGCTTTTTGCAGATAACGGCTGATGGTTTTGCGGCTGTATCCGTAACGTTGGGCCAGCTGTTCAGTGGTTTGCTTGCCCTGGCTGTAAAGCTGCCAAAGATGTTCGGCGTTCAGCCGGTTGCCTCCCTCAAACTGCTTGCGACAACTCTGGCATCGATAACGTTTCCTCTGTTTTTTTCTGATGCGCTTTGAAACGCAAAAAAGACATCATCATTCGTGTTCAAGGCCTCTAACTCCGCTTGACGCCTTGCAGGATATGGATCGCAGCGCTTTTTGGCGCCCATTTTGTCCCTTACACCAGAATGCGGGCTACACCATGATGCTTTTGATAACAACTTTTTCTCATCAATAAGCGCTTATGGTGAGAAGTTTTATCGATAAAAGCGCTTAATTGTGGTAAAAAATCACTATATTTCCAATAATTATAATATTGATTGGCAGGTTATTGTTGTGTGCCGCTTTCGGGAAGGAAAGTGGCAAAGGGTTGCGCCCATCCTGCTTGGCGGCAACAAAAAAGCGGCCGGAGCCGCTTGGTGTTTTCGGTTGAAAGCTGTCAGACGTTGATGCGGAAGGTGACGTCGATATTGCCGCGGGTAGCGCGTGAATAAGGGCAGAACTGGTGTGCCTTGTCGATGAGCGCTTCGGCCTTGGCGGCGTCCATGCCCGGCAGGTGAACGATGAAAGTGGCCTTGAGGTCGAGATTGCCCTGCGGATTCTTGTTGAGGCTGATGTCGGCATCGATGGCGAAATCCTTGGGCAGGCCGATTTTTTCTTCGCCGGCGATTTTGCGGGCGGCGCCCATGAAGCAGGCGGCATAGCCGGCAGCAAAGAGTTGCTCGGGATTGGTGCCTTCACCGTTGCCTCCCATGGCTTGCGGCATGGCCAGTTTGACGTTGAGTTTGCCGTCATCGGATTTGGCAGCGCCGTCGCGGCCGCCGGTAACGTGAACGTGGGCAGTGTAGAGAGTGGTCATGGAAATGCTCCGGTTGGCTGAAAGAAGCGCTCATGATAATGAGCGCAGGTGCGTAAAGGCAAGATGAATGCCTGCCGGGATGCAGTCGGCGGCAGGCGCTCAGCGCACTTTGTTTTTATTGGGAATCAGGCCAGTGAGTTTGTCTTTGTCGTTTTTGGCGACCCGTTTGCTGGCGGCAACCGGCGCTTTGGCGGAAGCGACCACGGCATTGCCGCCTTTGAGTGCGCGGCGCGCGCCAGCATAGCGGCGCTGCCAGTTGGGCTTCTGCATGCTTTCGATGCGCACGTGCGAGCCGGTTTGCGGCGCGTGCAGCATTTTGCCGTCGCCGACGTAGATGCCGACGTGGTTGATCACGCCTTTCTTGCGGAAGAAGACGAGATCGCCGGGCTGGGGCTGGTCAACAGCGGGCAGTGCGGCGAACTGGTCGCGGCTGGAACGCGGCAGGGAAATGCCTTGTTTGTGATAGAGATAGTGAACCAGTCCCGAGCAGTCGAAGCCTTTCGGGCTGGTGCCGCCCCAGAGATAGGGCGTGCCGATGAGTTTTTTGCCCTGGGTGAGCAGGCTTTCACGCGATTTTTGTGCGCCTTTGGGGAGGGGCGTGGCTTGCGGTTGGCTGGCTTTGGTCAGCGCTTTGGAAACGACCTGGTTTGCTTTGGCGATAGTTTTTGCTTTGTCAGCGGATTTGGGTTTGCTGGCTTTGGCGACGGTTTTGGCCTTATCAGCAGCTTTGCCTTTGTCTGCCTTGGCGACGTTTTTGCTCTTGTCGGCAGATTTGGGTTGGATGGCTTTGGCGAGGGTTTTGGCCTTGTCGGCAGCTTTGG
>JAUMXB010000010.1 GCA_030529365.1 Cardiobacteriaceae bacterium | reverse complement strand
ACGGGGGAGGGGTTGGGGTGAGGGGAAACAAGCCGAAGGCTTGTCCGAAACCACCACCAAACCCACTTTGCCGCCTGCCGAACCTGCCGCAACACAAAATCTCCCCGAACCGCCGGTTTCGACAAACGCAACGCACCCGGACAACCAACCCGCCGCGCAGGAAGATCCCCTCGCCGCCGCCAAAGCCCGTGCCGCCGCACGCAAGGCTGCCCGCCAACAACAAATCGCCGAAAAAAGCACTGATGAGCCCCTCCCCCCACGGGGGAGGGGTTGGGGTGAGGGGAAACAAGCCGAAGGCTTGTCCGAAACCACCACCAAACCCACTTTGCCGCCTGCCGAACCTGCCGCAACACAAAATCCCCCCGAGCCGCCGGTTTCGATAAGCTCAACGGGCCTGGATGCGCAACCGCCAGCAAAGGAAGACCGCCTCGCCGCCGCCAAAGCCCGCGCTGCCGCGCGCAAGGCCGCCCGTCTTGCGCAAAAGGAAAAACCCGATGAATAACGGCAAAAATGATAAAATTTCTCATCATAAGCGCTTCATGATGGTAAAAAACACCCATAAAAAGCGCTTCATATCGTTACTTTTTCTCATGAAAAACCCATGAATCGCAACGCGCCCTACATTCTCGTCGCCCCGTCCAGCCGCCGCATCATGTGGACGGTCGCCGCCGCCCTTATCCCCGGCATCCTCGCGCTCGTCATCCACGAAGGCACGCGCTGGCTCGGCAATCTGGCCGTCGCCGCCCTGGCCGCCACCTGCTGCGAAGCGCTTGTCTTAAAAATCCGCGGCAAGGCGCATATCCTTGCCACCGCCACCGATGGCAGCGCCTTCCTCACTGCCCTGTTGCTGGCGCTCTCGCTGCCCGTCGCCACGCCTGCCTGGCTGATCGCGCTCGCCACCGCCTTTGCCATTCTCTTTGGCAAGCAGCTTTACGGCGGCCTCGGCATGAATCCGTTCAATCCGGCCATGCTCGGCTTTGCCTTTGCGCTGGTGAGTTTCCCCGCGCTCACCAGCCAGCATTTCGCGGAAGCCCTGTCCTTCGGCACCCTCTGGCAAAGCCCGGCAGCCATCGATGCCATCAGCGCCCCCACCACGCTCGATCCCGTGCTCAATTCGCAAAACGCCGGGGAATACCGCGCCGCCGCTATCGAACTTCCCCAACTTGTCACCCGGCTCTGCTGGCTGGCGGGCGGCATTTTCCTTCTCGCCAGGCGCTATGCCGACTGGCGCATCGCCACCGCCGTCTTCCTCGGCATCGCCTTCACTGCCCTTGCCTTCTACGGCTACGACCACACGCAACACCTCGATCCCATCACCCATCTCCTCGCGGGCGCCAGCATCTTCGGCGCATTGTTTATCGCCACCGACCCGGTCACCGCCTCCACCACGCCGCGCGGACGCTGGATTTACGGCCTCATCATCGGCATCCTCACCGTCTGCATCCGCGAACTCGGCACTTTCCCCGACGGCTTCGCCTTTGCCGTGCTCCTTGCCAACGCCCTCGTCCCCGTCCTTGACCCGCTCACCCAGCCGCGCTACCGATGAATACCTTCTTCAATCCGCAAAGCCGCCGCGCCGCGCGCACCCTTGCCCTTTTCGCTTTCGTCTGTCTTGCCGCCGTAAGCCTCGTCTATCTTGCCGTGCGCGCGCGCATCGAGGCGCAAACCGAGGCCGCGCGCCTTGCCAACTACCGCGAACTCGCCCCCGAACTGCCGCTCGATGCTGCCTTCCTCGACAGCGCCCGCGCCCTGGAATGGCAGGGCCGCCGCATCATCCACCTGCGCGCGCCCGGCACCCATTTCATCCAGACCACCACACCGCACGGCTACAGCGGCGACATCACCCTGCTCATTGCCATCGACGACAGACAAACCCTGCGCGGCGTGCGCGTGCTCGCCCACAAGGAAACGCCGGGGCTTGGTGACAAGATCGACACCCGCATCAGCCCGTGGATTCACGCCTTTGCCGGCAAAAATCTCGCCAACACGCGCTTCAGGGTGAAAAAGGACGGCGGCGATTTCGATGCCTTCTCCGGCGCCACCATCACCCCGCGCGCCATCGTCAACGAAGTGGGCGGCATCCTCGCCGCCTGGCAACAAGAACCTCCCGCAAAATAAATACCCATGAACGAATACCGCAAACTCGCGAAAAACGGCCTCTGGCACAACAACCCGGCGCTGGTGCAGGTGCTCGGCCTGTGCCCGCTGCTCGCCGTTTCCTCCAACTTCGTCAACGCCCTCGGCCTCGCGCTCGCCACCATCTTTGTGCTGACGCTCTCCAATACGCTGGTCGCCGCCACCCGCCAGTGGATACGCGCGGAAATCCGCATCCCCGTCTTCGTGCTGCTCATCGCAAGCGCCGTCACCCTCGCCGAACTCATCATCCAGGCCTTTGCCTATCCGCTTTACCAGGCGCTCGGCATCTATCTCGCCCTCATTGTCACCAACTGCGTCATCATCGCGCGCGCCGAATCCTACGCCGTGAAAAACCGCGTGGCGCACGCCGCCGCCGACGGCTTTCTCATGGGGCTGGGCTTTGCCCTCGTGCTACTGGCGCTGGGCGGCATACGTGAGATCCTCGCGAGCGGCACGCTCTTTGCCGGCGCCGAACGCCTCTTTGGCGACAGCGCGCGTGGCTGGCACCTCCGCATCCTCGAACTCGAGCACGGCATGATTCTTGCTGCCCTGCCCGCTGGCGCGTTTATCTGCTACGGCCTGCTCATTGCCGGCAAGAACGCCATTGACGCGCGCCGCGCGCCGGCCCAAAAACCTGCCAGCCACAGCCTGCCCACACCATGAGCGTTCTCGCCCGCGCACCGCTCGCTGCCCTGCCTTCCGCCTCGTTGCCAACCATCGCGGTAGACTTGTGTGAGAAAATTTCTCATCAATAAGCGCTTATTGCGATAAATTTTCTCAATATAAGCGCTTATAAATGATAAAAAATCATTATAAAATCCATTATCATGAAAAAAACTGACATCATCGAATTCTTCCGCCGCCTGCAAGCAGAAAATCCCGCCCCGACCACGGAACTCCGCTACAGCAGCACCTTCGAACTGCTCATCGCCGTCATCCTTTCCGCACAAGCGACCGACAAGGGCGTGAACATCGCCACCGCCAAACTTTTTCCCGTCGCCAATACCCCGGAAGCCATCCTCGCTCTCGGCGTGGACGGCCTCAAAAGCTACATCAACACCATCGGCCTCTATAACAACAAGGCCGACAACATCATCAAAACCTGCCGCATCCTCATCGAGGAACACGGCTCGCAAGTGCCCCACGATCGCAAGGCGCTGGAAAAGCTCCCCGGCGTCGGCCGCAAAACCGCCAACGTCATCCTGAACACCGCCTTCGGCGAATCCGTGATGGCGGTCGATACCCACATCTTCCGCGTCGCCAACCGCACCGGCCTTGCCAAAGGCGCGACCGTGCGCGCCGTGGAAAACCGGCTGATGAAAGTCATCCCCGCCGAATACCTCTACAACGCGCACCACTGGCTGATTCTCCACGGCCGCTATACCTGCATCGCGCGCAAACCGCGCTGCGGCAGCTGCATCGTCTCCGATCTTTGCGCCTATCGCGACAAAACCGAGGCATAATCATCGCCTGTCCTGCCTGAGACGCCTTCATGCCAAGCCCCGCGCCCTCCCGCCTTTCACCCCACCTTCCTGACCATCAGCGTCATCACCTTCGCCGCCAGCCGGGTCTCTGTCCGCTCGACGGCCGCAATCTGACTACGGCGAAAATAGTTTATTTTTACCATTCACAAGCACTTATTACGATAAAAAACAACTATAAATTACTTTTAATTGATAAAAAATACTTATCCGCCATAAACCGTGGCGAACGTCGCCCTTGGCAAATACCGCCAAAGCGCTTACCCTATCGCCACGGGCAAACGCCCGTTCACCGCAGCCGGAAGCGCACGCCGCCCCTGGCAAGGCCAGGCAGGGAGGCTATGTTTTCCGGTCAGGGTGCCAACACCACAACCAGAGGAAACATCCATGAAATACCAAGCCCCCAACACCCCCGGCAGCCTCGTGCAATACAAAGACAAATACGACAACTACATCGGCGGCAAATGGGTCGCGCCCGTGGACGGCCAGTATTTTGACGACATCAGCCCCGTCACCGGCAAAGCCTTCACCAAAGTCGCGCGCTCGCAGGCAAAAGACGTGGAACTCGCGCTCGATGCCGCGCACGCCGCCAAAGCCGCGTGGGGCAAGACCAGCCCGGCCGAGCGCAGCAACATCCTGCTGAAAATCGCCGACCGCCTCGAAGAGAATCTGGAAAAAATCGCTGTCGCCGAAACCTGGGAAAACGGCAAACCCGTGCGCGAAACGCTTGCTGCCGACATCCCCCTCGCCATCGACCATTTCCGCTATTTCGCAGGCGTCATCCGCACCCAGGAAGGCGGCATCTCGCAAATCGACGACACCACCGTCGCCTACCATTTCAACGAACCGCTCGGCGTGGTCGGGCAAATCATCCCGTGGAACTTCCCCATCCTCATGGCCACCTGGAAAATCGCCCCCGCGCTTGCCGCCGGCAACTGCATCGTGCTCAAGCCCGCCGAACAGACCCCGGCCTCCATCCTCTACGTCATGGAACTCATTGAAGACCTGCTGCCGCCCGGCGTGCTCAACATCGTCAACGGCTTCGGCATCGAATGCGGCAAGCCCCTTGCGCAAAACCCGCGCATCGCCAAAATCGCCTTCACCGGCGAAACCGGCACCGGCCGCCTCATCATGGGCTATGCCAGCGAAAACATCATCCCTGTCACCCTCGAACTCGGCGGCAAAAGCCCGAGCATCTTCTTTGCCGACGTCATGGATCAGGACGACGCCTTCCTCGACAAATGCCTCGAAGGCTTCACCATGTTTGCCCTGAACCAGGGCGAAATCTGCACCTGCCCGTCGCGCGCTCTCGTGCATGAATCCATCTTCGACCGCTTCATGGAAAAAGCCATCGCGCGGGTCAAAGCCATCAAAGTCGGCGATCCGCTCGATACCGACACCATGGTCGGCGCGCAGGCGAGCCAGGAGCAATTCGACAAAATCAGCGGCTATCTCGACATCGGCAAGCAAGAAGGCGCCAAAGTGCTCACCGGTGGCAACATCCGCCGCGAAGACGGCGAACGCGAAAACGGCTTTTACATTGAACCCACCGTCTTCCAGGGCAACAACAACATGCGCGTCTTCCGCGAGGAAATCTTCGGGCCCGTGCTGGCCGTTGCCCCCTTCAAGGACGAAGCCGAAGCGCTCGCCATTGCCAACGACACCCACTTCGGCCTCGGCGCGGGCGTCTGGAGCCGCGACATCAACACCTGCTACCGCATGGGACGCGGCATCCAGGCCGGGCGCGTGTGGACCAACTGCTACCACCTCTACCCGGCGCACGCCGCCTTCGGCGGATACAAGCAATCCGGCATCGGCCGCGAAAACCACAAAATGATGATGAGCCACTACCAGCACACCAAGTGCCTGCTCGTCAGCTACTCGCCGAACAAACTCGGCTTCTTCTGACCCAGCCCTGCCCTCTGCCACGGCGGAACGATGGGCTGTAGGGACGTTGCCTGCAACGTCCCTGCGTCTGCGCCGTCTGTTGTCGGAGATTGACGTATAGTGAAATCATCATAAAAACGTCCAGACCGTAGGTTGGCGGTGAGTGCGCAGCACGAACCCCAACATTTTAGAATTCATTATGTTGGGATTCGCCTGACGGCTCACCACCAACCTACAGTTTCGTTCTGTTTTTTATTTATTTGGCTATATGGGTTTTCAGATTGAATGGCTATAAATCAACCCTGCCTGCTTATTTATGGCGTGAAAATAGTAGTTTTTTACCATAAACAAGCGCTTTATATGATAAAAAATCTCACCGAAAGCGCTTCATGATGAGAAAATTTCTCACTTCATCACAAACAATCCAGCCATAAAAAAATCCCCCGCAAGCGGGGGATTTTTTTATCCGCAACGCGGCATCACAAATCAAACGCCGCCTTGATCAGGCGCTGGGTATATTCGGTTTGCGGGTTGTGGAAGATTTGTTCAGCGGTACCGTGTTCTACCACCTCCCCCTGCTTCATGACGATCACGTTGTCGCTCATCGCGCGCACCACGGAAAGGTCGTGGCTGATGAACATATAGGTGAGCTGGTATTTCTTCTGCAACGAGCGCAACAGCTCCACCACTTTCACCTGAATGGAGCGGTCGAGCGCCGAGGTCGGCTCATCCAGCAGCACGAATTTGGGATTCAAAATGATGGCACGGGCAATGGCGATGCGCTGGCGCTG
This sequence comes from Cardiobacteriaceae bacterium, assembly GCA_030529365.1. Classification (GTDB taxonomy): domain Bacteria; phylum Pseudomonadota; class Gammaproteobacteria; order Cardiobacteriales; family Cardiobacteriaceae; genus JAUMXB01. Next base: position 75,081 of record JAUMXB010000010.1, on the reverse strand, counting down.
CCCGCCGGAAAATTCATGCGGATAGCGGTTGATCATGTCCGGCGACAGGGAGACTTCCTCCAGCATGGCGGCGACGCGCTCGGCGCGCTCCAGCCTGGAAAGGCTGGGCTGGTGCACGAGCAGGCCTTCGCCCACGATTTCGCCGATGGTCAAGCGCGGCGACAGGGAGCCAAACGGATCCTGGAAGACGATTTGCCGCTCCGCTTTCAGCGCCTGCTGTTCGCGCGGCGAGATTTTTTGCAGGTCGCGCCCTTCAAAGAGTACTTTGCCGGTGTAGGGCAACATCTGCATCACGGCTTTGCCGAAAGTGGATTTGCCGGAGCCGGATTCACCGACAATGCCCAGCGTTTCGCCCTTGCGCAGCTCCACATCGACGCCCTTGACAGCTTCAAACACGCGGCGCGGTTTGCCGAAGAAGCTGCGCTCGATGATGAAGGAAACTTTCACGTCCTCCGCCTTGATGAGCACGGACGAATCCGCAGGCGCCGGCTCTTTCAGGCCTTTCGGCGTGGCGTTCAGAAGCTCCTGCGTGTAGGGATGCCCGGGCGCGGCGAACACTTCCTTGATTCTGCCGCGCTCGACGATTTCGCCGAGTTTCATCACGCAGACGGTTTCCGAATAGTGTTCGGCAAGCCCGAGATCGTGGGTGATGAAGATGATGGCCATGCCCATCTGCCGCTGCAAATCATGCAGGAGATCCAGGATTTCTGCCTGAATGGTGACATCCAGCGCCGTGGTGGGTTCATCGGCAATCAGCAGATCCGGTTCGTTGATAAGCGCCATCGCAATCATGATGCGCTGCAACTGCCCGCCGGAAAATTCGTGCGGATATTGCTTCATGCGGCGTTCGGCTTCGCTGATGCCGACGCGTTGCAGAAGTTCGACGGCGCGGCGGTGCGCGTCGGCTTCCTTCACGTTGTCGCGGTGCGCGAAAATGGCTTCGGTGAGCTGCTCGCCGATGCGCATGAAAGGGTTCAGCGAGGTCATCGGTTCCTGGAAAATCATGCCGATGCGGTTGCCGCGCAACTCACGAAGCTGGTCTTCATTGGCATCCAGTACGGAGATACCTTCAAAAACGATTTTGGAATCCTTGCCGTAAGACGTGATGTTCTCCGGCAACAGGCGCACCACCGACATCGCGGTTACCGATTTGCCCGAACCCGACTCCCCGACCAGCGCCAGTGTCTCGCCTTTGGCAACTTTGAAGCTGATGTTGCGCACGGCATGCACTTCACTGTCATGCAGGGCAAAGCGGATATCCAGATTTTCAACGGTTAACAAATAATCTTTCATAAATCAGCGATCTTTAGGGTCAAAGGCGTCGCGCAGGCCGTCGCCGATATAGTTGAAACAAAACAGCATCACGGCAAGGAAAGTGGCCGGGAAAACCAGCATCCACGGCGAGCTTTCCATCTGCTTCGCGCCTTCGGAGATGAGCACGCCAAGACTCGTCATCGGCTCTTGCACGCCAAGGCCGAGGAAAGAAAGGAAGCTCTCGGTCAGGATAACAACCGGAATGGTGAGCGTGACATACACCATGACCGTACCCAGCGTATTCGGCACGATATGGCGGCGCACGATATTGCCGCCGGATACGCCAAGCGCCTGTGCGGCGGTGACGAATTCCTTGTGGCGCAGGCTCATGGCCTGGCCGCGCACGATACGCGCCATGGTCAGCCACTCAATCGCGCCGATGGCGGCAAACATCAGGTAGATATTGCGCCCGAAGAACACCATCAGCAAAATCACGAAGAACATGAACGGCATGGAATAGAGCACATCAACAATACGCATCATGATGTTGTCGGTACGGCCGCCGCTGTAGCCGGCAATGGCGCCGTAGGTCACACCAATCAAGAGGCTCACCATGGTGGCGCAGAGGCCTACCAGGAGCGAAATGCGCATGCCGTACATGGTGCGCACGAAAAGATCGCGTCCGTTGGCATCGGTGCCAAACCAGTGGCCGCTTTCAATACCGGGCGGCGCCTGGAAAGCATCCCAGAACACTTCGTCAATCTCGTAAGGCCGAAGATGCGGCCCAAACACCGCAAGGCAAATCAGGGTAAAGAGCACGATCATCGCGCCCACTGCCGCCTTGTTGGCGAGAAGCCGCGAGACGGCATTCTGAAACAGACTGCGCCCCTTGGGCGCTTTCTGAATCATTTCATCGAGCTGAACCTTGCTACTCATGACTGCAACCTCACTTTCGGATCCAGCCAGGCATAAAGCAGATCCACGATCAAATTGAACAACACGATCATCACACCGTAGAACACGACCACGCCGAGCACCAGCGTGTAATCGCGGTTGAGCGCCCCCTGCACGAAATAGCGGCCAATGCCGGGAATGCCGAAAATCTGCTCGATAACCACCGAGCCGGTGAGAATGGCGGCACTGGCCGGACCAAGATAACTGACCACCGGCATCAATGCCGGCTTCAGGCAATGCTTGAGGATGACTTTCCATTCCGGAAGCCCTTTGGCCCGCGCAGTGCGCACATGGTTGGCGCGCAGCGTTTCAATCATCGAGCCGCGCATCAGGCGGGAAATATAGGCGATTTTCGGCAATGCCAGGCAGATGATGGGCAGAATCGCCTGTTTCCAGTTCTCGCCCCATCCACCTGCGGGCAACCAGCGCAAATACACGGCCAAACCGAGAATAAGCAGTGGCGCCATGACGAAGTTGGGAATGGTAATGCCCGCCATCGCACCGCCCATGACGGCGTAATCTGTCGCCGTATTCTGGCGGATGGCAGCAATGATGCCGAGCAGCGAACCGATGACCACAGCGATGCCGATCGCAGAAAAGCCGAGCTTCATGGAGACGGGGAAACCGTAGCCGATCATCTCGTTGACGGTGCGATCCTGGTACTGGAACGAAGGCCCCAAATCGCCGCGCAGCACATTGCCGAGATAGATGCCGTACTGTTGCCAGATGGGCTTATCGAGGTGGTACATGCGGTCGAGGTTGGCGCGGATTTCCGGGGGCAGCGGCTTTTCCGTATCGAAAGGACCGCCGGGCGCGGCGCGCACCATGAAAAAGGCCAGCGTGATGATGACAAACAACGTCGGTATTGCCACCAGCAAGCGCCGGATTACGTATCTCAACATGAATTATCCTCCACAGGAGTCCGGGTATGTATGACTGTTCATCTTTTGGAAATTTATGATACTCTGACCCGCTCTGCAAGCCCCAACTGTAAACTTAATGGAGGAGACTCGATGACACTGTCGCACTTTTGCAAGACTTTACTGGCATCTGCGCTTTTGACCAGCATGGCCGCACACGCGGAAATGGTGCTCAAGCGCGGAAACGGTTCCGAGCCGCAAGGCATTGACCCGCAAACAACGGAAGGCGTGCCCGGCTCGCACATCATGCGCGATATTTTCGAGGGTCTTACCGCCGAAGATGCCGAGGGCAAGATCATCCCGGGCATCGCCGAAAAATGGGATATTTCCGAAGACGGCAAGAAATACGTCTTCCACCTGCGCAAGACCAACTGGTCTGACGGCACCCCGCTCACTGCGCACGATGTAGTTTATGCCTGGCAGCGCGCTGTCGATCCGGCTGTCGGCTCGCACTACAGCTTCATCCTCTTTCCGGTGAAAAATGCCGAGCCGATCAACAAGGGCGAAATCAAGGATTTGAGCCAACTCGGCGTGAAAGCTGTGGACGACCACACGCTTGAAGTCGAGCTGGAAAACGCCACGCCCTACTTCATCGACATGCTCGCGCATTCCACGGCTTCTCCCGTACCCAGGCACGTCGTGGAAAAGCATGGCAAGAACTGGACGCGCCCGGAAAACATCGTCGGCAACGGCGCCTTCAAACTCACCGAATGGCAGCCCAACGCGCAAATCACCGTCGTGAAATCCGACCAGTACTGGGACAAGGAAAACGTCAAGCTCGACAAGGTCATCTACTATCCCACCGAAGACCAGAACAGCGAACTCAAGCGCTACCGCGCCGGCGAAATCGACTGGACTTACGAAATCCCCAACGACCAGATCAAATGGCTGCGCGAGAACCTGAAGGACGAGCTCTACATCGGCCCCTACCTTGGCACCTATTACTACGGCCTGAACGTCACCAAACCGCCGTTCAAGGACAACCCCAAGCTGCGTGAAGCGCTGTCGCTCGCCATTGACCGCGAGGTGATCACCGAAAAAGTCACCGGTGTTGGCGAAAAGCCGGCTTACGGCATCGTACCGCCCGGCCTCATCGGCTACGACAACTATGTGCCGGACTACGCCAAACTCTCGCAGGCCGAGCGCGTGGAAAAAGCGAAAAAGCTCTACGAAGAAGCCGGCTACAGCAAAGACAAGCCGCTGAAAGTGGACATCATGTACAACACCAGCGAGAACCACAAGAAAATCGCCATCGCAGTTTCTGCCATGTGGAAACAGGCGCTTGGTGTAGAAACCACGCTCACCAACCAGGAATGGAAAGTCTATCTGCAAACCCGCCGTGAAAAAGAAGCCACACAAGTCTTCCGCGCCGGCTGGATCGGCGACTACGGCGACCCGTTCACCTTCCTGGAAATGCACCTGTCCAACTCGGGCCTGAACGACTCCGGCTACAACAGCGAGAAGTTCGACAGCCTGATCAAGCAGTCCGGCCAGGAACAGGATGCTGCCAAGCGCATGGCCATCCTGCGTGACGCCGAGAAAACCTTCATCGACGAAGTGGCGCTGATGCCCATCTACCACTACGTCACCAAGCGTCTGGTCAAGCCGTACGTCAAGGGCTACACCCCCAACGTCATGGACCACATCCGTTCGCAATACCTGTGGATTGAAAAATAATCGGCAGCCCTTTTGCAGACCGGCGGGGAAGGCGGATTTCCGTCTTCCCCCGTTTCTTTAACCCTTCACCCGCCTGAAAATCGCCCAGCCTGCAAGCAGCCGTTTTCAGCCAGCGCAGAATGCTGCGCAACCCGCTTTTGAGTGATTTGACCATATTGGCCTTGCCTGCCGCCAAGCGGGAATGCCATAAAAACGAGAAAATTTCTCATTCATAAGCGCTTGTTGCGGTAAAAATACATCATATGAAGCGCTTTATATGATGCGTTTTTATCATGAAAGTGCTTATAAATGAGAAATCCCCGCAAACCCACGAGGTCATCATGAAAAAAACCCTGCTCTCCGCCCTGCTTCTGGCAGCCCTTTCCGCCCAGGCCGAAACCGTCTTCCGCCGCGACAACGGTGCCGAGCCGAAAAGCATCGACCCGCAAATTGCGCAAGAAACCAGCGGCGCCGCCATCATTTACGACACTTTCGAAGGCCTCGTCATGCACAAGATGGGTGGCGAAATCGTCCCCGGTGTCGCTGAAAAATGGGAAATGTCCGACGACGGCATGACCTACACCTTCCATCTGCGCAACAACGCCAAATGGTCGGATGGCAAACCCGTCACCGCGCAGGATTTCATCTATGCCTGGCGTCGCGCCGTCAACCCCGAAACCGCCTCGCAATTCGCCTACATGCTCTATCCGGTGAAAAATGCGGAAAAAATTGCCAAAGGCGAAGAAAAGGATTTTGAGCAGCTCGGCATCAAGGCCATCGATGACCACACCCTCGAAGTTACCCTCGAAAGCCCCACGCCCTACTTCATGGAGCTGATGGCGCACTACACCACCTATCCCACGCCCAAACACGTCATCGACAAGCACGGCAACAAATGGACGCAGCCGGAAACCTTCGTCAGCAACGGCCCTTACGTTCTCTCCGAACACAAGCCGCAAGCCCACATGACGCTCACCAAATCGCCCACCTACTGGAATGCCGATGCCGTCTCTATCGACAAAGTCATCTTCTACGTCATTGAAGACCGCAACAACGCCCTTTCCCGCTACCGTTCCGGCGAAATCGACTTCGTGGAAACCGTCTCCAACACGCAAATCGACTGGGTACGGCAAAACCTCGCGGACGAACTGCACATCGGCCCCTTCCTCGCCACCTACTACTACGGCTTCAACCTCACCAAAGAACCCTTCAAGGACAATCGCGACCTGCGCGCTGCCCTCTCCATCGCGCTTGACCGCAAAACGCTGACTGAAAAAGTCACCAAAACCGGCGAAGAGCCTGCCTATTCGGTCGTGCCGCACTCCATCGAAGGCGCCAAGCCCTACACCCCGGAATGGGTGAACAAACCGCGCGAAGAGCAGATCAAGCTCGCGCAGGAGCTCTATGCCAAAGCCGGCTACAGCAAAGACAAGCCGCTGAAAGTCGTCCTTTCCTACAACACCAGCGAAGCGCACAAAAACGTCGCCGTTGCTGCTGCCGCCATGTGGAAACAGGTACTTGGCGTGGAAACCACCCTGGAAAACCAGGAATGGAAAGTGCTGCTTTCCAACATCGACGAGAAAAAGCTGCAAATGTTCCGTCTCGGCTGGACCGGCAAATACAACGATCCCAACACCTTCCTCGATCTTTTCACCCAATACTCGCTCAACAACCACATGGGCTACGTCAATCCGGAATATGACCGCCTCATTGCCGAAGCCGGCCGCGAGCAGGACAAAGCCAAGCGCGCGCAAATCATGCACGATGCCGAAGCCATCTTCACCGAAGATTACGCCATGGCACCGGTTTACTACTACGTAAACCCCATCCTGCTGAAGCCCCATGTCAAAGGCTATGCATCCTTCAACATGAAGAAAATGCCCAGCCAATACCTGAAAATCGAGAAATAAACCCTTGTCCAGGAGGCAAACCGCAGGTCGGGCAGGGTTCCCATGAAAATGCAATCGCATTTTCATGGGTGTCCGGTACTTTGTGCCCAACTTTTTTGACGCCGGCCCTCAATGGCCGGCCTGCAATCGTTTTGCGTGAGTGACCGACCAAGGCTACCCAATAATGTGATGATAAATTTTCTCACCAACAAGCGCTTATAATGAGAAATTTTCTCGCACAAAGCGCTTTTTGATGATAAAAATCTACCATAAATCCGCAAAAAACAAAAAATACATTCCCGGTTTTTATTCCCGCGCCATTACGGTATTATCAGCGCCTTACTATCCGTTCAGCTGAAGGAAAGCATCATGAAAAAAACCCTGTTGGCCGGCTTGCTGTTCGCGGCGCTCACCGCGCAGGCGGAAAGCGTCTTCCGTCGCGGCAACGGCAGCGAACCGAAAAGCATCGACCCGCAACTCGCCAGCGAATCTGCCGGCAGCGCCATCATCTACGATACCTTTGAGGGATTGACCACCCTCGGCGCCGATGCCAGCATCCTGCCGGGCGTTGCCGAAAAATGGGATGTCTCCGAAGACGGCAAAACCTACACCTTCCACCTGCGCCACAACGCCAAATGGTCGAACGGCGAGCCCGTCACCGCCCATGATTTCGTCTATGCCTGGCAGCGCGCCGTCAACCCGGCAACCGGCGGCGAATATGCCTTCATCCTCTACCCCATCGTCAACGCCGAAAAAATCGCCAACAGCGAAGAAAAAGACCTGAACACCCTCGGCGTAAAAGCGCTCGATGATCACACCCTCGAAGTGCAGCTCGCCAACCCCACCCCCTATTTCCTTGATCTGTTGACCCACTACACCACCTATCCCGTGCCGAAGAAAGTCATCGAAGCGCACGGCGAGAAGTGGACGCAACCGGCCAACATCGTCACCAACGGCGCCTACATCGTCACCGAATGGCAGCCGCAGGCACAAGTCATCGCGAAAAAATCGGAAACCTACTGGAACGCCGGCAACGTCGCCATCGACAAAGTTATTTACTACGCCACGGAAGAAGAAAGCAGCGCACTCAAGCGCTACCGCGCCGATGAACTCGATTTCGTGCTCTCCATGCCCATCGACCAGATCGCCTGGGCCAGGCAGAACCTGCCAGACGAACTGAAAATCAGCCCCTATCTTGCCACCTACTGGTACAACTTCAACCTCACCAAAGCGCCGTTCAAAGACAACATCAAGCTGCGCGAAGCGCTGACGCTCGCCATCGACCGCGAAACCCTGGTGGAAAAAGTCACCCAGGCCGGGCAAACGCCAGCCTATTCCGTGGTACCGCCCGCCACCGGCAACAGCCAGCCCTATACCCCGGAATATGCCAGGCTGTCCAAGGAAGAACGCGTGAAGCGCGCCCAGCAAGCCTATGCCGAAGCCGGCTACAGCAAGGATAACCCGCTGAAAACCCGCATTCTTTACAACACCAACGAAGGCCACAAGAAAATCGCCATTGCCATTGCCGCGATGTGGAAGCAAACCCTGGGCGTGGAAGCCGAGCTGGAAAACCAGGAATGGAAAGTCATGCTCAGCAACACGCGCCAGAAAAACTACGACATCTCGCGCTACGCCTGGATCGGCGATTACAACGATCCCTACACCTTCCTGGAAATCTTCCAGCAGGGCCTCGAAATGAACCAGACCGGCTTCGACAAACCCGAATACGATGCCAAGCTCAAGGAAGCCGCCGCCACGCTCGACCTCGGCGCGCGCGCCAAAATCCTGCACGACGCGGAAAAACTGCTCACCGACGAGTTCGCCATCATGCCGATCTACCACTACGTCTCGGTCAGCATGATCAAGCCCTACGTCAAAGGCTACCAGGAAAACATCAAGAAAGTGCTGCCCACGCAATACCTGCGCATCGAAAAATGACGAACGCCCCTCCCCCTTGCGGGGAGGGAAGAAAAGAAGGCGGAAGCAAACGTTTCCGCCCTATATCATGATAAAAAACTACCATGCTAAGCGCTTGCTATAGTAATTTTTTACCGCGACAAGCGCTTCTTGATGGTAAAAAACCACTATCTACACCCAAAAGGAAATAACATGAAAAAAAACCTGCTTGCCACCCTGATTGCTGTCGCCTCCGTCGCCAGCGCCGAAACCGTCTTCAACCGCAGCAACGACGCCGAACCTTCCACCCTCGACCCGCAAATGGCGCAAGGCACTGCGGAAATGCACATCCTGCGCGACATGTACGTCGGCCTCATCGATGAAGACGCCGGTGCGCGCCTCATTCCCGGCGTTGCCGAAAAATGGGACGTCAGCGAAGACGGCAAAACCTACACCTTCCACCTGCGTGACGACAAATGGTCCGACGGCACCCCGCTCACCGCCGAAGACTTCGTCTATGCCTGGCGCCGCGCCGTCGATCCCGCCGTCGGCAGCAAATACAGCTTCTTCCTCTATCCGGTGAAAAACGCGAAAGAAATCGCCGAAGGCAATGCCGCCGTCGATACACTGGGCATCAGCGCGCCCGACGCCAAAACCCTGAAAGTGGAACTCGTCAACCCCACGCCTTATTTCCTCGGCATGCTGGTAAACGCCGTCACCTACCCCGTGCCCAAGCACATCGTGGAAAAACAGGGCAAGGACTGGAGCAAGCACCCCGTCGGCAACGGCGCCTTCAAGCTCGACAAATGGTCGCCGCAGGCCAATATCGTCCTCAGCAAATCCGGCACCTACTACAACGCCAAAGACGTCCAGCTCGATAAAGTCGTCTATCACGTCGCCGAAGACAAAAACGCCGAACTCGCGCGCTACCGCGCCGGCGAACTCGACTGGACGGCCGACGTTCCCAACGACCAGATCAAATGGATCAACAGCAACCTCAAGGACGAACTCCACGTCCACAACTACCTCGGCACCTACTACTACGGCTTCAACCTCACCAAGCCGCCCTTCAAGGACAACGCCAAACTGCGTGAAGCGCTGACCCTTGCCGTTGACCGCGACCCCATCGTCAGCAACATCACCGGCAGCGGCGAAAAACCCGCCTTTGGTTACGTCGTCCCTGGTGTAGCCAATTACAGCACCTACACCCCGGAATACGCCAAACTCTCGCGCGACGAGCGCATCAAGCGCGCGCAGGCCGCCTATGCCGAAGCCGGTTACGGCAAAGACAAGCCGCTGAAAGTGGAAGTCCTCTACAACACCAGCGACAACAACAAGAAAATCTCCATTGCGCTGGCCGCCATGTGGAAAGAAGTGCTCGGCGTGGAAACCAACCTCGTCAACAAAGAGTGGAAAGCCTATCTGGCCGACCGCCGCGCCTACAACACCGAAGTCTTCCGTGCCTCATGGATAGGCGACTACGATGATGCCAACACCTTCCTTGAAATGTTCGTCACCGGCGGCGGCTCCAACACCATCGGCCTTGCCGACCCGGATTACGACAAACTCCTCGAGAAAGCCGCAGCCGAACTCGACATGGCAAAACGCGCCGCCATCCTGATGGAAGCGGAAAAGCGCCTCATCGACAACTACAGCCTCATCCCCATCCACTTCTTCGTCTCCAAACACATGATCAAACCCCATGTGAAAGGCTACGAAGCCAACGTCATGAACCATTTCCCGAGCAAATACATCCGCATCGAGAAATAACTCCCCAAGCGCTTCTTCGGAAGCGCTTTTTTCGGCCCGAAACAAATACAGCCGCATCGGAAACGGACAGCGGCAGGCTCACTTAGAGCATTTTTGGTTCAAATGTGAGCAGAATTCAAAGCCCCTCCCCCTATGGGGGAGGGGTGGGGGACTCGAAGAGCTGCGGAGCAGAGAGGGTTTACAAAAAGCCGCGTATCGAAAAAATAGATATTTCAAATAGTTCCCCAAAATTCTGTAAACTCTGGTCGCGAATGGCCAACAGCCCCTGGCCTCTCGTAGCGCGCCTGCCCAACTGCACAACTGTTTATCCGGTTGCCTGCCTGCATTGAGACGAATGCGCCATAACATTTGCAAAACATCGCCCATAAAATTACAAAAAATCGATAATAATAGTTATTTTTTACCATTAACAAGCGCTTATTATGATAAATTTTCTCACAACAAGCGCTTCATCATGAGAAAATTTCCCACCAGCATCTCCCACCTGTCATCCCTGCTTGAAAAGCGCCTGCCCGTCCCCACAACAGACCAATCTTTTCAATCAAGGACAGTCATGTTCGACGCCCACTCCACCACCATCCTCTCCGTCCGTCGCGGACGCCATGTCGCCATCGCCGGAGACGGCCAGGTCTCGCTTGGCCAGACCATCATGAAAGGCAATGCACGCAAAATCAGAAGGCTTTATCACAACCAGATTCTCGCTGGCTTCGCGGGCGCCACTGCCGATGCCTTCACCCTCTTTGAACTCTTCGAAGCCAAGCTCGAAGCGCAAAACGGCCAGCTTTTGCGCGCCGCCGTCGAGCTTGCCAAGGAATGGCGCACCGACCGCGCCCTGCGCCGTCTGGAAGCCATGCTCATCGTCGCCGATCCTGATCACACCCTCATTCTCTCTGGCAACGGCGACATCGTCGAACCGGAAGACCATATCGCCGCCATTGGCTCAGGCGGCATGTTCGCCCTTTCCGCTGCCCGCGCGCTTTATCACAACACCGACATGAACGCGCTCGACATTGCCCGCAAAAGCCTGGAAATCGCCGCCGATGTCTGCGTTTACACCAATCACAACATCATCACCGACGAGCTGAAAGACTAAGTCGCCCGCAGGTTGGCGGTGAGCCGCAGGCGAACCCCAACACAAAGCATTCCAATATCCAAGGACTCTTACATGGACAACTCAACCGAATACCGCGATCTCAACATGACGCCCGTGACACGAGGCGCATGACGCCCGCAAACCTCTCCGTCAACCGCAACCAGCAGTGACTTTATTTTCAGCGCCTTTGCCTGCCTCCGAGTGCACGCGGCGCTCTCCTCTTCAAAATCAAGGACCCCTACATGGACAGCAACACCGAATATCGTGATTTGAACATGACGCCCGTGACACGAGGCGCATGACGCCCGCAAACCTCTCCGTCAACCGCAACCAGCAGTGACTTTATTTTCAGCGCCTTTGCCTGCCTCCGAGTGCACGCGGCGCTCTCCTCTTCAAAATCAAGGACCCCTACATGGACAGCAACACCGAATATCGTGATTTGAACATGACGCCCGTGACACGAGGCGCATGACGCCCGCAAACCTCTCCGTCAACCGCAACCAGCAGTGACTTTATTTTCAGCGCCTTTGCCTGCCTCCGAGTGCACGCGGCGCTCTCCGATTCAATATTTAAGGACTCCTACATGGACAGCAACACCGAATATCGTGATTTGAACATGACGCCGCGTGAAATTGTCGAAGAACTCGACCGCCATATCGTCGGCCAGAAAGAGGCCAAACGCGCTGTCGCCAATGCCCTGCGCAGCCGCTGGCGCCGTCGCCAGATCGACGAACCACTCAGAAGTGAAATCACCCCGAAAAACATCCTGATGATCGGCCCGACCGGCGTCGGCAAAACCGAAATCGCGCGTCGCCTCGCCAAGCTCGCCGAAGCGCCCTTCGTCAAGGTCGAAGCCACCAAATTCACCGAAGTCGGCTATGTCGGCCGCGATGTCGATTCCATCATCCGTGATCTCGCCGAAACCGCGATCAAACTCGAGCGCGAACGCGCGCGCGTGCGCGTGAAAGCCAAGGCACGCGAAAAAGCGCTCGAGCGCGTCCTCGATGCCCTGGTGCCGCCCGCGCGCACGCAAACCCTGTGGTCGGATGACGTCGAGCAAAGCACGCCCGACAACCCCGCGCGCAAAACCTATCGCGAACGCATCCTGCGCGAAGAGCTGAACGACAAAATCATCGAAATCGAAGTCAGCGACACGGCAGGCGCCACCTTTGAAGTGATGACGCCGCCCGGTATGGAAGAAATGAGCAACCAGCTCACCGAAATGTTCAAAAACCTTGGCCGCGGCCGCAAGAGCAAGCGCAAGATGAGCGTTGCCGATGCCCTCGTGCAGCTCGCTGAAGAAGAAGCGGACAACCTCGTCTCCGATGAGGAAATCAAGCAAACCGCCATCCGCAATGCCGAGCAGAACGGCATCGTCTTCATCGACGAAATCGACAAAGTGGCCAAACGCAGCGACGTCACCGGCGGAGATGTCTCGCGCGAAGGCGTGCAGCGCGATTTGCTGCCGCTCGTGGAAGGCTCGACCGTCTCCACCAAATACGGCATGATCAAAACCGATCATATTTTGTTCATCGCTTCCGGCGCTTTCCATCTCGCCAAGCCTTCCGACCTCATTCCCGAGCTGCAAGGACGCCTGCCGGTGCGCGTCGAGCTGAAAGCGCTCGGCGTCGAGGAATTCAAGCGCATCCTCACCGAACCCGATGCCTCGCTCATCAAACAATACACCGCGCTGTTCGCCACGGAAAATCTGCGTCTGGAGTTTACTGACTGCGGCGTCAACAAACTCGCGGAAATCGCCTGCCACGTAAACCGCACCACGGAAAACATCGGCGCGCGCCGCCTGCACACCCTGCTGGAAAAGCTGACCGAAAGCCTCTCATTCGACGCTGCCGACCGCGCCGACGGCGACACCGTGCGCATCGATGGCGACTATGTGGAAAAAACGCTTGGCGACATTTCCAGCAACGAAGACCTGAGCCGCTTCATTCTGTAAACCGGCTCCTGATGCAAGCCGTGCCGTCCAAAATACGGCACGGCCTCTTTGGATTTATTCAGTATCATGTCCGGAAATATCAATTTTTCTCGAAACATATCAAAACATGTCAAATGTGTTAATTTAATAGTCATCCCCTGTCATATCCGTATAATGTTCCGCCAATAATAACAAGAAGGAGACTCGAGATGCTCGAGCACTTTCCCCGAATTCCTACCAAAGACCGCATCATCCAAGCAGCCGAAAAACTCTATATTACACAAGGTATAAGCGCAACATCACTTCGCCACATCACCCAGGAAGCCGAAGTCAATCTCGCTGCCGTCAACTATTATTTCGGCAGCAAGGAAGGCCTTACCAAAGCCATTTTCCTTCACCGCTATATTCCATATGTGCGTTCCTGCGCCCAGGCGCTGCACAACCTGCCGCCGCTCGCAACCATCCCCGATATCGTCAATGCCCTGCTGCGTCCGCTGGAAGAACTCTCCGCCCTGCCCGGTCGGCGCGGTTTCCAGGTAATCAACCTCCTGATTCGCATCGGCAATGAATCGCCGCAAAGCCATCAGCTCATCCGGGCAGCCTCCGAAGAAATGATTCATACCCTTCTTTGCCTGCTGCAAGAAAGCCTGCCCCATTTCGATGAAGAGTGCCTGAAAAGGCGCATCTTCGTGCTGTTCAAGGCCATCCTCTACAGCTTCAATGGCAAGGACATCTTCAACATCTACGCCGACGATAGGGACTCCATGCTGGACATGCCAAGCCTGATCGCCGAACTGCGTGTAATCGTCGAGGCAGGATTAATGTCCCCCCCCCCCGAAATTCAAAAATAAATTTAAAATCAATATGATATAGATCTATCGGCCGGAAGTCCGGTTGCACGGATGACCCGCGCTGCTGCGACTCCACGCCGGCGGCAGCCAAGCTTGATGTTTTTCTCGCAAAAGCAACAAAAGTAGCATTTTTCACCATAAACAAGCGTTTGTCACGACTGGAACAGCTCGCGCAGCGAGAGAAAACTTATCGCAACAAGCGCTTCATCACGAGAAAAAATACCCCCTTCAAACCGGATGATACCCCTGCCATTCCGGCGGCAGCGCACTGCCCTGCGCATCCTCGCGCAAGCGCACCTGCCAGCCATTCACCTCGGCAAGCAGCAGACAATCATCCACATCCTTGAGATTGTCCTTGTGCTGCAAGGCATGATGCAACAGCAGCGAGCGCTTCGCCTTCTCCTTGGCCGCTTCCGCATTTTCCGCCACGAACAGCCCGAACTCGTGCGCCTCGGCCAGCTGATGCGGCAAGTAACCGCCCACATTGACGAAATACAGATTCAGCCCGCCGTTCTCCGTCCCCTCGCGCACCAGATCGATTGCATAGCCATCTGCCCAGTTGACGATCTGATAACCATCGATATGCACCTTGTTGGCATCGCCGAACCACGCCGCCTTCAGCGCCGGAATCGCCTCTTCCACCGAGTCGCAGGCCACGAACTGCACATCATGCACCTCGATATTGCTGCGCCCGGCATTGCCGCCCATATAAAACATATACAAATCAGCCATAAAACCCTCCCTTATCGGCTTATAAAGCGCGCCATGTTACCCGCCGGCAAGGAAAAGCGGAAACTGTGATACCCTTGCCGCGCTGACTTCCCCGGAGAACCCCATGCTTGCTTATCTTGACGGCAGCCGCCATCCGCTGCACACCATCTACTGCATCGGCCGCAACTACGCCGCGCACATCGAAGAACTCGGCAACGCCCGCCCGGCCGAGCCCGTCGTCTTCCTCAAACCGCAAAGCGCGCTCACCTCGGCTCCCGCCATCCATCTGCCCGCCACCTCGAACGACGTCCACTACGAAGCCGAACTCGTCCTCCATCTCGGCCACGGCGGCAAAAACATCGCGCGTGAACAAGCGCTTGATCACATCGCCGGCTACGCCCTCGGCCTCGACCTCACCGCGCGCGATTTACAGGAAAAAGCCAAAAACGCCGGCTTGCCGTGGACACTCGCCAAAGGCTTCGACCACGCCGCCGTGCTCACCCCCTTCGTCCCCGCGCAAGGCCTCGAGCCCGAAAACATCCGCTTTTACATGGACCTGAACGGCGAACGCCGCCAAAACGGCCACACCGCCCTCATGCTCTTCCCCATCGCCGACATCATCGAATACTTAAGCCGCCACTTCACCCTGCACCCCGGCGACATCATCTACACCGGCACCCCGCAGGGCGTCGGCAAACTCGCAAGCGGCGACCGCATCCGCCTTGCCCTGGAAAACTCGCCGCTCACTGCCGACTTCCATATCGCCTGATTACAAAACCAAGGAAAACATCATGAGCCTCACCTGCCCGCAATGCCAAAGCCCCTACGCCTACTTCGACGGCACCCTGAACATCTGCCCCGAATGCGCTTATGAATGGGATGACAACGCCGCGCCCGCCGACGCGGAAGAACAAGTCCTCGACGCCAACGGCGCCGTCTTGCAGGATGGCGACAGCGTCGTCCTCATCAAGGCTCTGAAGCCCAAAGGCAGCAGCCAGAGCATCAAACAGGGCGCCAAAGTGAAAAACATCCGCGTCATCCCCGGCGCCGACCACAACATCGACTGCAAAATCGATGGCTTCGGCGGCATGATGCTGAAAAGCGAATTCGTCAAGAAATCATCGTAAATAGCAACTTTTTACCATCAATAAGCGCTTATGTTGATAAATTTTCTCGCCATAAGCGCTTATTGATGAGAAAATTTCTCATTGTCCGTAAGGTGGGCTTTAGAGCGTTTTTGGTTTAAATATCGACGAAATTCAAAGCAAAGGCCAATTGCTCGACTGGCATGGCATTAGGATGAGAGGGAAACAAAGTTTTCCACAATATTTGCGTCAACAAGTCCATGGTGATTTTCTGCATGGTTCGCTCTTTTCGAGATTGCGCTTTGCGGCCGCGCGGCCGGTTCCAAAAACAGGAACACGTTCTTTGCGTCGCCAAAGGACGTGTTCCTGTTTTGGAACCAAAGAAAGGCGACCCCGGGGCGCAGTTTTCCCTTGCCGCGGGGCTTTTGGCGGCGGGCTTGTAAACTCGCTGTCGCTCAAACACCCAAGCCCGTAACCCCGCCAAAAAAGCCCCGCGTCTGCGGCTGCGCCCAGGGGCTTTGAGGCGCTTCGTCGCAACCACATGTGTAAACAGATAAATCCAATTTGCTTTAGCCCGCCATCGCGCAGCGATTCGCAGGATGGGCGTAAGCCCATGCGGTCAGGCATCTTGCCAGGCACTGTGTTGCTGACATCTGTGGTAGTGTCTCGGGATATTTTCTTTTTCGCGCTTCGCGACCGCGCGGCCGGTTCTTCAATACCGTTTCCGCGCCATGCGTTTTCCCGTAGGTGAATGTCGTCCGGGGCTGCAACGTCCGCCTTTCCCTTCATACAAGACGTAGCAGGCTACGTCCCTACAAGGCGGCCAACCCGCCATCACACCATTCCCAACCTTCGCTGCTGTGCCGCGCCCCACTCCGACAGCAAAATCCCGCCGCCCACCAGCACCAGCGCCACCAGCACATGCGCGCTCAGCTCCTCATCGGCAAAAAACATCACGCCAACGATTGCGCCGAACACCGGCAGCAGATTCATCGTCAGCGCCGCACGGCTCGCACCAATGGCAATCACGCTTTCCATGTAAAACAGCTTGGAAACAATCGCAATGAAAATGGCAACATACAGAACCAGCAGCCATGCCTTGACGCCTGGCAGGCGAAAACCCTGCGTCATCCCTTCATAGGCATAAAACGGCACGCTCACCACCACCGCCGCCACGCACATCGCCCACAGCAAACTCGCCCAATGCACCTTGGGCGCATGACGCAGCGCCAGCGAATAAGCGGCATAAATCGCCGACGTCACAAACGCGAGCGAATCGCCGCGTGCAATCCCCTGCTCGAGCAGGGCAAGCGGCCTGCCACCGCTCACCACCCAGACCACGCCGAGAAAAGACAGCGCTACACCCAGCCATTGCAGGGGATGGGCGCGCCCGCGCAGGAAAAACACGTCCACCAGCAACACCATCACCGGAATCAGCGCCGTAATGATGGAGACGTTGGTCACGCTCGCGCCATGGCGAAACGCACTGTAAAGCACGATATTGAACAGCGCGAACCCGCTGCCGCCCACGATGAAGAGCCACAGCATGCGCTTTTTCAGCACCGGCAAATCCGCGCGGATCACCGGCCAGAACACCGCCGTCATCACCGCCGCCGCCACTATCCAGCGCCAGAACGTGAATTCATACGGCGTGAGCAGCCCCTTGCCGATTTTCCCGGTCACATTGCTTGTCGCCCAGAAAAGCGGTGCCAAAAAAAGCATCACATAGGGATGCGGCAGTTTCCATGATTTCATTAAAACTCCAAAAATGGTACTTTTTTACCATCCACAAGCGCTTATTATGAGAAAATTTATCGCAATAAGCACTTATTGATGAGAAAATTTATCAACAAACCAAAACAAAGATGCGACAGCAACGCCGACACGCACACGAATGCACACGAATGAACCCAGGCAAACTGCATCCTCACGCCCTGCGGGTATGCGCTTGCCCCAACGTCAGTGATTCATGACTGACGTTTCCGATATCGGGCATCAGGCAGGGAGGTTGCCTGCAACGTCCGTCGTGGCGCGATGGTGAATGTCTTTCATTCACTGCCCCAATCTGCCGAGCAGCGCCTGCAAATCGCCGCAGCAGCGTTCGCGTTTCAGGCGGTCGGCGAGAATCAGCCCTTGCAGTTCGCGCGCGGCGCGTGCGAAGTCGTCATTGACGATCACGTATTCAAACTCGCGCCAATGGCCGATTTGCTCGGTGGCTTGCGCCATGCGCTTCTCAACCACGGCATCGCTGTCCTGCCCGCGTTTGGTGAGGCGTTCGCGCAGCGCGTCGAGCGAAGGCGGCAACAGGAAAACCATGCGCGTATCCGGGCGCTTGGCCTTCACCTGCTGCGCGCCCTGCCAGTCGATGTTGAGGATCACGTCGTAGCCCGCATCGAGCAGTTCATCGACTTTCGCGCCCGAGGTGCCATAGGCATGCTGGAAAACCTGCGCCCATTCGAGAAAATCGCCCTTGGCGACCAAATCGTCGAAATCCGCTTGCGAGACAAAATGATAATGCACGCCGTTTTCCTCGCCGGGGCGGCATTCGCGCGTGGTGTGCGACACGGATTCCACCACGCCATCGAGCACGCGCACCGCCTCGCCAATCAACGAGGTCTTGCCGCCGCCGGACGGCGCGGCCACGATCCAAAGCTGACCTTTCATGTTCCCTCCGAAATTTGGCGCGAGACTTTAGCGATTTTCCCCGTCCGCGGCAATCAGATATTGGTACACCGCTTTCTTGGGCGCATCGCAATGCCGCGCAACGATGGCGGCGGCATCGCGGCTCGATACGCCCGCCGCGCGCAAATCTTCGGCAAGCGCCTGCCAGGCGGCGTCATCGGTTTGCACTTCTGCCGCGTCGAGCACAAGCACGAATTCGCCGCGCGCATGGTTGGCATCGCTGGCAAGCCACGCGCACGCCTCATCAATGCGCAGGCGCACAATTTCTTCGAACTGCTTGGTCAGCTCGCGCGCAATCACCAGCACGCGCCCGCCCGCATAGCTTTCCGCCATCGCCGCGAGCGTATCGGCAATGCGGTGCGGCGTTTCGAACATCACGGTAGTCACGGCGCTCGCGCGAAAGCTTTCAAGAAAGCGCGTGCGTTCACCCGCGCGGCTCGGCACGAATCCGGCGAAATGGAAGGCATCCCCCGGCAAACCGCTTGCCGACAGGGCCGCCATCACCGCACTCGCACCCGGCACGGGCGATACCCTGATGCCTGTCTCATGCGCCATGCGCGTCAACGTCGCGCCCGGATCAGACACCAGCGGCGTGCCCGCATCCGAAATCAGCGCCACATCCTCGCCTGCCTGCAAGCGCGCCAGCAGTGCCTCAGCCGCGCCGCGTTCGTTGTGCTGATGCAGCGCCACCAGCGGCGTGGCAATGCCGCAGGCATCGAGCAGGCGGCGGCTCACCCGCGTATCCTCGCAGGCAATCACTGCCGCCGCGCGCAAGGTGGCCTGCGCCCGCGCCGAGATATCTTCCAGATGCCCAATCGGTGTCGCCACCACAAACAATGTGCCCGCCATGCGTTTCTCCGCGCCGTGAAAAGCGTGCAGTATAGTGCCGAATTCCGCCATCAAAAAACCCGCCATGACGGCGGGTTGACGCATATCAAACAGCGCTCAGAAATGATCGGCAACGTTGCACTCTTCCAGCCGGATCATCTCCGCATTTCTGCCTTCCTCGAAATTGGTGATGATCATGCGCTCGACGCGCTCCTGCCACAGCGTGCCAAATTCCGCCTTTTCCCCGTCGCTGGCCTCGCCTTTCTTCACTTTCGCCATCAAGGGCTTGATTTCTTCCTTGAACGGCACAGCCTGCGGGTTATAGACCACTTTCACGCATTTTTCCGGCTTGAGAGCGGCATCGAGACGGGTGAAGATCGCGTACATCGGCCCTTCGCTGTTGTCGTTCTTGAAGGCGAGCAAATCCTGGCGCTTGTGCTCGGGCGCGCCGAATTGTCCGCCAAAGCCCTGCTTGCGCGTGGCGCCGGTAATCATGCCGATGACGTTCGCCATCGCGCCGGTAAAGCCGTCATCCTCGCTGCCCTTGAGAATCACGTGAATGCGTCCGCGCACCGGTGTTTCCTCGCCATAAAGCGCCTGCAAGGCCACGCGCGTTTCCATCCACGCACCGGCCACTGCCGGGCAGACATGCCCCGCGCCCTTGGCGGCATCGGCAAAAGTATATTCAAAGAGGCCATTGGAAGAGCCGAGGATTTTCGCGAGATCATCCTGCATGACGATGGGCGAAATTTTCTCGAAATACGCCGGATACGTCACTTCGGATGATGCCGCCACCGCCTGCCCCGCCAGCAAAACGGCCAATGAAAGCAAAGAATTTCTCAAACCTGCCTGCTTCTTCATGATTGACTCCAAAAATGGATGGAAAACTAAGAATTGGTAATCAGTACCAAGGCAGTGCAGTATAGAAAATTGGTCTGAAAACTGCAATGAGAATGACTGTTATTTTTTGGCTTGCCGATGCGCATGCTGTGGCGTTTGCGCCAATGCCGCGATATGATCTTTGCAGCCATGTTGACATGGTTTTAATGCTTTTCATTTTTTATTGAAAAATAGATTATTTTTACCACTATAAAGCGCTTATTGTGAGAAAATTTCTCACAATAAGCGCTTAATGATGAGAAAAATTCTCATGGAGGGTTTGTGGACATTTATCTGGTCGGCGGTGCGGTTCGCGACCGTTTGCTCGGGCTTGCGGTCAAAGACCGCGATTATGTGGTGGTCGGCGCCACACCCGAGGCCATGCTGGCAAAAGGCTTTCAGGCGGTGGGGCGAGATTTTCCCGTCTTCATCCATCCGCAAACCGGCGAGGAATACGCGCTGGCGCGGCAGGAGCGCAAAACCGCGCCCGGCCATCACGGCTTTGCCTTTGCCTTTTCGCCCGAGGTGACGCTGGAGGAAGATTTGCGCCGTCGTGATCTGACGGTAAACGCCATAGCGGAAGACGAAAACGGAAACATCATCGATCCTTACGGCGGCCGTGCTGATCTCGAGGCGCGCGTGTTGCGCCATGTCTCGCCCGCCTTTGCCGAGGATCCGCTGCGCGTGTTGCGCCTTTTCCGCTTTCATGCGCGCTTTGCGCCGCTGGGGTTTACCGTGGCCGGGGAAACGCTCGCGCTCTGCCGCGAAATGGCAGCAAGCGGCGAACTGGCAACGCTCACCGGCGAACGCGTCTGGCGCGAATGCGAATGCGCCCTGCAAAGCGCGGCGCCGTGGTGCTTTTTTGCAGGATTGGCAGAAGTGGGCGCGCTTTTCGTGCTCTTTGGCACCGCCGCCGTGGATGCGGAGAAATTGTGCGCAGCCTTGCAGACGGATACGGCGGCAAGCGCTGCCGAACGGTTGGCGCTGGCGCTGGAAGGTCAGGCCGCAGCGGCTGAAGCCTTGCGGAAGACGCTGCCCTTGCCCAACGCGGTGCGGCGCTGGATAGACTGGGTACAGGATTTTGCCGGCACGGTGCGCCATTGGCAAAAGGCGGATGCAGAGGCGCGCTGGCAGCTTTTCAAGCGCACCGACAGCCTGAAAGACGGTGCCAATGCTTTGCGTCTCGCGCAAGTGCTGGGAGAACGGGAAACGGAAAAGGATATGCGCGCGCGCCTACCGGCCTTGCAGGCGCTGTCGCCTGCGCCGTTCATCGCCCAGGGATTGCAGGGCGCGGCCATCGGCGACGCGCTGCGTGCGGCTCAGCTTGAGGTGCTGGGCGCAGGTTCGTCGTCTTCGAGTTCCGCAGCGAGCTGACGCTGGTCATACGCCTGGGTAATGCTCACCGGATTGAGCGGCCCCATCGGCACGGCATGGGTCGCTTCGCCCAGGCTGCTGCGGCTGCGCCGCGTCATGCGGTAAATCGCAAAGCCGCTGAAGATGCCGAGCACGGCAATCACCACGTAGAAAAAGGCGTTGAGACTGAACCAGTCCATCAGCGTGCCCGCCACCAGCGGCCCGAGTACCGCGCCGCAGCCGCCGACCAGCACGATGGTGCTCGCGGCGGAAATGATTTCATCGCCAGCCAGCCAGTCGTTGATATAGGCGGAAGCGAGGCTGCCCAAAGGCAGGGCACAGCCGCCGAGCAGGCCGATCAATATCAGGAACAGGATGAAATTGCCGGAGAACGTCACCGTGAGCAATGCCGTGACTGCGCTCGCGGCGGCCGCAAGCGTCATCACCTTGCGCCGGTCAAAGCGGTCGGAGAGCTTGCCCACCGGCGACATCAGCAAGATGCAGCCGAGGTTGAGGGCTATCACCAGATAGCCAGTGCTGTGGTTGTCGAGTCCTGATTTGGCGGCATACACCGGCATCAGGCTGCCAAGAATGCTGCTGGAAAAGCTTGCGGCAAAAATGCCAACGGTGCCGAGCGGCGAGCGCTGATACAGGCTCGCCATGCCCATGCTGCTTTGCTGCTTGGCGATTTTCGGCGTTTTCAGGCGGGTGAGCAGCAAGGGGATGGACGCGAGCGAAATGGCAATGGAGGCCACCAGGAAAAGCAGCATGTCCTTGGGGCCGGCAATGGTGAAAAAGAGCTGCCCCAAAGACTGGCTCACATAGATCACGATCACGTAGGCAGCAAGCGATTGCCCGCGCTGGTGGTTGGCGCTTTGCGCATTCAGCCAGCTTTCGCAGATGATGTAGAGGCCGGAGATGCAAAAGCCGGTGATAAAACGAATGGCAATCCACACCCAGGGATTGATGAGCATGCCGTGCAGGAGAATGGTGATGGAGCAAAGCGCGGAAGCGGCGGCGAAAACGCGGATATGGCCGACGCGGGCGATGTATTTGCCCGCATAGATGGCGCTGACGAGAAAGCCGAGATAGAAACTCGCCATGATCAGGCCGGTGGCGGTGGACGAAAAGCCTTCTTCCGCCGCGCGCAGGCCAATCAGGGTATTTTGCAGGCCCGTGCCGAGCATGAGCATGCCGAAGCTCAGGAAAAGAATGCGATGGGTACGCAGCGCCTCCCACATGGTTGCAGCCCCTTATTCGGGAATGATTTGGTAATCCCGCTTCAGCTCCATGCGGGTGATTTGCATGCCGTTGCTCCAGCTGGGCGGGCAGTGCGGCTTTTCGTCGCTGTTGAACAGGCAGTCCATGCCGCCGGCCAGCCATTTTCGCTTCATATCCAGCCTGGTGGTGGTCTTGCCGGAAAGCAGCGTACCGCGGTCGCGCATTTCACGGCGCCGTTCGTCAGTGCCGAAGGAAACGCTGCCGTGGTCTTTGCTGATGTCTTCGTGGGTGATCACCACGTTTTGCAGAATATCGCGGATAAAGCCGTTTTTCTGCGGCGGGTTGTTGGGCAGCATCAAACGGGCGCTCTTGTGGAAGTAATTGCAGGCTGCCGTTTTGTCCACATCGACGAGATTGACCTTGTTGCGCGGAATATTGTCAACAATAGTGACCTTGGCATCGATGGCGAGCAGGTTGCACAGCGCCTGCGGGTTGTTCTCGCGCGCATGATTGATCTGCACCAGCGCGGGCTGCATGATGTTGGGGCGGAAAGCGTGATAATTGCCAAAAAGATAGGCCGCGGCAAACAATGCGGCGAGGAATAAAATCAGTTTCATGAACGGGACTCCTTGTCTTGCAGAAGACGGATTATACCTGCCCGCGTTTGAGGTTGCGGATAAAAAAGCGCGCCGGCACGAGATGGGCAAGCAGGCTGCGCGGCAAGGGCAACGGCGAGCCGGTGAGCTGTGCCGCGATGAGGTCGGCATTGAGAAAGGAGTGGGTCGCGCCCTTGGAGCCCAGACCGGCATGCAGATAGAACCCGGGATGGTAAAGCGGCGTGGCATGGATGGCACGGCGCGCATCCTTGCGCCAGAGTGCGTAATCCCTGGCCAGCGCAGCGCTTTCTGCGATACCGCCCACCAACGGCAGGTAATCACGGGCAGCGGCGCGGATGCCGGTGAAATCGCGCGCATCATGAAGGCCGGCCTGCGGATAAAGGCGATGCACGAACGCGGCATTGGCGTCGCGGTCGGCGGCGCGCGGCGCAGTATCGCTGTCGTTGGGCTGGTAACTCGCGCCGGCATAGACGCCATCGGCCAGCGGAATCAGCGTTTTCTCCGCGCAATACACCGCATCAGGGATCAGGCCGCGGAACAGCGTGCCCTGCCCGCGCAGGGGACGGATGGCATCGCGGGCATATGCCTCGGGCAACAGCGCGGTTTGCCAGCCGCAGGCGAGAACGACGCCCGCGTATTCGCGCCCGCCGATCTGCCAGCCTTGCGCCGTGCGTGGCAAGGCATCGAGCGCAAGGGAAAACGTTTCAATCTGCGGATGATCGACCAGCGCGGCGCACAGTTCGGGCATGCGGACGATGCCGGACTGCCGGTCGCTCAGCATACCGCTGTCGAGCTGCCAGTGCTGATCCGACAGCAGCTTTTGGGCAAACAGCGCTTCATGGCGCGCATCATCCTCTGCCAGACGATGAATGGCGCAAGGCGCGAATACGGACGGCGCCACGCGCGCAAGTTCGTGCAAGGTGCGCCAGGCGTGATGCCAGGCGGTGAGGTGATAGCGCCGTTCCGGGCTGTCCACGATGCCCGGATTAAGATAGGGAATGGCGACCGGCACGGCGCTGGCCGGGGGATGGCGAACAGCATCGTGATAGAGATGGACGCGGAGTCCACTCGCCGCGAGGCGATGCGCCGTGGCGCTGCCGGCAATGCCCGCGCCGATCACGGCAACCGGCCCGTCATCCGCTAGCGGCGGCGTGCGATCATGCCAGACGGGCGCTGCCGGTCGCGGCACATGGCAACAGGCGCGCAGCATGTGGCGTTTGCGCCCGAACCCCGGCACCCGCTCGACATGGAAACCGGCCGATGCCAGGCCATCGCGCACCACTCGCGCCGCGGTAAACGTGGCCGCTGTCGTGCCCGCACGGCTCAGGCGCGCCATTTCCTGCCACAGCGCATCTGTCCACAAATCGGGATTTTTGGCTGGTGCAAAACCGTCCAGATACCAGGCATCTACTTGCGCATCGACTTCGCGATAAAGCGCCATCGCATCACCCAGCAACAACAGCAAATCAATCTGCGGATGGAGATGCAAAAGATGAAATCCCGGATGATTTTGCGGGTTCTGGCGGAGAAAGGCGGCGCGCAGCTCGGGACAGGGAAAATCGCGCTGGATGCGGGCAAGGCTTTCCGGCGCGATGGGGTATTTTTCCACGCTGATGTAGGTCAGCCGCCCTTGCGGCACGCGTTCCAGAAAATGCCGTGCGGTCAGGAAAAAGTTGAGCCCGGTGCCGAAGCCGGTCTCGGCGATGGTGAAATGGCC
This sequence comes from Cardiobacteriaceae bacterium, assembly GCA_030529365.1. Classification (GTDB taxonomy): domain Bacteria; phylum Pseudomonadota; class Gammaproteobacteria; order Cardiobacteriales; family Cardiobacteriaceae; genus JAUMXB01. The sequence goes on along the minus strand of JAUMXB010000010.1, from coordinate 49,772 downwards.
GCGGCCCAACGTGGCAAAACGGGCGAACAGGTCATTGCCGGCGAGAAAAGTATGCCCGCTTTCGGCGATGCCGTCCGCCGGGTTGTAATAGATGTCGGCGAAGGCCTGCGCAAACGGCTGGCCGTCGCGCTCGCCCAGTTCGGCGTATTCGAGCAGCATCAGGCAAGAAACTGGCGGATGCCCTGCTGGTAATGATGCAGCAGCGCATTGAGATCGCCGGTCTGCGGCGTGGGGCTGGAAGCGGCGCAGAGCGGGCGCGCCTGCGGTTCCCGGGCGAAATAGTGGTGCCACAGCGCTTCGCGCGAGCCGGCTTCGGTATGCGGCTGTGCGGACGAGCTGCGGAAATGGCGCAGCGGATGGGCGCTGTAGCAGGTGGTGGCGCGGTTTTCGAATTCGCTCGCCTCGCGCAGGATACGGTATTGCGCTTCATCAAGCTCTGCTTCGGCGCAGGTGAGCCACGGACGATCGAGCATCACGCTTTGCGCGCCGCAAAGAATGGCGGCAACGATATCGGCGCTGTCGGCAAGGTCGCCCCAGACGATGAGCGGCAGGCTGATGTCGCGGCGCACTTGCTGGAGCAGACTCAAGGCCGGTTGCGCGGGAGAGGCGAGATCATTGGCAAAACCGGCGCGTTCGCCGCCGGCTTCCGGCCCTTGCAGCACCAGCGCGTCCACGCCGAAAATCTCGGCGGCGACTGCCTCGGCCATATCGGTGCAGACGGCAAAGGTGAAGATGCCCTGTTCGCGCAGGGCGGTGATGTAATCCCTGTCGGGCAGCCCGTGGGCAAAGCCGATGGCGCGCGGCCCGGCGGCAATGGCTGTGCCGAGGAGATCCTCGAAGCTGTCCGGCGCGGCGATATCGGGGGGCGGGAAGATATCGAGACTTGCGAAAAAGGCTTCGCTTTCCCAGGCGGGCACCGGCATCATTTGCGGCTGCTGCGGCAGGGTGTGGTAGAAACAGAAGGCCGGACTGGCGTGATGGATGCGGTAGCGCTCGATGCGCGCTTGCAGGTTGGCGCAGGTTTCAAACAGGGAAATGCGCAACATGCCCAATGCGCCGGCCGCGCTGATCTGCCCGGCAAATTCCGGCGAGACGAGTTCAAAGGGAAGCGGCGCCTGCCAGAACGGAAACGGGGTGTTGAGGCGGCGGGTAAGGGCATTGTCGAGCAGCGCCATGCGGAATCCTTCAGGCAAACGGAAAGTGATGATTATAGCGGCATCGCCACAAATGGCCTACTCAAACATTACTTTTATTAATGATTGTAATATAGTGGTTTTTTCTCATCTATAAGCGCTTATCGTGAGAAAATTTATCGCCATAAGCGCTTCATGATGAGAAAATTTATCATGATATCGCGGTTGCTTGTTGCGCCGGGATTTTTGAGCTTGGCCGGCAAGCCTGATAATATTGCACGCCTGCGACTGCCGCGCGCACGGTGGCGATATTCAAGATTAACGGAAGGAATAAGCTATGGCTGAACAACAAGATGTCTGTTCGCTTTTGATGGTGTCCCGGGATTTGGAATGGATGCACGCGTTTACCAAGGGATTGGGGCGTTTTTACCGGGTGCAGGAAGAGACGTGCGAAACGGTCGAGGATATCGAAGCGCGTCTTGCCGACAGCGAGCAGCATATTGACGTTCTGGTGCTTTCCGCCGCGCCCGACCTGCCGGGAGCGGACAAAATCCGTGCCGCGCTGCAACGCCTGAAATCGCCGGTGCCGCTGCTCATGATCGATACGCAGGGTCTTGGCATGGACGAGGGCATCAAGCAGGGCGCGGATTACGTGATCGGCCGCCGCGACCTGTTGAGCGCGATCAAGACGGTGCAGCAGATCATGTCCGCCGCCCGCCTGCAACAGGCCAAGCTTCATGCCGAAAAGCAGTACAAGGCGCTTGCCGAGCGCTATGACCGCCTTTATCTCGATGTGCCGGATCCGGTGTGCTATGTGCGCGACGGCCTGTTTATCGACGTCAACCCCGCCTTCATGCGCACCTTTGCCGTTGACAGCCGCGAAGCGCTCGACGATCTCACCCTGATGAATTTCGTGCCGCGCAAGAGCGAGCGCAACGTCAAGGAAATGCTGCGCATGGCGCTGAAAAAGGATGTGGTTCCCGCCGAGCTGCTGGAATGGCAATCCCTGTCCGGGGAGAAAATGGAACTGCAAATGTTCGTCTCGCAAGTGCATATCGATGGCGAGGAGGAAGTCGTTCAGGTCTATCTGCGCAACAGCAGTGGCGGCGGCAGCGGCGGTGGCGTGGATGCCACGACGGGCCTGCCCGGCCCGCTGGTCTTGCGGGCATCCATCCGCCAGACCCAGGAACGCCAGCAGGATCAGCGTCTGCTCGGCATCTGGACATACATCTTTCTCGAAAACTACCGTGAAGTGTGGCAGAAAGACGGCTACAACGCCGCCGAACTGCTGATGACGGCCGTGGTCGATACCCTGAAACGCGGCATGCCGCCGAGCACGGAAATGGCGCGTTTCACCGATGACGGCCTCATTCTCTGGGCGCAGGACGACAAGGCAACCGTCATCAGCCGCATCCAGAACCTCATCCCCCGTCTTGACGAAGTGGTGCCGGACAATGTCGGGCGTCTCGTTCATCCCCGCGTTTTTGCCGGCATGCAGGAAGTGCACACCAAAACCGGCTTCAACGATCTCGTCTCGCGCAGCTTCCGTGCCGCGCGCGCCCTTGCCAGCGGACAAAGCGGCGAGCGCGTGGCCGAGCCTGCCGCCGGCGACATGTCGCGCAAGGACGAGCGCCGCGTGCTGCAATTGCAGCGCATCCTCAACGAGCGCCGCATCAAGGTCAGCTACCAGCCGATCAGCTCGCTGGATGTTGACGGCATCCCCCGCTATGCCGAGCGCCTCACCATACTCCCGGGCGACGACGACGACGAGCGCATGGAAAGCGACGACGTCAACACCCTCTTGCAGGCGGCCGACCGCTACGGCATCGCACGCCAGATCGACCGGGTGAAAATCAACACTTTCCTGCAAGATGTTCTTTCCTATGACGGCGACCAGAAAGCGCTGCGCGGCTTTATCCATCTCACCACCGACGCGCTGAACGACGAAACCTTTGCCGCCTGGACGCTGAGCCAGTTCAAGCAGACCGGCATCGCACCCGCGCAGATCGTGTTTGAAATGAGCGTCGATGTGCTCGGCAATGCCTTCTCCGGATCCATGAACTTCATCAACGCCCTGCGCCCGCACGGCACCCGGTTTGCGCTGACCGAAGTGGGCCGTTTCGATGACGACATCCGCGAGCTGCTCACCCGCATGAAACCGGACATCCTCAAGCTCGACATGCGCGAAATCGACACCTTCGAAGACGACGAAGAACAGCGTTTCATGAAGCAAGTCAAGGACTATGCCGAAGAAAACAACGTCATGCTCATTGCCGACTACATGGAATCGCCGGCACAGCTCTCGCGCGTCTGGCCGTATGACATCAAATACCTGCAAGGCAACGGCATGGTGCCGCCGATGGACGGCTTCCACTTCAACTTCTCCGAGCCGCTTTTCTAACACGCACGGACCATCCCCGGGCAGCGCCCCGCGGCGCGCCCGGATTGCGCAAACCCCAACGAGGAGCATCCCATGCTAGTCTGGATTACCGGCGCCAGTGCCGGATTTGGTGCCGCGATGGCACGGCAGTTCATCGCCCATGGCCACCGCGTGCTTGGCATTGCCCGGCGGACGGAGCGCCTGCAAGCCCTGCAACAGGAGCTGGGCGACGCCTTCCATCCCCTCGCCGTTGATGTGGGCGATGCCGAAGCCCTGCAACGCGCCCTGGCATCCCTGCCGGAGGCATGGCGCGAGCCTGACGTGCTCGTCAACAATGCCGGACTCGCGCGCGGCATGACCCCGGCGCAGGAAAGCAGTCTTGCCGACTGGGAAGAAATGGTGCAAACCAACATCATCGGCCTGCTCCGCCTCACCCGCGCCGTCTTGCCGGGCATGGTCGCGCGCAACCGCGGCCACATCATCAACCTCGGCTCCACTGCCGGCAACTGGCCCTATTTCGGCGGCAACGTCTATGGCGCCACCAAGGCCTTCGTCAAACAATTCTCGCAGAACCTGCGCGCCGATCTTGCCGGCAGCAAGGTACGCGTCAGCAACATCGAGCCCGGTCTCTGCGGCGGCACCGAATTTTCGCAGGTGCGCTTTCATGGCGATAGCGGCAAGGCTGCGCAGGTGTATGCCAACGTCGAAGCGCTTTCCGCGGACGACATCGCCGAAACCATCCTCTGGATTGCCGAACGCCCGCCACACGTCAATATCAACCGCATCGAAATCATGCCCGTGGCGCAAAGCTTTGCCGGCCTCAGCATCGCCCGCGAGCCATAACTCCCCTTTTCCGGCAAACGCGCCGCCTTCCCGCAGCGCATTTGCCGTAGCCTCTGCTGCCACAAGCGCTTCCCCAAATCCTCGCGCACCCTGGCGGGCAAACCCGCCCCTCTCGCAACCCCAACCTTCCCTGCCGCGAAAGCCGCAACATTGCAGGACAAGAGCACCGCCGCTTTGGTATCATGGCGACCCGTTTTGCCGCATCATTCCTGAGTGTCCATGGATTTTGGCTTTCTGCAAACCTTCTTTTTCGAGTACGGCTACTACGCCGTTTTTGGTGTATTGCTCCTGTGCGGCATGGGTCTGCCCCTTCCCGAAGACATCACGCTGGTCACCGCCGGCATCATTTCGGCGCTCGGCCCGCAGAACGTGCACTGGATGGTCTTCGTTTCCTACATGGGCGTACTCGTCGGCGATTCCCTGATGTACGCCATCGGCTGGCATTTCGGGCCGCACATCCGCCAGAAACGCTGGTTTGCCAAGTTGCTCACGCCGGAGCGCATGAACCGCATCGATTACTTGTTCCGCCGTTACGGCAACCGCCTGATTTTCATTGCCCGTTTCCTGCCCGGCCTGCGCGCGCCCATCTACGTCATCACCGGCATTACCCGCCGCGTCAGCTACTGGCAATTCGCCTCCATGGACGGCCTCGCCGCGATTCTTTCCGTGCCGCTGTTTGTCTATGTGGGGCACTATGGCGCGGAAAATCACGAATGGCTGGTGGAAAAAATGCGCGAGTTCAAGTATCTGACTGCCGCCATCGTCCTCGCCTGCATCGCCGTGGTGGTGTACTACCTGTGGAAACGCAAGCGCCGCCTTGCCTTCTTCCGCACCACCCGCGCGCGTCTCAAGGAATTGCGCAAACGCAATCCTTCATCCTGAAAATTCATTTTCAAAAACAATCCAAAAATAGTGGTTTTTTACCACAAAAAAAGCGCTTATTGTGAGAAATTTTATCAAGGAAAGCGCTTATTGATGAGAAAATTTCTCATCAACAAAATCTGCACAAGGTGCATAAAGCGGGATTCGCCCGGCAATCCCTCTCCGATGAATCCATCGCCCATACAAACCGCACCCGCATAAAAAAACGCTGCCAAAGCAGCGTTTTCACCAGCATTCGCCACGGGCTTACAGCACATCGCGGCAATTGAGATCGTCAAAAGCCTGTTCCAGACGCTTGACCGTGCTCTCTTCCATTTTGCGCAGCCACACGCGCGGATCGTAGTATTTCTTGTTAGGCTTGTCCTCACCTTCCGGGTTGCCGAGCTGGCCTTGCAGATAGTCCTTGTTTTCATTGTAGAACTTGAGAACCCCTTCCCAGGCCGCCCATTGCGTGTCGGTATCGATATTCATCTTGATCACGCCGTAGCCGATGGCTTCGCGGATTTCTTCCAGCGAAGAACCGGAGCCGCCGTGGAAAACGAAATCCAGCGTATTTTTCGGCAGGCCGCGCTCCGCGCTGACAAAGGCCTGCGAATCGCCGAGGATGGAAGGCTTCAGCTTGACGTTGCCGGGCTTGTACACGCCATGCACGTTGCCAAAGGCAGCCGCGATGGTGAAGCGCTTGCTGATCGGGCTCAGCTGGTCGTAAACGTAGAGCACTTCGGAAGGACGGGTGTAGAGATGCGATTCATCAACGCCGCTGTTGTCCACGCCGTCTTCCTCGCCGCCGGTAATGCCGATTTCGATTTCCAGCGTCATGCCGATTTTATCCATGCGCTCCAGATACTTGCGGCAGATTTCCATGTTCTCCTCGATCGGCTCTTCGGAAAGATCGAGCATGTGCGAGGAAAAGAGCGGCTTGCCTGTTTCGGCAAAGTGTTTTTCGCCGGCTTCGAGCAGGCCGTCCACCCAGGGCAGCAGCTTCTTCGCGCAGTGGTCGGTATGGAGAATCACCGGCACGCCGTATTCCTCGGCGAGCGTGTGCACATGTTTGGCGCCGGCAATCGCGCCAAGCACGTCAGGGCGCGCGCCCGATGCCGGCTTGATGCCCTTGCCCGCATAAAAGGATGCGCCGCCGTTGGAGAACTGGATGATGACTGGCGCGCGTACGCGGGCGGCTGCCTCCATCGCGACGTTGACGGAATCGGAGCCGACGCAGTTCATGGCGGGAATGGCGAATCCGTGGGCCTTGGCGTAGGCAAAAACTTTTTGCACATCATCGCCGGTTACTACGCCGGGTTTTACAATATCAAGCAGTTTGCTCATGGCAGTTCCTCATTGAATGAATCGGCAATGGCAGCCTGTTGGCTGCCGGGCAGCGCTATTTTACCGCCCGCGCCGATGACGTCTCAACTGCTTTGCATGTCATCCGCCTGCTTTGCCCATTCCTCATCCCGTTCAGGGCCCGCAGCTTGCGCAAAACACCAAGATGATAAATTTTCCCAACTTGAAGCGCTTTATTTGTAAAAAATCTCACATCAAGCGCTTCATTATGGTAAAAAATCACTATCTTTCACGAACAAACAGCGCCATGCTTTCCAGATGCGCCGTCTGCGCAAACATGTCGATCACGCCGCCGCCCGCCAGCCGATAACCCTTGCTGCGCAAGATCGCCGCATCGCGCACCAGCGTGGCGGCATCGCACGAGACATACACTATCCGCTGCGGCGCTGTTTTCGCCGTCATCGCCTGCACCAGTGCCTGCGCCCCGGCACGCGGCGGATCCAGCAGCCAGGCATCAAACTTCCCAAAGGCTTTCAGTCGTTTATCCGTCACGGCGAACAAATCCTCGCGCACCGCGCGCACCGGCAAACCGTGTGCATCGGCCAGTGCCTGCGCGCGCCTGACCATCTCCTGCTCGCCTTCCAGCGCCAGCACTTCCGCGCCCAGCCGCGCCATCGGCAGGGAAAAATTGCCGAGCCCGGCAAAGAAATCGGCAATACGCTCGCCTGCCTGCGGCTGCAACACATCCATCGCCTGCGCCACCATCGCGCGATTGAGCGCAGCATTGGCCTGAGTGAAATCCTGCGGCGTATAGGCAATCTCCACGCCAAATCCGGGCAAGCGATAGGAAAGCGCTGCACCGGCTACCTGCTCTTTACTCCACCACACCGCCGCACCTGTTTGCCCGGCAACATCGCGCAACGCCACACGCGCGGCGTCCGGCAAGCGCTCACGGCTGATAAAACCAACGGCCACGCTGTCATCGCCCGCATCCAGCGTCACCCCTTCGACCACCGGCACTTGCGGCAATATCCCGGCAAGCGCCGGCAACAACGCATCCAGCCGCGGCTCCAGCACCATGCAGCTTTCCACTGCCACCACCTCGTGCGTCGCCCGCCCGCGAAATCCCAGCGTTTTGCCTGCCACTGCCAGCCGCGCGCGGCGCCGGTAATGCCAGCCGTCGCCCGCGAGCAGCGGCCAGAGCATTTGCGGCTCGCCGCCGCCATGCCGCGCCAGTTGCCCGCGCCACCATTTCTCTTTCCACTGCCGCTGTGCGGCAAGCGCCAAATGCTGCAAATCGCAGCCGCCGCATTGCGCGTAATGCGGGCAAGGCGGCGCAACGCGATCAGGCGATGCCTGCAAAACGTCCGTCATCTCGCCCTCGGCAAAGCGCTTTTTTGCTTGCGTCACGCGATATTCCACCACCTCACCCGGCAACGCGCCTGCCACAAACACCACTCGCCCGCCCTCGCGCACCACACCGCGGCCGCGATAATCCAGATCCAGCACTTCCCCTTTCATGACCAATGCAAGGCCGCGCTCTCCTTGGCCTCCTCCATCACCACATAACTGCGGCTTTCCGCCGCCGCCGGCAATTGCAGCAAAATATTGCCGAGCATGTCGCGGTAGGCCGCCATGTCCGGCAAGCGCAATTTCAGCAAATAATCGTATTCGCCCGACACCAGATAACACTCCAAAATCTGCGGCACTTTCGCCACCTCGCGGCGGAAATCGTCAAAAATATTGCCCGATTTCGAGCGCAGCTTGATCTCCACGAACACCAAGAGCCCCAACCCCAGCGCCTGCGGATTGATACGCGCGCCATAGCCGGTGATCACGCCGTCGCGCTCAAGGCGGCGCACCCGCTCCGTCACCGGCGATACCGACATCCCCACCCGCTCGGCAAGCTCCGTCATCGACATGCGCCCGTTGCCTTGCAGCAACTGCAAAATTTTGCGGTCTATTTTGTCAATATCCTTCATAACCCCTGCGAACCTTGCCCAAAACCATAAAAAACACTTTTATACCGCAAAAAATAACCGAAAAACACTTTTTTATCCCGGCTACACTATCACCCTTTGCAACCTTCACCCCACCACAAGGAAAAACCGCATGAAAGTCATCGTATTGGGCGCTGGCGTCGTTGGCATCAGCAGTGCCTGGTATCTGCACAAAGCCGGCCATGAAGTCATCGTCATCGACCGCGCGTCCGGCGCCGCCGAAGAAACCAGCCATGCCAACGCCGGTGAACTCTCCTATGGCTACACCACGCCGTGGGCCGCGCCCGGCATCCCGCTGAAAGCGATGAAATGGATGTTCAAGCCGCACTCGCCGCTCATCATCCGTCCGGACGGCAGCGCCTTCCAGGCCAAATGGCTGCTGCAAATGCTCGCCAACTGCACCGAAGCCCGCTACAAGACCAACAAGGAACGCATGGTGCGCATCTCCGAATACAGCCGCGCCATGTTTGCCGAATTCCAGCAGGAAAATCCCGATTTCGACTTTGAAGGCCGCAAACTCGGCACGCTGCAAATCTTCCGCACGGAAAAGGAAATGCTCGCCGCGCGCAAGGACATCGCCGTGCTCGCCGAATATGGCGTGCCCTACCGCGAACTCACCGCGCGCGAATGCCTGCAATACGAACCCGCCCTCGCGCACGCCACCAACCGCCTCGCCGGCGCCCTGCACCTGCCCAACGACCACACCGGCGACTGCTATCTTTTCACCACGCGTCTCGCCGCGCTGCTGGCTGAACGCGGCGTGCAGTTCCGCTACAACACCCCAATCGAGCGCCTGCTCGAAGAAAACGGCCGCGTCAGCGCCGTGATCGCCAAGGGCGAGCGCTTTGAAGCCGATGCCGTGGTCTGCGCGCTCGGCTCCTTCAGCCGCCCGGCGCTGGCAAGCCTCGGCCTCAATCTGCCCGTCTATCCCGTCAAGGGCTACTCGCTCACCGTCCCCATCACCAACCCGGCCGGCGCGCCCGAATCCACCGTGCTCGACGAAACCTACAAAGTCGCCATCACCCGCTTTGACGAACGCATCCGCATCGGCGGCATGGCCGAACTCTCCGGCTACCAGCTCAAGCTGCCGCCCAAGCACCGCGAAACCCTGGAACTCGTCGTGCGCGACCTTTTCCCCGACGGCGGCGACCTCTCGCAAAGCACCTACTGGAGCGGCCTGCGCCCGATGACGCCGGACAGCACTCCCATCATCGGCGGCACCCGCCTGAAAAACCTCTACATCAACACCGGCCACGGCACCCTGGGCTGGACCATGTCGCTCGGCTCCGGCCGCCTCATTGCCGACCTCGTCGCCGGCAACACGCCGGACATCCGCACCGACGACCTGGGGCTTTCAAGATATTGAGCCGCACCATTCCCAAAAACCGTCGCCCTGCAAGTTGGTGGTGAGTGCGCCAGCACGAACCCCAACAGGGCAGCGGGAATGCCGGTGCTGGTTCACCGCTCTTGCACCTGCCGAAATGCACGGCCGGGCGCTCGGGTCCAAAAACCGCGAGGCGCGCAGCGTTTTGTGCCGGAAACCCGCACCGCTGCAAACGCCATATCCGCCAGGCAAGATGTTTCTTTTTTTGACCTAAAATAGCATTTTTTACCATCCATAAGCGCTTTATGCGGTAAAAAATCACCATAAAACAACAAAAAATGGCGGGAAAAACCCGCCATTCCCATATAGCGCCCCCCGAAAAATGACATAGACAACCCTTTGAATAAATCCCTTTGTTCAAAGGGTTAAAAGAAAAATCCTATGCCATTTTTTGGGGAGGCGGCCATATCCGGCAGCGGAATGGCGCAGCCGCCCGCTCCGCCGCCGCTTCTTCAAGCGCCGAGCTTTTCCGCGATAAACGCTTTCAGCGCGGCCACGTCGTTATCCATCACCTGCACATGGCGCGGCTTCTCCTCGATACCATCGAAGCGCGCCGGGCGCGGCGGTTCTTCGCCCGTCGCTTCCACCATGGTCGCGGCGAACTTGGCCGGCAGGGCCGTTTCCAGGCATACCATGGGCACGCCGGCACGGGCAAACGCTTTGGCAACAAACACGCCGTCCGCGGTATGCGGATCAATAAGACGCCCATGCTCCGCCTTGACCGCGCGAATCGTGGCCAGACGATCCGCATGCGTCGATTTGCCGGCAGCAAAGCCGCTCGCCTGCACGGCCTGCCACGCCGCGCCCTGCAAGGTGAAAGCGCCCTTCTCATCGAGTTCGCGCCACAGCGCAGCCGTTTGTGCGGCATCGCGCCCGCCCGTCAGATAGACAAAGCGCTCGAAGTTGCTCGCCTTGCCGATATCCATCGACGGGCTGGACGTGGCGGCCACATCGCTTGCCGGGCGCGCGCGATAGTGGCCGCTTGTAAAGAACTCGTGCAGCACGTCGTTCTCATTGGTGGCGACCACGAGCTGACCGATGGGCAGACCCATTGCCTTGGCGACGAATCCGCTGAAGATATTGCCGAAGTTGCCGGAGGGCACGCAAACATCCATCTCCGCGCCATCTTTCAGACCAAGTGCCAGATACGCCTTGAAATAATAGACCACCTGGGCGAGGATGCGCGCCCAGTTGATGGAATTGACCGCGCCGATGCGATAGCGCGCCTTGAAACCGGCATCGGCATTCACCGCTTTCACCAGATCCTGGCAATCATCGAAGACGCCGCGCACCGCGATATTGAAAATATTCGGTGCATCAAGGCTGTACATCTGTGCCTGCTGGAAAGCACTCATGCGGCCGAAGGGCGAGAGCATGAACACGTTCACATTGTGCTTGCCGAGCATGGCGTATTCGGCGGCAGAGCCGGTATCGCCGGACGTCGCGCCGAGGATATTGATCGTCTCGCCGCGTTTTTCCAGTACATATTCAAACACCTGACCCAAAAACTGCATCGCCATGTCTTTGAACGCCAGCGACGGGCCGTTGGAGAGTTCCAGCAAATAGGTATCGCTCGCGCCAAGTCGCGTCAACGGCGTAATATCCTTGCTGTGAAAAGCATTTTCCGTATAGGTACGACGTAGCAGCGCGCGCAGGTCATCGGCGGGAATATCGCTCACGAAAGGCTGCATCACGGCAAAGGCGAGATCAGCGTAATCGAGCGCGCGCCAGGATTGCAGGGTCGCGGCATCAATGTGGGGGAAACGCTCCGGCATGGCCAGCCCGCCATCGGGCGCAAGCCCGGCCAGCAAGACATCGCAGAACGTGCCCAGCGCCGCCCCGCGGGTGGAAACATAGTTCATAACAACTCCTTTCATGAATCTTGGTTTTATAGTAGATTTTTACCATTTATAAGCGCTTATAGTGAGAAAATTTATCATATAAAGCGCTTTATATTGAGAAAATTTATCAAACACTAGGCAACATACGGCTCGGCATGGCGAATCAGCAGATCGAGGCGTTCGTCGCCGTGGAAGCGGTTGACCTGCATTTCATAGACGATGCGCAGGGTGTCGCCATAGCCGTAATCGGCCTGATGGAAGAACCACGAGGCAGTGAAGACGTTGCCGGAAAAGGGTTCGCGCAGGCGCAGGCGGCTGTGCGCGTGCCCGAGGCGCTTGCATTCAATGACGCTGAAGACGTTGGCAAAGGCTGGTGCGGGCAGTGATGCGCCCCACGGCTCGAGCTGCTCGAAATAGCGCGCCCATTCGACGTCAATGAGTTCGTGCGGCAGTTCGCCGTCGATATAGACGGGTACTGGCGGCAGTTGCCCGATCTGTTCGGCAAAGGCGCGGTTCAGCGCCTGCACCAGTTGCGGCCAGGCGTCTTTGCGCACGGTAAGCCCCGCCGCCATGGCATGACCACCGAATTGCAGGCCGGGGACGTGCGCAGCTGCCGCTTGCAACAAATCGTGGATATTGACGCCTTCCACCGAGCGCAACGAGGCTTTGATGTGCGCGCCGTCGTCGTGTTCGCAGGCGACCATGGCCGGACGCGCGTAGTGGCTTTTCAGGCGACCGGCAATGATACCGAGGATGCCTTCGTGCCAGTGCGGCGAATAGGCGCTGATGACGGGCAGGGCGCTGTCGGCCTGGGCAAGCGCTTCGCGCAGGGTGGCATGTTCGAGCGCCTTGCGGTCGCGGTTCATGTCGTCGCAGAGCATGGCGAGTTCCTGCACGGTCGGCCAATCGTCAGCGAGCAGTAACAACACGCCATCGCTCATATCACCTAGGCGACCGAGCGCATTCAGGCGCGGAGCCAGGGCAAAGCCGATGTCGCTCGCGCCGATGGCAGCCGGATCGAGATTGGCAATGTCGCAGAGCGCGCGGATGCCGGTGTTGCCCTGACCGTCGCGCAGGCGCTTGAGTCCGCGATCAACGAGAATGCGGTTGTTGTAATCGAGCGGCACTACGTCGGCCACAGTGCCAAGCGCGACGAGATCGAGATAATCGGTGAGATACAAATCTTCCGGCCAGGCCTCGCGCGCTTTCAGATAATGCTGCAAGGCTATGAACAGATAGAAGGTAACGCCGACGCCCGCGAGATGCTGCGGCGCTTGCACGCTGTCTTTCCTGCGCGGGTTGACTACGGCCACAGCCTCTGGAAGGAGTTCATCCGGGGTGTGATGATCGCAGACGATGACGTCGATGCCGCGCGCTTTTGCTTCCAGAACGGCGGCATGGCTGGCGATGCCGTTATCCACGGTCAGAATGAGCGCGGGGTTTTCGTCAAGGGCATCGAGACCGGCGACGGATAGCCCGTAGCCATGCGCCTGGCGATGCGGCACGAACCAGCCGACATTGGCGCGCAGGCGCCGCAAAATGCGCACGGCAAGCGCGGTGGAAGTCGCGCCATCGACGTCGTAATCGCCATAGACGACGATGCGCTCGCCCACGGCAATGGCTGCGGCAAGACGCGCAACCGCCTTGTCCATATCGGCAAAACCATCAGTACCCTGCAAATATTTCAGGCGCTTGTCCACTTCATCATCGCCCGCGAGTCGCGCGGCATAAATCGCGCGCACCACCGGATGCCACTGCTCGGGCAGACGCGCGATATCCATGCGCGGCGGGCGCTGGCGAATCAGGCTCATCAGGCGAGCGACTCCACATGAATCAGCTTGATTTCGCCATGCACGCAGGCAAGCTCGGCCAATTCCTTGACGGCGCGGCGGATATAGCGCCCTTCCACCGGCGCGGTGAGCACGATGAGGGGCACGATATCCTTGCGGCGCAGCGCGTTTTTCTGCACCAGCGATTCGATGGAAATGCCGTGGCGCGCGAAGATTTCCGTCACTTTGGCGAGCACGCCGACGCTGTCATCCACATTGAGATGCACATAGAAAGCACTCATGAATTCCTGCACATCGAGCACCGGCAGGGATTCCGCGCTGTGCAGCTGTTCAAAGCCGAATTCGGCCAGACGGTCTTCGGGATCGAGATCCAGTTCACGCACCACGTCGATCAAATCGGCGACCACGGCAGAAGCCGTCGGCAAGCGTCCGGCACCCGGGCCGTAATAAAGGCTGTTGCCGATGGCATTGCCGCGCACCTGCACGGCATTCATCACTCCTGAAACACTCGCGAGCACTGCATCTTTGGGAATCAGCGTCGGATGCACGCGGATTTCCACGCCTTTTTCGCGGCGCACGGCAAGACCCAGATGCTTGATGACGTAACCCAGTTCCGCCGCATTGGCAATATCCTGCGGCGTAATGCGCTCGATGCCTTCCATATAGACGCGATCGAACTGCAAGGGAATGCCGAAGGCAATGGCGGCGAGAATGGTGATTTTGTGCGCGGCATCGGTGCCATTGATGTCAAAAGCCGGGTCAGCCTCGGCGTAGCCAAGCGCCTGTGCTTCGCGCAGCACATCGGCAAAATCGCGCCCCTCCTCGCTCATTGCCGAGAGAATGAAGTTGCCGGTGCCGTTGATGATGCCGGCAACCGCGGTCACTTCATTGCCGCTCATCCCTTCGCGCAGCACCTTGATGATGGGAATGCCGCCGGCCACTGCCGCCTCGTAGGCAAGCTCAAGATTGTTCTGGCGCGCAAGCTCGAAAAGCGCCTGGCCGCGCGTGGCAATGAGCGCCTTGTTGGCAGTGATCACATGCTTGCCGTTTTTGAGCGCCTGCTCGATGAGAGCGTAGGCCGGGTCATAACCGCCCATGAGCTCGATCACGACATCGACGGATGGATCATTGACGATGTCTTCTGCGTCAGTCGTGGTCGCAAACGGCAGTGCAGCCACATCAATTCCTGCCCAGCTGCGCTTCGCTACCTTGCGCACTGTGAGCTGATAGCCGCAGCGCCGCTGGATTTCGCGCGCGTTTTTCTCCAGCACTTCGCAAACGCCCTGCCCTACCGTGCCATAGCCGATAATCCCGATTGCCACCGTTTTCATGTTCAAAACCTTGCCAAAAACAAAGGCGCAAGTATAGCCGCGCGCCCGCGCAGTTGCCAGATTGCGTGGCCATTTTGTGCGCGTCACGCTGCGCCAGCGCTTGTCCATTCCTGCTGTCAATCTGGCGGAGCGGCCTGCAAGGAAATCCCCAAAATAGCACCAACAAGATTTGTGCCTTTATAGTGTATTTTTACCATTATTAAGCGCTTATCGTGATAAATTTTCTCGCAACAAGCGCTTGATGGTGGTAAAAAATCACCATATTTTCTGGGCATAAAAAAACACGGCCGAAGCCGTGTTTTGCAGATGCCAAGCGCGCATCAATACATGGGCGTATAGGCGGCGTTGGGATTGTTCTGGTCGATGGCCTTGATGAAGATGGCCACGCGACGATCCTGCGGGTTGCGCTCGGCCGTGGCAAAACGCTCGCCGTAGCCCTGCACGACGAAACGGTTCTGCGCCACGCCCTGGCTCGCCAGATATTGCGCGGCGCTTTGCGCGCGACGCTGCGACAGGTTCTGGTTATGCTGCGGGCTGCCGCTGCCGTCGGTAAAGCCGTACACATGCACGATGGTGTTCGGGTATTGCTGCAAGGTTTGCGCAATGGAATTGAGCGACGGATAGAACGCAGGCTTGATCGCGGCCTGATCCAGATCAAACAGGATTTCGCTCTGGATATTGAGCTGGATGGTGGATTCATCCACACGCTGCACCTGCACGCCGCTGCCTGCCATTTGCTGCTGGAGCTGGCGCTGCTGGTTGTCCATGTAATTGCCAATCGCCGCTCCCGCCAGCGCACCGGCTACCGCGCCAACGTAACGGCCCTTGTCGTCATCCACCTGATGACCAATCACGCCGCCAGCCAAAGCGCCCACCGCCGTGCCGATCGCGGCGCGCTGATGATTGCTCATCTGGAAATTGGGATCCGCACAGCCGGAAAGCACCATGGCCGCCGCTGCGGATAATACGAACAGTTTCTTCATGACTTACCTCCAGGTTTGTTGCGGATAATAATTGGGCTGCTGCTGGTAGGGCTGCTGATAATAGCCCTGCTGCTGGTATTGCGGTTGTTGGTAGGGCTGCGGCTGCTGGTATTGCTGGCGCTGCGGTTGCTGGTTCTGGTTGCGGTAATACTGGGTGGTATTCTGGGTGTTGTCCATCTGGTGACCCAGTGCGGCACCGGCCAGCGCGCCAACTGCCGCGCCCACATAACGGCCGCGGTCATCATCCATCTGGTGGCCGAGCACGCCGCCCACCACGGCACCTGTGGTCGCGCCAATCACCTTGTGCTGGTTGGCGCCGTAAGTCGTGTTCGGATCCGCGCAACCGGCCAGCACAGCGGCGGCAAGCGCGGGAACAATCCACATTTTCTGCATGACATTTTCCTTCGATGATGAGAAACAAGCCGCATCATAGCAAGTTCAAACGTCCGTCCTGCTCACCATTCATTCATATTCCGCGGCAAAAACATCGCATCGCCATAGCTGAAAAAGCGATAGCCCTGCCCGATGGCATGGCGGTACGCCGCGCGAATATTTTCATAGCCGGCAAAAGCGCTCACCAGCATCAGCAAAGTCGATTCCGGCAAATGGAAATTGGTAAACAGCGCATCGACCACGCGGAAGCGGTAGCCCGGCGTGATAAAGAGATCGGTATCCCCCTCAAAAGCCTGCAATTCGCCAGATGCCGCCGCGCTTTCCAGCGCGCGCAAACTCGTCGTGCCCACTGCCACCACCCGTCCGCCGCGCGCTTTGCACGCCGCCACCGCATCCACTACCTCCTGCGGCACGGCAAGCCATTCCTCGTGCATCACATGCTCGGCGAGATTCTCGTGGCGCACCGGCTGGAAAGTGCCCGCGCCGACATGCAGCGTCACTTCCGCCGTGGCAATGCCGCGTGCGGCAATCGCGGCCAGCATCGCCTCGTCAAAATGCAGACCCGCCGTCGGCGCGGCCACCGCGCCCGGATGCCTGGCATAAACCGTCTGGTAACGCTCGTCATCGCTGTCGTCCGCCGCGCGTTCCAGATAGGGCGGAATCGGCATCTCGCCCGCCTCGGCAAGCAGTTGCGGCCAGGGTGTTGCGCTTTCCAGCAGGAAAAGCGCCTCATGGCGTCCGCCGACCGTGAGGCGATGATGGCCGACCAGGATCTCGCCGCCTGCCTTCGGCGATTTCGACGCCCGCACATAAGCGCTCGCGCGATGCGCATCGTGCAGGCGCTCGATCAGAATCTCCACCTTGCCGCCGCTCGCCTTTTGCCCGAAAAGACGCGCAGGCAGCACGCGCGTATTGTTGAACACCAGCAAATCTCCGTCGCGCAGCATCGAAACAAAATCGCGCACCTCGCGATCAGCCAACGCCTCACCCTCCACCACCAACATGCGCGCGCCGCTGCGTTCGGGCAAAGGATGACGGGCAATAAGATGATCCGGCAAATCATAATGGAAATCTGACTTGGTATAATTCATAAAAACCTTGAAAATAGTTATTTTTTACCATAATTAAGCGCTTATCGCGAGAAAATTTCCCGACATAAGCGCTTAATGATGAGAAAATTTCTCAAACCTGCGGATAACGCCGCTTGCGTTCCGCCGTATAGTGCCACCATGCTCGCGCCTCGCCGCCCGCCATGAAATCTTCAAGCGACAGGAAAACATCGAGCATGCACGGATCCATCCGCGCCCCCTGTCGTTCGCAAAGCGCGTGGTAAAGCGCCAGCGCATCCATCCCGTGCAAATCCTGCGGGCGCTTTATGCCCAACGCTTGCAAATCCGCAGCCGTCGCCGCGCCGACATTGGGCAAATCGGTGAGCCATTGCAAACGCGCGCGCGAAACTTTGGCTGGGTGCATGATTTTGAAAACCTCATGGATGGCAAATGGAAATTGGATGAAATACTATCGTTCAATCAACAAATTGTCCAAGATTGCCGCAGCAGGAAAACTGGAATCCGTTTTCCCATTATCTTGAATGAAGCGCGCTTACATGCTGCATAGTCGCAGCGGATAGACGCGCCCGTCGCGCGACTCGCCGACGCCGAAAAATGCGTCCTCGTGATAGAGCGCGACTTCACCGGGATGCGCACAAACGCAGGCGATGTCGTTGCCATTGCGGATAAAGCGGAATTTTTCCGGCGGCACCTCCACGCGCGGCAAATGCGCCACGCAAGCCTCCAGCGGCAACAGAAAATCCTGCAAGGCGGCAAAATCCTCCGCCTCGCGCAAGGCGCGCAAAGATCCAAGCGCTACCATATCCTGCAAACCCGCCACTTCCACACGGCGCAACGCGCTGGCATGACCGGCGCTGCCAAGATACGCCGCTATATCGCGCACCAGCGAGCGGATATAGGTGCCTTTGCTGCAACGCACATACAAGTCCACCGCCTGCTCATGCACTTGCAACACCCGCAACTCGTGAATCACCACTTCGCGCGCCGCCATCTCCGGCATTTCGCCGCGCCGCGCCAGTTCGTAGGCGCGTTGCCCGTCAATCTTCAGCGCCGAAAAGGCGGGCGGCGTCTGCATCTGCGCACCCGTAAATTGCGTACAAACCGTTTGCCAATCCATTGCTTGCAAATTCGGCACCACTGCTTCACGCATCACCTGCCCGGTCAAATCGCCGGTATCCGTTTCCGCGCCGAAGGCGAGCCGCACCTCGTAGGCCTTGTCGCCATCCAGAAAATAACGTCCGAACTTGGTGGCATCGCCAAAAAGCACCGGCAGCAAACCGCTGGCAAAGGGATCAAGCGTACCGCCATGCCCGGCCTTGGCCGCCTGATAGATCCAGCGCGCCTGTTGCAAGGCATGATTGCTGCTCACGCCTACCGGCTTGTCGAGCAACAGCACGGCGTGCAGCGGCTTTCTTGTTCTTTTCATGAATAAGCCAAAAATAGTGTATTTTTACCAAACAAAAGCGCTTATCACGAGAAAATTTCTCACGATAAGCGCTTATTGATGAGAAAATTTCTCAACTTCATTGCAGACCGGACACAAAGTGGCCGACCTACGGTTCTTCCGGCAAATCCTTGACCAGATCTTCCAGCAAATGCTCCATGCGCGCGCCGTATTCCACCGATTCATCGTAATGGAAGGTGAGTTCCGGCATTTTGCGGATGGAGAGTTTTTTGGCGAGATAGTGGCGAAATTGTCCGGCGTGCTCATTCAAGGCCTTGACCAGCTCGACGCGCTCGGCGGCGCTGTCGAGTACGTGGGTGACATAGACTTTGGCAAACGACAGGTCGCGGGTGACGCGCACGTCGGTGAACGACAGCATGCTGGCATGCGGATGATCGAGAATCTCGCCCACCGCCTGCGCGAGATCGCGCCGCATCTGTTCACCGATGCGCCGCGTGCGGTCAATACCTTTTCCTCTTGCGCCGGCCATTACAGCGTCCTCTCGACGGAGACGCGCTCGTAGCATTCGATCTGGTCGCCGACGCGCACGTCGTTGTAGTTCTTCACGCCGAGGCCGCACTCGGTACCGGCGCGCACTTCGCTGACGTCATCCTTGAAGCGGCGCAGGGATTCCAGCGCACCTTCGTAGATGACGACATTGTCGCGCAGGACGCGGATCGGGTTGTTGCGCTTGAGCACGCCGTCCTCGACGATGCATCCCGCAATCGCACCCAATTTGGAGGAGCGGAAAACGTCGCGCACTTCGGCCAAGCCGATGATTTCTTCGCGCACTTCCGGCGACAGCATGCCCTGCATCGCGGCTTTCACCTGGTCGATGGCCTCGTAAATAATGCTGTAGTAGCGCAGATCCACGCCTTCCTGCTCGACGAGCTTCTTGGCATTGCTTTCCGCGCGCACGTTGAAGGCGATGATGATGGCTTCGGAAGCGATGGCGAGCTGCACGTCGGATTCGGTAATCCCGCCGATGCCGGCCGCGACGATATTCACTTTCACTTCATCGGTCGCGAGTTTCAGCAAAGAATCGGAAAGCGCTTCCACGGAACCCTGCACGTCGGCCTTGACCATGAGGTTGACGGTATGCACTTCGCCGCTGGTGGTATGGCTGAAGAGGTTCTCCAGCTTCGCTTTCTGCTGGCGGGCAATCTTGATTTCCTTGAACTTGCCCTGGCGGAAGTTGGCAATCTCGCGCGCCTTGCGCTCGTTTTCGACGATGATGACATCATCGCCAGCATTCGGCGTGCCGGAAAGGCCAAGCACTTCCACCGGCGTGGACGGACCGGCTTCTTCCAGTTCCTCGCCTTTTTCGTTGAGCATGGCGCGGATTTTGCCGTATTCCATGCCGGCGAGCATGATGTCGCCTTTTTTCATCACCCCGGATTGCACCAGCACGGTGGCGACACTGCCGCGCCCCTTGTCGAGGCGCGATTCGATGACCACGCCCTTGCCCACGCCGGATTTCGGCGCTTTCAGCTCCAGCACTTCCGCCTGAATCAGCACTTTTTCGAGCAAATCATCAATGCCCATACCGGTTTT
The DNA here is from genome assembly GCA_030529365.1 of Cardiobacteriaceae bacterium. GTDB lineage: Bacteria > Pseudomonadota > Gammaproteobacteria > Cardiobacteriales > Cardiobacteriaceae > JAUMXB01. Next base: position 29,460 of record JAUMXB010000010.1, on the reverse strand, counting down.
CGCCGATACTTCAGCAAAGAGGTTCTCGCCGCCCCACTCTTCGGAAATGATGCCGTATTGCGACAGCTCGCTGCGCACGCGCTCGGGATCGGCTTCCGGCTTGTCCATTTTGTTGACAGCAACGATGAGCGGCACATTGGCGGCCTTGGCGTGATCGATTGCTTCCTTGGTTTGCGGCATCACGCCGTCATCAGCGGCAACCACGAGGATGACGATATCGGTCGCCGACGCGCCGCGCGCACGCATCGCGGTAAAGGCGGCGTGGCCCGGCGTATCGAGGAAAGTGATTTCGCCGCGCGCCGTTTTCACGCGGTAAGCACCAATATGCTGGGTAATGCCGCCCGCTTCGCCCGCGACCACGCGGGTATTGCGGATATAGTCAAGCAGCGAGGTCTTGCCGTGGTCAACGTGGCCCATGATGGTGACCACTGGCGCACGCTCGGCAATATCGACGACGTTGCCTTCCGCTTCCGCCATCACCTGCTCTTCCAGCTCGTTTTCCTTGAGGAGTACGTACTTGTGGCCGAGTTCCTCGGCAACCAGCGCCGCCGTTTCCTGGTCGAGCAACTGGTTGATGGTGACCATCGAGCCCATTTTCATCATCGCCTTGATGAGATCGCTCGCTTTCAGGCTCATCTTCTGGGCAAGTTCGCCGACGGTAATCGTCTCGGGAATGCGCACTTCGCGCGATACCGGCGCAACAGGTTTCTCGAACTTGCCGCCCTTGCGTTCGTTCTGGCGATCGCGCTTGTGCTTGCCACCACGGGCACCGGCGCTACTGCCCCCCTTGCGCTCGTCGTCGCCACGCACAGCGCGCTTGCCGCCACGGTCATTGCGGCCGCCGCGCTCGCGCGACTGGATATGGAAGCGCGATTCGGCTTCTTCTTCATAACCCTCGCGCTTTTCCACATCTTTCAGCGCTTCCTGACGCTGGCGCTCCAATTCGGCCTGCTCCTTGGCGGAGCGTTTTTCACGCTCGGCCTGCTTGCGCACCTCCGCTTCGGCATTGCGTTTGGCGTCTTCGGCCTCGCGCTGCGCGCGTTCCTTTTCCTGGGCGGCCAATTGCGCCTGCAACTGCTCTTCCGCCTGGCGACGCTTGGCTTCCGCTGCTTCCGCTTCCAGCGCTTCCTGCTCCTTGCGGGCACGGCGCGCCTTTTCCTCGGCTTCGCGCTCTTTTTCCGCCTCGATGGCTTCCTGATAGACGCGCGCTTCGTTATCGCGCATCGCCTCGCCCTGCTCCATGCGCTTCTGCTCGGCCATCTGCTTGGCAAGCTCTAGCGGGCTCAGCTTTTTCTCGGCCGGTTTCTTCGCCCTGGCCTGATCCGTTTTTGCCTTGACAGGCTTTTTCGCCTCTGCCGCCTTTTTGGCCCCGCCCTTCGCACCGCCTTTTTTCATGGTCATATGCTTGTGCAGTGCCATTTTTTGCGCCGGCGTCAACACTGTGTCTTCGCCCTCAACATTGATTCCTGCTTCCGACAACAGCGTCAGAACACGTGAAGCAGTAATAGAAGGTATTGTTTTCGATAATTGTTTTGCAAACTCTGAAACTGTACTCATATTTTTACCCCCTTCTCAACGGAACCATGGTTCGCGGGCTTTCAAAATCAGGGCGCTTGCGGCTTCCCGCTCCAGTCCTGCCATTTTCATCAACTCGTCCAACGACAGCTCGGCCAGATCTTCGCGGGTCTGCAAGCCGTTTTCCAGCAACGTGGCGACAACGTCTTCATCCATGTCATCCATCTCGACAAGCGCCATCTGCATTTCCTCGTCGGGATCGCTCTCCGCCACAAACGCCTGGGTGAGCAGATAATCGGCGGCGCGCTCCATCAGGGCATCAACCGCTTCTTCATTCAAGCCCTCGACAGCAAGCAAATCCTCGCGCTCGGCATAGGCCACTTCTTCCGGGCTCTGGTAACCGGCAGCATTCAGATGGCTTGCCGTTTCCTCATCGATACCCAGCACATCGGCCAGCGCCGCTTCGCGCTCACCGGCCACTTCGGCCTGACGCGCGGCAAATTCCTTTTCCGATAGCACATTGATTTTCCAGCCCGTGAGCTCGCTGGCGAGACGCACGTTCTGTCCGCCACGACCCACCGCCTGCGGCAGTTTTTCTTCGGCAACGGCAATGTCAATCATGCGTTTGTCCATATCCAGCGCCGTCTGAAGAATGACGGCCGGTGCCATCGCCTTGCGCACGTATTCTTCCGGATCCTCGTCCCACAGCACAATATCGATGCGCTCGCCAGCCAGTTCGTTCATGACGCCCTGCACGCGCGAGCCGCGAATGCCCACGCACGCGCCCACGGGATCAATGCGCGGATCAAAGGTACGCACGGCAATCTTGGCACGCTGCCCCGGATCGCGCGCCGCGCCCATGATGTCGATATTGCCCATGCCGATTTCCGGCACTTCCAGCTTGAACAGGTGAGTCAGAAATTCTGGCGCCACACGGCTGATCTGCAATTGCGGACCTTTCATCTCGCGGTTGACCTTGGCGAGATAGCCGCGCACGCGATCGCCGACGCGCAGCGGCTCGCGCGGAATCATGTCGCTGCGCAAAATCGTACCTTCCACGCCGCCCACATCGACAATGGCATTGCCGCGCTCATAGCGGCGCACAATGCCGCTGATCAGCTCGCCTTCCTTGTCGATAAACTGCTGATAAACTTTCTCGCGCTCAGCCTCGCGCAGCTTCTGGATGATGATCTGCTTCGCCATCATCGCGCTGATTCGGCCAAAAGGCTCGTTTTCGATCGGCACTTCGTGCACGTCGCCCACCTGCAAATCGGCATCCGGGAATTCGGCGCGCGCTACCGTTTCGCGCATCTCCGCGTCCGGGTTTTCCAGAAGCGCGTCGTCATCCACCACATGCCAGAGACGGAAGGTTTCATATTCGCCGCTGCGCGGATTGATCACCACACGCGCATCGATCTGCATATCGCCATAACGCTTGCGCGTGGCAGCGGCGAGCGCTGCTTCCAGCGCCTCGAAAATCACGCTGTGATCCACGCTCTTTTCGTTGGCAACCATTTCCACTACGGTCAACAATTCTTTGGACATCCGACAGCTCCCTTAGTCAAAAACCGGCACGAGACGCGCCTTGTCAATATTGGCAAATTCCACAGCCACTTCGCGCCACTCCTTGCCGTCACGAATATTCAGGATGACGTTGCCATCCTCCACTTTCACGATTTCCCCTTCAAAGCGGCGACGGCGATCCAGCGCGCGCTTCAGCGTCACTTTCGCCTCGCGACCAATGAATTTCTCGTAGTGCGCCAGCGTAAAGAGCGGGCGGTCGAGGCCGGGCGAAGACACTTCCAGGGTGTACATGCCGCTGATCGGATCTTCCACATCGAGCAGCGGATTGATCTGCTCGGTGACGGCCACCACGTCATCCATGGCAATGCCGCCCTCCGGGCGATCCACATAAATGCGCAAAATCGCGTTTTGCGAATTGTGGTGGTATTCCACGCCCACCCATTCAAATCCCATGCCTTCCACAACCGGACGGCACAATGCTTCAACCACTTCTTCGCGCGACATGTTTCCCCCTTGCCAGCACCTGTTTTTCGCCCGATCAGGGCAACAAAAAAGCCCTTGTGAACAAGGGCTTTCTTATAAGAATCTGTTTTGGAAGCGGGAGCTGGATTTGAACCAACGACCTTCGGGTTATGAGCCCGACGAGCTACCAGACTGCTCCATCCCGCAACTGAAAGAGCGGCTATTATAGCCATCGAAAAACGGATTGCAAGCGAAAATTGGTGAAAATTATTAATTATCATTCATTTGCTTTTTATCGTCTGTTTCTACCGCAATAAGCGCTTTCTGATGGTAAAAACAGACGATTTCAAGCTAATTTATGAAACAAGACTTACAGCATCACATCCGCAATCACGACCGAACCGATAAACGTGCCGGTAAATGTCAGAAGCGCAACCACGGCAATCTTGAAGCCGGCGCGCTTGAAGAGATCCACTTCCATCTGCGAAATGGCGAAGCCCGCGTAGGCCAGCACCGGCGTAATCAGCTGCAACACGCCGAGCTTGCCCGCGCTTTCCAGCACGTAGGCATTCCCCGGGAACTGCGGCAGGGAAATGACAATCCCCAAAATGGACACCCAGGCAATCGCGGGAATGCCGCCCAGCGGCACGGCATGACGAATGAGCATGCCGCCCACGCAGCAGCCATACAGCATGAGCATACCCGGCAACCCTTCCAGCGGATTCACCTTCTGCCCCACCCAGTTGCTCACCAGCAACACGGCGCAAATCACCGCGAGCAGGATAAAACTCGTTTGCAGAGACAATGGCGCCGGTTGTTCCGGCGCCTCCATGCCCGCGCCATGCAGGCCGTGCCCTGCCGCTTCCCTTTGCGGACGCAATTTGCGCAGCACCTTGTAGAACCAGTTGGTAAACGGCAGCGCAATGAAAAGACTCACGAACAACCCGGTCGCATACGTCAGCAGATTGGAGCTGGCGGCAAAGGCGGCAATGCTTTCTTTCTCCGCTGGCACCAGTTCACCGAGCGCTGCCGAACACGCGCCCATCATGCTGCCGCTGCCGATGCCGCAGGCCATGGCCAGCGCACGCATATCGAAAATGCCCCAGGAGCCGACCACGCCCGCCATCAGCGAAAAATAAATCGCACCGAACAAGGTTCCCATCACATAAACACCCATTACGCCAATTCCTTCCGGGCTTTTCAGGCCGTATTTGTCGGCAATCAGCGCAATATTGGGTTCGCGGGCGATGGAATGCGTGGCGCCTACCGCTTCGCGTCCCATGTTGAAGAGCAAGACCGCGACCGGCAGGGCGAACAACGCCGTGGCGACGTTACCGATTTCCTGCAGGATCAGCGCCGGCCCCGCTGCAATGATCTCGCTCACTTTCGGGCCGATCGTCGTCCCGAACTTGGCAATAAACGGCATCACGCTCAAAATCACCGCATACGTCGCCACCTGGCACTGCTCGCGGCTGATCAGGCGGGAAGCGGGCGCCACCACGTTGGGATTCAGCAGCAAAGCCATCACGAAGGCATAGAGCAGGGGCAGCAGCACCAGCGTACCAATGCCTATCGGCACGCGGATAATCCCTATCCATTCGCACAACACGGCAATCAGCAATACAAAAACATGCAGCCGCCAATTGAGCAGCAACGCCATCACGGGTTGGTTCGACATATTCATTCCCTCACGACTAAAAAACCCTGCCATATGAAAAAATTTCCCACCAAAAGCGCTTCACGACGAGAGAATTCCTCATAAAAAGCACTTATTCGTGAGAAAAAATTACTATTCTTTGTGCTTTCTTGCTCGCTGCCGGCGCATCTCCTTGGGATCGCACAGGAGCGGGCGGTAAATCTCCACGCGATCGCCGTCGCGCAGCACCGTATCCGGCGTGCAGCCCTGCGAAAAAATACCGAGATCGAGCGCATTCATGTCAATCTCCGGGAAAAAGCGCACCATGCCGGAGCGCTCGACCGCCTGTTTTGCCGTCGTTCCCGGATAAACGGTCAGCGCTATGATGCGCTGCGCCCCGGCATGGCCATAGGCCACTTCAACGCGAATCGTGTCCATATATCTCCTGCGCGCGCTTGGCAAAGGCATCCACCATGCTGTTCGCCATGTATTCCATCAGCCCGCCGAGAATGGGCGCCAGCAGAAATGGTACCTCAAAGCGCATCTCGTAGCGCACCGTGCAGCCATCCCCTTCCTCGACGAAATCCCAGCGTCCGCTCAAATGGCGGAATGGCCCTTCCACCAGCGCGATATCCATCCAGTGCGGATAATCGTAGCAGTTGCGCGTGGTGAACGACTTGCGCAAACCGCCCTTCTCCACGGTCAGCCGCCCGACAATCTCGCGCTCGTCACGCCGGATCAACGCTGCCGCCGCGCACCACGGCAAAAACGCCGGATACTTTTCCACATCGGCAACCAGATCGAACATCTGCGCCGCACTGAAGGGCAATTTTTTCGCTTTGCGGATTTGTGGCACAATGAGCGTCCTTTCTTGACAGGCGCGGCATTGTAAGCCCCCGGCACGCAAACATGAAGCAAAAAAAGACCCCCGACAACAACATCATCACCAACAAAAAAGCCTTCCACGACTACTTCCTCGAAGAGCACTTCGAAGCCGGCATCGCGCTCGAAGGCTGGGAAGTGAAAGCGCTGCGCGCTGGCCGCATCCAGGTGAAAGAAAGCCACATCCTCGTGAAAAACGGCGAACTCTTCCTCTTTGGCGCCTACATCACGCCGCTGCCCGCCGCCTCCACCCACGTTTTCCCCGATCCCTCGCGCACCCGCAAACTCCTCCTGCACAAGCGCGAAATCGCCAAACTCATCGGCGCCGCCGAGCGCGACGGCTACACCCTCGTCCCCGTCAACCTCTACTGGAAAAACGGCTACGTCAAAGTCAACCTCGCCATTGCCAAGGGCAAGAAAGAATTCGACAAGCGCGCCGTGAAGAAAGACCGCGACTGGGCGCGGCAAAAAGAACGCCTCATGAAAAAAGCGCAGTAAATAACAAAGACAATGCCATGCCGCAGGTTGGCGGTGAGCGTAGCACACGCGAACCCCGACAAACTGGCAGGCATACATATTTTTCTCCCTCTCGGACAACTTGCACCGCCCTCAACAAGGACACCCCATGGCCTACGACATCATCCAGCTCATGGTCGAAGACCACGACAACTTCATCCACCTCATCGCCGACCGCCACACCGGCGACGCCATGGTCGTCGATCCCGCCTGGGATGCCGACGGCATCCAGCAGGTGCTGGACGAAGAAGGCCTTGCCCTCACCGGCATCCTCATCACCCACAGCCATCCCGATCACGTCAACGCCGTGGAAAAACTCTACTACGACGGCGTCACCCTCTTCGTGCCCGAAGCCGAACTGCCCTACTGGCCGGACTGCCCGAAAGACGCCGTCCTCGTCAGCGACGGCGACGAAATCGCCTTTGCCAGCACCACCATCGGCGTCATCGCCACCCCCGGCCACACCGCAGGCAGCGTCTGCTATCACATCGGCCAAGACCTCATCACCGGCGACACCCTCTTCGTCTATGGCGCAGGCCGCGCCGATCTCAAAGGCGGCGACGCGCAAGCGCTCTACCACTCCTTGCAAAAACTCAAAAAACTCCCTCCTGCCACCCGCCTCTGGGTCGGACACCACTACGGCATCCAGGAAGAAACCACTCTCGCCGAGCAGCTCGCCGGCAACCCCTTCCTCATGATCGACAACGAAGCCGATTTCATCCGCTACCGCGAAGACATCGCCGGCAAAACCCGCAGCATGCCCTACGGCCCGATCAGCCACAAAGAACTGCAACACACCCTGCAAGAAAAATGATAAAAAATTGCCATTGAAGTCGAATTGGGTTTACAGCGTGTTTTTATGCTATTTACGCCGCAAGCAGCAGGGAATGCACCCTTAGAGATTCAACCTGAAAACAAGACAACAGAGCCTTATCAAAACCGAGGGCATGTCTCAAAACGTTACACAAGTATCCCTTGAGATGCGCTCACCTTTTCTCAATGCAATTAAGCTCTGGAAAATAAAGCGACAAAGGCACAAGTCTATAAACCCGCTAATGGGCAAGCCGCTGCAAAACTTCATCCGTTGGAAGCATGCATTGTCAGGAACAATCACACTTTTCTCGCGCAGCGTCGGCAGTGATTCCTGCCAAAACCATGCCTCAAAAAACGCGCTGGTCATCGTATTCGTATATATCATTGCTGCAATGAGCTCAACATTGGCCTACACAGCAGTCAGCAACAATATCTTTTGCCACTACACGCTCGCTCCTGTCGCCGCGACCATAAGGACGATGCAAATAGACTTCTCCCCGTTTCGTCCAGGCACGCTTTTTTATGATCGTCAAGTTTTGCCAAGCTTGATTCATAACATTTGGCCTCTTCCGAATCTTGCTCACCGCAAGTAGTAATTTTTCAAGAAAATATTGATTTTTGTTTTTTGTGTATTACGTTAACGGAGCAATCAAACAGCTCTGCCATTTTAGAAAGATGAGCATTCCTATGCTTGGCCAGATAGCATGGGCCGTGTCGTCACGATCAAAATCGCCATAACCACTGTTTCGTGACATAACTCCACTACGATACCACTCGCCCACAGCCGCTTTACCCGCTGGCGTGACAAAGGCATCCGGACACAACTGCCGCACACCCTGACTGACGGGAAGGACATAGAATGGCTGATGATGGATGCCCCCATATCAAAGCTCATCCCCACGCTGCCGGAGCGGCGGGTGGTAACCAGGGCATGAGCCGCACAAAAGGGGGCTGAACACCAAACTGCATCTGGAGGTGGACAACCACGGCATGCCACTGCATTTTGTCTTGAGCGACGGCAGCGCGGCAGATTGCCACCATGCGCCGGCGTTGATAGCAGGCATGCCCGCAGAATATCTGCTGGCCGACAAGGCTTGTGACACCAACGATATCCGGGCACTGGCCGCCGGGGCCGGCATGGTGGCGGTGATCCCGCCCAAAGCCAACCGTCGGGAGCCGTTGGCTTTTGACGGTTACCTGTATCGTTTCCGGCGTTTGATCGAAAACCGATTTTGGGATTTCAAATGCTGACGGGGCATTGCCACACTCTATGCAAAAGGCTGGATTCATTTGCCGCCGCAGTGGAAATCCGAATTTTGACCATGTGGTTAAAGGTATTGTGACGACACACTCTAGATACGGATGAAAGATTACAAAATTTTATCAATATAATAATGGGCTATCGATTGCCCATCTAAGTCAAAAATAGTACGTATGACGATCATCTCACAATTCATTATAGTAATAGATGGGTAAGTTTAAGTTTTTAAAAAATTTCAATCCTCGAACACTTGCTATAAATTATGAATTTAATTTCTATACAAAATTCACCAAAAAATATTTCAAAATCAAAATATATTAACCCTAATTTGCATAAAAACAAGATATTAAAATCATAAAATCTTCTTATGCTATATAGGGTCAATCCATCTTTTCCAAAAAATTAAAAACTTTTACTAAAATCAAGATAGAACTTGTTTGTATCGTAGTTGTAAAACAAGTTGTTACTCTTCACTTTACTGTGTGAGAAAACGAGTTTGGGCGTGATTCCCCAGAAATGCAGATTACGATGCCATAGGCTGAGGCTCGCATTATATTCTTTATCCTTACGCTCAATACCGAATAAATCCCCCCCTTTTGCATAGCGCTTGGCAATCCCGCCCGTCAAACGAGTCGAAATACCTTTGCCCCATTCCTGCCCCCATCCTAACCGGATACCGTGGCGGTTATAAGCATCTTTTCCTGAACGGGCATCTTTATAACCCGTATCCAATCCGGCATACCAATATTGTTTTTGGCTAGGCGCGAAGAAAAAAGTATTCGAGAAATTGATACGCTTGCCGTCAAGATAGCTATATGAATCAATATGGTCATCGTAGCCATATTCAAGTACTCCCTGATATTTCCATTTTGGCGTAAACCAGTATCCACCATTCAACTGTAAACCTGCGCTTGTTGAATAGGCATGCAATTCGCCATCACCGCTCCCTCCCTGACCATAAAAACGCTTCTGGAAGTACGGAGTCAATTCAAGATCAATCGTGGATGTACGATAACCTACGCCACCAGAAATCCTGGCTGTAATATCATCGTATTTTCTTTTTCCGAAATAATGCACGCCATCTACAGATGCTGCAAACGAGGAATAGAAATTATCATTGATTGACCATTTCTTGTTTGCGCCAAATGAAAAATCAACGCCTTGTGCTTTTTCTGGATCTCTGTTCGATATTAATTCAAAACCATTACCCAATAGAATTTTAGTTCCTTTGGGGGCAACATTATTAATATTATTATCGTGGATATAGCTCAATGAACCTTCAAATGCCCATTCGTCCCGCTTATCAATTTGGGTAATAAATTCATTAATCACTTCAAGGTCTTTTTGGGAGAGCTTCGTTGCACGAAGCTTCTCAAATTGATCCTTGGCTGCAATCATTTCATTATTGCGATAAAGTGCCATAGCTGTTTGAAAACGCAGCAACTGATTATCCGGGAAATGAGAAATTAATTTACGGTACAGTGCTACAGCTTCAGCTGTACGATTTGCATTCATTGCAATCAGTGCATTACCCCATTCCACTAAAGATTCATCCCTAGTTTCAACTTGGGTATAGAGAGGGATGAGCAATTTAAGTCCCTCTACTTCATATCCATAGATTGCTTGTACCAATAAAGACTCCAATTGCTTTGGATTAGCAATCAATTCTTCAGGCATAAATACGATATCTTCCGACTTCTGCTCATCGTAGCTTGGCAAAGTATTCGCAAGCGGCTTGCCCAATGCTTCAGCTGGATTACTTTCTATAGCGTTAGGTGCGAGAGTATCATTATCCTGCTCAATATTGATCGCTATCTTCTCTTGCGCTGAAGCAGTAAATATCGCCGAGGATACACCAAATACGGCAATAGCACGCAAAGACATTGAAAAACCTGATTTAGCTTTAGACATTGTGAAATTACCAGTCATAAAAAACAAACGCATATTGTATAAAAAAACGGCCACCATGTGGTGGCCGTTTTTTCATTCAGTTTTACGAGAAAAACTGTCCAGTATTACAGAGAGTAAACACTGTTACCGTCATCACCCAAGAAGGTGTTAGAGTCAGGAGTGACTGCAATAGTGCGCTGCGCACCGAACACACCACCCCAACCTTCATTACCGTATTTCTGGTCAGTAGTGATCGAGTTGAATGAACCGCCCATTTCGTTCGCTTTAGCACCGAAGAAAGAAGCACGGAAATCAGCTTTCTCATCACCAGAAATATAAGTACGATCTGCGGTACCGATTACAGTGTTACCAGTGATATTGCCCGCAAACTGAACCAGTTTGTTCTCAGTTACGTCTGCTTTCTTATTGTTCAGCAACCAAGCGTTATATACATAACCTGCAACACGCTGTTTACCGAAATCAACTTGTGCTTTCACGAAGTTACCCAAACCGATAGCTTCAGGAGCTGCTTGGTAAAGGAACGCGTTAGGCAATGGCTGGCCTTTATCGTCATTCTTATGGAAACCATTATCAATGCCATACATCAGGGCATGACCTTTGTAAGTGACAACCTGATCAGTTGGCAGCTTAGCCATGTCAGCAATGCTGGTTTCGCGAGTACCACGGTAGAAGTAGTTATCTACGCTCTTACTGTCACCTTTTTTCAGGTCTGGAGAATGCCAGAAAGTACCACTAACCTTGACAGCTGCAACTTCATCCAAATTGTTAGTTACACGACCATATTGAACATGTTCCAAAGTAATCGGATGGGCACCCAAGCTGTAAGCAATTACCTTTGAATCATAATTACCAGGAGTAGCGTTTACAGCCGCAAAGCTTGCTGCGCCATCGAAGCTGTTCAAAGCTACGCGTTGAGTAGACCCTGCACCAGGACCAACCGCTGGCACATAACCCAAGTGATAGTTACCAAAGATACGGGTAGTAGTTCTATGGTGATCTTCCCACTTATTATTAGCGATTTTATTCTTTTCTTGACCAAGAGTCGGCAGAGCTTCTTGGGTACCTTTGAAGAGGCCACCAATACGAATCAAACCGTTAGTCGCATCTACACCTGTTACAGCAGCATCAAGACCGCCATTAGTTACTGTATTTTCGAATGCAGTTGCCTTACCGCCTGTTTGGCCAACAGCGCCCGCAGTCCACCACACCAAATCTTTACCGGCAATTCCGGCCTTATTAGCAGCGGCACCTTGTGCCTGCAAATAAGTATTTGCTGTACCTACAGCAACAGCAGGGCCACCTTTAGGAAAATCTACTGCTGCTGGAACTGGCAAAGCAGGGGTACGATCTGCTGTATTTTTATCATGTTTAACCGCTGTATTCATTTGAGGCAGATGATCTACAAACAAATCAACGTTTTTAAAGTTGTGAACTTGCAAAGCTTGGTAAGTTTTACCAGCCATGACAGCGTACGGCTTACCTGTTGCATCAAAAGCTTCGCCAGAAGTACCACCAAAGAACTGAACAAGCTGCGGAGTACCAGCAACTTTGTTTTCGTTCTTACGAGCCAAAACGATGTTGGTCAATTTCGGGTTTTGCTGATCAAGATCAACGTTCAAGAGAGGAGTAGAAGAACCTTGTTTTGATGGGTTCTTGGTGAGGTCATAAGCAGAGTTAGCACGACGGATATATTGCAGTGTACCTACAGAAGGAGTTTGCGCAGGGTTGAAGTTTTCAACCACGTCAGTACCAGTCGGGTCAACCAACACGTTGTCAGTGCTCGGCGGAACTACCGGAGGAGGGGGAGGAGCCGGAGTGGAAGGAGTCTGCGGATCTTTGGGAGCATCATTGCTGTCGCTGCCACCACAGGCGGCGACACCCATAGCAACAAGAATCGCCAAGGAAAGATTAGATAGTTTCATATATATGCACCTATTCCATTGAGAATGAATTCACAGCCATTTTGGCTTTGTGAATATTACTGGGGTTTTAACCAACATGCAAGCATTGCATGCACCTTTTTGTGGTTTTTTTGAAACATCCGAAAAAGCTCTCATCCGAATATTCCGCCATCCACCATTGCATCGATGTTGCATTCGTCGATCTTGTTGTAAAACCACAACAGGATTATAGCATTTTCCCTGTCAATCGGAAGGTTTTGTCGCAAAATCGCACAACACTATGTTTTTCACTTAAATATCGCACCTCAAAAGGTGCGATATTTTTCATGGTCCCAATATTTTATTAAGGGTTTTATTTACTGCTTTTTCGGCGCGGCTGCGCGGATTTCTTCACTGGCCTTGTCGGCATACTGGGTGAAATTGTTATTGAACATATCCACCAGTTTGTTGGCCTGGGCTGCATAGGCGGATTTATCCTGCCAGCCATTTGCAGGGTTGAGGATTTCGTCCGGCACGCCGCTGCATTTGGTGATGATGGTAAAGCCGAAGCGGGGATCGGTTTCCCCCTGTGCCTTGGCCAATTCGCCGCTGTTGATGGCATCAAGGATAGCGCGGGAGTATTTGAGCTTGATGCGCTCGCCCACGCCATATGCGCCCCCCGCCCAACCGGTATTGACGAGCCAGACGTTGACATTGTAGCGCTTGATTTTTTCGGCAAGCAGTTCGGCATATTTCGCCGGATGCCATACCATGAAGGGCGCGCCAAAGCAGGCGGAGAAAGTGGCCGTGGGTTCGGTAACACCAACTTCAGTACCGGCGACTTTTGCCGTGTAACCGGAGATGAAGTGGAACATGGCCTGCGCCGGCGTGAGCTTGGCTACCGGCGGCAATACGCCGAAGGCATCGCAGGTGAGGAAGATGACATCGGTCGGCAGACCGGCCTTGCAGGGAATGCGCGCGTTTTTGATGTGCTCGATGGGATAGGCGCCACGGGTATTTTCCGTGATGCTGGTGTCGGTGTAATCGACTACGCGAGTGTCCTTGTCGTAAATCACGTTTTCCAGCACGGCACCGAAGGTGAGCGCGCCAAAGATATCAGGCTCTTTTTCGGCAGAGAGATCGATGGCCTTGGCGTAGCAGCCGCCTTCAATGTTGAAGATGCCGCTTTCTGTCCAGACGTGCTCATCATCGCCGATGAGTTCGCGCTTGGGATCGGCAGAAAGAGTGGTTTTACCGGTACCGGACAGGCCAAAAAGCACGACAGACTTGTCACCACCCTGTTCGGCTGTGGCCGAGCAGTGCATGGAAAGCTCGCCTTTGAGCGGCATGAGATAGTTCATGATGGTAAAGATGCCTTTCTTCATTTCGCCGGCGTATTCCGTGCCAAGGATAACCATGTCGCGCTCTTCGAAGGAGAGGGATACGGAAGTCTTGCTGGCCACGCCCTCCACGGAAGTATCGGCTTCCTGCTGCCCGGCGTTGAAGATGACGTATTCCGGCTCGCCGAACTGATCGAGTTCTTCAACTGTCGGGCGGATCAGCATATTGTGCATGAACAGGGCATGATACGGACGGGTGGTAATGACGCGCACCTTGATGCGGTGCTCTTCATCCCAGCCTGCAAATCCGTCAAACACATAGACTTGCTCTGCCTGGTTCAGGAAAGCGACGGCACGCTCGCGGTTTTTGGCATGCGATGCAGGAGAGAACGGGATGTTGACATTGCCCCACCAGATGTTGTCCTGCGAATCGGGATGCTGGACGACGCGCTTGTCTTTGGGGGAGCGCCCCGTTTTCACACCAGAATAGGCGATCAATGCACCAGTGGAGGAAATGGCGGAGCCGCTGTCATTCGCGAGCGCTTCTTCATAAAGGCTGCCAGGCGCAAGATTGCGTTTCGCCTGTTTTTGAATGCCATATTTTTTCAAATCAACAATATGCCTATCATTATTTGCTGTCATCGTCAAACTCTCCGTATGGATTATTAATATTTTTTTATTATATCAGCGTGGCGGTACCAAAAACAGCCCATTCTGCTTTTCCTTGCGTCTCTCTTGTCCCGCCTCTGTGCTTATAATGTCGCCCTTTTTATTATTTCCGGATCTTTCCATGCCCGGCGCCACACCATCCATCTCCGCAGGCATTTTCTGGGCTTTGCTTGCCACAATAAATTTCGCTGTGATGGGAATTGTCATCAAGGAAACCGATCGCCTTTTCCCCTTTCATTCCAGCGAACTGGCTTTCTGGCGCACATTATTGACCGTGATCGTGCTGGGTTTGCTGGCCCTTGCCCGGCGCAGACGATTTGCCACGCCGCATATCGGTCGCCACCTGAGCCGCAGCATCGCCGGCACGATTTCCCTGATTCTTTTCTTCTACGCCATTACCAGCCTGCCGCTCGCCACGGCCATTACGCTGAGCTATACCTCTTCCATTTTTCTGGCGTTGTTGTCTTTCATCGTGCTGGGCGAACGCATCGCGCCGATCACTGCCATTGCCTTGCTGCTGGGGCTTGTTGGCGTTGCCGTCATTCTCAAGCCGGGAGTTGCCGAAGGGCAGGAATGGGGGCTTTTCAGCGCACTGGCAAGCGGCGCGCTGGCCGGCTGGGCTTACTTGCAGGTTCGGGAAATGACGCGCATCGGCGAACCGGCATGGCGCATCGTGTTTTACTTCGCCCTCATTTGCACGCTGACCTGCGCGCTGATTGTGAGCGTTCAGGGCTGGCATTTCCCGGAAATGCGCGCAATTCCCTATCTTTTCGCCATTGGCGCAACCGCCCTGGTCGCCCAGCTTTCGCTCACGCGCGCCTATGCCGTCGGCCCCAAGTTTACCGTGGCTGCAATGAACTACCTCACCGTGATTTTTTCTGCCGTCATGGCGCATTATTTCTTTCATGAACACCTGGGTGTGCAGGAATTCATCGGCATGAGCATCATCGTGGCCGGTGGTATTCTTTCTGCCCTGCCGCCCAGGCCAACCAAGGAATCCTGACCATGTCCTACTCCTGGCGCTTGTTTCTCGCTCTGATCACGGTTTATATCGTTTGGGGTTCCACCTATCTTGGCATCCGCTTTGCCCTGGAAGGCGGATTTCCGCCATTCTGGCTGGGCGGCATCCGCTTTCTGCTGGCGGGGAGCCTGATGTATGCCGTGCTGCGCGTTCGCGGTTATGCCCATCCCACACCGCAACAATGGCTGAATTGCGCCCTGATGGGATTCCTTATGCTGGCCATGGGCAACGGCATGGTCAATACCGCCCAGCAATATGTGTCATCCGGCGTCACGGCTGTTGCCGTTGCCTCATCGGCCTTGTGGATTGCGCTTTTTGCCACACTTCGCGGCGAGCGCTCCAGCAGCACCGAATGGCTCGGCCTTGCCATCGGCTTTGCCGGCATTATTTTGCTCAATCTGGGCGGAGAACTCAGCGCCAGTCGTATTGGTTTGATTGCCCTGATGATTGCGCCGGTTTCCTGGGCATTCGCATCCATCTGGAGCAGAGGGCGGAACCTGCCGCCGCCATTCATGGCCGCTGCCGCACAAATGCTTTGCGCCAGCGTCTTCATGCTGGCAATCGGCTTTTTCAAAGGCGAGCAGTTTGCCGCCTGGCCAACCGGCAGCGGCTGGCTGGCCTTGGGTTACTTGCTGCTTTTCGGCTCCATTTTTGCGTATTCCTCTTATGTATGGCTGTTGCAGAACGCCCGCCCGGCGCTGGTCGGCAGCTATGCCTACGTCAATCCCGTGATTGCCGTCATCCTCGGCATGCTGCTGGCCAACGAGCGCCCCAGCAGCAAGGATTTCGTCGCCATTGTCGTGATCCTCGGCGGCGTGCTGCTCATCACGCTCAGCAAAACCCTGAACAAAACCCGGAAGAAAACCCCATGATCCATACCAGCGCCCCCGGCTCTCTCATGATCAGCGGCGAACATGCCGTGGTGTATGGCCATCCCGCCATCGTTTGCGCCATCGACCAGCGCATCCATGTGCGTCTTGCTCCCGGCGATGACGGCCAGGTGCATATCGAAAGCGCCCTCGGGCATTACTGCGCTCCTGTCGGCCTGCTCCATCCCGATGCAAAACTGCGCTTCGTGCTTGCCTGCCTCGAGCGCTATCCCGGAAGCGGCGCACTGCGGCTGCATATCGATTCCGCCATTGATCCCACACTTGGCCTCGGCAGCTCTGCCGCCGTCACCGTTGCCACGCTTGCCGCGCTTGCCGCGCACGGCGGCCATGACACCAGCCTGCCCACTCTGCACGCCCAGGCGCTCACCATCATTCGCGGTCTGCAAGGACGCGGCAGCGGCGCCGACCTGGCCGCCAGCCTGTGGGGCGGCATGATTGCCTACCGCAACCTGCCCACTGTGCACATTACCCCCCTTCCCTTGCCGCCCGCGCCGCCGAGCCTGCGTTACGCCGGCTACAAAACGCCCACCGGCGAAGTGCTCGCGCAGGTTGCCGCGCGCATGCAGCATGATCCCGGACGTTACGAACAGCTCTACCAGCGCATGGGCGAAACCACCGCGCAAACCATCGCCGCCGCACAAGCGGAGAACTGGCCGCTGTTTTACAGCCTGCTCAACCGCTACCAGCAGCATCTGCACGATCTTGGCGTCTGCGACGCCACCCAGCAGCAACACCTGCACGAAGCGCTTCGCCATCCTGCAACCCACGCCGCCAAAATCAGCGGCTCCGGCCTGGGCGACTGCATCGTGGCCTTTGCCGGCACCTTGCCGGCGCAACACAGCCCCATCCGCATCAGCCGCAGCGGATTGATGATAGAAAATCAGAAAAAATAGCATCTTTTTACCATCCATAAGCGCTTATCGCGATAAAAAACATCCATACAAGCGCTTAATAATGGCAAAAAAAACTATGATTATATTTCAACCCCGTCTTCACCACGCAGAGGCTGACACAAGCCGGAACAGAGCTATATACTAAGCCTCCCCTCATCCTGGCCAACCCCGTGACTCCCGCGCAATACCTCGCCCCCCATCTGCCAGCCACCTTGCGCCCCGCGCCGCACGGCCAGGCCTATGCCCCCAGCAATATCGCACTCGTCAAATACTGGGGCAAGCGCGACGCCATCCTCAACCTGCCCATGAACGGCAGCCTTTCCGTCTCGCTTGCCGAACATGGCACCCGCACCGTCATCACCGCAAACCACGCCGACACCCTCCGCGTCAATGGCGAAACCATCCCGCCAGACAGCGCCTTCCATCGCCGCGCCTTTGCCTTCGTCGATCTCATCCGCCGCGATGCTTTCCACCCCCTCCTGATTGACAGCACTAACACCATCCCCACCGCAGCCGGCCTCGCCTCCAGCGCCTCTGCCTATGCCGCGCTTTCCCTGGCGCTCAACCAGTATTTCCGCCTGAACCTGCCGGAAACCGTCCTGTCCGCACTCGCACGCATCGGCAGCGGCAGCGCCGCACGCTCCCTGTGGCACGGCTTTGTGGAATGGCAGCGCGGCGAGCGTGCAGACGGCTCCGACAGCATCGCAAGCCCCATCATTACCGACTGGCACGACCTGCGCGTCGCCCTCCTGCCCGTCGATACCCGCGAGAAAAAAACCCCGTCGCGCGACGGCATGAACCACACCCTCGCCACCAGCCCCCTCTATACCAACTGGCCGCAAACCGCCGAAGCCGACCGCATCACCCTGCGCCAGGCCATTGCCGCACGCGACTTCACCACCCTCGGGCAAACCGCCGAAACCAACGCCCTCGCCATGCACGCCACCATGATGGCCGCGCGCCCCGCGCTCATCTACCTGCAAGGCGCGAGCCTCGACGCCCTTGGCCGCGTACATGCCCTGCGCGCGGAAGGCCTCGAGCACTACGCCACCATCGATGCCGGCCCCAACCTCAAACTCCTCTACCACAGCCGAGACGAAACCGATATCCGCGCCATCTGGCCGCAAGCCACCCTCATCAACCCGTTCCACCCTGATTTTCAGAAACAAGCCGAGGATAGCCCATGAAACTCTATACCTACGACCACTGCCCCTATTGCGTCAAAGCCCGCATGATCTTTGGCCTGCGCGGCATTGGCTTTGAGCACGTCATTCTCGCCAACGATGACGAAGCAACCCCCATCAGCCTCGTCGGCAAAAAAATGGTGCCCATCCTCGTCAAAAAAGACGGCAGCGCCATGGGCGAAAGCCTCGACATCGTGCGCTACATCGACAGCCTCTCCAACCAGCAGCTCGACCCCGCCATCCGCCCCGAAATCAGCCAATGGCTGCAAACCGTCCGCAACTACAACAACCACCTCGTCATGCCCCGCGCTCCCCGCCTCGGTCTCGCGGAATTTGCCAGCCAAAGCGCCATCGACTATTACACCGAGCGCAAAACCGCCATCATCGGCGACTTCTCCGAAAATCTCGCCCGCAGCCCCCATTACATCGAATACCTCAACACCGACCTCGAAACCCTCGTCCCCCTCATCAAAAGCCCGGGCGCACTCAAAGGCCACCTCAGCATGGAAGACATCGAAGTTTTCTCCACCCTGCGCCTGCTTTCCGCCGTTCGCAACGTCATCTGGCCGCAAACCGTGCGCACCTACATGGAAACCCTCTCCGCACGCTGCAACATCCCCCTTTTCTTTGAACGGGCAATATGAGTTATTTTTTCACTAAGAAGCGCTTCAATAGCAATTTTTTACCACTATAAGCGCTTATCTATGAGAAAAAATCACTATATTTTTTCACATTACAACCCCTTTCCACCATCGACGTCCATCACCCGCCACAGCAAAAGTTGCGGTATCATGCCTCATCACCCCACCCATCTTTCAAGGAGCGAAAATGAAACACACCCTGATAATTGCCGCCATCCTCGCCAGCAGCATGGCCATGGCACAGCAACCTCAGCAATACACCGTCGGCCAGCCCGGCTTGCAGAACCTGCCCGCCAACACCCCCGTCATGCCCGCGCATGCCGCACAAAAGCGCCGCAACATCCCGGTAAAAAACCTTGACCTCTCCCAAGGCAGCGCGCGCGTTTCCGGCAGCGTTCGCGGACTCAAAACCGCCATTTACCGCTTCCACGGCCAGGCCGGGCAAACCATCCACATCACCCGCAACCAAAGCACACGACAAATCGACGCCGGCGTTTTCCGCCCCGAAGACGGCAAACGCTTCGCAGACGGCCAAGTGCTCCCGCAAAACGGAGAATACGAACTGCGCATCGTCAATATCCGCAAAGATGCCGCGCGCAACAAAAAACCGCGCCGCTACGACATCACCTTCAGCCTGCAAGGCGGCGGCAACCCCGCTACCGATACGCCGGTACAAACTGGCCCTGCCGATATCCACAGCCGCCATGGCCATGTCAGCGGCGGCCCGACCCACTACCGCTATGCCCATCCGCACGGCAACATGCGCCAAGATCAGCGCACTGCAACCATGCACGCCCGTCCGCAAAGCGGCCACCAGCACTACGGCGGCGCAGGCTACCATGCGCAAGGCGTTCCCTCCGCAGCAGAAGCCGGCGTTCGTCCTATCCGTTTGAAAGGTCAGTAAAACGCCTTGCTATTTTCAGAGCACAAAGAAAAAGCGGCATGATGCCGCTTTTTTTATGCGTAATACCAATGGCGTTGTTCTATCACCGCACAAGGATTATCCGTCTGTAGGTTGGCGGTGAGCGCAGCGAACCCCAACAATCAATGTTCAAGTCCGCCCAACGGCTCACCACCAACCTGCGATCGCTTCGCGACAGTGGATTGACATCTACCTTACGGGCGCGTTGGTAGGGTGTGTGCCGTGTAGCGGCACGCACGCGGAGATTCGGCATCGCAAAGCATTCGCATGCCGGGATTTTCGGGATCGATAGTGAACGTTACTCGCGACATCTATCGCACAGCGATAGCGGGCGTAGGTTGGCGGTGAACGCAGCGAACCCCAACAATCAACGTTCATCATGAGTTGGAGTCCGCCTAACGGCTCACTACCAACCTACACGTGGACAATCCTTGCGCGATTATGGAGCAACACGATCGTACTGGTTTCTAAGAAATGGCAATATCACAAAAACTACGCACAAAAAAAGCGAGCCGAAGCTCGCTTTTTTCACATTCTGAATCGAGAAATCGATTAGAAGTTGTGACGGGCACCTACGAATACTTGGTAGCCGTTGTCTTTGCCTTTAACATCGTAATCAGTGTATTCACCTTCAACCCAAACGTAAGTACGCTTGCTGAAGTTGTACTGATAGCCAAGAGCAGCTGTCAAAGGATCAGAAGCACCTTTACCTTTGTTGTCGTCATAGTTCACGCCAGCACGGAAGGTGTTCGCGCCGAGGAAGTACTCGCCTTGCAGGTTATAACGCTCGCCAGCGCTGGATTTGTGAGCAGCACCAAAGTTGACAGAGAAGGTGTCATCCATCTTGTAGCCAACATTCAGACCAGTCAATTCAGTAGTATCTTTAGCACGGCCTGTTCCAACTTTGATATTGCTGTACACAACGCCAGCATTTACGCCATAGTTGTCATACAGAGCTGCAACTTCATAAGCATCAGCACCTTTGGTTGCAGGGTTCGCGCCATCAAAAATAGCAGAACCTGCAAATTGGAAACCGCTGAAAGCCGGAGAGACGTAGCTGACTGCCTTGCTTACACGACCCAATTTGCCAATTCCAGCTGCTGAGGTAAATACGTCATTGAAGTTGTTTTGATCCATGACGGTTTTCCACAGAGAGTTCTGACGGCCAAGAGTCAGAGTACCGAAGTCGCCTTTCAAACCGATGTAAGCGAAACGAGTACCGTTAGCGCCTTTCGGATTGCTGCGCATATTGTCTTTCCAATCGCCTTCAGGATCTACATCAAGCTCAAACTTGAAGAAAGCCTGCAAGCCATTGCTCAGGTCTTCAGTGCCCTTGATACCGAAACGTGAAGTGTGTTTGGCCAGATCCCAAACATTGTCTTTGAAGCCAGCTTCAGAATCAGTAACTGACATTGAGAAACCAAGAGCACCGTAGAGGTTAGTAGTGTCTGCGTGAGCAACGCCGAACATGCCAGCGGCAACGCCCAGTGCAATCAGTGATTTTTTCATGAGTATTCTCCTAGCAATTTGCTAACTGTGTGATTCGCGGATTGCCTAATCCGTGGGCAATCATACTGGCTTTTTTTCAATGGTGCAACACTTTTGTTGCAAGAAACCAACAAAATGCCGCCTGTTGTTTTTTTGATACAACAAATCCCCACTCAAACCATAAAAATAAATCAAAAACAATAAATTAAATAAATCTGAAAACTTTCGAGACTTGCTTTATAGATGAGGACAGCTTCAACTTCATGTCGCCTGGAGACTATTTTGGAGCCATTGCCGGTATGGCCAGAAGCGCTTCTGCAAGTAACAAAAAACCCGCGCAAGGCGGGTTTGCAATTGTTCTGCGTGCATAAACTCAGGCTTTTGCCATGGCTACCAGCATTTCCCGAACTTCCTGCGCCGTACTTGCCTTTTGGGCAAATGGCACAAAATGCAGGCCATCACCGTGGCGCAAGGTGCAGCCATACTGGTGCAGGTTGGCCATTTCCACTTTCTTGTCTTCCTGCACGGTCACGCCAATTTGACGCAAATAGGTACGCATGGCACTCTCATGGTCTTCGTTCATATGCCTGATCATGCCGTACTTGCTTTCGGCAAAGGGATTCGCCTCGCAAACCGCTTCTGCCTTGACCCAGCGAATCGCACCGAATCCCATGATGATGCGATATTTTTTCAGATTGAGACGGAAAAAGCGGAAGCCGTGTGTGCGATTATAGCCGCGAGCGCCCGGGAAATGCGCATAGTATTGTTCGCCGATGGCCTCCGCCTCTTCTTCGCCTACCGGCAGCAGATCGCCGATCATGCAGATACGCCATTGCGTTTGCACGTCTTTCTTGTCCAGACCTTCGCGCAGGAAAATGGATGCTTTCGGATTGGCGAGTGCATTGTGGGTATGCTCGGCAATATCGGCGATCAGGATGATGGGCTGGAAATTGTCATCAAGGAAAAACGGCACAACAGACGACACGGGATAGGCAGCCAGCGGATGGTCATCGCGGCAGATCGTGGCCAGACTGCCGGCAAAAGTATCCAGCATGTGGCTACGCACGTCTTCCACGGCCTGGGCAGTGGTATAGGGGTTTTCTCGTTCTTGGGCAAAATCTTTTTTCATGGATTTCTCTTGCAAATATACAGGGAACTCCCGCATCTCTCGCGGCTCATGGGGAAAGCCCGAATGATCGGGGGGCAGGCATCATGATAAAGAAAATGCACGATTCAAACAATCTAAACAATAAAGTTTATTATTTACACCACCAAGCGTTTGGCGTACGATAGCCGGCAATTTTACTGATGCATTTCAATCATTCATGTTTGATTTCAATTTGTTTTTGTCTCCGCTCTTCTGGAAAAACCATATCGATGCCGTGATCTTTGCCGTGCTCGGGCTGATGAGTTTCATCATGCTGTGGAAAGTGCTGGAGAGATACTTTTTCTATCGCCGCATCAACCTGCGTGATTATCCCAATATCCATGAACTCAACATCGCGCTGGAACGAAATTTGACCGCGATCTATACCGTGGGCGCCAATGCGCCTTATGTAGGGCTGCTGGGCACGGTGATCGGCATTTTGATCACGTTTTACGACATGGGCGCGCAAGGCGGCAATATCGATGTCGCGCAGATCATGATCGGGCTGGCGCTCGCGCTCAAGGCAACAGCGCTCGGCATTCTCGTCGCCATTCCGTCGGTCATGTTTTACAACGGCCTGTCGCGCACCGTGGAAGTCAAGCGCGAGTCCTGGCAAGCGCTGCACAGTACGAACGCATGAAAAAATTCGACCAGATCAACGTTATTCCCTTCATTGACATCATGCTGGTGCTGCTGGCGATCGTGTTGACCAGCGCCACCTTCATCGCGCAGGGAAAAATCAAGGTCAACACCCCCACTTCCAGCACGGCAACGGCGCTGGAAGAATCCGTCACGCAAAGCCGGCTGATCACGGTCAGCAAAGACGGCATTTTCTATCTGGATGACGAAGCCATCGATTTCGAGGCACTGGAAGCCACGATCGGGCAATGGAACGCCGATCAGCGCGTCAATCTCAAGCTGGATGCCGATGCGCCCTTTGCCCTGTTTGTCAGGATTGGCGACCTGCTGCGCCAGCGCCAGATCAACCAGGTCAATATCCTTGCTCTGCCGGAAACCCCTTGATGCGCAACGCTACGGCTCTTCTGCTTTCGGCCGCTCTGCACATTGCCATTGCAAGCGTCGTGTGGCGTCAGGTCACCAGCCACACAATATCTGCCACTGATGATTACCAGCCCTTTGATCTGAACATGCTCGCCATCATGGCGCCGCCTGTACCCGAACCCCAGCCGAAAGCCGAAAAGCCCAAGCCAGAAAAACCGCGCAAAAAACCCGTAAAAAAACAGGGAAGGCAGAAAAAGAAAGAAAAGGCCATGCCGCACCAAACGGAAACCGCGCCTTCGCCCCGATCAGAAAAGCCATTGTTCACGCCAGCGGCCATTCCGCCGGCAACCCAACCTGTTGCCACGCCAAGCGCGCCGCCTGCCAGCCAGCATTCGCCCCACCCTTCCACCGGCGAGCAAAAAGACGCGCTCAAAATCTATCATGGCGGTCTGCAACGAGCGCTGGCGCGCAACAAACCGCGCAACATCCGCGACCAAGGCACTGTAACCATTGCCTTTACTGTGGAAGCCAATGGCCGCTTCAGCAATATCCGCATCAGCAAAAGCAGCGGCAATCCCGCGCTGGACAATGCCGCTCTCGCCACCGTGCAAAAAACGGCGAAATACCAGCCTACGCCAAGCGGC
Source organism: Cardiobacteriaceae bacterium (assembly GCA_030529365.1). Lineage (GTDB taxonomy): Bacteria > Pseudomonadota > Gammaproteobacteria > Cardiobacteriales > Cardiobacteriaceae > JAUMXB01. The sequence continues at coordinate 5,219 of JAUMXB010000010.1, read as the reverse complement.
CAGGCCATGTCGTTCAACATCCCCATCCGCTTCTCCCGAAAGTGATGATAAATTTTCTCACCGACAAGCGCTTATATTGAGAAAAAATCTCACCATAAGCGCTTTGATGTGGTAAAAAATCGCTATTTTCTACAGTTTCTTAACGTCATTACCGGACAGGACGCTGATGCCACCCGCCTGCGGCGTCACCCGGATTTGCGTAGGAATGCGTTCGCGCATGGAGCCGACGTACGAGATGATGCAAATTAGCCTGTAAACATCGTTAGCCCGTAAATCAGCCTACTTTGTGGGAGACTCACGAGAAGTGCAAAGCGCTTTTCCTGAAAACCCGTGCCGACAAATGTTTGATGTTGGGTATCAATCCCTGCCCGCGTTTCTCACACTCTGCTGTGTTTTCCCTGAAAAAATCTTTCCCTGCCGCTTGCAAAGCACAACCGTTTTCTTCAAGATGCGCACCTTGAATCCAAACAAGGACTATTCTCATGCGTATTATCAAAACCTGCCTCACCGCCCTGGCTGCCCTTTCCCTTGCCGCCCATGCCGTGACCGTCAAGGATGAAAAAGGCGACTTCACCCTCGACAAAACCCCGGAGCGCATCGTCGCCCTGGAGTTTTCCTTTGTGGACGCGCTTGCCAATGCAGGCGTGGCGCCGGTGGGCGTTGCCGATGACAACGACGCCAAGCGCCTTCTCCCGCAAATCCGCGAGCAAATCGGCGAATACACGTCAGTCGGCACCCGTTCACAGCCCAATATGGAAACCATCGCGAGCTTGAAGCCCGATCTCATCATCGCCGACAAGGATCGTCATACCGCCGCCTACGACGAACTCGGGAAAATCGCACCGGTGCTGCTCCTCAATTCACGCCACGGCACGTATGCCGACATTCTCGTGCAGGCGCAAACCATTGGTGAAGTGGTCGGCAAAGGCGACAAGATGAAAGCGAAAATCGACGCCCTCGACAAGGAAATCGCCGAAATCAAGGCGAATCTCCCGCAAGGGCAGAAAGCGTTTGTCGGCAGCTCGCGCGAAGACGGCTTCGATATCCATTCCAAACAAAGCTATTCCGGCGCGCTTCTTGAGCACCTGGGCTTCGACGTGCCCGATGCGCCGGGCAACAAACCCATTTACGATGCCGGTCTCGAGCAGGTGCTGGCGATCGATCCCGACTGGATTTTCGTCGCCCACTACCGCGAGGAAAGCATGGTGAAAAAATGGGAAAAAGAAGCGCTCTGGCCTGCCCTGAAAGCCGCCAAGGCCGGCCAGGTGGTGAGCATCGATCCCAATTTGTGGTCTCGCGCACGCGGGCTGTATGCCGCCCGCGCCATGGCCGAGCAAATCCGCGACGCCGCGGCGCAAAAATAATCAGGCATGGCAATCCTGCCGCACTGGCTGAAATGGGCGCTGCCGGCCGCATTGCTGGCAGCGCTCTCTTTTGCGCTTGCTTTTCTCTATTCGCCGGTGGCCATCGCCCCGGCAGATGTCGTGGCCGCGCTTTACCATGCGATTACGGACAGCGAATACCATGCCATCGCCGAGCGCCTGGTGATCGAATCACGCCTGCCACGCATATTGGTCGGCATCTTGTGCGGCGCGACGCTCGCCGTATCCGGTCTGCTCCTGCAAACCATGACGCGCAATCCGCTCGCCTCGCCTTCGCTCCTTTCCATCAACGCTGGCGCAGCGCTGGGCGTCATCCTCACCACCGCCTTTGCCCCCGCTTTCCTGCGCGGCATCAGTCTTTCTGTTGCCGCCGCCGTGGGCGGAGCGCTGTCGTGGTCGCTCGTCATGTGGATCAGCTACCAAGGCGGGCGCTTGCAGCAAAGCCGCCTGATTCTCGCCGGCATTGCCGTGAGCGCCTTTTGCCTCGCCCTCGGCAAGGCGGCGATGATCATTGCCGAAGACCAGGCCGTCGGCGTCCTGCGCTGGCTTGCAGGCGGCATGACCAACATGAACTGGGGCAAGCTCTCCGCCTACTGGCTGTTTGCGCTCCTGCCCGTTCTGCCGCTCGTCTGGCTCACGCCCAAGCTCAATCTCCTGCGCCTGTCCGATGACGCTGCTCAGTCGCTGGGCCTGTCGGTCAGGCATCTAAGGCTGCTGATCAACGTGATCGTGCTCGTCTGGGTGGGGGCAAGCGTTGCTACCACCGGCCCCATTGCCTTTATCGGCCTGCTCGTGCCCCATCTGGCCCGCTTCTGGATCGGCTACGACCTGCGCCTCGCCGTGCCCATGTGCGCCCTGCTCGGCGCACTCTTTCTCGTCGCCGCCGACCTGCTCGCCATTGCCATCGCCTATCCCGGACAATTGCAGGCCGGTGCGGTGATTGCCATCCTCGGCGCGCCCTGCTTCGTCATCCTCGCCAAACGCCGGATCGAAAAATGAACCATCCCGTGCGCCAGTTGTATATTCTTGCCTTGCTCGTGGCGCTTGCCTTCTGCGCCGCCCTGATGTTCGGCGCTTCTTTCCAGTCGCCCGTCGCCATCTGGCATGGCCTTGCCACGCAAAACTTCGATATCTGGGAATACCGCCTGCCGCGCGCCATTCTCGCCATCTTCATCGGCGCGGCGCTCGCCCTTTCCGGCACCATCATCCAAGGCATCGTCCACAATCCCCTCGCCTCGCCCGATATTCTTTCCATCAACCACGGCGCGAGCCTCGCTGCCGTGCTGCTCCTTTCCTTCATCCCCGGCGTTTCCGTGTGGATGCTGCCGCTTGCCGCCTGCGTCGGCGCAGCGCTTGCCTTCGTGATGCTCGTCGCCATCTGCGGACGCCGCACCGGCCCGCTGCAAATGGCGCTCATTGGTGTCGCCCTTTCCGCCTTCTACGCAGCCATCACCGATTACCTCATGCTCACCAGCCCGCTGGAAATCAACACCGCCGTGCTCTGGCTCACCGGCAGCCTCTGGGGACGCTCATGGACTTTCGTGCAAGTGGCGATTCCCTTGCTCATCCTGCTGATTCCACTTGCCATTTTTCACAGCAAAACCTTCGACTTGCTCACCTTGGGCGATGCCAAGGCCGCCACTCTCGGCGTCAATGTGCCGCGCGAGCGTCTTTTCCTCCTCGCTCTTGCCGTACTGCTTGCTGCCGTGGCCGTCGCCGTGGCAGGTCCCATCGCCTTTCTCGGCCTCGTCGCCCCGCATCTTGCGCGCAAAATCATCGGCGGCCGTCATCTCTATCTCCTGCCCGCCGCCATGCTCACTGGCGCGCTCATCCTGCAACTGAGCGACATCGCCGTACGCAGCATCGATCCGCCGCTGGAACTGCCCGCCGGCATCTTCACCGCGCTGATCGGCGCGCCCTATTTCTTCTATCTGCTCAGACGGAGCCTGTAACCATGGCACTGACCCTCTCCCATCTGCAAAGCGGCTATGGCCAGACCCGCATCCTCAAAGACCTCTCCGCCACCATCCCCGAAGGCAAAATTACCGCCCTCATTGGCCCGAACGGCTGCGGCAAGTCCACGCTTTTGAAAACCATCGCCCGTCTCCTGGCCGCGCAGGGCGGCCGCATCGAACTCGACGGCGAATCCATCCACCGCCTCTCTGCCAAAAAATTCGCACGCCGCATGGCGCTCCTGCCGCAGCACCACATGGTGCCGGAAGGCATCAGCGTGCGTACCCTCGTCGGCTACGGCAGAAGCCCCTACCTGAATCTCTGGGGACGGCTTGGCCAACAAGACCACGCCATCGTCGAAGCCGTAATGGCCGCCACCCATACCGACATCCTCGCCGACAAGCGCGTGGACGAACTCTCCGGCGGTCAGCAGCAGCGCGCCTTCCTCGCCATGACGCTCGCCCAGCAAACGCCGTGGCTGCTTTTGGATGAACCCACCACCTATCTCGACCTCAACCATCAGGTCGCGCTCATGGATATGATGCGCGAGCAGCAGCAAAAAGGCGTCTCCGTCATCACCGTGCTCCATGATCTCAACCAGGCAGCGCGCTACTGCGATCACCTCATCGTCCTGAAAAACGGCGAACTCGTGGCCGAAGGCGCGCCACAGGACGTGATGACTGGAGAACTGCTTGCGGACGTCTTTGCCGTCAACGCCGCGCCCTACCTCTGCCCGGTATCCGGCAAGCCGATGTGCATCGTGAAAAACAGCGCACCCGACGAATACGCCGCGCATCTCCCGCAAGGCTCCGCGCCCTGATGCGGCAGCCCCGCTCTTTGCCAGTCATTGCTGAATGGTATTTTTTCTCATTATAAAGTGCTTTTATCGATATTTTTTCTCGTAATAAGCGCTTATTTATGAGAAAAAATGATTATTTTTGATGGTTTTTTTAAAAAATAACAGATTAGCCATTGATGGCCGACATCAAACCAAACGTCGGGGATAAAACGCCCGACCTGCGCAGACGTCAAATAATGAACATATGCACCGCCTCCAGTTCCGCGATCGAATCAAGGCGGGCGACAAGGGTTGCGTTGGCAACGCCTGTGCCGTCAAGATTGGTGATGTGGACAGCCAGAGTTTTCCCGACTTTAACTTCGTGTGTGATGACGATGCTTAGGCAGTATCGTCACGATCAAAACCGCCATAACCGCTGTTTCGTTACATAACTCCACTACCATACCACTCGTCCACAGCCGCTTTACTCACTGGCGTGACAAAGATATCTGGACGCAATTGCTGAACACACTGACTGGAGAGAAGGACATAGAATGGCTCTGATGATGGATGCCACCCATATCAAAGTTCATCCCCACGCTGCCAGCGCGGTGGGGGGCAACCAGGGCATGAGCCGCACAAAAAAGGCTGGAGACCAAACCGCATCTGGCGGTGGACAGCCACGGCATACCGGTGCGTTTTACCTTGAACGAAGGCTGTGCAGCAGATTGCCACCATGGACCGGAGTTGTCGGAAAACATGTCCGCAGAATATCTGCCGGCCGACAAGGCATATGACACAAACGATCTCCGGGCACTGACTGCTGAATACCGGTATGCTGGCGGTAATTCCACCGCAAGCCAACCGTCAGGAACAATTGCTCTTTGACTGCTATCTGCGTCGTTTCCGACATTTGATCGAAAACTGATCTTGGGGTTTCAAATGCTGACAGGGCATTGCCGCGCGTTATGCCAAAAGGCTGGATACTTGTGCTGCCGCAGTAAAAATCAGCATCCTGACCATGTGGTTAAAAGTATGTAACGACACATCTTAGGCTCTGCTGACATTGGACTTACCTCAAAGCTAAAACACTCGCGGCCAGATAG
>JAUMXB010000009.1 GCA_030529365.1 Cardiobacteriaceae bacterium | reverse complement strand
GACAGCCTGTTTTGCGAATATTCCTTATGACTATCTTTAGAGCGTTGGCTATATAAAATACGAGTTTGAGATAAATTTTATTCCTAGATAAAAGCAGGCTGTTTTTATCAAGAATAAGCGTTTATTCGGAGTAAAATTCTCAGTAAATGCGCTTAAAAGCGATAAATTTTCTCATTGAAAGTCCTTGATGAGTGGAGCCTTGTAAAAGCCGTTGCCAGCCTTTTCTACTACGCCGGCGACTGCGAGCAGGCGTTCATCCTGATGGCGTTTGCCGATGAGTTGCAGCCCGACGGGCAAGCCGTCCTGCAAACCGGCGGGAAGGCTGATAACCGGGCTGCCAGTCAGGGAAAACGGTACGGTGAGTGCCATGCCAGCATCGAGATAAGGCCATGGGGTATCGTCAATGGTGAGCGATGGCAGGCGTAAGCGGTAGGGCGCGTGAGGAAAGGCGGTCAGCGGACAAACCGGGCAGAGCCAGGTATCGTATCCGTCGAGAAAGCTTTCCAAAGCGGCGATCAGGCGCAGGCGCACGTTGAATGCCTGATGGTAATCGTCCATGCTCATGCGCAGTCCGCGCACGAAGGCACGGGTGAGATGGGCCTTTTCCGGCAGGAAGCAACGTCCGGCGCGCAGCATCCAACGCTGGGGACGCGGCAAACCCAGCCCTATTTCCACACCGAGAATTTCCCCGTAGGTGTTCCAGACCTCCCTGAAATCGAAATCGACAGGTCGATCGCGCACCAATTGATGGCCTTGCGCTTGCAGGCGAGCCACAGCTTGCTGCAAGCCGGCGTGGGTGCGGCGGCAAAGCGGAATGCCCGAGAAATCGTCGCACCACGCAATGCGCAGCGACCTCGGCAGGGCAGGCAGTGCGAGCGGTTTGTCGTCGAGCGCAGCAAACCCCAGGCGCAGGTCATCGACATGGCGGGCGAGCAACCCTGGAGACAGCATATGCCAAACGCTGCGCATCCTGTCGGGCAGCGGCGGGATATGGCCTGCAAGTGGCCAGCGTCCTTCCGTGATTTTCATGCCGGCCACGCCGCAAAAGGCGGCGGGAATGCGGATGGAGCCGCCGAGATCGCTGCCGAGATCAAGTACGGAAAATCCGGCAGCCACAGCCACTGCGCTGCCGCCGGAACTGCCGCCGCTGGTCAGGGCAGGATCGAAAGGATTGTGGGTGCGGCCGAAAACCGGATTGGCGCACTGGATGTCCCCCGCCAGCGGTGGCAGATTGGTTTTGCCGATGAGCACCGCGCCTTGCGCGCGCAGACGGGCGACGAGCTCGGCATCTTCTTGCGGCACATAGTCGGCGAGCGGTGGATGGCCAGAAGTGGTGCGCAAACCCGCCGTGGCAAAACAGTCCTTGACGGTGATCGGCAAGCCGTGCAAAAGGCCGCGCGCCGTATCGGCCAGCGCGTTGGCGCGGGCGGCATCCTGCAAAGCATCGGGATTGAAGGTGACTACGGCGTTGAGTGCGGGATTGTATCGGGCGATGGCATCGAGGCAATGGCGGGTGACATCGTGAGCTGAGCGCCCCACAGCCAGTTGTGCGCGCAAGGGAGAGATGGGCGGATTCATGGCTTGCCTCCCTCATGTTGCATTTGCCAAAGTCCTGCGCCATGGCAAAGCGCGAGCATCAGGCAGAACGCCGAGGTGGCATACCAGAAAGCGTCGCCATTGCCGGGGAAAAACGGCTTGAGCCAAGGGAAAAGCAGGGCGTGCAAGACGTAAGCGATGGTGATGACCAGCAAGAAAGGCCGCATGACAGGCAGGGACTGGGCACGGGCGGCCGCCCAGGCATAGCGTGCGGCCAGCAAAAAGACGGCAGCGATAGTGGCAGTCAAGAGAAAGGGATAGGGATGGCCGCGCGCGACGAGCGCGATGAAATCCGGGGCGCGCCCATCCAGCGATACAGCGGCGTGCCGACCGCCAAGCAGGCGGCGTGAGCGGTATTGCACGGAAACGACAGGCCTCAAAAGCCGCGCGAGCCAAAAAGGCGCGGATGGCGCTGCATCTCTTGATAGGCCTAGGCAGAAGGCACTTGCTGCGTGACCGCGCGGCGCAGGCTGGCCGGAGTTTGGCCGGTGAACTGGCGAACATCGCGCTGCATATACGCCTGATCATGAAAACCGTATGCCAGGGCAAGATCGGCGAGCGATGCCGTATCCGGCGCAAGCAGCGCCGGCAACAAGCGGCTGCAACGCAATTGGCGACGATAAGCGCGCAGGCTTTGCCCGTATGCGGCATGGAAACGGCGCTCGAATTGGCGCGGGCTCACCGCAAAGTGCGCGGCGAGTGCTGGTAACGGCAGATCAAGCGCTTCCATGGGAACGACCAAGCGCTTGTGCAACGGCTGCCACGCGGCAATCTGTTGAAGGGTTTGCCACACAGCGGCGATGCTTTGCTTTTCATTGCCAGTGTCGAGAGTATCGCAAAGCGCCGCAAGCGCGCCTCGATGCGCTACGACATCATGCCAATCCGCCCAACTTTCCATGAAAAGCCCGCCTGCCATGCCGAAGAGCGCAGGCAGGCTACCGTGGCGCAACGGGATGATGAGCAGGTGGGTGCCAGGCGCAGCTTCAGCAAAACGCGGTGTGCGCGTGCCGCCGCAGAGCACCAGGCGCGGAAAGGTTTGACTGCCGTGATGATGCAAAGTGATCTGCCCGCGTAGCACTACCAGCAGCGTGGGATACAGGCTTGCCGGAATGTGATAGGGGCCGGTCGGCACATCGACGGGCAGGGCGTGATGGACGAGAGCGCGCAGGGCGGGCGGCGGCGGAAGGGGAGATGGCATGCGGTTCTCCGGCCAATAGGGATAGCCATAGTCGGCCATGTTTGCCGCCGGGCTGTCAAGCGGGGAATGGTATGCTGCTTGAAAGTATCTGCGCGGATAAAGCCGGCCCAAAGTCAGTCATTTACGCCAGCGTGAACTCAATGACGATGAACGCAGCCTGCCCGAAACGCTGATTCGCGGGCGTACGGCGAGAAAAACGCAATAAAAGGGAGTGGATATTGAATCGCATGTGCGTCATAAAGTGCGATTCGCAATATATTTTTACAAAAAATAAATCATCTTGTGGGAAAATTTATTGAATCGGTTGTTTATTGTTGGGAAAAATTCTCACCATTTTTTTGCCGGTTCTGGTCCACGCATAAATTACTGCATGGTAAAGCGGCGAACGACTTTGCTATAATAGCGCGCGGAATATATCTAAGCGCTATTTAATAATTATTTTCATTTTTTCAAATGAGAGGCAAAGTGATGAAAACAGATAACCGGCCGTTGTCGCCGCATCTCCAAGTTTATGACATGCTGCGTTTTACCTCGGCAATGTCCATCATGCACCGCGCAACCGGCATTGTCAGCGCCATTGGCCTGCTTGGGCTGACGGTATGGCTCGCGCTCACGGCCAGCGGTGAGCAGGGTATGAAAACCGCCAACGCCCTGTTTGCCAATCCGTTTGTGGTGCTGGTGATGTTTTTCTGGTCGGGCGCGCTGTTCTATCATCTTTGCAACGGCATCCGCCATCTCATGTGGGATGCGGGCAAGGGACTGACCATTCCCGAGGCGCGAAAATCCGCGCGTTATGTGCAAATTGTGACAGCCGTGCTCACGCTCGCGCTGTGGATCCTGATTGCGCTGTAAGGAGGGCACATGAGCATTTTGAAAGCCTTGAAACAGGCCAAGGGTTTGGGCTCCGGTCATAATGGCACGCACCATTTCATCGTGCAGCGCATCTCCGCTGTTATTCTCATTCCGCTCGTTCTTTATTTCTTCTATGCCGTTTTGCGCCTGATTGGCGCGGAAAATTTCCACGAAGTGACGCGCTGGTTCGCCAATCCGTTCAACGCCGGCCTGCTGCTCGCCTTCGTGCTCACCGGCTTTTACCATGCGGCGCTTGGCGTGCAGGTTGTCATCGAAGACTATGTGCATTGCGAAAAAGTGAAATGGCTGTCGCTCATTGCAGTAAAAGGGGCGTGCGTGATTTTTGCCGCCATTGCCGTGGTTTCCATCCTGCGCTTGAGCTTTGCTTACTGATTCCGGGGAATTTCAACAATGACAGAACAATACAAAATTCATCATCATGTTTATGATGTCGTGGTCGTGGGCGCGGGCGGTGCCGGCTTGCGTGCGACCTTCGGCATGGCGCTCGAAGGGCTGAAAACCGCGTGCGTCACCAAGGTATTCCCCACCCGTTCGCACACCGTCGCCGCACAGGGCGGCGTGGCTGCTGCTCTCGGCAACATGGGCGAAGACAAATGGCAATGGCACTTTTACGACACGGTGAAAGGCTCGGACTGGCTGGGTGATCAGGATGCGATCGCCTACATGTGCCGCGAAGCCATTCCCGCGATCATCGAACTCGAGCATTACGGCGTGCCGTTCTCGCGCACCAAGGACGGCAAGATTTACCAGCGTCCCTTCGGCGGCATGACCACCAACTATGGCGAAGGCCAGGCGCAGCGCACCTGCGCGGCAGCCGACCGCACCGGGCATGCGATGTTGCACACCCTGTATCAGCAGGCGCTGCGCAATCATGCTGAATTCTATATCGAATATTTCGCCACCGATCTGCTCATGGGCGAAGACGGTTCCTGCCGCGGCGTGTTGGCGCTGGATCTGGCCAGCGGCGAGCTGCATGTTTTCAACGCGCAAATCGTGGTGCTCGCCACCGGCGGCTACGGCCGTGCCTGGCAATCCGCCACTTCCGCGCACACCTGCACCGGCGACGGCAACGGCATGGTCTTGCGCGCAGGACTCGCGCTACAGGACATGGAATTTACCCAGTTCCACCCGACTGGCATTTACGGCTCAGGCTGCCTCATGACAGAAGGCTGCCGTGGCGAAGGCGGTTACCTCACCAACAGCGAAGGCGAGCGCTTCATGGAGCGTTATGCTCCGAACGCCAAAGACCTTGCTTCGCGCGATGTGGTGTCGCGTTCCATGTCCATCGAAATCCGCGAAGGCCGTGGCGTGGGCAAGGACAAAGACCATATCCATCTGCACCTGGAGCATTTGGGTGCGGAAGTCATTCACCAGCGTCTGCCCGGCATTGCCGAAACCGCGCGCATTTTCGCGGGCGTGGACGTCACCAAGGAACCGGCGCCGGTCATCCCCACCGTGCACTACAACATGGGCGGCATCCCCACCAACTATCACGGCGAAGTCGTGCAGCTCAAAGACGGCAACCCTGATTACGTCGTCCCCGGCCTGATGGCGATCGGCGAAGCGGCGTGCGTATCCGTGCATGGCGCGAACCGCCTGGGTTCCAACTCCCTGCTGGATTTGGTCGTTTTCGGTCGCGCTGCCGCGCATCGCGCGCGCGCGCTTATCAAAGACGGCAGCAAACCTGCGCCCATCCCGCAAGCTTCGTTGGAAAAAGCGCTTGACCGCTTTGCCAGCATTCATCATGCGCGCGGCGACAGCAGCACCGCGGAAATCCGCGACAAAATGCAGCGCGCCATGCAAGCCCATGCCGCGGTATTCCGCACGGCTGACAGCCTCAAGGAAGGCGTGGCCAAGGTGGACACCATCTACAAGAGCTTCGACAGCGTACGCATTGCCGACGAAAGCCTCAACTGGAACAGCGATCTGGTGGAAACTTTTGAACTCGCGAACCTGCTTGGTTGCGCGCAAGTCTCCATCGTGGCTGCTGAAAACCGCCATGAAAGCCGCGGTGCCCACGCGCATGAAGATTACCCCGACCGCGACGACCAGAACTGGATGAAGCACACGCTCACCTGGCTCGATGATGACGGCACCGTGCGCATCGATTATCGCCCCGTTCATGACTACACTGGCACCGACGAAGTCGATTACGTCGAGCCGAAAAAACGCGTTTACTAAAGGAATTCCCCATGGCCGAATTCAAACTCCCCGCCAATTCCGTCATCAAGGAAGGCAAGCACTATCCCGCACCGGCCGGTGCGAAAAACGTCCGCACCTTCAAAATCTACCGCTGGGATCCGGGCAAAAACGAAAACCCGCGCACCGATACCTACGATATCGACATGGACAGCTGCGGCCCGATGGTGCTGGACGCGCTCCTGAAGATCAAGAACGAAATCGACAGCACGCTCACCTTCCGCCGCTCCTGCCGCGAAGGCATCTGCGGTTCGTGCGCCATGAACATCGACGGCATGAACACGCTCGCCTGCACCAAAGCCATCGATGACGTGAAAAAAGCACAGGTCAACATCTATCCGCTGCCGCATATGCACGTGGTGAAAGACCTGGTTCCCGACCTCACCCACTTCTACGCGCAGCACGCCTCCATCAAGCCGTGGCTGCAAACGGAAACGCCGGCGCCGGAGCGCGAGCGCCTGCAATCGGAAGAAGACCGCGCCAAGCTCGACGGCCTTTACGAATGCATCCTCTGCGCCTGCTGCTCGACCTCGTGCCCGAGCTACTGGTGGAACGGCGACAAATACCTGGGCCCCGCCATCCTCCTGCAAGCCAACCGCTGGATACAGGACAGCCGCGACGAAGCCACCGGCGAGCGCCTCGACTTCCTCGAAGACAGTTTCAAGCTCTACCGCTGCCACACCATCATGAACTGCACCAACACCTGCCCGAAAGGCCTGAACCCGGCGAAAGCCATCGCCGAAATCAAGCAGAAGCTGGTGGAACGGCAAGTCTAAAACCCGCAAAGCGCTTCTTCGGAAGCGTTTTTTATGCCTTTATCCCAAATCAAAATAACAGGAAAAAATGCAGCAGGGTTCTCGAAAAATCAGATAGTCTGTTGAAGAAAGCCCTTTGCCCGTCTGGTTTTTAGGCATATTATTTTTACCATCAAAAGCGCTTATCATGAGAAAATTTCTTATGACAAGCGCTTTGTGGTAAGAAAAAATTATCATTTTATTGATGCGATGCCAGAGAAGGCAGAGACTCCGCCCCTGATTTCATGTGCGACGCGCAGCGCCTGAAAAGCAGCAAAGGTTTGGGGAAATATAGCTGTTTCCCCAGAAGAAAACATCCTGATTCCTTGAAAGAATCGTTCTGTCTTAAAAAAGCGTTTATGCCATTTTCGGAATGGCATATGTTGCCGGATCAGAAATCCACGCAACGCCCTTTGCGTTCCCAGTCGCCGTAGCGGGTGGGTTCCGGGCCGCTGGGGCCGCCGATTTCTTCCGGCTTGCCGTTGGTTTCGGCTATTGCGGGCGCGGCTTCGGCGGAGGGCGGCAGGGGTGCGTTTTCCGTATCCTGCGTAAGGGGCTGGTAGCGTTGGGGCCTGGTTTTACTCGTGTCGTTCATAAAAACATTCTCGTGCATGGCAGATGAAAATCTGCCCGCTATAATAGTGCCGCCCGTTCACAAAATACAGGTTGCCCTTGGATACCGCACTGCCTTACGCTCTTTATGCCTTGCATGGCAAGGATGCCGCCGATTTTTTACAAGGCCAGCTCACCTGCGATATGCGTGAGATGGCAAACGGCGGCTGGCGCTTTGCCGCCTATTGTTCGCCGCAGGGCAAAGTGCTGGCGACGATGATGGTCGCGTTTGATGGCGAGTGCTACTGGCTGGCGCTGCCTGCCGATCTTGCGGAAAAGACGGTCACCCGCCTGAAAATGTTCGTGTTGCGCAGCGATGTGCGCATGGAAAGCCGTGCCGAGCGGCTTTATACCGTGGCCGCTGAAGCGCGAGCGCAAGGCGTGCGTCAGGAAGGCGATGCGCTGTGGCTGGACGGCATGGCCGGTCTGTCGCTCTGCATCGCCATGCAGCAGCCGCAGGAAGCGCTTTCTGCCGCGCAATTTGCTTGCGCACGCATGGCTGCGGGCATTGCCGAAATTACCTTGGCCACTGCCGACCAGTTCCTGCCGCAAATGCTCGATTTGCAAAAAATCGGTGCGCTCAGCTTTCGCAAGGGCTGCTATGTGGGGCAGGAAGCAGTGGCGCGCCTGGAATACAAAAGCGTGAACCGCCGCCTCCTCGCTTGTGCGCAAGGTGCAAGCCCGCCATTGCCCGCAGCGGGCGATGCCCTGCTGGCAGACGGCCTGCGCGCCGGCACCGTGCTTTCTGCCGCCTTTTCTAATGGACACGTGCAGGTGCAGGCGGTGATTCAGGATCGCTATCTCGATCAGCCGCTGCACGTTGCCGGTTTGCCTGATCCCTTATCTTTTCACCCTGCCCACCCGGAGACTGCCTGAATGGAAAAATTCGACCACCGCCAAATGACGACCCGCAACAAAGCCCTGACCATCAACCTCGATGAGCGCAAATACGGCACCATCGTGGAAATCGGCGCCGGGCAGGAAGTCGCGCGCCAGTTTTTCCGCGCCGGGGCGGCCGCAGGCACGATTGCCAAGACCATGTCCGCCTACGACATGCAGTTTTCCAATGCCATTTATGGCGCCGATCCCAAGGGGCGCTATGTCAGCCGCAGTCGCCTGTTTGCCATGCTGGAGCGCGAATTTGCGCAAGTGGTGGAAAGGGTGAAGGATACCCGCCCGAAAAGCTCCACTTTCTTTGCCTATGCCGCCACGGTGGCCGCGAAAAGCTTCAACCGCAACAACGAATGCCATGCCTGGTGCGGCATTCGCCTGCAACTCTATCCCGACGCGCCGCCGAGCGACATCATCGTCCACGTGCGCATGCTCGACAAGGAAGCCAACGAGCAGCAGGAAGCGCTTGGCATCCTCGGCGTCAACCTCGTTTACGGCGCGTACTATCTCTTTGACGAGCCGAAAAAGCTCATCGATTCGCTAACCGACAACCTGGAAAGCGATCGCCTCGAAATCGACAGCATCGAATTCTTCGGCCCCTACTTCGATGACGAAGACAACCGCCGCCTTAATCTCCATCTCATCCGCTCGTGGAAAACGCGCGCCATCATGTTCAATCCCGAAGGGGAAGTGCGCGTGCCTGCCGAATTGCTGTACAAGAAAAACGTGCTGGTCACGCGCGGCTCGTTCAAGCCCTTTACCCGCATCAACCTTGACATGATGGAACAGGGCATGAAGGAGTTCGCGCAACTGCCCGGTGTGGATATTGACAACACCCTGATGCTCGCGGAAATCACCATGAACCAGCTCGTCGGCGACAATGAAAACGCCGCCGACCACGATTTCGTCGAGCGCGTGGACCAGCTCTCGGCGATGGGCTATCACGTCATGATTTCCGACTACGTGCGCTATTTCCGTCTGCGCGCCTACCTGCGCCAGTTCACGCAAAAGCAGATCGGCATCGTCATGGGCATGGACAACCTGCGCCGCGCGTTTGACGAGGATTTCTACCGCGGCGTGGAAGGCGGCATTCTCGAAGGCCTGGGCAAGCTGTTCCCGGACAACACCATCGTCTATGCCTATCCCGAGCTTGATGCCAGCGGCGAGGAAATCACCTACCAGAACGTGCAAATTCCCGCGCATCTCAAGCATCTCTATGCCCATCTGGTGCACAACGGCTTCGTGCGCGGCATCCACAGTTCCGATCCCGACCTCTTCACCATCCATTCCCAGCAAATCCTCTCGCAAATCCGCCACAACCAGAGCGGCTGGGAAGACAGCGTGCCCGAACCCATCGTCGAACTCATCAAAACCCGCCATCTTTTTGGCTACAACAGCCGCTGAAAGCGCATATAATCCGACCGACCCCAACATCTGCAAGCACAAGGAGACCCTCTCATGGATCAGCAACTCATACTCTATGCCGCTATCGGTTTCGTCGCCGGTGCCGTCGTCGTCTGGCTGGTTGGCCGTGGCGCGCGTCATGACGCCGATGCCACGCACGACAAGCTGCACAACCTGCAAAAAGAATTTGACGCCTACCGCCAGAATGTGAACGAACACTTCGCGAAAACCGCCGACGCCGTCGATAACCTCACCAAAAGCTACCAGGATGTTTTCACGCATCTTTCCGACGGCGCACAAAAGCTCATGGACCAGAACGCACTGAAAGCCCAGCTCGAAAAACGCCAGGGCAAGGCCGTGACCCTCGCCTATCTCGTCAACGAACAGAATGCCGCTGCCACAGCCGTCACCCCGGTCGGCAAGGATAGCGTCGTGCACGAGCAGGCTGCCCAGCCCGCGCTGAACGCCAATGGCAACGGCAACGGCAGCAAAGGCGAGAGCAAAACCCTGCACTATCCCGCCGATGCCAAGGCGCAGACCGTGGCCGCGCAAAAAAGCAGGGACAACCACAGCGCCGTACTGCATTACCCGGCGAAAGGCGCGGCGGACAGCAAGGCCGCCGATACCGCAGAGAAAAAAGCGGAGCAGCAGCCGGCTCCGGCAGCGCCTGCCAAAGCCCCGGCCGCGGAAGCTCCGGTAAAAACCGAAGCGCCTGCCGCAGACGCCGGCAAAAAGCGCAGTGTGGAAATTGCCGCGGAAAATGCCGGCCTCAACCTGCGCCACAAGGAAGGCGAGATTGGCGCGGGCGAAACCTCGCTGGAAAACGTCAAGCGCCATCTGCGCGAACAGAATCCCGAGAAAAAGTAAAACTCACTGAGCGAGCCGCGCCGCCTTGCAGCGCGCGGCGCGGAGGCCACATGAAAATCCCCGTTTCCATCCTTGCCGCGAGCCTCGTCATTGCAGGCTGCCAAACCGGGCAGGCGCCCGATCATCCCGTCATCCCGTCAGCGTCGGCGCCTGTCTGGCAACTCGACCAGGGCCATTTTGAAGGCAAACCCCTGAACCTTGCCGCCAGCCCCGAGCGCATCACCCTCGTGATGCAGGGCGATCTGCTTACCGGCAAATCCCCGGTCAACCACTACAACGCCCCGGCCAGCATCAGCGGCAGTGCCCTGCGCGTCACCGGCCCGATCATGACCACGCGCATGGCCGCCAATGCCGATGCCATGCATCTGGAAAGCGATTACCTGCAAGCGCTGCAAAAAGCCGAGCGCTATCAGAAAAGCGGCGACCGCCTCACCATCGAAGGGCAGGGCGTGCGCCTCGAATACGGCCTCAAGCCTTGAGGGGGTAACCCTCCTGATGCGTAGAGCGGGCTTTGCCCCGCTTTTCATAGGTCGGCCGCTTTGTGGCCGACGAGTGTTTGCCGTCGGGCACAGAGTGCCCGACCTACGGCGCTGGTTCGCAGAGAGGGCGTTGGCTCACCGTTAATCTGCGCTGCCGCCGGATGATTGTCGTGAATTTAATGTTTTTCATAAAATAACCAAAAATAATCATTTTTTACCAACATTAAGCGCTTATCGTGAGAAATTTTTGCACGATAAGCGCTTAATGGTGAGAAAATTTACCAAAGGAGAATGCATGAAAACTTTGCTCGTACCTCTCGCGCTTGCCTGCTTGCTGCCCGCCTTCGCGGCGGATGCCCTCTTTGCCGAAAGCCCTGCCGTTCCCGGGGCAAAAGCTGGCGCGCCTTACATCTATCTCGGCCACGGCACCACTGCCAGGGCCAATATCACCCTGCGCAGCGCCTTGCAGGAAGGCAGCCCCGTCACCACCATCCCCGCGCAGGCGCCGCTCACCATTCTCCTTGCCACGCCCGATAAGGCGCATTACCTGATCAAAAGCGATTTTGGCCTTGTGGGCTGGCTCGCCGCCGACGCCAAGCCCGCCGCCGATGCCAGCGACAGCGAAGATTTCAGCACCTTGAAAAAGCTGGAAATCCCGCGGGCGCTTAATGAAACCACGCCCTTTTCCCTGCATTACCAGCCTGCGCGCATCAACATCGTCAACCCGCCCGTGGCGAGCAACGAAGACAGCTGGATGCTGCTCGAAGGCCGTTTTGCCGCGAACGACACCATCTACCGCCTCGAATGCGGCCCCGGCATGAGCGCCGATCCCTATTGCGAACTGCTTGACGACGCCGACCTCAAGCAGCGCGCCAACGGCGAATACCCCATGGACAAAGGCTTCGGCGGCGAAACCTTCTATTTCCCGGGCAACGGCGCCATCTATGGCGATACTGCCAGCAACCGCATGCACCGCACCCGCAGCAAATATCGCCTCGACCCGCAGGGCACCTTGAGCGAAGTGGCGCAGGCCTATTACTACGTCGGCCTCAGCAGCAGCGCCACCCGCGAACTGGCGCTGCACGCCAAAGCGCAGGCGGACAGCGCCGTGATTGCCCGCGTGGTACCCGGCGAGCGCGTGGAAGTGCTGTTAAGCGATACTTTCCTGTCGCGCGGCGACGATGACTACCGCGATTACGCCCTGGTGAAAAACACTGCCGGACAACTCGGCTGGCTCGTCACCGATCTCCAGGAAAACCCCTACGACAGCGGCATCGAAGACTACCGCTTCCACGGCGACTGATCGCGGCACCCGCCGCGCGGCTATGGCGCGAGCGCAAATGCCACGGCCGCCCTGGCGAGCGCATCCGTGGCATCCACCACCGGGCGGGGATCCTTCCAGTAGGGCAGGAACAGCGGGATTTCCGTGCAGGCGAGAATGAAGCTGTCGGCCGCCATGGCGCTTACCGTGTCGTTTAGCAACGGCGCGTATTCTGCGGTCTTGCCCGCCTTTGCCCCCTCGTAAATGCAGCGCATCAGCTGCGCGGCCTGTACTTCGTCCGGCTCCACCGCCTGATAGCCTGCTGCCTCCAGGGCATGCCGATAAATGCCGGCGGCGCGGGTGCCGCGCGTTTCCAGCACACCGATGCGCTTGCCGTGCCGCGCCGGATCCATGCTGGCCAAAGTCGCCTCGGCAATGTGCAGAAAGGGAAGGCTGATGCGGCGGCGCAATTCGGGCACGAAATAATGCGCGGTATTGCAGGGCATCAGCAGCGCTTCCGCGCCAGCCTGCTGCAAACGTTGCGCGCTCGCTTCGAGAAAGGGCAGGGGATCCTCGCCCTGCCCGCAAATGCAGGCGGTGCGGTCGGGAATCTGCGGATAGCTGTCGATGATGACGTGCAGATGCTCCTGGTCGCAGTGCGCCGGCGTGTGCCTGACGATTTTCTCGTACAAATCCAGCGTTGCCTGCGGCCCCATGCCGCCAATAATGCCCAAGGTTTTCATGCGCTCCCCCGTGGCAGTGCGCCTGAACCGCCATTTGTTAACAAAAATCATGTTTTTATTATAAAATAAATGCGGGCATGAAACTTGATATATTGCCTGTCAATGTATTGGAGCATGCCCGGGGCCGATTTGGAAAGGTGGCAGATGCGGCATGCTGCATCTGCGCCGGTTTCTGGACGAACCTGCCCGCAGGTTTTGCCCTGTTTCCGAATCCCGATAAACCTGGTGTTCGTTATCTGGAGTTCTTTGTTATGTCTATGATGTTCATGTTGCAGTTTGCCGTAGTGCTGCTGTGTATTCTCGCCGGTGCGCGGGTTGGCGGTATCGGTCTGGGTGTTTACGGCGGTTTGGGTCTTGCCGTGCTGGCTTTCGGCTTTGGCTTGCAGCCAACCAGCCCGCCCATCGACGTGATGCTGATGATCATGGCGGTGGTATCTGCCGCAGCTGCCATGCAGGCCGCCGGCGGTCTTGATTACATGATCGGCATTGCCAGCCGCATCTTGCGCAGGAACCCGCGCCACATCACTTTCCTCGCGCCCGTGGTGACCTATGTTTTCACCATGTTCGCCGGCACCGGCCACGTGGCCTATTCCGTGTTGCCCGTCATTGCCGAAGTGGCGCGCCGCAACGGCATCCGTCCCGAGCGGCCGTTGTCGATGGCGGTCATTGCCTCGCAGTTCGCGATTGTGGCCAGCCCGATTTCTGCGGCAATGGTCGGTGCGCTGCTCTGGCTGGAGCCGAAAAACATTACGCTGATCGATATTCTGATGGTTACGATTCCGGCAACTGTGCTTGGTATCGGCCTTGCCTGCGTATTCGTCAACAAGATGGGCAAGGAACTGAAAGACGATGAAAATTACCAGCGCCTGCTGAAAGATCCCGCCTATCTGGAGATGAACGAAAGCAGCGTGGAAGTGGTGGAAGATGCCGTCACGCCGGCTGCGAAAACTTCGGTCTGGATTTTCCTTGCTGCTGCCTTGCTGGTGGTGGTGATGGGTGCGTTGCCCGCATTGCGTCCGAGTTTTGCCAATGCCGAGGGCGTGATGAAGCCGCTGGGCATGGCCGCAGTCATCGAGATTGTCATGCTGAGTGCCGGTGCGCTGATCATCCTGCTTTGCAAGCCGGATGGCACCGTGATTACCCGTGGCTCCGTTTTCCATGCGGGGATGCGCGCCGTGATTGCCATTTTTGGTATTGCCTGGCTTGGCGATACGCTGATGCAGGCGCACATCACGGAAGTGAAGGCTGCCGTGGAAGGGCTGGTGCATAGCGCGCCGTGGACTTTTGCCTTTGCGCTCTTTGCCCTGTCCATCATGATCAACAGCCAGGCCGCGACCGTGGCAACCCTGTTCCCGGTTGGCCTTGCCCTTGGCGTGCCGCCGGAAATCATCGTGGGAACATTCGTGGCAGTGAACGGCTACTTCTTCATCCCCAACTACGGGCCGATCATTGCCTCCATCGATTTCGATACCACGGGAACCACGCGCATCGGCCGCTTTATCTTCAACCACAGCTTCATGATACCGGGGCTGTTGTCGATGTTCTTCAGCCTGGTCTTCAGTCTGATGCTGGTGAAATTGCTGTTCTAGCCGCTGGCAAGCACCATAAAAAACGCCACCGCAAGGTGGTGTTTTTTATGGCCGGAATATGGTTCCAAGAAGCAGGCAAAAATAGCGGTTTTTTACCATCATGAAGCGCTTGTTGCGGTAAAAAATCACCATATAAGCGCTTCAAAATGGTAAAAAACTGCTATGTTATCAGGCTGCCAGCGTCCCCAGGCTGGCGATGAGCCACTGATAAAAGCGCGCGGTGCTTTCGATATGCGCGCGCTCGTCCGGCGAGTGCGGGCTTTCGATGGTGGGACCGAAGGCGATCATCTGCCAGAGCGGATAGTTTTCGGCAAGAATGCCGCATTCAAGACCGGCGTGGATGGCCTTGAGCGGTGGCTTGTGGCCATAAACGGCTTCGCCGCTCTGCACGAGCGCGCGCACCAGCGCCGATTCCGGCAAGGGCAGCCAGCCGCCGTAGTCGCCGTCATAGTGCGCGCTGCCGCCCGCTTGCTCGATGACAGCGGCCATGCGTTCGGCCAGCGCTTTCTTGCCGTCGTTGTTGGACGAGCGCAGCAGGCAGTGCAGGTGCAGTTCGCCGCGCGCGCCATCATGCTGGCAGCGGATGGAGGCGAGGTTGGTAGAGGTTTCGACGAGGCCGGGCATGCTTTCGCTCATCGCATCAATGCCGTTGGGCAGGTCGCGCAGGGCGGCGAGCAGGCGGCGGGTGTCGGCAGGCGCGATGATGCTGGCGAGCGGCTGCGCGGCTTCGAGCGCGAATACCAGCCCCTGGTCGTCGGCATTGAGGTCTTGCTTGATGCGGTCGGCGAGGGTTTGCAGGGTGGCGCACGCGGCCTCGGCATTGCCGTCCGGGAGGGCAATCAGCGCTTCGGCTTCACGCGGAATGGCGTTGCGCAAGTCACCGCCGTGAATGTCGGCGATGTGTTCGACGCCAAGAGCGAAAAGCGCTTCGGTGAGAATCTTGATGGCGTTGCCGCGTTTCTTGTGGATATCCACGCCGGAATGCCCGCCTTTCAGGCCGCGCACGGTCAGACGGTAGCCGGGCAGGGCGACGGTTTCGCAGGCAAAGGGCAGGGTATAACTGCCGTCGAGGCCGCCAGCGCAACCGATGCAGAGTTCGCCTTCTTCTTCGTAATCGAGGTTGATCAGGTATTTGCCGTTGAGCCAGCCGCCTTGCAGACCCTTGGCGCCGGTCATGCCGGTTTCCTCGCTGGCGGTGAACAGCGCTTCCAGCGGCGGATGGATAAGGCGCTCGTCGGCGAGCACGGCGAGAATGGCGGCCACGCCAAGGCCGTTGTCGGCGCCCAGCGTGGTGCCGTCGGCGCGCACCCAGCCGTCGTCGCCAACGATGGTGGTGATCGGGTCTTTGGTGAAATCGTGGACTTTGTCGCCATTCTTTTGCGGCACCATGTCGAGATGCGCTTGCAGGATCACGCCCGGCCAGCCTTCCTTGCCGGGGCTTGCCGCCTTGCGCACGCGGATGTTGCCAGCCGCGTCGCGTTCGGCATCGAGGCCGAGTCGCGTGGCTTCGTCGAGCACGAATTGCTGCACGGCTTCCTCATGGTGCGAGGGGCGGGGAATTTGCGTGAGCTGGTGAAAATAGTGCCACAGGGATTTGGGTTCGAGATCGAGAATAGTGCTCATGGGCGTTCCTTTCGCTGCAAAGTGCGGCATTGTATAGCGCGCCGCTCCCGCGCGGCAAACGCGGATCGGGATGATGCGGTGCGAGATGAGCATGATAAATTTTACCATTTGCAAGTGCTTTGGCAGTGTATTTTTTGCACAATAAGCGCTTATGAATGGTAAAAAAATAATATAAATTGCTTTTTTATGAAATATAATGATTTTTCTGGAGAAATTTTGCCGTTTTTCGGAAATTTCCGGGTCGGGCAGGAAATAAATCGCATGTGGCAGATGTCTGGTTAATTAATTTATATACATGATGTTGCGCCAAATGCCCGCAAAAAAACACTAAACATTTTTTAAATTTTTTGCCCGCAATGTTTGCCATTTCCGGCGCAGACACTAAAATTTGCCTCATCCTGGCCCTACCGGGCAGCAAGCACGGGCGCATGAATTCCACATGAGTACTCCAAAAAACCATTTTTTCTGCCATTTCAATCTCTACGCCTTTGCGATTCTCTTTGCCGTCGCCGCATCCTTCATGTATTGGGGACTGGGCTACACCTATTACAACGCACCGTTCATCTTTGTTCTCGCCGCGCTCTTCGGCCTTTTCATGGGCTTCAATATCGGCGGCAACGACGTGGCCAACTCTTTCGGCACTTCGGTGGGCGCGGGTACGCTGTCCATTCCGCAAGCGCTTGCCGTTGCTGCCGTTTTTGAGGTGAGCGGGGCGCTGATTGCCGGTGGCGAAGTCACCAATACCATCCGCAACGGCATCGTCAATCTCGAGGAGATGCCGATCGCGCCGATGGAATTCGTCTATATCATGATGAGCGCGCTGATTGCCGCGGCTGCCTGGCTGCTCTTTGCCACCAAGAAGGGCTGGCCGGTTTCCACCACGCATTCGATTATCGGCGCAATCGTCGGTGCATCGCTGTCGCTTGGCGTGATCGTGGAAGCGTCCGATCCGCTGGCCATCGTGCAGTGGGGGCAGATCGGGCAGATTGCCGTGTCGTGGGTGCTGTCGCCGGTGTTGGGCGGGCTGATGTCTTTCGTGATTTTCAGCCTGATCAAAAAGCATATTCTCATGCACGGCGATATTGCCGAGCATGGCACCTATTCCCGCCGCGTGCGCGCCATGCGGCCGCATCAGGCACGCAGCGAGCGTCCGCAGCAGGTGGTGCACCAGAAGCTTTCCGAACGCCTGGTACTGCTCTATGCCATGCTCCGTGGCGAGACGGTGCAGGATGCGCCGGATACGCCGGAAGAGCGCGATATCGCCCGCCGCGCCCTGCGTGTTTACATTCCGCTGCTCGCCGCGTTTGCCGCGCTGATCATCGCCTATATGGTGATTTTCAAGGGGCTGAAGAATCTCAGGCTGGAAATGAGCAACCTGCAATACGCCCTGATTTTCGCGGCTATCGGTCTTGGCATGTGGTTTATCGCCTGGCGCGTGTCCAAGCGCTTCCGCAGCTACGAAATCAGCCGCGCCACGTATGTGATGTTCAGCTGGATGCAGGTGCTGACGGCTTCGTGCTTCGCCTTCAGCCACGGCTCCAACGATATCGCCAACGCCATTGGCCCGTTTGCCGCGATTCTGGAGGTGCTGCGCACCGGCAGCATGCAGGCGACCGCGCCCATTCCCTTTGCGGCGCTGCTCGCTTTTGGCGTGGCGCTGGTTGCCGGACTATGGTTCATCGGCAAGGAAGTGATTGCCACGGTGGGCACGCATCTGGCGGAGATGAGCCCGGCATCGGGCTTCACCGCCGAGCTGGCCGCGGCCATCGTGGTGCTCGTGGCCTCGTCTTTCGGCCTGCCGGTATCGAGTACGCATATCCTGATCGGCGCCGTGCTCGGCATCGGCGTGGTCAACCGCAATGCCAACTGGCAATTGATGAAGCCGATTGCGCTCGCCTGGATCATCACCATCCCCGCCGCCGCCATCATTTCCGCGGTGGCCTGCATTCTTTTCCTGTTCATTTTCTAAAGCTGCCGCAGGCAGGGTGGGAAAATTTCTCATTATCAAGCGCTTATTGCGAGAAAATTTCTCATAATAAGCGCTTGTGATTGGTAAAAAATCACTATTTATTGCAATTTTATAAAAAGACCCGCCAGTGTGCGGGTCTTTGCGTTTTGGCGCTCTGCATCGCGCTACAGCAGCGTGGGCTGGTGCGGTGCGGCGGGTGGCGCGAGGCGGTTGAGCAGGATATCGAGGCCGGTGCTGCGCTGCGTGGGCGTGCGGATGGCCTGATGCAGGCTGGGGCGGCTGGCGTGGATGTCGAGGCGCTTTCGCGCGCGGGTGATGCCGGTGTAGAGCAGTTCGCGGCTGGTGTGGGCAATGCCGGAGGGATCGAAGGCGAGGGCGACGTGGTCGAATTCCGAGCCTTGCGATTTGTGGATGGTCATGGCGTAAGCGCTGTCGAGCTGGGCGGGGTTCAGGCGGGTGAGCGGCAGGGGCGCACGGCCAGGGAAGTGGAGCTGCAATTGCCCGCCGCTTGCCAGACACAGGCCGATGTCGCCGTTGTAGAGCTGGTTGGCGTAGTCGTTGCGGGTGATGAGGACGGGCTGGCCGTGGTACCAGGTGCTGTGCGTGGGCAGTTGCAGGGCGCGCAGGTGGGCGGTGCGCATGGCGCGGTTGAGCGTCTGTACGCCGAGGGGGCCGTGATGACCGGCGCAGAGCACGCGGTAGCGCGCGAAGGCGGCAAAGCAGGCGTCGGGATCGGCCGCTTCGCGCAGGGTTTGCAGATAGGGTTCGTAAGGGGCAAACAGGGCGGCAGCGCTGCTCTCGCGATGATGGGCGAGGTCGGGATGGTCGGCAAGGAGGGCGTCGGCAGCGGCCGTATCGCCAACGAGAACGGCGGCAGCCAGTTGGCCGATGCCGGAGGCGGCGGCAAAGCGCTGGCTGGTGGTGAGGGTGACAATATGCGCGGCAAGGAGCGGATGGCGGGCGAGATCGTGCAGGACGGCGCCAGGCTCGACGGCTGCGAGCTGGTCGGCATCGCCAAGCAGGACGAGGCGGCTCTCCGGCGCAACGGCGGCAAGCAGGGCGCGGGCGAGTTCAAGGGAGAGCATGGAGGCTTCGTCGATGAGGATGAGGTCGTAAGGCAGGGGGCGGCTGGCGTGGTAACGCGGCTGGCTGTTTTGCCCGATGCCGAGCAGGCGGTGCAGGGTTTGCGCTTCATGGTGGCTGCCCAGCGCGGCGGCGAGACTTTCGCTCATGCGCTGTGCGGCCTTGCCGGTAGGTGCGGCAAGCGCAATGCGGGTGTCGGGGTTGCCGGTCTGGATGGCGGCGACGAGGCGGGCGACGGTGTAGGTTTTGCCGGTGCCGGGGCCGCCGTTGATGAGGGTGAGACGGTGGCCGAGGCCGTGGGCGACGGCGCGCTGTTGGTCAGGGCGCAGGTCGCGGGTGTAGGGCGCGAGGTCGTGTTGGGCGGCGGGCAGACTGCCGAGACGGGCGAGAAGCTGGCGGGCAAGGTCGGCTTCGGCCTGAAAGATGCGGTACAGCCAGAGATGATGGCCGTCGGCGACCAGCGGCGCGATGTGGCCATCGAGCGCGGCTTGCAGGGTGATGCGCAGGGTGCCGTCAGTAATGGCCGGGGTATCGCGCCGCGCCAGCGTATGCCCGGCGGCAAGCGCTTCCTGCACGAGGGAGATGTCGGGCGCGAAGTCGGGATCGGTGCGGTGCGGTGCGAAGCGGGTTTGCCAATAGCGGGCGGTGGCAGTCATGGGATTCCTTGGATGATGACCGTGAGCATTGTAGGGCGTGGCTGGCGACGATGTTTGAAAATATCGGGTTTGTCAGGCGCGATGGCGGGTTCCATGGGTAGGGTGTGCGTAGGGACGTTGCCCGCAGCGTCCGTCGCGAAGCGATTTCGCGATTGTCGTGGGTGCCCGGTCATTTATGGCCGACATCAAAAAAATGTCGGGCACAAAGTGCCCGACCTACGGTGCGTTTGCGGTTTGCAGATGGTTTTATCGTACGGTTACGGCTTCGCCTAACCGTACCTACGATTGTTTTTGCCGTGTTTATAGGTTGGGGTGAACGCAGTGAACCCCAACATAGGGTGGCCGTTTGATGTTGGGGTTCGCTGCGCTCACCGCCAACCTACGCCTTGCCCTGCGGGCAAGCGGTGGGTTGACACCCACCCTACGGGTTTAATGGTGGTTTTTTATCGTGGGAAGCGCTTCTGTGTGGTAAGAAATGACTATTTTGGATGATTTTTTGAAAGTATTTCATCGAGGTGCAAGAGCCAGTCGGTGGGGATGTCGATGCCGAGGTGGCCGTTCTCGGGGCTGCGGATGAAATAGTATTCGACGTTGCCGAGGTGCGCTTGCGGGCAATAGCCGGGCAGACGCTGCTTGAGCAAACGGTGCAGGGCGAGCTGGTAGATGGCGGCTTGCAGCCAGTAGTGGTGGTCGTCCATGGTTTGGCGCATGGCGTTGGCGTGGTAGTCGTCGGGATGGTTGCCGAGGTGGTTGGATTTGTAATCGACGATGTGATAGCGCCCGGCATGGGCATAGACGAGGTCGATTTCGCCGCGCAGATAGCGGTAGAGCGCGGTATCGCGCGCGGCGGGGAGCGCTTTGCCCCAGGCGGCGAAATGCTGCGCGAGGGCGGTATGCGGCAAGGGCTGCCGGGCATCGAGGGCCAGCGAGAAGCCGAGTTCGCGTTCGCTGTCGTCAATCCGGGCGAGGGGGATGCCGCTTGCGAGCGGCGCGGCGAGGATGCGGGCGAACCAGTCGGCGAGGTCGGGGATGCGTTCCTGTTCGGCGTCGAGGTGATGCTTGTCGAGGAGGGTGCGGAAGAAGTGCGGCCAGTGCGGGCGGCGCTCGGGGCGGATTTTTTCCAGCGCTTCGTGCAGGAAGCTGCCGGCTTGCGGGCCGCGCGGGAAGGCAAAGGCAATGGGGAGGGTGTCCGCGGGCGGGTCGGCGCTGTCGCGCCATTCCTGGGCGAGTTCGAGGTCGAGGCTGGTATGGATGGCGGTGTCTTCGAGGGCGGCCGGGATGTTGCGGGCGAGGGCGGTAAAGCTGGTCTTGCGCCAGCCGCGCTTGTGCTGGGGCGGCAGCGGGGCGAGGCGGAGGGGTGGCGTGGCAGGCGGCGGTGCGGCGAATGTGACGGGTTCGGGCAAGCTGCTTTCCATGGCGGCGAGGTCGAGGGTGTGCAGGTGCGGGGCGGCGCTTTCCTGCCAGCGCTTGAGGACGGCGGGGGGTTGTTTGCGCTGGGCGATGAAAAGCAGGTCTTCGGCGCGGGTGAGGGCGACGTAGAGCAGGCGTCGCGCTTCGGCGTCGTTTTCCGTGGCGATGCGGGCGCGGCTGTCGTCGTCGCTGTTGCCGGTGGCGAGCCACAGGGCGCCGTCGCGGTGGAAGGCGTGGACGTCGTGCGCTTGGGGCGTTTTCTGTTCTCTCATGCTGGCGAGGATGACGACTGGCGCTTGCAATCCCTTGGATTTGTGGATGGTCATGAGGCGCACGGCATTGCTGCCGGGCAGGGGCAGGGCGAGCGCCCATTCGGCGGTGGGCGGTTCGGCGAGCTGGCGTTGCCACCAGTCGAGAAAGCGGCGCGGCGGCTGTTCGTGCGCGGCGATGATTTCCTGGAGGCGGCGCAGATCGAGCAGGTCGCGCAGGTGGTGCGGATGGGGTTGGCTGGCGAGCCGCGTCCAGATATTGCCCGGCCACGGGTCGTGCCGCCACAGGGTTTGCAGGGCGGCGAGCAGGCCGCTTTGCGCCCAGCGTTGCCCGGCTTCGCCGAGGCGGGCGTGGAAGGCGGCAAATTCGGGCGTGCTCGCGAGGGTATCGAGGGTGGCGAGGTCGAAGCCGTAGAACTTGCCGGCGAGGAGACGGCGGACGACGGCGCTGTCGGCGGGTTCGAGGATGGCGGCGAGCAGCCATTGCATTTCGTGGGCGACGCTTTGCGCAAACAGGCTGCTGTCGGCTTCGCGCTCGCAGGCGATGCCGGCCTGGTGCAGAACGGTTTCGATGGTTTGCAGGCTGCGGTTGCTGTGGGCGAGCACCATGATGTCGCGCGGCTCAAGGCGGGTAAGGCCGCCGTTGCCGCGGCGCAGCCATTGGCTCTGTGCGCTGGTGAGGTGGCGGATGAGGTCGCGGATGGCGAGGGGGGCGTCGGCGGTTGCTTGCACGGCAAGGGTTTGCAGGGGGTGGGCGATGGCGCTGCCGTCGCGCAGGACGAGCGGGCGCTCGGCGTTGGCGGCCTGCATGGGCTGGTAGGCAATGTTTTCGCCGAGGGTGGCGATGTCGGGGTGTTGGTAGGCGGCGTTCAGGGCGGCGATCAGCGCGGGCGCGGAGCGGAAGTTGTGCTCGAGGCTGGCGTGATGCGGGATGCGGTCCTTGAGGGTGGTGTAGTTGGCGACGTCGCTGCCGCGGAAGCGGTAGATGGCTTGCTTGGGGTCGCCGACCAGCAGGCAGAAGCCGCTGTGGTGCGGCTGAAGATAGATGCGGCGGATGAGTTCGGCCTGTTCGTGGTTGAGATCCTGCGATTCATCGACGAGGATGACGGGATAGCGGTGCGCGAGGTAGGCGGCGAGCGCGGGCTTGTCGGCCAGGATGGCGTTGAGGCGGGCGAGGAGTTCGCTGTAGGTGGTTTCGCCGCTTTGCCGCAGGGCGGCGGCAAGATGCTGGCGCACGTGGTCGCTGCTGCCGGCAAGGCTTTGCGCCTGCATGTGGGCAAGCACGTCGGCAAAGGCCAGGCGGGCGTTGTCAGCGGCATGGATGGCGGCGAGGATGGGATGGGCGGTGAGCGCCTGACGCGCGGCGAGGTCGGCTTTTTTCTTGAATGGATCGGCGCCGCTGGCGGCGGATTGCATGGTTTTGGCAAGGCCTGCGAGCCATTTTTCTGCTGTCTCGTCGGGCGCTTGCTGCTGAATGAGGGCAGATACGGCGTCAGGCAGGGCGTGGGCGTGGAGAACGAGGGCGCGCTTGGCTGTGAGATAGTCGGCGGCGACGGCGGCAGCGATAGTCGCTTGTGCGTCGGCGAGGTCTGCGGACGTGAAGGATGCAAGGGTATGCAGGGCGGCAGCGCGGGCGGCAGGATCGAAAGGGGGCGGGGGCATGGCGACGAAAGGGGCGCTGCCGTAGTTGAGGGCGGTTTTGGCGGCACTGAGGTGGTCGGCGGGCGAGGGGGCCTGCGCGTAAAAGGCGGCGAAGCGCGCGGCATCGGTCTGCGCCTGTTCCTGATAATAGCGGCGCAGGTGGTCGTGGGTGAGCTGGGCGATGGCGTTAGGTTCGGTATTGATGCGGATGGTGTCGATGCCGCTTTCCAGCGCGAGTTCGTGCAGCCAGCGCTGGCACAGGCTGTCCAGCGTGCCGATGAAGAGCTGGTCCAGCGTTTGCCCGGCGAGCAGGGTTTGCCGGTAGGCGTGGATGAGGCCGTCCAGTCCTTGTTCTTCGAGAACATGGTGCAGGATGTGGCGGTTGATGGCATCGCTGTGCGGGGCATCCTTGCTGGCGGGGAGGCTGTCGAGATGGGCGAAGAGACGGGGAATGAGGGCGTCGTCATCGGCGAGCAGGGCCGGGTCATCGCCATAGGCCTGGATGATGGCGAGGAGCAGGGCGCGGAAGCTGTCCACCCGCGCGTAGATGCGCTGGCGCATTTCCGTGGCGGCGGCGCGGGTGAAGGTGGTGGCGACGATGTGGCGCGGTTCGTGCCCGGCTTCGATGAGCAGGCGCAGAAGGATGCCGGTGAGCGTCCAGGTTTTGCCGGTGCCGGCGGAGGCTTCGATCAGGGCATGGCCGGTGAGGGGAAGGTCGGTGGCGGGGGTGGTCATGAAAGGGGAGGTGGTTGGCGGAACGGAGATTGTAATACCAAATCCCGAACGCGGCCCGATGGCGTGGCGGTTTGGCAAAAGGCTTTTGCCCGCAGCCGGTTATGCTACACTGGCACGCCGCAAGCGTTTGAATATGATAAAAAACTACTATAACAAGCGCTTGATATAGTGATTTTTTACCGCGAGAAGCGCTTCTTTATGAGAAAAATTACCACTTCCACGTTGCTGGACCAGTTATTGCAAAGCAACCGTTTCCAGCAGGCCCTGCAAGATTTTGCCGCCTATCTGCGCGGTGCGGACAACGCCGCCGATGCTCTGCGCGAGTTTCTCGATGCGCTGAAGCAGCACAGCGAAGCCAATGCGCATCTGTCCGCGCTTTTTCATCATTGGCTGCAACATGCCTCGCTCTATACCGGCTTCGTGCAGACCGGCATTTATTCGCGGCACGGCTTCGTGCGCGAGCTCAAGCGCCGCCTGTATGATCGCGTCAATCCGCCGCCGCGCGATGCCCACAATCTTGGCGACTTGCTGCAAACCGTGTTGCGCCCCGGCGATCTCGATTGGCTCAATACCATTCCGCCTTTGCAATGGCTGATGCTGTACCGCCAGCTTGGCCATGCGCACGGCGAACAAAGCACGCGCCATGTGCGCAATGAACTGCTCTATGCGGCGGAGATGCTGAGCCTGTGGATTGCCGCGGAAGATCTCGATCCCGACCTGATCCGCCTCGATCCGCGGCTGCTCGAATACGATTCGCCCTTCGTCAGCCTGCAACGCGAGGTGCAGTGCTATATCGACGGCGAACGCGGCGAGGAGCGGCGCGACGATGCGCAGGATCGCGCGCAGATTGCCGTGATGCTCGACCAGAGCCGCGAGCAGATTGCCCGCCTGAAGCGCGTCGGCAATCACAGCGGCGCGTCGCTGGCCACCGGTCATTTGCTGGAGCGCCTCGAGCAGAGCGTGGACCGCCTCGAAGGCATACTCGCCATTCTGATGAGCGACAGCGCGGAGAAAAGCGCACGCGCCTTTCTCGAGCAACTCGGGCAAATGGTGACGAGCGGCCTCGAACAGCACAGCATCCGCACCTTCGCCCGCACCACCACCGGCATGCTCAGCAAAAGCATCAGCGCCAGCAAAAGCCACCACGGCGAGCACTACATCACCACCACGCGCCGGGAATACGCGCAGATGTTCGTCTCGGCCGCCGGCGCCGGCATCATCATCGCGCTCATGGCGCTCATCAAGATCCAGATTGGGCGCTGGGCCATACCGCCCTTCTGGAATGCCGTGCTGGTCTCGCTCAACTACGGTATCGGCTTCGTCATTGTGCATATCCTCGGCTGCACCATCGCCACCAAGCAGCCGGCGATGACGGCCGCGAGCATCGCCAGCGCCGTCGAACAGGGGCAAAACAGCCGCAGCCTGGAAAAGCATCTCTCGCAGCTATTGATCAGCGTCAACCGCAGCCAGACCGTCGCCGTGCTCGGCAATCTGACGCTCGCCATGCTCACCGCCGCCCTGGTCGCCTGGCTGTATCGCCAGTTCAGCGGCGCGCCGCTGTTGACCGGCAAGGAAGTGGCCTACCAGCTGCATGCCATCGAACCCGTGCCGGCGCTGTGGTATGCCGCCATCGCCGCGCTCTGGCTTTTCTGCGCGGGCCTCATCTCCGGCTATTACGACAATCGCGCCGATTACCTGCGCCTGCGCGAACGCCTCTCCGCCCATCCCGGTCTGGCCTTCCTCGGCGAACGCAGACGCGCCAGACTGGCCGACTACCTGCACGACCATTTCGGCGCGCTGCACGGCAATTTCGCCTTCGGCGTCCTCCTCGGCATGACGCCCTTTATCGGGCACATGCTGGCCTTGCCGCTCGACATCCGCCACATCGCCTTCTCCTCGGCCAACCTGAGCTACAGCGCAACCAGCGGCGATCTTGCCCTGGGCGCGTTCCTGCTCGGGCTGTTGTACGTCCTGCTCATCGGGCTGGTGAACCTGTGGGTCAGCTTCTTCCTTGCCCTGCGCGTCGCCCTGCGCGCCCGCGATACCGAAATCCCCAGCACCGGCAAACTGCTGCGTACCCTGTGGCAACAGATCCGCGAACGCCCGCGCGACCTCATCCTGCCGCCGGGGGAGGCGGAGCAGACGCAGGGATAGGGCAGCTGCCAGAGTGGCATCTCAATCATGCAAAACATGAGAAAATTTTGCATGACAAGCGCTTATTAATGGTAAAAAACAACTATTTTTGGTGTTTTTATGGAGAAAGAACAAATCAAAGCGGTGGGGCATGACAAAGCGATCTTCATCGCGCAAAAAATGCGCCCGGACTTCGTCTTCCAAATGGCGCAACTGGAAGGCAACCCCTTCACCTTCCCGGAAATCCAGACCACCTTGTCCGGCATCACCGTCGGTGGCCACAAGCTCAGCGACCAGCAACAAGTGCTGGACATCGCCGCAGGCTGGCAGGAAATCATCCGTCAGGTAGGCAGCGGGGAATTTGCGGTCAGCAAAGACAATTTCATTCATATCAATACCATCGTCGCGCGGCACGAAGCGCTGGCAGTGGGGGCGTTCAGAAGCGGGCAAGTGGGCATTGCCGGTACGGACTACCGTCCGCCAGCAGCTGGCGCGCCGTTGGCGCAGGCCTTTGATGCCATGATGAACGCTTTCCGCAACAGCGACAGCGTGGCAGACAAGGCCGTCGGCCTCTTTCTCGATGCCGCCCGCGCGCAATTTTTCTACGACGGCAACAAACGCACCGGACAATTGATGATGAGCGGCGTATTGATGGCCAATGGCTTTGCTCCCGTCACCATCTTCGCCGATGCCCAGCTGGAATATCACCGTCTGATGCTGGATTTTTACCAGTCGGGCGACAAAACCGCGATGCGGGCATTTCTTGCGACGCAATATGCGCGGATCGTGGCGGCGTTTGCATAGGCCATCGTGAGGCAAAAAAAGCCCCGTCATGCTGTGAACGGGGCTTTTTGTGTTTGGCTGAGCGGGTATAAGCGCCTTTGCCTTTTTTGGCCTTGACCACCTGCTGGCGATATTTGCCGCTGTGCAGCAGGTCAAGATGCAGTTCGCGTCTTTTCATGCCTGTCTCCGCTGGGGTTTTGCAAGGGCGGCGGTTGCCGCGGGCGCGCATTATAGGGAAGCCATCTGCAAAGCGGAAGGGACGGGATGGGCAGACGGCGGTCGCGCTTGCCGACGGGCAAGCCATGTACGGTTACGCCCTGCGGGCTATAGTGAAATCGTCATAAAAACGTCCAGACTGTAGGTTGGTGGCGCATCTCGGCAAGCTCGATAACCGTGCGCAGCACGAACCCCAACATTTTAGAATTCATTATGTTGGGGTTCGCCTGACGGCGGATATTGAGCCTGCCGAAATGCACCACCAACCTACAGTCTCGTTCTGTTTTTTATTTATTTGGCTATAACCGTACCTACAAACTGCAAAAAGACGGGATATGCTGTTTGCTAAGTGAGAAATTTTCTCACGATAAGCGCTTATTTGTGAGAAAATTTACCTAGACAAGCGCTTATGAATGGTAAAAATAAACTATTTTTTCGTTATTTTTGTATTGATACCCAGTAGTGCGCCGTGCAGGGCGGTGAGGTGGTCGAGGATGCGCTGGAGCTGGCGTTCGGCTGGGGAGGCGTTGTTTGCGTTCTGGCGCAGGGGTTCGATGCGGGCGTCGAGGGTGGCGCTGTCGAGGCGCGGGCTGTTTTCCAGCAGGGCGGCGATGTTTTCCGCGCAGGTGTGTTCCGGGGCGGGATGGTTGCCTTGCTGGCTGTCGGGGCGGCTGGCGCCGAGGGCAGAGAGGCTGGCGAGGATGCGGTAGTTGTGCTGCACGATGGTTTGCGCGGCGTTGTGGTGGTAGCGCGCGGGGTCGCGGGCGCTGTCGGCGGCATATTGGGCGAGGATGGCGGCGTTTTCGTGGGCGCGGCGGCGGCTGATGCGGTAGTCGATGTCGTCGGTTTGTGCGCCCTGGTGTTGCGCGAGGATGGCGCGCAGGTAGGCGGCCTGGCTTTCCAGCGCGGCTTTGCCGAGGGCGGCGAGGGAGTGGTAGCGCCAGTCGGGCCAGAGGAGGTGGACGCCGAGCCAGGCGATGCCGACGCCGAGCAGGGTGTCGCCGAGGCGGGCGAGGAGGAGGTGGTCGGGCGTATGGCCGGCGACGGCAAAGCCGATGAAGACCTGGATAGTGATGAAGAAGGTGGAGTGGCTGTAGCTTTGCGCGCGGAAGTGGAAAAAGAGGGTGATGGCGAGGGTTTGCAGGGTGAGGAGGGTGACGGGGCTGGGCGCGAGGACGGGGATGAGGGCGCCAGCAAGGACGCCGGCCACGGTGCCGCTGATGCGCTGGCGCACTTTGCTTTGCGTGGCGGCGTAGTTGGGCTGGATGACGAAGATGGCGGTGAGCAGTATCCAGTAGCCGAGCGGCAGGTGCAGGGTTTCGATGGCGAGGGTGCTGGCGAAGGCGAGGATGGCGGTGCGCAGGGCGTGGCGGCAGTAGGGGGATTGCAGGGTGAGGTGTTGCGCGAGGGTGCGCAGGGCTTCGCCGGGGCTGGTGATGCGCGGCATGGCGAGACGGGCGTCGGCGGGCGGGTCGTCGGCGTGGTTTTCGCTGGCGAGGCGGCTGAGCTGGGTGTTGATGCGGGCGAGGTTGGCGATGATGCGTTCCACGTCGGGCGCGGCGGCGGGGCGCTGTTGCCAGGCGTGTTGCAGGCCGGTGAGGGCGCGGTCAAGGATGGGGTCGTGGCGGTAAGGGGTTTCGCGCAGGAGGTCGCGCGCCATGCGTCCGCAGGCGCGGCTTTGCAGGCGGATGAGGCGGGCGATGCGGAAGAGGGTGTCGCTGTGGGCGAGGGTGGCGGTGAGTTCGCGGTAGTCGCTGTGGCTGGAGCTGATGCGTTCGTGGATGTCCTGGGCGATGAAGTAGTCGCGCAACTGGCGCTGGCTGCGCGCTTGCAGGGTTTGCCGGCCGAGGCGGACGAAGAGGGCGTCGCGGCACTGGTTGAAGGTGGCGATGATGTGGCGGCTTTTGTCGGCAAGGCGGGCTTCGGCTTCGTCGAGGTGGTCGCGTTCGTCGGGGTCGAAGAAGGCGGCTTTGGCGGCGATGTAGTCTGCGAGTGCGCCATAGGCGGCGGCGAGCGCGGTTTGCACGGGGCGCTGCGGGTAGAGGAGGTGGAAGGCGAGGGTGCAGAGCTGGTAGAGGAGGGCGCCGGAGACGAGGAGCAGGGTGTGCAGCGGCGGGGAGACGCTTTGCTGCTCGCTCAGGATGGTGTAGAGGGCAACGGTAAGGGTGCCGAAGGCGAGGGTGCGGTAGCGGCCGTCGAGTGCGCCGAGGAAGGTGGCGGCAAAGGCGATGGTGGTCATTACGGCGACCATCGCCCAGGCATGGCCGCGCGCGAGCTGCACGGCGATGGAGGCGGCGGAGAAGGCGATGAGCATGATGAGGAGGTTTTGCAGGCGGCCGCTGATGCGGTGATCCATGTCGGTGAGGCCGCCGGCGATGACGCCGAGCATGAGGGCGATGCTGTAGTCGGGGCGTTCGAGAAGGCTGACGATGAGCGAGACGAGAACGCAGGCGATGAGGACGGGCAGGGTGGCGAGGATGCGGTCATCGATGAGGGGACGGCGCATCATGGCGCGGCATCCAGCAGTTCGTGCGCGATGCCAGCGTCAGCGAGCCATTGCGCGGCGTCGCGCCGCGCGGCGAGGGCCTGCGCTTGCGGGCCTTCGAAGCCGAGTTCGGTGCAGAGGCGTATTTGCGGCAGGGAGGAGATGCCGAGGGCGGGATAGCGCGCTTCGAGCCTGTCGATGAGCGGCACGGCTTCGCTTTCCGGCAGATGGGCAAGGAGGGCGCAATAGAAGCGCTCGGCGGCGAGATGGCGGCAGTGGCTATCGAGTGCCCAGGCAATCATCGGCTCGGCCATTTGCGGGAAACCGGGCACGCAGTGGATATCGGCGATGCTGAAGCCGGGAATCTGGTTGACAGGGTTGGGGATGAGGGTTGCGCCTTGGGGGAAGTGCACGAGGCGGCGGCGGTTTTCCGTGAGGGCGTCGCCAAAGCGGGCGTCGAGGATGGCGAGTCCTTCGCGGTGATAGGCAAGGGGAACGCCGAGCGCTTCAGCGACGGCTTGCCGTGTTTTGTCGTCCGGGGTGGCGCCGATGCCGCCGAAGCTGAGGATGCTGGCGCCCTGCGCGTGCAGGCGGCGGAAGGTGGCGACGAGTGCGGCGCTGTCGTCGCCAAGATAGACGACTTCGCCCAAACGCAGGCCGCGCGCGTGGCAGGCGGAAATGGTGTTGGCGAGATGCGCGTCGCGGCGGCGGCCGGAGAGGATTTCGTTGCCGATGATGACGGCGGCGAGGGAGGAAGTCATGCGCGGTTCCGAATCTGGTGCTGGGAAGGCGCTTATCTTAAGCGCGCAGGGGTGTTGAAAACAGGTTTGGTAAAATTTCTCACCAATAAGCGCTTGTTGCGATAATTTTTCTCGCAAAAAGCGCTTATTAATGGTAAAAAAACACTATTTAAGATGGTTTTGTGAAAATCATGCCAGACTGGAATAGAGCACGGCCTTGATGGTATGCATGCGGTTTTCCGCCTGCTCGAAGGCGACGTTCATCGGCGATTCGAAGACGTCTTCCGTGACTTCGATGCCGTTGGCGAGTTCGGGGTATTTCTCGGCGATTTGCTTGCCGACCTTGGTTTCGCTGTTGTGGAAGGCGGGCAGGCAGTGCATGAATTTCACTTTCGGGTTGCCGCTTTTCGCCATCAGCGCGGGCGTGACCTGATAGGGCATGAGGAGCGCGATGCGTTCGCCCCAGCTTTCCAGCGGCTCGCCCATGGAAACCCAAACGTCGGTATGCACGAAATCGACGTCCTTGAGCGCGCGGTCGATGTCGGAAGTGATCATCAGGCGCGCGCCGCTTTCTTTGGCAAAGCCTTCGCACATGTCCACCAGCTTGCCATCAGGCAGCAGCGACTGCGGCGCGCACATGCGCACGTCCATGCCGAGCTTGGCGCCGACGAGGAGCAGGGAGTTGGCGACGTTGTTGCGCGCGTCGCCGATATAAACGTAGCGGATGTCGGTGAGCGGCTTGTCGCAGTTTTCCATCATGGTGAGCACGTCGGCGAGCATCTGCGTGGGGTGGAATTCGTCAGTCAGACCGTTGAACACCGGCACGCCCGCATATTGCGCCAGCTCTTCCACCACGCTCTGGCTGAAGCCGCGGTATTCGATGGCGTCGTACATGCGGCCGAGCACGCGCGCGGTATCCTTCATGCTTTCCTTGTGGCCGATCTGCGAGGAGGCGGGGTCGATATAGGTGACGTTCGCGCCCTGGTCGTAGGCGGCGACTTCAAAGGCGCAGCGCGTGCGCGTGGACGTCTTTTCAAAAATGAGGGCGATGTTCTTGCCCTTGAGCTTTTGCTGCTCGGTGCCCGCGTATTTGGCGCGCTTCAAATCGCGGGACAAATCGAGGAGATAGCGGATTTCCCGCTCGCTGTGGTTGACGAGACTGAGCAGATGCCGGTTCTTCAGATTGAATGCCATGATGAATCCTCCGTAGGGTGAAGCAGCGCATATTACCGCAAAAACGGAAAACACCAAGCAAAAATTTCATGTTTTCTGTATGGGGTGAATTTTTATCGTTACAAGTGAAAATAAAATGAGAAAAACAGGCAAAAAATGGCAGAAAATATTTCTGCGGACGCAAGATATAATGCCGGCTGATTCTTTCGGAAACCGTGATGAAGAAAGTCCTGCTCATCCTGAGCCTCGTGATCGTTGCCCTTATTGGCGGCCTGCCGTGGCTGATCGGCAGCCAGCTCGAAAAGCACCTGCCCGCGCAAATTGCCGCTAACGCGCATCATGCCGCGCGCTACGGACTCGTCATCCAGCTGCGCAACTACCAGCGCCACTATCTCACCTCGCGCGGCGAAATGCTCGTCATGTACCAGCCGCCGGGGCAGCAAGTGCCGCTCTACCAGGGCGTCGCCACGCTGGAACTGCGCCATGCGCCGCTGCTCGCCTCGGGATTCAGTTTCCTCATTGCCCGCCTCAAATCCGACAACGACGCCCAGGGCGAACTGGCGCAAGCCCTGCCCGCCGATTTTCTCGACGCGAACGCCTCGCTCGGCATCGACGGCAAACTGCTCATCGACGCCACCCTGCAAAGCGCACAAACCAATCTCCTGCCCCATCCCAACCATCCGCAG
Organism: Cardiobacteriaceae bacterium; assembly: GCA_030529365.1. Classification (GTDB taxonomy): domain Bacteria; phylum Pseudomonadota; class Gammaproteobacteria; order Cardiobacteriales; family Cardiobacteriaceae; genus JAUMXB01. The sequence continues at coordinate 52,422 of JAUMXB010000009.1, read as the reverse complement.
CATCTCGCCTTTCATGGCGCGCAATTCCACTGGCAAAGCACGCTCACCGGCTACCCGTATCGCGGGCACGGCCAGGTGCAGCTCGCAGGCCTCACCGTGACCGACCGCGACCAGCGCTGGCAACTCGCCCCCCTGCGCATCGACTTCGTGAGCCACGACCGCTTCGAAGGCGAAGCGCATCTGCCCGAATTTCTCCTCCAGCACAGCGTGCACGCCCTCTCCGCGCGCGAGCAGCTCAAGCTCGGCCCCCTGCGCGTCGCCATGCAGCAAGGCCTTGCCGCAGATGGTCGTGCTTATCCGCAAATCCTCGACTACCACATCGCCGACGCCAACTGGACGCGCGAACAGCAAGGGCAAAGCGAAACCCGGCATCTGGCCGACCTCAACCTCAACGTTACCCTGCGCCCCGGCGACGGCCAACCGCCCGGCGCGCAACTGCTGGCCAGCGGCAAAGCCCTGCAACTGGCGCTGCCCGGCGGCTGGCAGGACATCGCCCCCGACACCTTCCGCCTGAGTCTCGCCCTGCAACCCTTCACCCCTGAAGAAGCCATGCTGCTGCTCGACCGCCTGCGCCATCCCTTGCCGCCTGCCGCCTATCTGCCCCTGCCCGACAACCTCTCGCACCTCACCCCCCATCCCGGCGTGAGCCGCATCCTCCATTACCTCGCCGGCCTCATGGCCAAAGACAACGTGCACGCGCGCTGGCAATTCGCCCTCGGCAAAAACGGCAACCCGTTGCTCGAAGGCGACATCATCCTCGAAGAAGCCGTCAGCGAAACGGACGGCATGGCCGTGCTGCACCGCCTCGCCGCCGCCGTGAATGCGCCGCAGCAACTGCCAACGCTGCTGCAAGGCAGCCGTTTGCACCTGCACGCCGTGCCCGAGTTCGTGCGCAAAAGCGGGCTTGGCCTCAGCCTGCTCTTCTCCGGCCACGCACCGCAATGGCTCGCCAGCGATGGCAGCCTGGCGCTCGATGCCCTGATCAGCCCCGACGGCATCACTATTAACGGAGAACCATATAAAGGCAAAAAATAGTCATTTTTTACCATTGAAAAGCGCTTATCGTGAGAAAATTTCTCACGATAAGCGCTTAATGATAAGAAAATTTACCATTCCGGTTTCCTGATATGCACAGCGACATCCTTATCCTCGGCGCGGGCGCGGCCGGACTCTATTGCGCCATCCATGCTGCCGCGCGCGGCAGGCGCGTCATCGTTATGGAGCAGAACGATCACATCGCGCAAAAAATCCGCGTCTCCGGCGGTGGCCGCTGCAATCTCACCAATCTCGACATTCGCCCCGACGCCTATCTGTCGCACAACCCGCGTTTTTGCCGTTCGGCGCTCGCCCGCCACAGCCAGCACGACGCGCTCGCCTGGTTTGCCGGCGAAGGCCTGACCTTTGCGGAAAAAACGCTCGGCCAGCTCTTTTGCGAGCAGAAATCGCGCGGCGTCATCGCCGCACTGGAAAGCGCCGCCCTGCGCCACGGCGTCACGATTTCCACGGCGACGCGGCTGGAAACCCTGCACCACACGGGCAACGAATTTCATGCCCGCAGCAATCAGGGCGATTTTCGCGCGCCCCAATTCGTGATTGCCAGCGGCGGGCCCTCGTTTGCCAAGCTGGGCGGCAGCGATATTGCCCTGCGGCTGGCGCGGCAATTTGGCCTGCGCAGCCATCCTTTCCGCCCGGCGCTGGTGCCGCTCACCCTTGATCCCGCGCCGAGCGCTTTGGCGGGCGCAAGCTGCCCCGTGCGCGCGCAATGCGGCGATTCGCCCGTGTTCCGCGAACAGCTTCTCTTTACCCATCGCGGCCTTTCCGGCCCCGCCATCCTGCAAATCTCCTCCTACTGGCAAAAAGGCGAAGCCATCACGCTGGATTTTCTGCCCGATCAGGCGGATGACTGGCTGGTCAGCGAAAAGGCGCAACACCCCAAACGCACTTTGCACAATACGCTGAAAACGCATCTCCCTGCCGCCATTGCCAGCTGGCTCTTGCAGGATCATGACAACCAGCCGCTCGGGCAATATCGCGACGCGCAACTGCGCACGCTGGAAAACCGCCTGCGCCGCTGGCAAACCGTGCCCAGCGGGCATGAAGGCATGAGCAAGGCGGAAGTATCCGCCGGCGGCATCGATACCCGCGACATCGATCCCAAAACCTTTATGGCCAAACCCTGCCCCGGCCTGTATGCCATCGGCGAGGCGCTGGACGTGACGGGATGGCTCGGCGGCTACAACTTCCAGTGGGCATGGTCATCGGCATGGTGCTGCGCGCAGGCGCTGTAGGCATTCACAGCGACAGTCGCCCGGCCATTCATGGCCGACCGATTCGCCACAGTCGTTTTGCCGATTTTTTGTAAAGAGCAGGCACAAGTAGGCTGGTGGCGAGCCGCAGGCGAAAAGGGCGCAGACGTAGAGACGTCGCCTGAGCAAATCAATGCCCCACGGACGTTGCAGGCAACGTCCCTGCCCGTCCTCTTTTGGGAAGCGGCCGCGCGGCCGCAAATCGCAATCTCGACTAGCGAGAATCATGCAGAAAATCGCCGTGGCACTTGTTGACGCAAATCCTGCCATTAGATGAATCAAAAAAGCTCTAGCGCTTGAGGGCGAGCACCAGCACCCCGGCGGCAACCAGACCGATGCCTATCCATTCCTGAGCGCTGGGTCGTTCTTTCAGGAAAATCACCGCCATCAGTGCCACCAGTACCAGGCTGAACTTGTCCACGGGTGCGACTTTCGACGCCTCGCCAAGCTGCAATGCCTTGAAATAGGCGAGCCATGAGGCACCAGTGGCAAGACCCGACAGCAGCAGAAATCCCCAGTTTTTCGCGCTCAACGTTGCCGGATGCTGCCATTTGCCCGTGTAACTCAGAAAAAGCGCCAGCGCCGCGATGATCACCAGGGTGCGGATAAACGTGGCGAAATCGGAATCCACGCCCTGCAAGCCCACCTTGGCGAAAATGGCCGTCAAGGCCGCAAAAATGGCGGATGCCATCGCCCAGAAAAACCAACCGTGTTCAGCCATGTTGCCAGCTCCCGAAGATATGCAGCGGCATGATGCCACAGTTTGCTGGCAGGGAAGGTTCGGGAAAATGAAAGCGTGTTTGATGGTGATTTTTTATCATCAGCAAGCGCTTATTGCGGTAAAAACGATCAAAAATCCATGATATATAAGATATTTGTTGTGCGGAAACGGAAGGCCTTGAAAAATGGCAATCTGTTGGCAAAAAAGCGGGTGCTATACTCGCGAGCCTTATCCCTTCCAACGGAGATTGATGATGAAACTGTCCGCAAAAACCTGGATGCTCCCCCTGATCGCCGCCTCTTTGCTGGTGGCCTGCTCGGAAGATACCGAGAAAAAAACCAAGGAAGCCGCCAAGGCCGCTGCCAATGACGCCAAGGCCAATGCCGAAGTGGTGGCCGAGAAAACCAAGGAAGTCGCGGCTGAGGTGAAGGCAGACGTGAAAGCTGGCGCCGAAGCGGTTGCGGAAAAAAGCAAGGAAGTCGCCGCCGAAGTGAAGGCCGATGCTGCTGCTGCGATGGACAAGACTCAGGAAGCAGCTGACAAGGCTGCTGCGGAGATGAAAGCCGCAGCCGATACGGCCGCCGAGAAAACTCAGCAAGTGGCCGCCGAAGTGAAGGCAGACGTGAAAGCCGCTGCCGAAGCGGTTGCGGACAAGAGCAAGGAAGTCGCCGCTGAAGTGAAAGCCGATACCGCCTCTGCCGTGGACAAGACCAAGGAAGCCGCTGACCAGGCTGCCACCGAAGTGAAGGCTGCTGCGGATACCGCGATGGATAAAGGCAAGGAAGTGGTGGAAGGCGCCAAGGCGGAAGTACAGGCTGCCGACGCCAAGGCCGAAGCCGCTGTTGCGGAAGTGAAAAGCGATGCCGCCGCTGCCCCTGTTGAAAAAACCGTGGACGAACAGGCTGCGGAAATCATCAAGCAGGCAGAAGAAGCGACTGGCGTGAAGCCCAAGCAGTAATCGCGATGATTTTGAGAAAACCGCTCTTCGGAGCGGTTTTTTTATGGTCATTCACCCAAAAATCTGCAATGACTCTCCTAGGGGCTGTTGACAATTGATGTCTTGATGCAATAAACCCAAAATAAAGCAGCGAGTTAAAGCCCCTCCCCCTATGGGGGAGGGGTTGGGGAGAGGGTTTATAAAAAGCCGTGTAGCGACAAAACCTTCAATATTTCACCTGCCTTCCGAAATTCCTTAAATCTGGTTAGCGAATTGTCAACACGCCCTAAAAAGCAGGAAGGACGATGGTAGGCTGGTGGGCATCCATGAACAATAGCCGCATGTTCATGGGTGCCCAGCGCAGATGGCAAAAGCAGGCTACGTCCCTACGGTTACGCCGTCTATTTATCGGAGATGATGTGCGGGGTTTCAGGTTGAATGGCGATAGCAAATAAAAAAAGCCGCCTGAAGGCGGCTTTTGCATGATGGCAACGCGCAGTCTTATTTCTTGATCAGGCTCGCGAAATAGGTGAGCGTGCGGATGAGCTGCTCGGTGTAGCTCATTTCGTTGTCGTACCATGCGACGGTTTTTACCAGCTGCTTGTCGCCAACGCTGAGCACGCGGGTTTGCGTGGCATCAAAGAGCGAGCCGAAGCTGATGCCGATGATGTCGGAAGAAACCAGTTCTTCTTCGGTGTAGCCGAAAGATTCGTTGGCAGAAGCTTTCATGGCAGCGTTGACTTCTTCGATGGTGACAGTTTTTTCCAGTACGCAGACGAGTTCGGTCAACGAGCCGGTGATGACGGGAACGCGTTGCGCGCCGCCATCGAGTTTGCCTTTCAGCTCGGGGATAACGAGGCCGATGGCCTTGGCTGCGCCGGTGCTGTTCGGCACGATGTTGGCGGCAGCGGCACGGGCGCGGCGCTTGTCGCCTTTGCGGTGCGGGGCATCGAGAGTGTTCTGGTCGCCGGTGTAGGCGTGGATGGTGGTCATCAGGCCTTCGACGATGCCGAACTTGTCTTGCAGGACTTTCGCCATCGGCGCCAGGCAGTTGGTGGTGCAGGAGGCGCCGGAGATCACGGTTTCCGTGCCGTCGAGGATTTCGTGGTTGACGTTGTACACCACGGTTTTCACGTCGTTGCCGCCCGGTGCGGAAATCACGACTTTCTTGGCGCCGGCCTTGATGTGCTTCTCGGCTTTTTCCTTGGTGGCGAAGAAGCCGGTGCATTCCAGCACGACATCAATGCCCAGCTCGCCCCACGGCAATTGCTCGGGATCAGCATTGGAGAGCACCTTGATTTCCTTGCCGTTGACGACCAGGTTGTCGCCTTTCAGTTCGGCGCTGCCGTTGAAGCGGCCCTGCGCGGTGTCGTACTTGAAGAGGTGCAGCAGCATGTCGGCAGGGGTGAGGTCGTTGATGGCGACCACTTCCACGCCTTTGGCCTTGTCCATCTGGCGCAGGGCAAGACGGCCAATGCGGCCAAAACCGTTGATTGCAACTTTGATACTCATGGAATCACTCCGTTGTTGTGGGAAAAGTCTGGGGAATCATACCACTTTCAGGCGGATGCTGCTGTTTGTTTACCGGTGCTTGCCGTGTTTATACGTGTAAAATTTCATAAAAGTGGTAAAAATAGATATTTTTTACCGCAACAAGCGCTTCAGGATGGTAAAAAAACGCTATTTGTATCGGTTTTTTATAAAAACCTGCGCGCATACTTAGCGGCGACACTGCGCTCACACCCAGCCGAGCACATGCAGGAGGGCGATGCCCGGCGCGATGATGAAGGCGGAGCAGGCAGTGGTGATGGCAATGATGTTGGCGGCAGCGGCGGCATTGCCGCCCATGGCAAGCGCCATGACGAAGCCGACGGAAGCGGCAGGGGCGGCGCCCATGAGAAAGAGAATGCCGAGGCCGCGGCCTTCCACGCCGCACAGATAGCCGAAGCCGACAAAAAAGACGGGTGACACGATAAGGCGGCCGATGCTGGCCCAGATGGCGACCTGTCCGGCGCCGAAAATGCCGTGCAGGTTGAGGGAAGCGCCGGTGCAGAGGAGGGCGAGCGGCAGCGTCATGCCGACAAAATGGCTGCCGAAGTTGAGCACCACTTTGGGCAGGGGAATGGCGAGCGCCTTGATGGTGATGGCGGAGACGATGCCGATGAACAGCGGGTTGCGCAGGATTTTGAGCAATACGCTGCGCCAGGGCGTCTGGCCGTCGGCGCTGAAGGTGATGATGGCGAGCACGTTGAGCAGGAAGGCAACGGTGCCGGCAAACATCGCGCCTTCCGAAAGACCGGCTGCGCCATAGACTTCACGCACGAGCACGACGCCAAGAATGGCGAGATTGCCGCGAAACACGCCCTGCACGAACACGCCGCGATCCGCCTTTTCGCGAATATGGCGGCGCGCAAGCCAGCTCGCGACGGAAAAGAGGGAAAACACGGCAAGATAGCCGGCCAGCAGCAGGCGCCAGCTGTCGCCCATGGAAACGTCGCTTTTCACGATGCCGAAGAAAATCAGGCAGGGAATGGCGTAGAAATAGAGGAGATGGTTTGCGCCATCGATAAAGGCGCGGCTCATGGCGCCGCGATCGCTCATCCATTTGCCGAGAATGATGATGGCGAGTATCGGCAAGACAATATTCAGGGAAAATCCCATGCCTGCCCAGAAGGTCTGCATGCTTACGTCCTGTTCATGATAGCGTGTATGCCGCATAGCATAAGGGCTGCATGGGGTTTGCGGCAATTGCCGCAATGCCATTTCCTGCCAATCGGCACAAAGCCTGCTTCCTGCCGGAGTCTTTCGTTTGGCACGGATTCGGCAGGGCAGCCAGGAAACGCACGAGGATGCGCGTCGGGAATCTGGTCAGACGGTAAAATCCCGGATCCTGTTTTTGCATTACCCTATAACTTCCACACGAATTACCCATACTCATGCGCCATTATCTCTTTGCCCTGTTGCTGGGAGCCTTGCTCCCCCTCGCCTTTGCTCCTTTTCATGCCTGGTATGTGGGCGTGGCAAGTCTGGCGGGGCTGTGTTTCCTGTGGCTGCCTTCCGCGCGGCCGGGGCGCATCGGTTTCTTTTACGGGCTGGGATATTTCGGGGCGGGCCTGCACTGGGTTTATATCAGCCTGCACAGCTTCGGCGGCGCGCCACTGGTGTTTGCCGTGCTCGCCAATATTTTGCTGATTCTGGTGCTGGCCTGCTTTCCGGCAATGGTGGGGATGGCGTTGCGCTGGCTGAGCCGTCCGGGCACGGCATTGCGCGCCTTGCTGGTGCCTTTCCTGTGGATGCTGGCGGAATTGGCGCGGTCGTATGTATTGGGCGGTTTTCCCTGGCTTTCCGTGGGGTATTCGCAGTTTGCCGCGCCGCTGGAAGGATTGGCGCCGCTTTCCGGCGTGTTCGGCATCGGCCTGGTGCTGATGCTGGTGGCGTCGCTGCTCGCGCTCACCGCATACCGCCGCAGCTTGCTGCCGGGCGTGCTGGCCGTGCTGCTGGTATTCATCAGCTTGCCTACACGCCATTTTTCCTTTACCACGCCGGTCGGCTATCCGTTTACCGTGGCACTGGTGCAGGGCAATATTCCCCAGCTCACCAAGTTTGATCCCGGTTTGATGCACGCCCATATCGGCCATTACATCGATTTGAGCGTGCGCCGCACGGAGAGCGTGATCGTCTGGCCGGAGACGGCGATTGCCTTCATGGAGGAAGACGTGCGCGACAGTGTGCTGCAACGGCTCGACCGCCTGCTGACTTCGCGCGGGCAGACGCTGGTCTCGGGCATTCCCACCGGCAATCTTGCCAAGGGCATTTACTACAATTCGGTGATTACGCTGGGCAAGGGACATGGCCGTTACGACAAGCATCATCTGTTGCCGTTCGGCGAATATCTGCCGATGCGCAGCGTATTCGCCATTTTCCGCGATTATGTGGATATTCCGCTTTCCGATTTCAGCCGTGGCGCGGCATCGCAGATGCCGATCAGTACCAACGGCATCCCTGCCGGCGTTTCCATTTGCTTTGAGGCCACCTTTGGCCGTGTGGTGCGGCAAGCGCTGCCCTATGCGCAATATCTGATCAATGTGAGCAACGACGGCTGGTTTGAGGATTCCATTGCCGCCGACCAGCATTTGCAGATGAACCAGATGCGCGCGCTGGAACTGGGGCGGGAAATGGCACGCGCCACCAATAACGGCATTACCGTGTTTCTCGATGACAAGGGGCGCATCAAGCAGCGTCTGTCGCGCTTCGAGCGCAACGTGCTTTCCGGGCAGGTGCAGCCTTATGTTGGCCTGACACCTTATGCGCGCCATGGCGAGAACATCTTTTTCATTGCGCTGGGCGTGTATGCGCTGTTCCTGCTGCTGTTCGGCTGGGCGACGCGGCATGTGCCGCCGGAGTCGTTTACGCCATATCACCGCGAATGATGCGGGTTTCATGAAAAAGGGCTGCCCATCGGCAGCCCTTTTTACGTTGCGGAATTTGCGGGATCAGCGTTCCTGGCAGCAGAGGCAGCCGTGCTGGTGTTCGTCTTCCGCATCGTTTTCCGCTGCGGCGTATTGCGCAAGCAATGCTTCGCCTTCTGCCTGCGCGGCTTGCGCGTCGTCAGTTTGCGGAGGGATGTTGTCGGGTTGGCTCATGATGTTTTCCGAACGGTTTGAAAAATCGCGGCATTGTATAGCGGCGTTGCCATGATGGCCAGACGCGCAGCGCCGACGCGCCGCTATGCGGGCAGGGCGAGGGTTTTGCCCTGGCGCGCGCTGTCATGGGCGAGAAGGAGCACGCGCATGACGGCAAGCGCTTCTTCGGGGCGGACGGCAAGCGGCGCTTCGCCACGGATGGCGGCAGCGAGGTTGTCGTAATAATCGATAAAGCGGCTGCGCTCGGTGGCGACGGTTTCCTGCGAGCCGTCAGGGAGATAGAGGATGCCATATTGCGCAGGGTCTTCGATGCCGAAGGCGGGGTCGTAGGGAACCATGCCGCTTTTCAGTTGTGCTTCCTGCGGATCGAGGCCGTATTTGCGGTAATTGCCGCCATCGCCTTCGAGGATGAAGCGCGGCGTGGGCGCGCAACCGTAGGGCGCGGTGTGCAGGATGACTTCGTGTTCGGGATAGTGCAGTTGCACATGGGCATAGTCGTCGCTGGCGCTGCCGGGGCGCAGGGCGCGGATATGGGCGCTGACGGCTGCGGGCAGGCCGAAGAGGAGCAGGGCCTGGTCAATCATGTGCGGGCCGAGGTCGTACCAGATGCCGCTGCCCGGGCCGGCGTTTTCGCGCCAGCGGTCGCGCACGACGGGGCGGAAGCGGTCCCAGTGCACGCGACAGGTACGCAGTTGGCCGAGACGCTTGTCGGCAAGGAGTTTTTTCACGGTGAGGAAATCGCCGTTCAGGCGGCAGTTGTGATAGACGGAGAGATGGCGCTGCTGCCGCGCGGCGAGGGCAACGAGCGCTTCGGCTTCGGCGAGGGTGATGGTCATCGGTTTTTCGAGGACGACGTGCTTGCCGGCTTCGAGGCATTGCCGCGCTTGCGGATAATGCAGGGTGTTGGGCGTGGTGATGATGACGAGATCGCAGTCGTCGGCGGCGAGCAGGGCATCAGTATCGGGATAGCGGCGCGCGTGCGGATAGGGGCTGAGGTCGAGAGCGGGCTGGCGGCTGACGATACCGGTCAGGCGGTAGGCGGGATGGCGGCTGACGAAAGGGAGATGGAAGGTGCGGGCGGACATGCCGTAACCGATGATGGCGACGCGGATCACGGGATTCTCCTGTCTGAAGCGGGAAGCCGATTATACCCCCGCGCCGCAAGGGCGTGCGCAATGCGGCGGGGAGGCGTAAGATGCGCGTTTCTCATTCATTGGCGGGGGAGTTATGTCGCGTCCGAAGATAGTTTTTTTCGATATTGATGACACGCTGTATCACAAGGATGCGGGCGTGGTGCCCAAGTCGGCGCAGCAGGCGCTGGCTGCCCTGCATGCGCAAGGCATTCTCACCGCGATTGCCACCGGCCGCACGCCTGGCGTGTTTCCCGAACCGGTGAATGCACTGATCCGCTCTTTTGGCATGGATGTGCTGGTGACGATGAACGGCCAGTATTGCCTGCACCGCGGCGAAGTGCTGGACGCGCACCCCCTGCCGCTGGCGGATATCGAGCGGCTCATCGCGCTGTGTGCGGAAAAGGACTGGGCCTACATGCAGATGCTCGATGATGCCATGGTGGTATCGCGCGAGGATGACGTGGTGGCGGGCGCGCTGCACGATATCGGGCCGTACCGCGTGGACGCCAGGGCCTATCTGCATGCGCCGGTCTATCAGATGAACGTGTATGTGGACGAGGCGGGCGAGCGCGAGCTGCACGCGAGCGGCGTCTTGGGCGATACGTACCAGACGATACGCTGGCATCCGCACAGCGTTGATTTCCTGCCGAGCGCGGCATCGAAGGCGCGAGGCATTGCCGCGTGCTGCGCGCGCCTCGGTATTGCCCGCGAGGAAGTGATGGCTTTCGGTGATGGTCTGAATGATGTGGAGATGCTGGAGTATGCGGGGTTGTCGGTTGCGATGGGCAATGGGCGTGCGCAGGCCAGGGCGGTGGCGGATTATGTGACGACGAATGTGGGCGATGATGGCGTCTATCGCGCGCTGGTAACGCTCGGGGTGCTGGCCGGATGATAACTCATTAATTGATAAAAAATAGTAGTTTTTTATCATAAACTAGCGCTCTTGTTGATAAATTTTATCGCAATAAGCGCTTGTTGATGAGAAAAATTGCCGTTTTGCATTTGGCGTGCAATTGGGGGAAGCCGGGTTGGCCAGGCTTGTATCGGGCAGGCATGTTTGCCATGCAACAAGTGTTTGGTTTATAAAATAGTTAAAAATAGATATTTTTTACCATTATTAAGCGCTTATAATGAGATATTTTATCGAAAAATTACTTCTTTATGAGAATTTTTTTCTATCTTGTTTATAGCTCGTTCTCGGGAAAGAGATCGGGCTGGGTGATGCGGTTGGTGCTTTCCAGCGTGGAGTAGCTGACGCCGACGAGGCGTACTGCACCGCGCGGCGCGCTGGCGAAAAGGCGGTCGAGCCAGTAGTGCGCTTCCTTTTCGCGGCGGAAGGGGCGGCTTGCGGTGTGGCTGCGGGTGATCTGGCTGAAGTCGGCATATTTGATCTTGATGGTGAGCGTGCGGGCGCAGAGCTGCTTGCGGCGCAGGGTGGCGAAGGCGTCGGCGCTTTGCTGGCGCAATTGGTCGCGCAGGTAGGCAGGATCGGCGCTGTCGCGGGCGAAGGTGGTTTCGCTGCCGACGGATTTGCGTTCGCGCATGGGGCTGACCGGGCGTTCGTCGATGCCGCGGGCGATGGCGTGAAAGTATGCGCCGCGCTTGCCGAAGCGGGCGACGAGGAGGTCGAGCGGGGTGTTTTGCAGGTCGGCGCCGTTTTTGATGCCGAGTTCGTGCAGACGGGCGAGGGTGGCCTTGCCGATGCCGTGGATGCGTTCCACCGGCAGGCGGGCGAGGAAATCATAGGCTTGTGCGGGAGGGATGACGGCGATGCCGTCGGGTTTGTTGAGGTCGGAGGCGATTTTCGCGAGCATTTTGTTGTAGGAAACGCCGGCGGAGGCGGTGAGGCCGGTTTCGCGGCGGATTTGCGCGCGCAGCGTTTCGGCAATGGCGGTGGCGCTGCTGCCGCGGCTGGCATCGGTGACGTCGAGATAGGCTTCGTCGAGCGACAAGGGTTCAACGAGCGGCGTGATGGCGAGCATGAGGGCGCGGATGTGCTGGCTGACTTCCTGGTAGATGGCAAAGCGCGGCGGCACAAAGATGGCATGCGGGCAGAGGCGGTAGGCCTGATGGCAGGGCATGGCGGAGCGCACGCCATAGGGGCGCGCTTCATAGCTGGCGGCGGCGACAACGCCACGGCTGTCCGGCGCGCCACCAACGATGACGGGTTTGCCGCGCAGCGCTGGATTGTCGCGCTGCTCGACAGAGGCAAAAAAGGCATCCATATCAATATGGATGATTTTGCGCATGGCTTACTCCGCAAGCTCCAGCACGCGTTCGGCCGGGCGGCCGATGCGCACGGCGTTCGCGCTTTCGGCAATGGGGCGTTGCAGAAGCTGCGGATGGGCGGCGAGGGTGTCAATCAGGGCATCGTCGTCCAGCGCGGGATTGTCGAGGCCAAGTTCCTGATAGAGCACTTCCTTGGCGCGCAGGAATTCGCGCGCGGGCAGGCCGCTTTTTCTGACAAGGGCAGCGAGAACGTCGCGGCTTGGCGGCGTTTTCAGATATTCAATGATGACGGGCTCGATGCCGCGTTCGCGCAAAAGCGCCAGGCCATTGCGCGAAGTGGAGCAGCGCGGGTTGTGATAGTAGGTGAGGGTCATGGATTTCCTTTTTGGGTTTAAAATAGTGATTTTTTACCATTGTTAAGCGCTTATGGTGAGAAATTTTATCAATCAAAGCGCTTATTTGTAAGAAAATTTATCATCACGGTTTTGGCAGGCCGTTGTGCGGGTTGAACCCCGCTATATTTCCACGCCGCGCAGCCATTCGATCTGCGCCTTGCCGTCGCTGCCGCGTTCGATACAGATGGCGTCGAAGCGGCAGTCGGGCAAGGCTGGATAATGTTTTTGCAGATAGGCGCTGGCGGCACTGCGCCATTTCCGCTGCTTGGCGGGCGTGATGGATTCGGCGGCGCCAACCAGACCGCCGCTTTGCCGCAACCGCACTTCCGCAAAGATGATGGTCGCGCCTTCCTGGCAGACAAGATCCAGCTCGCCGCCGCCGATGCGCACATTGCGGGCGAGAATTTTCAGGCCGTGTTGCTGCAAATGGCGGGCGGCGAGCGATTCACCTTCGCGTCCGCGGATGAGATGGAGGATGTTTTTCATGGCGCTGGAGGCAGGGACGATGATGGCATTGTACGCCAGCGCAAGGTTTTTTCCAGATGGATGAACGGGTTATGTAATTTTTATAAAAAGGCTTGAAACAGTGGTTTTTTACCATCAGCAAGCGCTTATGGTGGGAAATTTTCTTACCATAAGCGCTTATTGGTGAGAAAATTTATCATATTGGTGTGTTTGCAAGTTGGCCATTAATAGCTGGCGTTTTGGGTGTCGGGCTTATGTTTGTGGGTGGTCGCGTAAGGAACGTTGTTTGCAACGTCCGTCGCAAAAGGATTGTAGGTCGGCCACTTTGTGGCCGACATGGAACCGACGTCGGGCTACGACATCGGTGCGCGATGGTGCATTGCAATTTTTGGCAATCGCTTCGCGACGGTGGGTTAACACCCACCCTACGCAGGAGCGGGGCACGTGGTGATGTGCGCATCTTTGTAGGTCGGCCACTTTGTGGCCGACATTAACTCTACAGGGGAATAGGAATTTTTGGGCGGTGCGCACGCGGTTGGCGATGCCGTTTTTCCACAGTGTTTTAGATTGGGAATGTGGGACGTTGCTGGCAACGTCCGTGCAGATGCAAGTTTCGGGACGTAGCGGGCTACGTCCCTACAACATCGTTGCGTGATGGTGTATTGCAATTTTTGGCAATCGCTTCGCGACGGTGGGTTGACACCCACCTACGCAGGAGCGGGGCAGGTGGTGATGTGCGCATCTTTGTAGGTCGGACTTTGTGGCCGACATTAAACCGACGTCGGGCTACAACATCGTTGCGCGATGGTGTATTGCAATTTTTGGCAATCGCTTCGCGATGGTGGGTTGACACCCACCCTACGCGGGAGCGGGGCACGTGGCGATGTGCGCATCTTTGTAGGTCGGCCACTTTGTGGCCGACATTAAATCTACAGGGGGATAGGGATTTTTGGGCAGTGCGCACGCGGTTATAGTGAAATCATCATAAAAACGTCCAGACCGTAGGTTGGTGGTGAGTGCGCAGCACGAACCCCAACATTTTAGAATTCATTATGTTGGGGTTCGCCTGACGGCGGATATTGAGCCTGCCGAAATGCACCACCAACCTACAGTTTCGTTCTGTTTTTTATTTGGCTATAGCGAAGTTGTTTTCCACGTTGCATGTGTAGATTGGTGATGTAGGGACGTTGCTGGCAACGTCCATGTAGATGCAAGTTTCGGGACGTAGCGGGCTACGTCCCTACAACATCGTTGTGTGATGGTGTATTGCAATTTTTGGGCGCGATCGTTTCGCGATGGTGGGTTGACACCCACCCTACGCGGGAAGTGGGGCATGTGGCGATGTGCGCATTAAATCGACGTCGGTCGCGAAGTGATGGCGGCGGAAGCCTATTGTGCGTTAATTTTCAAAAAATAGTAAAAAATAGAGGTTTTTTATCATCATGAAGCGCTTTTAATGAGAAATTTTTGCACGATAAGCGCTTTATAGTGAGAAATTTTCTCATTTCTCTTTTTGCTCGTCGCCGTAGTACATGACGCCGATTTTGATTTTGCCGCGTCCGGTTTTGATGCGGTGTTCGTTGGTGTCGCGCAGGGAGTAAACGCAGCCGCAGTATTCCTGCATGTAGAAGTGCTCGCGTTTGCTGATTTCAATCATGCGCTGGCTGCCGCCGCCTTTGCGCCAGTTGTAGGTCCAGTATTGCACGTCGGGGTAGGGCGCGGCGGCGCGGATGCCGCTCTCGTTGATCTGGTTCATGTCTTTCCAGCGGCTGATGCCGAGCGAGCTGGTGATGACGGGGAAGCCGTGTTCGTGGGCATAAAGCGCGGTGCGCTCGAAGCGCATGTCGAAGCACATGCTGCAACGCCGGCCGCGTTCGGGATCCCATTCCATGCCTTTGGCGCGCGCGAACCAGTTGTCGGTGTCGTAGTCGCAGTCGATGAAGGGGACGTTGTGCTTTTCGGCAAAGGCGATGTTTTCGTCTTTGCGCAGGAGGTATTCTTTGCGCGGGTGGATGTTGGGGTTGTAGAAGAAGATGGTGTAGTCGATGCCGGAGGCGAGCATGGCTTCCATGACTTCGCCCGAGCACGGGGCGCAGCAGGAATGCAACAGGACTTTCTTGTGGCCGTCGGGCGGCGTGAGGATGGGGCGGTCAGCGAGGTTCATGTTTCTGTCGGGGGGGGGTAAAGGCGCGGGCGCATCAGGGTTGCGGCGGCGCGTAGTAGTCGGGATTGGCTTCCAGCGGCTTGCGGATTTCAAAGACTTCTTCGGGGATGGGGCAGGGTTCCTGGTCGGAGAAGACGTAGGTGCTGCCTTTGTAGAGCAGGGCGCCGCTACAGGTGGGCAGCGGGGTTTCCAGCATTTGCGGCTCGACGGGGAGCACGGGTTTTTCCACGGGCGCGGCGTTGTTGTCGCGGATTTTCAGGCAATGGCGGAAGCGGTGGCGGTTGTCTTCGTCAACATAGACGTCCATGCCGTGGTTGTCCTTGCAGCGGTAGATGCTTTGCACGCGGGTGCTGGTGGCGGTGACGGGCGGCGGCGCAAAGTGATGGTTGGCAATTTGCTTGGGGGCGGCGCCCGGCGTGGCCGGTTTGACGTAAAAGGCATTGGGGTCGAAACTGCCCTGGTTGAGGATGACGGTTTCTTCGGTGACTTTGGGCGCGGGTTTGCCATCATCGAGGTTGCCGTTGGCATCGAATCCGGCAGGGCGCATCGGCTCGAATTGCGCCGAGGGCTGGGCGCCGACAGAAAATGCCAGCGCCAGCAGGGCGATGCCGAGGGTTTTAGATGCGGCTGAAGATGAGCGAGGCATTGGTGCCCCCGAAGCCGAAGCTGTTGTTCATGACGGCATGGATGCGGCGGCTCACGTTTTCGCGCACGATGGGCAGCCCCTTGGCGCCTTCGTCGAGGTCGAAGATGTTGGCCGAGGCGGCAATGAAGTCGTTCACGAGCATGAGCAGCGCATAAATGCTTTCGTTGGAGCCGGCAGCGCCAAGGGCATGGCCGGAGAGCGATTTGGTCGAGCTGATGAGCGGGATGTCGCGGCCGGCAAAGGCTGTGGCAATCGCTTCCAGTTCGCGGGTGTCGCCGATCGGGGTGGAGGTGCCGTGGGCATTGATGTAGTCGATCGGGCCGCTGTGGGTGCTCATGGCCATTTGCATGCAGCGCACCGCGCCTTCGCCGGAAGGCTGCACCATGTCGTAGCCGTCGGAGGTGGCGCCGTAGCCGGTGATTTCGGCGAGGATGTTGGCGCCGCGCGCCTTGGCATGTTCGTATTCTTCGAGGACGAGCACGCTGCCGCCGCCGGAGATGACGAAGCCGTCGCGGTTGGCGTCATAGGCGCGCGAGGCGATGTCCGGCGTGGCGTTGTATTGGGTGGAGAGCGCGCCCATGGCGTCGAACATGCAGGTCATTGACCAGTGCACGTCTTCACCGCCACCGGCAAAGACGATGTCCTGCTTGCCGAACTGGATGAGCTCGGCGGCGTGGCCGATGCAGTGCGCGCTGGTGGAGCAGGCCGAGCTGATGGAATAGTTCACGCCCTTGATCTGGAAAGGCGTGGCAAGGCAGGCGGCAGTGGTGGATGCCATGGTCTTGGTGACGGCATAGGGGCCGATGCGCTTGACGCCGCTCTGGCGCAGGATGTCCGCCGCTTCGACTTGCGCAGAAGGGGTGGCGCCGCCAGTGCCGATGACGAGACCGGTGCGCGGATGGGAAACGTGCTCCTTGCCAAGACCAGCCATGGCAATGGCTTCTTCCATGGCGATGTAGCAATAGGCGGCGGCATTGCCCATGAAGCGCAGGATTTTGCGGTCGATATGGTCTTTGGGGTCAAGATTGATCGGGCCTTCCACGTGCGAACGCAGGCCGAGTTCCTGATAGACCGGCGAGAATTTGATGCCGGATTTGAGCGCTTGCAGTGATGCCAGCACTTCCTTGATATTGTTGCCCAGGCTGGACACGATGCCCATGCCGGTCACAACGACGCGTTTCATGCTTTTCTCCTATAGCCGCTATGGCGTATGCAGTAACAAATGGGCAGCACGGCTTAGAAGTTGTCCGTGCTGGTGAAGAGGCCGACCTTGAGGTCAGTGCCGGAATAGATTTCCTTGCCATCCACGCTCATTGCCGCGTCGGCAATGCCGAGAACCAGCTGACGCATGATGGTGCGCTTGATGTGGATGTGGTAGGTAATTTTCTTGTGGGTGGGCAGAACCTGGCCGGTGAATTTCACTTCGCCACAGCCAAGGGCGCGGCCGCGCCCGAGTCCGCCGCTCCAGCCGAGATAGAAACCGACGAGCTGCCACATGGCATCAAGGCCGAGGCAGCCGGGCATGACCGGATCGCCTTCGAAATGGCAGGCGAAGAACCACAGGCCGGGATGGATGTCGAGTTCGGCGATGATTTCGCCCTTGCCGTATTTGCCGCCGTTGTCGTTGATTTCGATGATGCGGTCAACCATCAGCATGTTGGGCAGGGGAAGCTGCGCGTTGCCGGGACCGAAGAGGCGGCCGTGCGCGCATTCAAGCAGGGTTTCCTTGGTGTAACTGTTGGGGCGGGTCTGGCTCATGGGTATCCGTAAGTTGTCAAAGGGCGTTATTGTATTGGGTGAGCAGGGTCTTATCCAGATTGTAGATATCCGGCGCGGTCAGGATTTTGCCTTGCAGGTCGGCCCAGGTTGTCCAGTACACCAGATAAATCGGGGTTTCTTCGGGCGGGTTGACCCAGCGTTCCTTGCTTTGGTGCGAGGCGGATTTGATTTTTTCCGGTGTCCATTCCGTGCCTTGCAGGAGGATTTCAGCAAATTCCATGGGGTCGTGCAGGCGGATGCAGCCGGAGCTCAGGGCGCGGTTGGTGCGGCCGAAGAGCGATTTCTGCGGCGTGTCATGCAAATAGATCGCGTGCTTGTTGGGGAAAAGGAATTTGACACGGCCGAGCGCGTTGCGCCCGCCCGGCTTCTGGCGCAGCGCATAGTTGGAGGGATTGACCGCGCTCCAGTTGACGTCGCTCGGCTTGACGACACGCCCGCCCGG
Source organism: Cardiobacteriaceae bacterium (assembly GCA_030529365.1). Taxonomy (GTDB): domain Bacteria; phylum Pseudomonadota; class Gammaproteobacteria; order Cardiobacteriales; family Cardiobacteriaceae; genus JAUMXB01. The sequence continues at coordinate 34,562 of JAUMXB010000009.1, read as the reverse complement.
GGTGACCACTTCAAAGCTGCCGTTGAAAGCGCCGGGATTGTTGCGCAATTGCGGCAGCTTGTCTTTTTTGAGAATGGTGGGCGGCACTGTCCAGGTCGGGCTCATCACCACATGGCGCATGCGGTCGGTAAAGGCCGGCGTGGGGCGATCCTTGCGGCCGACGATGGCCTTGGTGTCGTAAATGGAGACGCCGTCGCGGAACATTTGCACGCGATAGCTGGGAATATTGGCGAGGATGTAGCTCGCGCCTTCATCCTGCGGCATCCAGCGCTGGCGTTCCATGTTGATTTTCAGGTTGTCGAGGCTGACAGTGCCGGCGGCGGCAGGGCCGTCGCCATTCAGGTGCTTGCGCATGCCCGGGCCGATGATGCCGTCCGCTTTCACGCCGATGCCGCGCTGGTATTCCTTGACGGCCTGGGCCAGTTCGGCGTCGAACAGTGTGCTGTCGCCGGGTTGGCCGATTTTTTCGCGCAGAATCAGCACGGCGGGATGATCCATGCCGGGCTTGAGATTGATGGCAGGTAGCTGTTGCTCAGTAGGAGATGTTGCCGAACCATGGCCGCGCTGGCTGTTGTACTGCGCTTTCAGGTGCTGGTAGCGGCTGTTGCCGGCATTGATGGCATCCAGCTCACCGCGCAGGTTGTTGTCGCGGATGCCGCGCGCGAGCATTTCGCCGAGTTCGACGTCGCTCACGGTTTGCGCGTTCCAGGTCGGGTGGGTTCTGCGCGGATCGACGAGGCCGTTGGCGAGATCGCCGGCAAGCGTCAGGTAGGCATCGGACAGCAGCAGCTCATAGGAGACGATGTCGGGATGGGTTTGTCCGGCAGACAATCCGGCGAGAAGCGCCTGATGGTAGCGGGCGGGCGGCAGGGCATCGTCAGCGGCGGCGGCAATGGCGGCTTGCAGGGATTCGAGGGCGGGCAGGAAGGCGTCTTCGTGCGTCCACACCGTCGGGTAGATTTCCGTGAGGTAGAAGCTGGTGACGCGCTCGGGATTGCGCAGCGCCACGCTTTGCCCGTTGATGATCACGCTGTGCAGCGGCGATTCCAGCACATCGACCAGATCGGCGCGGCGGCTGTTGAAGGGCTGCATTTCAACTTGCAGGATGGAGGTGGCCACGGGCGGTGGCGGCGGCGTGTCTTCCAGCGCTTGCAGATTGCCGTCCGGCGGCAGATTGTCTTGCAGGACAGGAACGGGCTCTTCAAAAAGCGGGTCAAATTCGCTTTCATTTTCCACAGGCTGGGAAAAAGCGGCTTGAGACAGCACGACAGAGGCTATTGTTGCTGCCAGGAGACAGCGCAAGGGACGGTTTTGCATGGATAATCGCATGAAATACAGTGTAAATTTGCCGCATGGTAGCATTTTTGTTGTTTTTTCGCCAGTGCTTTGTGTGATATCCGCTGTTTTGTTGTTCCCTCGCAACAAGGAGATTTCTCCCGTCCTGCCAATGGCCTGTGTGGTAGGATAGCCGCCCCTTGCCGCGGCCTTGTTGCGGGCGCAGTTGCGCCGGTGAGAAAGAGGCGCGGATTTTGTGATTGTTTTTCGGATGGTGTCATGCTGATTTCGCCCGATTCCGTTCGTCCGTCGCCGCTCTGGCGGCGGCTGGCCGCGATGTTTTACGATGCGTTCCTGTTGCTTGCCTGCGTGATGGTGCTGGGCTTTGTCTTTTTCTTTATCAATGGCGGCGAGGCCATTGTGGCCGGCAATCCCCTGCTCTATGCCCTGCGCACCGCGATTGTGGCGACGTCGCTTCTGTTTTTCGCCTATTTCTGGTCGCGTCAGTCGCAGACGCTTGGCATGCGCGCCTGGCGGCTGGTCGTGGTGGATGAACAGGGGCGTTCGCCCGGGCTTTGGCAGGCTTCCCTGCGCTGGTTCATGGCGCTGATTACGTTGCTGCCGCTCGGCGTGGGCCTGTGGTGGTCGCTTTTTGACCGCGACAAGCGTACGCTGTACGGGCGTTTTTCCCGTACCCGCCTGTATTTGCTGGCGGAGAATCCCTATAAAAAGGTTCCCTGACTGTTTCTTTTCTATCAAGGAGTTATGACGATGTTTGCTGGTGTGCAGAAGTTGCCGGATGATCCGATTCTGAAATTGTCGCAGTTGTACGCGGCGGATACGCGCTCGCCCAAGGTGGACGTGGGCGTGGGCATTTTCCAGGACGAGCAGGGGCACACGCCGGTGATGCGCGCGGTGCACGCGGCGGAAAAGCGTGTTTGGGACAAGGCCGAGAGCAAGAAATATCGCGGTGTTTACGGCAACCTGCCGTTCAACCAGCTGCTGGCCACGCTGGTGCTCGGCGATTTCGACAAGAGCCGGGTGCGCACCATCCAGGCAGTGGCCGGCACTGGCGCGCTGCGCCTGATCGGCGAGGGCTTGCGCGCCATGAACGCGCCGAAGCGGCTGTGGGTGAGCGATCCGACCTGGGGCAACCATTTGCCGATTTTCCGCGCCTGCGGTTTCGAGATTCACACCTATCCGTATTACAACCGCGAAACGGCAAGCCTGAAGCGCGAGGAATTTTTCGCGGCGATGCGCCAGATGGGGCCGGAAGATATTGTGCTGCTGCATGGCTGCTGCCATAACCCGAGCGGTCAGGACCTGTCGCCTGCCGACTGGGACGAACTCGCGGCCATTGCCGTGGAGCGCGGTTTCCTGCCGCTGGTCGATCTGGCCTATCTCGGCTTTGGCGAAGGGCTGGAGGCGGATGCCTATGGTGTGCGCAAGATGGCGGCGAGCGTGCCCAATTTGTTTGTGGCGGTATCGTGCTCGAAGAATTTCGGCCTGTACCGCGAGCGCGTGGGGCTGGTGATTGCGCTGGGCGAGAATGCCGAACAGGCCGATGCCATCCAGAGCCAGCTCGGCGCGGCATCGCGCGCGATGGTTTCCATGCCGCCGGATCATGGCGCGGAAGTGGTGGCCACGATTCTCGGTGACGCCGGTTTGCGCGGCGAGTGGGAGAGCGAATTGCGCGAGTATTGCGCCTATATCCACCGCCGTCGCGAGGAACTGGCGGCAGCGCTTGAGCAGGTCACGGGAACGGACTGGTCGTTCGTGGTCAGGCATCGCGGCATGTTCTCCCTGCTGCCGCTGGGTGCGGAACGGGTCGGGCGTTTGCGCGAGGAGTTCGCGATTTATGTTGTGGGCGAAGGGCGCATCAACATCGCCGGACTGCGCAGCCAGGATGCCATTGATTACTTCGCGGGCAGTGTGGGCAAAGTTATGAAATGAGAAATTTTCTCATGAATAAGCGCTTATGGTGAGAAAATTTATCGTAATAAGCGCTTATGAGTGATAAAAATCCGCTATAAACAGCAAGTTTATAGCGGATTTTTTGTTGGCATGCAGGTGCGGAGAGGGTTTTGCGTTGCCACCACATATCCTGCGGGAGGCGGCCGGGCTGGCGTGATTCGGAGCGCGGCAGGTGGGGTATGTCTGCAAGCGCTTGCGAGGGCGGGCTGTGGGCCTATCCTGCGGGGTTGGTGCTGTGACGGTGCATGCGTGTGCAGCAGGTCAGATGTCCAGTCCGGCGATGGTGCCGAAGCCGTTGCTGCGCAGGAAGAAGGTGACGAGGCCTTTCATGACCATGCCTTGCAACAGGTTGAAATCGTATTCCGCCTTCAGGGCTTCGACAAATTTGTCGGAGAGGATGGTGTCGAGCCGGGTGTAGTAGTCGGCATCGCAGGCGATGACGATGGCAAGGTCGTCTTCGTCTTTGGAGACGTAAACGGCGATGCCGCTGACTTTGTTTTTGTCGTTGACGGGCGGGTTGATGGATTCGAATTTGTTCCAGCGATGGATTCTGGTGCCGTCTTTGACGACTTCTTTTTCAAATCCGTAGGGTTTGAGGATGTCGTAGATCACGGGATTTCTCCTTTCAAGTTTTATTCAAAAATAGTGATTTTTTACCATTATTAAGCGCTTATTGTGAGAAATTTTTGCACGATAAGCGCTTATTGCTGAGAAATTTTCTCATGCCTGCCAAGGCTTGCCACGTAGTGCGCAAAGCGCGACAGCAGGGCAGCGGCCTGTGGCGTGGGGCAAAGGGCGGCAAGGAGGGCGTCGGCATCGTGGCCTTCGCTGGCGAGGCGTTCGCGTTTGCGCGAGATGTTGTCGCCCATGATGCAGGTATCAAATTCCGGGTGGAATTGCACGCCCCAGGCGTGCTGGCCGAGGCGGAAGGCGTGGTGCGGGTCGTGCGCGTTGGAGAGGAGCAGGGTGGCGTCGTCCGGCAGGCGCAGCACGCTTTGGTAATGGGTGGCGTTGGCGGAAAAGTGCGCGGGCAGGTCGGCAAAGAGCGGGTCGTGGTCGCTTGCGCTCTGGCGCTCCAGGGTGACGTGGCCGATTTCAAGCCCTTGCGGATGGTAAGCGACTTCGCCGCCAAAGGCGTCGGCAAGGAGCTGGTGGCCATAACATACGCCAAAGACGGGCAGGCCAGCGGGCACGGCCTGTTGCAACCAGGCGCGCGTGGCTTCGCTCCACGGCTGGCGTTCGGTGACCATGGCGCCGGAGCCGGTGAGGATGGCGCCGGCGCAGTCTTCGATGGCGGGCAGCGCCGCGCCGCCGAGGATGTCGATGCTTTGCAGGGGGAGGGGGCTGTCGCCGATGGCGCGGATCATCCATTGGTCGCAGTCGCCGTGGCGGGCCATGGTTTCCGGGGTGGTGGTGCCGAGTTTGAGGATGACGAGGGGTTTCATGGGGTCGGGGAGTGGGGTTTGCGGTCGCGGTGTTCGATCATGAGGCCGGGGAAGTGGGGTTTGAGGATGGCGGCGATGCGTTCGGTGATATAGACGCTGCGGTGCTGGCCGCCGGTGCAGCCGATGCAGACGGTCAAATAGGCGCGGTTGCCGTTTTGCACGAAGTCGGGCAGCCAGCGCAGGAGGAAGGCGGCGGTGTCTGCGGCGAATTGCTGCGGCTCGGCGAAGCTGTCGAGATAGTCGCTGACGGGTTGCTGGTCGCCGCTGTAGTCGCGAAGCTCCGCTTTCCAGTAGGGATTGGGCAGGAAGCGCACGTCGAAGAGGAAGTCGGCATTGACGGGGGTGCCGTTCTTGAAGCCGAAGGATTGCAGGGTGATCATGAGATCGGGCGCGTTGCTCGCGAGCACTTCGCGCAGTTTGTTCTTGAGGTCGTAGGTGGAGTAGGTGCTGGTGTCGAGGGTGATGTCGGCGGCGTTGATCATGCTGCCCATGAGGTGGCGCTCGAGTTCGATGGCATCAGGAAGCGACAGCGGGCGGGTGTGGGCATTGAGATGCAGGGGGTGTGGGCGTCGCGTTTCGCTGAAGCGGCGGGCGAGGATGTCGGTGTCGGCGGTGAGAAAGAGGGTTTTGACGTGGATGCGGGTTTTCAGTTCGCGCAGGCGCGCCGGCAGTTGCGCGATGTTTTCCGGGTGGCGCGAGTCGATGGCAACGGCTACTTCCTGGTGGTGCTTCAGGGCGAAGTCGTTGATGAAGCTGTCGAGGAGGACGATGGGGAGGTTGTCCACGCAGTAATAACCCAGATCTTCCAGGGTTTTCAGGGCAATGGATTTGCCGGCGCCGGAGAGTCCCGTAATGATGAGCATGGTCTTCCCAGATGACTGCAAGGCGCAAGATTATATAGCGCGACTGCGGGGATTACTATTGGCAGAACAAGAGAGATATGGTGGTATATTTTCTCATCATGAAGCGCTTGTCGTGATAAATTTTATCGTAATAAGCGCTCATAAATGATAAAAAATAATTATTTTTATGAGTTTTGTATTTTATTGTTGTGAAGCGATCGCGCGCAAGCGCTTTATGCACCCATCCATTTGCTCCAGCGCCACGCCTGGCGACGTGCAAGCCAGGGCTGTCGCACACGAACACGGCGCGTCATGGCAACAACCCTTGTGCGCGCAGGAAAGTTTGCAGGCGTGCGGCAAATTCCGCATAACCTTGCGCATTGGGATGCACCTGATCGCTCATCCAGCGGCTGTCGCGCATCACTTCGCCCCACGCGCCGGCAAGCAGCGGCACGCGGTGCTTTTCCGCCAAGTCTGCATAGAGTGCATGATCGCTGGGCATGCCCAATGCCGCACCCAGACCCGGCGCGGGGATGGCAATGAGCACGGTGCGGCTGTCGCGCGCGGCTATTGTGGCGAGGATGGCTTCGATATTGGCGCGTGTGGCGCTTTCCGGCTGGCGGCGCAGGAAATCGTTGCCGCCGATGCTGACCAGCACCAAGGCGGGGCGATGGGCATCGAGCAGGGCGGGTAAACGCGCCAGCGCCTGCGCGCTGTCATCCCCGGAAACGCCGCCGTTCACCACTTGCCAGCCGCTTTCTCTGGCGAGCAGAGCGGGCCAGGCTTCTTGCGGATTTGCGCCCACGCCCGCGGTAATCGAATCGCCGAGGGCGAGCACGACGCTGCCTGCGGGCAAGGCGGCTTCCCTGCCTTTGTCATTGCCGCAGGCGGCAAGCAGGATGGCGAATAATATCCAGAGCCGTTTCTTCCACATGGGCTTTCCTTGTTTCGGGTGGGTGCGGTTTGTGCGTTTTCTGTTGTTATGGTTGTTTTTTACCATAAAAAAGCGCTCGTTGTGAGAAATTTTTGCAAGACAAGCGCTTAATGGTGAGAAAATTTCTCATTCTTCGAATGGTTTATTTCAATAGCGGCGCGAGGAAGCGGCCGGTGTGGCTGATTTTGCTTTTGGCCACTTGCTCCGGCGTGCCTTCGGCGATGATTTGCCCGCCGCCGCTGCCGCCTTCCGGGCCGAGATCGACAATCCAGTCCGCGGTTTTGATGACGTCGAGGTTGTGCTCGATGACGACGATGGTGTTGCCGTGGTCACGCAGGCGGTGCAAGACGGCGAGCAACTGGCGCACGTCGTGGAAATGCAGGCCGGTGGTGGGTTCGTCGAGGATGTAGAGGGTGCGGCCGGTGTCGCGTTTGGAGAGTTCGCGCGCGAGTTTGACGCGCTGCGCTTCGCCGCCGGAGAGCGTGACCGCGTTTTGCCCGAGGCGGATGTAGGAGAGGCCGACATCGAGCAGCGTTTGCAGCTTGCGCTTGAGCGCGGGGATGCTGTCGAAAAATTCATATGCTTCTTCGACGCTCATGTCCAGAACTTCGTGGATGTTTTTGCCCTTGTAGGTGATGTCGAGGGTTTCGCGGTTGTAGCGCTTGCCCTGGCAGACGTCGCAGGCGACGAAGATGTCGGGCAGGAAGTGCATTTCCACTTTGATGACGCCGTCGCCCTGGCAGGCTTCGCAGCGCCCGCCCTTGACGTTGAAGGAAAAGCGCCCGACCTGGTAGCCGCGCGCGCGGGATTCCTGGGTGCCGGCAAAGAGTTCGCGCACGGCGGTGAAGATGCCGGTGTAGGTGGCGGGGTTGGAGCGCGGGGTGCGGCCAATGGGCGACTGGTCGATGTTGACGACTTTGTCGAAATGTTCGAGGCCGTGGATGGCGTGATAGGGTGCGGGATCGTCGCCGCTTTTGTTGACGTGCAGGGCGGCGGCGCGCTGGAAGGTGTCGTTGATCAGCGTCGATTTGCCGGAGCCGGAGACGCCGGTGATGCAGGTGAACAGGCCGACGGGGAGCGTCAAATCAACGTTTTTCAGGTTGTTGCCGGAAGCGCCTTCAAGGGTGACGACGCGCGCGGGATCAACGGGCGTGCGCTTGGGCGGCACGTCGATTTTTTCCCGGCCTGACAGATATTTGCCGGTGAGCGATTGTTCGGAGGCAGCGATTTCCGCCGGCGTGCCCTGCGCCATGATTTCGCCGCCGTGGATGCCGGCGCCGGGGCCGATGTCGAGCACGCAATCGGCGGCGCGAATGGCGTCTTCATCGTGTTCGACGACGATGATGGTGTTGCCCAAATCGCGCAAACGAATCAGGGAGTTGAGCAGGCGCTCGTTGTCGCGCTGGTGCAGGCCGATGGAGGGTTCGTCGAGCACGTACATCACGCCGACCAGTCCCGCGCCGATTTGCGAGGCAAGGCGTATGCGTTGCGCTTCGCCACCGGAGAGCGTTTCCGCGCTACGCGCCAGCGTCAGGTAATTGAGGCCGACGTTGACGAGGAAGCCCAGGCGCTCGCGGATTTCTTTGAGGATGCGTGCGGCAATTTCGCCGCGCGCACCGTCGAGTTGCAGGTTTTCCGCCCAGGCGAGCGCGTCGGCAATGGAAAGGGCGTTCACCATGGGCAGGGTGGTGTCGTTGATGAAGACGTGGCGCGCCGCTTCGTTCAGGCGCGTGCCGTGGCAGGACGGGCATTCGCGGTTGTTGAGGTACTGGCTGATTTCTTCGCGCACCCGCGATTTGTCGGTTTCGTGGTAGCGGCGGTTCATGGTGGTGATCACGCCTTCGTACACCGCTTCGCGGAAGCGCGTCTTGCCGCCCATGCCGATGCTGGGCAGGGTGATTTTTTCCTTGCCGGAGCCGTAGAGAATGATGTTCTGGTATTTTTCCGGGAGTTGCTCAAAGGGCGTCTCTTCGGCATCAAAGCCGTAATGCGCGGCAAGCGCTTCCATTTGCGGATAGAAATAGGGCGTGCGCCGGTCCCAGCCGCGCACCGCGCCGCTGGCGATGGAGAGATAGGGATGCGCCACCACTTTCTTGGGATCGACGAACACGCTTGCGCCCAATCCGTCGCAATCCGGGCAGGCGCCGTGCGGGTTGTTGAAGGAAAACATGCGCGGCTCCAGCTCTTTCAGCGACCAGCCGCATTCCGGGCAGGCGTAGCGCGCGGAAAAGACAATGGGCGGCGCGGATTCGTCGGCGATGGGATAGAGATGCACCACGCCGTCCGCTAAATCGAGCGCGGTTTCCAGCGATTCGGCGACGCGCTGAGCAATGCCCTCGCGCACCGCGAAGCGGTCAACCACCACGCCGATGTCGTGATTGCGCTTGCCGTCGATGGCAGGCAGGGCATCGAGTTCGTGGGTTTGCCCGTCAAGGCGCACGCGCACGAATCCCTGGCGGCGCAAGTCTTCCAAAAGCTCGCGGTGTTCGCCCTTGCGACCTTGCACCAAGGGCGCGACCAGCATCAGGCGCTCGCCTTCTTCGCGCGCCATGATGTCATCGACCATCTGCGAAATGGTGCGCGCATTCAATTCAATATCGTGCGTGGGGCAATGCGGGGTGCCGACGCGGGCAAAGAGCAGGCGCAGATAATCGTGGATTTCCGTGATGGTGCCCACGGTGGAACGCGGGTTGTGCGACGTGGATTTTTGCTCGATGGAAATGGCGGGCGACAGCCCTTCGATATGATCGACATCGGGCTTGTCCATCATCGACAGGAACTGCCGCGCATACGCGGAAAGCGATTCCACGTAGCGGCGCTGCCCTTCGGCATAGATAGTATCGAAAGCGAGCGAGGATTTGCCCGAGCCGGACAGGCCGGTGATGACGATGAGCCTGTCGCGCGGCAAATCGAGATCGATGTTTTTCAGGTTGTGGGTGCGCGCGCCGCGAATGGAAATGGTGTCCATGAATCCGTCTGCAAAAAAGCGCCTATGATAAGGGAAATGGCGGGGCAGGGCATCCGGAGGAATACGGCTCCTGCGATTGCCGGCAACCGGCATGTCATGAAGCGAAAGGCTTCGGGTGGCAGCATGTTCCGGAAAACGGCGTGGCACACCTTCCTAATTCCGGGCTAAGCCAAGGCTAATTCATCCCTAATCTGCTGTGCTTACAATACGCCCCATCGCCACGGAGCGATATTTGATGACCCTTGTGATTTAGGAGCAAGTCATGTTGACACTGAAGAAAAACCTGCTGGCCCTGATGGCCGCTGCCACCATCGCCACTCCGGCACTTGCCGACGATGATTACCGCTACTACGAGCAGAACCGCAGCCAGTACATCAGCCATGACCAGGCTGCCGAGGCTGCGCTGAAGGCGGTGGGCAAGAATGGCCGCGTGATGGAAGTGGAATTTGATCATGACTGGCATGGCGACCATTTTGACGTGGAAGTGCTGGCCGAAGGGCGCGAATATGACGTGATTGTCGATGCCAAGACCGGCAAGGTGCTGTCATCGCGTCTGGACTACTGATTCTTCGCTTCTGTTCTTGCCAGGCATCGGCCGGGTATCGCGAAAGCGGTATCCGGCCGGTTTTTTTGTGGTGGCGTTTGCGCCGGGGAAGGATGGTGCGGGGACAATGCAATATTGCCAATGAGAAATTTTATCAATTATAAGCGCTTATTGTAATAAATTTTCTCATGATAAGCGCTTATATGTGGTAAAAAATAACTATTTTATTGCTTTTTATAAAATATCCCCGCGCGTTTGGCAAACTTCCGCCTTTACCGATACACTGCCGCCATCAACAAAAGAGGAAAGCATGATTTATCACCGTATTCTCATCGGCGGCATCCTGCCGGGCATGTTGTGGGCCTGCGCGGCTTCCACGTCTCCCTATCCCGCGTCGCCGTCCCCTGAAACCGGGCAGATGCCGCAACCGCCTGTGAATCCCGCGAATTTTGCCGACTGGAAAGCGCATTTCCGCGCGCGCGCCATTGCCCACGGCATCGCGCCCGAAACGGTGGATCGCCTGCTGGTGGATGCGCAGGAAAGCGAATCGGTGCTGCGCCTCGATCGCAAGCAGCCGGAATTCAGCAAGATGATCTGGTCGTATCTCGATAGCGCCGTGGCAGACAAGCGCGTGCGCGACGGCAGGCGGCATTTCCAGGCGGAGCATGTCTTGCTGCAAGGCTTGCAAGCGCATTATGGCGTGCCGGCGGAAATCATTGCCGCCATTTGGGGCATGGAGACAAGTTATGGTGCGAACACCGGCAGCAGCCATTTGCCGAGCGCGCTCTCCACGCTTGCTTATGACGGGCGGCGCCGCGAATTTGCCGAAAAGCAGTTGCTCGCTCTCATGCAGTTGCTGGAAAAGGGCGATGTGCGCTGGGATCAGCTCGTCGGCTCGTGGGCGGGCGGCATGGGGCAGACCCAGTTCATCCCGACAACGTATTGGGACAACGCCGTGGACGGCAATGGCGACGGCGTGCGCAACCTCTGGGATCGCGCCGATGCGCTCGCCTCCACCGCCAACTATCTTTCGCGCTCGGGCTGGCAGGCGGGCTTGCCGTGGGGCTATGAAGTGGTGCTGCCGCAGGCCTTCGATTTTGCCGCGCTCGGGCAAACGCTCACTTTCTCGCAATGGCAGCAATACGGCCTGCTTCTGGCTGATGGCCGCCGCTTGCCGGGCAGCGCGGCGCAGGCGAAATTGTGGTTGCCTGCCGGTCATCAGGGGCCGGCCTTCCTGCTGACGAAAAATTTCGACGTGATCCGCGTCTATAACAATTCATCGAGCTATGCGCTGGGCATCGGTCTTCTCGGCGATGCCATTGCCGGCAGGGCCGGTTTGCAGGCGGCATGGCCGCGCGCGGCGCAACCGCTGTCGCGCGAACAGGTGATCCGTCTGCAAACCCGTCTCACCGCGCAGGGCTTTGATACGCAGGGCACGGATGGCGTGCTCGGCGAGAAAACGCGCGAAGCCTTCCGCCACTGGCAGGCGGCGAACGGACAAGTACCGGACGGCTTCGTGAGCCTCGACAACGCCCAGCCGCTCTTGGGAGGCCAATGATGGAAACGCTCGATCTCAGGCTGCCGGACGGCCGCGGCTATCCCATCGTGATCGATTACGGTCTTTACCGCGAACAACTGCCCGTGCATGTGCCGCACAAGCAGGTGTGCATTGTGAGCAACGAAACGGTTGCGCCGCTGTATCTCGATGAAGTGAAGCAAGCGCTTGCAGGGCGCGACATCATCGAAGTAATTCTTCAGGATGGCGAGGCGTACAAGAACATGGCGGCAGTGGAGCGCATTCTCGATGCGCTTGTCGCGGCGCGCTTCAACCGCGATGCCGTGGTAATGGCGCTTGGCGGCGGCGTGGTCGGCGACATTGCCGGATTTGCTGCCGCCTGTTACCAGCGCGGCGTCGATTTCGTGCAATTGCCCACCACCCTGCTCGCGCAAGTCGATTCCTCGGTGGGCGGCAAAACCGGCGTCAACCATCCGCGCGGCAAGAACATGATCGGCGCTTTCCATCAGCCGCGCGCCGTGCTCATCGACAGCAAAACCCTGGAAACCCTGCCGCCGCGCGAAATGAGCGCGGGCATGGCGGAAGTGATCAAATATGCGCTCATCAACGACGCGCCGTTCTTCGCCTGGCTGGAAGAACATCTCGACAGCATCATGGCTTTCGACCACAAACGCCTCGCTGAAGTCATCGCGCGCTGCTGCGCCAACAAAGCCGCGATTGTCGCCGCCGACGAGCGCGAAAGCGGCCAGCGCGCGCTTTTGAACCTTGGCCACACCTTCGGCCACGCGCTGGAAACGCTCACCGGCTACACGTACTGGAAACACGGCGAAGCCATTGCCATCGGCATGCACATGGCGGCAAGGCTCGCAGAAATCCGGGGCAGGCTCAGCGGAGACGAAGTCGGGCGCATCGTGGCGCTGATGCAGCGCGCCCGCCTGCCCGTCTGGGTGGACTATCCGCTCGGAAGTGAAGAAATTTATGCCGCGATGGGGCTGGACAAGAAAGTACGCGACGGCAAGATGCGCCTCATCGTGCCCGAGGCTTTCGGGCAGAGCGTCATCGTTGATGACGTGCCGCGCGACGCCATTTTGCAGGCCATTGGCAGCGTGATATTGAAGGCGTAGAGATTCGCTGCATTTCGCTGGGCGAACGGTGTATCATGCTGAGGCAGTGCAGATTTACAGTGCCCCAACCCTAGCGAGGTGACCCATGACACGCTACGTTTTCGTCGATATTGACGGCTGTATCACGCCCGGGAAAAACCGCCCCTTCAATCTCGCCGCCATGGACGCGCTGCGCGAGGAAATGGCGAAAAGCGTCTATCGCCCTGTGCTTTGCACCGGCCGTTCGGCAAGCTACGTCGAAGCCATCGCGCAAATGCTCGGGCTGACCGGCTGGGCCATCTGCGAAAACGGCGGCTATCTCTATCATGTGCGCGATGCTCGCGTGATTTACCATCCGCGCCTTGGCAGTGCTACTTTGAATCTTATCGATCAAATCAAGCGCCAGCTGCAAACGGACGGCAAATGGACGCGCCGCGCGCAAATCGAAGTGGACAAGGCCGTGGCGCTCACGCTTATTGCCAACGATGGCGATGCGCACACGCTGGCGCTTGACCTGCGCGAATGGCTCTACGACAGCGAAATCAACGTCATCATTCGCGACCAGTGCGTGGACATCCTGCCGCAGGCGATCAGCAAGGCCGCCGGCGTCGCGCACTGGGCAAGGCGGCAGGAAAATCCCGATCTTTCCGTGTGCTGCGCCATTGGCGACAGCGATGGCGACCTTGGCGTTTTCCGCATGGTCGGGCGCGCCTTTGCCCCGGCAAACGCCAGCGAATCGGTGCGCGCCGTGTGCCGCTATGTTTCCGAGCAGCCGCATACCGTGGGCGTGATCGACATCTTCCGCCGCCATCTCTGCAAGCCGCTGCTGAAGTGACGGGAAATTTTCTCATTTTGAAGCGCTTGCATGGTTATTTTTTATCACAATAAGCGCTTTTTGATGGTAAAAAATGACTATTTTTCTGCAAATATTGCACAAGTAAACTCCATAATTCTGACGACGCAACCATGAGCAAAGCCGATTATCCCGTCACCCCTGCCGTGCGTTTTTTGCGCGCACAACACATTGATTTCGTGCCGCATCTGTATCCTTACGTCGAGCATGGCGGCACCGCGCATTCCGCCGAAGCGCTGGGCGTGGACGAGCATCAGGTGATCAAGACCATCGTGTTGCAGAACGAACAGAAAAAAGGGCTGATCGTGCTGATGCACGGCGATTGGCAAATCTCCACGCGCAATCTCGCGCGCAGCCTCGGCATGAAGCATATCGAGCCGGCCACGGCGGCGCAGGCGAACAAATGGACGGGCTATCTGGTGGGCGGCACCAGTCCGTTCGGCTGCAAGACGGCGCTGCCGGTGTATGTGGAATCGTCGATCTGGCATTTGCCGCGCATCTATATCAATGGCGGCAAGCGCGGTTTTCTGGTGGAGATCGTGCCCGCGGCGTTGCGCAGCCTGAATCCGCACGATGTGCAGGTTGGCATTGCGGAATAGAGCATGAGAAATTTTCTCATCAATAAGCGCTTGTTGCGGTAAAATTTCTCACCATAAGCGCTTGGAAGTGAGAAATAATAACTATTTTTGCGTTATTTTTGGTTTTTTGTGGCGCATCGCGGCCTGGCAAGGGAATTGAAAGGTACGGTTGCGCGGCACGGCGTTGCCAACGGTATCCGCGTTGACGGTTGCGGCGTGCCAGCATTTTGTTGCCGCCCGGGTTTTGTGCCCGTTCTGCATTTGCCCTGCGGGAAAATGGCAGGTTGAGGTTTTCTGCATTCTGTCGGCATTTTTTCGCAAGTTTGCCGTAGCGGTGCGGCCATATCCGATAGAATACGCGTCCTGTTTTGTTTGATAAGCGAGTTTGTTATGCATCCGATGTTAACCATTGCGCGTCGTGCGGCCGAAGAAGCCGGGCGCGTGATTTTGCAGGGCTGGCGCCAGCTCGACCAGTTGCAGGTCGAGGAAAAGGGGCGCGGCGATCTGGTCAGCGTTGTTGACCGGCGCAGTGAGGATGTGATTCGCAAGGTGCTGCTGGAAAAATATCCCGATCATGCCGTGCTCGGCGAGGAGTTCGGCGAGACGGGCCATCACGGCGAGTTCGTCTGGGTGGTCGATCCGCTGGACGGCACCGCGAATTTCGTGCATGGCTTGCCGCAGTTTGCCGTGTCCATCGCGCTGTTGAAAAACGGCAAGCCGGAAGTGGGCGTGGTATACAACCCGGTCGGCGACGACTGGTTCACTGCCGCGCGCGGGCAGGGCGCGCAGATGAACGGGCGCAAGATGCGCGTGAATGCGCTGCGCGATCCCGGCCGCGCGTTTGTGGCGACCGGCTTTCCGTTCAAAACGCCGGAGCGCTTGCCGCAGCAATTGGCCTATGTGCAGGCGATGCTGGAAGAATTCAGCGATATACGCCGCCTGGGTTCGGCAGCGCTGGATTTGTGTTACGTGGCCTGCGGCCGTCAGGATGCCTATTTCGAGATGGGATTGAATCCCTGGGATATGGCGGCCGGGCTGCTGATTGCCCAGGAAGCCGGGGCGATCGTCACCGATTTGAACGATACGCATACCATGCTCGATTCCGGCGAGGTGGCATGCGCCAACGTGCATTTGCACCGCGTGCTGATGCGCCAGCTCAAGAAGGCGCGCATTGATGGCTGACAAGGCCGTATTGCTGCGCCGGGTGACGTATGCGTCGGTCGGCGTGGCAGGCAGTCTGATGGTGTTCAAGCTGCTGGCGTGGTGGTTGACGGATTCGGTGAGCGTGATGGCGTCGCTGATGGATTCCGCCACCGACATGCTGGCAAGCGGCATCAATCTGCTGGCGGTGCGCTATGCGATGGTGGAAGCCGATGATAATCACCATTTCGGCCACGGCAAGGCAGAAAGCCTGTCAGCGCTGGCGCAGGGCATGTTCATTGCCGGATCGTCGATTTTCCTGATCGTGAGCGCGAGCGGGCGTCTCTACCGGCCGGTGCCGCTCAACAACGACCTGCTCGGCATCGGCGTGATGCTGGTGTCGCTGCTCGCCACCGCGGCGCTGGTGCTTTACCAGCGCTGGGTGCTCAAACAAGTGGAATCGCCGTCGGTGCGCGCGGACAGTCTCAATTATCTCAATGATTTGCTGACGACCGCCGGCGTGCTGGCCGCACTGGTGCTCGCCGCGCTCGGCTGGCATCCGGCAGACCCGCTGATCGCCATTGCCGTGGGGCTCTATATGCTGCGCGGGGTGTGGGTCATCCTCTCGGAAGCCGTCGCCGCGCTGATGGATGTGGCCTTGCCGCCGGAGGAAATGGCGCGCATCGAAGCTGCCATTGCCTCGGTGCCGGGCAGCGACGGCGTGCACCGCTTGCGCGCGCGGCGCAATGGCGAGTGGCGCATGGTCGATATGCACCTGGAGTTTGATGATCACGTGTCGCTCTATGAAGCGCATGAAGTCAATGACCGGGTGGAAGAAGCCATCGCCGCCTGTTTTGAAGGCCCCGTGGAAATCATGATTCATATGGAGCCGAAAAGTGTGGCGCATGATGATCGGCACAAGCTGGGCTGAACGCTTCTTCGCCGGACTGTTCCCGCGGCGCTGCGCTTTGTGCCGCCGCGAATCCGTGCACCATCTCTGCGAGGCCTGCGCGGCGCAATGCCCGGCTATTGGCACGCACTGCCGCACCTGCGCACGGGAAATGGCGGAGCATGACCGGCAATGCGGCGCCTGCCTGCGCCGTCCGCCAGCCATCGACAGCCTGCACGTGCGCTGGCACTACCGCGATCGCGTGCGCCAACTCGTTCTCAAGGCCAAATACCAGCCCGACAAGGGCTGCCTGCTCACCCTTGCCGAAGGCATGCAAAGCCTGCTGCCCGGCGTGGACGAGGTGGATGCCGTCATTCCCATGCCGATGTCGCGCCGCCGCATGTGGCAGCGCGGCTTCAACCAGACCCACATCCTCGCCAGCGAACTCGGCAAGGCGCTCGGCCTGCGCATGGAGAAAAGCCTTCTTCACAAAACGCACCGTCCGCCGCAATCGCGCCTGTCCAGCCACGCCAGCCGCCGCCACAACATCCGCAACGCCTTTGTCTGCACGGGCACGCCGCCGCCGCGCATCTTGCTCGTCGATGACGTGGCCACCAGCGGCGCAACCCTCAACGAAGCCGCGCGAACCCTGAAACAGGCGGGTGCGCAAGCCGTCCATGCCATTGTTGCCGCCGCGTTGTAATGCCGGTCGCCAGGCGCCGGTCATTCCGCTTTCGGAAAACCCTGTCATTCACTCATATATATAAGGAACCAACATGCAAGATTTCATACCCGTTATCGGCTTTATCGGCGCCTACGTCATCGCGCGCCTGATGGGGCACGGCGACATCGCCATGTACGTGGCAACGGCCGTGCTCATGATCGTCACCGTCCTGCAAATCGGCTGGATGCTCGCGCGCAAAAAGCCCGTGGAAAAGCGGCACTGGCTCACGCTCGCCATCATCCTCGTGCTCGGCGCGATCACGCTCGCCTTCCGCAACGACCTCTTCATCAAATTCAAGCCCACCGTCCTCAACTTTGCCATCGCAGCTGTCTTCCTCGGCTCGCAATGGATAGGGCGGGAAAACCTCACCCAGCGCATGCTCGGCAGCCTCTTCGACATGCCCGCAGGCCACTGGACGCGCCTCAACTTCGCCTGGGTCGTCTTCTTCATCGCCGAAGGCATCCTGAACGCCATCGTCGCGCTCACCGCCAGCAACGACTTCTACATCGGCTTCAAACTCTGGGGACTCATGGGCATGACCTTCGTCTTCATGATCGCCCAGTTTGTCGTCCTGCGCCGCTACGTGCGCCACAGCGGAGAAAGCAACAATGGATAACAGCACCCGCATCGCCGCCATGCGCGCCGCCCTGCAAGAACACTTCGCACCCGAAAGCCTCGACATCATCGACGACTCGCACCACCACGCCGGCCACAGCAGCCACGGCGGCGCCGGGCATTTCCGCGTGTTTATCGTCTCCGACGCCTTCATCGGCAAAAACCGGGTGCAGCGCCACCAAATGGTCTTTTCGGCGCTCGCTCCTCTCATGGGCAAAGATATCCACGCCCTCGGCATTCATGCGAAAACCCGGGGAGAAATATAAAAAGCTTTAAAATAATCATTTTTTCTCATCAATAAGCGCTTATTGTGAGAAATTTTCTCGTTATAAGCGCTTATGGATGAGAAAATTTATCATTCCTTGCGAGTGAATCTTCCCTTTCTGCCGCGTCTCGTGCCTTGATGGATTTCCCGCCGACCCAACGAAAAATTCAGTGTGAACAACGGGCAAAAAAACCGGATAAAAAAAGTGGAAAAAAAAGTTGACGACCGTCCGCAAATCCCTATAATGCGCACCACCAAGCGGGAATAGCTCAGTGGTAGAGCACAACCTTGCCAAGGTTGGGGTCGCGAGTTCGAATCTCGTTTCCCGCTCCAAATTCCGAAAAAGCTCCTTCATCGGAGCTTTTTTTATCAGGTTAAAAAGGCTGGATGGCAGAGTGGTCATGCAGCGGATTGCAAATCCGTGGACGCCGGTTCGATTCCGACTCCAGCCTCCAAACTCAAATATCAGCGCCTCTCAGGCGCTTTCTTTTTGCCTGAAATACTATGGCGTTACCCCATAAATAGCCTCTCACGGACTATCAGGAAACCCCTCTGCATACCGTCAAATTTGACGGTATTTTTGACGGTATCTATCATGAAGCCCGCAAATTCACCTTCTCCAGATACCGTCATCCGGCTGCAAGCGGCCATACAGGGGGCTTTCATGGGCGATACCCGCACCAACAAACTCACCGCCAAGCATTGCGAGAATGCCGACATCGGCAAACACGCAGACGGTGGCGGCCTTTATCTGCTGGTGAAGCCGAACGGCAAATACTGGCGTTATGATTACCGCATCGGCGACAAGCGCAAAACCTGTTCCCTGGGCGTTTACCCGGCCATGAGCTTGAAAGAGGCGCGCGTCAAGCATGGGCTGCTCAAGGCAGACGTTGCCCAAGGCATCGACCCCATGGCCGCCAGAAAGCAGGCGAAGGAAGAAGCGCGCATCGATGCCACGGCCAGCTTTGCCACCCTGGCAGGGCAATGGCTCGAGAACACTGCCAAGGCGCGCGCATGGGGCGACAAGCACCGCCTCAAGGTGGAAAGACAACTGAACCGCCACATCCTGCCCGCATTTGGCCGCATGGACATCCGCGAACTGCACCCGCTGCAAATCGTAGAAATGGTGCAAGCCATCGACCAGAACGGGCAAATCACCACCGCGCATGACTGCCTCGACATCATCCGCCGCATCTGCGCCCATGCCGTGCAACTCGGCATCCGTGAAACCAGCCCCGCCGCCCACCTGAAAGACATCCTCAGCAAGCTCGACCACCAGCCCATGAAGCATGTCATCGACCCCGAACGTCTGGGTGAAATCCTGCTCATCCTCGACCGGGCGCAAACCAGCCTGCTTGCCACCCGCGCCTACATCCGTCTTGCCCCCATGCTGTTCACCCGCCCCAGCGAACTGCGCACCATGAAATGGGCGGAAGTGGACGGCGATTTGTGGGTGAAACCGGCGCACACCATGAAAAAGCGCCGTGTCCACCTCGTCCCCTTGCCGCATCAGGCACAAGCCATCCTCGACGATTTGCGCCTGCATACCGGCCACTACGAACACGCCTTCACCAATCCCGCCACCGGCGAACCCATCAGCGACGGCGCAGCGCAGCGCCTGAAGATTCGCAACGGCCTGCACGAAGAAATCACCTGGCATGGCTGGCGGCATACCGCATCCACCCTGCTCAACGAACAGGGCTTCAATCACGACCACATCGAGCTACAGCTCTCGCATGTGGACAAAAACACCGTGCGCGGCACCTACAACCACGCGCAATACCTCGATGCCCGCCGCCATATGCTGCAACGCTGGGCAGACTATCTGGACGAGCTGAAAGCGCAGGCCGTCGCCCGCGAACAGGCCGCACGCAACCTTAGCAAACATTAGCAATTTAAAGCCGGAAATACCGTCAAAAATACCGTCATCAACCCAAACAAAACCTAACAACCTTTTGAATAGCGGTGATAAAAGCTGGTGCTTGTAGATTGGCGCTGTGATAGGATTCCGCCATCGTATATACGGGCAGCCATCATGAGCGATAACACTGAACAATGGGAAAGCCGCGAACTGGGCGCCAGTGAAGAGCATGTGCGCAAATCCACTGTAGATGCTGCCGCTGTCGATGAAGCGCTGGGATTGAAGCCCATCTCCATCCGCATGCAGAAGGGAATGATTGATGACCTGAAAGCCATCGCCAAACAGCACGGCGTCGGTTATCAGCCGCTCATCAGGCAAATACTGGCGCGCTTTATCGCCGAAGCCGATAGCGCCATGACCATCAATAACCACAAGGCCATTATCAGTTATTCCCCGCAAACCGACATGCTACGCGGCGAATTCATCGGCCTGCATGGCGGCGCGGACTTCTACGCGAAAGACATCGACAGCCTGCGCCGCGAAGGGGAAACTAGCCTGCGCGTTTATCTCGACATGTGCCAAGGCATTCCCCCAGAAACACCACGACGAAGAAGCGCCTGGGAAGCGCTGACCCACCTCGTTCATCCAGACGTTGCCGATATTGAGCTGGACATCCCGCCACGCAGCAAAGCGCAACGCCGCCCTGTGGATTTTGAGGATTGAATGCATGCACCGGCCAGCCCGCGCAAATTCACACTTTGCTTTTCAATCAACGGGAAGGCCTCGCGCGCGTGCGCGTACTGCTCCGAAAACGCATATCAGCTTTGCCGTGCCTAGCCCGACGGGGCGAAAACGGGCAACCCAACCCGCTGGCACGGCATCTTCATTGGGGAACGCTTGGGAGGCGTTATGGAAGAATCATCTATCACAGCGCAAGATTTGCCGGATTTAACTGATTGGGCATATGTGCCCATATGGACACTGGAGCAGGCAATCCTGATATGGGCAGGTATTGATCCAGCTTTCTATGGATACCACAACTTGCCTAAATTCCATCTCGCACAAATCAGACGCGCACGTATTGCACAGCAGGCATTTACTACTGGGATAGCGCTCCGTACGCTGATTGCCCATGAACTGTATCTGCGTTACCAAGATGGGTGTGGTGTTGAGCTGGCAAATCAACAAAAGGCAATTTTCAGCTATCACGATATTGATATAGGCATGACAACCGTTCAACAAATGGCTATTGTTGAATGGGCGAGAAAACAGCGGATTCCAACCATAAAGCAAACTTTGAAACAAAAAATTGAAACAGCCAGCTTGCAACCAAAATCAAACGATTCCCCACAGACTGTCATTCAACAAATCCCTTATATTCCCAAGCATGAAAACCCGGAGTTGGAAACCGCCAACGAAATATCGCAGATATTGTGGGATAAAACCCCAGCGGGGGTTAAACCCCTTAAGTCTTTATGTACAAGAGAAAAAATATCTGAAATCTATGAGAGAAAGGCAGGGGTTAAACCCCTTCCGGCAGTGATTAACCGGATAGATACTATTGCTCGGCCGCCAGCCTTTAAAAACCATGGGAAAAAGGAAAAGGGTTAACCCCTTCTCTCCTTGTTTCATCTATGTTGGGGAGGGGGTTAACCCCCTTTATCTTGGAAGGGTTAAACACTAAAGCGCTTGAGTTAACCCCTTAATGTCGTGGAAGAATCTCCGTATCGCTGCACCCCGCAGCGCTTAACGGAGAACATCATGAAAACCCCATATCTGAATCTGCCCCGTGAAGCCCATGTGCGCATGGCTGATTTGGTGAGCAGCCGCAAACACCAGCGCAAAGGCATTACCGGCCTGTCGGAAATGACCATCCGCCGCCTGATAGCCAAGGGCAAGTTTCCCAAACCGCGCAAATATCCCGATTCCCAACTGTCGTTTTTCGTCTATGGCGAAATCCTCGACTGGCTGGATAAGCAGAATGCGGAGGGCTGACGGATGAGCACAAAAAAAGCCGCCCCGAAGGGCAGCCTTGCGCATGAATCGGATGCGCATCATACCACCCCGCGTTTTCCGGCGAAACTGGGCAGCGTGCAGGCCGAAGTCTGTGCCCGCCTGTTGCGTGGTGAGAGCATCACCCAGCACGACGCCACCCGCGACATGAGCACAACGCGCCTATCCGGTGCGATATACGACCTGCGAAAATTGGGCTTGAACATCCACACCGACAACGAAACCGCGCCCACCAAGGACGGACGCACCGCCACCTATGCCCGTTATCGCCTCTCGGAGCGCCAGCGCGAGCAATTGGATGCGCAGGCCGTTGCCGACTATTGCCAAAGCGTGTTTGCGGCCAGAAAGGCACGCAGGGAGGCCGCACGATGAAAGCGCTTCCTCTCGACTACCAGGGCATGATGATTCATGCCAGCCGCGACGCATGGTTCAATGCAACGGAAATTGCCGCCCTGTTTGGCAAGCAGGTTTACGAGTGGTTGCGTCTGCCGGAAACGGAACGCTACATCGCTGCCTTGTGCGAGCGCGAAACCCGCAAACGGGAAAATGCTGACGCGGTAAATACGGGAAAATCCCGGTTTTACGAAGTGGGAAAATCTCACTTCGTCATTTCCCGGCGCGGTAAAAATGGCGGCACATGGCTGCATCCCAAACTCGCCATCCGCTTTGCCCAATGGCTGGACGCCGGCTTTGCTGTCTGGTGCGACGAGCAAATCGAAGCCCTGCTGACCAATCAGCCGGTATGGGAGCAGCACCGCCATGACTTGCGCACCCTGACCAAGCTGAAAAACCGCTTCATTGCGCACAATCTGGCAGCCGCAGGCAAGGACGTGAAGCCCTATCATTTCATCAACGAAGCGCTGCTGGAGAATGCCGCGCTGACTGGCGAATATAAAGCCATCGACCGCGATGCACTCCCAATGGAGCAACTCGCACAACTGGAGGCGATACAAGCGGAAAATACCTTCCTGATAGCCAACCATGTGCCGCGTGAGCAGCGCAAGGCCAGACTGCAAACCCTTCGTCTGGAGGTGCGCCCATGAAAACCGTGCGCATCACCATACCCTTCCACGATAAACCGCTGGTGCTGATAGACCATCACGAGCAGCCCTTTGTCGCCATGCGTCCCATCGTGGATGGCATGGGCATGGACTGGAAAAGCCAGCAACGCAAATTGAACAAGCGCTTTACTTCAACCGACGACAGAAAGCGCGCTATCGAAACGGGCCGTTCAGTGCCGGTTGACGTATTCGCCGAAGCCCATGTACAACCAAGGCGATTTATCAAGATGCTTTCAGAAGGGTACAATGACAAGGACAGGGTACGCATCCGCGCCATCTGGAACGATGGCGACAGTCTGGACAGTACCCGTCTTATCCCCATAGAGGAAATTCCCGATGTCACCCAAGAGCAAGCCGAGCGCGCCTTCCGAAGCGCCCTTGACCGTGCAAGCCTACAGGGCCATGTCCATCCCCGAACGTATGCGGCTTTCACGCAAGGTACGCGCGGAAATGAGCGCGCAAATGATGATAGAAGCCCTGCACCAGGCGGCGAAAAATCCGCCCCGGACGCCCTGAGTCAATCCCCACTCTCTCAAGACCCCGCCACAAGCAGGTTTTTTTCTTCCTCGGAACAAGCAGAATTCGCTGCCATCGCCAATAAGAGTGCATCCTTGGCGGGGAATGGAAGCAACCAAAAAGCGGGCATTGCGCCCGCCTTGCTGCATCGACCCGAAGGGATGCAGACTTCAACCGGCATGGCCGGAGACGGGGCAATGATAGCAGCACGCAAGCGCTGTCACCATTCCCCCCTTGACACCACCCCACGGCCAGCCCACAATGCCCGCGTTGCCGCAACATCGGCAACCGGCTTTAGCAGGCTGAACACAAGACGGGTAAGCCGTCTCATGACGGTATTTTTATGCCCGAAATCCGCCTATGCATCTCGTTATGGAGTGGTGGCGGGGGAAGCCTTAGGGCTTGCCGGTTTCTTGTGCCGGTCTGCTAACCCCTGTCGCCACGCCGCCATCTGGAATAGCAGCCAGAGCGCGGCCTTCACAACACAAGAGGTGCCATCATGAAAACTGTTTCTCTCTCCAAATCCCGTTACAGCGGCCTTGCCGGTCTGCTGGAAAACGCCCCTGTTCTCGCTGCCCTGCAAGCCTATTATCGCCAATACGGCCAGCCCGCCGAAGCCTTTGGCCTCAATGCGGAAGCGCTCTCC
Source organism: Cardiobacteriaceae bacterium (assembly GCA_030529365.1). Classification (GTDB taxonomy): domain Bacteria; phylum Pseudomonadota; class Gammaproteobacteria; order Cardiobacteriales; family Cardiobacteriaceae; genus JAUMXB01. The sequence continues at coordinate 10,800 of JAUMXB010000009.1, read as the reverse complement.
TACATCGATTCCTGTTGCGAATGCGCGCTGTCGGATATTGCTGAACTGCTGGAAACTTTCGCCCGCATCTACAACGACTGGCAGCAAAGCGACAAGCCCCTCAATGTGGAAGCCCAAACGGCTGCCCGCGCTATGACGACGCTGACGGCTCTTTGTGGCGGCCTGCTGCCGGAAATCGTCGGCATCCAGGCATGCATTCACACCGCATCTCAGCACTTGGGAGGTGACGCATGAACGCGATAAAGCATCCGCCCAAGGTGAAACAAGCGCCCAAGCCGCCCAAGCCGTGTTTGGCTGCCGTTGCCATTGCCCATCCCGACCAGCCGCCACAAGCCGACCTGCACTTGTTGCGCTGGCAGGTGCTGGGGCATTTCCCCTCGAGAGGGGCGGCAAAGCGCGCCGTGGCTGCCTATATCGCCGAGCATGAACATATGCTCTATCTCGTGCTGAACTGGCGCGAGAAAGGCGAATACGCGCTTTACGACCGCCTGACTGCGCTCTGATATTTTTTCACTCTACATGATGGTTTTTTACCATCAGGAAGCGCTTATGATGAGAGAATTTCTCATGGAAAACGCTTCAGGGTGAGAAAAAATCATCATGGTTTTCAGGAGAAAATCATGAATTACTTCCCGCATCTCTACCTCGCCCCCCGACTGGGCGAGCTTGCCCGCCGTGCGTCCCGTGCCGACCAGGGCGACCTTCTCCAACTCATGGCCGACTGCAACGCCGCGCGCGCCGAAGCCAACGGCGCTGCCGCCGTCGCGCATGAAATCCTGGCATGGCTGGCGCTGCAAAGCCCCGACCTGTTCGACGGCCTGCACGAAAAAATCGACCCCATCCTTGCCAACCACCAACTACTAGCGACCCTGCTTGCGGCAGCCATCGCAGAACGCCGTCGCGAATTGGGCTTCGACGTCACCAGCAAACCGCTCTTGCATTGAGGCACGCCATGAATTACACCCAATATCTCGAAGCCTACGCGCTGCTCTCGCAAATGCGCGACACCATCCCCTACGCCACGCCTGCCCATCGCGACAGCATGCAGCATATCGCCGAACTTTTCGTGGCCGAACTCACCGGCGCGGAAGCCATGCTGCAAGCGCTTCTGGAGGCGCTGGCCGCCGGAGAAGACCCGGAAACCGTCCTGCTGGAGGCGGCGCAAAGCGTCAATTGCCACCGTGATGAAATTTCCGCCATGCTGGAACAATTGCAAGGGTGGGCACAAAGTGACACCCCCTTTGGAGGCCGCCATGTCCTTCACTGACACCGTGCGGGACCATGCACGCGGGCAATGGCGCGACATCCTGCCCGCCCTCGGCATTCCTGCCGAAGTGCTGACCAACCGCCACAAACCCTGCCCCGCCTGTGGCGGACGCGACCGCTTCCGCTTTGACGACGTGAACGGCACCGGCAGCTTCATTTGCAGCCACTACGGCAACGGCGGCGGCGACGGCTTCCATCTCGTGCAGCATTACCTCGATTGCGACTTCAGGCGCGCCGTAAACGCCGTGGCAGGCGTTTTGGGCTTGCGGGAAGGGGAGAGCATTCCCAAACCCCGAAAAGCGCCCAGAATCGCTTCTGCGCCGTTTAAAGACCAAAAGCGCATCTTGGGTATGCTGTGGCTGGAAAGCCGCCCCGTCGTCGCATCTGACCCCGTTTGCGCCTATTTGCAGGGCAGGGGGCTTGACTGGAAAGCGCTTCATGACGGCCTCGACCTGCGCCACCATCCCGCGCTGCCCTACTGGCACAACGGCGAAATCCTCGGGCATTACCCTGCGATGCTGGCCGCCTTCAGCAACATTCGCGGCCACATGCAGGGCCTGCACATCACCTGGCTGCACGAAGGGCGCAAGCTCATTCTCCACGGCGTGGACGGCCTCTTGCCTGCCAAGAAGATGCGCAGCCGTTATCCCGGCGCATTGAAAGGCTGTGCCATCCGCCTCTATCAGCCAACCGACAGGCTGGCCGTGACCGAAGGCATCGAAAGCGCGCTTGCCGTGCGCGAAATCAGTGGCTGGCCGGTGTGGGCGTGCGGCTCTGCTCACGGCCTGCAACACCTCGAACTTCCCCAGGTGCGCGAACTCGCCATCTACTGCGACCACGACCCCCACGGCCAGGGCTGGCGGGCAGGGCGCGAACTCATGCACCGCGCCATGAAAGCAGGCATCCGCCAATGCTTCGACGACTGGTACACCAACCACGGCAGCGGCAAATACGAAGACGCGCGTATCATCGAGCAGGCCGAAGACTTCATGCGGCGCCATGCCAACACCTGCCGCTTCATCGACTGGAACACCGACCCCAGGCATGGGCAGACCATGCGGGCTACCGCAAGCCGACAGAGCAGGGCAACGACGTGGAATACTGGATAATCCCCCCTGTCTTCGTGGATGAAATCTGCAAAGGCTTCGACAAGCGCAAAGTCTGCGAAGTGCTGCATGGCATTCAGTGGCTGAAGCGCGATGAAAAAGACAAGGGCTGGCAGGTTAAACGGCGATTGGGTGAAAGGCAGGTGCGCTTCTATGTGCTTGTTGGCATCGCCCCGCCCGAACCGCCAGACAGCGAATAACGACCAGGAAAGACCGCCCGAACATGGGCGGTTTTTTATGCTCCTCGCGCGCGCGTATAAGGAAAAACACGGTTTTTATTCGCCACGTCGCCACATTTTTATTCTTCATGAAATTCATATGGTTAAAAAATCTGTGGCGACAACTCGCCCCATGTGGCGAATGTGGCGACATGTTTTTGCATCTTTATACGCGTGCCGGGGTGCCATCCTTGCCAGCGCATGGCAAGTGTCCTACTGTGGCGGACAGATTCCCGGCTGGATGCAATCCATGAAGTACAAAAGCGACGCCTTCGCGGCCATCCATGAAACTGCCAGCGGCCTGCATGATGCCGGGCTGCTGGACAAGAAAACCATGCGCGAATTCGATGAAGCCTGCCTGACGCCCGTTACCCCATTGAGCGGTGACGAAATCCGCGCCATCCGCTTGCAGGAATCGCTTTCGCAGGCCGTATTCGCCCACTATCTCAACGTGAGCAGCAAGCAGGTTTCCGATTGGGAGCGCGGTATCAAGCGCCCTGGCGGCGCTACCCTGAAACTGCTGACACTGGCGAAAACCAAAGGCATTGCCGCTATTATCTGAATAGATACTTTGTGGTATAGTGCAAAGCGCCGTTAAAGATAGTTTTTATGTACAGCATCCACGAATCGACCAAATTCCAAAAAGAAGTTGACCGTATATGGACAACGCAACAGCGTCTTGAATTCTTTGCCTGGCTGGCGAATAACCCCTTGGCGGGGTGACGTTATCCCTGATTCTGGCGGTATCAGGAAAGTGCGCTGGCAGGCCTCTGGCAAAGGTAAAAGAGGTGGCGCACGCATTATTTACTACAACCTATTGGACGAAGGTTACATCTTGGCGCTTTCTATCTATACCAAAAACGAGCATGAAAGCCTGCCAGACCGTGAAATGAAAAACCTGAAAGGAGAAATCCCGTGAACAATTTGAAAAACTTGGATATTGAAAAGGCTGTTGCGGCTGTTATCGCCGATGACCCGGATGCCGCCGTTATCGCAGAAGACCTCGCGCGTGCCTTGGCCGAAGCAAAAGCAGGACGCTTTGCCCGTAAAACTGTTATTGCGACATCTCCCATTATGGAAACCCGCCATAAAACCGGCCTGTCGCAAAACCATTTCGCTGCTGCCATTGGCATATCCCCCAATACCCTGAAATCCTGGGAGCAAGGGCAACGCACGCCAAGTGGCGCAGCCAAAGCCCTGCTGAAGCTGCTGAACAAGCATCCCGAACTTATTGCAGACCTGCGCCAACCATGAAAACCAGACCTTTTGACGCTTCCTACTACCTGAAAGACGAAGCCGATATCGCCGCTTACCTGCAAGCCATACTCGAAGAAAACAACGCGCAACTGCTGGTTGCCGCATTGGGCGACATCGCCAAAGCGCGGGGCATGATGCAAATTGCCAAAGCGGCGGGCGTCTCGCGCGAAAGCCTCTACAAATCCTTGGCTGCTGACGCAAAACCCCGCTTTGAAACCATCATGAAAGTCGTGGATGCCCTCGGCCTGCAAATCGCCATCCATCCGAAACCATCTGATAAGGCCAAGCAAACAAAAGAAAGCCGCCAAATCGAACATGCCTGACCACCCCGGCGAACAAATCAAAGCCATCATCACAAGCCTTGCGCTCACCATCAGCGAAGCCGCAAGGCAGCTCGACATCCCGCGCGTTACCCTGACCCGCGTCATCCACGGCCAGCACCAACGGCTTGCGGCAAATCTTCAATGACAACAAAGCGCCGTTCTTCCAGTTTGCCCATGCCATGGATTTTCCCGTCCTGGGCAAGGATTTCACCGATTTCCTCGCTGATATTTATGAAAAGCGCACGGGGAAAATACTGGACAGGGATGCCGTATATCAATGGTTTGGAAGGCTGGAGCATATCCCGCTGCATATGCGCACCATCATCCAGAACATGATTTTGAACCCGGAACTGTCGCTTGACGAAGCGGCCAATTATCAAAAGCAGCATCTTTATGATGACCCGGCTTACAGCGATAAATGGCTGGCCCTGAAAGCCATGGATCAGCGCATTTTGCACAATATCGCCCACGGCAAGCAGGGGCTTTACAGCGAGGAAAACCGCAAAGCGCTTGCCGACAGCATGGGCGTGGATGAAGTCACCGTGAGCCAGATGCAGGCCGCGCTACGCCGCTTGCAACGCGATGACCTCATCACCAAAAATAGCGCCAATCAATGGGCTATCAATCATCCGGACATGGAAGGATGGATCAAGGAAAATACCTGAAAAGCGCAGGGAGGATGGAGAAGCCGGCGCATAGTGGATTTGCCAGGCTATCGCGCGACAGATTTTTTGGCTATTGAAATCCATCCACTGGCACAGCAGCTATGATTTGCATATCGCCGTCCAGAATCGCCGTCCATTCCCATTGGTCGGCAGACGTCAGGGGCAGATAACGATAAGCGCTCATGGGCAATTGGCTGGTACGAATAGCCTCCTCAAGCATTTTTCGTTTCTGTTCATTTACGCGCTGGGCGAGCTCTGATAACGGGCGGGCCTGCATTCTTATCGCTTGCTCTGCCTCTGCATAAGGAATCCACCAACCGGGGCGTTGGCCGATGTCGTAGCCCTGCATGGCAATATCCACCATTTCCATATTGTCGTCCGCAGCGTTTCGCGGGCGGGCGGCAACATGCAGCATGCCAAATCGCGGCAAATGGCGGAATTCGGGGCGCGCTTGCGGCAATTCTTCAAGGCGGATTTCATCCTGAGTGAGAACCCGCAAGCGATCCACTTGATAGGCAAGAGCGACGGGTCTTGCGGTATAAACGGTGTACATGCCGTAAAGCAAAGCGGAAATCTGGATCAGGATAACCAGTGAAAAATCCAGCAGCACTTCCGGGCGCTTTTTGCGCGGATTGGCGAGCACGAAAGTCAGCGCCGGCCCGCAGATGACATCCACCGCCATCACCAGCCAGAAAAGATTGAAGCTGCCCATCAATTCGCGAAAAGGATGGGGATACCACACGAAAAACACCAGACAAGCCACCAATATGGCAACGAGCAGGGAAACGCCGAGATGAATGCCGGCAATTTTGCCGGCAAAGCGGAATCGGGAAGGTGCGGACATACATGAATCCTTTCGTGAAACAACGGGAGTTTATTGCAATATCCATGCCGGATAGGAACGGGAATTGCGCAAATGTGTTCTGCCAATGGATTTGGCATGGATGTAGGGAAATTTCCTGCAACCTCTGTTTTGAAAATGCGGGTTCGGTGCGGATTGTAGGGACGTTGCCCGCAACGTCCGTTTTGAAAACGCCGGCGATCCGGTTTAGGACGTAGCAGGCTACGTCCCTACGCGGTGCGGTGGGGGTTGGTGGATGGGCGGATTTGGCTCGGGTGTGGGGAAACGATGCTTGTTTGGGAATACGCAGGTTTTGGGAATTGCTGTAGGGACGTTGCCCGCAACGTTCGGTAAATGTCATGGCAAATATTTGGGACGTAGCAGGCTACGTCCCTACGGGTACGGTGGGGGTTGGTGGATAGGAGGATTTACGCGGGTTTTGACGGCAGGCGGAGAATTTGCCGGGGGTTGATGATGGCACGGATGTAGGGACGTTGCCCGCAACGTCCGTTTTGAAAAAGCGGGTTCGGTGCGGATTGTAGGGACGTTGCCTGCAACGTCCGTTTTGAAAATGCGGGTTCGGTGTGGATTGTAGGGACGTTGCCTGCAACGTCTGTGGATATGATGCGGGCTTGTTTTTGGACGTAGCAGGCTACGTCCCTACGGGGTACGGTGGGATTTGGTGGATGGGCGGATTTGGCTCGGGTGTGGGGAAACGATGCTTGTTTGGGAATACGCAGGTTTTGGGAATTGCTGTAGGGACGTTGCCCGCAACGTCCGTTTTGAAAACGTCGGCGATCCGGTTTAGGACGTAGCAGGCTACGTCCCTACGCGGTGCGGTGGGGGTTGGTGGATGGGCGGATTTGGCTCGGGTGTGGGGAAACGATGCTTGTTTGGGAATACGCAGGTTTTGGGAATTGCTGTAGGGACGTTGCCCGCAACGTCCGTTTTGAAAACGTCGGCGATCCGGTTTAGGACGTAGCAGGCTACGTCCCTACGCGGTGCGGTGGGGGTTGGTGGATGGGCGGATTTGGCTCGGGTGTGGGGAAACGATGCTTGTTTGGGAATACGCAGGTTTTGGGAATTGCTGTAGGGACGTTGCCCGCAACGTCCGTTTTGAAAACGTCGGCGATCCGGTTTAGGACGTAGCAGGCTACGTCCCTACGGGTACGGTGGTGAAGGACAGGTGATGGTAAAATTTTCCATTAAAATATCTTTTATGCTGTATTTTTGCCGTGGTAAGCGCTTGTTAATGGTAAAAATATATTATTTTTGGCAAAAATTTGATGATTTAATCTTGGGAAAGCATATCTCTACAGAATGCTTTCCTTCTTCTGGAGAATGCCTTGCTCCAGATAATATGCTTCCATCAGCTGATAGATTTTCTCTTTCAGGCGGTTTTTGTGTTCATAGCTGGGAGCAGTGGCGCCGCGCAGAATGGCGAGCATACCGCCTTTGTCATCGGCAAAAATATCGGTTTCCACGCCGGGAAAATGCCCGGATTTGCCATGCAGTACGTACTCATGCCCGCCTTGCTGATAGGGCTGGAAAACATAGCCATAGCAGCCATCGAGCAAATTGATGGCGCAGGGCGTCGTGCGGCGGGACAAGAGATTGAAGGGTGCATCGTGCAAAGTGGTCTGCAAGCTGTGAATCAGCGCCAAAGCAGATCCGGACATCCCGCCCACGGCAGACAAGGAATCCCTGAAATCGAATTCATCATGGTAAAACTCGCTATAAAATTCTTCATGGCGGAAGTCATATTGGATTTCATCAGGCAGGAAATCATCATCGAGAAAACGAATCCCCTGTTTTTCCAGCGCAAAAGCCTGTTCTGCGGCTTCGCGGAAAGTAAGCCCCGTCGTTTTCTCCACAATGGCACCGAGCAGGCAATAGCCAAGATTGGAATATTGATATTGGGTGTCGGGATCGAAATCGAGCCGCGCGGATGCAAATTGCAGCAAATCGGTGGGGCACCAGGGCTTGTTGCCATTGGAGAACATCAAAGTACCGGACTTGAGGCGATCAAATCCGCCGGTATGCTCCAGCAGCATGGCAACGGTGATCTCGCCGATGCGCGCATCTTTCCAGGGTTTAGGTGTGGCGAGAATATCCACGACTTTATCATCGGGATGCAGCTTGCCCTGGTTTGCGAGCTTCAGAACCAACATGGAAGTAAACACCTTGCTGACGCTGGCGTAGCGCAGGCGTGAACGTTCGGTAAGCAATTTTTTGCCGCGAAAGCCGTCTTCCCAGCCGCTTTCGCAATGATGAATCGCGCCATCAGGCGCGCGCCATGCCAATTGGTTGTTGAGCGATGCCTGGGTATCCAAAGTGTATTGCATCAGTTCGTGCAGAAAAGGCGGCGCATCTGCCGAGCAGCGGATGTCAACAAAAGGCTTTTGCAGCGTATAGGCGGCGCGGCGCATCTGCTGATGATGGTTGATCCAGAGATACGCGCCAGCCGCGATCACGCTGATAAGAAAAACCACCACAAAAATATCGCGCTTGGATACACTTGAAAAGAATTTTACATGGCTCATGAGATTTAAGAATCCAGAGTCATTGAGAAGAGTAAACGACATAAATGTAAAAAGTGGGAAAAACCCCACTTTTTACATTGCTTAATACTAAGAAAATTAATTCTTATGAACTCTTATGAGTACAGCCAGACGGAACAAATTTTTTGTCTACATTAGTGCTGCAGCTCCAAGAACCCTCTGCCGTACGATCCCAAGCAAGTGTTTTAGTTTTGATGATTTCTGCAGCATTACCACCAAATGTCGCTTCAATTTTTGCAGTTTGTCCATAAGTTACTTTCAAGCCTTTTTGCAAACCACTGATTCCGCCAGTAGTAGGGGTGGTATCTTGACCAATCAAGTTACTTGTAGTCCAGCCAACGTTGCAATCAGCGGCAGCCTTGCCATCCAGCAAGCAAGTTTCTACAGCAGTTTTGATGGCGCTGGTTTCGCCCATGACGCGGCTAACTTGTGAACGGGCAACGTAGTTTTGGTATTGCGGGATGGCGATGGCAGCCAAGATGGCGATGATGGCAACAACGATCATGAGTTCGATCAGGGTGAAGCCTTTTTGCATTTGTTTTTTCATGTTGTTCTCCTAGAGAGTAATGTCGGGGTTGAGACAACGTTTGCTGTCGGAAAGGTATATGCCTTGCGCGTGCCAAGATAATTTTATTTATGTTTTTCAGTTTGTTATTTTTTGTTTAGTGTGCCAAAAAAGATGCGGCGGATATTTTGGATGGGCATTGTTTGGCATGGCGAATGGACATTTTGCGGCAAGGTGGTCGTAATGCGTCAGTAGGGACGTTGCCTGCAACGTCCGTTTTGAAAATGCGGGATTCGGTGCGGATTGTAGGGACGTTGCCTGCAACGTCCGTGGATATGATGCAGGTTTGGGTTTTGGACGTAGCAGGCTACGTCCCTACGCGGTGCGGTGAGGATTGGTGGATGTAGGGTTGATGTAAATTGTTGGGATGATTATTGTCGAAATTTTTATCGGGAAATGGCGATTGGCAGGGATGTAGGGACGTTGCCTGCAACGTCTGTTTTGAAAATGCGGGTTCGGTTGGGGACGTAGCAGGCTACGTCCCTACGGGTGCGGTGGATGTGATGGGGTTTGGGTTTGGGACGTAGCAGGCTACGTCCCTACGGGGTGCGGTGGGGGTGGTGGATGCGAGGTTGATCAAATTGTTGGGATGAAATCTCTGTAATTTGATGTATAAATGAAAAAAATTCTTGCGGAGAATTTTTATGGAAGACGGGTTTATGGGCAATCGGCGCAAATCGGTGCGTTTGCAGGCATGGGATTATCGCAATGCCGGGGCGTATTTCGTGACGATTTGCACGCAGCATCGCAGGCCGTATTTCGGGCGGGTGGCAAACGGGGCGATGCATCTTTCGCCATTGGGCGAGATGGCGTATGCGCATTGGCAGGATATTGACACGCATCATGCCGGGGTGACGTTGGGGGAATTCGTGGTGATGCCCAATCATGTGCACGGGATTTTGCATTTGCCGGAGGGGGCGATGTCTTTTGCCAAGACGTCTGCATCGAAGATGTCGGCGATTTCGCCGAAGGCAGGATCATTGTCGGCAATTGTGCGTTCCTACAAGAGCGCGGTAAGCCGCGAAGCGGGGTGTGCGGGACTGGCCTTTGCGTGGCAGCCGCGTTTTTACGAGCATGTGGTGCGCAGTGAAGAAAGTTACCGGCAAATCAGCGAATATATTTTGGGCAATCCGTTGACGTGGGCGGAGGATGAATTGTTCTGCGGGGATAGATGATGGCACGGTTGTAGGGAAGTTGCCTGCAACGTCCGTTTTGAAAATGCGGGTTCGGTTGGGGACGTAGCGGGCTACGTCCCTACGGGTGCGGTGGATGTGATGGGGTTTGGTTTTTAGACGTAGCGGGCTACGTCCCTACAGTTTCATCTGCTGCGAAGAATATCAAATATCGGTTGCGCAGCCGGCAGGGCGGAATTTGTTGTCCACATTGGTATGGCATGACCAGCTGCCTGCTTTGGTGCGCTGCCATTGCAGTTCTTTGGTTTGTATGGCGGCAGCGGCATTTTGCCCAAAAATGGCCCGGATGACGGCATTTTCGCTATAGGTAATTATCAGGCCGTTATCCTGGCCGGTTTTTGCCACTGTGGAGGCGCCGGCGAGGAGGTTGTTATGCGTCCAGTTGAGTTCGCAGTTGGCGGGAGGTGTGGAATGGTGCAGACAGATTTCCACGGTGGTGCGCACGTCGGATGTTTCGCTCATGACGCGGCTGACCTGGGTGCGGGCAACGTAGTTTTGATATTGGGGGATGGCTATGGCGGCAAGAATGGCGATGATGGCGACGACGATCATCAGCTCAATCAGGGTGAAGCCTTTTTGCAGGTATTTTTTCATTCTGGTCTCCATAAGGGGTTGAATCGGTTGGAGGCCTGGGATTTGGTGGCCTGATGCAAAGGCGGGCATGCGTGTAGAGTACCATTTTAATTTTATTTATTGATATTAGAGAATTATGTTATTCGCAAGGTTTTGCGTGTAGTGCAAGATGCGGGAATATAGCCAACGCCGCATATACTGGCACAATATACCTGCTCAACTTCAAGAGGAT
>JAUMXB010000008.1:88427-88863 GCA_030529365.1 Cardiobacteriaceae bacterium | reverse complement strand
ATAAAAAAAGCGCCTTCATCATATAGCTGCATCCCTAAAAAATGGCATAGGATTTTTATTTTAACCCTTTGAACAAATTGCTTTATTCAAGGGATTGCCTATGCCATTTTTCGGAGGCTTCGCTATAACGATGATCGTGAACAACTTGCCCATAGCCAACACGTCAAAAAAACAAGAAAAAATTCCATTCACCACATGAACCCCAGCTGCCGCTCCCATTACCCCACTATCTTTGCCTGCACCCTGCTGGCCATGTTCCTCTTCGCCTTCCTGTCCGTACGCTTCGGCGCCGCCGACATTGACGGCGACCTTATCTGGCGTGGTCTCACCGGCGCACTGGCCCCAGGTGAACAGGCACACTGGCATATCTTCGCCAATATCCGCCTGCCGCGCGCACTGGCTGCTGCACTCGTCGGCGGCAGTCTCGCCGTCACTG
>JAUMXB010000008.1:0-88417 GCA_030529365.1 Cardiobacteriaceae bacterium | reverse complement strand
GGCTTTTCCGCAATCCCCTGGTTGATCCGGGCATCATCGGCGTCATGAGCGGCGCCTCTTTCAGCGCGGCACTCTTTATCGTTCTCGGTGCAAAGCTCTTCCCTGCATTCATCCATACATTCGGCAACTACGCCCTGCCCTTCGCCGCCTTTATCGGCGGCTATACCATGACGATTGTGCTCTACCGCTTTGCAAGGCGTGGCGGGCATATCAACATCGCCGCCATGCTCCTCATCGGCATCGCCCTCGGTGCTTTCACCGGCGCCGTCACCGGCCTGCTCACCTATCTCGCCAACGACAACCAGCTGCGCAGCCTCACCTTCTGGAGCATGGGCAGCCTCGCCTCCTTCAACTGGGAAAAACTCGCCATTCTCACCGCGCTCTGCGCCATCGCCCTGCCCCTGCTCATCCGCGACGCGCGCATCCTCAACGCCCTCATGCTCGGCGAAGACGCCGCGCGCCACCTCGGTTTCGACATCGAACGCGCCAAAAAACGGCAAATCTTCCTCGTCGCCCTCCTCGTCGGCAGCTGCGTCGCCTTCACCGGCGGCATCGGCTTTATCGGCCTCGTCGTTCCCCATATCGTGCGCAGCCTCACCGGCAGCAACCATCGCCACGTCCTGCCCGTCTCCTTCGCCTTTGGCGCCGCCCTGCTCGCGCTCGCCGACCTCCTCGCCCGCACCGTTGCCGCCCCCGCAGAACTGCCCATCGGCATCCTCACCGCCGCTTTCGGTGCGCCCTTCCTCGCCTGGCTCGTCTGGAAACGCCTCGGCGCCGCCTAAGCCGCCACGCCCAAACCCGCCTGCCCCGAACCACCCCGCACACCATGACCCACCTCATCGCCCAAGACATCACCTACCGCATCGGCCACAAAGCCCTGCTCTCCGACATCAACCTCACCATCGTTGCCGGCCGCTTCACCGTCATCATCGGTCCCAACGGCGCCGGCAAATCCACCCTCATCAAGCTGCTCACCGGCGACCTCGCCCTGCAACACGGCAGCATCCGCTACCTTGGCGAACCGCTTGCCAGCCACACTGACGCCGCCCTTGCGCGCAACCGCGCCGTTCTCCCGCAAATCCAGGCACTGCCCTTTGCCCTGCCCGTTGCCGACGTCGTCGCCCTCGGCCGCGAACCCTGGCACGGCCGCGCCGAAGCACGGCACAACAGCGCCATCATCCGGCACTGCCTCGAGCTGCTCGCCATCGACCACCTCGCCCACCATACCTACCAGACCCTCTCCGGCGGCGAACAGCACCGCACGCAAATCGCCAGAGCCCTCGCGCAAATCCTCGCCACCCCCGACTGCGACCTCAGCGGCAAAACCCTGCTCCTCGACGAACCCACCAACCACCTCGACATCCGCCACCAGTACCAGCTCATGCACACCCTGCAAAACCTGAAAGCACGCGGGCTGACCATCATCGCCGTCATGCACGACCTCGACCTCACCCTGCAAAACGCCGACCACATCCTCCTCCTCCACGAAGGCAGCAAACTCGGCGACTACACCCCGCAAACCCTCACCGACAGCGGCGACCTCGAACGCGCCTACCACATCCGCATCCGCCACTACCGCCCGGACGGCCTGAACCGCACCCTCCTCGCCCCGGAATACATACATTCATAAAAAAGAATAAAATAATAGTTTTTTCTCACCATAAAGCGCTTATTGCGAGAAAATTTCTCACCAAAAGCGCTTAAAAATGAGAAAATTTACCATATTCAGCTACAGAGTGGACTTCAGCCCATCCTTTGCCCGCGGCATCACCGCGGACGTTGCAGGCAACGTCCGTCCCTACATCACCACATCGTGAACCCCAGCATGGCGACCGGATACCTGCGCCGGCGTTCGGCTGCACGCCACCACCGATTGGCAAACGCACACCGCAGATCGGGCACTTTGTGCCAGACGCCAAAAACATCAACCATCAATGACAGGGCATCCACGAAAACCGCGAAACGATTTGTCGTAGGAACCCTGGCAACCTGCAAAACACGCCAGATGGATATCAACCGGCCACCGCGAAGCGATTGCAGGGACGTAGCCCGCTACGTTCCTGCAACAAAACACACCATACAGCCCGCCACTTCTCGCAAAAGCAAAACACACGTACGGTTACGCACCTGCGGCGCCAACCGTACCTACGACAACCCCCATCTTCGCGCACAAAACCCCCCGCGGAAGCGGGGTCTTGCAGGTTTGTGAGCGAAAAGCGTTATGCCGAAGCCAACAGCCAGCTCTCCAGGCGGCGCAACTTGTAGGTACGGTTAGGCGCAAAGCGCCGTAACCGTACATTCATGGTGCATCCGTCAGTACGGTTACGCGCCTGCGGCGCTAACCGTACCTACGGCAAGCCCTTCTCCGCGCACAAAAAACCCCGCCGAAGCGGGATCTTGCAGGTTTGTGAGCGAAAAGCGTTATGCCGAAGCCAAAAGCCAGCTGCCCAGGTGGCGCAACTTGTAGGTACGGTTACGCGCCTTCGGCGCTAACCATACCTACAGCAACCCCTTCTCCGCGCACAAAAAACCCCGCCGAAGCGGGGTTTTGCAAGGTTGCTGACGGAAGGGATGAATTACATCATGCCCATGCCGCCCATGCCTCCCATACCATCCATGCCCGGCGCGCCGCCTTCATCCTTCTTCGGAATTTCGGCGACCATGGCTTCGGTGGTAATCATGAGGCCAGCAACAGATGCCGCGTTTTGCAGGGCGCTGCGCGTCACTTTGGTCGGGTCGATGATGCCCGCTTCCACCATGTCCACATATTCGCCAGTGGCGGCATTGAAGCCGTAGTTGCCCTGGCCGGCCTTGACCTTGTCCACCACAACCGCGGCTTCGCCACCGGCGTTGGCGACGATGGTGCGCAGCGGATATTCCATGGCGCGACGCGCGATGTCGATACCGACCTGCTGGTCGTAGTTGTCGCCCTTGACGTTATCGATGGCGTTCACGGCGCGGATAAGCGCTACACCGCCGCCCGGCACGATGCCTTCTTCCACGGCAGCGCGGGTCGCGTGCAGCGCGTCTTCCACGCGGTCTTTCTTCTCTTTCATTTCCACTTCGGTGGCCGCGCCAACCTTGATCACGGCAACGCCGCCCGCGAGTTTCGCGACGCGCTCTTGCAGTTTTTCACGGTCGTAATCGGAAGTGGCATCTTCGATTTGCTTGCGGATGGTGCCGACGCGCGCATCGATGGCTGCCTTGTCGCCGTTGCCGCCGATGATGGTGGTGTTTTCCTTGCCAACGGTGACTTTCTTGGCTGTGCCGAGTTGCTCAAGGGTGGTGCCTTCCAGCGTCATGCCCAGCTCTTCGGAAACGACCTGGCCGCCAGTCAAAATGGCGATGTCTTCGAGCATGGCCTTGCGACGGTCACCGAAGCCCGGCGCTTTTACCGCAGCCACTTTCACGATGCCGCGCATGCTGTTGATGACGAGAGTCGCCAGCGCTTCGCCTTCTACGTCTTCGGCAACGATCAACAGCGGATGGCCGGATTTGGCAACCGCTTCCAGTACCGGCAACATATCGCGGATATTGGAGATTTTCTTGTCGTGCAGGAGGATGTAGGGGTTATCAAGCTCGACGTTCTGGTTTTGCTGGTTGTTGATGAAATAGGGCGAGAGGTAGCCGCGGTCAAACTGCATGCCTTCGACCACTTCCAGAGAATCTTCCAGACCCTGGCCTTCTTCCACGGTGATCACGCCTTCCTTGCCGACTTTCTCCATCGCTTCGGCGATTTTCGCGCCCACGGTTTCATCGGAGTTGGCGGAAATGGTGCCAACCTGGGCGATTTCCTTGCTGGTGTCGCACGGCTTGGAAATGGCTTTCAGCGCTTCGACAGCAGCGGCAACCGCCTTGTCGATACCGCGCTTCAGGTCCATCGGATTCATGCCGGCGGCCACGGATTTCAGGCCTTCGGTGACAATGGCCTGGGCGAGAACGGTCGCGGTGGTGGTGCCGTCACCAGCAGCATCGTTGGTCTGCGAGGCCACTTCCTTGACGAGCTGCGCGCCCATGTTCTGGTACTTGTCTTCCAGCTCGATTTCCTTGGCGACGGATACGCCATCCTTGGTGACGGTCGGGGCGCCGAAGGCTTTATCGAGCACCACGTTGCGGCCTTTGGGGCCGAGGGTGACTTTCACCGCGTTGGCGAGAATATTCACGCCGTGCAACATTTCCTTGCGTGCATCGACGCCGAAACGGACTTCTTTTGCTGCCATATATCTAAGCTCCTAAAAATAAAAAATTAACCGATAATCGCAAAAATTTCTTCTTCGCGCATGATGACGTAATCTTCGCCATTCACTTTCACTTCCGAACCGGAGAACTTGCCGAAGAGCACCTTGTCGCCAACTTTCACTTGCAGGGCGCGTACTTCGCCACTGTCGAGCGCTTTGCCCGGGCCAACGGCAACCACAGTGCCTTCAGCGGGCTTTTCCGTCGCGCTGCTGGCGAGCACGATGCCGCCAGCGGTCGTGGTTTCTTTCTCTTCGCGCTTGACGATAACGCGGTCATGCAAGGGACGCAGATTCATAACAAACTCCTTAAACTCAGAAAAATAAATAACCGGATAAACCGGCCAATGAAAAACCTCACGCCTTAATGTGGCTGAGTCGAAACTTTTCAAGAAAGTTAAATTAATTTTAATGAAAGACCGGCAAGCTGTCATCTCGCGTGGTTTGCGGTGGTTTTGCTGTTTTCCATAAAATGGATAAAAATGGTTGTTTTTTATCATAAATAAGCGCTTATTATGAGAAAATTTATCGCCTAAGCGCTTATGAATGGGAAAAATTCTCAACCCGCAAATAGCATATTCTGTCTTTTTTGCAGTGTGTAGGTACGGTTAGAGCAAATTGGATTTATCTGTTTACACATGTAGTTGCTACGAAGCGCCTTAAAGCCCCTGGGCGCAGCCGCAGACGCGGGGCTTTTTTGGCGGGGTTACGGGCTTGGGTGTTTGAGCGACAGCGAGTTTACAAGCCCGCCGCCAAAAGCCCCGCGGCAAGGGAAAACTGCGCCCCGGGGTCGCCTTTCTTTGGTTACTTTCTTTGGCGAAGCAAAGAAAGTAACCGGCCGCGCGGCCGTAAAGCGCAATTTCGAAAAGAGAGAATCATGCAGAAAATCGTCGCAGAACTTGTTGGCGCAAATATTGTGGAAAACTTTGTTTCCCCCTCGTCCCAACTCCAATGTTATGCCAATCGGGCAATTGGCCTTTGCTTTGAGTTTCGTCAATATTTAAACCAAAAGCACTCTAGGCACTCATGCAACATGCGAAGCGCTGCGTGATGGCAGCTGAAGCCTACTCACAACGCGGCATAAAAAAACGCTTCCCGGAGGAAGCGTTCTGGCTGTGATCCGAAAAAATATTAAGCGTAAGTTACGCCCTTGGCGGAGCCGCTGATGCGGGTGCCCGCCTTGCCGGCAACGATTTGCTCGATGTCGGAAAGCGCGCCGATGACGGCGTCTTTGCCGGTGGCCTTGGCGAAGTTGACCGCAGCTTGCACTTTCGGGCCCATGGAGCCGCTGGCGAAGCCGAATTCGCCGATGCTGTCGGGATCGGAGACGGCGATGCGTTTCTGCTCGGGTTTGCCCCAGTCGATATAGGCGCCGTCCACGTCGGTGGCGATGACGAAGAGATCCGCGTCAATGAGGCTGGCGAGGAGCGCGGTGGCGAGGTCTTTGTCGATGACCGCTTCCGAGCCGTGCTGTTTGCCCTGCTCGTCGATATAGGTGGGGATACCGCCGCCGCCGCCGCAAACGAGGACGTATCCGGCGTCAATCAGGGTTTTCAGCGGTTCCAGGCCGATGATGTTGGCGGGCAGCGGGCTCGGCACGACGCGACGGAATTTGTCGCCGTCCGGCGCCATCACCCAGCCTTTTTCCTTGGCAACGGCATCGGATTCTTCCTTGCTGTAAACGGGGCCCACGGGCTTGGTCGGCTTCTGGAAGGCCGGGTCTTTGGGATCGACTTCCACCTGGGTGAGGACGGTCGCGATTTGCGCGCCCTGGGGCAGCACATTGTAGAGTTCCTGCTGGATCATGTAGCCGATCATGCCGACGGTTTCCGCGCCGAGAACATCCAGCGGGTACATCGGCACTTCTTTGTAGGCGTTGTTTTGCAGCGCGAGCAGGCCGACTTGCGGGCCGTTGCCGTGGGTGATGATGAGCTGGTTGTCCTTGTGGATGCGGGCGATTTGTTCGCAGGCAGTTTTGACGTTGGCGCGCTGGTTGTCGGCGCTCATGACTTCACCGCGTTTCAGGAGGGCGTTACCGCCGAGTGCTATGACGACTTTCATGGGGTTCCTTTTGTTTATCAAAAATTGGTCAAAAATCGTTATTTTTTACCATCATGAAGCGCTTATATTGGTAAAAAATAACGATACCAAGCGCTTTTCATGATAAAAAACATCTATTGGCTTGCAGAGGACCAGCATCCGCCCCGCGTTTGCCGAGGCGCAATTCTAGCGCATTCGCAGCAGGTTTATGGTGTTTTTTTACCGTACGCAAGCGCTTGTTGCGGTAAAAAATGATGATAACAAGCGCTTTTATGGTTGAAAAATGTTTTGTTTTGTTGGGGTTCGCGATGCGAACCCCAACTCCGTTTATTTTGCCACACGCATCAGCTTGCCTTGCGGTTCGCCGATGATGCCTTTGCCGAGTTCATAGACGGAAATGCCGCGCACGAAGGTGCGGGTGATGCGGCAATCGATCTCGAAGCCTTCGTAGGCGCTGAACTTGTTTTTGTAGTAGAGGTCTTCCGCTTTCACGGTGTAGCTCTGGTTCGGGTCGAGGATGACGATGTCCGCATCCTTGCCGAGCGAGAGTTCGCCTTTGTCTTGCAGGCGGAAGCGCTTGGCCGGTTCGGTGGCGAGCGCGCGCATGAGGGTTACCGGGCTGATGTTGCGCTTTTTCACCGCGGCGTCAAACATGGCGTCCACGCTGTTTTGCGTGCCGCTGATGCCGCCCCAGGCTTTGAAAGCGTTGTCGGTTTCTTTCAGATCCGGAGTGCAGGGTGAGTGGTCGGAGCCGATGATGTTGAGCACGCCCGCTTCCAATAGCTCCCACATGCGATCCTGGTTTTTGCGGTCGCGAATCGGCGGCGAGCATTTGGCTTTCGGGCCGATGGCGTCAAGGTCTTCAGTGGCCAGCAGGAAGTAGTGCGGGCAGGATTCGGCACTGGCATCGACGCCGCGCTCTTGCGCTTCGAGTACGGCTTCCACGGCTTCCGGGCAGCTGCAATGCGCGATGTGCACGCGGCAGCCGGTTTCTTCGGCAATGAGCAGCACACGCTTGACCGCTTCCACTTCGGTGAATACCGGACGGGTGGCGACGTAGTCGGAAAGCTTTTTCTTGCCTTCGGCCATGGCTTTTTCGCCGAGCTTGTCGGTAATCGCGGCGTTTTCGCAGTGCACGATGAGAAGATCGTTGGTCTCCGCCAACACTTGCATGCCGACGTAGAGTTCGTAGTCGTCCACGTTTTTGAAATCGCCCGGCTTGCCACTGCCGCAGGTGGCGACGAAGGCTTTGAAGGCGGCAACGCCTGCTTCGGACATGGGCTTCAGGTCATCGACGTTCCAAGGGAGCAAGCCGCCCATCGGCGAGTAATCAACGTAGCACTGGTCTTTGGCGGCATCGAGCTTCACTTTGAGGCTTTCCAGATCCATGGTGGCGGGGATGGTGTTGAGCGGCATTTCCACGAAGGATGTGGTGCCGCCTGCGGCCATGGCTTTGGTGCCGGTGAGATAGCCTTCCCATTCGGTGCGGCCGGGTTCGGAGATGTGCATGTGCACGTCCACCATGCCGGGCAGCACGTATTGGCCGGCGGCATCAACGACTTCTTTGGCATCCTTGGCGTCGATGTGATCGGCTATGCGGGCGATTTTGCCGTTTTTGATGGCGAGGTCAGCAACCACGCATTGGTCGGGCAGGACGAGCATGCCGTTTTTGATGAGGGTATCGTACATGGCTTTCTCCTTGTTTGATATTATCAAATGTATTTTTATAGTGATTTTTTACCGCCATAAGCGCTTAATGATGGTAAAAAACAACGATAAAAAGACACTTTTTTGTATTTTATGATGATTACCCCCTACGGCTCGGAGGGCGTAGGTTGGGGTGAAGCGCTTGCGCTGAACCCCAACATCGGTTTGGGTTTGTTGGGGTTGATGAAGCCAACCCCAACCTGTTGTTGTGAATTTTAAGCGCCGCTGGATTGCATGAGGAAGAGGGCAACGCTGGCGATACCACCGAGAACAAGCATCAGCGGGGTATAGAAGCGCAGCCATTTGCCGAATTCCACTTTGGCGATAACCAGTGTGGCGACGAAGAAGCCGGAAGTCGGGAAGAAGATGTCAGTCAACTGGCCGCCCCAGGCGTTGGCAGAGACAACTGCTTGCGGATCAAGGTGCAACAGGGTACCCAAGGGTGCCAATACCGGCATGGTGAGTACGGTCAAAGCAGTTGCACCAGGGACCAGGAAGTTGAAGAGCGACTGTTCCCAGAAGATGGCAATGGCTGTCCATTCCTGTGGCACGGTTTTCAGCATGTTTTCCAGCCAGTAAACCAGCGTGTCGGTAATCATGCCTTTGTCCATGACGACGGCGATCGCACTTGCCACACCGCAAAGGAGAGCGGCAACCATCATGTCGCGCATACCGGCGTTGACGTCGTCACAGATTTGTTGCGGACGTTTGCCAGCAATGGCAGCAGCGGCAATACCCACGAAGAGGAAGAGACCACCGATGGCTTCGAAACCGAGTTTCTTGATCAGAATCATGCTGATCGCAATGGGGAAGAGCACGAGGCAGGCGATACCGGCCATGACCTGACGCTGGGTGAAGACCATTTCGCCTTTGGCAGCATCTTCGGCAGCGATGATGGCGCGCATTTCCTGGTCGGAATCAATGGTGAGGCTCTTGCTCGGATCGGCTTTGACTTTCGCGGCATAGCGCATGACGTAGATAATCGCGACGACGGCCACAATCACCAGCACAATCGCACGGGTGCCAGAGCCGGAGAAGATGGGCAATTGCGAAATATCCTGACCAACACCGACGGAACCCGGAATGGTGAGGCCGAAGGTAAAGCCGATACAGGGGCCGAGCAGCGATACGGCGGTAGCCGTCATGCCGTCATAACCGAGCTTGTAGAAAAGCGGCAGCAATACGGGCAGATAGGCCAGCGACAGTTCCGGTACGCCGATGAAGGCAGCAAGACCGGTGAACACGCCCATCAAAATGGGAATGGCGAGGAAGCCTTTGTCACCCACTGCGTGGTTGAGCTTTTGTACGCCGAGGTCAATCAAACCGGCGCGCTTGATCAGGCCCATGGAGCCGCCGACCATGAAGGTCAGGAAGACGATACCGGCCGCACGTTTCAGGCCATCGGGAATCGCGGTGACGATATCCATGAAGCCAACCGGCTGCTGCTGGATGCCTTCGTAGGTACCGGCAACCACGAGTTTTTGGATGCCGTGCGAGGTTTGAACGGCTTCACGCTGATATTGGCCGGCCGGAATGATGTAGGTCAGTACCGCCGCCACCAGAATGAAGATGGCAAGCACGATGTAAATATCGGGCATTTTGAATTTTTTCTTTGCCGGTGTTTCCGGCGCGTTCGCGGCCATGTGTGTTCTCCTGAAAAGTTGAATGTGCTGTCCTCAATAAGCATCAAGAGGACAAAGGTGCAAAAGGTTGGTTGCGCAACGGGCGGGATACGCATACCCCGCCCATGAACGGAGTTAGTTGACGCCTACGACGGAAGCCAGCAGCGCCATGCGGATCGCGATGGAGAAGCCGATGGCACGGAAGTAGAGCTGGTGCTCGGTGTTGTCGATACCGAAGTCGAACTCGCCCTGGTTGCGCGGCAGGGAGTGGTGCACGCCCACGACCTTGCCGGTTTTCTTCTTGATGTTCTGCAACATCTCCATGGAGACGAAGTAGTTGTTCATCTTCTTCATGAAGTCTTCACGGTTCGGGTCATCTTTCTTCACGGAGCTGCCCGGCAGGTAGATGAGGTCAACTTTCTTCTCGGCATACAGCTCTTCGTTGCCTTTCTGGTCGAGATCGAAGTGCTCTTCGAACTGCGCGCCCATGGCGACGAGCTTGTTGCGCACGATTTCCGGCGTACGCAGTTCGCTGGTGCCGGTGTAGATGATTTTCGCGCCCATGGCGGCGAGTGCCAAGGCAAAGGACTGGCCGGAACGCGCACGGGACAGGTCAGGCGTGGCGATGGCAACAGTGGCTTCGGAAAGATCACCGAAAGCGCGCCAGCAGGTATAGCTGTCGAGCAGGCCCTGGGTCGGGTGAGTCACGTGGCCGTAGCCGCCGGAAATCAACGGAGAAATGTAGTCGCCCACTTCATCCAATGCAGCGAACACTTCCTTGTCGTCCGGGTGGCGCATGACGATGACGTCAGCGTATTCGGAAGTGACGCGCAGGGAGTCCGCCAGGCTTTCACCCTTGGCGCCAGCGGAGTTGTGGGTGGGGTCGGCTTCGGTAATTACGCCGCCGCCGAGACGCAGCATGGCGTTTTCATGGCTGCAACGGGTACGGGTAGAGGGTTGGAAGAACAGGGTATAGAGAACTTTGCCTTTGAGAAGATCGAGGCCGGTGCGCATGAACGGCTCCATCATTTCCGCTGCCTTGTACAGGGAAAGCATCTCCTCACGGCTGAAATCGTCGAGGAAGGTAACGTTTTTGCCTTTCAGGTTGGTAGCGGCAAGAACTTCGCGGATGTCGCGGGCTTTGAAGTTAGCGTGAAGTGCCATAATGGTTTCCTCTTTTTTGCAGTAAATAACAGATGATGGTTAACAAAAAATTGACTGGACGGGATGCAGTGCAAGGCGTAAGCGCGTAGGGTGGGTGTCAACCCACCACTACCCATCCATCAAATCTCAACGTCGCGGTTGCAGTCCTTCGAATAGATATAACTGAACGGGCCACG
Source organism: Cardiobacteriaceae bacterium (assembly GCA_030529365.1). Classification (GTDB taxonomy): domain Bacteria; phylum Pseudomonadota; class Gammaproteobacteria; order Cardiobacteriales; family Cardiobacteriaceae; genus JAUMXB01. The sequence goes on along the minus strand of JAUMXB010000008.1, from coordinate 77,473 downwards.
ACCGGAAGCATAAGACGCCTGCTTGCAATACGGGCCGAACCAGATGAAATCTTCTTCCTGGATCAGATACCAGTTCTCGTCGAGCAGATAGCAGCCCTGTCCTTCATAGACGTAAGCGCCGTGTTCCTGCACGTGGGTTTCGATGATGTTGTGGCTTGCGCCCGGATCGAAGCTCAGGATGTGCATGTTCATGTCGAACGCTTCGTTGATCGGCAGCAAATCCTTGATATGGACGTTGGCCATGCCGTCGTAATCGGCAAATTCGATGTCGTTGACGTTGCCGAATACGGTGAACGGTTTCAAACCTGCCGGATGCTCCACATAGCGCTGCTTGTACAGCAAAATGCGGCCTTCCTTGCCATTGACGTTCTCAAAATCAATGCCCACGCCAGGAGGTGCATAGGCATAACCGCCCTGCTTCAGCACCTTGCTCTCATCGCCGACTTTCACTTTCAGCTCGGTTTCACCATCGAGCAGATAAATGAAAGATTCCTCGTGCGCCTTGGCGCCATAGGTAATCGTGGTTTTCGCTTCCGGGCCCAATGCACCGATCAGCTGAACAAAACTCGCACCCATTTTCGGCGTGGCAAGAATGGTCATCTTGCAATCGACCAAACCCGGCACCGTATTGATCACGCGGCCTTCCGGCGTAATGAAAGCGAAGTTGCCGTGCTTGACTACAGAACGGTTTCTCAACAAACCTTCGGGATAACCTGGCATAAAAAACTCCTTTCAAAAGTAAGTTAACTCTGGGTAAGCGATTGGCTTGGGGGGAACTATACGCGCCCGCACGCACTAACCCGATAGCCGCCCATGACAACAAGTTATCTTTGCGTGCCAGTCTGGCTAGCATGGAATGCAAAGACACGAAACCACGCAATAGCAATGAGAAATTTTCTCATACAGAAGCGCTTCAATAATGTTTTTTTACCGCAATAAGCGCTTATAAATGGTAAAAAATAACTATATTTAGTAAATAAATGATAAATTATGCAATTCCCTTGGGCAGGCGTTGCGATTTTGCTATAACACGCCTGCACATTTGGTGTGAACAACTCAAGGAGAGCAAACCATGTTGACCCTGCACTACGTACCCGGCACCTGCGCCTTCGTCCCCCACGTTGCCTTGGAATGGTCGGGCCTGCCCTATGAAGGCAAAGCCGAAAGCAAAGCCAGCATCAAGGAACCGTCCTATCTCAACATGAACCCCATGGGCCAGGTGCCGCTACTGGTGGACGGCGACTGGACACTCACGCAAAACGTCGCCATCGTCAGCTACATCCACGAACTCGCGCCCGAAGCCGGCATCTTCGGCAAAGGCTGCAAACGCAGCGCAGCCAAGGCGAAACAATGGCTCGCCTTTGCCAATGCCGACCTGCACCGCCAGTTCAGCCTCATCTTTGGCGCCGTGCGCTACATCGACGGCGAAGACTGCCAGCAAAAACTCGCCGCCAAGGCACGCGAAACCATCGCAAAACTCTACGGCATCATCGATGACGCCCTCGACGGCCAGGACTATCTCGCAGGCGACCTCAGCATTGCCGACATCTACGTCTATATCACCACCCGCTGGGCGCAAAGCCTGAACATCGACCTCTCCGCCTTCCACCGCCTTGCCGAATACTGCAAGCGCGTGGAAAGCAACGATGGCGTGCAGAAAGTCCTCAAAACGCACGGCCTCGCCTGACCCAGCAACCATATATCGCCCCGAAAAACGGCATGGACAACCTTTTTGATAAAGATATTTTTCAAATGGTTAAAAACCCTTTGCCAATTTAGACAGGCGCATATATACGCAAAAAGGCCGGAATATCCGGCCTTTTTCATTTTCTGAGAATCCATAACCCCACAGCTATCGCAAAGCGCACCGCTTGCCCATTTCACGACCAATAGCACGCCCGAGAAACAACCTGCATTCATCGAGTAAGCGGGCCAACGCATCTCTCTCGGCAGATTTCTATAGCCATTCAACCTAAACATTCGCAAACCCTCCCCAAAAACCATCGGAACAACAGTAGGCTGGTGGTGAGCCGAAGGCGAACCCCAGTGCAGATGGAAAAAATATCAGAGCATTTTTGGTTCAAATGTGAACAGAATTCAAAGCCCCAATCTCGCTTCGCGAGTTCTTCGAATCGCGTGGGACTCGTCAGAGCTCGCGAAGCGAGATTGGGGGTGGGGTGAGGGCAGAAACAGAGCTTTCCACATCCTTTCCTCAGCAAATCCTGCTATTAGATGAACCAAAAATGCTCTAGGGGCTGTTGACAATTCGCGACCAGAGTTTACAGCGCCTCAGAAAGGCATTTGAAATATCGATGGTTTCGTCGCTACGCGATTTTCTCTATCCCCTCTCCCCAACTCCTCCCCCTCAATGGGGAGGGGCTTTAGTTCCTTGCTTTATTTGGAATTCACTGTATTCAAGCATGAATTGTCAACACGCCCTAGTGTCCGGCAAAGCCCAGCAGTACGGATTTGCATGACTGTAAACCCATGCGCTTTGCGATGCTTTGTTTCCGCATGAGCGCAGATTTCCACCTCAAAGCGCTCCGCATGTTGCCCAGGTGCCCGAACTGACGTCTATCTACGCTTTGGGAATTTTGTGTTGGGGGTTCTCGTGTACCGCGCTCACCAGCAACCTACGATTTGGATAGTGGTTTTTGCAGGACGTGGTATAGGAAGGTTGTCTGCCATACTCAAAAAATACAAAAAAATCATCAAAAATAGCAATTTTTTACCACCATAAAGCGCTTTCGACGGTAAAAAATCACTATTTTCAGGATAAAAAAGCATTGGAAATGAACTACCCCGCAGCAAGCTGCGGGGTATCTATAACTATTAAAGTCAGAAATCTTCAGTCACTCTTTCAAAAAACAGGTAGCGGGCAGGTTGGTGGTGAGTGCGCAGCACGAACCCCAACGCAATGATTTGGTCGATGTTGGGGTTCGCCTACGGCTCACCACCGGGCACCACCCATGAAAATGCGACTGCATTTTCATGGGAATCCGCGCCAACCTACGCTCCTTCACTCGAATTGAGTTTACAGCGTGTTTTTATGCTATTTACGCCGCAAGCGGCAGAGAATGTACCCTTAGAGATTCACATTTTTCACACTAGCCGCCAAACTGACGTCGGGCACAAAGTGCCCAGCTTACGTCCGCAGTTTCTGTTTATCGGAGATTTATGTGCAGGGTTTCAGCTTGAATAGCTATAGAATTTTTTTTTGAAAAAATCCGCCATCAATCCATTCCCATGTAACCCAATCATTTTTCATGGGCATAAAAAAACCTGCCCGAAAGCAGGTTTTTAAAATTGAGCATAACCGCCTGAGCCGCTTAACCTAATGCCCTTGAACCGGAGAGGTTCAAGTGGGTACCTCTGCAAACCTTCGGGCGTCTCACTACGAGGTGAGCTTGCGCACCCGGTCACGTCTGATTCCCTGGCGATAATAAATTAGGATCAAGGGGTCTGAAGGAAACGCGAACTCCGCAGTTATGCTACGTGGCGAATTATACTGCGAATGCGATTTTTTGTAAACAGAAAAAGAATTTAGCAGAAAAATCAGATGGCGGAGAGAGGGGGATTCGAACCCCCGATAGGGCTATAAACCCTATACTCCCTTAGCAGGGGAGCGCCTTCAGCCACTCGGCCACCTCTCCGAAAGAGCGGGCATTATACCCAAGCACCATCATTTGTAAACCGTTTCTTGACGTTTTGTTGCAAATCGTGAGGATATCAGAAATAATTCTGCAAAAATAAAGGCATCTGTTTCCAGATGCCTTGTGGTTCAATCAATCCTGATCAATCTTCGCGATTATCATTCATCAAGCGTTCGTAAATTTCTTCGCGATGCACTGCGATGTCTTCCGGCGCCTTGATTCCCAAGCGAACCTGATTGCCTTTGACAGACAGTACCGTAACTTCAATATCATCATCAATGATGATGGTCTCACCTACCCGACGGGTCAAAATCAACACGCTTCAACTCCTGTTTGCTTTAGCCAACGCTTCCATTTCCATTCGGCGTATTCTAATGCGATTCTGTCTCTTAAACAATTACTTGTAAATAAAAAAATATTTACCCTCAGCCAAATTAAACGACCGTTTAATCTATCCTTGAAAATCAAGATGATGCTTTCTCCAATCCAAAGGCTTCATGCAGGGTACGCACAGCAAGTTCGAGATATTTTTCATCAATGCCGACGGAAATCTTGATCTCCGACGTACTGATGATGCGGATGTTGACACCTTCTTTCGCAAGCGCGCGAAACATGGTGCTGGCTACTGCCGCGTGCGAACGCATACCAACGCCAACCACTGACACTTTTGCAATTTCCGATCCTTCAATGCTTACACCCGGCATATCTTTCAGATGTGCCTTCAGAATCTCCAACGTTTGCTCGTAATCGGCACGCGGCACGGTGAATGTGAAGTCGGTTTTGCCATCATCGCCGATATTCTGGATGATCATGTCCACATTGATATTGGCCTCGCCAACAGGCCCCAGAATACGATAGGCCACACCCGGCTCATCCGGCACATCCACCACATTGATTTGCGCTTCATCACGGCTGAAGGCGATGCCGGTAATAACAGCAGATTCCACTGCATTCTCCTCTTCCAGACTGATCAGGGTACCCTCGCCGCCATCTTCAAAGGAAGAGAGCACGCGCAAGGGCACTTTGTATTTGCCGGCGAATTCCACCGAACGGATTTGCAACACTTTCGAACCAAGGCTCGCCATTTCCAGCATTTCATCAAAGGTGATGCGATCCAGTTTGCGCGCTTTCGGCTCCACACGCGGATCGGTGGTATACACGCCGTCCACGTCTGTATAAATCTGGCATTCATCCGCCTTGAGCGCTGCCGCCAAGGCCACCGCTGTGGTATCCGAGCCGCCGCGTCCCAGCGTGGTGATATTGCCTTCCGGGTCAACGCCCTGGAAACCGGCAACCACGACCACCTTGCCGAGCGCCAGCGCATCACGAATCTTGCCATCGTCGATACTGGTAATGCGCGCTTTCATGTACGAACGGTCGGTATTGAGCGCTACTTGCCAACCCGCGAGTGACAGTGCGGGATAACCGCGCTTGTTGAGCGCTATGGCCAGCAGCGCGATGGATACCTGCTCGCCGGTTGACATCAGCACATCCATCTCGCGCGGTGTCGGGCGATTGGTAATGCTGTGCGCAAGACCAATCAGACGATTGGTTTCTCCGCTCATCGCCGATACGGTCACAACCACATCATGGCCGGCGCGGCGCGCCTTGACGATACGATCCGCCACGGCTTCGATGCGCTCGATGCTGCCCATCGAAGTGCCGCCATATTTCTGGACAATCAATGCCATTATGATTCCTCTCTTTGCGGCAATACCGCCGCGAGTCCTTGCAAGGCCGAAGACAATCCGGCCACATTTTTGCCGCCCGCCTGGGCAAAATCGGGGCGTCCGCCGCCCTTGCCGCCAATATGCTCGGCAAGCGCCTTGATGATATTGCCGGCATGCAAAGCGCTTGCCCCTTTGCTCACGCTCACCACCAGCCGCGCCGTGTCTTCTTCGGCACTGCCGATCACGACCACATCGAGCTGATGCTTGTCGCGCAACTGATCCGCCGTATCGCGCAGGGTAGCGTTATCAAAGCCATCGCGCTGCACGCTCATCGCACGCCAGCCATTCACGGTTTGCGCTTCTTCCGCCGCCGCGCCACCGCTTGCGAGCTGGCGCTTCAATTGCTGGACGTCTTTTTCCGCTGTTTTCAGCTGCTGCTGCAACTGGCCAATGCGCTCGGGCAAGCGCTCTGCCTCGCTTTTCAGCAAATGGGCGGACTGGGAGAGCAGCGCTTCCTGCTCGCGCATCCACGCCAATGCCGCTTCGCCTGCCACGCATTCGATGCGGCGCACGCCTGCCGATACTGCGCTTTGCGACGCCACTTTCAGCAAGCCGATTTCACCGAGATGGTGCACATGCGTACCGCCGCAGAGTTCCACGGAGTAATCGTCTTCGCCCATGGAGACCACGCGCACAACATCACCGTATTTCTCGCCGAAAAGCGCCATGGCGCCTTTGGCACGCGCAGCATCAAAGCCCATTTCCTCGATGCTGACGGCCGCATTGGCAAGGATTTGCGCATTGATCAAATCTTCCACGCGCGCCACTTCCTCGCGCGACAGCACGCCATCATGGGAAAAGTCAAAACGGGTACGGCTCTCGTCCACCAGCGAACCTTTCTGCTGCACATGATCGCCCAATACTTCGCGCAGCGCCTTGTGCAGCAGGTGGGTTGCCGAGTGGTGACGGCGAATTTGCGCGCGGCGCTTGCCGTCAATATCGGCATCCACGCCATCGCCGACGCTCAAGGCGCCTTCGGCCAGGTGGCCGAAATGGAGGAAGATATCGCCCTGCTTTTGCGTATCGGTGACGACAAAACGCCCCTGCGCGCTGCAAATCACGCCGCTGTCGCCGACCTGACCGCCAGACTCGCCATAAAACGGCGTGGCATTGAGCGCGATTACCGCTTCGTCGCTGCTGTCGAGCGTTTGCACTGCTTTGCCATCAACAAAAAGCGCCATGATTTGCGCCTGGGCGCTCTCGGCAGTGTAGCCGAGGAAAGCGGTCTTGCCCTGCACGTCGTATTGCGCAGCGGCGCGGAATTTGCCGGCGGATTTGGCCTGCTCGCGTTGCGCGGCCATGGCGCGCTCGTAGCCCGCCATATCCAGCGTGAGTCCGCGTTCGCGGGCAATATCGGCCGTCAGATCCACCGGGAAACCGTAAGTGTCATAGAGTTTGAACACGGTATCGCCAGCAATCTCGATGCCTTGCAGCTGAGCAAGATCCTGTTCGAGAATCTGCATACCGGCGGAAAGCGTTTGCGCAAAGCGCTCTTCTTCCTTGCGCACTGCCTCGGTAATGCGCGCTTCGGCAGCGGCAATCTCCGGGTAGGCTTCGCCCATTTCCGCGACCAGCGGCGCAACCAGCTTGTGGAAAAACGGCTGGCTTTGCCCCAGTTTGTGGCCGTGGCGAATGGCGCGGCGCATGATACGGCGCAACACATAGCCGCGCCCTTCATTGCCGGGCAATACGCCATCGGCCATGAGGAAAACGGTAGAGCGGATATGGTCGGCAATCACTTTCAGCGAATTGTGCGTCTTGTCGGAGCAGTCGGTGGCTTCTGCTGCCGCCTCGATCAGATGGCGGAAAAGATCGATCTCGTAATTGGAATGCACATGCTGCAACACCGCGGCCATGCGCTCGAGGCCCATGCCGGTGTCAATCGAAGGCTTGGGCAGCGGTTTCATGTTGCCGGCGGCATCGCGCTCGAACTGCATGAAGACCAGGTTCCAGATTTCGATGTAGCGGTCGCCGTCTTCCTCGGGGCTGCCCGGCGGTCCGCCCCAGATGTCGGGGCCGTGGTCATAGAAAATTTCCGAACACGGGCCGCACGGGCCGGTATCGCCCATCGCCCAGAAATTGTCGGATTCGTATTTGCCCTTGCCCGGCTTGTCGCCGATGCGCACGATGCGCTCGGCCGGTACGCCGATTTGCTCGTGCCAGATGTTGTAGGCTTCGTCGTCGTCGGCATAAACCGTGACCCACAGCTTTTCCGCAGGCAGGCCGAAGCGCTCGGTGACCAGCTGCCAGGCATGGCGGATGGCATCTTCCTTGAAATAATCGCCGAAGCTGAAGTTGCCGAGCATTTCGAAGAAAGTGTGATGACGCGCGGTGTAGCCGACATTCTCCAGATCGTTGTGCTTGCCGCCGGCGCGCACGCATTTCTGCGCGGTGGTGGCGCGCTTGTAGTCGCGCGTTTCCGCGCCGGTGAAAATGTCCTTGAACGGCACCATGCCCGCGTTGGTAAAGAGCAGCGTGGGATCATTGCCGGGCACGAGGGAGGCCGAATGCACCACTTTGTGGCCATGTTCGGCGAAATAGTCGAGAAATGTCTTGCGAATCTCGGCAGTCGAGAAAATTTTACTCATGGTTTTTCAATACCGCATGGATGTCATCAAAAGTAAAGCCGCGCTGCGCCATGAAACGTTGCCGTTTGGCGCGCTCGGCCGGTGTGCTTGCAGGAGTGGAATATTTTTTCGCATAGGCCGCCCGCGCCACTTCCTGCCAATCGACGGCGGCAAGCGCTTCGCGCGCCAGCGCTTCGCTGATGCCCTTGCCGCGCAGGCCCTGGGCAATCTTGAGCCGCCCGTCGCCCTTGCCCGCCTTGCTGCGCACATAGCTCTCGGCAAAGCGCTCGTCGCTCTGCCAGCCCCTGCCGGCAAGCGCATCAAGAACGGCTTCCACAATTTCGGCGGGCGTATCGGCGGCGCGCGCCGCCAGTTCGGCGCGGGAATGCTCGCGCCGCGCCAGCGCGTTCAGGCAACGCTGCTCAAAGGCGCGGCGTTCGTCCTCATGCATCGTCGGAAGCATCCGCCGCGTGATCGTCCAGCTCCGAAGCGCTTGGCACAAACTCGCTACCGATATATTTCTCGCGAATCTTGCCTTCGATTTCGGCGGCAATATCGGCATTTTCAGCGAGATAGGCACGCACTTTTTCCTTGCCCTGGCCAATCTTGCTGCCGTTGTAGCTGTACCACGCCCCGGATTTCTGCACGATATCGGCATTCACGCCCAGGTCGATGATCTCGCCGATGCGCGAAATGCCCTGGCCGTAAAGAATATCGAATTCCGCCTGTTTGAAAGGCGGCGATACCTTGTTTTTCACTACCTTGACGCGGGTTTCGCTGCCAATCACTTCATCCCCGTCCTTGACCTGGCCAATGCGGCGGATATCCAGGCGCACTGAAGCATAGAACTTGAGCGCGTTGCCGCCGGTCGTCGTTTCCGGCGAACCGAACATCACGCCGATCTTCATGCGGATCTGGTTGATGAAAATGACGAGCGTGTTGGCTTTCTTGATATTGGCGGTGAGCTTGCGCAGCGCCTGGCTCATGAGGCGCGCCTGCAATCCCATGTGCGAATCGCCCATCTCGCCTTCGATTTCCGCTTTTGGCGTGAGTGCGGCCACGGAATCGACGACAATCACGGAAAACGCGCCCGATCGCACCAGCGCATCGCAGATTTCCAGCGCCTGTTCGCCAGTATCCGGCTGGGTAATGTAAAGGTTGTCGGTATCCACGCCAAGCTTTTTCGCATAAATCGGATCAAGCGCATGCTCGGCATCGATGAAGGCAGCCATACCACCCGTTTTTTGCGCTTCGGCAATCACCTGCAAGGTGAGCGTGGTCTTGCCCGACGATTCCGGGCCATAGATTTCGACGATGCGCCCGTAGGGCAGGCCGCCAATGCCGAGCGCAATATCAAGGCCGAGCGATCCGGTGGATACTGCCGGGATATTGCCCTGTGCGGGCTGGTCGCCAAGGCGCATCACGGTGCCCTTGCCGAATTGCTTGTCCAGTTGCGCCAGCACCGCATCCAGCGCTTTTTTCTGTTCTTCTTTCATTCCGTTTCCTCAAAAATCTGCAAAGGCGGCCTAAGATCCGCCGCCTTCTTGAATGGCTTTCAGTTTCTGGCGAATCATAGCATCATCGGGTTTTGCTTTCAGAGCCTTTTCGAACTCGCCGCGCGCCAGTTTGAGATAGATATTGCCGAGATTGACGCGTGCGTTGTGATGCTCCGGCTGTTTTTGCAGCAGCGTTTCCAGCACATCACGGGCAGCAGGCAAATCGCCACGGCTGTCGTAAATCACGGCGAGCGCATTGTAAGGCTGTGCCATCTCGGGAAAATTCACCTGCATCATGCGAAACCAGCGCTCGGCCTCTTCGCCCTTGCCCATCTGCATCATGATCAGCCCTTTGAGGTAGGCGGCCTTGCGGTCATCCGGAGCGCTTGCGAGCCGCGCTTCCAACTGGCGCAGGGCGAGCTCGGGGTTGCCGTTGGTGGCAAGCGATTCCGCTGCCTGATAACCCGACCACGGCGGCGCTTCGGCAGGCGCGGCCGATGCCATGCTGCCGCCTTGCACCTGCCCCATGCTGTGCGCAGGCGTGCCCGCCTTGGCATTGGGCGCGTATTTGGCAATGATCGCCTGCTGATCAGCCGCGCTTTTGCCGGAGGCCACCGGTGTATCCGCCGGCTGTGCCGCAACGGGTGCGCCGCTGGCCGGCAACAGGGCAACCGGCACCTCCTGGGCATGCGCCAGCACAGTACCCATTCCAAAAATCGGGACAGCAAGGCAGTTCACCACAGACGGCATGCGGAATATATCTGTTAGGTCATTTTTGGAAACGGGCATGACTGTCTTCATGACATGGCCAACAGCTGAATATTGCCACCCGCCGCCGCGATGTTGACGGAGAGGCTTTGTTCCAGCGTCAGGAAAGTACGCACATCGGCATTGAAGTGCCCGTTTGCCTGCAATACCGGCACGGTCAACGGCGGAACTATTGTGCCGAAACGCTTGCTCCATGCCTGCCGCACACTTGCCGTACTGTTGCCCACAAGCATGAGACCGTCGAGCGGCACGCTCAGCCAGTCGGTATCATCGAGAGTCACGCCCTGCAACAGCCCCTGCGGAATGCCGGCGCGGGCAAAGCCTTCCGCCCATGTTTTCGGCAGATTCTCCGCAAGCACGGCATTGCCGAAGAGCAGCGCCGCGACGATTTGCACAAATGCTTCCCCGGCAAAGCTTTCGGCGCGCTGCACCAAAACGCCGCGCGGCACGGTGCGCCATTGGTTCAGTTCGCCGGTCACGCCCGGCATGGTTACGGTTTTCACCGCCTGTTCTGCCGCCTCGGCAATGGCATCGAGCGCTTGCCCGGACACCTCCGGCCACAAGCGCTTCAATTGGTGGACGATGCTTTTCGCCTGCCGACCGGCCTTGTCCGCCCAGTCGGCCTGCGCATCGCGCGCGATATCCCAGACGCCGGCGAGTGACGGCCACATTGCCGTCGCCGGGCTTGCCGCCATCCCGACAGGCAGCGCTTCCGCCTTCAGGAAACGGTGCAGGTAGAGCGGCCCGCCCGCTTTCGGCCCCGTGCCGGAAAGACCATGCCCGCCAAAGGGTTGCGAGCCGACAATAGCGCCGATCTGGTTGCGGTTGATATAGACGTTGCCGACCTGCAAATGGCGCGCAAACCAGTCCTGCCGCGCTTCGATGCGCGTGTGCAGGCAGCCGGTAAGGCCGTAGCCAAGTGCATTGATGTCGGCAACGAGTTCCGGCAAATCGGCGCTTTGAAAACGCAGCACATGCAGCACCGGCCCGAATTGTTCCTCGCCCATCTCATCGAGCGAGTCAATGGCGATGATCGCAGGCGATACGTACACGCCATTGCCATCCGGCTTGGGCAGGCGCATCAGCACCTTGTCCGCACGCGCCGCTACGTAGGCTTCCAGCTTGTCGCGCGCCTCTTCGTCGATCACCGGGCCAATATCCACACGGGCGGCGACCGGATTGCCCATCGCCCGTTCGGCCAGCGCACCGCGTACCATGGCGAGCACCGGCTCATAAACCTCATCCTGCACGCACAAAATGCGCAGTGCCGAGCAGCGCTGCCCCGCGCTCTGGAAAGCCGAACTCATCACCGCATCGCACACCTGCTCGGGCAACGCCGACGAATCCACCACCATCACGTTCTGCCCGCCGGTTTCAGCAATCAGTGTGCGCGCCTTGCCATCGGCAGAAAGCGCTTTCTCAATGATTTTCGCGACCTGCGTCGAGCCGGTAAAGGCCACACCGGCAATGGCCGGGTTTTGCGTGAGCGCCGCGCCGATCGCGCCATCGCCGAGCACCAGTTGCACCGCTTCTTTCGGGAAACCCGCTTCGTGCATGAGTGCCACGGCATGACAGGCGATGAGCGGGGTTTGCTCCGCCGGTTTCGCGACCACGGTATTGCCCGCCATCAGCGCCGCCATCACCTGCCCGGTGAAAATCGCCAGCGGAAAATTCCATGGACTGATGCATATCCACACGCCCTGCGCGCGCAGCCCAGCGCTGTCCATACGCTCGATTTCATCGGCGTAATAACGGCAGAAATCCACGGCCTCGCGCACTTCGGCTACCGCATCCGGCCAGATTTTCCCTGCTTCGAACACGGCAAGGCGCAGCCAGTCATCCATATGCGCTTCGTAAGCGTCCGCAAGCTTGCGCGCCAGACGTGCGCGCTCGCTGACCGGCGTTTGCGACCAGCGCGCAAAGCCCTCTTCCGCCTTCGCCACGGCCAGCGCGGCATCCTGTACGCTGGCGTTTTTCACGCGACCGATGGCAAGGCTTCTGTCCTGGGGCGCATAGACCGCTTCACCCGCTTCTTCTATCTCTACTCCGGCAATCAGGGAAGTGGCGCGCCAGTCGCCGGGCTGCAAGATGGCCTCGACATGCCCGTACACCGGCGGGAACGTGAGATCCAGCCCTTGCGAATTCTTGCGCGGCGCGAAGATTTGCGTGGGCAGGGGAATATTGGGATTGCGGCGCGGCTGGTTAGCGGCCGCTTTCGCCACGGGATCAACCACCAGCTCGGCAACGCTCACCGATTCGTCGGAAACGTGATTGACGAACGACGAATTGGCGCCGTTTTCCAGCAGACGCCGCACCAGATAGGAAAGCAGGTCGCGGTGCGTGCCGACTGGCGCGTAAATGCGCGAGGCAATCTTGCGCGCGCCGTGCTCGACGATTTCGGCATGGAGCACTTCGCCCATGCCGTGCAGGCGCTGCAATTCGAAATCCGCATGCTTGCCCTCGGTCAGGGCGAGAATGGCAGCCACGGTAATCGCGTTATGCGTGGCGAACTGCGGATAAATCGCCTCCGGCGCAGCGAGCATCTTGCGCGCGTTGGCCAGATAGGAGACATCCGTATTTTCCTTGCGCGTAAAGAGCGGATAATCGGCAAGACCCTGTTCCTGATACCATTTGATCTCGCCATCCCAGTACGCCCCCTTGACGAGCCGCACCATGAAACGCCGCCCGTGCCGCCGTCCCAAATCAATCAGCCAGTCGAGCAATGCCGGGCAACGCTTCTGGTACGCCTGCACGGCAAGACCCAGCCCATTCCAGCCCTTGAGTGATTCCAGCGCGCACAGGCGCTCGATCACATCCATGGACAGCTCGAGCCGCCAGGCTTCTTCCGCATCGATGGTAATGCCGATGTTGTGCGCTTTCGCGCGCTCGCAAATAACGCGCATCTTCTCGACCAGCGCCGGCACGCACGCCTCGCGCTGCGCCACTTCATAGCGCGGATGAATGGCGGAAAGCTTCACGGAAAGCCCCGCGTTTTCATAGACATTGCCGCGATCCTGCTGGCGGCTGATGGCATCCACGGCATCGAGATAGGCCTGATAGTAGCGCTCGGCATCTTCCGCTGTGCGCGCGCCCTCGCCGAGCATGTCGTAGGAATAGCGGTAGCCCTTTGCCTCCATCGCCGCCGCGCGCTTGCGCGCGTCTTCAATCGTCTCGCCGAGGATGAACTGCCGCCCCATCATCTTCACGCCCGCCTTCACGGCCGCGCGGATAATCGGCTCGGACGTGGTGCGCAACAGGCGTTCGAAGACATTCGCCATCTTCTCCTCGCCGTCGCGTCCGAGATTGACCATCTTGCCGGTGAAAAGCATGCCCCAGGTGCCCGCGTTCACCCAGAACGAATCGCTCTTGCCCAGATGCTTGCGCCACTTGGCTTCGCCGAACTTGTCATAAATCAGTTCATCGACCGTATCGGCATCAGGCACGCGCATCATCGCCTCGGCAAGGCACATCAGCGCCACGCCCTCTTCGGAAGAAAGCTGATATTCCTGCAAAAACGCTTCCAAAACGCCGACGCCCGCCTTGTCGCGAATGGCGTTCACGAGCCTGCTGGCAAGCGCCTGCGTACGTGGCCATTCATCGTCCTGCCATGCCGCCTTGTGCAACAGCCCGTCCACTACCTGATTTTCGTCCGCGAGATACAACGCCCGCAACGCATCCCTTTCCGCCATGACATCCCCCTTGGTGATAAACGCAACCGTTGCATTATATCGCCGCAGGCCACAAAAAATGAGCATGACGTAATCCTTTTGCGCCACCAGAGCACTGTCTCTACAGAGCGTTTTGGATTTATCCAATAACGAACCATCTCACTACGAAGCGCTCTAAATCCCCTGGACGCAGCCGCAGACGGAAAAGTGTTGAAGTTCGGCAAAGCCTCACCTCAACCTGCGTCCTGAACAGGCAAAAATCCAGATGGTAAAACTTCTCACCTAAAAGTGCTTATTGCGATATATTTTCTCATACTAAAGCGCTTATCACGATAAATTTTCTCACCATAAGCGCTTATATATGAGAAAATTTCTCACATTCAAAATGAGATCCCCGCTGTCAGTGACTGCGCCGGTATATCCGCGCCAGCAGCGCGGCAAGATGCTGCCCCTGCCCCGGCAATTGCGCACAGCAGGCCAGCGCCGCACGGTAATGGCGCTCCGCTTCGGCGCGGCTCGCGTCAAGGCCGAGCAGGCTGATATAGGTGGTTTTGTCTTGCGCCGCATCCTTGCCTGCGGTTTTGCCAAGCGTTTGGCTGTCGGCCGTGGCGTCGAGGATGTCGTCGCTGATTTGATAGAGCAGGCCCAGATGTTCGCCGAGAGTGTCGAGGGTTGCACGGTGCGCGGCGTAATCGGCGCTAGCCAGCGCTGGCAAATGCAGGCTGGCGGCAAGCAATGCGCCGGTTTTGCCGCGGTGGATGGTTTGCAAAGTAGCAAGATCGGCGGCGGTGCCGGTGTGCGCCATGTCGAGGCTTTGCCCGGCGACCATGCCCTGATAGCCGGCAGCCTGCGCCAGCACGCGGATTTGCGCGAGGCGCACGTCAGCCGGCAAGGCGCTTGCCGCAAGCCATTCGAAAGCGAGCGTATTCAGCGCATCGCCGGCGAGAATGGCGGTGGCTTCGTCGAAGGCCTTGTGGCAACTGGGTTTGCCGCGGCGCAGGTCGTCATCGTCCATGGCGGGCAGGTCGTCATGGATGAGGGAATAGGCATGAATGGCTTCCACGGCGCACACGGCAGCATCCACGGCCTCGGGCGGCACGGCGAAATCGGCGGCGGTGGCATGGATGAGCGCGGCGCGCAGGCGCTTGCCGCCATCGAGCAGGGCATAGCGCATGGCGGCGGTGAGACGGCTGCCGTCATCGGGAAGCGCGGCGGCGAGTTGTGCTTCGCTGCGTTGTTGCCAGCGGGGGAGAAGGTCGGTGGGGGTCATGGGGTTTGGGAAATATGTTGGATGTAAAGATGGGGATTAGGGCTTTTTTCGAGATTGCGCTTCATGGCCGCGCGGCCACCTACTTTCTTTGCGTCGCCAAAGAAAGTAGGCAAAGAAAAGCGACCCCGGGGCGCAGTTTTCCCTTGCCGCGGGGCTTTTGGCGGCGGGCTTGTAAACTCGCTGTCGCTCAAACACCCAAGCCCGTGTCCCCGCCAAAAAAGCCCCGCTTCTGCGGCTGCGCCCAGGGGATTGAAACACTTCGTAGCTAACTGGGGGCTTCAGACGAATCAAACTTGCATACTCCCACCCTGCTTTTTTGTGCTTTCAATCTTCCTCATGAAACGGCACAAGGGTTTCGCGTTCGCCGTTTTGCTGGAGGCGAAGAATGGTTTGTTCGGCTTCAGTGAGCTGGCGCTGGCATTCGCGCACAAGGGCGATGCCCTGTTCATACTGGCGCAGCGCTTCTTCGAGAGGGATGTCGCCGCGTTCCAGTTGCTCGACGAGTTCGGCGAGGGCTTTCAGGCGGTTTTCAAGGCTCTGGGGTTCGGTCATGGGGTTTCATCCAGGAGTTGCATGAGGCTGTCGTAGCGGGCGCGGACGATGTCGCCGTTTGCCAGGGCGAGCTGCACGGCGCAGTCGGGCTCGTGATGATGGCTGCAATCGGCAAAGCGGCAATGCGCAGCGTGGGCGGTGATGTCGGGGTAGCCGGCCAGTATTTGTTCGCGTTCGAGATGGGTGAGGGCAAAGCCGCGCACGCCGGGGGTATCGATGAGCGCGGTGGCGTCGTCGAGCGGATAGCGGCGCAGGTTGGTGGTGGTGTGGCGGCCGAGGCCGGTGGCTTGCGAGATGGCCTGTATCCAGATGTCGGCGTCGGGAATGAGCTGTTTGATGAGGCTGGACTTGCCGACGCCGGACTGGCCGCACAGCACGGTTTCCCTGCCCGTGAGCCAGTCTTCGAGGGCGGCAAGGCCGAGGCGCTGTTCCACGGCGGCGTAGAAGATGCTGTGCCCGAGCATCCGGTAGGGCGAGAGCTGTGCGTCGAGCGCGGCACGGGCGGCGGCATCGGCGAGGTCGGTCTTGTTGACGAGGATGGCGGCTTCAATGCCGGCTTCGCGCGCGGCGATGAGATAGCGGTCGATGAGGGCGGTCTGGAAAGCGGGTTCGATGGCAATGCAGACGAGCAGCTGGTCGATATGGCTGACGACGGGCTTGGCCTTGCGCCCCTGCCATTTGTAGAGGGTGCGCTCGCGCGGATAGACGGCTTCGATGACGGGGCGGCCATCCTTGCCGTGGCGCACGAGTACGCGGTCGTTGACGGCGATGTCGTTGCTGCGCTTGCGCCAGTCGCAGGCATGCAGTTCGCCGTGGTGGCTGACGATGACTTCGTAGCCGAGATGGGCGACGACGATGGCGGCGTCGGCATCCGCGGCTTCGAGGCGGCGCTCGTGTTGCGCGCGGATGCGCCGGTGTTGCTGATGGCTGAGCTTGCCGCTCATGAGGCAAGCCCCGCCCAGGAATGTATGGTAAATTTTCTCACCAACAAGCGCTTATTGCGATAAAAAAACTCTATCATAAGCGCTTTTAATGGTGACTTTTTACCAAAAAACTGCCTTTTCATGTTTTATTGCGCTTTGCTGCCATCCGTTGGCCACACCCACCTGAAACCGGGCAATTCGCCTTGCGCCGGAGGTTCGGCGGCCTGTTCTTCGGCAAAAATGGCATCCATGGCGGCATCCTCTGCTGGCGGCGTCTGTTCGGATGGCGCGAGGCCGCCTTCGCCCAGTTCGTCGGCAAAGATGGCATCCATGGCATCCTGCTTGGCGCTTTTCGCGTCTTCGCCATAGAGCTGCGCCCAGCGGTATTGCAGCCAGCTGTCGCGGATGAGCGCGTAGCGGTCGGTCTGCTGATCGCGGCCAAGGGTTTGCTCGGCCTTGAGCAGATTGGCGCGCGTCTGCACGGTTTGCAGACCGCGCGCCATCCAGCGGTGCCGCTCCGGTTCGAGATAGCCGAGCGGCGCGGTGGTAAATGCATCGACGGCGCGCCCGCCGGCATCGCGCACGGTGGACGGGCCGAGCAGCGGCAATACCACATAAGGCCCGGATTTGACGCCGTAATGATCAAGCGTGCTGCCGAAATCGGCGTGGATTTTCTTGTTGCCCATCGGCGTGGCCACGTCGAAGATGCCGCCAAGGCCGAAGACGGTGTTGTTGATCACGCGCGCCAGCACTTGCATGGATTGCCTGAATTTGAGCTGGAACAGGCTGTTGGCAAAGGATCCGACATCATCGAGATTGCCAAAGAAGTTGTTGACGCCGGTCTGCACCGGACGTGGCGTGATGAAGTCGTATGCCCGGCTCACCGGCTTGAGCAAGGTGGTATCGAGCGCATCGTTGAAGGTAAACACCACGCGGTTCACCGGCTCCAGCGGATCGAGGGTGTAGCCGTGTTCGTCGATGGCGCTGCTGCATGCTGCCAGGGAAAGGGCGGCGGCAAGCGCCAGTGCATGGGATTGTTTATGAGCCATTCCGTTTGTCCTGATGCGGGGGCAGTTCGATGGTGGGCACAATGATTTCCGGCTGCGGTTCATCGCCAAATTCAATCGCGCCATCCTGGTAAATATCACTTTGCAGATAATGGCTTTTGAAATATCCGAGGAAGACGTTGATGATGGCGGCCACCGGCAAGGCGAGCAGAATGCCCATGAAGCCAAACAGCTGCCCGCCGGCGAGCACGGAAAACAGCACGGCCACCGGATGCAGGCCGGTGCGGTCGCCGACAAATTTCGGGGTGAGGAACATGCCTTCGATCATCTGCGCCACGGTGAAGACGACAACCACGCCGGCCGGATGCGCCCAGTCGTGGAACTGGAGAATGGCCATGATGCCGGCAATCAGGATGCCGACGATCAGGCCGAGATAGGGCACAAAGCTGACCAGGCCCGCGAACATGCCGATCACAATGGCAAGATCCAGCCCGAGCAGCGTAAGGCCAATGGAATAAATGACGCCCAGCGCCACCATCACCAGCATCTGCCCGCGCATGAAGCCGCCGAGCACCTCGTCGGAACGGCAGGCCAGCTCGCGCGCCACCGGCACCTTGGTCATGGGAATCAGTTCACCAACCTTGGCAATGAGCACATCCCAGTCGCGCAGCAGATAGAAGGTAATCACCGGAATCATGAACATATAGGTAATCCAGGTGAGGATGGCACCCGCCGGCTGGCTGAAGCCGAGCAGGAAACTTTGCAGCACGCTGGTGGCATTGCCGAGGTTGTCCCTGATCGCGTTCTGGATATTGTCGGCATCGAGCGTAATACCGAGTTTTTTGCCGATATAGGGCATCACGGTATCGTTGAACCACGCGGCGTAATCCGGCAGCTTGTTGATGAGATTCTGCAACTGGCTGCTCACCGTGGGAATCAGCACCAGCACCACCAGCACGAAAATGAGGATAAGGCTTGCAAATACCGTGATCACCGAGAGCTGGCGCGACATACCGCGCGCTTCCAGCTTGTCGCACACTGGATCGCCCAGATAGGCGAGCAGGGCTGATATGATAAACGGCGTCAGGATCGGACTCAGGATATACAGCAGGTAGCCGCTGACGATGAAAAACGCCAACCAGAAAATTCGGGATTCATTCATGTAATCTATGCCGGACAAAAAAAGAAAAGCATTCTAACAGACAGATTCGAGAAAGGATAAACCATGCCGCACACTGCCCTCACTCCCCCTCTGCCGCAAGTTCTCACCACCCTGCGCGACTGGATTCGCCATGCCGCCTCAAAGCTCGCGGCAAGCGACGTTCATTACGGACATGGCACCAGCAGCCCGCTCGACGAAGCTGCCGCCCTCGTTCTCGGCCTCCTCAACCTGCCCTTTGATTTGCATCACGACTATTTTTCCGCCGTTCTTCTGCCCGAGGAACGCGAGCGGCTGCACCATGCCCTGCACCGCCGCATCCATGAGCGCATGCCCGTACCCTACCTGACCGGTCGCACCCTCTATGGCGGCTACGAATTCCAGGTTGACGAACGCGTACTCATCCCGCGCTCGCCGATTGCCGAACTCATCGAAAAGCGTCTCGCGCCGTGGTGGCCGGAAGAACGCGAGCCTGCACGCATTCTTGATCTCTGCACCGGCAGCGGCTGCATTGGCATCGTTGCCGCCCTCACCTGCCCGGAAGCGGAAGTCGTGCTCGCCGACATCGATGATGACGCGCTCGATGTCGCCATGCTCAACGTCGAGGCCTACGGTCTGGAAAACGACATCATCCTCGTGCAGGGCGACGGTCTCTCCGCCGTGGACGACCTCGCCGACGGCGGATTCGACTGGATCCTGTGCAACCCGCCCTACGTCGAAGCCGCGGAAATGGACAGCATCGCCGCCGAGTTTCTGCACGAACCGCGCCATGCACTGGTATCCGGCGAAGACGGCCTCGATTTCACCCGCCGCCTGCTTCACGAAGCAGCCGATTATCTCGGCGAAGACGGCATCCTCGTGCTTGAAGTGGGCATGAGCTGGCCGCTGCTGGAAGCTGCCTATCCTCAGGTTGCCTTCGACTGGGCGGAACTGGAACGCGGCGGCGAAGGCGTGCTCGTCATCAGTCGCGACGAACTGCTCGCCTGGCGCGATACCGGCGTGTTCTGAAGGAAACGGGCCATGCAGGGCGACTGCCACCCTCTGCTTGCCCTAAGCGGAATGAGAAAATTTCCCACCATTAAGCGCTTGTTGCGATAAAATTTCTCGCAACAAGCGCTTAATGGTGGGAAAAAATAACTATTTTTAAGCAAAAAATAGAATATCAAACAAAATCAATCACCAGATGCCGGCAACGGCCGCACCAGCAGACTGATCACACGGCGCTGGTTGGCCTTGGTCACGCTCAGCTGCCACGGCTCCAGCTCGAAACTGTCGCCCTGAACCGGCATGCGCCCGAAATACTGGGCCACGAAGCCACCGATGGTATCAGCAT
Source organism: Cardiobacteriaceae bacterium (assembly GCA_030529365.1). Classification (GTDB taxonomy): domain Bacteria; phylum Pseudomonadota; class Gammaproteobacteria; order Cardiobacteriales; family Cardiobacteriaceae; genus JAUMXB01. The sequence goes on along the minus strand of JAUMXB010000008.1, from coordinate 57,347 downwards.
CCTCGTCCGACAGGCGCGTGCCGAAATGCTCGTTGAAATCGGCAATCAGCGTCAGCGCCTTCACCTGGAAACTGCCGTCAGCATTGGCGACAATCGGCTCATCCGCCACTTCATCATGCTCGTCGTCAATATCGCCGACAATCTCCTCGATCACATCCTCGATGGTAATCAGCCCGGAAAGATCGCCGTATTCATCCATCACCATCGCCATATGGTTGCGGTTGCTGCGGAAATCGCGCAGCATCGCATCCAGCCGCTTGCTCTCCGGCACGATGGTGGCGCTGCGGATGCAGGAAAGATAATCGGGATTTTCCTCGCCGCTTGCAAGCAGCGCCAGCAAATCCTTGCTGATGAGAATGCCGCGAATGTGCTTGTGGTCGGCATCCACCACCGGATAGCGCGAATGCCCGGCATCAATGATTACGGCCAGCACCTTCTCCAAAGACCAATGATCTTCAATCAGAATCATCTGCCCGCGCGGAATCATGGTATCGCGCACCTGCATATTGCCGATATGCAGCAACGCCTCCATCATCTGCGCCGTCTCCCCGGCAAGCAGACCGTCATCCCTGGCCTGGTGAATCAGATTGGCAAGGGTTTTTCTGGGCGCATCGTCCTGGCCGTTATCGCCGAAAAAGCCGGAAAGTTTTTCAAACCACGAAGGTTTCGACCCGGAGGATTCGTCGTTCATAAAGTCTGGTATTCCATGATTGCAACGCCGCCAGACTAGGGGATTTTCCGCCAGCGGGCAACTGTTTGCCGCGAATAATTCCATCCGCTCTCCGGCAATGGCCTTTTTTCACGCCGCACCCGCTGAAAAACGGCAAAATTCTGCTATTCTGTGCCGCGCCGTGGCAAAGCGCACGGTATCACATTACAAATTCATCCCATGGACACCCGACATGACAATGTACGAAAGCCTTTCCAAACGATACAGAGAACAAGACAACCGCAGCGTATTCGCCCACTTTCCCTGGCGTGAAGAACAGGGCGAAACCTGGGAAACCCCCTTCCAGCGCCTCGCCGAAAAAGCCCGCCCCGAAGCCTGGAACTTCAGCCGCCCCAACCGGCGCCGCCAGGGCCGCGACTATCCCATTCTCCAGGCCTATCTCAACCACACCTTCCTCCGCCTGCAAGAGCAGGGCAAAATCCGCTACAGCAGCGACGATTCGCGCGCCTGCCTGAACACCGGCCTGCAAACCACCCGCGGCAAAGACATCTACGCCACCTTCTACCGCAACCACGGCGCGCTGGAATACAACCAGCCGGACTGGACGCTCTTCGGCTTCTTTGATGCCCACTCCGACAAAGTCAGCGAATTCGAACCATTGCCCGACATCGCCAGCTATGTGGACGACCCTGCCGATCTCGTCTTCGACCACCGCCTCGATGTGGAAACCGACTACCACTACATCCTTCACGAAAGCGGCGACCGCCTGCCGCAAGTGCTGCGCGGCAATCCGGCGCTGGCGCGCAACGCCCTCGAAGGCGCCATCCTGCAACTCATGGAGCGCCTGCGCCGCAATTACCGCCTGGCCGTGCCGCACTGGTACGACAACCGCATCCAGCTTCTTCTGCCGCTGTGCATCATCCGCGACAACATCGCCGACATGGCGCTGGTCATGGAAAAAGATGCTGCCCGCGGCAAATACACCGTGCGCAACGTCATCAGCCTCGACATGGCCTACATCAACGCCCGCGTACTCTGCGCGCCGGACAATCCCTGGCTCACGCCCTGATTGTCCGCCTGATTTGTCCGAATGGTAAATTTTCTCAAAGAAAAGCGCTTGTTATGCGAAATATTCTCACAACAAGCGCTTCATTATGGTAAAAAATAACTATTTTTACTTATTTCTTGTCAGGCTGTAACGCACGCAGAATCTGTTCGCGCTGTTCCGGCGTCAAATCCTTGTTTTGCAACACGCCGATCACGTCGTTCATTTCCCGCATTTTCAGCTCGCGGCGCACAATCTTGTCGCGCCCGCGTTCCCAGGCCTTGTAATCGTCCCTGAAGGGGCGGCCGATGGCGTCGAGCAGCCTGCGGATTTCCTCGTAGCGCGCTTCGCTCACCTGCCCTTTGGCCAGCACGTCGGCCAGCAGCTTATGCGCTTTTTCCTCGCGCGCGGCATCCACGCTGTCGAGTTCGCGGTCGGCATAGACGAGTTTGAGCAGATCGACGAGCACGCTGTCGCCACGATAGGGTGCGCTGCCCATCTGTTCGGCGGCAAGCGCCTTGAGCTCGCCGACTTCTGCCGACAATGCCGCGCTGCCGGCGCTGATCACGACGCCCAGCACGCTGTCAAGGCCAAGGTTTCCTTCGCTGTCGGCGCGGCGCAGCGCTTCTTCCGCCTGCACGAAATCAAAACGCTTGCCGTCGCTGCGCAATTGCTGCAATTCGTTGAGCAGTTCGGCGGCACGCTTGCTGTCCAGCGTGCCGTCCGTGCGCACCAGTCCGCGAAGCTCTTCCTGCAAATGGTTCAGGCCGCGCTCGAGGCGCTGCGCATCTTCCGTGGACAAACGCTCGGCGAAGGGATGGCCGCGCTGCTCGGCGACATCGGCAGCGCCGTTGTAGGCGCCGAGCAAGATGTTGAATACATCGCCCAGGCGTATTTCGTGTTCATTTTCCGTTGCCTGAACGGGAAAGAGGGCAAGGGCAAGACTGCACAGGGCAATGCGGAAAGCTGGCTTCATGGGGCCTCCGGTTTTTCCAGTTGGGCATTGATGAGCGGATAATCAGGATGCTCGGCATAACGCGCGGCCAGATTTTCCAGGAGCAGGCGCGCGCCTTCGCCGTCGCCGAAATCGCGGCGCATGATGTGCGCGGCGAGTACATAGCCTTTCACCACGTCGGGATGGTCGGGATGACGGCTGGCAAAGCCTTGCAGGAGTTCGAGCGCTTCGTCGGGGCGGTTTTCGTCGGCGAGATAGCGGGCAAGCGGATAGACGGCAGCGGCGGGCAGATTTTCCTTGCCGCCCTCGCGATACAGGCGGTGCACTTCGTACCAGTCTTCGCGGTGCGCCGCTTCCTGCAAGCGCGCGGCATGGTCGGGATCGTGCGCGGGAGTGGCGGTTTCCAGCGCCTGCGGCGGGCGGCCGTTTTTGTGCGGATCAAAGATGCTCATCAGCCGTTTCTCAGAAGTTGTTGCAAATCAATGATGGCCGCGTTCACCCGCGAGATGTACGACGCCATGACGAGCGAGTGGTTGGCGGTAAAGCCAAAGCCGCGACCATTCAGGATCACCGGGCTGAATACCGGTTTTTGCGTTTTTTCCAGCTCGCCGATGATCTGGTCGAGCGGGGCAAGAGCGTTCTTGCGCTCGAGCGTGGCATGAAAATCGACGCGGATGGCTTTCAGCTCGTGCAGCAGCGCCCAGCTGTAGCCGCGCGCGAAATAGAAGTGGTTGTCGATTTGCAGCCACGGCGTGCGCTCCACGCGGCTGCTCGGCGCTTCCTTGGCCTGGGCGTCGCTTTCGGCGTTGACGATCACGTCTCCCACGCTCGCGGAGAGCTGCTGGGCAATGTCGCCCAGGTTTTTCGAGACGAGTTCGAGGTAGTTGGTAAGGTTGTCGGCGCGTGCGAAGAATTGCGCGTTGTTGGGGTTGGCATCGGTGAGTTCGCGCGCGTAGGCAATGATATCGGCCTGCGCGCCTTCATAAGCGCTTTCCGTGCTTGGGAACATCCAGCTTTTGCTGTCGATGCGCATCTGGTTGTCGGCGGATTCAAGCATTTTCGCCTGCACCGATTGCGACTGCGAACGGCTGAAATCGTTGCGCAGGGCCTGCGTGGTGCCGCGCAGGAGGGTGATCACGCCGTATTCCCATTCGGGGATGTTGTCCATGAAAACGGCGGGCGAGGCCTTGTCGTTGCGCAGATAGCCGCCGCGCTTGTGCAGGAGCGTGTCGATGATTTTCGCGGTCGTGCCGGCCACGGTCGAGCCGACAACCGGCTGCGTGCCCTCGTCGAGATAGGCGACGGCAGCTTCGTTCACGTCAAAAAGCGGCGCTTCCTCGTTCCACCACCACATGGTGGCGAGAACAAGCGCCACCAGAGTGCCGACCACAAGCGCGCCGCGCCACAGCCAGCCATGCGCTTTCCACGCGCTCGGGCTGTAGAATCCGACGATTTTGCGGGCGCCGCCCACGGATTTGCTGGTCAATGACATAAATCTTCCTTAGCTGATGCTGAAACTGGTGCCGCAGCCGCAGGTGGCGCTGGCTTTGGGATTGTCGAAAACGAAATGTTCGTTAAGCCCTTCTTTTTTCACGTCGAGGCGCAGGCCATCGAGCAGGGCGAGATCGGCTTCGCGCACGGCGACGGTGATGTTGCCGTAGCTTTCGGTGCGCATATCTTCTTCGATGGCATCGAGAAAATCGATGTCGTAGCTGTAGCCGGAGCAGCCGGAGCGCTTGACGCCGATCTGGATGCCAAGCCCGCTGCCGCGCTTGGCAAGCTGTTTTTCCACGCGGGCGACGGCCGCGTCGGTGAGTTCGATCATGGGTTTTCCAGGGTATTGAAAAATGTGGTTAGTCTCGCCATTTCCGCTGGCGTGGTCAAATGCGAGAGCGACACGCGAATGCCGCCGCTCCTCTCCCGCCCCATCGCCTGCAAGACATGCGAAGCCTCGCCGGACTGGCAGGCCGAACCGGCCGAGAGAGCAATGCGGGCGGCGTCCGCACGGGCGAGCACGTCGGCCACGTCCCTGCCGGTGGCAACGTTGACGATATGCGGCACGCGACAGGCTTTTTCAAGCGCGCCGTTGATGGTCATGGTGCCAGGCAGCGCCGCGTGCAAAGCATCAAAATGCGCCTGCACCGTAGCGATGCGCGCGGGCAGCGCGTGGGTGGCTTCTTCCAGCGCCGCAGCAAAAGCGCAAACCAGCGCCAGGGGCGACGTGCCGGAACGGCGTCCGCGTTCCTGGCCGCCGCCATGCAACAGCGCCTGCAAGCGCATCTTGGGCAAACGCCGCACGAACAGCGCGCCAATGCCCTGCGGCGCATATACCTTGTGCCCGGAAAAGCTGACCATGTCCGCATCCCAGGCGCGCACGTCAACAGCGATCTTGCCGAGCGCCTGCGCGGCATCGACATGGAATTTGCCACCGTAGCGGTGCACCAGATCGGCAATGGCGCGCAAGGGCTGTACCACGCCGGTTTCGTTGTTGACGGCCATCACGCTCACCAGCGTCGGCGGCTTCGCGGCAAGCGCTTCCTCGAACACGGCCAGATCGAGCAATCCGTCAGCGCGCACCGGCAAGAACACCGCGTCCACCCCGCTTTTCACCAGAATCCCCGCCGGATCGAGCACGGCCTTGTGCTCGGTCTGCACGGTGACGAGACGCGGATTTTTCACGCCGTGATAGGCGAAAGTGCCCTTGAGGGCAAGATTGTTGGCTTCAGTCGCGCCGCTGGTAAAGACGATTTCGCGACTGTCCGCGCCGACACAGGCGGCAAAGCGTTCGCGCGCGTCTTCCAGCATGGCGCGCGCGCGCAAGCCGGGGCCATGCGTCGCGCCGCTGTTGCCGGGAAAGGCAAGCGCTTCCGCAAACGCGCGCAAGGCCGCATCGGCCACCGGTGTGGTCGCGGCATAATCGAAATAGGCCCAGTCAGGATTCACGTTTTTTCAAAGCCTCGTTTTCCGCTTCCAGCTTGCAGATGCGCGCATTGAGCTGCTCGAGAAGCTGCATCACCGGATCGGCGATATCCGTACTTTGCGCATAGGCTTCAAAGGACTGGCAATCATCCTTGCTGTCTTTCACCGGTTTGGCGGGAATGCCGACCACCGTGGTTTGCGCCGCCACATCCTTGACGACGACGGCATTGCTGCCCACGCGCACATTGTCCGCAAGCGTGATCGCGCCGATCACCTTTGCACCCGCGCCGAGAATCACGTTGTTGCCGATCGTGGGATGGCGCTTCTCCTGCGCCCACGACGTGCCACCCAGGGTCACGCCCTGATAAATGCTGACATCGTCGCCGAGTTCCGCCGTCTCGCCGATCACGATGCCCATGCCGTGATCGATGAAAAGCCTGCGCCCCGCTTTCACCGCGGGATGAATCTCCACGCCGGTAACAAGCCGCGACACCAACGACAGCCAGCGCGCCAGCCATTTCAGCCCCATGCCCCACAAGGCATGTTGCAGGCGATAACTCGCCACCGCCCAAAAGCCGGTATGCAGCGTGAGAATGGCAAAGGCGCTGCGCGTCGCCGGATCGCGTTCAGCGACCACGGCAAAATCCTCACGGATCAATTGAAACCATTTCATCATCTTGTTTGGTAAATTTTCTCAAGTTTAAGCGCTTGTATAGAGAAAATTTCTCACGATAAGCGCTTGATTTTGATAAAAAGCAACGATATTTTCTTATTTCTTGTAATCCTTCTTCACGAACGGCATGGCCACCACTTCCACGGCCACATCCTTGCCGCGCACTTTGGCGACGAGCTTGGTGCCTGCCGTGGCCAGACCGGTGCGCACATAACCCATGGCAATCGGGGCATTGACGCTGGCGCCGAAGCCGCCGCTGGTCACTTCGCCAACCTGTTCATCATTCAGGAACAATTCGGTATGCGCACGCACCGGCACGCGGCCATCGATGGCGAGCCCCACGCGCTTGCGCTGCGCGCCATTGTCGATTTGCGCGCCAATCACGTCCGCACCGGGATAGCCGCCTGCGCGTTCACCGCCCGGACGGCGCACTTTCTGGATCGCCCACAGCAAACCGGCTTCCACCGGCGTGGTTTTGGTATCGATATCATTGCCGTAGAGGCACAGCCCGGCTTCGAGACGCAGGCTGTCGCGCGCGCCGAGGCCAATGGGTTTGACGCGCGCATCCGCGAGCAAGGCATCGGCGAATTTCACTGCGGCACTGTTGGCCACGGAAATCTCAAAACCGTCCTCGCCAGTGTAGCCGGTGCGGCTCACCCAGCATTTTTCGCCAACCAATTCAAATTCGCCGCCGCGCATAAACGTCAAATCAGCAACTGCCGGATTGAGGGCAGAAAGCACTGCCACCGCTTCCGGCCCCTGCAAGGCGAGCAGCGCGCGATCCTCCCACCATTGCACCTTGCAATCGGGCAAGCCCTGCTGCAAGCGGGCGAAATCCGCTTCCTTGCACGCGGCATTGACCACCACGTAGAAATCGTTCTCGCGCCGCGTCAGCATCAAATCATCCTCGATGCCGCCCTGATCGTTGGTGAAAAACGCATAGCGCTGCTGCCCGACGGCCAGGCTCTGCAAATCCACCGGCAGCAAGCGCTCCAGGGCAGCGGCCGCATTGTCGCCCGTCACGATCACCTGCCCCATATGCGAGACATCGAACAGCCCCGCTTTCTCGCGCGTATGCCCGTGCTCCTTCACGATACCGTCGACGTATTGCACCGGCATGGCATAGCCGGCAAACGGCACCATCTTCGCGCCACGGCCCACATGCCAATCGAACAAAGCGGTTTTCAGCTCACTCATCACACACTCCTTAAAACAATGGCCAAACAAACGGAGGCAGTTTACACGAGCGCCCGCATCCCGTGCCGCATTCATTGAATAAGCGTCGGCAACTTGCTAGAATCGCGCCGTTTTTTTAACCCTACAGGAACCTATGTCGAAAGAAGACAACATTGAAATGATGGGCACCGTTACCGAAAGCCTGCCCAACACCACTTTCCGCGTCCGCCTGGAAAACGGTCATGAAATCAACGCCCACATCTCCGGGCGCATGCGCAAGCACTACATCAAAATCCTCACCGGAGACAAAGTGCGCGTGGAAATGACGCCTTATGACCTCTCCAAGGGCCGCATCGTCTTCCGCGAGAAATAATGCGCCTCACTCCTGAACTCATCTGCCTCGACCGACCGCCCGCCGACAAAATGGCGGCGATAGCCCGTGCCGCCGAACTGCTGACCGATGCCGGTTGCGTGGAAGAACCCTTCCGCTACGGCATGATCGCGCGCGAGGCCATGAGCAACACCTATCTTGGCCACGGCGTCGCCCTGCCGCACGGTGTGGCGCAAACCGAGCGCCACATCCGCGAAAACGGCATGGCCGTGATCCGCGCGCCTGAAGGCATACCCTGGGGTCCGAACGCGGAAAAAGCCGAGCTCATCATCGCCGTTGCTGCGCAGCATGAAGAATATCTGGCCGCGCTGCGCCACATCGCTTCCCTGCTCGACCAGGACGACCGCCTCGCCAGGCTGAAAAACGCCACGCAGGCGCAAGACATCATCGATCTGCTCACCCTGCCCTGCGAAAAACGCGACACCACCGGCAGCAGTGATACGCCGCACTGCCAGGGCATCGTCTATCCGCACGCCCCCGGTCTGCATCTCCTGCCCGCCACCAGACTGAGCGACCTCGTGCGCACACTGGATGGCGACGTGCGCGTGCATGCCGCGGACGGCCGCAGCGCCAATGCTGGCAATGCCAGCGAGCTTATCGCGCTCGGCATCGTTCATGGCGACGCTATCAGCATCTCTGCCAGCCACAAGGCGGCGCTGGAAGCCGTTATCGAGCATATCTGCCAGGAAAGCCAGACGCCGGAAGAAGCGGAAACCCTGCGCAACGATCCGCCGCACACCACCGCCTATTCCTCCTGGCGCATCGCAGGCTATGCCGCCGCCGCGATGGCGCTCCTTGCCCTTCTCTACTGGCTTTTGCAATAACTGCAAAAAAACAGTTTCTTACCACCAAAAAGCGCTTTGTGCGAGAAAATTTCTCACCAAAAGCGCTTATGAATGAGAAAATTTCTCATCGTAGCCGGTTCACAAATATCCCGTAAATCAGCCAGGCAGAACGCGCAGCGCGCAACCCTTGCCCGCGTCACGTGGTGCACCGCAACAGAAAATGGTAAATATTCTCACCAAAAAGCGCTTTGTTCGATAAATTTTCTCACGGAAAGCGCTTATCATTGGTAAATTTACTTCATTTTTCTCATAAACATGATATGCCGTTTTCGGCTGATAGCGGATTTTCCCCACTATGGCTGAATCAGTCAAAACCCGCCATCTCCCAAGCGGCTACCATCCGATAGCGGTATTGCTCCCAATATAATGACGGGCATTGACCGGTTTCCCGATGCCGCAGCGCTGCCTCAGAAGAACAGATCGTCTCCCTGCTTGCGCAGGATGTCGCGCGGCAAGTTGATGCGGAAGACGCTGCCGCGCCCGGGTTTGCTGTCGAGCTGGATTTTGCCGCCGTGCTCTTCCACGATTTTCTGGCAGATGGGCAGGCCCAGACCAGTGCCCTCGCCTGCCGGCTTGGTGGTATAGAAAGGCTCGAAGATTTTTTTCTGCTTGTCGCGATCAATGCCGCTGCCATTGTCGATCAGGTCGATATGCACGCTGTTGGGCGTGCAGCCCGTGTCGATGATGAGATGGGCGTCGGGTTTGTCCGCGGCCTGCGCGGCATTATTGATGAGGTTGAGCAGCACCTGGTTGATCTGCGCCGGCGCGCAGCGCACCGGCGGCAGCGTTTTGTCGCGGTAGCGCGGGATGACGCGGATTTTCTTCAGATTGCTTTGCGCGATATTGAGCGCGGTATCAATGCAGTGGTTGAGGTTGACGGTCTTGATCTTGTCTTCGTCGAGGCGCGAGAAATTTTTCAGGTTCTGCACCAGTTCGCTGATCTGCTTCAAGCCAAAAAGGGTATCGGCAAAGAGCTGATCGGATTCCAGGCGGCCGTCCTGGCTGGCGAAAGCGCTGGCATGGTGGGCCAGCGTCTGGATGGAAAGGTTGATCTGGCTGGAATCGTGTTCCGGGTCTTGCAGGAGCTGGTTCAGAAGCAGCGCTTCATCGATGACGTGGTTGTAGTCCTTGAGCAGGCCTTGCAGGATGTAGAGGTTGTTGTTGACATAGCCGAGCGGCGTGTTGATTTCGTGCGACACGCCCGCCACCATTTGCCCGAGCGTCGCCATTTTTTCCGCATGGATGAGGCGCATCTGCGAAGCGGCGAGGTCGTCGTAGGCCTGTTTCAGATCGGCCGTGCGGCTGCTCACGCGGCGATCAAGGCTGATATAGAAACGGGCGTACCAGAAAAGCAGCGCGGCCAGCCCCAGCGTGATGCCAAGCAGATAGATGGCGCGGTGCATTTTGTATTGCGCGTGTGCCTGGTCGCTGTCGCTGAGTTCGGTTTCCAGGCGATCGGCCAGCGCGATGAGATGGGCGCGCTCCATGGCAGGCGCGGTGCGCGCAATCTGGCGCACATCGCCCAGGATTTCCGCAAGCGGCGTATGCGCCGGCGCGCTGTAATACAGCCACCATCCGCCGCCGGCAATCCAGGCAAAAAAGCAGCACAGGGCAAGAATACGGGTGGTTTTTTTCATTATTTTTGGAATAGACGGTCGCGACAGGGGCGAATTTTTACAGAAAAGCCGTCTTTGGCAAAGCAAAAAGTGCCAATCAGGCAAATCAGGGCGGGCATGGCGTAAAATGCCCGCGTTTTACTTTTTTCCGATCATGAACGAATCCGCTTTTCTCGACGCCCATCGCAAAGCCATTGCCGAACTCGGTCTGCACAGCCCGGAGTCCGCGCCCGCGCCGCATTATCAGATCAGCACGCTAAAGCCCGAGCAGGGACGGGGCTTCGTTGATCTTTACGATTTCGGGCGCGTGATTCTCGGCCGCGGCGACTATGTGCTGAGCACTGCACAAGTCATTGACAGCCACATGCCTTTGCATTTTTTCGGCGTCAATATTCTGCTTGCCGGCAGGCATCGTCTGGAAATCGAAAGCGAAAACGCGCCGCGCGATATCCATCCGCCGCAAATCGCGCTGCGCAAGGGCGAATTTGGCAAAACCCGTATTCACTTGCCCGCCGGACGACGCATCAGCATCATCTCGCTCGATTTCGTGCCCGCGCTTTGCGCACAATTGGCGCCACAAGGCACGAGCGAAGCGGCGGCCTTTTTTCACGACCCGCCGGCCACGCGCATTCATCTTCTGCCGCATGTCGAAGCACGTCTGCTGCATCATGCCCGCCATTTGCTGCAACTGCCCTGTGCACAAAACGAGCTGGATTTGCTGCGCCTGGAAGGGGCTGCACTCACGCTGCTTGCCGCCCTGCTTGCCCCCGATCATCCCGCACATGCGCGCAGCCATGAAGCGCAAGCGGTCAATCATGCGCGACAAATCCTGGACGAGCACTGCCAGGAACGCCTCACCATTCCGCGATTGGCGCGGCGCGTAGGATTGAACGAATGCGATCTGAAACGCGCTTTCAAGCGCACCACCGGCATGACCATTGCCGCTTATGCGCGCGAAGCACGCATGCGTCTCGCCCTGTCATTGCTGGCAGGCGGAGCGAGTTTGCAGCAAGCCGCAACTCAAAGCGGTTATGACAATGTTCAATATTTCAGCAAAGTCTTTGCCCGCCATTTCGGCTATCAACCAAAAGATTATTTTATTCAATAAGTTTCCTGATTTTTTCGCAAAAATTCCGCTTTTTTCTTAAAAATCGGCAAGATTGACAAATAGAATGCAATCTCATTTGCTTTCAGGAGACCTTCATGCCTCGCCAAACCCTGCTCGCCACTGCGATCCTTGCCGTACTGGGCGCTGTCCATGCCCAAGAGCATCATGATGCCAGCGATACCGTTGTGCTCGATCCCATCGTCGTGCGAGTACGCGGCATCAGTGAAAGCAGCGTGGCCGTGCCGCTTTCCGTGCAAACCCTGGATCAGGAAACCATCGAACGCCGCCAATTTCGCGCCGCCGAAGACAGCATCCGCCACACGCCGGGCATCGAAATCATAAGCGGCGGCGACCCCGGCAATTCTTTTTTGTGGGTACGCGGTACCGGCTCGCTCTCGCACGCCTCGCTCGATGACAACACCGTGGGCTTGCGCTTTGATGGCGCGTCACAGGGCGTTTTCGGCCTTGCCCGCAATCTCTACGACATCGACGGCATCGAAATTGGCAAAGGCCCGCAAGGCACGCTTTACGGCCACAACGCCGAAGTCGGCATCGTCAATATCCACAGCCGCGATCCTGAAGCGCACTTTGCCGCCGACATCGAAGCCGGACTTGGCAACAACCATCTGAAGCAGCTGAAAACCGCCGTCAATATCCCGCTCAATGAAAACATGGCTGCGCGTGTAGCAGCCATGGGCGAATGGCGCGACGACTACGTGCGCGAGCGTGCCACCGGTAAAACGCTCAATACCCAGCGCAGCACGGGCATTCGCGGCAAATTCCGTTGGCAGATTGCGCCCGCCACCGACTTGCTCTTCACCCTCTATCACGACCGCAAAAACAATTTCCTCCCCCTCATGCTGTTTCCGCCGATCGACAAAACACCGCAATTTGCCAAGGGCGCGCTGGATTACCGCAGCCGCCGCGACAGCACGGGCGCACATCTCGATGTGCATCATGAAAGCGCACATTTCCGCTTCGACTCGCTCACGCGCTACAGCGATCACGACGGCCACCTGCGCACCGGCTATCTCACCCTCGACGGCCTGCCCGCCCGTTATCGCCTGCTCAATGTTCCCGCGCCATTGCAGCCCAAACTTGACGCCTTCTTCAATCAAACCGCCAACAACCGCCAGCATCAGCACGACCGCGTACGCCAAATCGAGCAGGAATTCCGCTTCACTGCCCTGCCCGACGCACCTGTGCAATGGGTAGCAGGACTCTACCTCCAGGAGCGGCAACGCGATTTCCGCTACGACGCGCGGCGCAACCTTCTCCCTCTCCCCGCGCCCATGCCGCCGCTCAATGCCGACGCCTACAACGCCGAACTCCATCGCCGCTATCGCACAAGCGGCCAGGCGATCTTCGGCGAAGCCACCTGGCCTGTCGGCGAAAACGTCAAAATCATCACCGGCGCGCGCCTTGCGCATGAAAAAACGCGCTACCGTGCCGAATGGCATCCCAATCCCGGCAATCCGCTCGGTGCAAACGGCGCACAAAGCGACGCGCAAAACATCAGCCACACCGCGCTCACTGGCCGCCTCGGTCTCGACTACGCTTTCACCCCCGACTGGCACCTCTACGGCCTCTACTCGCGCGGCCACAAATCGGCAGGCTTTAGCGACTTTTCCACCAACCTCGCCTACGGCAAAAGCGACACACCCTACCACGCCGGCCATATCGACGCCTTCGAAATCGGCGTGAAAGGCGAAGGCGAGCGCTTCACCTTCGCCAGCGCCCTTTTCCACAACCGCGTCAAAAACGACAAAATCAGCGTGGCCCTCTACCCGAGTTTCCTCACTGAATCTTTCAACGTCGATACACGCAGCCAGGGCGTGGAAGTCAGCGGCGAATACCGCATCACGCCCGGCCTGCGCCTCGACGGTTCCCTGAGCTTGACCAACGCCGAAGTCACCCGCATCGGCAAAACCGAGCAAAACATCACCCGCAAAGGCAACCGCATCCCGCAAGTACCGCGCGTCGCCGTGCGTCTTGGCGTGGAATACCGCAAAGCCTTGCCGCTCTCCTTTGTGAACGACGCCGAACTCATCGCCCGCGCCGATCTCTCCCATACCGGCAAACGCGCCGCCGAACCCAATAACCGCTACACCCTGCCCGCCCACACCCTGATCGACGCCTCGCTCGGCATCGCCAACGGCAAAGGCGAAATTCTCCTCTGGGGACGCAACCTCACCAACCGCCGCTATTTCCGCTACGCCTATTTGCCGGACGGCTTTGCCGAGCCCACCGGCTATCCTGGCGAAGGTCGCAGCTACGGCATTGCTTTCAAATACCATTTTGAATAAAAAATAGTGATTTTTTTACCACTAATAAGCGCTTATCTCGGTAAAAAATCACTATAAATTTTATAAAAATGAACAAAAAACTCCTGATGCTTTTTGCCGCGCTCTATGGCGGGCAATATACCGTCATCGCCTTCATCAGCGTCGCCCTTGCCGCCATCCTGCGCGAGCAAGGCGCTTCGCTCAGCCAACTCGCCATCCTCAACCTCATTCTTCTTCCCATCTCCGCGCGATTCTTGTGGGCTCCGCTCATCGATCGCCACGCCCACGCCCCCGACAGACTCTATCGCCGCTTTCTCCTGCCTGCGCAAATCGCCATGCTCCTTGGCCTACTTCTTGCCGCGCAACTGCCGCCGCATAGCGCCTTCGCGCCGCTTGCCGTTCTCCTTTTTTGCTACGCCGTGCTCACCGCCAAGCAAGATAGCGCTATCGACGCCCTCGCCTGCACCCGCCTTGCGCCGGAAACGCGGCAAACCGTCAACGCCATCCAAATGGCGAGCGGCATGGCGGGCAACCTTCTGGGCGGCGGCCTGTTGCTGCTCAGCTATCCGCACCTGGGATGGCAAGGCAGCCTCATGACGCTGGCCGCCTTGGCTCTCCCCGCCTCCGTCCTGCTCCTTGTCGTGCGCGACCCGCCCGTACTCCCGCAAAAAGCGCCGCCACGCCTGCCCTGGCGGCAAATGTGGCAATTCTGGCGCGGCAACGGACGCTGGTTTGCCGTCATTGCCTGCTATGCCACCGCCTTCGCGCCTTTCGCCCTTTTGACCCCTATGCTCATCGACCGCCAATGGGAAAAAGCAGACATCGGCAGCGCCGTCAAAATTTACGGCTCCGTAGTCAGCCTTGTCGCCACCGCCCTTTTCTTGTCATGGCTACGCCGCCGGAAACCAAGCCTAATGCCTCTCTCATGTCTCTTTACCCTGTGTCTCGTCGCATTCCTGCCCATCGCCTTTGGCGCAGGCAGCAAAATTTGGGGATACGCAGCCATCAGCGCCTATTTCATCGGCTTCAGCCCGCTATATATTCGCGTGAACACCCTGATGATGCACAAAGCCGCTGCCAGCAACACACCCGCCACCCTGCACGGCATCCAAAATGCCGCCGCCATGCTGTGCGGCCTGCTCGCCGGTGCTGCCGCATTGTGGCTTGCCGACTGCATCGGTTATGCCCCCGTTATCCTGCTCTCTGCAACCGCGCCACTCGTGGCCGCAACCCTTGCCCGCCGCACCGTTTCAGGAGATACCCCATGACCCCGTTGTCCGACCCGCAACACAAAGCCGACATCCTCGACCACATCAACGACGACCACAGCGAAGAACTCTTGATCATCACCCGCGCCTATGGCAAAGCCGACGCCAAAAGCGCGCGCCTCATCGATATCTACCAGGAAGGTTGCCTGATCGATACCGGCGAAGGCGAACCGCTCTACATCCCCTTCCAGCTCAAAGGCGATCTCGAAGAAAACATCCTCTATCTCGCCTACGACGCCATGGTGCGCGCCGGCAAGCCGCTGGACGCCAGTACAAAACACTACTTCACCGTACAAAGCCGCACCATGCTCACCCCGCGTTTGCTGCGTCTTGCCGTCAACAGCGCCGGCACCCTGCCCGACGAACCGGGTTATGCCCTGTGTTTCGTCCTGAAAACCCTGGAAAAGCTGCCGCAAAATACGCCTGCCGCGCGTGAGCGTCTCTCCTTTGTCATGCAATGGGCAAACCGCCTGTTCCTCCTCGTCATGAAGCATCTGTCGCCCGCGCGCCGCCAGAAAATCTTCGACGGCATGAACAAGGGCAAACGCTATTACAGCGTGCGCGGCAAAAATGCCGACGGCCATCTGCTCATCGACATCTATCTGCACGGGGAAAGCCCCGGCAGCCTCTGGGCGCAAAGCCTGAAGCGCGGCGACATCATCCACAGCATCCATGATTACCGCGAGCATACCGACCATCTCGCCCATGGACAAACCCTGCTCATCGCCGACGAAACCGCGCTCTCAACCGTGGCCGCGCTGCTGGAAAATTGGCAAAACCCTGTGCCACCCGCCGTCATCCTCATCACCCACCACCCGGAAGAACAGGCGTATCTCAGCGATGACATCCTGCCGCCCGGCAGCGCCCTGCATCGCCTCGCCTATCACGACAGCCTGACAACGGAACTTACCGCTCTCATCGACAGCCTGCCCGCCATCGATGCCGCATGGGGCGCACTGGAAAACCACGCCGCCAAAGTCGTGCGCCATCATCTGCGCCAGCGCTATCAACTCGATGGCCGGCACAACCGCATCAAGGCTTACTGGAAAAAATCATAAATTAACCAAATATAGATATTTTTTTACCATCATTAAGCGCTTATTGCGATAAAAATTATCATAAAATCAGATTACAATGGGAAATTATCCCATTTTATATAAACAAATCAATAAAAAGCAGAACGGAAATGTAGGTTGGTGGTGAGCCGTCAGGCGAACCCCAACATAATGAATCTCAAAATATTGGGGTTCGTGCTACGCACGGTTATCGAGCTTGCCGAGATGCACCACCAACCTACGGTTTGGCTGTTTTTATGATGATTTCACCATAAAAAACGGTAGCCTGGGCTACCGTTTTTTTGCCAGTGGGGGATAACGATCAATCGCGCGCGGCATTGCTGCGGCGCGGCGCTTTGCCGCTTTTCGCTTTGGCAGGCACGAAACCGTCGCGTTTGCCCTTGCCGGCGAAGCGTGGTTTGTCGCCGTGCTTGCCGAAGCCTTCCTTGTGCTTGCTCGACTTGCCGCGGAATTTTTTCGCGGGCTTGGTGCGCGGCTTGGCGGTTTTGGTGGGCGCCAGGCCTTCGAGTTGCACTTCCGGCATGGTGCGCTGCAAATAGCGGCTGATGGCGGAGAGCTGGCTGCGGTCGGCAAGGCTGACGAGGTTCATGGCCATGCCGCTTCTGCCGGCGCGGCCGCTGCGGCCGATGCGGTGCACATAGTCTTCGCTTTGGCGCGGCAGGTCGTAGTTGATGACGTGGCTGATCGCCGGGATGTCGATGCCGCGCGCGGCGACGTCGGTGGCGACGAGGATGTCGCATTTGCCCTTGCGCAGGTCCTGGACGATGCGGTTGCGCTTGTGCTGCGGCAAATCGCCGTGCAGGAAGCGGGTGCGGTGGCCGTTTTCGGTGAGGCGGCCCGCCACTTCTTCGCTCATGCGCTTGGTGGCGGTGAAGATCATCACCTGCCCCATCTCGGGATCGCAGACGAGGCGGTCGAGAATCTGGTTTTTGTGGTGCTGGTCGTCGCAGAAATAGACTTGTTCCTCGATATGCGCGGTTTCCACCTTGATGGCGACGCGCTCGGGATTTTGCGTGAATTCGGCGGCGATTTTGCCCACTGCGCCGTCCCAGGTGGCAGACGACATGATGGTCTGGCGGTTTTCCGGGGTGGCGTCGATGATGGCGTTGATGTCTTCGGAAAAGCCCATGTCGAGCATACGGTCGGCTTCATCGAGCACGAGAATTTGCAGGTCGGAAAGGTCCAGATAACCTGCGCGCAAATGGTCGAGGAGACGGCCCGGCGTGGCAATGACGATGGAAACGCCTTTTTTCAGCGCCTGGATCTGCGCGCCATAGGGCGAACCGCCAACGAGCGGCACGGTAAAGAGCCAGTTCAGACCAGCGCCGTAGCGGCGCACGCTGTCGTTGACCTGCTGGGCGAGTTCGCGCGTGGGCGTCAGAATCAGGACACGCGGCTTTTTCTTTTTCACCGGCGCTTGCAGCAGATGGGCGAGCGCGGGCAGTACGAAAGCGGCGGTCTTGCCGCTGCCAGTTTGCGCGGAAAGGAGCAGGTCGCGTCCGGCAAGCGCCAGCGGAATGGCTTGTGCCTGGATGGGCGTGGGCGTGGTGTAGCCGGTTTTGGCAATGGTGGCGAGCAGGGCTTCGGGCAGGCCGAGGGCTGCGAAATCATTAGCGTGCATGGGTAAGAGTCCTTGATAAGGCAAGGCATTGCGGCGTCGGGAAGACGAAGAGATGCGGGTTGCCGGTAGGCCGCGGACGCGGCGAAATTCATCGGCAACAATCGGAAAAAGGCAGCGGCTTGGCTGGTCTTGAACGGGTGCGAACGCACCAAAAGATCGCGGGCGATGAGCGAAGGGGGCGCATTATACGCCGTGTTTGGAATGGGTCAATGTTTTTGTTGGTTTTTATGGTTTTACACGATTCAAGCAAAAATAGTATTTTTTTACCAAACATAAGCGCTTATGATGAGAAATTTTATCGATATAAGCGCTTATTAATGATAAAAAATCTCATTGCAAACTGACAAAACAACCACAGCCCATGCGGTATGGCGAAGCGATCCAGCAACCCTTCTCCCGCTTGCGGGGCTCGTCAGAGCTGTGGAGCCGATTAGGGAAGGGGAAACTGCGAAGCGATTTCACGCCAGCATATGTCGCCAAATTGCAAACCGCATGGATTGACACCCATCCACGGTTCTGGGTTTATAAAAAGGCCGGCCACAACGTGGCCGACCTACAATCGTTTCACGATGGTGGGGCAAAGCCCACCCTGCATTTTTACGCTTCTTCCGGCAGGTATTGGCGCTGGAAGGCGGCAACGCGCTTGCGCACGGCTTCGGCGTTATCAAGCGTGATCGCTTCGGCGAGCAGGGCGCGGCAGGCCTGGTAGGGGAAATGGCGCAGGGCGTATTTCACGGCAGGCAGGCGGCGGCCAGAGATGGAGATTTCGTTGAATCCCATGCCGATGAGGAGCGGCGTGGCTTGCAGGTCGCTGCCCATTTCGCCGCAGATGCCGATGTCGATACCGGCATGGTGCGCGGCATCACAGGATTTTTTCATCAGCGACAACACGGCCGGATGCAGGCTGTCGTAAAGCGGGGCGACCTGTACGTTGCCGCGATCGACGGCGAGCGTGTACTGGGTGAGGTCGTTGCTGCCAATGCTGAAGAAGTCCGCTTCCTTGGCGAGCTGGCGGGCAATGATGGCAGCAGCGGGCGTTTCGATCATCACGCCGACCTTGAGCTGCTCGCCCACGGCAATGCCTTCTTTTTGCATGAGTTCGCGCTGTTCGGCGATTTGCGCTTTTACCCAGCGCAGTTCGTCCAGACTGATGATCATCGGGATCATCAGCCACAGGTTGCCATGCGCACAGGCGCGCAGGGCGGCGCGAATCTGGCTGTGGAAGATGGGCAGGTTGGCGGCATAGAGCCGCACGCCGCGCCAGCCGAGGAAGGGGTTTTCTTCTTCCGGGGCATCGAGGTAAGGCAAGGGCTTGTCGCCGCCCACGTCAAGCAGGCGCAGGATGACAGGTTTGCCTTTCAGGTGTTCGACAACCTTGCGGTATTCCTGGTATTGCCGCTCTTCGCTGGGCGCGGTGGGATTTTCCATGAAGAGGAATTCGCTGCGGAACAGGCCAACGCCTTCCGCGCCGTTGTCATCCACCAGATGCAGGTCCTTGGCTGATCCGATGTTGGTGAAGAGCGGGAAGCGGCGGCCGTCGGTGGTAATGGCGCTTTGGTCGCGGAGCTTGGCGTATTCGGCCTTGCGCGCGTTTTGTTCCTGCTGCTTGCGTTTGGTGAGCGTCAGGGTGGCATCATCCGGCTGCACGATCAGTTGTCCCTTGTCGCCATCAATGATGACATCAGCGCCATTTTCGATGGTTTGCAGGATATGGCTGATGCCCATGACGGCGGGCAGGCCGATGTTGCGCGCGAGAATGGCGACGTGGCTGGTCAGCCCGCCGTGTTCGAGCACGAATCCCTGGATTTGCGCAGGATTGAGCTGTGCGGTTTCGCTTGGCGAGAGGTCGCGGGCAAAGACGATGCTGCCCGCGGGCGCATCGGCCAGCGAGGCAAAGGGCATGCCGTTCAGCGCGAGCAGCAGGTTCTGCCGCAGGTCTTCAAATTCGGCGGCGCGCTCGCGCAAGTAATCGTCATCGAGGGCACGCATGGTGGCAGCGGCATCATCAAGTGCTTCCTTGACGGCAAGCGTGGCACGCTGCTTTTCGTCGCGGATGCGGCTTTTGACGTCGCTTTCCAGTTCGTCGTCGTGCAGCAGCTCGCGGTGGCTTTCAAAAATGGCCGCTTCGTCTTCGCCCTGCTCGGCGAGCACGCGCTCATAAAGCGCTTCCAGATGGGCATCCACACGTTGCTGCGCGGCACGGAAGGCTGCCAGTTCCGCCTCGGGATCTGCGGCTGGCGTGCTGTCCACCACCGGGTTTTGCGGGGTAAAAATCCAGGCTTTGCCGATGCCGATGCCGGAGGAGGCTGCCAGTCCGTCGTAATTTTTCATATCACACTCCTTAAGCGTGTGGATTCATAATAAAAAGACCGGCAACCCGGCCTTTTCACAATTTTATTCGCGCAGGTTGCCGATGTAGTCGGCAAGTGCTGCCAGCGCTTTTTCTTCGTCCGCTCCTTCCGTTTCGATCTGGAAGGTATCACCTTTGGAAAGGCCGGCCTGCATGATTTTCATCAGCGACTTGCCGTTGTAGCGCTCACCGTTCTTGATCACGGTGACCACGCTTTCAAAGGTTTTCGCCAGCTGCACGAAATCCTTGCCGGGGCGGGCATGCAGCCCGGAATCGTTATTGAGCACAAGTTCTGTGGTTTGCATGGTGATACTCCAAGTTTAGATGCCGTCTTCGGCATCGGGTTGCCGGGATTTGGGCTGGATGGCGCTCAGGAGGTTCAGTCCTTCGCGTGCGCCGGGCAGGATGCGGGCAAGAAGATCGGCGGGCGTATCGTCCTCGCTGCGTTCAAGCACGGCTTCCACCAGAATCTGGACGTTGGTGCCGCAAACCACTTCGGTGTGCGGCCGGTTGCCGGCGAGCAGTGCCGATTCGCGGAAGGGCATGCCGCCAAGAATATCGGTGAAGATGATGACGGGTTCATCACCCGCCGTGTCCAGCGCGGCTTTCAGGTCTGCGCCCAGCTGGGTGTTGCTCGAGCCTTCGGGGAAGTCCACAACGGCAAACGCGTCGGCCTCGCCGGCAATCAGGCTGGCTGCGGAAACCACACCACTGGCGAATTGCCCGTGACCACTTACGATGAACCGGATCATATATGGTGTCCCCTTTATGGCGCTTTTGTTACACGGGGTTTATTTTTACAAGAGCGCGCAAGAAAGTACAGCGAAAAACGGTTCCTTTGCCGCCGCCATGCAAATAAAGACAGCAACACTTTGTCATGATGGAAAAAAATCGCACGGAAAGCGGCGGAAACGGCAACGGGTCATGCCTGGCCGCCTTCCCGGGCAACTTTTACATTTCCTTCCCCGGAATAGTATTTTTTCTCA
The DNA here is from genome assembly GCA_030529365.1 of Cardiobacteriaceae bacterium. Taxonomy (GTDB): domain Bacteria; phylum Pseudomonadota; class Gammaproteobacteria; order Cardiobacteriales; family Cardiobacteriaceae; genus JAUMXB01. The sequence continues at coordinate 36,363 of JAUMXB010000008.1, read as the reverse complement.
CTCCAAAGCGCTTGTTGCGATAAATTTTCTCATAATAAGCGCTTATTTTTGAGAAAAAATATCTATTTTTTGCCATTTATTGAAATTCATGTTTTATCATGAATGCGGCTTCGCCATTGGCTGCCGCGCTGCCTCCGGCATATGGCAGCAAACTTTCCTGCGCCAACAGAACCATGCGCCCGAAATCAGGTCCAGATTCTCTCACCAAGCATTTTTGCCGCCTTGCGGATGTCATCCAGATCCTCGCAGGCTGCCACGGCGCACAGGTAATCATCCCCGCCCGTTTCCAGGTTGACCAGGCGAATGCCGTGCGCCTGCCATTGCGCGTTGAGCACGTCCGCCCATTCCGGGATGGAAGCGTCCGCATTCAACCCTTCCTTGGGCAAGGCGGCAAAGCGCGGCGCCAGCAAGGGCAGCCTGGCGATGCGCTCGAGAAAGTCGTCCAGGCCTTCTTTCCAGTCAAAGTACTGGGCATGGTCTGTGAAACGCAGACTGTTCATGATGCCATCCCAGTATTTTTCATCGTCTGAATAGTCTGTGGGCGGAAAGTAATAGCAGTCCTCAAAATCCGCTTCATGACGGGCAAAGAATCGCGGCAGGTCGTTTTCCAGTTCATCAATATCCTGCAAAACGGCAGGATCGTTGTTGGTCAGGCAGCGAGCGAGGATTTGTATGGCTTGCAGCTTTTCTTGCGACATGGTGTTTTCTCCGGCAGATGACAAAAGGAAGAAATGACAAGACAAGGCATTGACAAAATATACCATAAAAATGATTATGATAGATTGTTTTTACCGCGATAAGTGCTTATTGATGAGAAAAAATTATTATAAATAATGTTTCAATGAAAATTTCTGAGGCTATTGTCCGGATATGAAAAAACCGCCGTTTCCGGCGGTTTTTTCGAGGATCGGCAAGCTTATTTGCCCATGCGGCTTTGCAGTACGGCAGGGTCGATGATGTCCCAGCCGAAGGCCATTTTCACCAGCACCGGAATCAGGGTGCAGGCAACGCCGAAGGCGACTGTCCAGAGCACGAGTTTCAGCGGCGAGCTGCCTTTTTTGATGCGCCAGAGGATGAACAGGGTCCAAAGCAGCGGCAGGAGGCTCGGCATGATGGGATCGATGAGATCCTTTTGCAGGCTGTAAACGAACGGCTTTTCCGCGCCTTCCACAACGCGCGTCATTTGCAGGCCGGCTTCGAAGCGCACATAGCTCGCGGTCATCGCGCCGATTACGGTGAGGCCGACGATGGATGCGGCATGCGCCAGTTTTTTCGTCTGGTCTTTCAGGCTCTTGATGGCGGAGACGCCCATTTTGTAGCCGTAGGACGCGAGGCCGAAGCGCAGGCCGAAGTGCACGACGTTGAAGAAGACGAGGAAGAACACCGGGCCAATCCACGAGCCTTGCAAGGAGAACGATGCGCCCACGCCGCCGCAGATGGAGAGCAGGGTCAGCCAGAACACGGCGTCGCCGATGCCGCCGCCCGGCCCCATGGTGGAGACTTTGATGGCGCGGATGGTATCGACCCGCTCTTTCGCTTCTTCCATCGCGAGCACGAGGCCGGAGATGAAGGTGACGAGGAAGGGGTGGGTGTTGAAAAACTCCAGGTGCATGGACATGGATTTTTTCAGGTCGTTGTCATTCCTGTGGATTTTGCGCAACGCGGGCAGGATGGTGTAGAGCCAGCCGTTGGCCTGCATGCGTTCGTAGTTGAAGGACGCCTGCAAAAAGAGCGAGCGCCACGCCATGCGGCGGATATCTGCCGGTTCGATGACGTGCGGCGCGCTGCTGTCTTCGAAAACGTCGGGGTTGTTGTTGGCGCCGGCGAAGATGTGGTTGTCCTGGCTGGCACTGGTGACGGGTTGATCAGGTGCGTTCATCAGATGCCCTCCTCTTCGGCAGCATGGCTGGTGGTTTTTTCCGCTGCATTTCCGCGCAGGTAGTACTCAATCAGGGCGAAGACGACGCCAACCAGCGCAATCGCGAGCAGCGGCTGCTTGAAGTAGGCGGCGAGCAAAAAGCCCAGCAGGTAATAGGCGATGTATTGGCGTTGCAGCATGATGTTGAGCAGGATGCCGAAACCGATGGCAGGCATCAGGCCGCCCGCGAATTGCAGACCGTCGGTCAGCCACTGCGGAATGAGGCTCACGAGCTTCTGCGCCGCTTCCGCACCGAAATAAATCACTGAGAAGGCGATGATGCTGTAGAAGCAGAAGAGGATGGTCATGCCGAGATAGTTCAGCCCTGCGATGCCCTTGAAGTTCAGGGTGCGCGCGTAGTGGTCGGCCTTGCTCATCAAGGGCGAAAAGGCGGTGAACAGGAAGGTGATGCATACCTGCACGAAGATGGCGAACGGCACGGCAACGAGTATTGCCTGCTCGGCAGTCTGCCCGGTGACAATGGCAAAGGCGGTGCCGATGATGCCGCCCAGCACGACGTTCGGCGGCTGCGCACCGGCCAGTGGCACCAGCCCCATCCACATCAGCTCGAAGGTGGCGCCAGCCACCAGCCCCGCTTCGGGATTGCCAAGGATCAGGCCAACGATGGGGCCGGTGATGATCGGGCGGTGGATGTGCGTGAGCACGTTGAAAAGGTCAATACCGGCGATCCCTGCGAAGATCGCGATCGCCAGCGCTTGCCACAACAAGACTTCCATGGGAACTCCTTATTCGACGAGGGTGAGGATGGGGATTTTCCTGTCGTCCGGCGTGCCCTGTACGGTACAGGTCACACCACGCGCTTCCAGTTCACGGAAGCAGCGCACGTCATCCTCGGTGACGGAAATCACTTTGGAGACCTGGCGCTTGCCTTCGGCAAAATGCAGGTTGCCGACGTTGATGACCTTGATCGGCACACCGCCTTCGACGAGCTTGAGGGCATCCTGCGGGGTGCGCACGATCAGGAAAATTTTCTGGCGGTCGGCCGCCTTGTGAATCACGTCAATGGTTTTTTGCAGGGTGAAATAGCGCGATTCGGCGCCACCGGCAATGGCCATGTCCATCAGCGCCTGCTGGGTGGGATCGGCGGCGAGCTGATCGTCAGCCACGAGCACGAGATTCGCACCCAGCCAGTTGGTCCAGGTCATGCCGACCTGGCCGTGAATCAGGCGGTTGTCGATACGGGTAAGCAAAATATTGGGCATAGTGGTTTCTCTCCTGTTTTTGTCAGTGGGGATAGGGGTAAAGGGTAACGCCCTGCACGACGCGGTTCACTTCACCACTCGGGCAGGGATTGTCGGCGGCGATGCCGCGATCAATGGCAAGGCGCAAGCCGAGCAGCTGAGCATGGATGACGGCAAGCACGGCGAGCACTTCCTCCGGCGCGCCGTTCGGCACATGCGCCAAACCATGCGCCGACAACTCGGGATAGCGCGCGAAAAAGGCGGGGCTGCCGACAATGAACACATCGCGCGCACTGCCATTCAGCACTTCCACGGCAATATCGCGGTCGAACTGCTGGGTGTAGGCATCGTTGCTCGCGAAAATAATCACCGCCGTGTCGCCGTCGATCAGCGATTTCGGGCCGTGGCGGAAGCCGAGCGCCGTTTCCGCCATAGTCGGAATCGCGCCAGCGGTCATTTCCAGAATTTTCAGCGCACTCTCGCGCGCCGCGCCCCACAGCGCATTGCTGCCGAGGAAGACCAGACGCTTGGCCTTGGCCAGTTCATCCAGCGTGGCGCTGCCGTAAAAATTGGCGACGATATTGTCCGCCGCATCCGCTGCCGCTTCCACATCAAGCGCGGGCAAGCCCAGCGCATCGCGGCAAAGCGCGGCGGTAAAGAGCGTCATGGTGGAAAAACTCGAGGTCATCACGAAACTCTGGTCGTGCGTTTCTTCCGGCATCAGGCACGACAGCCCTTCACCGGCTGCCGCTTTTTTCGCGAGCGCGCCTTCGGGATTGCAGGTGATATAGACCGGCGTCACTTCCGGCGCAATGGCATGAAGCTTTTCCAGGCTGTCGAGGCTTTCCGGCGAATTGCCGGAGCGGGCAAAGGCGAAGAATACACCGCGCGCCCCACGCGGCAGGCAGGCGGCGGGATTGGAGACGACATCGGTGCTGTGGCGCGCCAGACAAAACGCCTGCGCATAGGGCGCGAGCGCGGGCGCGAGAATTTCGCCCACATAGGCGGAAGTCCCCGCGCCGCTGAAAATCACGGCCTCTTGCGGGCGGATCAGGCTGTGCGCCACTGCCAGTTTGACGGCATCATCGGCATCGGCCAGCAAGGCGGGAATCTGCCGCCAGCAATCACCCTGCTGCGCGATTTCGCGCGCGGTATGCGCAGCGCCAAGGGCGGAAAAATCGGTTGTGGCGAAAGTCATAAGGAATCCTTGATTGTTTGAAGTTGTCTGTATGTAGGTTGGCGGTGAACGACGTGCAACGTCGTGAACCCCAACAATCATGCCTGTTTTCCTGTTGGGGTTCGGCGATGCTTCACCCCGACCCACCACCACAACCCGATTTGCAATAGTATTTTTTCCTCACCAACAAGCGCTTGCCATGCAAAATTTTCTTAAAAGAAGCACTTTTTAATGGTAAAAAACATCATTTATAGCCCTTTTGCGAAAGGCAACATCACATAACAAACGCCAACATGCAAAGCCGGTGTTTCCCAACCTGCCATCGCTTCGCGACGGTGGGTTGACACCCACCCTACGATGCCATGCAGGCGTCGTAATACGGTTTCAACGCTGCGCGAATATGGTGACGAATCAGATTCTCCGCGCTCGGCGCTTCGCCCCGGTTGTGCGCTTCATCGAGCGCATGCGGCAGGTACTGGTGAATGATGCCGAAGGGAATCTGCGCGGCATCAAAGTCGGCGAGGAGCGTTGCCACCGGTTCTGCCAGTTGCGGCCAGTAATAGCGGATGCGGTCGGAGAGGCTGAAGGCGCGCAGGCGGCGCTGTTCCTGTTCGTCGCCCTCATAGTATTTCTGCCAGTATTTGGGCTGCTCGAGCATGAGTTTTTCGACGGCCGCGCGGAAAGCGCCGGGGTACGGCGTGCCGTGGTAATCGGCAAGCGCGGCTTCGAGGGCAAAGAGCGCTTCGCGGTAGGCAAAGGTGAGCGCGGGGCCAACTTTCAGGATGGCGAAATGGTCGCGCACCAGTTGCCGGAAGGCGGGGGCATTTTGGTAGTCGGTGGAATGCGCTTCGAAGACGGCATGTTTGAAGCCTTCAGCCACTTGGGAAAGCGCTTGCGCGTGCTCGGGCTGATAATCGATGACCTGATGGTGATCGAATTCGACGCCGGGCTGCACGACGAGGCCAATGACGCGCGGCCACACTTCGGCAAGCCCTTCTTCGGCAAAGATGCGCTCATGCACTTGCCAGGTGATTTTGGCGGCTTCGGGCGAGGTTGGGGTGACGCCATGTTCGGCGAGATCTTCCTGCGCGCCGCCCGGCACCGGCACTTCGGTGCCGATGATATAGACGATGTCGCGCGTTTTGTACGCTTCCGCGATTTTGCAGAGACGCGCAGCGCGGCGCGCCACGGTTTCGTCATCAAGCGGCACCGGATCGTCGGCGCAGCTCATGCTGCAATCAAGGTGGATTTTGTCGTAACCGGCGGCGGCATAATGACGGATGAGTTCGTCGGCATAGTTCATGGCTTCCGCTGCCGGCAAGCCCTGCCAGACGTTGGGGCCGAGGTGGTCGCCGCCGAAGGCGAGTTTTGCTTCGGGAAAGCCTTGCGCGAGGACGCGCGCGCGCGTTTCCGCGATGAATTCGGCGGGTTTCTTGCCGGTATAGCCGCCGAACTGATCGACCTGGTTGGAGGTGGATTCGATCAGGAGCACGTCGCCATAATCGCGCGCGATATCGACAGCGGCATCGACCACGGCGGGATGGGCGCTGCACACGGAAACTATGCCGCCGCGTCCGCTTTGCTTGTGCGCGGCGATGCGCTCGGCCACGGGATTAGTGTTCATTGACTTCAACCTCGATCAGTTCAACATTCTGTTCGCGCAGGAACTGGCGGAAATGGATGTCCACGCCCGCGTTGGTGATGATGGCGCGCACCCGCGAGAAGGGAAAGACGGTACGGAAAGAGCGCTGGTGGAACTTGCTGTTATCGGTGAGCACGAACACATCTTCGGCATGTTCGGCCATCAGCTCGGAAAGGCGCGCGGTCTGTTCGTTGGTGCTGGTGAATCCGGCCTGCATGTCGATGCCGTCCACGCCGATGAAGGCCTTGGAAAAATGGCACTGGCGGATGCTTTCGTGCGCCATGGTGCCGCCGAAAGCCATGATGTCCTTGCGCAGTTCGCCGCCAAGGGCATAGAGATGGGTCTGGTTGTGGCGGCCGAGAATGGAGAGCGCTTCCAAGCTGTTGACCATGACGTTGATGGGAATATCCGGCAGCGCTTTCACGAATTCCAGCGTGGTCGAGCCGGCGCCGATGATAATGGCGTCGTCGCTGTGCATGTCGATGAAGTGTTCGGCGGCATAGCGGCCGATGGCGCGCTTGGCTTCCACATACTGGGTGGCGCGATGGTTGCGCATGCTCGCGGTAACAAAGCGGTTGGCGATGATTGCCCCGCCATGCTGCCTCTTGGCAATGCCTTGTTCTTGCAGGAAATCGAGATCGCGATAAATCGTCATCAGGGAGACTTCGAAGCGCTCGGCCAGCGCCTGCGAATTGACGACGGTATCGGTTTCGAGCATTTCACGGATTTTGTTGCGGCGGTCGATGGTGCTGTCTGGTTTCATTGGTTTAATTCTATGGTGATATTCCTCGGGGTTATGCGCGCCTAGTTTACCCTTAACTGCAATGATGTCAATTTTTTCATGTGCAAATCTGATGAAATTCACAGTGTTTTTTGTGGAAAACAGATTGACTTTTCCGTTATTCTCCTCAATAGTAATGTGCAGTATTGGCCAACAAATGACAGGAGATGAACATGAACGACTTTTCCCTTGATTTGGCAAGCCGCCGCCGCTTCCTGAAAGTGCTGGGCGGCATGGGCGCCGGTTTGGCACTTGCCGGTTCGCTGCCTGCCTGGGCGCAGGAAGGCAAGATCGCTGCCAGCATCGAAGCGGCCGTATCCTACAGTCTCTCCACCGGCTTTGACCCGATGACCACCAGCGGCGCCACACCTTTTGCCGCCAACCTGCATATCTTCGAAGCGCTCATTGATCTGCATCCGGCCACGCGCGAACCCTATCTGGCGCTGGCGGCAAGCGAGCCGGAAAAAGTCGATGACACCACCTGGCGCGTCACCCTGCGCGAAGGCGCGGTTTTCCACGATGGCGCACCGGTCACCGCCGATGATGTCGTGTTTTCCTACGAGCGCGTGATGGATCCGGCCAATGCCTCGCTCTTTGCCCAGTTCATCCCCTTTATCGACAGCGTGAAGAAAGTCGATGACAGGGCCGTTGAGTTCAAGCTGAAATACCCGCTCTCCATCTTCCGCGAGCGCCTCTCCATCGTGAAAATCGTGCCCAGGCACATTGCGGAAAAAGACAAGTCGGCGTTTGACGCCAATCCGGTCGGCTCCGGCCCGTTCAAGTTCGTGTCTGCCACCAAGGACGACCGCATCGAATTCGCGCGCTTTGAGGCCTACAACGGCAAATATCCGGCGCGCGCCGAGAAAATGACCTGGTTCCTGCTCTCCGACGATGCCGCACGCGTCACCGCCCTGCAATCCAGGCGCATCCAGGCCATGGAATCCGTGCCCTATCTCGATGTGGACGCGCTCGCCAGGAAAGCGGCAGTGGAATCCGTGCAATCCTTCGGCGTGCTCTTCCTGATGTTCAACTGCGGCAAGGCACCCTTCAATGATGTGCGCGTGCGCCAGGCGCTTTTCCATGGCCTGGATATCGACAAGGTCATCAACCTCGCCCTGCTCGGCAACGCCGAAGCGGCGACCTCCTTCATGCAGAAAACCCATGCCGACTATTTCGAAGCCGGCACCGTTTACAAGCACGATGCCGCGAAAGCCCGCGCCCTGCTTGATGAAGCCGGCGTGAAAGAACTTGCCTTCGAACTCGTCGCCACCGACACCTCATGGGTGAAAGACTGCGCCCCGCTGGTGCTGGAATCCTGGAATGCCATCCCCGGCGTGAAAGTCACCCTGAAGCATCTGCAATCCGGCGCGCTCTACGGCGACGTCATCGCCTCCGGCAACTATGGCGTGGCCCTTGCCCCGGGCGATCCGTCCGTCTTCGGCAACGACCTCGACCTGCTCCTCTCCTGGTGGTACAGAAGCGACGTGTGGGCGAACACCCGCATGCACTGGGCTGGCAGCGAAGGCCACACCAAAGCCGTCGCCGCGCTTGACCGCGCCCTGCAAAGCAGCTCGCGCGAGGAAACGCTTGCCGCGTGGAAAGAAGTGGTGGATATCGTCTCCAGCGAAGTGCCGCTCTATCCCATTCTGCACCGCAAGCTGCCCACCGGCTGGAACAAGGACGCGCTCGACGGCTTCCAGCCGCTGCCGACCACCGGCCTTTCCTTCCTGGGTGTAGGGCGTAAATAATCGTTTTTTACCATTTTGAAGCGCTTTGATAGCGAATTTTTACTACAACAAGCGCTTCATAATGATAAAAAATCACCATTGTTATTCCAAAAGGCATCTTCAGCTTGCGGAAGCGGCGGGTATCTTTTTTACCAAAAAGGCTCCTTGTTTCCCCCGCCCTTCCGCTCTTTTTGTCCCCACTGCGGAGCGCCGAATGTCTCTTTTCCGTCATGCCGTATTCCTGCGCGGCGTCATGCCCGGCGGCAAGAACGCCGTGAAAATGGACGCCCTGCGTGAAGCGCCCGAAAAACACGGCCTTGCCGACGTGCGCAGCTGGATCCAAAACGGCAACATCGCCCTCGCAAGCGCCGACGATGCCGCCACAATTGCCACCCGCGTGCACGATATATTGCAGCGCGAACTTGGCGTTGACCTCGCCGTCATCGTCAAAAACGCGGCACAACTCACCGCCATTCTCGCCGAACAACCTTTCCCTGATGCCGATCCCGCACGCGTTTTCTACACTCTTGCCAACGACGTTCCCGATGCCGCGTACCTTGCCGCCGCACTCGCGGAAGATTTTGGCGACAGCCAGCTCGCCGCAGGCAAACACGCCCTCTATATGCACATCCCCGGCGACGCCTCGCGCAGCAAACTCTCCAACAACGCGCTGGAAAAACGCTTGCGCATCGCGCTCACCACCCGCAACCGCAACACGCTCGCAAAAATGCTGGAGCTGGTGTCGTGATGGTATTTGCGCAATTTCTTCGATTAAAAGCACGACCCCAAAGCCCCTCCCCCTGTGGGGGAGGGGTTGGGGAGAGGGCAACCAACAAAGCATTTTTTAGTTCCCTAAACTTTCTAGAAAATTTTTCTCCCCTCATCCCTGCCTCAATCTGCTCCGCAGCTCTTCGAGTCCCGCACGCGGGAGAGGGGTTGGATGTGCGCATTTTTTTGGAAATTAGCAAAAAAACCACTCAAAATAGTAATTTTTTACCACCCGTAAGCGCTTATGGCGATAAAATTTCTCAACATAAGCGCTTCATGATGAGAAAATTTACCACTCACCCAAAAAAGGAGCCCTGAATGGCGATCATTCTCCGTCTGCTGTCGCGCCGTCTGCTCGCCCTGCCGCTGATGATGCTGGGCGTGACCATTCTCGTCTTCATCATTCTCCAGTCCAGCAATATCGACCAGGCCACCATCGCCCTAGGCGAAAGCGCTTCCGAAGCGGCCAAGCACGCCTGGCGCGAAGAACGCGGCCTCAATGATCCGCTGGTTGTGCAGTACGGGCGCATGTTGTCCGACCTGCTCCGTCTCGATTTCGGCGTGACCACGCCGCCGGAGCAACCGATTACTGCCATGATTGCCAAGGCCTTTCCCGTCACCTTGCAGCTCACTTTCATCGGCGTCTTTCTGGCGGCCGTCGTTTCCTTCTCGCTCGGTGTGATTGCCGCGCTCTATCGCGACCGCTGGCCGGATCAAGTCATCCGCCTCTTTTCCATCGCCGCCGTGGCCACGCCGTCGTTCTGGCTCGGCATTTTGCTCATCCAGTGGTTTGCGCTCGATAGCGACTGGCTGCCAACCGGCGGCTACATTCCCTTCCGCGAAGATGCCAAGGGCTGGTTTCATTCGATGATATTGCCGTCGATTGCGCTTGCCGTGCCGGTGTGCGCCTCGCTGATTCGCGTGGTGCGCACCACCATGGTGGAAGAAATGGATAAGGACTATGTGCGCACTGCCATCGGCAACGGCGTGCCCTATGCGGAAGTGATCCGCAAGAACGTGCTGCGCAACGCGCTGATCACGCCGGTTACCGTTCTCGGCCTGCGCGTCGGCTATCTCCTCGGCGGCGCGGTGGTCATCGAGCAGATTTTTGCCCTGCCCGGCATGGGGCAGCTCATCCTGAACGGGATTACCAACAATGACATCAATCTCGTGCAGGGCGTGGTGCTCACCATTGCCTTTGCCTTCCTCGTCGTGAATGTCATCGTCGATATTCTCTACGTTCTCATCAACCCCAAAATTCGGAGCGTGTGATGCAAGCCCTTACTCCCCGCAGCAGCCTTGCCGAGCGCCTTGCCAATGGCGGCGCGCGCTTCCGCGCCCTCAATCTGCCGGCGAAAATCGCCTTCGTCTTCCTGACTGCCATTATCCTCGTTGCCCTCTTTGCGCCGTGGCTCGCGCCGCATGATCCGCTCGCGAGCGGCGTGCCCGCGCGTCCGCCAAGCGCCGCGCACTGGTTCGGCACCGACCGCCTCGGCCGCGACATTCTCTCGCGCATCATTTACGGCTCGCGCGTGTCGCTGCTGATTGGCCTTGGCGCCGTCGGCCTTGCCATCCTCGTCGGTGGCGCCCTGGGGGCAATTGCCGCGACCGCCTCGAAATGGGGCAACGAAGCCATCATGCGCCTCATGGACATCATCATGGCCTTCCCCGGCATTGCCCTTGCCGCCGTCTTGCTGGTGAACTTCGGCAACACCATGGACATCATCATCATCGCCATTGCCGTGGTCTATATTCCGCAGCTCGCGCGCGTGGTGCGCGCCAACGTGCTCGCGCAATGGGAAGAGGACTACGTGCGCGCCGAGCGCGTGCTGGGCGCGAGCCGCCTGCACATCCTCGTGCGCCACATCGTGCGCAATATCGCCGCGCCGGTGCTGGTGTTCGCGACTGTCATGGTGGCGGACGCCATCATCTTCGAAGCCTCGCTCACCTTCCTCGGCGCGGGTGTGCAGCCGCCCGATCCCTCATGGGGCAATATCCTCTCCTACGGCCGCAATCTCGTGCTGAACGGTGGCTGGTGGGCAACCACTTTCGCAGGCCTCACCATTTTGCTCACCGTGCTCGCCCTCAATATCCTCGCCGAAGGCATGACCGACGCCATGGTCAACCCGCGCCTGCGCGCCGGCGGCAGCCGCAGCGCACAAGCCGAAGCGGAAATGGAAGTGAAACAAAGCGCGCGTCTGGAGGCCGATGTCGCGGAAGCGCGCGCCGCCCAGCCTGCGCTCATCGGCTATCTCGATGATTTGCAAAGCGCCACCCGCGCGCGCAGCGAGCTGAAAGCCAGCGACGACAGCGCGCCCGTCGTGCTCGAAGTGGCAAACCTGCATATCCGCTTCCCCGCCCGCTATGGCGACACCGCGCTGGTGGAAAACGTCAATTTCACCGTACGCGCCGGCGAAACCATGGGGCTGGTTGGCGAATCGGGCTGCGGCAAATCCATCACCGCCTTCTCTATTCTCGGGCTGCTCGGCAAAAGCGCGCAGATTTCCGGGCAGATCCGTTTCCATGCCCGCGACGGCCAGGTGCACGAGCTTCTCGGCGGCAATGTGCCGTGGCAAAGCCTGCGCGGCACGGAAATCGCCATGATCTATCAGGACGCGCTCTCCGCGCTCAACCCCTCGCTTACCATCAGAAGCCAGTTGCAGCAGCTCATCCGGCGCGGCGGCAAGGTCAGCGCGGAAACCCTGCTCGAATGGGTGAAACTCGATCCCGCGAAAATCCTGCCGCGCTATCCGCACGAACTCTCCGGCGGCCAGCGCCAGCGCGTGCTGATTGCCATGGCGCTGTCGCGCGAACCGCGTCTGGTCATTGCCGACGAACCCACCACCGCGCTCGATGTCACCGTGCAGGCGGAAGTGGTCGCGCTTTTGGAAGAACTGCAACGCGAGCACGGCTTCGCCCTCGTCTTCGTGAGCCACGATCTGGCGCTGGTCGCGGAAATTGCCAACCGCATCACCGTGATGTACGCGGGGCAAGTCGTGGAAGCCGCGCCGGTACGCGCGCTGCTCGAAAATCCGCGCCACGAATACACGCGCGGCCTGCTCGCTTCCGTGCTCTCCACCGAAAAACGCGCCAAGCGCCTCTACCAGATTCCCGGCAGCGTACCCGCGCCGCAGGATTTCGCGCGCGGCGACCGCTTCGCACCGCGCTCACTGCAAAACGCCGATCCCGCGCACAAGCCCGAGTGGCACACCGACGGCCAGCACGGCTGGGCATCGCAAGCGGAGAAAACTTCATGAAGCTGATTGAACGCAAAGATATTCGCCCGCTTTTTTATGTCCAAGCAGCGAAAAAACCGGAAAAAACCGCACGTCTTCACGGCATCAATCTCCTCTCCCGCTTGCGGGACTCGCAGAGCTGCGGAGCAGATTGGAGTAGGGGTGAGGGGATAAAAGTTTCAAATCCCCCTGAGAAAGTTAAAAAATCATCTGTTTGCTGCCCTCTCCCCAACCCCTCCCCCACAGGGGGAGGGGCTTTTCCAGCGCACTGGCAAACCCACAGCGCTTAAGGAGAAAACCTCATGAACCTGATCGAACTCAAAGATATACACGTCCATTTCCCTGCCCGTGATGGCAAGCTCTTCAGCGGCGCCAAAGTCAAGGCCGTGCAGGGCGTGGATTTCGCCATCCGCGCCGGGGAAACCGTCGGCGTCGTCGGCGAATCGGGCTGCGGCAAATCCACGCTTGCCAACGTTGTCATCGGCCTGCAAAAGCCGACGCACGGCGAAGTGCGTTTCCGCGACCAGCGCATCCAGCATGGCTCTGCGAAAATGCGCCGCCTTTTTGGCCGCCAGGTCTCCGTCATCTTCCAGGATCCGGCGACCGCGCTCAATCCGCGCATGAAAGTGCACGACATCCTGCGCGATCCCATGGACATCCACCAGTTTCTTCCGGCAAGGCAGCGCACGGCGCGGGTTTACGAGCTCCTTTCCCGCGTCGGCCTGCCGCGCTCGGCGGCGCAGGTTGAACCGGCGCGCCTTTCCGGCGGCCAGAAGCAGCGCGTGGCCATTGCCCGCGCCCTCGCCCTCGATCCCGCGCTGATTGTTGCCGACGAACCCACGTCCGCGCTCGATGTTTCCGTGCGCGCGCAAGTGCTCAATCTTTTGGCCGACTTGAAGCACGAGCTGAATCTGGCGATGATGTTCATCTCGCACGACATCCAGACGGTGCACCAGGTTTCCGACCGCATCATCGTCATGTTTGGCGGGCAGATAGTCGAGCAGGGCGACGCGCACCAGGTCTTCACCCAGCCGCGCGAAGCCTATACGCAGCGCCTGCTCGGTGCCGCACCGTCGTTGCTTCACGCCGGATAATTTTATAAACAAGACAAATATAGTAATTTTTTACCACGAATAAGCGCTTATCGTGAGAAAATCTATCGCTATAAGCGCTTCATGATGAGAAATTTTACCACCCCGCTTTTCTGCCATCATTTTACCCAAAAGGACTATCCCCATGACCCAAGCCTCTCCTTTCCACGGTGTTGTTCCGCCGATTCTCACCCCCCGCCACGCTGACGGCCGCATGGACGGCGAAAGCCTCGCCCGCCTCGTCCATCACCTGCTCGATGGCGGCGTACACGGCATTTTCGCCCTCGGCTCTTCCGGCGAAGTCCCCTATCTCACCAACGGCGAACGCGAAACCGTGGTGCGCATCGTGGCCGACATCAATGCCGGCAAGGTGCCGGTTTTCGCTGGCGCCTGCGAAATGACGACCAGGCGCGTCATCGAAGAAGGCAAGAAAATGCTCGGCAGCGGCGCCGATGCGCTGGTGGTGACCACGCCGTTCTACGCGCTCTCCAACGAGCAGGAACTCGAGACCCATTTCCGCCAGATTCACAAGGCGCTGCAATGCCCGGTGTTCGCCTACGACGTGCCGGTGCGCACGCACATGAAAATGGGCGTCGGCCTGCTCGCCAAACTCGCGCAAGAAGGCGTGATCGCGGGCGTGAAAGATTCTTCCGGCGATGACGTTTCCTTCCGCCGCCTGATGCTGGCGACGCGCGACGTGCCCAACTTCGCCGTGTTCACCGGGCATGAAGTGGTGGTCGATGGCGCATTCCTGTCTGGCGCGCACGGCGTGGTGCCGGGCCTCGGTAACGTCGATCCCAGGGGCTATGTGGCGATGTATGACGCCTATCGCGCCGGCGACTGGGAGAAAGTGCGCAAGGAACAGGATCGCCTGTCGCGTCTCTTTGATATCGTCTTCACGCCCGCGCCGGGGCGCGTGTCCGCAGGGGCGGCCGGTTTGGGCGCGTTCAAGACTGCCTTGGTCGCCATGGGCGTCATCGAGAGCAACCGCATGAGCGACCCGATGCTTTCCTTGAATGACGAAGAAAAAGCGCGCATCGAGGCCATCCTGCGCGAAGTGGGGCTGTTGTGAGCGCGATAGCCATTGATCTGGGCGGCACGAAAATTGCCGCCGCGCGCGTTGATGCCGACGGCAATATTCTCGCCCGCACCCGTTGCGCCACGCCTGCGCGCGAAGGGCGCGAAGCGATTCTCGATGCCATGGCCGCGCTGGTTGCCGAGCTGCGCGATGATTCGGTGCAAGGCATCGGCATTGGCGCGGTCGGCGTGATCGACACCGATCGCGGCGTGGTCTTGCGCGCCAACGATACCGTCGTCGGCTGGCAGGGCACGGACGTGATCGGCGAAATGCGCAACCGCACCGGCTTCTCCCGCATCCGCGTGGTCAATGATGTGAATGCGCACGCACGCGGCGAAGCGTGGCTGGGCACGGCGCGCGGCAAGGATTCGGTGCTGGTGATCGCGGTCGGCACCGGCATTGGCGGTTGCTGGCTGAAAGGCGGCGCGCCGCATGCGGGTGCGCATTATGTGGCCGGGCATTATGGCGATGTCTATGTGCCGCACGATCTGGGCGGCGCGCACCAGCTCGAAGCGGTGGCTTCCGGCCCCGCCATTTTCCGGCATTATCAGGCTTTGGGCGGCAACCCCGCGATTGCCGATACGCACGGCGTCTTCGCCGCCTATGCACAAGATGCCATCGCCAGGCGCGTGATCGATACCGCGGCCAACGTCATCGGCATTGCGCTCGCGAGCATTTGCCACGCCATTGATCCGCAAGTGATCGTCTATGGCGGCGGGCTTGCCGATGCGCCCGATTGGTGGTGGCAAGCGATTGGCGACAGCTACCGCAAACATGTGCTGCTGCCGCTGCGCGACGCCGAACTCGTCAAGGCCGCGCTCGGCAACGATGCTGCACTGCTCGGCGCAGCCTCGCTCATTCTGCGGGAGGAGTCCCATGCTGGTTGAACCACGCGAAGCGCTGTTTGCCCGCCTCAAGGGGCAGCTCGTCGTCTCGGTGCAGGCCTATCCGGGCGAGGCGATGCGCGATCCGAACGTGATCGCGCGCATGGCGCAGGCCTGCGTTGCCGGCGGCGCGGCCGGTCTGCGCATCCAGGGCATTGCCGACATCCAGCTCGTGCACAGCCTCTGCCAGGTGCCGATTATTGGTCTCTGGAAAGACGGCGACAGCGGCGTGGTCATCACGCCCACGTTGGAACACGCCCTCGCCGTCGCCCGCGCCGGGGCGCAAATCGTCGCCATTGACGGCACGCGCCGCCCGCGCCCTGACGGCTTGACCCTTGCCGACACCATCACCGCGTTCAAAGCGCAAAGCCGCGCCCTCATCATGGCCGATTGCGGCTCGCTGGCAGACGCCGAAGCGGCAGTCAAGGCTGGCGCGGACTGCGTCGGCACCACACTTGCCGGCTACAGCGGCGAACGCGAAAAAACGCCCGCCCCCGATTTCGAGCTGATCCGCGCCATCGCCAGCGCCAAACTCGGCGTGCCGCTCATCGCCGAAGGCCGCGTCTATACGCCGGAACAGGCGCGGCAAGCGCTCGATGCCGGTGCGGATTTCGTCGTTGTCGGCACCGCCATCACCCATCCGACCACCATCACGCGCTGGTTTGCGCAAGCCATCAAGGAGAATTGAATATGAGTCTGATGCGCCAGGAAACCCTCGCCGCTGCCGACGTCATTGCCCATCAGGATGACGCCCATATCCGCGACGTTGCCCACGCCCTGCGCGGCCAAAACATTCGCAGCCTGCTCACCACCGCGCGCGGCTCGTCCGACCATGCCGCAGGCTATATCGCCTATCTGTGGATGCAGCATCTCGGGCTGCCTGCCGCCTCGTTGCCGCCCTCGCTCTCCTCGCTCTACCACGCGCCGTGGCAAACGCGCGACATGCTGGCGCTCGCCGTCTCGCAATCGGGCGCCAGCCCCGATCTCGTCGCCGCACAGGAAGCGCTGAAAAACGGCGGCGCGCAAACGCTCGCGCTGGTCAACACCCTGCCCTCGCCGCTGGCTGAAACCAGCGCGCACGTCATCGACCTTGCCGCCGGACGCGAAAAAAGCGTCGCCGCCACCAAAAGCTATATCGCCACCATAGCCGCCGGCGTGCGCCTGCTGGCGCACTGGCAAGACCAGCAGGAATGGCTCGACGGCTTCGCGCGCCTGCCCGACATCTTGCAACAGGCGGCAGCGCAGGACTGGAGCAAAGCCGTGGAACTGCTCAGCGGCAAAAAACGCCTGTTTGTCATTGGCCGCGGGGCAGGATGGTATGTGGCCAGGGAAGCAGCCCTGAAATGCAAGGAAACCTGCCTACTGCAAGGCGAAGCCTTCAGCGGCGCGGAAGTGCGCCACGGCCCGATGGCGCTCATCGACAGCAATTTCGCAAGCCTCATCTTCGCCCCGCCCGGCAAGGCGCAGGCAGGCCTGGTGGAACTCGCCGAAGCCTTCCGCAGCATGGGCGGACAAGTGCTGCTCGCTGCCGATACTTCGGTAGAAGAACGCGACCTCACCCTGGTGGACGCCGGTTGCGAAGCCCTGCAAGGCATGGCGACCGTCACCAGCTTCTACATCATGGCCGAACAGCTCGCCAAGGCGCGCGGCCTCAATCCGGACGAACCGCCGCATTTGCAGAAAGTCACCAAAACCGTCTAAATCGTTATTTTTTACCATTCTAAAGCGCTTATAACGAGAAAATTTCTCACTTAAGCGCTTATGGGTGGTAAAAATTCTCATATTGCAAGAAAAAAGCTGCCATTCCTTTCAGGCATCCGCCACGGCGTCATTGCCGGCACATGCCAAGTCGCTGTTCGAGTCCTCTTCTGGGGCATCAAACAATGCTGCGCACTCCCGTATATCCAGTGCCAGGATCACAAAAAATATTGACAAAAAACCGTGATAAATCGTTATTTTTTATCATGAACAAGCGCTTATCGTGATAAAAGCATTGCATCAAAACTGCGATGATGGTAAAAAAATCACTCCCTTTTGACGCACGACTCTCATGGACGGCATTACCGATCTCCACCAGTACATTCTCGGCACCATCGCCATCATTCTCCTGCCCGGCCCCAATTCCCTCTATTGCCTGAGCGTGGCCGGGCAATACGGCGCCAGCAACGCCTATCGCGTCATCGCCGGCATCATGCTTGGCGATGCCATGCTGATTCTGGCCACGGTGCTCGGCGCAGGCGTGGTACTCGCCCGCTATCCGCTGCTTTTCCATGCCATGAAAGTGGCGGGCGGCCTGTATCTGCTCTGGCTGGCGCTGGGTCTGCTGCGCGGCGCCTGGCAGGTCTGGCAAACCCGGCGCAACAGCACGTCTCCTGTGCGCCAGGTCAAGCGGCAAAACTTTTTCCGCCGTGCGCTCACGCTGAGCCTGATGAATCCCAAGGCGATTTTCTTTTTCCTGTCGTTTTTCCTGCCTTTCGTGCGCACCGATGCGGAAAATCCGGCGTGGAGCTTTTTCATTCTCGCCGCGATTTTGCAAACCACCAGCTTTCTCTATCTGAATTTTCTCACCTTCATCGGCCATCGCCTTGCCGCCACTTTCTCGCGTTTCCGCCTGTTTTCCGCGCTGTGCATGGCGGCCGTTGGCGTGATGTTTGCCGCTTTCGCGGTCAAACTGTGGATGTCCACGCTGTAGCCGGTCGGCTGTCGCCTTCCTGTTTTCGGTTTTCCTTCTCATCATCTTCTATATTACAAACAGCAACAAATTATTATCTGTTTTATAATTTTTCTGGCTTTATATCCAAAAGATAAAATAATAAAAGAGGGATATAAGCAGCCAGGTCTAAAATTTGAAAAAGGAAATCATGATGAGGAAAAAAATGAATCACGCAGCAGCCATCCTGGCTGCCGCCCTGCTTTGGCCAACGGCACAGGCTGACACTTCCCAGACCGAGGCCGCCCAGACGCTGCTGAAAACGGCACAAGGTCTGTTCCAGGCTTTGCCCAACCGCGAAGAAATGGAAAAAATCCGTCCGTTTACCGATGCCCAGGTCAAGCTGGGGCATCAGCTGTGGTATGAACCGCGTCTGTCGCGCGGCAACACCGTAAGCTGCAACAGCTGCCACAACCTGGCCAGCTTCGGGGTGGACAACCTGCCGACCAGCCAAGGGCACGTCGGCCTTTTCGGCGGCCGCAACTCTCCGACCGCACTCAATGCCGCACTGCTTGGCAGCCAGTTCTGGGACGGACGCGCTGCCGACGTTGAGGAACAGGCTGGTGGCCCACTGCTCAATCCGGTGGAAATGGCCAATCCCGACGAGGCTTCCGTCGTGAAAAAAATCGCCCATATTCCCGAATACCAGGCGCTTTTCAAGGAAGCCTTTGCCGACAATGGCGGAGAAATCTCCTTTGCCAACATCACCACGGCCATTGCCGCCTTCGAGCGCACCCTGCTGACGCCAAGCCGCTGGGACGACTATCTGCGCGGCGATATCCAGGCGCTGTCGGCACAGGAGCAGAAAGGCCTGAAAGCTTTCATCGACAATGGCTGCATTGCCTGCCACATGGGGGTGAACCTGGGTGGCGACAGCTTGCAGAAATTCGGTCTGGCCGTCGGCCCGTACTGGGAATTGACGGGTAGCCCGGGCCAGGATGAAGGACGCTTTGAAGTCACGAAAGACGAGAAGGACAAATTCTTCTTCCGCACGCCGGGCTTGCGCAACGTAGCCGCCACTTATCCCTATTTCCACGACGGCAGCGTGTGGGAACTGGAAAAAGCGGTCAGCATCATGGGCAAGGCACAGCTGGGCAAGGATTTGTCGCAGCAGGAAGTGGATGACATCGTGGCTTTCCTCAATGTGCTCACTGCTCCGGCACCGGAAAGCGCACGGGTTCTGCCGCAATTGCCGCTCTCCGATCACGAGGCAAGCCGCCCCGACAACAACAAGGGTTGATTGCTTCTTTCCGCATGACGCAAAACGCCCACGACACGTGGGCGTTTTTTGTGGATGGAAATCCCCGCCGCAAAGCGGTTGCAGGTTGGCTTGCCGCAGCGTGGCCCGGCAAATACCGCAACCATCACAAACCGCGTACTTGCTGCTGTGCGGCACACACCCTGCAAAAATCCCATGAGCCGGAGAATTCTCCCCAAAAACCATCGAAATACAGCCATTCAACCCGAAAATCCATACCAAATCCTGCCAAACAGACGGAGCAAATGCAGGTTGGTGCTGCATCTCGACCGGCGGTTATTGAGCCTGCCGAAATGCGATAACCGTACGCCCCAACACTTTTCCATCTGCGCTGGGTCTCGCTTGTCGCGAACCGCGGGCATCCATGAAAATGCGGCTGTTGTTCATGGATGCTCTCCAGCCCGCATTTGTTCCACCCATATGGGAGAGGACGGTTGCGGATTTTTGAGTTGAAAGACCATGGTGTTTTTTTACCAATACCAAGCGCTTATCTTGAGAAATTTTCTCACGATAAGCGCTTATATATGGTAAAAAATTACGATAAATCGTTATTTTTTGAATAACGCCTTATTTCAGCTGGCGCAGGACGTATTGCAGGATGCCGCCGTGCTGGTAGTAATCCCATTCTTTCGGGGTATCGATGCGCACGCGCACGGTGAAGGTTTGCGTTTCGCCATCTGCCTTGCGGGCAGTGACGGCAAGGGTTTTGTCGCCGCGCGCAACGGGCGCGAAGTCGAAGGTTTCCGCGCCGGTGAGTTGCAGGCTGTCGCGCGTGTCGCCGTCCATGAATTGCAGGGGGAGAATGCCCATGCCGACGAGGTTGGAGCGGTGAATGCGCTCGAAGCTTTCGGCAATCACGGCTTTCACGCCGAGGAGCATGGCGCCTTTCGCCGCCCAGTCGCGCGAGGAGCCGGTGCCGTATTCCTTGCCGGCGAGCACGATGAGGGGCACGCCTGCCTGCTGGTAGGCTTGCGCGGCGTCGAAGATGGTTTCCACCTGGCCGTTCAGATAGTTGGTGGTGAAGCCGCCTTCGGTGCCCGGCGCGAGTTCGTTGCGCAGGCGGATGTTGGCGAAGGTGCCGCGCGTCATCACGTCGTCATTGCCGCGCCGCGAACCGTAGGAGTTGAAGTCTTTGGGTTCGACGCCGCGCGCGACGAGATATTGCCCGGCCGGAGTGTTTTTGTTGAAGGAGCCGGCGGGCGAGATGTGGTCGGTGGTGATGGAATCGCCGAGGCGGGCGAGCACGCGCGCGCCCTGAATTTGCGGCAAAGTATCCGGCGCGTGTTCGGGCATGCCGTCGAAGTAGGGCGGATTTTTGATATAGGTGGAAGTTTCGTCCCAGTCGTAGCGCTCGCTTTCGCGCACTTCGATTTCCTGCCATTGCGCGGGGCCCGCGAAAACGTCTTCATAGCCGCGCACGTACATGTCGCGTTCGATGCCTTTGACGGCAGCCTGCACTTCTTCCGGCATCGGCCAGATGTCCTTGAGGTAGATTTTTTCGCCCTGCGCGTTTTCGCCAATGGGGTCGCGGGTGATGTCAGCAGTGACGTTGCCCAAAATGGCATAGGCGACGACCAGCGGCGGCGAGGCGAGGAAGTTCATTTTCACTTTCGGATGCACGCGGCCTTCGAAGTTGCGGTTGCCGGAGAGCACGGAGGCGACGGTAAGATCATGGGCGTCGATCGCTGCGCCAATCGGCTCGGGCAGGGGGCCGGAGTTACCGATGCAGGTGGTGCAGCCATAGCCGACGATGTTGAAGCCCATTTGGTTGAGATAGGGCATCAACCCGGCCTTTTCCAGATAATCGCGCACCACTTGCGAGCCGGGCGCGAGCGAGGTTTTGCACCACGGCTTGCGGGCAAGCCCTTTTTCCACCGCTTTTTTCGCGACCAGGCCGGCGGCGAGCATCACTGACGGGTTCGAGGTGTTGGTGCAGCTGGTAATGGCATTGATGACGACATCGCCGTCGGAAAGCGTGAAGGTTTCGCCGTCGAGCGTGACCTCGGCGCTTTTGCGCGGCGCGGGCAGGAGCTTGTTGATCTGGTCGGCAAGTTCGGCGAGCACGATGCGGTCTTGCGGGCGTTTCGGCCCTGCCACCGAGGGCACGACGCTCGCCATGTCCAGCGTGAGCGTGGCGTTGTAGTGCGGGCGGTCGCCGGGATTGCGCCAGAGATGCTGCGCCTTGGCATATTCGCGGGTGAGCGCGATGAGGTCTTCGTCGCGGCCGGAGAGGCGCATGTAATTGAGGGTTTCCTCGTCAATGGGGAAGATGCCGCAGGTCGCGCCGTATTCCGGCGCCATGTTGGCAATGGTGGCGCGGTCGGCGAGCGGCAGATCCGCCAGGCCATCGCCGAAAAATTCCACGAATTTGCCGACCACTCCGTGCGCGCGCAGCATTTGCGTGACGGTGAGCACGAGATCGGTTGCGGTCACACCCGGCTGCAATTTGCCGGTCAGTTCAAAGCCGACCACTTCGGGAATGAGCATGGTGATGGGCTGGCCAAGCATCGCCGCTTCCGCCTCGATGCCGCCCACGCCCCAGCCGAGCACGCCGAGGCCGTTGATCATCGTGGTGTGCGAATCAGTGCCGACCACCGTATCGGGATAAACCACAATTTCGCCATTGTCTTCACGACGGAAGACCACTTGCGCCAGGTATTCGAGGTTGACCTGATGGACGATGCCGGTATCCGGCGGCACCACGCGGAACTGGTCAAACGCTTTCTGCCCCCAGCGCAGGAAAGCATAGCGCTCGCGGTTGCGCGCAAATTCCAGCGCGGCATTTTTCGCTTTCGCGTCGGGGCTTGCGAAAAAATCCACCATCACCGAGTGGTCGATGACCAGATCCACCGGCACTTGCGGATTGATTTTCTGCGGATCGCCGCCGAGCGCCGCCATGGCATCGCGCATCGCCGCAAGATCGACCACGCAGGGCACGCCGGTGAAATCCTGCAAGACCACGCGGCTCGGCGTAAAGGCAATCTCGCGCTCCTCGACGGCACCCGGCTGCCAGTTGGCAAGCAGACGTACGTCCTCGTCCGTCACGGAAACGCCATCCCTGAAGCGCAGCAAGTTCTCCAGCAAAATCTTGATGGAATAGGGCAACTTGGCGAGCTGCGCGGCATCGGCGACTGCGGTCAGGGGATAATAGACAAAAGATTGCTTGCCTACGGACAGGGTAGCTTGGTTCATCAGAGCCTCACGAATAGTTATGAATTATGAGGCGCTTATTGTAAGCCATTCAGGGTGCGAGGTAAATGTATTGCCAAACCGGAATGAGAAATTTTCTCAACAATAAGCACTTGTTGCGAGAAAATTTCTCATATAAAGCGCTTATTGTTGAGAAAAAATGACTATTTTAGAGAAAAAATTGAAACATGCCGCCAATATCGGCTGATGGTCTTTTTCAGGACGGCGCTACTGATAGCGCTTGCCCTGATGCTCCAGCCAGCCATGTGCATGGCGTCCGGCGGGATCGTGGTGCGTCCAGTGCAGCACGCCATCGCGGTGATTCGTCTCGTACTGCCCGAAAAACCGCACCGTATCGCCCTCTTTCAGATTGGCCACGCGCGGCGCAAGATCAATATTGTGCGCCACCAGGAGCGTCTTGCCCTGCCCCACATCCAGGATAAAACGCTGGTGCCGGCTGCCATCATTGTCATCCTTCAGCACTTTTTGCACCACGCCATAACCGGCCACCATCTCGCCGCCGCGCTTGTGCGCCATCAGGGCAAACAGCGCCTGATTGTCCGCAGGCTGCACAACCTGCGGCAAGGACGACGGCTCCGCCTGCTGCGCCTGCCAGTCGCGCAGCACATCGGGCAGCGTCGCAATCGCCAATGCCAGCAGCGCCAGCACCGGCGCCGCGATATTCTTCCAGCTCTTTTTCTGCTTCATCAGTGCCTGACCATTCCCTTCAAAAAAACCGGCAGCGCATCGCGATCGCCCGCCACCAGCGCATCGAGCAGCGCCACGATCTCATGCAAACGCCGCGTATCTTCCGCGCTGCCCTTCCACGCTTCCTCGGCAATCGGCACCAGTCCGCTCGCTGCCGGCAAGCGCCCGTGCTGATTCATGTAGGCGTGCATCTTCGGAATATACACCCACTGCAACCATTCGCTAAAGGTCAGGCAGTCCACACAAAATGGCTCCACACTCGCGAGCGCCTCGGGAGCGGGCGACACCTGCTGCCACCAGCCCACACCGCGCATCTCCGCCTCCAGCAAATCCAGCGCCGTGCGCATATCATCAAGAAAATCCATCACATCTCCGGCAACAGCCCGACCGAACAAAGGAAACACATTATAAAGGCATCCTTCCGGCGCGTGCACACCCCGCGCACCGGCAACGCTGCCTTTCCGCCCGCAACATGATTTGCCACAGCATTCGCTATAAAATGCCCCTTTGCCTTACGGACACTTCCCATGACCGACTCCACACGCCGCCTCACCCTTCTCCTCGCAGGCCTCGGCTGCTTCGCCTCCATCGCCTTTTCCTACTTCTATCTGGAAAAAACCCTCTACCTCTCGCCCTGCCCGCTCTGCATCATGCAGCGCATCGCCTTTGCCCTCATCGGCCTCATGTTCCTCCTCGATGCCGCGCTGTGGCCGCAAGGTACCGTGGGCAGCGTCGTCATGAAAACCGGCAAATACCTGAGCATCTTCTTCGGCATCGGCCTCGCCGCCCGCCATCTCCATATCCAGAGCCTGCCCGAAGGCGAAGTGCCCGCCTGCGGCCTCGATTTCTACGGCCTGATGGAAAACACCCCCTTCTTCAGCGGCCTCGCCAAAGCTATGATGGGCACGGGCGACTGCGCCACCAAAGACACCTGGCCGCTGGAAGGCATGTTCGCCCTGACCATCCCCACCTGGTCGATGATACTTTTCATTGCCCTGCTTCTCGCCTGCATCGTGAGCGAACGCCGCCGCACCCAAGCACCAAAAAATCATTTTTCCTGAAAAATAATATATTTTTCTCATCAATAAGTGCTTTTATCGGGGAATTTTCTCACAATAAGCGCTTCATCATGAGAAAATTTCTCATGATGCACAAATGACAGGCATAAAAAAACCGACGGATAAACCGTCGGTTTTTTGGGAATCTGGTGCCCAGAAGAAGCCTATTCCCTGAGAAGGATTGATTGTTACAATCGTCTCCAAATATACTCAACCAAATGCTATTGAAGTGTTTTTTCTTTTTTCTCTTGTGAAAGACTACACTTCAACGATGCAGATATGAGCAAATTTCGGCAATTGTTTACGCCAAATTTACGCCAGATTCGGGAGGCAAAAATGGCGACATTTCGACGCAGGGGAAACAAGTGGCGGGTGGAGATTTGTCATCAGGGGAAACGCTTGTCCGCTTCTTTCCCAACCAAGGCAGAGTGCGAACGCTGGGCCGTTGTCACTACGTATGAGCTGACGCATCGCGAACATCATCCCACGGCCAGAAAGACGTTGGGAGAAGCCATGATGCGCTATCTGGAAGAGTGTACACCGAAAAAGAAGAGCGCCTGTCGTGAGGCAAAATTTATCAACAATTTCCTGAAACATCCTCTTTGCAACCAGCTTCTGGAAAATGTCACGGTTGCTGATTGGGCAGAGTGGCGTGATTGGCGGCTGAAAACGGTTTCCCCGGGAACGGTTCGGCGGGAAGCGACCATCGTCAAGGCCATGTATCGTGTGGCTATCCGAGAGTGGTTATGGCTGAGAACCTCTCCCTTTGAGCATTTGACGTTGCCGAAAGCACCTGAATCACGTGACCGCCGTGTCTGGCCGGATGAAGAGAGGCGAATTCTCGAAGCTTTTCAATATACCGAGCTGCGGCCACCACGAGAGATCAGGGAGTATGTCGCGTGCGCCTGGTTGTTTGCGCTGGAAACCGCCATGCGCAGTGGCGAAATTCTCAATCTGCAATGGCAGCATGTCCATTTGGAGCAACGCTATGTGCATATCCCACACAGCAAGAATGGCCGGAAGCGTGATGTGGCGCTGTCACCGCGTGCCGTGGAAATTTTGAAGATCTTGCCGCGTGATGCACCGACTTGCTTCAAGATCAACGGTGCGCAGCGCGATGCCAATTTTCGAAAATATCGCAATCTTGCGGGTGTGGAAGACATGAGATTTCATGACTCGCGCCATGAGGCATTGACACGCCTTGCCCAGAAACTGCATATTCTGGATTTGGCGAGAATGGCCGGTATGCGCGATACCAAGACGTTGATGGTGTATTACAACGCCACGGCAACGGAAATCGCCATGAAGTTGGGTTGACACCCCATCAGGCATGATAACCACATGCCTGATGGGGCTTTGTTGATGATTTTTACGTCGGCTCAGCGAAAGATGTTGCAAGCACTAGATCATGCGGGCTGACCAATTTATCGTCATCTATTTGCACTCTCGAAGTAGACAAAGTTAATAACTTTTCTTGAGAAAAGTCATAGTACCCTACTGTGTAAATTTTATTAGAAGAGTGACTTATATTTCTAGTTTCTAGAATTAGTTTTTGATTCTTTTCATCGAAACTTACCAAACGAAAGTCAGCAAAGCTGAAGTCAAACGGCAAAGCATCTGATAATAATTTATACGAACTTTCTTTTACTGAAAATAAAATTGCGAGAGCAGTAAAGACCGGAATATTTAAAGAACTCAGGATATTTTGCTCAAGAGCAGAAGAAATGCAATCCTTGATAATAAAAAAATTCTTAAGTCTATTTATTTCCAAGTCAATTCCGAATCTATTAGAATGAAAACTATTAGACGAAATGACAATAACAAAGCTTTTACTATGGGAAATACAAACGTTATATTTAGAACTTAAATTGAAATTTTTTCCTAAAGAAATATTATTGTTTCTAATAAGACTAATTGCATATCTACTAGCTAGATACTCAGCCTGCCTAACAATAGATAATTTAATTATTTTATCTGGAGGAGAAATATTAAAATATGAAAACAAGTCTTTATTATAATTATTGATGCAAAATTGTAAGAGGCAGTATCTAACGGCAGGATAGTTTTTTACATAACCAATAGAATAACATTTTACAAAATTAGATTTAAGAGAATTTTTTACTTTGTGTGAAGAAACAAGAAGCCTATCAAATGTAGGAAATAAATTATTCATAAAAAATAAAAAGAAAGATTTGATCAGCTATAAATTAGAGAGTATTAGATCAGCAGCTTTCTCTCCAATCATTAAGGTAGTAGCATTAATGTTTCCAGCAACAGGCAAAGGGAAAATTGATGCGTCAGCAACCCAAATATTTTCACACCCATGAACTCTAAGAGAAGGTGATACAACTGAAAGGTGATCAATTCCCATTTTGCAAGTACCACATGAATGATGAAAAGGTCTCGTATTATTACGAATAAAATTATAATCTTCTTCATAAGAAGATGATGATATACTAAAATTTATTAATGATTTTATAGAATCAGAAAATGGAGAAGTTCTTATAATTTTTCGCAAAAAATTAATTCCTAAAATCAAGCTTTGTATATCTTCGTCTGAACTTAACAACTGTGGGTGAATTTGAATAGGCACTCTTGAATTTTTGTCTTTAAGAGATAAAAATCCTCGACTTTTTGGATGTGTTAAATTTAGAAGCATTGTAACTAAATTTTTATTTGGAATATATCTTTTGGTTCCTTTGAGCAGAACCCCATAAGCAAAAAATAAAAATTGTAAGTTTGGATCGATCACTGATTCTTTAGAATGATGAAATGCATAAAGTTGAGCAGCAGGTATGGCCATTGGGCCATTCTTAAATAAAATCCATCTCAAAATTTGGATAGGAATATTCCAAGGTCTCGCAAAAATATTCTGAGATGGAGACTTCATATCAGCATGAATATAGACGCCTGGATGTTCTATAAGATTCTCACCTACACCAGGTAAATCATTGACAATACTGATTCCAAAGTGGGCAAGTTTACTAGCTGGTCCGATTCCTGATAAAAGAAGAATGTGAGGTGTATTGATAGCACCAGCACAAAGAATAACTCCCCTTTTTGATCGAATAATACTCGATATATTTGAGTTCTCAATTGGAGATATTTCTACGCCAACAGCTTTTCGTTTCTCAAAAATTACTCTGTTTACTAAGTGCTTTTTTCGTATTGATAAATTTTTTTTCTTTGGAAGATTTTTGATATAAGATCTATAAGAAGATTGTCGTATACCTTTGTATATATTAGTCTCACACCAACTCACACCATTGTTATGTATACCAGATAGACTGTCTCTATAAGGAATTCCATTTCTAACGCATGAATCCATAAAAGCTTTAGAATGTGGATGTCTCCAAGATACTTTTGAAATATACACTGGACCACTTTTACCTCTTAAATCAGAAGCATCTGAATCAGAGAACAATACGGTCTCTAATTTCTTGAAATAAGGCAAAACATTTCCCCAATCCCAACCGGGAATCCCTAGTGCTGCCCAATTATCAAAATCAGAAGCAGCTCCACGAACGAATACCATGCCATTTATCGCAGAGGATCCTCCTAACAATTTCCCTCGTGACCACATCTCATAAGAAGCATTACGTGTTTGATCAGGTTCAGATAAAAAACACCAATCATAATTAGGGTTAGTTATAGTATGAAGTAGAGAAGCAGGAACGTCTGTAATACCAAATAAATCACTATCGCCGGCTTCTACTAATAGTATACTCAAAGAATCATTTTCTGCTAATCGAGAAGCTATCACACACCCTGCAGTTCCCGCTCCAATAACGATATAATCGAAAACTTCATCAGTTAAACCATTCATAGTTATTTCCTTCCTAAAAAGACCAGATTCGATAATTTATTAGCGTTAAGAAAAATGAATATTCCGCAGATAACTAAAAGAGCGCAAGCAACAATAAAAAGAGTAAATGGTTCATCAAGTATTAAAACACCTAAAGTTATTACAAATATAGGGCCAAGCATTCCAATTTGAGAGCTATTTGCAGCCCCAATTCTTTCGACAGACATCATTGTAGTAAGTACTGGTACAACAGTACACAAAAATCCATTTAATAAAGAAAGCCAAATAACCTCAGGCGCTACCTGGAAAGCATATTTAGGCGATCTAGTTACTAGAAAGTGGATAATACAGTAAATACATGCAAAAGATGTTGCTAGGCCAACAAGCCGCATAGAGCCTATTTTTTTTACAATTTCGCCACTAAAGAGTAAATACAAAGCATAACTTATTGTACTAAGGAATATTAAAAATGTACCTAAGCTAACAGACTTGTTTGACCCTGAAAAGGCTTCTTGTCCAAAGACAAGAAAAATACCTGTATAGCTAATAACAATACCTAAAATATGATATAAATTAACTTTGTTTTTTTTAAGCAGCCAACCAAAAAGTAACACAAGGGTTGGCTGAACGCATAATATCAACCTTTCAAGACTAGCTGTGATATATTTAAGGCCAGCAAAATCTAAAAAACTTGCAAGATAAAAACCCAAAAAACCTAAAATTGCAATCTCAAACCATTCAGTAAACGAAAGTGGTTGCTTATCTCTGCTAGCCCACCATGCCATCAATATAAAGAAAGGTAAAGCAAAAGTCATCCTCCAGAAAAGCATAGTGATAGGATCTGCTCCATAGTTAAAACCCAACTTAACAATAATAGCTTTACCGCTAAAAGTAATAGATCCTATTATTGCAAGTAGAACCCCATATTTCGTAGCATTATGTTTCGCAACAGTATCCATTAGACTATTCCTCCTCATAATAACCAGGTAAAGGGAATGATCGCGCTATCTCAACAATCTCATCTTTAAAAGAAATACAGTTGTAAATATCCTTGAATTTATAATTATAGTCATCAATTAGTTCAATGTTATTTAATATTCTTATTATCAAATCACAAATCTTATGCATAGCCTCTGAAGTAATACCGCGCGCTGCTAAATTATTAGTTCCTAGCCTTATACCACTACCCACAGTTACTAATTTTGAGTCATTTGGGATAATGTTTTTATTAACAATAATACCACATTCTTCTAATGCTTTTTGAGCAACAATACCAGTCACACCGAATGATGACAATACATCAATAATAACAATATGATTGTCTGTACCATTAAAAAGGACTTTGATATTATTTTTTTTAAAATACTCAGATGAAATAAAGGCAAGCTTTTTAACTCTCTTTATTTTCTCAATAAAATTAGATTCTCGCGACGACTTAAATATTAAAGCCTTAGCAAGGATTTTATTCAAAGCTGGTGCGCCTTGAAACAAAGGGAAAACACCTCTATTAAGCCTCTGTGAGAGAGTTTGATTATCTTTAACATTTTTCTGATATTCGATGCCACTTAATATCAACCCTCCTCTCGGTCCATAAAGCTGTTTATGTGTACATAAGGTTGTAACATGAGCTATGTCTATAGGCGAAGGATGCTCTCCTGCAGCTACTAGACCAGCAATATGTGTTATGTCAGCTAATAAGTAAGCACCACAGAGGTCTGCAATTTTACGAAACTTCTCAAAGTCAAGTGTTCGTGGGTATGCAGTCGTGCCAGCTACAATGAGTTTCGGGGAATGTTCTTCAACTAAATATTTGAGCTGATCAAAATCTATATGACCATCTGATTTTATTCCATAAGAGATAGAATTATAAAACTTTGAGGAAATATTAACTTTTGATCCATGACTCAGATGCCCACCCGAATCTAGCTTCAAGCCCATTATAGTATCCCCAGGCTCAAGTAATGATGAAAAAACAATTTGATTTGCAATACTAGCAGATAAGGGTTGTACGTTAGCATATTTAGCTTTGAATAATTTACAAGCATTATCAATAGCTATTGACTCAATTTCATCAATAAACTTACAGCCTGCGTGATATCTGAAATATGGATAACCTTCTGCAGTCACATTATCTAAAAAGATACTCTCTGCTGATAAAATAGATTTATCTATTAAGCTACATGATGCCACAAGAGCAAGTGTGTCTTGTTGACGCCTAATTTCTTTGACTAGAATATTAGCCAGATTTTTATCTATGCGTGATGTTTTTTCAATAATATCTTCAAAATACTTTGAAATAACCTGTCCCATAATCCCCCCCTTTTTTTACATAAATTGTTATTCATCAGTGCACAGTCGGCTGATAATTAGTTTAGCCAATTGATCCGCTGAGGAACTTACAAAATAATGATCTCCTTGGATATAATTTAAGTGTATCCTATTAAAGTAATGTTTCCATATCTTATGATTATCTTCATATCCACTAGTTAAAGGATCACTCTTGCTTATGATTATTTCTAACGGGATGTTAATTGGCTCTTTAAATATAGAAAAAACCCTATTTTTATAATCTCGAGATAAATAACTATCTCTTTTGAAGTCTTCTAATAAAAAAGGCCAGTCTTCTTCAGAACTAATTTCTTCCATTCCTCCCAATGTATTTAGAAAATTTATAATCTCATTATTAGTTGTTTGTGGCATTTTAAACTTACTTTCTACATTTGGAGGTAAGGATGCAGCTAAAAAACATGCTTCTACATCGAAG
The DNA here is from genome assembly GCA_030529365.1 of Cardiobacteriaceae bacterium. Classification (GTDB taxonomy): domain Bacteria; phylum Pseudomonadota; class Gammaproteobacteria; order Cardiobacteriales; family Cardiobacteriaceae; genus JAUMXB01. Next base: position 5,367 of record JAUMXB010000008.1, on the reverse strand, counting down.
TTTTCTGTGGATAATTTTCTCGCTAGTTCCATTGCAAAAGCAGTGCCAGCGCAATGCCCATAAATTATAATATTTTTGATTCCATCCTTTTTTAGTTCCTGTAAACATTGATCAGTAAATTTCTCTATACTCTCATTATGTATATCCTCAAGATTGACATGTGGTAAATCTACAACCATTACATTTGCGACATGTTTAATTTTTTCAAAAATATTCATAAATGAAATTGCACTACCTCCTGCATATGGGATGAATATTATATTCTTATTATTTTTTCTATTTGTTTCAAATCTGAACAAAATATTTTTTTCGACGGTAGATCTCTGTAAAAATTCTGCCTGTCGTTTTATTGTAGGATGTCGCAAAAAATCTACTAATGATATTTTTTGAGGTAAGCGATTTACGATTGTCGCAGCTTGCATCGAAGATCCACCTAAATCAAAAAAGTTATCTTCCACTCCTATATTATTATTATCTAATACTATTGACCAAATTGAATGCAATAATTTTTCTTGTATTGTTTGAGGCAACCCAGAATTAATTATTTCTTTTCTATTAATTTCGGGGACAGGGAGACCTGTTCTTAAAATTTTTCCATTAGCCGACAAAGGCAAACTATCAAGAATTACGCAATAATGAGGGACCATAAATGCTGGTAAAATATCATATAATTGTAATTTTACTTCATCCCAATTTATGTTATCAGCACTAACGATATATACAACTAACACATTCTCACCTTTTTTGTTCTTGAATGTGCTAGTAATACAGTCTTTATATCCAATAGATTTAATAGCTGAATCTATTTCTCCTAATTCAATTCTAATCCCATTTATTTTCACTTGAAAATCGGATCGACCAAGTAGTTCAAGATTGCCATTATTTGTCCATCTTGCAATATCGCCTGTTCGATATATTCTTGTATCTTCACCAGATTTATTATAAGGATTAGGGACAAATCTAGTTGCAGTCAAGCTTGGGCGATTATAGTATCCCCAACCTACCCCAATTCCACCCAAATACAAATCGCCTGGTACACCTATTGGAACTAATGACATATTCTCATCTAATACATATGCAGTTTGATTAGCCATCGGTATACCATATGGTATGCTAGTCCATGATTCATCTACATTATCTATCTTATAAATAGTTGAATCCATGGAGACCTCTGTTGCACCACCTAAGCTGATTATTATTGGGGATTGTGAACAATAAGCTTTTATTTCCTTTGGCATTTGAACTGGAATCCAGTCACCACCTAATAAAAATAATCGCAAAGAAGAATTTTTACTTATCTTTCTTAACTTAAATTTCTCCAATACTGAATTCAATAAACTAGGAGTAGAGTGCCAAATTGTTACTTGGTGCTCATCAAGCATTTCAGCCCAGCACATTGGATCTTTATTTTCGGCTTCATTTGGCAATACAATTGTGGCTCCCGCCATCAAAGTCCCAAAAATATCATATGCGCACATGTCAAAACTTAGAGATGAAATAGCTAGAATTTTATCTCCTTTGCCAATATTAAATCTAGTATTGAAATCATGATAATTACTTACTCTTCCTCTTTGATCTAGCATTACTCCTTTTGGTAATCCTGTAGATCCAGATGTATATATTAGATATAATAAGTCGCAAGAAGATGATTTTAAATTTACTAGTTCCTTTTTAATGCTTTCGCCTCCAATATTTTCTTCATCACAAATTATTAACTTGATTTTTTCATTGACATTATCTAGTAAATTTATCAGAGATTTTTCGGTCACTATTCTTTCTATTTTTGAATCATTTATGATGTATTCTATTCTATCTCTGGGATAGTTTGGATCGATCGGCACGTAACTACACCCACTCCTGATTATCGCTAATAAGCTGTAAATCATTTTAGGTGATCTTCCTAGGAAAACTCCTATAGTTTGTTTTTCAGTCAAATCTGAAGTGATTATTTTGTTCAATACCTCATTAGAGAATTCCTCTAGTTCTTTATAGGTAACTTTTTCTCTATTTGTTATTATAGCTATTTCATCAGGCTGATTATTGATTTTCTCTTCAATTAACTCTTTTAGAGTTAATTGAGGAAAGGAAAATTTTGTATCATTTTTTGCTAGAAGATAATTCTCCTGGTTTGTAGGAATTTGAGGTTGTTTGATAATTTTTTCGTTATAAAAATCAGCTATAAGATTGATAAAATACAAATATCTTTCACAAATATTTTCTGCTGTTTTTGCTTCGAAAATATCTGTATTATATTCTAACCAGCATCTATATCTGTTTTTATCTTTTCTAATATGCAATAACAAATCAGATTGTGATTTCTCTTTTTCAGGATTAAGAATAGATACTTTAGTATCTCCAATATCTCTCAATTCTTCTGTAATATTATGATAAACAATCATTACTTGAGTGTATGGGTTATAACTCAAATCTCTTCCTGGAGTGAGCGAGTTTATCAGCTTATCAAAAGGTACATCTCTTCTTATTAATGCTTCTTTCGATATAAAATTTATATATTCTACTAGACTTCTAAAAGTATATTCTTTGTCAAACTTTATTCTCAACAGGATAATATTCACGAAACAACCTATGACATCACTTATATATTCATTTTTTCTATTCGACACCCCCGTACTAATTATTATGTCTTCATTTTTAGTCATTCCATATATTGTTAAATATAACGCAGCTAATAAAATTGAAAATTTTCTAACTTTTTCTCTTTTAGAGATTTCCCCAATTTTTTCTAAAATATTTTCAGGAATTAAAAATTCATGGCTAGCGCCGTTATAAGTTCTTATTGATGGTCTAGGTATATCTGTAGGTAGATTTAAAAATGGATTCGAGTCTTTTAATTCATTCACCCACCATTGAAGTTGATTTTTTACTTCCAAGCTATAATCTTCCGATAAAATCAATTCACTATATGCATTATTTTTCCTCTCAACATCTTTCTTTCTATCACTGATACTAATTTCGTCATTATAGAAATCTATTATTTCGTTTGCAAAAACAAACTTTGATATTCCATCAAATCCGATGTGATGGCAAGATGATATTAGCCACGTTTTTTCTTCGCTGATTTCTACTATTTTATAGTCAAATATGGGTTCTTCATGTATATTTATTGGCTTCGAAAAAAAAGATTTTGCTAATTCAATAGCATGATCTTCATTTACAGCGGAGATAATTTTTCTATTTTTCCAATTTTTTTTACTTTCTTCTTCAAGATCACTTGTTGTCAAATCTAGTTGAAAATGTACTCCGTTTTTCTCAATAAAAATTGAATTTAGTACAGGATGACATATTTTTACTTTTTCAACAGCATCTTCTATTTTTTTACTATCAACCTTTCCTGTAAATTCTAAGATCATCGGGATAGTATATAAACTACTGTTTTTATGAAAAAGCTCATGAAACCAGAATCTCATTTGAGATTGCGTTAATTTTTTTCGCTTATTTATAAAAGAAACTGTATTAATCGACATGTTAATCTCCTCTAGTTATGGTAGTTTTTTCTGGATCTAAGCAATCCCATAAGTTTTCTATGTAACTAAGGCAGTACTCCCTATTACCAACTATCTTTGTAATAGACCATCCTCTCGGAACTTTTAATGATATTGGCCAAATAGAGTATTGTTTTTTCTGATTAAAAACAACTTGAAAATTCAAGTCGTCATTTTCGAAAATCGAAGTATTGTTCATCATCTTTCTCCTTATTTAGTTTTTTTAGTATTTTAACAGGATATTTTCTTTGACTTCTATTTGTCAATACTTTTTCTGCCTGATCGCTATTTTTCTATACCAAACACCTTTCTTTTATCAAGAAAACACTATTTATCATACTATTAGATTTTTATCTTTGCATGCATATTTTATAAAATTTTATACAAAATTAAATAAAATAACATTTTAGTTTTAAAAATAGAGTTTAAGAAGCAAAATTCATTTTAAGGGATTTTCGCGCAACATTCTGAGCAGCACTTTGTACAAATCATCATGCCGGTGATTGAAGCGGAACCCGGTTTCTTTTTAAATGCAGGTAAAACGTATGCTTTGGTATACCGTTGAATTGTACCAGGCGATGCTTGGCATACCTCCACAAGGATTCAATACCGTTGATATGCTGCGTACCACAAGCAAATTCATTGTCACCATGATGCACTCGAAAATGCTTGGGAAAATCCATATCAACCAATCTTTGAACAGATTCTTAGAGATACTCAGTTTGACTCTTCAAGCGAGTAGGATGCCCAATCGTATTCGCAGGGATCGAAACGGGAAGCCAGCCATTCAGCCTCTTGCTGAAGCTGCTCGGGATCCAGTTGATCCATGCCGTCAACCCCCAAGATCTCGGCTTCCTGGGGGTCCAATTCCACGACCAGCCCTGCGGTTATGGCGCGTTTTTTCAGGGTCAGAGTGTTATTTGCGGGCGGGGTAGAGTTTGTCACGTGGGTCATGAGTTTTCCTTTGGAGAAAGTGTGGGCAAAAGCGTTTCTGCATTGTCAGTTTAGCGTCGCCGGAAAAGCAGGAGCGCTTTTTTGACTTCACTGGCCAGCCAGCGTTGCCTGGAGTTTTCTGCGGTGCTGGTGCGGATGGGCAAGGGCCAGCGCGGATCGCAGATGAAGTTGCGCCGGATGGTGCTTTTGCTGGTGCCGACAAAGGCTGCAATGTCGTCAATGGACCAATAACGGTCATCTTCGCTGAAGTCATGGAGCGTTGCCACCATTTGGCTGGCCAGATCCGGCTGCGACGAAAGCGGCTCTTTTTCCGCATGCGTGTCTTGTTGTGCGGCAGCGAGTAAGCGGGTGGTGAGGTTGTGATGCATGTCATCCTCCGGGATAGGGATTGTCGGATTGCCTTGCCGGAAGGCAAGGGCAAGAGGTGCCGCAAGCCATGAGGCAAACGGTTGCGGCATTTGGGCAAGCGACACGGATATATGACCGAGGAATAGGGAGCCATGTCATTTGCTTGTCCGCTTTCTGAAGACCAGGCATTTCACTTTTTTGTGGAGCAGGCGTGAGTGTACGGTGCGCCGGTCGAGAAAAGCGTGGCGTCTGCTTTGCGGCAGCAGACGTTGAAGCTCGGTGCGCGGTGGCAGTTGCAGCCCGGCGGCCTTGGCACAAGCTTCGGCGTGGGGCAGGTTGATGGCAATCAGGGCGGCGTCATGGCTGTGATTGATGGCTGAACCTTCGCGGGTATCGAGATATTCCATGCTCTCCCAGAACTCGATCAGTACAGGGGGATCGGTTGCCAGACTCTGTTGCCGCTCAATGCTGGCTTGCTCTACATAATCCAGGGTGCGGGTCAACATGATGTCGTCCATGCCGATGTGCGGAGCGATGCCTTTGAGCATGGCCATGAGTTGGG
>JAUMXB010000031.1 GCA_030529365.1 Cardiobacteriaceae bacterium | reverse complement strand
AAGCCATCAACGCCGTAGCCGAGAAGGGCGGCGGCATCGTCGATATTCCCGGCGGGACTTACCTCATCAACCCCTTGAAATCCCTGCGCATGGCGAGCAATGTCATCGTGCGCATGGCGGATGATACGGTGGTCAAATCCATCGCCAACGAAAATTCCTATTCTTCCGTCTTCCTTTTCCGCGACGTACAAAATGCCCACCTCCTCGGCGGCACACTGATTGGCGATCGCGGCCCGCAGCATGACGAGCTGGATCAATGGTCGCACGGGGTCAACATCGTCTCCTCGCAAAACGTGGTGATCGAAAACGTCACCAGCCGCGACATGCAAGGCCACGGCTTCTCCATCTCCCGCGTATACGACGATAAAACGCAGCCGGAAAACATCGTGCTCTACAACGTCAAAGCCGACAACAACTACGTTGCCGGCGTCATGGTGACCGATGGCAAAGGCATCAAAATCCTCAATTCCGAACTCACCCGCACCAACGGCTTCGACTCCCAGGCCGCCATCAACCTCGAACCCAACTTCTATCGCAACATCAGCGACGTGGAAATTCGCGGCAACCTCTTTAAAGACAATATCGACCAGGCCGTCATGCTCTCCATGGTCACGCAGCCGGATGCGTATCTGCGCGATGTGCGCATCGACGACAACACCCTCATCAACAACGGTCGCGGCATCAACGTCTGGGGCTATCTCACCGGCGGCAGCATCAGCGGCAACACCATCCACTACCAAAACTACCCCAACAGCGACACCCAACCGCCTTACGCCCTGCTGCTCGGCTATGACAGCAAAAACCTCACCGTCACCAACAACACCCTCCACGGCGGCATGCTCTACGCCGAATACAACCGCCAGGATCCGACCAGAGACCCGCTGAAAAACAACACCGTGGCGGATAACATCTTCAAAGCCGGCGTCATCATCGAAGGCGACCTCAAAAGCGGCGAAACCGTGCGCGCCATCGTAATCGACGGCGACAACAAAGCCACCCTTGGCCGTGTGCTCAAGGATCAAGTGAAACAATACCAATGGTTTGCCGACGGACAGGCAATTAGCGGGGCAACGGCAGCGGAATACCAGATTCGCGCTGCCGACAACGGCAAAATCCTCAGCGTGCGCGCCACTTTCACCGACGCTGCCGGCAATGAAGAGCAAGCCGAAAGCCTCCCCGGCATCGCCGTAGGCGGCGAACAACCCAACCGCCGCCCCACCGACATCCGCGTCGACGGCAACGAACTCATGGAAAACCGCCCCGGCGCTATTATCGGTAAAGTGCAAGTTATTGACCCCGATAAAGAAGATAGCTACACCTACAAATTCTTCGACCCGCGCTTTGAAGTCAAAGACGGCTACCTGAAACTCAAAGACGGCAAAAGCGTTTCCCTTGCCAACGAAAAAAGCATCGAAATCGTCTTTGCCGCCTTCGACAAAGGCGGCGTCAGCCACCTCGAATACCACACCGTCAAAGTGCTGGACGACCCTGATTATGAAGGACAGGCCAACCGCGCCCCCACCGACATCATCCTTTCCAACACCAGCGTGATGGAAAACCGCCCCGGAGCCATCGTCGGCAAAATCGACACCATAGACCCCGATTTCGGCGACGGCCACCGCTATAACCTGAGCGTCGGCAAATTTACCGTGCAGGACGGCTACCTGAAACTGCACCCCAGCCAAAGCCTCGACTACAGCACCGACCGCATCACCATCCTCAACATCACCAGCACCGACGACCTCGGCGCGAAAATCAGCAAAACCTTCCGCATCGACGTCCAGGACGACCCCGCATACCCCGTAACGTCCGCCGATACAGCAGCGCCCGCCACGGCTGCGGCAGAAAACAGCGCTGCCAAACTCCTCACAGTACGGCTCGAACCCGAACTCAACCTCGACCACGCCATCCAGCACGGCACGGCAGAACGCGACATCTTCGTGCTCGACAGCGAATGCCTGGGCGAGGGCGGCTGCGTGCAAACCATCCACGGCTTTAACATTAGCCACGGCGACGTACTGCAACTGGAAAGCCAGGTCTTCACCGCCCTGGAAAAAGGCGCACTCGCGCCCGATGCCTTTGCCGTTGGCAGCCAAGCCACCAGCGCCGACCACCGCGTGATGTATAACGCCAACACCGGCGAACTCGCCTACGACCCGGATGGCAGCGGCGCGGCCAACGCAACCCTTGTCGCCCGCCTTGATCCGGCGCTGGAACTGGAAGCGCAGCATATCCAGATCATTTAGCCCCACGACACGCGCGAAAATGCCGTCGCCATGGCGCGCGTGTCCGCTGGCAGCCGCAGAGCAAAGCGATGGCCGCAAGCAAAAACCAAACATGGCGTGGAAATTGCTAA